>JALHMS010000026.1 GCA_022843925.1 Burkholderiales bacterium
ACGCCGTCGTCGTTGAGCTGCAGGCGGAACACCTGCCAGGCGTTGCGCTCCAGCGGCGTCAGGCGTCGGTCGAGGAACAGTCGGCGCGGCACGCTCTCATGGCGGTTGCCGCTGTAGAGGAAACCGTCGGCGGCCGGCGCCGTTCCCTGCGCCGGCTGCAGGTGCTGCAGGGCATCGTCGAAGAGCGCGGACAGCGCAACGGGGCCTTCGCGCCGTGGTACGCCACCCGTGCTCATGGCCTACACCAGCCCCTGGTCGATCCAGTTTCGTATTGCCGCCCACACCACCGACATCGGCAGGCTCAGCGCCTCGGCCAGGTCCATGGTCAGCGCCAGCATCGCCATGTCGTCGGACAGGGCGATATGGCGCTCGGTGACGCCGGCCTTCCAGCGCTCCCACAAGGCCACGTCCTGCGCCTCATCGAGCACCGGATGCCGGCCCTTGCGCTTGGGCAGCCCGAGGATGTCACGGCGCAGCGCCACTTCCTGATGCGTGAGGCCGTAGAACTTGCTGACCATCTCCGTGCTCGCCCCCAGGCGCAGCATGCGGTCCACCGTGGCGATCTCCCGCTCCACGTCGTGCACCTGGCTCAGAAGCCGCTTCAATACCTCCCGGTTCACCGACACCGAACACCACGACACCGTGGCATTCACCAGCATGCTCACGAGTTCGGGGTGCTTCAGCGCATCCAGCTCCTCCTCGCCGAAGCCCATGGCCTTGCAGCGGCGCAACTGGCCGTTGCGCAGGTCATGCAGGGCCTGGGCGATCACGGCCTGGTTGAGCGGGTGCGGTGCCGACATACGGGAGCCTCCTGCGCGCTCAGGACTCGTGGCCCGGGTCACCGGCTTCCAGATCCAGCAGCCGGCGCGCCAGGCGCAGCAGACGGAACAGCTTCACCAGCGCAGCATCGCTCAGGCGTGTGGCCGAGCCGCCATGGCCATGGAGCAGCGCCGCCAGCTCGTCGGCCAGCCGCGCGCGGTCCAATCCGTTCGCGGCGGGCGGCGCCGCGCTCAGCGCATGCAGCAGGGTCAGCACCGCCCGCGCGAACGCCGGCAGCACCTTCGCCTGGCCCACGGCCGGCGCCACGCAGACGAAGCCGATGCCGCCGTCGCTGGCCTCGATGTGGTCGGCTACCGCCGCATCCCCGGCGATCTCGCGCGCGAACTGCGCGATGTGCACCCGCAGCCGATCCGGCGCGTCCAGCCCCGGCTCGACATACCAGACGTCCGAGATGGGATAGAGCCCGCCGACCTGCACGGGGATCGCACGCAGCGCATCGGCCTCGAAGTCGGGCAGCTTGTCGCCGAGCTGGTCCGCGACCATCCGCTGGATGGACTGCAGGCGCTCGGTGGTCGGTGCCGGTGTCACGATGTGCCCTTGCAGGCGCTCGTCGTGTTGCCCGTGCTGTTCCTCCGGCGCTCCGGGCGATGCAGACGGTGTCGCTGCTGGCGCCGGAGGCGTGGCGTCGCGCGGCACAGACGAGGCGGGTGGCTGCTGAGGCGCGGAGACCGGCGGGGGAGGAGCAGCAGGCACGACAGGCGCTGCCGGTGGCGTCGGCACCGCTGGTTCGCTGGTCAGCGCACGCTGGCGGCTTTCGCTGTCGTTGATCTCCAGCGCCAGCGTGTCGTAGTCCGCTTCCAGCAGCTCGGCCATCTGGCCCACCAGCTCGTCCTGCACCCGCTGCGGCGAGAAGTCGTCCGGCTGTGTGTCGAACTGCGTCAGTACGTCCTGAAACAAGGTGGCGAAGTCCACGGCCACGGTGCGGCCCAGCGCACGCCGCTCCCAGGTGCGCTCGCACGCCTTGCGCAGCACCGCGAGCCGGTCCACCTGATGCCGGCCCAATCCGCCGTACAACAGCGTCGGGATCGCCGGCAGCAGATAGCGCACCGCATCGTTCATGCGGCTGATGTGTGACTGCGGCACCGGATAGCCGTCGGCAGTCAGCCGCCGCGCGAGTTCGCTCTGCGACAGCGCCTGGCCGCTTTCCTGCTCGTAGAACTCGCGCGCCTTCTCGATGCCCAAGGCCCGCTCGATGAAGGTCAGCCCGCCGCGCAGCTCGTTCTCGGCCAGATGCCCGGTCAGCGCCACGATTTCGCCGCGCGCCGGCCACGGGCGGAACAGGCACGCAATGCGGAAGAAGCGTTCCTCCTTGGTCTCGCTCCACAACTCGCGCAGGATCGCCAGCCGCGTGTTGCCGCCGTTGCGAATGATGTAGTGCGCCTCGCCCGGCCTGCGCGTGATCGCGGGGGGCGCGTCCAGCCCGCGTTCGCGGATGGACGCCTTGATCTCCGCATAGGCCGGGTTGCGCGTCACGCGCGGGTCGTGGTCGTAGGGCCGCAACTGGTCCAGCGTCACCACCATCGGCGTGTCGGCGATGGGGTCGCTCAAGGTCGCGGCCGAAGGGCCGCTGCGCTCGAAGCCGGTGGCCAGCAGCTTGGCAGCCATGTCCTGCGGCGTCAGCTCAGCCACGGCCGTTCTCCTGCGCCTGCCGGTCGGCGCGGCGAAGTTGCGCGCGGGCATTGCGGTCGGCACGGTGGTCGCTCGCAGTCGAACTGGTGTAGATCGACGCGCAGCCTGGTTTCGTGAATTTCAGGTGCCCGCCGGACGTGCGCACCACGCGCCAGCCTTCGCCCAGCGCGAACTCGATCAGCGCGCGCAGCCGTTCACGGCCGCGCGCCAGTTCATGTGCGCTCGCCATGGCTGGCCCCTCCCGCATCGGCCCGGCCGGTGACCAGCGCGAAGCGCTCCCGCCACGCGGGGAACAGCTCGCCGGCCAGCGTGCGCATGGTGTCCAGCGCCGCGGGCGCCGTGCGCCCAGCCGGCCGCCGGTACTCCACCCGGTGCACCGGCAATCCTCGTGTCGCAGCGCGCGGATAGGCTTCGATGGCCGGCACGTTGGTGTCCAGCACCTGCACGCCGGCCTGTTCCTGGAACACCTGTCGCAGCGCCTGCTGGACCAGCCGCGCGTTCGACGACACCGGATGCACGCGGTTGATGAGCAGGCGCAGCGGCGGTGGCTCGATGCCCAGGTGCCGATACGGCGCGATGTCCTCGATCAGTTGCAGCGTGCCGCGCCGCAGCTCGCGCGCCGCGAGGATCTCCGGCGTCACCGGCGACAGCGCCAGGTCGGACGCCAGCACCGCCATCTCCAGCAGCACGCTGCGCGCGCCCTGGGTGTCGATCAGCAGCAAGTCATAGTGCGTGCGGAAGACGGGCAGCAAATGGCGCAGTCGCAGGCGCCCATCCGGTGCGTGCAGCAGTAGCGTGTTCAGCTCGCCGCGGTCGTCGTTGGAGAGCACCAGGTCCAGGCCCGCGATCGCGGTGCGCGACACCAGTTGCTCGATGCGCCGCTCGTTGAAGGCCAGCATCTCGTAGATGCCGCCGGGCGCGCGCACGTCCAGCGTGAAGTAGCTCGACAGCGTGGGCTGCACGTCCAGATCCAGCAGCAGCACGCGCAGCCCGGCATCGGCGATGAAGCCGCCCAGGTTGGCTGCCGTCGTGGTTTTGCCCACGCCGCCCTTGGTCGAAATGATGGACACCACCTGCATGAGCTTCTCCTCGTCGAATGGCATGAACCGAGAAGAAGCGTCAGGCGCGTTCTTTGAGGCGATCGGCGATCCACTGTTCGATCTCCACCGAGTCCCAGCCCACCGCGCGCACGCCCAGGCGCAGCGCCTTGGGGAACTTGCCTTCCTTCATCAGGCTGTAGATGTGCGCGCGCTTGAAGCCGGTCTTGGCTTCGACCTCGGCGCGGCGCAGGATGCGGTGTTCGGTCGGTGCTGCCGTGGCGGCGGTCTGCGAAGACATGAGGGTCACTCCTTAACGCTCAGTGGCGCTGATTGGCGTGACTCGAATTAAGAACGCCGCGTTGAAGAAAGACACCGCAAATGCGGTATTCGCGACCGCAGATACGGTCTGGCATCGCTCAGGAAGTTGTGCTCTGCAAATTGCGCCGAGCCAGTGCGAACTTGGCCTGCAGGGTGCGCTCGGTGATGCCCATCGCGTTGCCGTGGTGCGCCACCATCGCGCTGATGATGGCCTCCTGCGTCAGGAAGCTGGAATACGGCATGCCGCTGGGCGACTTGCCCAGCAGCAGCGTCAGTAACCCGCCAACGATGTTCAGGTAGGTCGATTCGCTGCGCGGCCCCGGCGTGTTCGCACGCTCCGCGTCGGCCGCGCAGGCGGCGTGCGTTCTGAGCAGCGCCTCATGCTCGGCGCGCAGCGTCTCGTGCACGCCCAAGTGTTCCGCCAGCCGCGCCTTGATCGCTTCCCGCTCGACCAGCAATGCGCCCACTGTGTCCAGGCTGATCGCCGGGTGAAGCGCACGCTCGATCTCATCGAACAGAAACGCCGGTTTCTCGCCGGGGTAGTAGTGCGCCATCCAGGCTTTCAGATCGACGTGCCGCACCGTCAGCGACGAGTCGTCCATCGCCAGGCCTTGCGTGTCCCGCCCCAAGCCCTCCTTGCCATACGGCATCTCGCCGTGAGCCAGCGCATCGAAGATTCTTTCGGCGTTCAACCGCAGCATCGGCCAGCGCGGAAACTCCGTTGCCTCCGGCAGAGGCCGCTGTCCCAAGGTCGCCAGGATGCGCCGCTCGAAGCGCAGCAATCCGCTCCAGCGGATTGCCGCCTCGATCGGGCGGTAGTAGGTCTTGGCGCCATCGGCCAGGCTGCTCGACTTCGGCATATCGCGCGCCTCCATTCGTCATCGCACCGAGTCCAAGCACGCGCACCCGCCGTACAGGCGGCGTGCGTGGCTGTCCAGGAATCTCCGGGCGAAACGAGCAGGTGGCGAAGCGGCGAAGACCGTGGCATCGTTGATGCCGCCGGTTTCGTTGCGAGATGCGCGCCTTGCTGCGCATGGCGCCATCACTCACAATTCGCAAGCCGCGAAACACGCTGTCACCAGCGTCATTCGCGGGCACCATGCTTGACCCGGATAACCAGGCCAAAGTCTTTGCAGGGAAAGAGGCCCAGTAAAGCGCGATCAGCTCAACACGCCAGAGCCGATGCGCATGCGGCAAGCACTGTTGCGCCGCGCGTCTTCGCTGTGACGCGCCACGATGGGCATGCGAAGTTGCTCGCAGGATGCCAACGGCAAGCGCGAGCAACGCCTGAGTGCAGCGCGCCCGTGCACCGCCAATGGAATCCCGCTGTGGCAAAACAGGTCTGGCGCTTTGACCAAAATGGAATCGGTCAACCCGCCTGAGGCAGCCTCATGCGAGCCGTTGCGTATCCAACGGCATATGGCCGACACGCTGCGCACGGTCGATGAAGTGGCGCAGCGGCTCTGACATCGCGCCCTCGGGATGTAGCAGGTAGGTCGTCAACGCCGCCGAGTCTTCATCCAGCGGCCGGACGATCACGTCCGCCTGCCGGCATGCCACCACGTGCGCCGCGGTGGAAAACCCCACGCCATAGCCGGCCGCCACCAGGGCCAGCATCAGCGAGTGGGTTGTCACGTACTCGGCCACGACCGGCGGTGTCTCCACCAAGCGCAGAAGGCGCTCGCATTGCCGGCTGCACTCCTGACAAACCTGCGGGTGGCACAGCACCAGCGGGTAGCCCACCACCTCTTCCAGCGGTACCCGCTTGTGCGCCAGCAAGGGGTGCCGCGCGGGTATGGCCACCACCAACGGGTCTTGCCACACCGGCCTGGCGACCACCCCGGCCTCCATCTCGCCGGCCATCGCAAAGGCCGCGTCGTAGAGGTCGTTGCTCAGCCCGCCCACCACCTGCGACAGCGGCGCCTCGAACAACCGGATGCCCACTTCCGGCGCCTCCTCCCGGCACAGCGCGAGCAACGCCGACAGCCGGGTCCGCCCGACGCCGCCGGCCAAGGCGATGCGCAGGGTGCCCCGGTGTCCCGCCGCCACCGCCCGCGCCTTGGTCTGGGCTTGCTCAAAGGCCAGCAGCACGCGCCGGGCCTCCTCCAGGAACACCTGCCCGGCCGGGGTCAGGCGCACGGTGCGCGGCGTGCGCTCCAGCAGCGTCACGCCCAGGTCCGCCTCCAGTTGGCGGATCGTGCGCGACAGGGGCGACTGCTCCACATGCAGGCGCCGTGCCGCCCGGCCAAAGTGCAACTCCTCGGCCACGGCGATGAAACAGCGAAGATGGCGTAAGTTCATGTGATTCCCCCCAGAAAGTGGAGTCCATTCCTCTGGCCGTAGGGAACGGCATGAGTGCTTCCCGGTGGCGATGCCGGTCACAGAGGCTTTCCAGTTGCCGCCATCCGGCCTTCAGTCGCCGGCGAGGCGGCGAGTGTCCAGGCAAGGCCGGGTTATTCCATCGGTGTTGCCATATCACACAAAACCACGGAGAATCAATAATAATTCTCATTAGCATCTGTGTCTGAATGGAGTGAAGCCGATCAAGCCCGACGTGGCGAACCTGTCTGTCACCACCCACGGCAGCGTGTTCTGGAACGACGAACGCATGGGCGACGAGCAGCTCGCGCAGCGGCTGCAGGCCTCCGCGCCGCGTCAACCGCAGCCCGAGGACTTCATCCGCGGCGACCGCCTGGTGGATCTACGAGCGCGTCGCCCAGGGGATGGCGGCTACGCAGAAGTCCGGGGTGTTGGAGCTGGGCTTCGTGACCGACCAGGGCACGAGCGGGGTGAGCCGAAAGACACCCCCATGAAACTGCATCGGCACGCCCGCCCTGACGCCGGCGTGTCGTCGTCGGCTGCACCGATCGCGGACACCAGCCCGCGTGCGCGCCTGCGCGCGTGCCCGGCACACCGGCTGATTTACCAGCGTTGCGGACGCAGCACACTGACCATCAGCATTCAATGCCCGGGCTGTGTGCGCCGGCCTGCTCCGCGCGTGTCGGCGACGGGCCTGTTCCCGACGGGCATGAGTGCTTCGACGCGATGCCATCGAAGGAGGTGCTGACGGGATGCGGATGAAGATGCTGGCGCCCGATAGGCCGAACCAGAAGAAGACAAACAGGAGGTGGCCTTGGATTTCAGGTTGCTGCGTTACTTCGTCGCAGTTGCGGAAGAACTGCATCTGGCCCGTGCAGCCGAGCGTCTGGGCATCGAGCAATCACCTGTGTCGCGTGCGATGCGCGACCTGGAAAGCCAGCTTGGCGTGCAGTTGTTCGACCGCAGCACACGCCTGACGCGGCTGACCTGGGCCGGCCAGGTGTTCCTCGGCGAATGCCGGCGCGTGATGGCCACCGTGGAGCAGGCAGTCAAGAGCGCCAAGGCGGCGGCACAGGGCTACCAGGGCCATCTGCGCATCGCCATCTGCGACAGCCTGGCGCAGCCCCGCATCGCCACCCTGCTGGCACGCAGCCGTGAGGATGAGCCCGAGCTGGAGATTCGCGTCTTCGAGCTGCCGTTCGCGCAGCAGCTCAAGATGCTGCACGACGATCTGCTGGACATCGGCTTTGCGTTGTCAAACGCGGTGCATGATGGCCTCGTCGCCGAGCCGGTGTGGACCGATCCGCTGTCGGTGATCGTGCCCACACGCCATCCCTTGCTGGCACACGTGCAGGTGCCGCTGGCCGAAGCCCTGAAGTTCCCGCTGGTTCTGTGCCATCCCGAATCGGGATCGGGCTGCCGCCATCAGATTCAAGCGATGCTGCAGGACGCAGGCACGCCGCTCAAGCTGGTCGATGAAGTGACCAGCCTGGGCGTGATGTTGACCCTGGTCGGCGCCGGCTACGGCATCGGCTTCGCCATCGCCTCGCAGGTGCAGACGCTACAGCGCCCGGACATCTCCATTCGCCCGCTGGCCGGCACCCCGCCGATGCTCTCTACCTACCTGCTGCGCCGCCGGGGCGAACCCTCGGAGCCCATGAGGCGGTTCATCGAGCGGGTGAAAGACGGGGACGCGCCGGTCGATGATGAGCCAGTCCTTTGAGGACGCAGCTCACCTGTCCGTTGCGGTCTGTGGCGTGATGTGTCAGTAGACAGATAGACTTCGGAATGAAATCCGATGCTCTGGCTGTTGATGGATGTGCTTGGCTCGCTTTGGATCACCCGCAACGGCCTGCGTTGACCAGGCCGAAGACTTGAGTCCACAATCGAGTCCATTCCGTGACGCCTGGATCGGAAAAGACGTTCGTAATAAACGAGTTAGCGAACGGGTGCTGTTCCCTTCACCCGCTCCAGATCCTGTCCGGTGGCTGCTCACCATCGACCGCTGCGGGCGCACCCCAGGAATACACCGGCCGATTCACCGGCCGATTCACCGGCCAATTCACCGGCCTCATTCTCCCAGGTCGTGGACTCCCCGACCGTAGTGCCGCTCCTGCACGCAGACACCCGCATCTAGAAGCGAGACCATTCTGCTGACTCCGGCCAGCGCGCGCGGTCCGGAATGCAGCCGGCGCGGTGGGCGCTGCGCCGATTGGGATGCGTGGATCGGCCCGCAGAGCGGAATCCTGTGCGATCACAACCGCGGCTCGATGGTCCGTTCTCGGCGAACCCGTCCGCATTCGTCCCGTCGCCCGACGTCCTCCGATACTCGGCGTCGAGCGCTGTGTCGCGGGCGATCGACTGGACGGCAGACCAAACCGACGAGCACTTCTCGATCGACGGCTGCGTCGCCGTGACGACGCCCGGGATCACGTTCCCCCGGCGTGTCCGATCCGCGATGTTTGCATGCCCGTTTCCGGACGACGGCGTGGCCAGGGCCTGTTCGCGCGGGTGTCCACAGTGCGAACAGGCCCGACGCACTTCGCTCGGCGCTGTGCCGATCGTGCGACCGTGCACCGTATCGGTCGGGGCGTGGCGTGCGTGCAGGCGGTGCGCTAGAGTGGCCGCTAGCGTCCGTCAATGCAGGCAAGGAATCCGGCAAGGATCTGCTGTTCGTCGCATGCACGAAGAACCTCCTCTCGATATGCAGCAGCTGTACGGCGCGATGGTGGATCGCGCTCCGGTGGCGATCTTCGTCCACTCCGGCGACCGCATCATCTTCATCAACCAGACGGGCGTCGCACTGCTCGGCGCGGCGCATCGCGGCGAGATCCTCGGGCGCAACCGGTTCGAATTCCTGCATCCCGACGATGTCGATCTCTCCGTCGCGCGGGTCACGAAGATGGCCGCGGGCGGGCTCGTTCCCCGCATCGAGCAGCGCTATCGCCGCTTGGACGGTACCTACGTCTATGGCGAGGCCGAGGCCATCGGTCTCGAACACCAGGGCCGCAAGGTTTTCATCGTCTTCGTTCGCGACGTCACGGTGCGCCGCGCCCGCATGGAGGAGCTGCGTCGGGCGCGGGCCGCCATGGAACTGGCGCCGGACCCGATCTTCCTGATCGACCGCGAAACCCTCGCGTACACCGACGTGAACGCCGCGGCGTGCCAGATGCTCGGATACCCGCGCCAGGAGCTGCTCTCGAAAGGTGTGATGGATGTCACCGTCGGCGCTGTCGCGGCGGATTTCCATGCACTCTTCGACGCCGTCGCGGCCGCGGGGCAGGAGCATGTCTCCGAGGAACATCGCGTGCGGCATTTCCGGCGCCGCGACGGGACGACGGTCCCCGTGGAGATCCGCCGCAGCGCGCTCCGAAGCGACGGACGCGATCTGATCGTCTCCGTCGCACGCGATCTCTCCGAGCGCCTGCGGATCGAGGAGGCCCTGCGGCTGCGCGATCGCGCGATCGAGGCGAGCGACAGCGCGATCCTGCTGGTGGACATGCGCGACCCTTCCCAGCCGGTCGAGTACGTCAACCGGGCCTTCGAACGCATGACCGGGTACCGCGCCGCCGAGACCATCGGTCGCAACTGCCGTTTCCTGCAGCGGGGCGATTCGCAGCAGCCGGAACTCGATCGCCTGCGCGCGGCGATCGCTGCGGGCACGGATGCCCATGTGCTCCTGCGCAACTACCGCAAGGACGGTCGCCTCTTCTGGAACCGGCTCAACGTGTCGCCGGTCCGGGACGACGGCGGGACCATCACGCACTACGTGGGTGTCTCCACGGATGTCACCGATCTCACGGCCGATCGTCACGAGCTGCAGCACCGCGCGACGCACGACCCGCTCACGAGTCTCGCGAATCGTCATCTGCTCGGCGAGCAGCTCGAACGGGCGCTGGCGCAGGCCGAGCGCCACGGACGCGGCCTTGCCGTGGTCTTCGTCGATCTCGACGGCTTCAAGGAGATCAACGACCGGCTGGGTCACGCCGTCGGCGATGCGATGCTGCGCATTGCCGCGCGTCGACTGGAAGCGTGCGTGCGCGAAGGCGACACCGTCGCGCGAACCGGGGGGGACGAGTTCGTCCTCGTGCTCACCGACCAGACCACGGAGGACCGCCTCGCCGCGGTGCTCGAGCGGGTGCGCGAGACGCTCTCGCTCGACTATCCGGTCGAGGGGCAGTCGCTTCCCATGTCGTGCAGCATCGGCGCGAGCATCTATCCGCGTCACGGCGTCACGGCGGATGTCCTCGTGCAGGAGGCCGATCGCGCGATGTACGCGGCGAAGAACGCGGGGCGCAACGCCTGGCGCGTCGCGCCGTGACGGTGGATCCGACGAGCGATGCGCCGTTCGCCGGGCGCATCGTGGCTTGGCAGCGCGTGCACGGGCGCCACGACCTGCCGTGGCAACGCGTGCGCGACGCCTACCGTATCTGGCTCTCCGAGATCATGCTTCAGCAGACGCAGGTCACGGCGGTCATTCCGTACTACGAACGCTTTCTCGCACGCTTTCCCGACGTCGCGACGCTCGCGGCCGCACCCCTCGACGATGTGCTCTCGCTCTGGAGCGGCCTCGGCTACTACGCGAGGGCGCGGAATCTCCATGCCGCGGCGCGCGCCGTGATGACCGAGCATGCAGGGGAGTTTCCGCGCGCTGCCGATGCGCTCGCCACGCTCCCGGGCGTGGGGCGATCCACCGCCGCCGCGATCGCGGTGTTCTCGTTCGGTGTCCGCGCGGCGATCCTCGATGGCAACGTGAAGCGGGTGCTCGCGCGGTGGCGTGGCATCGACGGATGGCCCGGGAGTCCGGCCGTCGAGCGGTCGATGTGGGCGCTGGCCGATTCGCTGCTGCCTGTGGAGCACGTCGAGGCTTACACGCAGGGGCTCATGGATCTCGGCAGCAGCGTGTGCGCGCGGAGCCGGCCGCAGTGCGGTGCGTGTCCCGTGCGCACCGACTGCGTGGCCCATCGCGATGGCACGACGGCCCGGCTGCCGGCCTCACGCCCCGCAAAGGCGCGGCCTGAACGCGCAGTCGCGATGCTCCTGATGCGGCACGACGGCCGGGTCTTCCTCGAACAACGGCCGCCGAGCGGCATCTGGGGCGGGCTGTGGTCGCTGCCCGAGATGGCGCAGGACGCGACGCTGGTCGACACGTGCCGCGAGCGTTTCGGCGTGCGCGTCTTGACGTCCATGGCCGGCCCATCGCTGCGCCACGGCTTCACGCACTTCTCGCTGACGATTCATCCCTGGCATGTCGAGGTGGTCCCGGAGCCGCGGCAGGTCGGCGAGGCAGCCGGGCGATGGTTCCCGATCACCGAGGCGCTCGCGTCCGGCGTGCCGGCGCCAGTGCGCATCCTGCTGGAGGGGTTGGACGCGTCCGCGTTGCCGCTCTTCAACCGCGCCGGATGAGGTGGAGGGCGCGGTCGAGGCGCGCGAGCGGATCGTTCGCCACGAGCATCCGCTGCTTTTCGAGTGCGTCGAAGGGCAGCACCTCCGCCAGCCGGTAGCTGACCCACGAGGCATCCTCGAACCGGTGCGGCGGCGGGAACCACGCGTCGCCCACGCGCTCGATCAGTTGCTGCAGGACCCTCACGCACAGCGAGTGACTTTCGGGCACCGGAACGCTGGTCTCCGGTACGAGCGTCACCACATCGCCGCGCAGCAATCCGTCGTCCTGCACCCGCGTCGTCAACAGGCGGAAGCGCTCGGTACCGGCCGTCATCACGTGATAGAGATCCGGCTCGGGCATGTCCCACTCGATGATCGATGCGAGGCAACCCATGTCCGCCGGCATCGCGGGCGAGCCCACTTCCTTCCCTTCCTGGATCAGGCAGACCCCGAAGTCGGTGCCGTCGCGCAGGCAGTCGCGAAGCATCGCGAGATAGCGAGGTTCGAAGATCCGCAGCGGCAGCCGGCTGCCTGGGAACATCACAGTGCCCAAGGGGAACAGCGGAACATCTCTGCGGCGGTCGGTGGCCATGGCGTCGGGTCAGTCGGTGCGGCGATCGTCGGGGGTGTCGCGCCCGCCCCAGCGGGGCACGAGCGCGTGGGGGACGCGCAGTTGATCGAGGATGCGCGCGACGACGAAGTCCACGAGGCCGCCCACGCTGTCGGGCCGATGGTAGAAGCCCGGATTGGCCGGCAGGATCACGGCCCCGGCCTTCGCCAGACGCAGCATGTTCTCCAGGTGCAGCACCGAGAACGGCGTCTCGCGCGGCACGATCACCAGCGGTCGACCCTCCTTCATGCTGACGTCGGCGGCCCGTTCGATGAGATTGTCGGCGAGGCCCGCGCTCACCGCGGCGAGGGTCCCCATGGAACAAGGGCAGATCACCATCGCATCGGCCGTATTGGAGCCGGAGGCCACGGGGGCGTACCAGTCGTCCCGCCCGAAGACTTCCAGGCGATCCTCTGCCACGCCGTGGCGATCGAGGAAGTAGCGGCGGGCCTCCCGGGGCTGGGCCGGCAGCTTCAGATCCATCTCCTGGTGCGCGACGATCTGCGCGACCTGGGAGTAGATCAGCCAGACCCGCACATCCGCCTTCAGCAGACATTCGAGCAGGCGCAGTCCGTAGGTCATGCCCGATGCGCCGGTGAAAGCGAGCGTGACGGTGCGGGGGCGTGTGGCAGTGGTCATCGGGGGGCTCCGCCCGGGGGCGTGGCGGGCGGTGCGGCCGGATCGATCGATGTCGTCGCGGTGGGCGTGGTTGCCGCAGCCGGTGCCGGTTGGGATTGCGCTGCCTCCATCCGGAGGCGCAGCACCGATGCCTCCAACTGGTCGACCTCCATCTTCAACTGCTCGAGGTCCTTCCGCCGCGCGGCGAGCTGCGCCTCGTCGCGGGCGAGATCGGCGTCGCGTCGCCTGCGCGCTTCCACGAACGGACACATGACATTGCCGAAGCGATCCCCGATCGTCTCGGGCACGATGGCCACGGCTTCGGCATCGGCGTTGCTGGAGGCTTCGAGTGTCACGCCCTCGTCGGCGAAGACCTGCCACGCGAGTGCCCGCACGGTGTGGTCGCGGCAGTGGATGCGTTCCTGGTAGATGGCGCTCTTCGCCATGCCCGTCCGGACCCGCACGGGCTTCGCGAAGGTCACCCGCCGCCAGTAGGTGATCTCGTCTCCGCGGACGGAAATCATGGATCGGTCGTACGCGTGCTGGTCGTTGCCGCTCGCATCGACGCGGGCCCAGTCGGCCGCCATGCCAGTGACCGGCGACGCCCCCGCGGCGAGGAGCGCCAGCACCACCGGAACGCCGAGGTGGCGCGGGATCATTTCCGCGGCAGCAGCTCGGCGGCGGAGAGTTCGCGATGCCTGAGCAGGACGGGCCGGGAGGCGCGGAAGTGGGTCGCCAGCGACTCCGCCAGGAACACCGAGCGGTGCCGGCCGCCCGTGCAGCCGATCGCGATCGTCAGGTAGCTGCGGTTGTCACGCTCGAAGCAGGGAAGCCACCGCTCCACGAAGCCCTGGATGTCGTCCCGCATGGCGAGGACGACCTCCGATGCGCCGAGAAACTCCACGACCGCCTGGTCCCGCCCCGTGAGCAATCGGAGCCGCTCGTCGTAGAAGGGGTTGGGCAGGCAGCGGACGTCGAACACGTAGTCGGCGTCGAGCGGGCTGCCGTGCTTGAATCCGAACGACTCCACGAGCAGCGTGAGGCCCGCGAAGCCGGTCGCGTCGACGAACTCGCGCACCCACGCGCGCAGCGCGTTGGCCGACAGGTCGCTGGTGTCGATGCGATGGGCGGCTTCCTTGAGGGGGTCGAGCAGGTCGCGCTCGCGCTCGATGCATTCGGGCAGTGTGCTGATGCCGTCCGACAGCGGGTGCCGCCGCCGGGTCTCGGAGAAGCGCTTCACCAGCGTGTCGGTCTTCGCCTCGAGGAACAGCACCTTGGCGTCCCCGATGCGGCCCCGCAACGCCTGCATGGTGCGGGGCAGTTCATCCAGCCCCTGACCACTGCGGACGTCGACGCTGACGGCGACCCGCGCGTAGCCCGCCTGATCGAGGAAGTCCACGAGGGACGTCAACAACTTGGCGGGAAGGTTGTCGACGACGTAGAAGCCGCTGTCTTCGAGCACGTTGAGGGCGATGCTCTTGCCGGAACCGGACAGACCGCTGATCAGAACCAGGCGCATGGATGGGCTCAGGACTCTTGAAGGACTCTACTGCGCGGCCGGATTGCCGAACTGCCCATGGTCGTACTCCCGATGCATTCTACGGACCCGTTGACACGTCGGACCAGCGCGTCGTTCGCCGGGCGGGCGACGTCCCTGCGCGCATAGGTCCCACGCCGAACGACGACGAACATTCAGCCGCCGTCGTCGCCCAGGTGCTGCTCCTGGCGACGGATGAAATCCTGGGTGCTGTCGATGCCGCGCAACTGCAGCACGTAGTTGCGGACGGCCGCCTCCACGAGCACCGCGAGGTTGCGTCCGGCGGCGACCGGCAACTGCACCTTCCGGATCGCGACGCCCATGATCTCCTCGGTCGTGGCATGCAGCGGCAGCCGCTCCAACCCGGGCACCTGCCCCTGCACCGGCCGTTCGAGCTGCACGATGAGCTTCAGGTTCTTGCGGATGCGCACCGCCGTCTCGCCGAAGATGGTGCGGATGTTGAGCATGCCGAGACCGCGGACCTCGAGGAAATCCTTCAGCATCTCCGGACAGCGCCCCTCCAGGGTCTGCGGCGCGATGTGGTACAGCTCGGCCACGTCGTCGGCCACCAGGCCGCTGCCACGGGTGATGAGCTCCAGCGCGAGTTCGCTCTTCCCGACGCCGCTGTCGCCCGTGAGCAGCACGCCCATGCCGAGCACGTCGAGCAGCACGCCGTGCCGGGTCACGAACTCGGCGAGCTCCCGCCCGAGATACGTGCGGATCACCCAGATGATCTGGAGGCTGGGGACCGGCGAGGACAGCATCGGAACGTTCATGCGCGTTGCCAGTTCCAGCAGGAGGCTGGAGGGCTTCTCACCGTCGCTCAGGATGATGCAGCAGCCGCCGCTGGCGGCCAGATTGGCGATGACCTTTTCCCGCGATCCCCCGTCGAGGCCCGCGAAGTACTCGGCCTCGGTGTGGCTGAAGATCTGGATCCAGTTCGGGTGGATGTAGTTCAGGTGGCCGATCAGGCCCTTCCCCGAGCTGCTGATGCGGCCCGAATCGAGGGTGGGCACGTGGTCGTGGTCGCCCTGCAGCCAGGACAGGCGCAGTTCGGTGCGGTTGTCCTCAAACAGCTGCGCGATGCTGAGCTGGGGCATGGGGATCCCAGGTGGTGATCAGTTTCTGGACCGCGATGGCGTCCGGGGCGTCCATCAGCTGCTGGCGGAGTGCGCGGTCGCTGAACATCTCCGCGAGCTCCGACAGGATCTGCAGATGGACGTCGGTGGCCTTCTCCGGAACGAGAAGGATGAAGACGAGACTGACCGGGTTGCCATCGGGCGCTTCGAACGGAATCGGCTGACGGGTCCGCACGAAGGCGCCGACGGCGTCCTTCAGACCCTTCAAGCGGCCGTGGGGGACCGCGATGCCATGACCGAGTCCTGTGGAGCCCAGCTTCTCTCGGGCGAACAGGCTGTCGAACACGCCGCTCGCCGAAAGCCCGAGCGAGTTCTCGAAGACCAGGCCGGCGTGCTCGAACACTCGCTTCTTGCTCGTCACGTCCAGATCGACGAGGACGCGGGACTCCGGCAGAAGGCGGGACACCAGGGTCATGGACGTACGGGGCGGTGATCTCTAGGGTGCGAGGTGCTTCAGGCCCGGCTCGCCATGGTGCCCCGTCTGTCGCTGCTTGTGTTCGAGGACCATCCGGTCGAGCTTGTCGGCCAGGGCGTCGATCGCGGCATACATGTCGGGCTCCTCGGCGACGCAGAAGAAATCCCGACCGGGCACGTGCAACGTGACCTCGGCCTTCTGCGTGAGCTTCTCGACCACGAGGATCACCCGGGCATCGATGACGTGATCGAAATGGCGGGTCACCCGCGCAAGCTTCGTCGTGACGTACTCTCGCAGGGAGTCCGTGATCTCGAGATGGCGTCCGGTGAGTTGGAGGTTCATCTGTCCCTCAAATGGATTTGCGCAGATTGACCGGGAGGATCTGCAACGATTCGCGGTACTTCGCGATCGTGCGTCGCGCCACCACGATGCCCTGCTTGCCGAGTATCTCGGAGATCTGGCTGTCCGAGAGCGGGTGCTTGGAGTCTTCCTCGCCCACCAGCTGCTTGATGAGCGCGCGGATGGCGGTGGCCGAGCAGGCGCCGCCGGTCTCGGTGGAGACGTGGCTGCCGAAGAAGTACTTCAATTCGAAGATGCCACGCGGCGTCAGCATGAACTTCTGCGTCGTCACGCGCGACACCGTGGACTCGTGCAGTCCGAGGATCTCGGCGATCTCGCGCAGCACCAGGGGCCGCATGGCGACTTCGCCGTGCTCGAAGAAATGCCGCTGCCGGTCGACGATGCACTGCGACACCCGCAGGATCGTGTCGAACCGCTGCTGCACGTTCTTGATCAGCCACTTCGCCTCCTGCAACTGACCCGAGAGCTGCTGGTAGGAGGAGTCGCGGTTGCGCGAGAGGATGTCGGCGTACATGCGGTTGATGCGCAACTTGGGCATCGCATCCGGATTCAGTGCAGCGATCCACGCGCCCTTGATCTTGCGGACGATGACGTCGGAGACGACGTACCGGGCGTCTTCCTTGGAGAAGGTCAGGCCGGGGCGGGGGTTGAGCCCGATGATGAGTCTCTGCACTTCCCGCAGGACGTCGTCCTCGCAGCGCAGCGCCTTCTTGAGCTTCGCGTAGTCGCGGGTGGCAAGGGCATCCAGGTGGTTCTTGACCACCGTGAGGGCCATCTGCCGGTACGGGGTGGACTCGGGCATCGCCTGCAATTGCAGCTGGAGGCATTCGCCCAGAGTCCTGGCGCCCACGCCGGCGGGTTCCAGTTGCTGCAGGTGACGCAGGCAGACGAGGAGTTCCTCCTCGTCGATGCCGAGTTCCTCGGGCAGCAGGGCCGCGAGCTCGGCGAGGTCCTGCTTGAGATAGCCGTCGTCGTCGAGGGAGTCCACCAGGAGTTCCGTGATCCGCTTGTCGCGGTCCGGCATGGTGGTCATGTTCAGTTGCCAGAACAGATGTTCCCGGAGCGACGGGCTGCCGGTGGGCACCTGCGGGAAATCGCCATCCTCACCGTCGGCGTTTCCGCCGCTGCCCGCGTAGGAGCCTTCGTCCACCCAGTCCGCATCGTCCATCGCTTCGCGCGCGGGCTCGTCTCCCACGTCGGGCACTTCCGGGACGTCGGGTGGCGCCTCGTAGTCGTCGGCGGGTGTCTCGGTCGCGGATGTGGTGGCGGCGTCGAACTCCTGGATCTCGCCGGTGGGCTGTGCTTCCGCTGCGGCCGTGGCGGCGGCGGCGGCGCCTTCCTCGCCCTCTTCCTCCTCGCGCTCGAGCAGGGGGTTCTCCTGGAGGAAGCGTTCGAGTTCCTGATTGAGTTCCAGTGTGGACAGTTGCAGCAGACGGATCGACTGCTGAAGCTGTGGCGTCAGCGTCAGGTGCTGGGACAGCTTGAGCTGCAGGGAGGGTTTCATCGGATGCTGACGTGCCGGTAGCGCGAGGGTTGGAGGCTAGAGCCTGAAGTGTTCACCGAGGTAGACCTTGCGCACCGCGTCATTGTAGACGATCTCCTCCGGGTGCCCGCAGGCGAGCACGGAGCCGTCGTTGATGATGTAGGCACGGTCGCAGATGCCGAGGGTCTCCCGCACATTGTGGTCGGTGATGAGCACCCCGATGCCACGTTCCTTGAGGAATCGGATGATCCGCTGGATGTCGATCACCGCGATCGGATCCACGCCGGCGAACGGTTCGTCCAGCAGGATGAAACGCGGGTTGCTCGCCAGCGCGCGGGCGATCTCCACCCGACGGCGCTCGCCTCCGGAGAGGCTGATCGCCGGGCTGTTGCGCAGATGGCTGACGTGCAGGTCGTGCAGCAACTCGTCGAGCCTGTCGTCCACGCTCGCGCCGAGCGACTGCAACTCCAGGACGGCGAGCACGTTCTCCGCGACCGTCAGCTTGCGAAAGATCGAGGGCTCCTGCGGCAGATACGACAGCCCCAGGGAGGCACGGCGATGGATCGGCATGCGCGAGACCGACTGGCCGTCCAGCAGGATCTCGCCCTTGTCCACGGGGACCAGCCCCACGATCATGTAGAAACAGGTGGTCTTGCCCGCGCCGTTCGGTCCGAGCAGACCCACGACCTCCCCGCTCTTCACTTCGAGGGAGACGTCCTTCACGACGGTCCGAGCCTTGTAACGCTTCTGCAGATGGGAAGCGCGCAATTCGCTCACCGTGGCGGGCGAGGAGAGCGAGGCGTCGGCGGCGGGCGCGTTCACTTCGGCCGGGTTTCCAGACTGCCTGCCGGCTTGAGCCGCGTGCCGGGGGCAGGCTTCTCGTCGGGGGGATTCTTGGGTTTGGGGAGGATGACCGCGCGGACCCGTCCGTCGGGATTGGCGGGTGTGGCGGCGGACTTGCCACCGCCCAGCACCTGGAAGAACTCGGTCTTGGCGCTGTAGGAGATGTAGTCGCCGCGGACCTCGTCGGTGCCCTTGAGCAGGCGGGCGACGCCGAACATCTGCAGCATGTCGTTCTTGCCGTCGTACTCGAGGCGGTCCGCGAACCCTTCGATGTACTCGTCGGTGCCATCGCGCCGCTGGCGGAACTTGGCCGGTCGCCCGTAGGCGATCCCGAACTGGAATCCATCTGCATCCTGCCGAACATTCACCCGGTCTCCTTCAAGCTTCAGCGTGCCCTGCGTCAGCACCACATGGCCTTCGAAGACGGACTCCTTCCTGGCGTCGTCCACGAGCATGCGGTCTGCCTCGATGTTCATCGGCTTCTCGCGGTCCGATTTGTCCGCGCGGGCCGGCGACGCGCCGCAGGCGAGCAGTCCGACCATCAGGCTGAACAGCAGGCCGACCGCCGCGTGCGCGAGGCTATTTACGACCGGCCGAGGGCAAACTGAGGGGCGTGGCATATGTGACCTTCACTCGGGAAAGGATCTCCAGGACGCGGGCGCGATTGTCGAACTTCATGCCGACACCGGTCACGCGATTCTCCCCCTGAATCATGGTGAGCGGTTTGTCCGTCGTGGCGAGATCCTGGTCGGGGAGCAGATGCAGGAACTCCGTGTCGAGCGACATGGCGGGCTTGCCGTCGTACGGATCGCGGACGATGTTGACGTCACCGACGAAGTCGACCGCCTCGCCATCGGCGGAGACGAAGGCCTCCGATGCGCGCACGTGCACCGGCGCCGTCTTCGGGTCGAAATGCACGAAACGGGGCGTCTCCACCTTCGTGCTCTTGTCATCCGGGAAATGCAGCATCCGGCTGCCCTGGATCGCGTACCTGACGGAGCCGTCCGGATTCATGCGCTGGGCGGAGAAGTTGTCGATGATGAAATCCGGATCGTGCCGGGTGCTGCCGTCCCTGGGCGGTGGCGGTGCCTGGACACGTTGGTCGATCCACAGCGTGATCGCTGCCAGGATCGCGAGCAGGGCCACGGGATACCACCGGAACAGTTGATCGGTCATGCGAGATAGGCCCGCAGGCGTGCGTCGAGCGTGCCCTGCGCGCGCATGATGAGTTCGCACACCTCGCGGACGGCACCGCGCCCCCCGTCCGCCGACGTCACGTGATGGGCGTGCTCTTTGGCGAGGACGTGTCCGCCCGGAACGGAGAAGGCCAGACCGCACCGGCGCAGTACCGGAATGTCGACCACATCGTCGCCCATGTAGCTGGCGGCCTCGGGCGCCAGACCGGTGGCTTCCAGGATCTCCGCGAAGCCCGCGCGCTTGTCTTCCACGCCCTGCCACAGAAGCCGGATCCCGAGGTTCGCAGCCCTGAGTTCGACGCATCGTGACCGCCGGCCGGTCAGGATCGCGACGCGCACCCCGGAGTCGGACAGCATCTTGAGGCCGAGCCCGTCGAGGACGCTGAATCCCTTGGTCTCGTTGCCCTGGTCGTCCAGGAAGAGCGTGCCGTCGGTCATCACGCCATCGACGTCGAAGATGGCGATGCGGATGCCTCGGGCTCGCGCTTCGATGTCGCTCGTCATCGCCTAGACCACCTTCGCGCTGAAGAGATCGTGCATGTTCAGGGCGCCGACGAGGAGGCCGGCGTCGTCGACGACCAGCAGCCCGTTGATCCGATGTCGCTCCATCTCCTCCACGGCCTCCACCGCGAGTCGCTGGGGTCCGATGCATCGCGGGCGCAGGGTCATCACGTTGTCGACCAGTGCCGTCGAGAGGTCCACTTTCCGGGCGAGCGCCCGGCGGAGATCGCCGTCGGTGAACAGGCCCGCCACCCGCCCGTCGGGATTGACCACCGCCGTCATGCCGAGCCCCTTGCCGGTGATCTCGAAGAGCGCATCGGAGACGGCAGCCCCCGCGGGAACGCGGGGGACGGCGTCCCCTGCGCGCATGACGTCGCGCACGTGGGTGAGGAGCCGCCGCCCGAGACTGCCACCCGGATGGGACCTCGCGAAGTCGTCGGCGCCGAAGCCCCGTGCCTCGAGCGCCGCGACTGCGAGCGCATCACCCAGCGCGAGAGCCGCCGTGGTGCTGGCCGTGGGTGCGAGTCCGAGCGGGCAGGCTTCCTCGTCCACGCGCGCATCGAGGTGCACATCGGCTTCGCGCGCGAGGGCGGATGCGGCGTTGCCGGTCATGGCGATGAGTTTCGCGCCGCGGCGCCGGACCAGGGGAACGATGGTGAGGAGTTCCGCGCTCTCGCCAGAGTTGGAGAGCGCGATCATGACATCGCCCGAGGCGATCATGCCGAGGTCGCCGTGGCTCGCCTCGGCCGGGTGGACGAAGAAGGCCGGCGTTCCCGTGCTGGCGAGGGTGGAGGCGATCTTGCGCGCGACGTGGCCCGACTTTCCCATGCCGCTCACGACGATGCGGCCACTGCACGCGAGGATGATCGCGAGCGCATTCGCAAAGGTTTCGTCGAGGCGGGATGCGAGGGCGGCGACCGCCCGGGATTCGATGTCGAGCACGCGTTTGCCGAGCGCGATTGCCTCGTCTGCGTTGAGCTTTCCGAGTGGCGCGTGCATGGCACGAGTATAGCCCACGGACTCGTGATGACATGACGTCGTGCGGCTGCGTGATAGATTCGGTCGGCAATGACTGCGCCTCTCGATATCGCTCTCGTACTGCTCGCCACCGCCGTTGTGGTGGTGGTCGCCTGCCGACTGCTGAAATTGCCGCCCCTCGTGGGTTACCTGGTGGTCGGCCTCGCGATCGGACCGCATGCGCTGGGCTGGTTGCCCGACGACGAAGGGACGCGGCATCTCGCCGAGTTCGGCATCGTGTTCCTGATGTTCTCGATCGGTCTGGAGTTCAGTCTCTCCAAGCTGGTCGCGATGCGTCACCTGGTGTTCGGGCTCGGCGGGCTGCAGGTCCTGATCGCGCTGGCGGCAGGCGTCGGCGTCAGCGTGGCGGTCGGCATCGGCTGGAAGGCCGGGATCGTCCTCGGTGGTGCGGTCGCGATGAGTTCCACGGCGATCCTCGGCAAGATGCTCGCGGAGCGACTGGAGCTGGGGTCCCTGCATGGCCGCCAGATCATGGGCGTGCTGCTCTTCCAGGATCTCGCGGTCGTGCCGCTGCTGATCGTTCTGCCCGCCTTCGCGGCACCGTCGGCCAATCTCGGGGCGGACCTCGGGCTCGCCTTCCTCAAGGCGGCGGTGGTGCTCGTGCTCCTGCTGGGCGTGGGCCAGCGCCTGGTGCGGCCCTGGTTCCACCTGGTGGCCGCCCAGAAGTCCGCCGAGCTGTTCGTCCTCAACGTTCTTCTGTTCACGCTCCTGCTCGCATGGCTCACGGAGACCGCCGGGCTGTCGCTCGCACTCGGGGCCTTCCTCGCGGGGATGCTGATCTCGGAGACCGAGTACCGCCTGCAGGTGGAAGACGACATCAAGCCGTTCCGGGATGTGCTCCTCGGGCTCTTCTTCATCACCGTCGGCGCGCTGCTGGATTTGCGGCTCGTCGTGCAGCACTGGGTCGTGGTCAGCATCCTGGTCGTCGCTTTCCTCGTCCTGAAGGCGGTGGCTGCGGCAGGCCTCTCGAGACTGTTCGGCGCCGACGCCGGCGTGGCGGTGCGCGTGGGCCTCGCGCTGGCCGGTGCGGGGGAGTTCGGCTTCGTCCTCGTGGCCCGCAGCCGCGAACTGGACATCGTTCCGGCGGCGACGCTCCAGGTGGTGCTGGCGGCACTCCTCATCTCGATGCTTGCATCACCCTTCATCGTCCAGGCGACCGACGGTCTCGTCCGGCGATGGGTCCGTTCGGAGTGGATGCGGCGGGCGATGGCGTTGCACGAGATCGCGGTGCGGACCATGGGCAACGAGGGCCACGTCATCATCTGCGGCTATGGCCGCAGCGGCCAGAATCTCGCGCGCCTGCTCGAGCAGGAGTCTTTGCAATTCATCGCGCTGGACCTCGATCCGCAGCGCGTGCGGGAGGCCGCGATCGCCGGGGAATCCGTGGTGTTCGGCGACGCCGCCCGCCGGGAGGTGCTCCTGGCCGCCGGTCTCGTGCGTGCGGCGGCGCTGGTGATCTCCTACGCCGACACGACGTCGGCGCTGCGGATCCTGGCCCATGCCCGCGAGGTGCGTCCCGACCTGCCGGTGATCGTCCGGACCGTCGACGACGCTGACATCGAGCGCCTGCAGGCGGCGGGCGCGGCGGAGGTCGTGGCGGAGATCATGGAAGGCAGTCTGATGCTCGCCTCGCATGCCCTCATGCTGCTCGGGGTGCCGCTGCATAGGGTGCTGCGGCGCATCCGCGGAGCCCGCGAGCAGCGGTACAGCCTCTTCCGCGGCTTCTTTCCCGGCGCCACCGACGAGGGGGAGGAGGTCGGAGAACCGATCCGTCTGCATTCCGTGCTGCTACCGCCCGGGGCCGGCGCAGTGGGGCGGACGCTCGCCGAATTGGGGCTCGACGCGATTCCGGTCGATGTCACGGCGATCCGACGACGCAACATCCGCAGCCTGGATCCGACGCCCGATGCGTTGCTTTCCGAAGGCGATGTGGTCGTGCTGCGAGGGCGCGAGTCCGAGCTGGCGGCAGCCGAGATGGTGCTGCTGCAAGGGGTGTCCTCCGGCCGGTCGCGGTCGGCGCCGGAGCCCGCCTGACGGCGTCCTTCCTCGGTTACTGCATCAGCCAAGTGATGGCGCAGTTGGCCTCCGCCTGTCCCGCCACCTCCCAGCGAGTCCCACCTCCCGTCAGGCAGCGCGACTCGTTCGGGGCTTCTCCCGTGGTGCCGATCGGCGAGAACCGGAGCGATCCGGAATCCGGCAGGCCGTCGTCCAGTTTCCGGTCGATCTCGGCCAGCGTGGCGGCAGGGATCAGATTGCCAAGGTGAAGATTCAGGCGGATGGGGGCGCGTCCGGCGTAACGATCGTTGGTGGCGAGGCGCGGGGTTGCGCCGAACGGGCTCACGGGCGCGGATTCCGGGGTCTCGGCGCCGTTCCCGTATCGATAGCCTCCTGCCAGGAAACCGGCGCGCGAGAGGTGTTCCCAGGCCGCGACGGATTCCGACACGCCCGCGGCAGGCGCCACGAGCCCGTCGCCGTTGCCGTTGACAGTGGTGCCGGGAATGTCGGTGGTTGCCCGCGGGGCGTCGCCGGGATGGGTCCGATAACGGTCGACGAAGCCGTGGTGGGCGATGCGGAGCGCCTCGGCCTGTTGCATCAACCCCCGGCTGCGCGCGGTGTGGCGGAGTTCGGTCGCTGCCAGGACGGCACCGCCAAGCAGGCCGACAACCAGGAGAGCGACTGCTAACTCCACCAGGTTGAAGCCCCTCTGAACTACCATGGTTCCCGCTGCCCGCACGTCCGATTCCGAGAATTCGATCGAGAAGGCGATCAGCAGACAATGTGCCAAAACGATAGATTTTCGGCGGCGCCAGCGCCAACAAAAACGGAGGCCGAAGCCCCCGTCTGGTCAGTCGAATTACAACCTGATCACAGCAGTGTCGCCGCCCCGCAGTTGGTGGCACCGCCCTGGAGATTCCACGACTTGGTGGTGTCGCCGATCAGACAAGTCGTCTCGGGAGTGCTGAAGCCGGAGAACTGAAAGGATCCGGAGTAGGGCGCGCCGTCGTCCGTCTTCCGATCGACCTCGGCCATGATCTCGACGGGCACGAGGGCGCCCGTCTTCAGGTTGTGGCGCTTCGACGGGGTCGTGGACGCCGCGGTCCCGGCCCCATAGATCTGGTCATAGGCGACCTGGATGACCTGTCCGTAGGGGTTCCTCGGACTGGCCTCGGCGGACCCGTAAACGAAGTTCCCGTTCAGGAAGCCGGCCCGGCTCAGGTGATCCCAGGCGAGCTTGTCTTCATCGGCCACGGACGGCGGTGTCCCGCTGTCTGCGGTGGCCGCGGCCTCGATCTGGCCGTTGCCGTTGCCCCGATTGATGGTCCCTGCACCACCGAGGTTGGTCGGGGCTGCCGAGTAGTCGCCCGGGAAGGCGCGGTAGCGGTCCTGGAAGCCGTAGAAGGCCGCCTTGATGCCGTCCTGCTGCGAGATGAGGTTGCGGACGCGCGCGCTGGTGATCAGTTCCTGGCCTTTAAGAATGCCGCCGAGGAGAAGACCGATGATCACGAGCACGATCGCGATCTCGATCAGGGTGAAGCCGTGCTGACGTTTTGGTATGGACATGATGGAAGGTCCCCGAATGTGATGCCGGAGCATGCCGGTGGGACCCTATTGGCGAAGTCCGTGCCAGCGCGAGATTTGATCGGAGTGTGAGTATCAATGCACCGATGCTCAGCGATGCGGCGCCGAGGCATCGGCGTGAATCCAGGCAATGTCCTGATCCGAATATGCAATTCGGGTTTCGCGGCGATTCGCGAAGCCACGGGCCGCGCGGAGCACATCCGTCAGGGTTTCGTCGTGGGTGTCGAGTTTCCGACGGTTTCCATCGCTTCCAGCCGGGAGGTGAGGAACGCGATCTCGTGCGGTTCCGTGACCGTGCCGCTTGCGAGCAGACCGCCCAGCAGGGCCCGCGCCGCCTCGCGTTCGCCGGCGTCCTCTCGCAGGAAGATGTGCATCTGTCGGGCCCATGCGGGGACGGTGGGGAGGTTCGCGTGGTCACGGATCGCATCGGCGTACTGGATGGCAAGTGGCATGTCGCCCAGTCGGTGGCGCGCCATGATTGCCATGTGCGCCAGCCACGGCCAGCGGCGGGCCGGGTCGCGCAGGAACTCCCGGTGGACGAATGCCGCCATGGCGCGCTGGCGTTCCGGGCTCCCTGACACCTGGGCATAGAGGTGAGATGCCATCACCAGGGGGTACTGGGAGACCGGGTCCAGCGCCAGCAGGGTGGCGAGCCACTGCTCGACCCGGGTGTAGTCCAGGGACGCGAAGGGGAGGCTCACCCCCGGCTGATTGTCGAACGACTGCAATCGCAGGGCCGCGCCGTAGGCCAGGGCGATCGGCTCGCCGAGCGCCGAGACCCGCATGGTGTCGACGCCTGGCGGCGGGTCGAGATCCACTGCGCTCGCGCCGGGGTTCCCGATCAGGATCCGCAGGATGATCTCGACCGCGATGCTGCCGACCAGCGCGCCCTGCAGCCATCGGGGCACGGCGCCGAGCGGGCGTTCGCGGTCGCGCCCTCCTGTCCTCACGTGTTCTTCCGGTACAGATCGAAGGCGGCCGCCGCGAGCAGGAGCGCGATGCACGCGAGGGCCTGGCCAGCGATGCCGGCGAGATCGGCCGCACCGGGAGGCGCCTCCACCAGCCACTCGACGCGGGTGAAGCGCCCGAGGTCCGGCAGCAGCAGCGAGAGGGCCTGGGCAAGTCCGCCGGAGAACCGGTCGGACCAGCCCGGCGTGACGAACGGACTCGCGGTCGCTATCAGGACCACCGCCCCGATGCTCCGTGCCAACACGTAGAGCCCGAGTGCGAACGCCGCGGCCGGGAGCACTCCCGCCATGGTCACCGCCGAGAAGAGACACGCAGCGACGACGATCCACGACTCCAGCATCAGCGAGGCCAGCCACGTGACCGCGGCGCCACCGGGCGAAACGATCGCGACGGGCACCCAGAAGACCGCGGACGTGGCGGCCGCGACGACCATCAGACCGACCGCGCGGCCGGCCAGGTACTGGGCTCGCGAAAGATCGAGGGACAGGAGCAGTTCGGTCCCGCGGTCCTGCGCTTCGCGGACCTGGCTGCCCACCGTATGGAGGCAGATGACGAAGATGGCCGCCATGCGGCATCCGGCCGCGAGGAACGCGGTCTGCGCCCGGTTGCCCTCGGTGATGGTCAGCGAACTCCCGAACCAGCTGGCAAGCAGCAGGGCCCCGGCGGTGCCGACCGCGAGCCAGGGCAGTCGCGTGCGTCGCGCCTCCAGCACGGCCATCCCCGCGATGACGCCGATGCGGCCTCGGGCCGATGCGATACTTGCCTTCCTCGTCATGGGCGATGCTTCCGGATCCGGTGAGTGCTTCGTGAATGGTGCCGTCGCGCACCGTAGTCCCGATTGCTGAGAGAACACGATCGTAAGGCAACCATTGCAGACCCCGCCACTCAACCCGATGCTCTCCGACGAGCCCCAGCGCGGTGCCGACGGCCCCCCGGCGCCGACCCAGGCGCGGCCCAACCTGGCCCTTGCGCTGATGCTGCTTACGCTGCACGCGGCGCTCGTCCTGGGGTTGGGCACCGGCGCCTCGCGCGCCATGCTGCTCGCGCACTTCGGCCTCTTCCTGCTGTGGCAGCCGGTATGGTCGGGGACGCGGCGCCTCGTTGCGAGTCGTGCCCTCATGGTGGTCTCGGGAGGCGTGCTGCTCGTCTGGGCCGACACCTGGTGGTTGCTGGGCATCTGGATCGCGCTGCTGTTCGCGCTGATCGGCGGCAATGTTCCCGGCATGCGGGCTCTGCGCCCGCGCATCGCGCCGCTGGTCGCCGCGCTCTATCTGCTGATGGCCCTGCTGATGTGGGTCGTCCCGAACCTGTTCCATCCGGTCGCGACCGATTCCTTCCTGGCCCTCGTCGTGCGATACGGACTGCCGGCACCGCTGGTGATGATCCTCGCATTGCCGGGCGATCCGCGCGATCAGTCCGCGCAGGGCATCGATCCCGTCTCCACCGTGCTGCTCTTCCTCATGGTGATCGTGCTGACGCTGGGTGCGCTCTTCGTCCAGCAGATCACGGCGAACGAGTATCCGATCGCGCTCGTCCAGACGGTCATGGGTCTCGCCGCCGTGCTCTTCCTGCTCTCGTGGCTCTGGGATCCAAGGGGCGGATACGCGGGCTTCGGTCAGCTGGTGTCGCGGTACTTCCTCAGCCTGGGCGTGCCCTTCGAGCGATGGATGCACAGCCTCGCCGATCTCGCCAGTCGCGAGGGCGATCCCCAGCGGTTCATGACGCTGGCGGCCGAGCGCATGCTCGAACTGCCCTGGCTCTCGCAGGTGGAGTGGTCGAGTCGCAGCGGCACCCAGGGCAGCTCCGGACTCCCCACCCAGCATCAGACCGCATTCGAGTTGCGCGGACTCAAGCTTCGGCTGCACACCAAGTGGCGGCCCGGACCGGCGTTGCTGCTCCACATGCATCTGCTCGCACGCCTGCTGGGCGACTACCACGACATGAAGGAGCGCGAGCGGGCGCAGCGGGATTCCGCCTACCTGCAGGCGATCTACGAGACCGGTTCCCGCGTCACGCATGACGTGAAGAATCTGCTCCAGTCGCTGCGCTCGCTCTGTGCGGCCGCGGAGTCGGAGGCGGGCGCCGACGATGCGTCGTTGCGGCTGCTGATCCAGCGCCAGCTACCCCAGGTGGCGCAGCGGCTCCAGAACACCCTCGAAAAGCTGGAGGCCCGTCCCCAGTCGTCGGTGGCGGACGTCGTGGCGGTGGACTGGCTCCGGTTGCTCGCCCAGCGCTACGCCCACGAAGACATCCGGTTCACCGCGGAGTCCCTCGACGAGACCGTGAAGCTGCCGGCGGAGCTTTTCGACAGCGTCGCCGAGAATCTCCTGCAGAACGCGCTCGAGAAGCGGCGGCTGAAGCCCATCGGGACCATCGCGCTGCTCCTCGACCGCGATGCTGCCGGCTTCTGCCGCCTGTCGGTGCGGGACGACGGCCCTGCGGTCCCCGATGCGGTGGCGAGCCGGCTGTTCTCGGGTCCGGTCGCTTCGGAGAACGGACTGGGTGTCGGGTTGTACCAGGCTTCGCGCCAGGCGGTCGCGGCCGGGTACGAACTGACCCTCGCGGACAACCGGGACGGCGATGTGCGGTTCGCGCTGGCGCGGACGGGCGCCTGAATCAGGGAAGGGCGCCGGCGGTGGTCATGCGGGAGAGCAGAAGGCTGGGCGAGATCCACAGCACGATGTCGTCGAACTCGTTGTCGGCCTCTTCCCGGCGGTCGCGGCGTTCGCGGGCGACGAAGATATCGTCGCCGTCCTGATTCTCGAGTTCATCGGCGGGTATCACCCTGCCGGTCTCGCCGCCGTTGCGACCCAGCGACCAGATGACCACCATCGCGCCGCCGTTCGACAGGACCTGATTCCCTGTCCCGCTGCAGTTGGCGGTGGTGCACACGGTAAAGAAAAGGCTGTCGCAGCTTGCGGCCTGGGCGATGGCCTGCATGGTGGCATGCCGCATGCCGGCGCCGGAGCCCGGGCTGGTGGTGAGGGGGCGGATCACCGCCACAGGCCCCGTTCCGCGGTTCGAGCAATCGATGCTGTTGGTGTATTTGTTGACGTTGCTCAGGCTTACCGCGTATCGGATCCGGTTGTTTTCCGTACCGTAGGCGTCGCGATAGAAGCCTTGATCGTCCACGGGCGACAGTCCGAGGGTGACGGCTGGCAGGAACCCTGAGTTGGCCGCGCACTCGCCGTTGCCGGCATTGCCCGTGGGTGCCAGGAAGGCTTCGACGCCGTTGCTGTTCCCCGCCGCCGGGCAGGGCAGGCGACCATGGGATGCCGCGAAGCCCATCAGAGCCTCCCGCGCGGTATCGAGCTGGCGGCGGGATTCGGCAGCGCGCTGTTGATCCATCTGCGTCGCGAGGGGGACCAGCAGCGCAGACAGCAGTGTCGCGACGATCACCAGCCCGATGGCGAGTTCGATCAGCGAGAAGCCCCGCGCCTGTGAGCGGTGGCGGCGATGAGGGGGAAGGCGAGAGATCAGGGGCATGGCGTCACCACGGCGACGTCTGTGGAAGAAGGACCAACCTCCACACAATACGCGAAGTCGTCCTGCGTCGAGGTGGCCACCAGGTCGCTGCGGTAGCTGTAGCCCAGCCCCGCAGGATCAGGAGGCGCCGACGCCCTGGGAGCCGCTGCGATGTTCTCCAAGTTGAAGGGATTCTCCAGGTAGTTCGCGTAGGTCTCGCGGACCGGCAACGGTGTCGGGCTGGCCGCCGACCACTGCGGACGGTTCTGACCCGTCAGGCGGCGCCCTGCAAAGATCACGATCGCGGCGTATCGAGCCGGACTGCCGTTGACCCTCAGACAACGGTTCACACCGGCATCGCCCCCGCAAGTGGCGTTGTCGCGCGGGATGTCCGGGGTGTAGTCGGGAGAGACCGCGTAGTAGAGATGGTCCCGCCACTGGTCCCACGCCGATCGCACAGGCGCCATCTGCGCATTGCAAGAGCCGCCATCGTGCTGAAGCAGCGTTCCCGCGGTGTTGCCGAAGCTGCGGTCGGCATCCCCACCGTTCAGGGGGCCGCCCGACATTGCCGACGGTGCGCGCCCGGCGAGCAGGTCCGGCGTGCTGGCGATCGGCGCGCCCGGCGCGGTCTGGGTCAGCGCGAACGGCTGCTCCCGTGCGCCTGCCCAAGGCAGCCGGCGGTCGTTCGCGTTGGCTGTGCCGGCGTACCTTGCCAGACAGAGGGCCACGGCATAGGTGAGCAGGCGTTGGCGACCCAGGTCTGATCCGGTCACGTTCGGCAGCGGTCGCACGCCATAGTCCTTGCGCCGGGCCGCCGCCTCGACGAGTTCTGCCGTGGTGATGATTACGATGCGGTCGTTCACCCGCTCTCGTCCCGTGGCAGGGTCAATGCCGCCGTCGATCACCACGCTCGTGGCCGGCTCGGCCGGCGACGCGTTCGTCGCCATGGTGTGGTTGCTGGCACCATGGTCGGCTTCGAGATAGTCCGCCGGCACGTAGCTGCCGGGACACGTTGCCGCACCGGCTGCGGTCGCGCGGGTCTGGTCCAGTGCAGGACCGGGGGCGATGATCACGGCGGCCACCCGGTCCGCCACCAGCGAGCCGTCGGCGCGCAGGACGCGAATCTGGCCCTCGGTGTCCCAGTTGAAGATGTCGCTGCTGCGGGGCGCATGCTTGAATCGTCCTGAAACCACGTACCACAGGCACTCGCCGGCACCGTCACGCGGCACCGGTATCCCGAGTGTCCGCCAGGGCAGGTGCCCGACGACGGTCGCATTCTGATCACCGCATCCCAGGGGCGCGGTGGAGCCCTCGGGATTCGTCTCCGTCGGTGGCCAGATTGCGGGACACGGTAGGCGACCCGGCATGTCCCGGAGGCCGTCGAACGTGTGGTCCATGCGCCCGACCGCATACGCGATCAACGCCTCCTTGGCGCGCGCCAGCGCATCCCGGGTGGCATCGGTTCGGACCTGCGCCCCCCGCTGCCCGACCATTGCGTTGCCCACCAGCACGACCGCAAGCACACCCGCGACCACGAGGACGACCAGCAGGCCCAGGCCGCGCTGCGATGCGCGACGCCCGCGTCGCCTAGGAATCGCCACCGGAGTCCGCGTCGCCGACTTCATCCAGTCGACCTCCTCGCCGTCGCGCCGGGGCTGTCGTGGCGGAGTCACCCGCTGCCCCACCCGCGGCGTCCACCGGCATGTCCGGAGGCGATGCCGGCGCCTGCAACGTCCGCCGCCTCCGATACCCCTCCTCGATCGTCCCCGACATCGCTTCCAGCGACTGCCCCACCTTCAGGCGGACGCGTCGTTTCGATCCCGGGACGGCGAACCCGACGCTGTCCCGCGCGATGGTCCCCGCGCCGATGTCGGCCTCCTCGAAACGGCTGCTGACGGGCCTGCCGTTCACCCAGACCGTCGCCTCGCCGTCGCTGCGCTTGACGACACCGTGAAGGGTGACGACCTGCGGCGGCGGTGCTTTCGGTACCGGCGCCGACCTGGCTGGCGTCGGCGCGGGACGGTTGCGGTTCGCGATCGCCTCGCGGCGTCCGGCGTCGAGCTGGTCACGCTGTTCGGGCGTGAAGAAGAGGCGGCCGGCCATGCGCTCCTGAGCGTGTGCCGGCACTCCGGCAAAGAGGGCAAGCAGCGACCACAGGGCCCAGGACCGCGGTTTCGTCACGATTTCGGCGCTCCTTCGGTCGGGTCTTCGACGGTGATCCAGCTCAGGTCGCATTCGGCGTTCAGGTTGGGTTGTTCCGGCGAAGCAGCCACGCCGATGCGGGTCATCGCGCACCCGGTGATGATGAACACCCCGCGGCGGGCCCCCGCCAGGCGCTGGAAGAAGTCCATCAGGTCCCCCTCGTGGAGGAGCTGCAGCTTGACCCGCATGGAGGACTGGTGCATTGCGAGGCCGGCAGTGCCCAGGGTCGCCGCCGGAAAGTTCTCCTGCTGGCCGATCTGGTAGTCGACTCCGTACAACTGGGCCTCGCTGTTCGCGGTGCGAAGGCTGTCGACCCAGTCGAGCCGCTGTTCCGCTCCGACGAAGCCGATTTCTTCCAGCCGATCGTAGACGGGTCCGTACCGCATGATGAGGTCCTTCTCGAGACCTGCATTGGCCTTGCGTGCCCTGGCGGCGGACAGGATCTGTTGTTGGTTGGCCCGACGGACTTCGGCCTCCTCGACGGAGCGCCCCGTGTACAGCACGCCGACGATGGCGAGAATCGTCACGATCGCGAAGAGCGCTCCGGGCAGGGCGAGCCGGCGCAGGAGGTGGTTTTTCATCGCGGCGTGCCTTCGGGTTCGCGCAGCACGACCGACATCTCGAACTGGGCGCCCACCTGCTGCTCCACCCGGGCATTGGTGCTCCCGGAGAGCGCCTGCCTGGAGCTGTCGTCCAGTGGCAGCTTGAGGATCTTGATCTCGGCCACGCGGGGATCCTGACGGAGGTCCTCGGCGAACTCGCGGATCGTGACCACCGCGGTGCGGTAATCCCCGCGGAACGGGGTGATCTCGCCCGACAGGAGACCGAACTGCCGCGGGGTGCCGTCCACGCCCGACGGGGAGCCGACCGTGGCGAACGCCGTCGCGGCGTCCGGCGCGCGGCTGTGCCGCCATGCGATCGAGTTCAGGCTGATGGTCGGGTGCATCTCCAACTGGCGGCTCACCACGGCGAACAGATCCTCGGGCGTCCGGGCCCGTTCCCGGAGGTGGTCGAAGGCGTCCACCGTCAGCTTCAGCGTCTGGGCCGGTGCCGGCGACGCGGGGAACTGTCGGGTGAGCTCCGCGTACGTGGCCTGGAGTTGTGCCGTTTCACGGGCGAGACCGGCCGATTCGGCGTCGACGCGCTGGACGGCGGTGATGTTGAGGAGGATCCACACACTGCCGACGACGGCGACGCCCGCGGCCGTGCCCATCAGCCAGCGCCCGGCCTGATGGACGCGATAGCCCTCGAGAAGGGCTGACGGTGCCAGGTTCTCGGCGGGGGGCGATCTGCCGAGCAGATGCAACGGAAGGGCATCCGGCGTGGCCTCGAGCGCGGCCAGCGGAATTTTCAGGCGCTTGGCCAGCTCCTGTCGCCCGATGCGGCGCGCACGCACGGGCACCTGCGCACCCGCGACGGTCTCGCGCAGCGCTTCGAGGGAATCGTCCTGGTCGAGCAGGATGACATCCACCACTTCATCGGCGGCGGTGGCCTGCAGCGCATTCAGGTACATCCGGGTGTTGATGATCTCGGTGGCCGCGCCGCCACTGCCGCCCGCCGACGTGTCGTTCGTACCGCGCAACGGCGTGAGACGCGAGAAGCGGAACTGGCCATCCCGGAGGAACGTCTGGCGCATGCCGGCAGCGTGGCGCGACACGATGAGCTGTGCCCGGCCCGTGAGACCCAGCGACCGGACCGCCGACGGGGTGACGGTCGGCGCCGTGAACACGCCGGCGATGGGCATGCGGAGTTCCGTCGCGATCTCGATCCACGGCAGCACCGTCGATGTCTCGGTCAGGGCCGCGAGGAGGAATTGATCGTCGCTGCGCTGGCCGCGCACCCGACTGCGGCGCTGGAGCCGCGCGGACACGAAGGGCGACGTCCGGTATGTCTGACGCAGCTTCCGGTCAAGCATCGCCCGTCGGTCCGCCGCGCCCACGCGGGGCAGGGCCTCCAGACGGTAGTCCTCGTCCACGGTGTCGACCATGAAGAGCACCGGCACCCCCGGCAATGTCTTCAGCAGCAGCGAGAACTCGGCCTCGCCGGCCTCGTCCGGATCGAACCGCAGGCAGGTGCCGAGGCCGCTCTTCCAGAGGGCGACCGTCACACCGGAGGCCGAGATGCAGACGAGCAGACGGGTGTTCATGTCAGAACTTGAGTTTCCCGATCAGATCGTAGATCGGCGTGAGGATCGCGAACAGGATCAATGCCATCAACCCGCCCAGCACCACCGTCAGGGCGGGACCCATCACCTTGAGCGCGCGGTCCACGCCGTCCTTCACGTCCCGGCTGTAGAAGTAGTTCACGTTGAGCAGGGCGCGGTCGAGGGCGCCCGTGTTCTCGCCCACCTTCAGCATGCGGATCACGAGCGGCGGGAAGATGCCGAGCCCGCGGAAGGTGTCGGACATCGGTTCGCCGGCATTGATCTGCTGCCCTGCCCGCCGCAGACCCTCGGCGACAACCCGGTTACCCACGATGCCCTCGCTCGCTCGGATCGCGTCGAGGATCGTGATGCCCGACTGGTACATGAGCGCGAAGAAGCTGGCGAATCGCGCGAGGATGATCTTCTGCAGGATCGGGCCGAGCACGGGGACGCGGAGCTTGAGGCGATCGTAGGCGAACGCCGCCCGCTCGTTCGATTTCACCGATGCCACGACGGCGATCGTCGTGATCACCGGCAATCCGAGGACCAGCCACCAGTACCGCACCGTGAAGTCGGACGCTGCGATCAATGCGCGGGTCTGGAGCGGCAGGTCGACGCGCATCGTCTGCAGCACCCCCACCACCTGCGGCACGAGATACATGAGCAGGAAGAGCATCACGCCGAGCACGACCAGGAAGACCATCACCGGGTAGATGAGCAGCTTCTTGGTCTCGGACGCCAGCTCGTCCTGCCACTTGAGCGTGCTCCACAGGCTTTCGAACACGTCGGTGAGGCGGCCGGTCTGCTCGCCGGCGCGGATCAGGCTGACGAACACGCCATCGAACACGTTCGGGAAGGCAGCCATCGCCTGCGACAGCATCTTGCCGCCTTCGATGTCCTCCAGGAGCGCCGCGATGACCTGCCGGAATCGCGCGCTCTCGACGCTGTCGCGCACGTCGCGCAGGCCCTCGAGGAGCGGGATGCCGGCGCGGGTCATCTGCTCCATGTCGAAGCAGAAGCTGATGAGGTCCTTGCGCTCGACGCGGACGCCCCGGATGCCCGCGGTGCCCCGCAGTTCGCGGGCCGTCACGAGATCGAGGCCGAGCCGCTTCAGCCGGAGTTCGAGGTCGACGTCGTTGATCGCATCGATGCGCCCGCGGGCGAGGCGCCCGACACCGTCCATGGCCTTGTAGCGGAAGGTGGGCATGGCGGGCGGTGGCGGACCGGACGACGGGAGCGCCGGCCCGTCAGAGCAGGCGGCCCGTGAGGTCCACGGCCCGGGACAGCTCGGCGATGCTGGTGCTGCCGTCGAGCACGCGCGTGATGCCGTCCTCGGCCAGCGTCCGGAAACCCTTCTCGACCGCGAGGCGGCGGATCTCGCGAGCCGTCGCGCGCCGCGCCACCAGCTCGTCGATGTCGGCATCCATGTGGAGGATCTCCAGCACGGCCAGCCGGCCGCGGTAGCCGCGGTGATTGCACTGCCGGCAACCGCCGTCGTGCGCCCGGAAGATCGAGGCGTTGCTCTCCGGCGGCAGACCGAGGATGTGCTTCTCCTCCAGGGACGGCCGGTACTCCACCCGGCACTGCGTGCACAGCACGCGCACCAGCCGCTGGGCGATCACCCCTATCACGTTGCCGGCGATGATGTCCGGGAGGATCCCGATGTCGAGCAGACGGGGGAACGCGCCGATCGCGGAGTTGGTGTGCAGCGTCGTGAACACCTGGTGGCCGGTCATCGCGGCGCGGAACGCCATGTCGGCGGTGTCCTTGTCGCGGATCTCGCCGACCAGGATGATGTCCGGGTCCTGCCGCATGATCGACCGGATGCCGTTCGCGAAGTCGAGCTTCGCGGCTTCGCTGACGGACGTCTGGCGCATCAGCGCCACCGGGTACTCGACGGGGTCCTCGAGGGTCATGATGTTGACCCCCTCGACGTTCACCTGCGACAGCAGCGAGTAGAGGGTCGTCGTCTTGCCGCTGCCCGTCGGGCCCGTGATGACCAGGATGCCTTCGGGCCGCGCCAGCATGAGGTTCAGGCGGGACAGCGTCTGCTTCGGCAGGCGCATCTGGTCGAGGCTGATGATCGACTTCTCGCGGTCGAGCACGCGCAGGACGATGTTCTCGCCGTAGATGGTCGGGTGGCTCGACACCCGGAAGTCCACCGGCCGGCCGTTCAGGTTGAGCGACAGGCGCCCATCCTGCGGGGCGCGCACCTCGGCGATGTTCATGCCGCTGATGACCTTCAGCCGCACGGCAATCCCGGGCCAGTAGTTCTTGTGCAGGCTGCGGACCTGTTCCAGCACGCCGTCGATGCGGTAGCGCACGCGCAGGAAGGCGGCCTCGGGTTCGAAGTGAATGTCGGAGGAGCCCCGCTTCACGGCATCGATCAGCAGGGCGCCCACGAGGCGCACGATCGGCTGGGTGTATTCGTCCCCGCCGGTCTGCAGGCTCTGCCAGTCGAGCTCGCCGGTCTCGATCTCCCGCAGGATGCCGTCGACCGACAGCTCGTAGCCGTAGAAGTGGTCGATGTACTCCTCGAGCTGCGCCTCGCCCGCGAGCACGGTACGCACCTGGAGGTCCGGCGGGAGCGAGGCCCGCAACTGGTCGATGACGACCACGTTGAACATCTCGGTGATCGCGACCACCAGCGCCCGCGCCTGCGTGTCGAACGCAATGGGCAGGACATGATGGCGCCGTGCGAACTCCTGGGGCACCAGCTTCAGCGCTTCCGCGTCCACGACGACCTGCCCGAGATCGATGGCCTCCTGGCCGATCGTGCGCGCCATGATGTCGCGCACCACACCCTCGGTCACGAAACCCAGCCGGACGAGCAGCCGCCCGATGGGCATCCGCTGCGAGCGTTGTTCCGTGAGGGCGATGCGCAGCTGGTCTGCGGTGATCAATCCCTGCTGGACAAGCAACTCGCCGAGCCGCGCCTTGCGGCGGGCATCGGCGGCGGCGCTGGAGGCCGTCTTCAGGGCGGAGGTGGGAGGTGGAGCCATGTGGCTCATTCTACGGCGGCGGACAGCTTCGCCACGCGCGCCGTCACCTGGGCGCTATCGAAGCCTGCCCGACCCCGGGCCCGGGCGAGGTCCAGCGCCTTGCGGTAGTAGCCCACGGCGATGCCGCGCTGCCCGACGTGCTCCAGGCCGACGGCCAGGTTGTACGCGTAGTCGGGGTTGGTCGGTTCGAGCTGATGGGCCTGGAAGTAGGCCTGCTGCGCATTGCTCCACTGGGACTGCGACGCGTGGAGATGTCCCAGCGAGGCGTACAGCAGGGCGGACGGATCGCGCGCGATCAACTGCTTGAGCCGCGTCTCGCTGGCCACCGGGTCGACCTGGCCGGAAAGCCCGATCAGGCCGGCCTGGGCGGCGGCGTTCTGCGGGTCGAGTTGCAGCACGCGGTAGTACTGGTCCGACGCGCGGTCGGCCTGGCCCTGCTGCCAGGATGTGGCGGCCAGACCGAGCAACCCGTCGATGTTGCGGTCGTCCGCGGCGATCACGGATTCGTAGAGCGTTCGCGCGCGCTCCAGGTCGCGGCGCTGCAGGGCGTCGTAGGCCTCGGTCAGACGGGCCTGGGTGGCGTCCCCGGCCTCCGTGGGTCGGACGCGGACGCCTTCCTGCAGCGGGCGTTCGGCCTGACGGGCGACGACTTCGCCCATTTCGGTCCCCTGCGCCTCACGCATGGCTGGCCGTGCCGTGCGCCGCGGCCGGGTCGCGGGCCCGCTGCCGTCGTCGTTCCCGGACGGAGCGACACTCGGTGGGGGCGGGGCGGTCGGCGATTTACCGGCGTCGGCCGTCGCAACGCTTCGGGGCGGGGCCGGAGCCGGCATCGGCGCAAGCGGGGGCGCGGGGACCACACCTTCCGTCGGCTGCGCGGGCGTGGTGTCCACGGCCGGCATCGGCGCGGGTGCCGGTGGTTCGGGCCGCGCTGCCTCCTGGCGCGGTGCCTGGGGGGCGGTCGAAGGTCTGGCCGATGCCGTCGGCACATCGCGACTCGCGCCGCCGCCGGCGAAGAAGGCCGGGTTGCTGATCGCGATGTAGACGTAGACGAAGTAACCCACCAGGAAGAGCAGCGCGGCGATCGCGAAGAGGTGGACCGGGTGATCTCGGATCCACTCCATCGGTTCGAATCGGTCCTCCTGCGGACCACGGCCGGGCGGCTCGTCGAGCCCGCCCGTGGCGACCCCGTTGCCGACACCGAGGCTGGCGCGGCTGCGGACACCGGCGTCCGGATCGCGCCGAGGTGCGCGGGGCGGTTCGATGTCGCCTGGTTCCAGCTCGATCGCGAGCGCGTTCCGGCCATCGGGAAACGCGCCCTGCTCCTCCCGGTTCTTGGAGGCGCGCTGCAGCGCCTTGAGCAGGAGGCTCATTGCGTCGGCTGGGCCGTTGCGGGCGCCGCGAAGGAACCGGGTTTCGGCAACTGGTCACGCAGGAACCGCAATTCCTCGGCATCCACGGACGGGTTCTTGACGACCGTGGGCCGCAGGAAGATCACCAACTCCGTTTTCACGGCCCGCTCGTTGCGATACGCGAAGGCGTCTCCGACGCGGGTGCTGCCGATGCCCGGGACCTGATCGCGGTCGCGCTTGATCTCGTCCTTGATGAGACCGCCCAGGATGGCAGTCTGTCCGCTCGCGAGCTGGAGCACGGATTCGATCTCGCGCACCTCGACGATCGGGATCCGGTTCTCGATGGTGAGCAGCGGATTCGGATCGAGGACGAAATCCACCTCGCTCGCGACGGTGGGTCGGACGGTGAGGGTCACGTTGCCGGTCTCGTTGATCTGGGGCGTGAGCGACATCATCAGGCCCACCGGGACGGTCCGGGCGATCGTGGTGACGGCGTTGAGGATGTTGCCTCCGATCGCGCCCTGGCTCTGTTGCTGCTGCACCTGGAAGTAGACGAGGTTGCGCACGACGCGCAGCAGGGCGGTCTGATTGTTGACTGCCATCACCTTCGGGCTCGACAGCACGCGCGTGTTGCCGAACTGCTCGAGAAGCTTGATGGCGGCGAAGATGCCCGACTGGGCGCTCGATCCGAACGTGAGTGCAGTGAAGGGCGTGTTGGCGAGGCGTGCGGTCCCCAGAAGCTGTTGCCGGAACTCGATGCCGGACCCCGGCGTGCGGGCGATCCGACCCCAGTCCACGCCCGACTGATAGGTGCGGGACAGCGTGACCTCGACGATCGTGGCTTCGATCAGGACCTGCCGTTGCGATGCCGCCATCACGGAGTCGAGATACTCCTGCACGAGACCCTGCTGCTGCTCGGTGGCCAGCACGGTCACGGTGCCGGCCACCGGATTCACGGCGACCTCGTTCGTGACATCACCGGGCAGCGGGATCCCTTGCTGGCCGTCGAACGCGCTGGCGAAGAGATCCCGGGCGTTGGGGCCGGCCCGGGCGACGGCCTCGGCCTGGGCGATGCGTTCCTCCCGTTGCGCGCGCTGGGTTTCGGCGCGGGTGGCGCGGTCCTCCAGGGACAGGGCCTGCGTGCGGGTTGCGGAAAGGATCGCCTTCACGTTCCGCTCCAGCACTTCCCAGAAGTCGTTCTTGGACCGGGTCGTGACCGTGGAAGTGGAGGAATTCGTCCCGCCTGTGCCGCCTGCGCCACCGCCGCCGCCACCACCACCACCACCACCACCGGCACCCGCTGCGCCCGTGCTAACGGTGCCGATCTGCCCGGAGATCGACACCACCGAATCGGTCTCGCGGGAGACGTTCACGTAATTCACTCGGTATGTCTTCACGTACGGGGAGTCGGGCATCACCGAGATGGTGCGACCCTCCTGCTTCCACCGCAGGTTCACCTGCTTCGCAATCCGGTCGAGGATCGCGGGCAGCGTCTCGTCGATCGCGTTGAGACTCACGAGGCCGTTCAGGGCCGGATGGATGTCGATGTTCTGCTTGGTGTCGCGCGCGAGGGCGAGCAGCAGTTCCTTCAACGGGACCTCGTTCACGACCACGCTGTACGTCGCCTGCTTCGGCTGCGGCCTGGGAGGGGCGACGCTGGGGGTGGTGACCGGCGGGAGGATGTCGTCCTGCCCCGTGCCATCGCCGCGCGCGGACAGGTGCTGGTCCGACACCGGAAGCCTGGGACCGGCGGGTGAACAGGAAGCGAGGAACAGGCACAACCAGATGCCGAACGCGGATGGGAACCAAGCGTGCGCCCGGCAGCTAGGCGACCTTCGACGGGGCAGCGAGACGGTCATCGTTCGGTGGCGTTCCCTACGGTATCGGCCGGTCGGACATCGGTGGAGCTGTCGATCCGTGCCACGGATTCGAATTCTGCCCGCACCGTCCGCAGGTTGCGGAGGAACGGCTGGAAGCGCCGCAACTCCTGCGGCAAGGCCTCGATGGCATCCGCCGCCTCCGCAGGAGTCGCGTACAAGCCACGGATCACGGTGAGGGAAGGTCTGGCTTCGGCAGATTTACGGTACACAAAAATACTTTCACTATCAATAGATTTGGGGAGGTTCTTCAAATACTGCCGGAGGTATGCGTGGTCGGCTGCGCCCAGGAGTTGAAGGGTGTACCCGGCCTCCGGATGGGCGGCCAGCCATGGGCCGGTGGCGCGCGTGCGGCGACGCATGGTGTCGTCGAGTGCGTCTGCGGTCGGCGGCGGCGCCACGGGCGTCGTCATAGGGGCGACCGGCTTGGCGATGGAGGGTGCGGTCTGCGCCGCGATCGGCGCCGCCGCGGTCTGCGCGGCAGTCGTTGGCGTGGTGGCCGGCGTGGGCGCCATCGGGACCGGCGGCGCGGCGGCGGGTTGGTCGGGCGGCCTGGCTGACGGGGCGTCGGGAAGTTCGGTGTCGAGCCGGAGAGCGGGCCGGACTGGCGCGGGCGCGATCGGGCGCGTGACCGGCTGCACGGCGATCGACGGGGCGGTCTGCCGTCCGGCGAAGTGGTCGTAGATCAGCCAGCCCGCCACGGCCGCGCCGGCCACGAGCAGCCCGACGAGCGCGAGGCGACGCCTTCCCGGGGCGGAGGCCCGGGGCGCGGGTTGACGGCTGAACTCGCTGTCCGCGATGGCTTTCCGGACATGGGCGGCGGTGATGGTGTGGGTGTTCTCGGCGTACGCGGCGAGAAGGGCCTTGTCGGCGATGATGTTGACGCGCCGGGTGAGACCTTCGCTCGCCTGGGCGATCTGATCGATGATCTTGGGCGCGAAGAGCGCCGGGCCGCGGTAGCCGGCAGTGCGCAGGCGGAATCCGATGTACTCGGCGATTTCGTTCCGGTTGAGCGGCGCGAGGTGGAAGCTGTGCGTGATGCGTTCGCGCAGTTGCCGGATGTGGGCTTTCTGGAGGTTCTCGTTCAGCTCGGGCTGGCCGAACAGGATGATCTGTAGGAGCTTCTCCTGCTCCGTCTCGAGGTTCGACAGCAGCCGCACCTCCTCGAGGGTCTCCAGCGGCATCCCCTGGGATTCCTCGATGAAGAGCACCACCCGGCGTCCTTCACCGTGGCGGGCCACGAGGTAGTTCTGGAGGACGTGGATCAGCTCGACCCGCGGGGTGTCCCGCGCCTGCCGCAGCTGCAGCTCGAACGCGATGGCCCGCAGGATCTCGTCGGGCGAGACGTTCGGGTTCGCGAGATAGATCATGTCGACCGTGCTGCCGAGGCGCTGCTGCAGCACCCGGCAGAGCATCGTCTTCCCGCTGCCGACCTCGCCGGTCACCTTGACGATGCCCTCGCCCTGCGAGATCGCGTAGAGCAGCGCACCCAGCACCTCGCCCCGGCTGCCGCCCTCGAAGAAGAAATCGGTGTCCGGCGTGATCTTGAACGGCGGACGCGAAAGACCGAAGGCGGCGTAGTACAAGGGCAGGGGCTCCGCGGTCAGGCCGATGTCGAGGGCCGAGCGTGCGGTTCGTCCGCACCGGGGCCCCGGGACTGCATCCGGCTGTACAGGGTCGTCCGGTGCATGCCGAGCATGCGGGCGGCGTGCGCGAGATTCCCACGGGTGAGCTGCAGGGCGGCCTCGACGAAACAACTCTCCCAGGCTCGCATGCTCGAGTCGAGGTCGATGCTGCGACGGGCCGACAGGACGGCAAGGGCGGCTTCCACGCTGGGCACGAACGGATCGCCGCCGGGGCCACCGGCGCCTTCGTGAGCCTGGAAGTCGAGTTCCTCGGCGAGTTCGCTCCGGGTGACCTCCCGGCCGGCGTACTTGGTGGTGAGCCGGATCACGATGTTGCGCAGTTCGCGCACGTTGCCCGGAAAGGCGTAGGCCTGCCACAGGACCTGTGCATCCTCGTCGAGCTTGCATGGCGCGATCCCGGCCTGGGCCGCGTAGCGGACGCCGAAGTGCTCCAGCAATCGGGTCTTGTCGTCGCCGAGGTCGCGCAAGGGCGGGACCTGGATCGTGAATACCGACAGTCGGTGATAGAGGTCCATCCGGAAGCGGCCGGCCTTCGTCTCGACGCGCAGATCGCGGTTGGTCGCGGCAATGACCCGGGCGGCGCTCATGCGCAACTGGGTCTCGCCGACCCGCTGATACTCGCCGTTCTCGAGTACGCGCAGCAGCTTGGCCTGCAGTTCCAGTGGCAGTTCCCCGATCTCGTCGAGGAACAGCGAGCCTTCCGCGGCATCCTCGAAATAGCCGGAGCGGCCCGCGCTCGCGCCGGTGAAGGCGCCCTTGGCGTAACCGAACAATGTCGGCTCCACCAGCGTCGGGGAGATGGCTGCACAGTTTAGTGCGAAGTACGGATGCGCCGAACGCGGTCCGCCCCGATGCAGCGCCCGGGCCACGAGTTCCTTTCCGCTGCCGGACTCGCCTTCGATCAGCACCGGGAACGGGGAGGGGGCGTACTGGCGGATCTGCTCCCGCAGACGGCCGATCGGAAAACTGTCGCCGACGATGCCGTCATCCGCCGGCGCGGCGCGCTCGGCGTCGCGAAAGCTGAGGGCGCGGACGAGCAGTTGTCGGAGCACCGCCGGCTCGCACGGCTTGGCCACGAAATCCACGGCACCCAAGGTGCGCGCATGTCGGGCGTTCGCTTCGTCGTTCTGCCCGGAGAGCACGACGATCTTGATCTCGGGTGCGGCCGCGAGGAGTTCGGTGATCAGACGGAAGCCTTCATCCGGGCGGTGTGGCGTTGGCGGGAGTCCGAGATCCACCAGCGCAAGTCCGGGGACGCGCTCCAGTTGGGCGATCAGGTTGCGCGCCTGCTGCCGGGATCCGGCGGCGAAGATGCGGAAGTCCTTGCCGAGCACGAAGTCGAGCGTGTCGGTGATGAGCGGATCGTCGTCGACGATCAGCAGATCCGGCTTCCGGGCATCGGGAGATTCCAAGGCGTTGCTACCCAAGGGGCATGGCCCCGGATTGTGCCAGACGGACCGGGGGCCGCCCCCGGGCGGAATCGTCCGCGGCGAGTTCCGCAAGGAAGGCCGCTTCGAGACTGTCGGCCCCGTGTCGCGCCCGCAGCGCGTCCGGGCTGCCATCGAAGAGCAGGCGACCATCGTGGAGCAGGGCCATCCCGTTGCACATCTCGTCGACGTCCGCCAGCGCATGGGACGTCAGGAAGATCGTGGTCCCCGCGGCGTGCCGGGCCGCGAGGGCAGTCTTCAGCGCGGCGCGCGCCCTCGGGTCGAGGCCGCTCGCGGGCTCATCCAGCACGAGCAGCCGGCGACCGGACAGGAGGCAGGCAGCGAGGCCCAGCTTCTGCGTCATCCCCTTCGAAAAGCTGCGCACCGGGCGGTCGAGTGCATCGCGGTCGAGTTCCAGGGCGTCCATCGCCTGATGCATCTCCACCACCTGAGAATGCCGGCCGTACAGCCGGCCCATCGCCGTGAGGAAGTCGCGTCCCGTCAGGTAGAAGGGCGCGCTGAAGCGCTCCGGCAGAAAGGCGAGATGCTGGCGCGCGCCGGTCTGCAGGCTGCTTTCGCCGAAGATCTCGATCGAGCCGGTGTCGGCGCGATTGGCGTCCAGGAGACAGCGGATGAGCGTGGTCTTTCCGGCGCCGTTGACGCCGACGAGGCCGTGGAAGGCGCCCGTCGGCACGTCGAGAGTGACCGCCGTCAGGCGCGGCACGCCCGCGAAGGACTTGCCGACGGTACGGAACCGCAGGGCGGGCGGATCGGACAGGTGTTCGACCATGTCGGTCCGGAGGTTGGGCGGGTGGGAACCGATTCGACGGTAGCCGAATCGAAGAGGCCCCACAAGCTATCCGCAGGGGCGGCGCGGGCATCCATTACAATCGGGTTCTCCATGCCCTCGTACTTTCCGTGCCGAACGAACCGCTGGTCGAACTGACAGACGTCGCCTTCTCCTACGGCGCCCGCCCGATTCTCAGTGGGATCCGCATGCGGATCCCGCGGGGGAAGGTCGTGGCGATCATGGGCGGAAGCGGTTGTGGCAAGACGACGATCCTCCGTCTCATCGGTGGTCAGCTGAAGGCGACTTCCGGCACGGTCCGGGTGGAGGGGCAGGACGTTTCGGCCCTCACCTATGCCGATCTCTACCGATTGCGAAGGCGCATGGGGATGCTCTTCCAGTTCGGTGCGATGTTCACCGACCTGTCGGTCTTCGAGAATGTCGCTTTCCCCCTGCGGGAGCACACGAAGCTTCCCGAGTCGGTGATCCACGATCTCGTGCTGCTCAAGCTCCAGGCGGTGGGTCTGCGCGGGGCGGCGCATCTGCGGCCGGCCGAACTGTCCGGGGGCATGGCGCGGCGGGTGGCGCTCGCCCGGGCGATCTCCCTCGATCCGATGCTCATCATGTACGACGAGCCCTTCACGGGGCTGGATCCCATCTCGCTCGGCGTCATCGCCAATCTGATCCGGCGCCTGAACGATGCGCTCGGCGCGACGTCCATCCTGGTCACGCACGATGTGGAGGCTTCCCTGGGGATCGTCGACTATGTGTACATCGCCGCGGGCGGCCAGATCGTCGCCGAGGGGACGCCCGATGCGATCCGGGCATCGCAGGACCCTTTCGTGCATCAGTTCGTGAATGGCGAGGCGGACGGACCCGTGGGTTTCCACTATCCGGGCAGCACCCTCGCAGCGGACCTCGGTCTGGAGGGGCGGTCGTGATCGATGCCTTGCGCCAAATCGGGGCCCGCACGGTCGACGGCGTGTGGAAGCTCGGCTGCGCGACCCGGTTCACCGGAACGATCCTCGCCCGGTCCGGCATGTGCCTCCGCCGGCCCCAGCTGGTGCTCGACCAGATCTACTTCACCGGTGTGCTCTCGCTGGTGATCATCATCGTGAGCGGGTTGTTCGTCGGCCTGGTGCTGGGCCTGCAGGGCTACGAGACCTTGAAGCGCTACGGTTCGGCAGAGGCCCTCGGAACGCTCGTGGCCCTTTCGCTTGTCCGCGAGCTGGGGCCGGTGGTGTCGGCCCTGCTCTTTGCGAGTCGCGCGGGTTCCGCGATCACCGCGCGGATCGGGATCATGAAGTCCACCGAGCAGCTCTCGGCGATGGAGATGATGGCGGTGGATCCGCACTCCCGCGTGCTCGCGCCGGTCTTCTGGGGCGGCGTGCTGTCGATGCCACTGCTCGCCGCCATCTTCAGCGCTTTCGGGGTGTTCGGCGGCTATCTGATCGGCGTCGTCATCATCGGGGTCGATTCCGGCGCGTTCTGGTCGCAGATGCAGGCGAACGTCGATCTCTGGAGCGATGTCATGAACGGGGTGATCAAGAGTGCGGTGTTCGGTGTCGCCGTGACGCTGATCGCGCTGTTCGAGGGATACGATGCGCCCCCCACGGCGGAGGGGGTGTCCTACGCGGTGACGCGCACGGTCGTCACATCGGCGCTGGCCATCCTGGCGCTGGATTTCGTGCTGACCTCGTTCATGTTCACGGGGGTATAGAGATGAAGCGCACTACCGTCGACCTCTGGGTCGGCCTCTTCGTGGTGGGCGGGCTGGTGGCGTTGCTCGTACTGGCCCTCAAGGTCGGCAACGCCAGCACCGTGACTGCAGGGCAGGGTTACAAGCTGACGGCCGAGTTCAACAACATCGGCGGTCTCAAGCCCCGCGCACCGGTCAAGAGTGCCGGGGTCGTGGTGGGCCGGGTCGAGTCGATCAGATTCGACAACAAGAAGTTTCTGGCGCAGGTGACGCTGCTGATCGACAAGACGTACGAGTTCCCGAAGGACAGCAACGCGTCCATCCTGACCTCCGGTCTGCTGGGCGAGCAGTACATCGGCCTCGACGGTGGTGGTGACGATGCGGTCTTGAAGGACGGCGACCGGATCACCCTCACCCAGTCGGCTCTCGTGCTGGAACAGATGATCGGACGGTTTCTGACGGGCAAGGCTGCCGAGGGACCGACCGCTGAAAAAGACCAATGACGGCCCCGGCCGTCACCGTGTAGCGAGGAAATCATGAGAAACCTGCGATCCCTGATGGCGATATGCCTGCCCGTGCTGGCGCTTGCCCTCGCAGTGGCGGGGCCCGTGCGCGCCGAACCGACCCCTCCCGATGTGCTGGTGCGCACGACCAGCGAGGAGGTGCTGCGCCTGGTGGCCGAGGACAAGGACCTCCGCAACGGCAACGCCTCGAAGCTGGTCGATCTGATCGAGACCCGCGTGCTGCCGCAGTTCGACATGTCGAAAATGACCCGGCTCGCCGTCGGCAAGAACTGGCGTCAGGCGACGCAGGATCAGCAGAAGCAGCTGATCAAGGAATTCCAGACGCTGTTGGTGCGTTCCTACAGTGCCGCCTACAGCGCGTATCGCCACGTGAAGGTGGACGTCAAGCCGCTGAAGGCGATCGATGGCGAGGACGTCATGGTCAAGACGCAGATCCTGCTGCCGGGTGGTGCACCTCCGGTGGCCGTCGACTACGCGATGAACGTCACTCCCGACGGCTGGAAGATCTACAACGTGGTCGTGGAAGGCGTGAGCCTCGTGACCACCTATCGCACCGAGTTCGGTGCGCAGATCGAGCAGGGTGGCATCGACGGGCTCATCCGGAACCTCCAGGAGCGCAACAGCAAGGCTCCCCAGCCGCCGGCGTCCGTCAAGAAATGATCAGTCGACAGGACAGCACGCTGCGCATCGCGGGCCCGGTCAACCTCGACACGTTGGGGCCGCTGCTGGGCGAGGCGCGGCAGCTGATGACGCCGGACATCGCAGTTCTCGACGTGGGGGATGTCACCGAAGCCGATTCGAGCCTCATCGCCCTCCTGCTGGATCTCACCCGATCGGCGCGGGCTGCCGGCCGATCGCTGGTTGTCTCCCGCCCCACAGCCGGGCTTGCGAGCCTCGCGGGGCTCTACGGCGTCGACACCCTGCTGCTTCCTCCGGTCTGACGGCCGGCCATGGTCCCGGCGATTTCCGTCAGATCCCTCTCGAAGCGCTACGGCAGCCTCCAGGCCCTCGACGGGGTCGATCTTCAGGTGGAACAAGGTGAGTTCTTCGCCCTCCTGGGACCGAACGGGGCCGGCAAGACCACCCTCATCAGTGTCCTGGCGGGTCTCGCACGGCCCGACGCGGGAGACGTTCGCGTCATGGGTCACGATGTGGTCCGGGACTACCGTTCGGCAAGGCGCGCACTCGGCGTCGTTCCCCAGGAGCTGGTCTTCGATCCGTTCTTCACCGTGCGCGAGACCTTGCGGATCCAGTCGGGCTACTTCGGACTGCGGCACAACGACGCCTGGATCGACGAGATCATCGATCGGCTGGATCTCCGCTCGAAGGCCCACGCGAACATGCGGGCGCTGTCCGGCGGAATGAAGCGGCGAGTGCTCGTCGCGCAGGCGCTGGTGCACAAACCCCCGGTGATCATCCTGGACGAGCCCACGGCGGGCGTGGACGTCGAGCTGCGCCAGGGTCTTTGGGAGTTCGTCGGCAGCCTCAACGCGGCGGGTCATACGATCGTCCTGACCACCCACTACCTGGAGGAGGCCGAGACGCTCTGCGGACGGGTGGCGATGCTGAAGCAGGGGCGGGTGGTGGCCCTGGACACCACGCGGAACCTGCTCGCCGACGTGTCGGGTTTGCAGCTCCAGATGCGCCTCGAGCCGGATCGACTGCCGGCGCAGTTCGAGGGGCGCGCGCGGCGCGATGCAGAGGGTGCGTGGGTGATGGCGCTCGGGCGGCATGCGGAGATAGCCGATGTCGCGGTGGCGCTGCGCGCGGAGGGCGTCGAAGTGAAGGATCTCCGGGTTCGCGAGCCCGATCTCGAAGAAGCCTTCGTGCGCATCATGGGGCGCCGATGATCGGGTTCCGGACGCTGCTGTACAAGGAACTGCTGCGCTTCTGGAAGGTGAGCTTCCAGACGATCGCGGCTCCCGTCCTCACCGCGCTGCTCTACATGCTGGTCTTTTCGCATGTGCTGGAATCCCGGGTGGAAGTGTTCCCGGGCGTCTCGTATGGCGCCTTCCTGATCCCCGGCCTCGCGATGATGTCGCTGCTCCAGAACGCGTTCGCCAACACCTCCTCCAGCCTGGTGCAGTCCAAGGTCACCGGGAACATCGTGTTCATCCTGCTGCCTCCGCTTTCGCATGCAGAGTTCTACTGGGCCTACGTGATCGCCGCGATGGTGCGGGGCATGCTGGTCGGGGCCGGGGTGTTCCTGGTGACCCTCGTCACGGTGTCGGTCCCGTTCCCCAACCTGCTGTGGGCCCTCGCATTCGCCATGCTGGGTGGGGGAATTCTCGGAGCGCTGGGCTTGATTGCCGGCATCTGGGCGGACAAGTTCGACCAGATGGCCGCCTTCCAGAATTTCGTGGTGATGCCGCTCACCTTTCTGTCCGGGGTGTTCTATTCGATCCACACCCTGCCACCCTTCTGGCAGGCGGTGTCGCATCTGAATCCCATCTTCTACATGATCGACGGATTCCGCTACGCCTTCTTCGGCGCGTCGGATCGATCGCCCTGGATGAGTCTGGCGATTGTGACGGGCTGCTTCACTGCCTTATCATTCGCCTCCCTCCAGATGATCCGGCGCGGCTACAAGTTGCGGCACTGACGACATGGCGCGCCCCGCAGGAACCAAGCATGGTCACCCCCGAGCAGGTCCGCAGCTACATCCTTGAAAACCTTCAATGCGAGCACGTCGAAGTGGCTGGCGATGGCCACCATTTCGAAGCCGTGATCGTGAGCAGTGTCTTCGAGGGCAAGTCGCGGGTTCAGCAGCACCAGACCGTGTATCGCGCACTGGGCGATCGCATGCGCGAGGAAATCCACGCGCTGTCGATGAAGACATTCACTCCCGGAGATTGGCCAGGGCGCTGATCGGCCCGCCGTACCTGGCGTGCTGCCCGGCCTCGGAGCGTTGCTGAGTACGTTGGTGCGCGCATGCGCTGCCCCGAGCGGGCGTCCGATCCCCACCGGCCCCGGTTTCAGTGCCTCATCGGCGCAGCCGCGGTCAGACCTGAACTCTCGAAAGCCACCGACCTTACCGGGCCATCGGCCACCACGGAATTCCGAACCATGGACAAGTTGTGCATAGAGGGCGGTGTCCCGCTCGATGGTGAGATCCGCGTCTCCGGTGCGAAGAACGCGGCCCTGCCCATCCTGTGCGGCGCCATCCTGACGGCCGATACCCTGCAGGTGCAGAACGTTCCGCACCTTCGCGATGTCACCACGACCCTCACGCTGCTTGCCCAGATGGGCATCGACGTCGCCCTCGACGAGAAGCTCGGCGTCGGGCTGAGCGGTGCAGGGCTGGCCAATCTCGTCGCGCCCTACGATCTCGTGAAGACGATGCGGGCGTCGATCCTGGTGCTCGGGCCGCTCGTGGCCCGTTTCGGGGAGGCGAAGGTTTCCCTCCCCGGTGGTTGCGCCATCGGAATGCGACCCGTGGACCAGCACATCAAGGGTCTCCAGGCGCTGGGTGCGGAGATCACGATCGAGCAGGGCTACATTCATGCGAAGGCGGGTCGCCTGAAGGGGGCGCGGCTGGTGATGGATATCGTGACGGTCACCGGCACCGAGAATCTGATGATGGCGGCCTGTCTGGCCGAGGGTACGACGATCATCGAGAACGCCGCACGCGAGCCGGAGGTCGTCGATCTGGCGCATTGCCTGATCGCGATGGGCGCGCGCATCGAAGGGGCGGGCACCGACATCATCACGATCCAGGGCGTTGAATCCCTGCACGGGGCCACGTATGCCGTGATGCCGGATCGCATCGAAACGGGAACGTTCCTCGTCGCGGTGGCAGCCGCCGGCGGCGATGTCGTCCTGACCGGTACCCGGGCCGATACGCTCGACGCGGTCATTGCGAAGCTCGGCGAGGCGGGCGCACGCATCGAAACCACGCGCGACACGATCCGGATCGCAATGAGTTCACGTCCGAAATCGGTCGGGCTGCGCACCGCACCGTATCCGGCCTTCCCCACCGACATGCAGGCGCAGTTCATGACGCTCAACTGCGTCGCCGAAGGTACCGCACTCGTCACCGAGACGATCTTCGAGAACCGCTTCATGCACGTGCAGGAACTGCGTCGTCTCGGGGCCGATATCGAGGTCGAGGGCAACACGGCAGTCATCCGGGGCGTGCCGAGACTGCAGGGCGCCACCGTCATGGCCACGGACCTGCGCGCATCGGCCAGCCTCGTCGTTGCCGGACTGGTCGCGGAGGGCGAGACGGTCGTCGATCGGATCTATCACCTCGATCGCGGGTACGAGCGGATCGAGGAGAAGCTCTCCCAACTCGGCGCCCGGGTCAGGCGCGTGGGGGGCGGCAGCCCGTCCGTAGGCTAGAATCCATGTCCATCCTTTCAGCGTCGCAGCCGTGAACGGCATCACCATCGCGCTCTCGAAGGGGCGCATCTTCGAGGAAACACGGCCGCTGCTGGCCGAGGCCGGGATCGTTCCCGCCGAGGATCCCGAGAGCTCCCGCAAGCTCATCATCGGGACCAATCGGCCCGAGGTGCGGATCATCATCGTCCGCGCTTCCGACGTCCCGACGTATGTCCAGCACGGCGGGGCGGATCTCGGCATCGCCGGTCGGGATGTCCTCATGGAGCATGGGGGACAGGGCCTCTACCAGCCGCTCGATCTCGGGATAGCGCGCTGCCGGATGATGGTGGCGGTGCCCGAGGGATTCGACTACGCCATGGCGGTCCGCCGCGGCGCCAGACTCAAGGTCGCCACGAAGTATCTGCAAATCGCGCGGCAGCACTTCGCATCGAAGGGCGTGCACGTCGACCTGATCAAGCTGTACGGTTCCATGGAACTCGCCCCGCTCGTGGGAATGTCCGATGCGATCGTCGACCTCGTCTCCAGCGGCAACACCCTCAAGGCGAACCACCTCGTCGCGGTCGAGGAGATCGCTGCCATCTCGGCGCGACTCGTGCTGAATCAGGCGTCGCTCAAGATGAAGCGCAAGGAGCTGCAGTTCCTCATGGAAGCGTTCGCTCGGGTTGCCAAGCCGTTGGACGCGGAGGTCTCGGTGTGATGAAGGTGAACCGGCTCGATACCCGCACTGCCGATTTCGAAGCGCGCTTCACGTCGCTGCTGGCCTTCGAGAACACCCTGGACCGCAAGCTCGAAGCCACGGTCGCCGACATCCTCACCGACGTGCGGACCCGGGGCGACGCCGCGGTCCTCGAGTACACGCGGCGCTTCGACCGACTCGATGTCGCGTCGATGGCCGACCTCGAGATTCCGCAGTCCGAACTCCGCGGGGCACTCGAGAGTCTGCCGCCGTCGCGCCGGGACGCCCTCGAGAAGGCGGCCGGCCGGATCCGGGATTACCACGAACGTCAGCCGATCGCGTCCTGGCAGTACACCGACGCCGACGGGACTTTGCTCGGCCAGCAGGTCACTGCGCTCGATCGCGTGGGTGTCTACGTTCCGGGCGGCAAGGCGGCCTATCCGTCGACGGTGCTCATGAACACGCTTCCCGCCAAGGTGGCAGGTGTGCGCGAGGTGGTGATGGTCGTGCCGACACCAGACGGGCACCGCAATCCGCTGGTGCTTGCCGCCGCGGCTGTGGCCGGGGTCGACCGGGTGTTCGCGATCGGTGGCGCCCAGGCAGTCGGCGCGCTCGCCTACGGCACCGCCAGCATTCCAGCAGTCGACAAGATCGTCGGACCGGGCAATGCCTACGTGGCATCCGCCAAGCGCCAGGTTTTCGGAGTGGTCGGCATCGACATGGTGGCGGGCCCGTCGGAGATTCTCGTGATCAGCGACGGTACGACGCCGCCCGACTGGGTGGCCATGGACCTGTTCTCGCAAGCCGAGCACGACGAGGTGGCGCAGGCCCTTCTGCTCTGCCCCGATGCAGCGTTCCTCGATGCCGTCGAGCAGAGCATGGCGCGACTCATCGACACGATGTCGCGGCGGGCCGTGATCGAGGCATCGCTCGCGCACCGCGGCGCGCTGATTCTCGTACGTGATCTCGACGAGGCCTGTGCCGTGTCCAATCGCGTTGCGCCGGAGCACCTGGAGCTGTCGGTGCAGGATCCCGATCCGTGGGTGCCGCGACTCCGGCACGCCGGGGCGATCTTCATCGGTCGTTACGCTTCCGAGGCCCTCGGCGACTACTGCGCCGGACCGAATCACGTGCTGCCGACCGCGCGGTCGGCGCGGTTCTCCTCGCCGCTCGGGGTCTACGATTTCCAGAAGCGCACGAGTCTCATCGGCGTGTCGCGGGCCGGGGCCGGCGTGCTCGGACTGATCGCTGCCGAACTCGCCGATGGCGAGGGTCTGCCGGCCCACGCCGCATCCGCACGCATGCGGTTGCACGCCTGACGTTTCGCATGGAACCCGCGAACCAAGCCGATTGCGAGAGGGTGCCCGTGAATCCGTCGTCGGTGTTCCGGCCGGAGATTCTCGCGTGGAAGGCGTATCACGTGGCCGACAGCACGGGCATGGTCAAGCTGGATGCCATGGAGAACCCGTACCCGCTGCCGGACACCGTGCGCCGCCAATTGGGCGAGGCACTCGCCGGCGCGGCGATCCATCGGTATCCGGACCCGTCTCCGCAGGGATTGAAAGCGCTGCTGCGCGATCGCCTGGGCCTGCCTCCGGGCATGGAGATCCTTCTCGGCAACGGATCCGACGAGATCATCCAGTTGCTCTGCCTGGCGGTGGCCCGACCGGGTGCCGTCGTCCTGGGCGTCGAACCGTCGTTCGTGATGTATCGCGTTTCCGCCGCGACCGCCGGTGTGCGGTACGAAGGCGTGCCGCTTCGGGACGACTTCTCGATCGACGAGGCCGCGATGCTGGAGGCCATCGATACACATCGACCGGCGCTCATCTTTCTCGCGTGCCCCAACAACCCGACCGGCAATCTGTTCGATCCGGAGGTCGTCCGGCGGGTGATCCGTCGAGCGTCTGGCCTCGTGGTGATCGACGAGGCGTACCACGCGTTTGCTGGTGCAACCCATCTTCCAGTTCTCGCATCGGCCCCGAATGTCGTGGTGATGCGCACGCTCTCCAAGCTCGGCCTGGCAGGTCTGCGACTCGGTTTCGTCGTCGGTGCGCGGGAATGGCTCGGCGAGCTGGACAAGCTCCGCATGCCCTACAACGTGAACGTCCTTACGCAGATCGCTGCGGATTTCGCTCTCCGACATCTCGAAGTGCTCACGGATCAGGCAAGGGACATCGTTGCGGAACGGGCGCCGCTGATCGCAGGGCTCTCGCAGCACTCCAACGTGAGCGTGTTTCCTTCCAGTGCCAATTTCGTGACGTTCCGCGTACCCGATGGCCCGGCTGCGTTTGCCGGGATCAAGGCCCGCGGAGTCCTGATCAAGAATCTCCACGGGGCGCATCCCCTGCTTGCGAACTGCTTGCGGGTGACCGTCGGCACACCCGATGAGAACCGCAAGTTCCTCGCGGCATTGTCCCAGACCCTAGACCCACGGAACGGATGACCATGGTGACCCCGCCCCAGACCGCGAATCGCGTCGCTGAAGTGCGCCGCGACACCCTCGAGACCCAGATCCGGGTGCGGATCGACCTCGACGGCACCGGCGTATCGTCCCTCTCGACCGGCATCGGTTTTTTCGATCACATGCTCGACCAGGTGGCGCGGCATGGTCTCTTCGATATCGAAGTCGAGGCAAGGGGTGATCTACACATCGACGGGCACCATACCGTCGAGGACGTGGGGATCACGCTCGGGCAGGCGTTCGCGAAAGCGGTCGGGGACAAGAAGGGGCTGCGCCGATACGGCCACGCGTACGTGCCGCTGGACGAGGCACTGTCCCGCGTGGTGGTCGATCTTTCCGGCCGTCCTGGGCTCGAGTTCGGGGTGGAATTCACTCGTGCGATGATCGGGGGGTTCGATGTGGACCTGGCCTACGAGTTCTTTCAGGGGTTCGTGAACCACGCGGGGATCACGCTGCACATCGACAACCTGAAGGGGCGCAACGCTCACCACCAGGCAGAGACGGCGTTCAAGGCGTTCGGACGGGCACTCCGTATGGCGGTGGAGCAAGACCCGAGGTCCGCCGGAACCATGCCGTCCACCAAGGGCGTGCTCTAGGCGAAGGATGCAGATGGGGTCCACCGGCATGCGAATCGCTGTTGTCGACTACGGGATGGGTAACCTGCGCTCCGTCGCCAAGGCGCTCGAGCACGTGGCGCCTGCAGCCCGTGTCGTTGTGACCGATGACCCGAAGGAGCTCGCGAGCGCTGAACGAGTCGTGTTTCCGGGGCAGGGCGCCATGCCGGACTGCATCCGGGAACTCGAGAGTCGCGGTCTGCGCGGCGCGGTGCTGGAGGCCGCGGCACAGAAGCCGTTTCTCGGAATCTGCATCGGCCTTCAGATGCTTTTCGAGCATAGCGAGGAAGGCGATGTCGCCGGCCTCGCGGTGTTCGCAGGCAACGTCGTGCGCTTCCCGCACGAACAGATGGTCGGTGCCGATGGCCACAAGCTCAAGGTGCCCCATATGGGGTGGAACAAGGTGCATCAGACGAGACCGCATCCGCTGTGGCGCGGGATCGAGCAGGACAGCCGCTTCTACTTCGTGCACAGTTACTTCGTGGCCCCGGTCGACATTGGTCTGGTGGCGGGTACTACGGACTATCCGGCGCCATTTACCAGTGCTGTGAGCGCAGCTAACATTTTCGCCGTGCAGTTCCACCCGGAAAAGAGCCACTCTGCAGGGCTTCGTCTTCTGGCGAACTTCGTCGCGTGGGACGGGCTTTCCGAAGTTGGCGTTGTCCCTCTTGATGGTGCTGTTCCCCTCGAGGCTGCAGCGGATCGGAGCCGATCATGAGCTGGTCTACCTCAGCGAAGTTCCGGATGGCTCCGCCAACCATGCCAAGTCTCCTTCCAATCTCCGGTATGTCGAGGACGCCATGCTGATCATCCCCGCCATCGATCTGAAGGACGGCCATTGCGTGCGTCTGAAGCAGGGCATCATGGAGGGCGCCACCGTGTTCTCCGAAGACCCCGGGGCGATGGCAAGCCACTGGCTCGCGCAAGGTGCCCGCCGGCTGCACCTCGTGGATCTGAACGGTGCCTTTGCCGGAAAGCCCAGGAACGAATCGGCCATCAAGGCCGTGATCGAGGCTGTCGGAGACGATATCCCCGTGCAACTCGGTGGAGGTATCCGCGACCTCGATACGATCGAGCGATATCTCGACGACGGCGTCAGTTACGTCATCATCGGCACGGCAGCCGTGAAGACCCCGGGCTTCCTGCACGATGCCTGCAACGCCTTCCCCGGGCACATCATGGTGGCCCTCGATGCGAAGGAAGGCAAAGTGGCCGTGGACGGCTGGTCGAAGATGACCGGGCACGACGTCGTGGACCTTGCCCAGAAGTTCCAGGACTACGGCGTCGAGGCCATCATCTACACCGACATCGGTCGCGACGGAATGCTGACCGGGGTGAACGTGGAAGCGACGGTTGCATTGGCGCGGTCTCTGACGGTTCCCGTGATCGCGAGCGGAGGTGTCGCCACTCTCGATGACGTTCGTCAGCTCTGTGGCGTCGCGTCGGAAGGCATCACCGGCGCCATATCCGGGCGGGCGCTTTACGAAGGCAACCTCAACTTCGCCGAGGCCCAGAAGCTCGCCGATGAACTGTCGGGTCGGGATTGACCCCCTTCACCTCCCTGATGCCATCGTGGGCCTAGCCACTCGAATCATCCCGTGTCTCGACGTGACCGCCGGACGGGTCGTGAAGGGTGTCAACTTCGTCGGTCTTCGCGATGCCGGAGACCCGATCGAAATCGCCAAGCGCTATGACGCCCAGGGCGCTGACGAACTGACCTTTCTGGACATCACCGCCAGTTCGGATGGTCGGGACACGATGGTTCATGTGGTCGAGCAGGTCGCGGCCCAGGTATTCATCCCGCTCACGGTCGGCGGCGGAGTTCGGACCATCGCAGATGTCCGGCGCCTGCTGAATGCCGGTGCCGACAAGGTCAGCATCAACACGGCTGCGGTGGAGAACCCCGCGTTCGTGGCCGAGGCCTCCGCACGCTTTGGCTCCCAGTGCATCGTTGTTGCCGTCGATGCCCGGCGGGTGGCGGCGGAGGGCGGGTCCGGCTGGGAGGTCTACACGCATGGCGGCAGACGGGCGACAGGCATCGACGCGCTCGCGTGGGGGAGGCGCATGGAGGCCGCCGGCGCAGGCGAGATCCTGCTGACCAGCATGGATCGTGACGGGACCAGACAAGGCTTCGACTTGGACCTCACCCGTGTTTTCTCGGACGCGCTGGACATCCCGATAATCGCCAGCGGCGGGGTCGGCGGACTCGAGCACCTCGCCGATGGGGTTCAGTTCGGTCGGGCCGATGCGGTGCTGGCGGCAAGCATCTTCCATTATGGTGAACACACCGTCGGCGAAGCGAAGCGCCACATGGCTTCTCGCGGCATCGAGGTGCGTCTGTGATGAATCCAGCTTGGATGGCTGAGATCCGCTGGACTGCGGATGGACTTGTCCCAGCAATCGCGCAGGACGTCGTTTCCGGGCGTGTTCTCATGTTCGCCCACATGAATCGCGACGCACTGCTGAGAACGGTGGAGACGCGCGAGGCGCATTACTGGTCGAGGTCGCGCGGTCGGCTGTGGCACAAGGGCGAGGAGTCGGGCCATACCCAGCGTGTGATCGATATCGGTCTCGACTGTGATGGCGACGTCCTCCTATTGTCGATCGAGCAGGTCGGGGGGATCGCTTGTCACACGGGTCGGAAGAGTTGTTTCTTCCGGCGATTGGTCGGAGACGAATGGGTCGTGCAGGATGCAGTCGTGGTGGATCCTGCGGTGATCTACGGCGGGTCGGTAGGAGAGGGATCTTGATGGAGTCCACCATTCTCACGCGGCTAGCCGAGACCCTCGAGTCGAGGAAGGGTGCCGACCCTGGAAGCTCCTATGTCGCTTCGCTCTATGCGAAAGGGACGGATGCCATCCTGAAGAAGATCGGCGAGGAAGCCACCGAGACCGTTATCGCCGGGAAGGGTGGTGATAAACTGCAGATCGTTCGAGAGACGGCAGATCTATGGTTTCACTGCCTCGTCCTGCTGGCGCATTCTGGCCTGGGTCCCAACGATGTTCTCGCAGAGTTGCATAGACGCGAAGGCATCTCCGGTGTCGACGAAAAGGCCTCCCGGGGCTGCTGACGGGGAGTCGTCGTGAAGGCTGATCTTCGATGAATACCGATACCTGTATCTTCTGCAAGATCGTGCGGGGGGAGATTCCTTCCAGGAAGGTGTTCGAGGATGACGAATTGATGGCATTCCATGACATCAATCCGATGGCGCCGGTGCATCTTCTTCTTATCCCGCGCGAGCACATCGCTTCGATGGCGGAGTTGGAGCAGAGGCATCGCAACGTTGTAGGTAACATGATGCTCGTCGCGAACCGACTGGCCGTCGAGCAGGGGTCGCCCGAAGGTTTCAGATTGATCGTGAACACCGGAAGGATCGGTCGGCAGGACGTTTATCATTTGCACATGCACGTGATCGGTGGGGCAAGTCCGTTGCCCGGCATGATCATGAAGAGTTGATGGCTGGGCGGTCCCGATGGACTGCTGACGAGGAGAAGTAATCATGGGTAGTTTTAGCATCTGGCACTGGTTGATCGTTTTGCTCGTCGTTGTGTTGATCTTCGGCACGAAGAAGCTGCGCAATGTCGGGCAGGATCTGGGCGGTGCCGTGAAGGGCTTCAAGGACGGGATGAAGAGCGACGACGACAAGGCGGCGCCGGGCGCAAAGCTCGAAAGTGCCGGTCCGGCGGGGCAGACGATCGATGGTGAAGTCAAGGATCGCTCCAAGGCCTGACACGACTGACGCAGGCGACGCGCCGTGTTCGATATCGGGTTCTCCGAATTCTTTGTGATCGGCATCGTGGCCTTGTTGGTCATCGGTCCCGAGCGCCTTCCGAAAGTGGCCCGCACAGCTGGTCACTTCTTCGGCCGGATGCAGCGGTATGTGGCCGACGTCAAAGCTGACCTCAACCGCGAAATGGACGCCTCTGAACTACGGGACATCAAGAACACGGTCACGGAAGCTGCCAATTCGATGCAGGACGCCATGCAATCCCACGTTGGCGAGATCAATCAAGAGATCAAGAAGGCCGAGGACGAGTTCGGAAAGCTGACGAACCCGATGTTGCATTTTGGCCTCGCCGGGGGAGCGCACGCTGCCGCGTCAACGTCGACCTCGATGGAATCGAGCGACGAGCCATCGCCGCAGTTGGATTTGGGTCTGGGTGGTGATGATTCGGGTGCTTCAGCGGCGGGCAAAGATCCGGAGACCGTACGGGCGAGCAGTTGAGCCTCGAACATAGCCAGCTCGATCGTTTGCGGCAGTACAAGCGACCCGTCCATCTACAGTTCCGGATACTGCTTTCATGACCCAGCAGGACACCTTCCTGTCCCACTTGATCGAGCTGCGCGACCGCCTCCTGAAGGCGCTCATTGCGGTGATAATCGCATTCCTGCCCTGCTTTTTCTTTGCGCCGCAGCTCTACGACATCTTGGCGACCCCGTTGATGGCTGCCTTGCCGGAAGGGGCGCACATGATCGCGACTGGCGTGGTCACGCCCTTTCTGGTGCCGGTGAAGGTCGCTTTGTTGGTCGCATTCTGCATGGCGCTCCCCATCGTCCTTTACCAAGCTTGGGCTTTCGTCGCGCCCGGACTCTACTCGCACGAGAAGCGATTCGTCCTCCCGTTGGTTGTGGCGAGCACTGTGCTGTTCTTCTCGGGAGTGGCGTTCTGTTACTTCTTCGTGTTCGGCGTCGTATTCAAGTTCGTTTATTCGATTGCTCCGAAGAGCATCGAGGTGGCGCCCGACATCGAGAATTACTTCAGCTTCGTTCTCGGGATGTTTGTCGCCTTCGGGGTGACGTTCGAAGTGCCGATTGCAGTGGTGCTGCTCGTCAAGATGAAGATGGTTTCGGTCGCCAAACTGCGGGAGATTCGGCCATACGTCATCGTTGGCGCATTCGTCGTGGCCGCAGTCGTGACGCCTCCCGACGTGATCTCCCAGATCATGTTGGCCCTCCCTCTCTGGATGCTCTACGAGGTGGGCATCGTGGTGTCGACATTCATCGAAAAGCCGCAAGAGGAATCGAGCGCCGTCTAGGCTCGGCCCTCAGTCCTCCTGGTTTCTCCTTGACGGTGCGGGTCGTTTTCCCACGGTGACTTGGAGTTCGATTTTCTTGCCGTCTCGCGTCACCTGAAGGCGAGCGCTTTTTCCAGGGGCCAGGGCAGCCACAAGGTTCAACATTGACGACGAGTCCGTGACCGGTTTGTCGTCCACCCCTGTAAGAATATCCCCAGGTTTGATGCCGGCACGGTCTGCCGGCCCGTTCCGAAGCACTCCGGCGATCAGGGTTCCCTCGGTCGATCCCATCTTGAAGGACTCGGCGAGTTCGATCGTCAATTCCTGAACCTCGACGCCAATCCAGCCGCGTACCACGCTCCCAGACACGATGATCTGATCCATGACCTGTCGTGCCAGACTGACCGGGATGGCGAATCCGATGCCCATGCTACCCCCACTTCGCGAGTAGATGGCGCTATTGATCCCCACGAGGTTGCCGCTACTGTCCACCAGCGCTCCTCCTGAGTTGCCCGGATTGATCGCGGCATCTGTCTGGATGAAGTTTTCGAACGTATTGATTCCGAGGTGGCTCCGCCCGACTGCGCTGACTATCCCCATCGTGACTGTCTGACCGACCCCGAACGGATTCCCGATCGCCAGCACGACATCCCCAACCTGCATGGTCTCAGCCTGCCCGAAGGTCACCGCAGGCAGGTTGGCCCCGTCGACACGCAGGACTGCCAGATCTGTCTCAGGATCCGTTCCGACAAGCTTTGCTCGCAGCTTCCGCCCGTCCGCCAAGGCGATGTCGATCTCTTCGGCGGCCTCGATCACATGGTGGTTCGTCAGGATGAATCCCTCCGCCCCGACGATCACCCCTGATCCCAAACTGGATGCCCGCTGTGGTTCGTCCTCCAACTGTTCTCCGAAGAAGCGCCGGAAAAGCGGATCGTTCAAGAGTGGGTGCCTGGACGTCCTGACATCCTTGCTGGTGAAGATGTTCACTACTGACGGCATTGCCTTGTTGGCAGCCTCTCGATAGGACGCCGCGTGATGAGCAGCTCCCTGCTGAATGGCTGCTTCTCGAATGGTGACCACGCTGCCCCCACTGCTAGTGGAGATCGTCACGATATCCGGTCGGAACGTACTGAGAACGAAAAGCACACCCAACGAGGCAGTTACCGCTTGGGAGAAGATAAGCCAGTGTTTCCACATGAAATGATGCGGGCCTTCGTCAGCTAAACTCGCGCATTATGGTGTTTGGCCGTCCTCGGCGGGAAGCGCGCCGATTCGAAGCCCTGAGACTCGAATACGTTCGTTTGACAGGGGTTCGGTTATCTGCCTAAACTCACGCCCTTTCTGTTTCTGACTCTACAGGGATCTTCGACATGAAGACCTTCTCGGCGAAGCCGCATGAAGTCGTCCGCGATTGGTATGTGATTGACGCATCTGACAAGGTCCTGGGTCGCCTTGCTTCTCAGATCGCGCATCGTCTGCGCGGCAAGCACAAGCCGATCTTCACTCCGCACGTGGATACTGGGGATTTCATTGTGGTTGTGAATGCCCAGAATCTACGGGTTACAGGGCAGAAAGCGCAGCAGAAAATGTATCACCGGCATTCCGGGTATCCAGGTGGGATTTATTCGACGACTTATAAGAAGATGCACGATCGATTTCCTGGACGTGTCCTCGAAATGGCCGTGAAGGGTATGTTGCCGAAGGGCCCCCTTGGTTATGCAATGATCAAGAAACTGAAGGTATACGCGGGCGGTGAGCACCCGCATACGGCCCAACAACCGAAGTTGTTGAACGTCTAGAGGGCATGATGGCAACAGAGCAGAACAGAGGCACAGGTCGGCGAAAAAGCGCCGTCGCACGTGTGTTCATCAAGCCTGGCAGGGGAGATTTTCAGGTCAATGGGAAACACGTGGATGAGTTCTTTTCCCGTGAGACGGGCCGTATGGTGGTCCGCCAAGCCTTGGAAATTACCAACCACACGACAACCTTCGATATCTTGGTCAACGTGACGGGTGGCGGGGAGTCAGGTCAAGCTGGGGCTGTGAGACACGGTATTGCGAGGGCACTTGTCGAATATGATTCGGCACTGAAGCCGGTCCTTCGGAAAGCCGGTCTGATTACGCGAGACGCTCGCGAAGTCGAGCGTAAGAAGGTTGGATTGCGGAAGGCACGGCGGCGTAAGCAGTTCTCGAAGCGCTAGACGCTTACGCGTCGAATTACGAAGGGGCCGCTTTTTGCGGCCCCTTTCGTTTTCACTATTGAACTGATGGTGAGCGTACGTTGGGTTACCATTAACGTACCGAAGCTACCCTCGTGATCGGATCCTCGAAGCGCTCTGACCGATGATCGGGCCTTCTTGGTAGAGTTTTCGGGGGGGCGGATTGGTGCAATGTCCGTCACGGCACTTTTCGATGACAGGTCCTATCTCCAGATGGCAGATCAACCAACACCTCGATCGCACATCACGCCTGGCATGGTTGTTCTCGGTGATGTCGTGTTCGACGGGCACTTGATTGTCGATGGGAAAATCTGCGGAAGCGTGTCCAGTAGTGGAAGCTCCGCGAGTTGTGTGTCGGTACTTCCCAACGGATGTATAGATGGAAATCTCAGGGCTCAAACAGTCATTGTCGCTGGAAGTGTTCACGGATCAGTTCAGTCGACGGAGCGAACCACGGTGCTACTCGGGGCTCAGATCCAAGGAGACGTGCGTTACTCCTCGCTCGAGGTTCAAATAGGTGCTCTAGTTTCCGGTCGTTTCATTCGGGAGGAGTCGGAGTCGTCGGCAAAGGTGGTTGTTTTAAAGTCGACTTCGCTCGATGGTTTTGGCGCGGCTAACCTGTAGCCCGTGCAGTTTTCATATCAAGAGAAGTACCGTAAGGAGTCAAACATGAATGCGCTTTCGCCGGCACCTGAACCAATCTTGTTCACGAAGAATGCTGCTTCCAAGGTCAGAACACTCATCGAAGATGAAGGAAATGATCACTTGAAGCTCCGTGTTTTCGTCACTGGTGGCGGTTGCTCCGGGTTCCAATATGGGTTCTCTTTCGAAGAGGCTGCTCAGGAGGATGACACCGCGCTTGAGAAGGACGGTGTCACCCTATTGATCGATCCGATGAGTTACCAGTACTTGGTAGGCGCCGAGATCGACTACCAAGAGAACGTTGAGGGAGCTCAGTTTGTGATCAGGAATCCGAATGCAACCTCTACTTGTGGATGTGGTTCATCTTTTTCGGCGTGACACTTCCTGGTTTTCGCGGGGCAGAAATGCACCGCTTTAGAGTGTGAGCCAGAACAGCAAGGCTGGCACTTTGGGTTGACGATAGGTGTTGGTTTCGAACTCCGCTGGCGGGATACTGCCGACCGGCGCCAGGGATGGTTGATCCACAACACCGAACAGTAGCGTGATCGGCTCCACCGCTGACGTGTTTTTTCAGGGCCCACGGGGTTTGATCATGTCGGTCTTGTACAGCCCATTTCCCTCCGCCGATGCGTTGTTCACCTGTCAGCACTGCAACCTGCAGAGGGCTCGTACCCGCTCAACCAACCACTTGCCGTAGCGGATCCAAACACGGGGCGAGCCTCCGTCCGACCGGTGGATCAGGCTCGTGTCCCGGATGGGTTTTCGGGTGTGCGGCGCCTCCGCAAGCGAGGTGAGCACGAACTCGGTGTGCACCGAACGTAACCGGTACCCACCGGCGTCGTATACGCGACCGCCTACCTGTGCAAGGCTGACTGCATTGGGTTCGCTTCGAAGTGCTGCTTCCACTGCCGCACCGTGAAGTCCGGCCACCTTGGACGCCCGATGCCGGTCGACCCACTGGAGCGCGTCGACTAAGTAGTCTTACGGGTCGATCTTGTGCAGCCTGCAGGCCGCGATCAGGCTGTGCAGGATGTGACCGACCCTGCCTCGATTCCACGTACACCAGGCTACGCAGCCATGAGGCGGCGTTCTTCGTCGAAAGGCGTTCGGTAGCCGATCGAGGAATGCAATCGCTCGCGATCGCAAAAGCCTTCAGTCCAATCGACGATGTCCAGACGAGCTTGTGCGCGAGTCGGATGGCGGACCTGATACACGCGCTCGACCTCCAGTGTCTTGAAGAAGCTTTCCATCGCCGCATTGTCCCAGCAATTGCCCTTCCGGCTCATCGAGGCCGTCATCCCCTAGGCCCGAATGAGTGCGCGGTAGGATCGACTCGTGTACTGACTGCCGCGATCGGTGTGCATGATCAGGCCGGGGCCGGGTTTGGACCGCCAGTAGGCGGACTTCAAGGCGTCGCAGACCAGAGCCGCCTGGATCCGCTCGTTCATCGACCAGCCGACGATCCTGCGCGTCGCCAGATCCATGACCACGGCCAAGTCCAGCCAGCACTCATCGATAGCCGCGTAGGTGATATCGGCAACCCATGCCTGCTTCACGCCCAGTCGTCGAAGCGACGATCCAGCAGGTTCGGTGCAGTCGGCTTCTCGTGATCCGAATCCGTGATTAGGCGATAGGGCCTGCGGTAGACGGGTCGCAGTCCCTGACGGTGCAGACTCTTGCGGATGCGCTCCCGCCCCACGGGCGGCCCCGATTCGCGAAGTTGCCGATGAATGCGCTCGCGTCCATAGGAGCGCCGACTTGCCCCATGAATGGCTGCGACCTGCGCATCAAGCCTCTCGCTTGCCATCGACCGTCGACTCGGTGTTCTCGTGCGCCACTGGCAGAAACCCATGCGTGAGACCTCGAGTTGCCGACACATCCGCCTGACGCTGAGTTGGTCGCGATGCGCTTCTATCCAGGCGTACCTCACCCCGATTCCTTCGCGAAATACGCCGCCGCTTTCCTTACGATTTCGAGATCGAGCTTCGTGCTGGCAAGTTCGCGTCTCAACCGGCTCACCTCGGCCTCCAACTCGCTCACCGGACGCTTCACCGACACACCGTCGCCTTGCGACTGCGCCGGTACGCCCTTGCTCACCCTGCGCACCCAGTTCGTCACCGTCGACTGTGGAACCCCCAGCCGCTTGGCAGCCGCATTGCCTCCGATCGACTGCGCGAGTCTCACCGTTTCCTGCTTGAATTCATCGGTGTACTGACGATTCGGTACCGCTTCACTCTTCGCCATTTCGTTCTCCGTTCACCAGAAAGTTAACAACAATCTGATGTACGTGAAACCGGGGCGGGGTCACGTTCCCCGGACGCGGCGGTCACGTTCGCCGGAATACGCAGCTCGGCCTGGATCAACCGGTGATCAAGCTCGCGCGAGGCCGTGATCCGCTGTGCGCGAAGGTCGGCCTACTCTTGGTAGAGCGTCCCGATCATGTCCATGGCCTTGGCCTTCGGTTCCGCCGCACGGGCACCGAAGAACAACTGGCGCGTGTACGCTCATCACTGCGCGCGCTTGATGCCAGTCTTCTTGGCGGAGAAAACGTCAAAAGTCGAGGAACGCCGGTGCGTCCAGGGCAATGATTACCTAATCACTGTCGTGCCCTCCGATGCACCCCCGCCAACGGTTAGAGCTCGCATTGCTCACGGACTCGGGATAGAAAAATGCTGACATGGTGAGGCCACTTACAGAGACCCGCGACAACAGCGCGCGCCATACCGACTCCTCGCGCCGAATCCACTCGCCTCCCCGTCGTCCCGCCACGGCAGACTGCGCGGTGACTGATTACGGGAGGGATCGAGCTTGGTGGGCCGCAAACGGAAGAGGAAGGCGTGCTGGGCACGCATCGGCCACAGTCTGGCATTCAGTGAGAGAACCGTTGCGTCTTCTCGACGCTTTTCCTCTCGCAAAGGATAAGGGAACGCTAGGGCCTAGGGCAGCTGAACGCTCCAAAACGATTGGGAGAGCTTGCGCTCATGCCAGTAAACGATGCCGCCGGCCTACTCAATCGCCGCTACGTTAAGCCCCCGTAGCATTTCGAGCTGAGCGATCGATCGCATGGAGCTTTGAATGAAGATGTCACGATCTTCTGGTGAGACGGAGGGACGGTGCTGCGGGACTGAATTTTGGGGATCGGCTTGGACGCCGTTCACGTGAAATTCGTAATGAAGATGAGGTCCGCTCGCTAGACCAGTCATGCCAACGAATCCAAGTGTCTGTCCTTGCTCAACCCGAACGCCCTTCTTGATGGAACCCGCAAATTCGGACAAATGACCATACTTGGTTAGGAAGTTCCCGGTGTGACGAACTTCAACGACTTTCCCATACCCGTTCTGCCAACCGGCAAAGACAACGACTCCCTCTGCAGTTGATCGAACTCGCGTTCCAATTGGAGCGCCGAAATCTGTGCCTTTATGGGCTCGCCAAATCTGCAAAACTGGGTGAAATCGGTTCGATGAGAAACCAGAAGTAACGCGTGAGAACTCCAGTGGAGATCGGAGAAACGACTGACGCATGCTGCGCCCTGATGGCGTGTAATAATCCCCAGAACCATCCCGGTTCTGGAAGAAAAACGCTTGAAGCGTTCTGCCTTGGTTCAAGAACTCTGCTGCAACGATACGCCCTGGACGCACGGGATATCCATTCGAGTACAGCATTTCGTAGATGACAGCAAAACGATCTCCGCGTCTGATATCTCGATGGAGATCAAGTTCGCCCGAAAACAGTTCGGCGAACGCGCCCGCGATCGACTCTGGAATCCCCGCGTTGTCAGTGGCCGCAAACAGTGAGCTGTCGATCGTTCCCGACTGCATGATTACGCGCCGCTCACTCTGAACGATGTCCTGCTTGATCACGTAGCCGGAATCGTTCCGTGAGATCACGTAGGCCCAAGAATCACCACTCATTCTCACTTCGACAACTGATCCGTTCAGGTCGGTGGCTGTCACAACGATTCTTGCTGAACTAGGGGACGGTAGATCTCGATTGCGAACGGATGTCTGAAGGAATGCCACAAGCTCCGCGTCATGAACGTCCAGACGCGCCAACAGACTCAGCAGGGAGTCCCCTTTCTGGACCTTTTCATCGCGCCAAAGCAATCCGACCCCGTCTTGCTTGGTCGAACTGCTCAATTCGAGGCCTTCGGATACGATGCGCCGATCAATCCCCTCAATTTGACTGTCTGGAGAAACGCCAAACGCACCAACTACTCCGAGCAGCAATGCGGTTAGCGTAACCCCACCAATCGAGACGCGAACCGAACTCGCCATTGGCATACGCAGTGCCGCGCGCGATCTGGTGGCTGCAGTGAACATGGACATGAAATGTTGGGAATCGTGAATGCTGAAGAGAATAACATGCGAACCATGTCGTCAGTTTCGACGCGGACTAACCAGTTTTATCCCCATTTGAGTGTGAAGTAAGAAGTAACGCTCACCATAACGACAATCCTAACTGCACCTTAACCATGGGCTACGCGACAGAACAACTGGAAATCATCACGCGAGGTTGTGATGAAATTCTTCTTGAATCAGAGCTTGAGCAAAAACTGAAGAGCGGGCGGTCACTTAGAGTGAAAGCAGGATTCGATCCTACTGCTCCGGATCTTCACCTCGGACACGCTGTTTTGCTGAACAAACTTCGCCAGCTTCAGGACCTTGGCCACTCGGTGCTGTTTCTGATCGGTGACTTTACGGGAATGATTGGGGATCCGACAGGCAAGAATGTCACCCGTCCTCCGCTGACCAGAGAGCAAGTGACTGAGAATGCACGTAGCTACACCGACCAAGTTTTTCGAATTCTTGACCGACACCGAACCGAGGTTTGTTTCAATTCAAGCTGGATGGATGCACAGAGCGCCGCCGACATAATCCGATTGGCGGCCACACATACCGTGGCGCGTATGTTGGAACGCGATGACTTCGGACGGCGGTACAGGGAAAGGCGCCCAATCGCCCTCCATGAGTTTCTTTATCCCCTGGTGCAAGGCTACGATTCGGTCGCGCTGAGGGCCGATATTGAGCTCGGGGGAACCGATCAGAAATTCAACCTCTTGATGGGGCGCGAGCTCCAGAAGCATTTCGGGCAAGATCCGCAGTGTGTGCTCACGATGCCGCTACTAGAAGGGCTCGATGGAGTCGCGAAAATGTCAAAATCTCTTGGTAACTATGTGGGAATTGCGGAGCCACCCGACGAAATCTTTGGCAAACTCATGTCGATTTCAGATTCACTCATGTGGCGGTATTACACGCTCCTTTCTTTCCGGCCGGTTACAGAGATTAGGGCGCTGCAACAAGCGGTTGCGAACGGGCGAAATCCAAGAGACGTCAAGTTCGAATTGGCGAATGAGTTGGTTTCTAGATTTCATGGCGTAGAGGCGGGTCGAAGCGCAGGTGAAGCGTTTACAAGGCGTTTCCGTGAAGGCGCTACTCCAGAAGATCTGCCGCTCACGGTGGTGCCAACCCCTGATGGGAAAGTAGCTGTCGCACATGTAATGAAGATTACTGGGCTCGCGCCTAGTACATCTGATGCAATGCGGCTTATTCAGCAGGGTGGTGTTCGTCTGAACGGATCGCGGGTCGAAACGCGCGATGCAACCCTTCATGCTGGGGAAGAAGGTATTCTCCAAGTGGGAAAACGGCGGTTTGCAAGGATTCGGATCGACTTGTCGAAATAAACCGCGATATCTTCTTGACCCCTTCGGAAGCCTCCGTATAATGCGCGGCTTCCCTGGACGAGCAGGGCGCTCTTTAACAGTTTGGACAATCGATAGGTGTGGGTGCTTGAGGTTTACGGGCGCGGCTGAGAGGCTGCGTTTGTGAGGCGCGAGTGCTCGCACGACGGAAGAACGTCAAGCGAGAGAT
>JALHMS010000027.1:0-52823 GCA_022843925.1 Burkholderiales bacterium
GATGATGCCAGGGCCCGACGCTCCGCCCGGACCGGCCTGTGGAGCGGGTGAAGGGAATCGAACCCTCGTCGTAAGCTTGGAAGGCTTCTGCTCTACCATTGAGCTACACCCGCCCAGTTCCTCCAGCTGCAACGCCGCTCGCCATGGCGCGCGACCGATGCCCTGATGCTCGCTTTTCCTGCTGTTGCTACTCGCCTGCCCGTGTCACTTTGCCTGGCTGTTGCTGCACACCCGGCGTCTTGCCATCTGCCTTGCCGCGGATCACTGTTGCCGCTGACCACTGCCACATCGACCAGCCCTGACACTGCCTTGCGGCATTCCTGAGCTTCGGAACTGCCCGTATTCGACTCGCCTGGCCTGCGAAATGACTGGTGGAGGGGGAAGGATTCGAACCTTCGAAGGCAGAGCCGACAGATTTACAGTCTGTTCCCTTTGACCGCTCGGGAACCCCTCCGACGAAACGCGCAATTATCTTGATGTTCATGGGTTCTGTCAAACCCCATGCCACATCGGGTCGCCCGAAAACCGAGAGGAATCCGGAGCAATCAGACGGCCGGATTCGGATGCTTCAGGTGTATCGCGTCGATGGCTGCCAGCGCCCCCTCGTCCAGATCGATGGCTGCTCCATCGATGTTCGCCTTCAGCTGAGCCACCGAAGTGGCCCCGACGATCGTGCTGGCGCAGAACCACCGCGAACGGACGAACGCCAGCGCCAGCGCGGCGAGACTCAGTCCCTGACTGGCAGCCAGCTCGGCGTAGGCAGCCACCGCGGGCTGGACACAGGGTTTCTGGTAGCGCTGCCCGAAAGGCGGGAAGAGAGTAAGCCGCGCACCCGCCGGCTGGGCCCCGGAGAGGTACTTGCCGGTCAGGTGACCGAACGCCAACACACTGTAGGCCATCAGCGGCACACCCTCGTGGCGGGTCACCTCCGACAAGCCTGCCTCGTAGGTCCGGTTGATCAGGTTGTAGGCGTTCTGGATCGACACGACCCGGGGCAGGCCGGAACGCTCGGCCGCTCGGAGGAACTGCATCACACCCCAGGGCGTTTCGTTGCTGAGACCGATGTAGCGCACCTTCCCGGCCTTGACCAGTTCGCCGAGGTGGCCGAGTTGTTCCTCGATCGGGACGGTCGCACGCTCCGCCGCAGGGTCGTAGTGAATCTTGCCGAACGCCGGCACGTACCGGTCCGGCCAGTGGATCTGGTACAGGTCGACGTAATCGGTCCGGAGTCGGCGCAGGCTGCCTTCGATGGCTTCCGAGACACCCTTCCTGTCGATCGCGAGCTGCCCACCCCGCACCCACGCGAATCCACGGCCGGGACCGGTGATCTTCGTCGCGACGACGAACTTGTCCCGCTGCTGGCGCGCAAGCCAGGTGCCGAGGATGCTCTCCGTCCGGCCCTGCGTGTCGGCGCTGGGCGGCACCGGGTACATCTCGGCGACATCGATGAAATTCACGCCGCGCGACACCGCGTAGTCGAGCTGCGCATGCCCCTCGGCCTCCGTATTCTGCTGGCCCCAGGTCATGGACCCGAGGCAGATCTCCGACACGTTGAGATCGCTGCCGCCGAGCTTCGTGTACCGCATTTCCATTCCGATCTCCGAATACGGCCTGCCTTTCCCGGCAAACCTGGTGAGGTTCCCTCTAGCCGCCTGCAACCGCCACCACCATCCGCACCTCCACTGCTGCCCCCCTCGGAAGCTCTGCCACGCCCACGGCCGTCCGCGCGTGCCGACCGGCCTCGCCGAAAACTTCCTGGAGAAACTTGGATGCGGCATCCATCACCCTCGGCTGCTCACGGAATCCCGGGGCGGACGCGACGAACCCCATCACCTCGACGATGCGATCCACGCGATCGAGCGATCCGAGCGCGCCGCGCAGCACCGAAAGCGCCTGCAGCACACAGGCACGCGCGGCCACCTCGGCCTGTGCGACCGTGACGTCGTCCCCGACCCGCCCGACGGCGGCGAGTTCGCCGTCGACCCACGGCAGCTGCCCGCTCACCCAGGCCAGTCCGCCATGGACCACGACGGGCACGTACGCGAACTTCGGTACCGCTGCGACGGGCAGAACGATGTTCAGAGCGGCGAGTCTACTTTCGTGCATGTGTTACCCCTCAACGAAGGCATGAGTCAGTCGTTAGAGACGAGGCGGCGCAGGGACGCCGGGAGGTGGTCCGGCTTCTGCTCCCTTGATTTCAGATCGGGGCACTCCCAGATGTGGTTGCACGGAACTTGCCCTGACACAGTCACGAACGTCGGAGGTCATTGCCATGAACGTGATCTACAACAGCCCCAACTACCATGTCGTCGAGTACCCCGGTCACGGTTTCGAGGTGATCGCGAAGCACGCGGCAAAAGGGGCCTACCTCTCAGGAGAGACGGCCACCCGGTTCCGCGACTATCTCGCCCAGGCTGCAGCGGAAGACGCGTCCATCGAGGTGGTGGACGAATACCTGGGAAATTTCGACGAGTTCATGAATCAGCCGGCCATCTATCACTGACATTCCGACCGGGGCGGCGCCGGCGGCCCTCCCCTGCCACCCAACGACGGCACGCCTGTATCAGGCGTGCCGTTTTTCTTGCCGGCGACCTCAGTGCGCAGCAGCGCCCAATCCGGGCGGTCCGAGGACCATCTCCGTGAAGGGATACACATACGCCTGCAACATCACGAAGAGGCCGATCAGGCAGGCAAGCGCCAGCGAGTGCCAGAACACATACCGCAGGATCACGCCCTCCTTGCCGACGTAGTTGGTTGCCACGGAGGCGACCACGATGGACTGCGCGTCGATCATCTTGCCCATGACCCCGCCGGAGCTGTTCGCGGCCGCCATCAGCGTCGGCGACAGCCCGAGCTTGTTTGCCGTGATTTGTTGCTGGCTGCCGAACAGCGCGTTGGATCCTGCATCCGTGCCCGTCAGCGCCACCCCGACCCAGCCGATCAGTGTCCCGAAGAACGGGTACAGCCAGCCCGTGTTGGCGAACGCAAGACCCATCGTGGCGTCCATGCCCGAGTACCGGGTCGTGTAGGCCAGCGCGATCATCGCGATGATCGTGATCACCGAGGTGCGCATGATCCACACGGTCTCGAGCCATTCGGACACGAGTTCCTTGAGCTTGAATCCCATGACCAGCCCGCTGATCACGGCCGCGATCAGGATGCCGGTGCCGGTTGCGGAGATGATCCCGAACTTGAGGACCGCACCCTCCGTGTGCGGTGTCGCGACGGCAGGCGCCACGCGCTGCACCATCTTGTGCAGACCGGTCATCTCGAACTCGAAGTACGTGATGCCCTTCATGTTGAGCCAGGCCTTCACGAAGGGCAGGCCCCAGGCGAACAGGATCACCGTCAGGATGATCCATGGCGTCCAGGCCTTCACCACGAGATCCTTGGAGTGGCCATGGTTGACGGCGGCCGCCTGCGAGTAAGGGACCATCCCTGCCGCAGAGCCGTCAGCGGCGATCATGACCTGCGTGGGCTTCCAGAACTTCAGGAACACCGCGACGGAGACCATCGAGATCATCGCGGAGAGCATGTCCACGAGCCACGGACCGTGGTAGTTCGAGATGATGAACTGCGGGACAGCGAAGCTCACACCCGCCACCAGGATGGCCGGCCAGATCTCCATCGACCGCTTGAAGCCGCAGAACGTGATCACCAGCCAGAACGGCACGATCACCGAGAAGAACGGCAGCTGCCGGCCCACCATGGCCGACAGCGTCAGCAGGTACTCGTCGGTGTTCTGCGTGACGCTGTTCAGCACGATGATCGGCGTGCCAAGGCCACCGTAGGCCACCGGCGCCGTGTTCGCGATCAGCGAGAGTCCGGAGGCCGCGAGCGGGGAGAAGCCCAGGCCGATCAGGATGGCGCCGGTCACCGCGACGGGCGTCCCGCCGCCTGCCGCACCCTCGAAGAACGCACCGAAGCAGAAGGCGATCAGCACCAGCTGCAGACGGCGGTCGCCGGTGATGGCGCCGATGGAGTCCTGCAGGACCTTGAACAGTCCGGCCTTCTGCGTGAGCCGGTACAGGAAGATCAGGTTCACGATGATCCAGCCGATGCCGACCACCGCGAACGAGGCGCCGAAGAACGCCGCCGTCCCGGCCATCTTGAGCGGCATCCCGAGCAGGAACACGGCGATGGCGAACGCCGAGACCAGCCCCAGAATCGCGGCCACGTGCGCCTTGATGTGGAAGAAGCCCAGGCCGCCGAGCAGCACGAGCACGGGTATCGCCGCGACCAGCGTGGACAGGAATGTATTGCCCAGCGGGTCGTAGACCTGCGACCAGACTTCCATCGAACCTCCCCCTTCGGTTTTTTTCGGAATCCCTGCCGTCCTAGGATCGGCGCGGAAGTATAGTCGCTGGAAAGGGTGTCGCGGCACCTTGCGACGCGCTTCCCGAAGGGTTTTTACTGCGCTCCGTGACCCTGCGAATTCCGCTCGTCCGGCAGCCCGCCCGAGCCACCGTTCCCGGGCGTCCAACCCACCTCACGATGACCGTCACTCCCCATGCCGAGCGGGCACGCGCCGCCGGTGCTCTCGCCCTCCTGTCGCTCCTCTGGGGATACAACTGGGTGGCCATGAAGGCGGGGCTCGCCCACGCCTCGCCGCTCGGCATCGCCAGCTGGCGATTCCTGTTCGGTGCGATCTCCCTCCTGCCCGTGCTCGCCTGGATGCGTCGCCCCCTGGGCGTTCCGCGAAGCGAGTGGTGGCTGGTGGCCGCGCTGTCCGTGCTCCTCGTGCTCAACTTCGGCTCGTGCTTCACGGCACTCAGCATGGCCGGCACCGGCAAGACCGCCGTGCTGGTGTACACCATGCCCTTCTGGACCGTCGTGCTCGCGCGCGTCTTCCTGCATGAACGCATGCGACCCGCGCAGTGGGTTGCGGTGACGCTGGCCGGCGCCGGCCTCGTCGTGCTGGTGGACCCCATGCACCTGCGCGGCCTCGCGGCGAGCATGATCGCCGTCGGCGCAGGATTCTTCTGGGGTGGGAGCGTCGTCCTCGTCAAGGCCGTGCAGGGGCGGGTCGGGACCCACGTCCTCACGCTCACCTTCTGGCAGATGCTGGTCGGCTGCGCCGTCTTCTTCGTTGCGAACGCTGCCCTGGACCTTCGCGACACCGAGTGGACGACGGCATTCGTCGGCGCACTCGCCTACACGTCGGTGCTGGCATCGACGGTCGCGTGGCTCCTCTTCTATTACGCGCTCGAACGCCTGCCGGCCGGAATGGCTGGTCTTGGCACCCTCGCGACGCCGGTCATCGGCGTCCTGTGCGCCTGGCTTGCCTTCGATGAAATCCCCTCGCGCCAGGAGGCCGCCGGGATGGTCCTCATCGGCGTCGGCCTTGTCCTCCTCGCGGTTCCTGCGCGCAGTCGCCCGGCGTAAGATCCAACCGCCCGCCTGCCCGACAGAGCGGCCACGAAAAACGACATGGGAGGAATTTCCAATGCGCAAACGCGCGTACGCACTCGCCGCTGGTCTGGCAACCGGTCTGGCCCTTCTGGCCGGACAGGCCACGCAGGCTTTCGCGGAGGATCCGGTCCGCATCGCCTTCATCGATCCGCTTTCGGGTCCGTTCGCCAACCTCGGCGAATCCGAGCTGCGTCACTTCCAGCTCGTGGCCGACATGATCAACGCGCGCGGTGGCGTCCTCGGCCGCAAGATCGAGATCGTCGCGATGGACAACAAGACGAGCCCGCAGGAATCCGTGCTCGCGCTGAAGCAGGCCATCGACCAGGGCATCCGGTACATCACCCAGGGCAACGGATCGAACGTCGCGCACGCGCTCCTGGACACGCTCGACAAGCACAACAAGCGCAATCCCGAGCAGGCGGTGATGTACCTCAACTACGCGGCCGTCGACCCCGCGCTGACCAACGAGAAGTGCTCCTTCTTCCACTTCCGGTTCGACGCCGACGCCGACATGAAGATGCAGGCCATGGTCGACTCCGTCGCCGAGAACAAGGCCCTCACCAAGATCTACCTGCTCAACCAGGACTACGCGTTCGGCCAGGCCGCTTCGCGTGCCGCGAAGTTGATGCTCCCGAAGAAGCGCCCTGACATCCAGATCGTCGGCGACGACCTCCACCCGCTCGGCAAGGTGAAGGACTTCGCCCCCTACGTCGCGAAGATCAAGGCCTCGGGCGCGCAGGCGGTGATCACCGGCAACTGGGGCAACGATCTGTCGCTGCTCGTGAAGGCCAGCAAGGAAGCCGGTCTAGCCGTCGACTTCTACACGTACTACGGCTGGATCACCGGCACGCCCGCCGCCATCGGCGAGTCCGGGGTGGGCCACCTGAAGGCGGTGAGCACCTGGCACGCGAACGTCGGCACGCCGCACGCCGCGAAGATGCACGCCGCCTTCCGCGAGCGCTACAAGAATGGCAAGGACGACTGGTTCTTCAACCTCTCCCCCGTGCTCGAGATGCTCGTGAAGGCCATGGAGCAGGTGAAGTCGACGGAGCCCCTGCCGGTCGCGCGCGCGCTCGAGGGCATGAAGTACCAGAGCGACACCGGCGAGGTGGTCATGCGGACGGACAACCACCAGCTCCTGCAGCCGATCTACATCTCGAGCTTCGCGAAGGTCGACGGCAAGACGGTCAAGTTCGACGTCGACCGCTCCGGCTACGGCATGCGCACCGACTTCCGCATCGAGGCGAAGGACACCGCGATGCCGACCACCTGCAAGATGGAACGCCCGTGACCGCGATTCACGACCGACCGGCGCCCTCGTCCACCATGGCTTTCACGCCGTCCGTGGCCTGACCGAGGGCGCCGCGCTCCACCCGCTCCCGCAGTGCCTGCGCGTCCGCCGACAAGGCGGCACGCGCAGCCTCCCCCACCTCCCGCGGATCGAACCGCCAGCGGCGATACGCCCTCGCCACCCGCTCAGCCAGAGCGCGCGTCCCCGCATCGCTCCAGGGCAGCATAGGCAGCCACGCATGCACCGGTGACGCCGCAGCGCGCGCGAAGCCCAGCCGGCGCAGCGCATCCTCCAGCGCGGCGATGCCGGGCTCCGGGCTGCCCACCGGCAGCATCGCCACACCGGCATCGGTCCGCCGGCTCCGCCGTACGACGCCCCACGCCACCCAGCCGGCCAGCGGTGCGATCAGCAGCAGCCACAACGGATTCATCGACGACGTCTCGTCCGTCCCGCCCTGCCGCCATAGCGTGAAACGGTAGCGCAGCCAGGCGAACGGGTCCGTCACGGTCTCCCACCACGGCGCGCCGGTCGCCTCCGCCTCGATCCAGCCGCCGGGCGTCGGATCCACATCCCGCCAAGCACCGTCGATCCAGGCAGTCGTCCAGGCGTGACCGTCGCGGGCGCGCATGACCCACGCCCCCTCGAGATCGCTCCACTCGTGCACGGCGTAGCCCGTGACGTAGCGCGCGGGGATTCCCATCCGGCGCAGCAGCAGCGTGGTCGCCGAGGCGAAGTACTCGCAGTGCCCGCGACGGTCCGTCGCCAGGAACTGCGCGAGCGTGCGACGCCGGCCGTCGGCGGTCTCCAGCCGGGTCGTGTACTGGAAGCGCGACGCGAAGAACGCCACGATCGCCTCCGGACGTTCGCGGTCGGGCACCCCCGCGAGCGCGGCCTCGGCAATCACCGCGTCCAGCGCCCCTGCGACGGTTGCCGGCACACCGAGATCGGCCGGACCCGGCATCGCATCGTCCGGCGCGTCCCGCGAGACCTGCGCCGTGAAAGCGAGCAGCGGCGGGCCCTTCACGGCCCGCACGGTCCCCGTGGTGCTCGCCTCCACCCGGTCGACGTTGAGGCCGTCCAGCCGCACCGTACCCGGCGGCAGCGGAAGCACGCCGCGCCCGCCCTCCAGCCACATCGAGAGCCCCCACGCGCCCGACACCTCGGACGCCGCGATCCGCCACGCGGACTCTCCCTCCGGCGGCACCGCCCGGAAGATGTTCTGGCGCGCGAACCAGGTGTCGTGCGCGAAGCTCTCGTAGACGCCGTCGCGCAACCTTGCGGGAGGCGGCCCCGTCCCGCGCAGACGCGCAACGACACGGCCGGAGAGTTTCAGCCGGCCGAGTTCACCGATCGCCGTGGACGTGCGCGATCCGTCCCTGCGGTTCGCGAGCCGGTCGCGAAGGGCCTCCATCACCGTCGCTTCCATGTACGCCTGGAGTTGCACCATCCCCGCCTGCAGAACCCAGGCGAGGCCGAGCGCCGCAACGAAGACGAGGGGAAAACGCCATGACCGGACTGTCGATACCCGCTGCTGCCGGAGCAGCAGACCGGCCAACGCGGCCGCCGCGAACGCCATCGCGGGATGCCGCGGATTCCCGCAGGCCGCGGACAGCAAGCACACCCAGACGAACGTCGGCGCGAGATCGAGACGCACCTGCGCTGCCGGCGTCGCACCCGCACCCCGAAGCGACCAGAAGAACGCCGTCAGCGGCACCGTCCCGGCGCCACCGAGCCGCTGCATCACGAGGAGCGGTGCGAGCACGACGGGAAGCCAGACCAGCGTCGCGAGGATGCCCTCCCCGGCATGCCGGCTCCCGAACCACTGCCAGCCGAGCAGCAGCACGAGGGCGATGCTCGCGAGATCCGCCACGCGCTCGAACTCCCGGCGCTCGAACACCCAGCGGGCACGGATGGCCCGGACGCCTTCGACGGTGAGCGCGAGCAGTACGCCAGCCACGGGATACCCGGCCGCGATCCCCCAGAAGAGCGCCGCCGCGCCTCCGAGCGGCAGTCGGACCCCGCTCATCCGCATTGCACCGGCATGCCGGCGAGCGACGCCGCGACATCGTCGGGATCGACACGATGCAGCGGCACGCCCTCCGCGGTCCGTACGCCGGGAATCGCGCCGACCACGAGCACGAGCTGCGCGAGCCCGACACCGTGCAGCGCCTTCACGAGCGCGGCCCGCGCGTCATCCCACGCGAGGAACACGTGCAGGCACGCGGCGCACGACGGTGCGTGGGCGCGCACGGCATCACCCAGCGCAGCGAAGTCGACGCCAACGGCCGGTCCCGCGAGCGCCAGTTCGCGCAGCACCCCGTCGATCCCGCCGCCGGGCCGCCCCGCCGTGACGGTCACGATGCGCTGCTCCACGAACAGCACGTCGAGCAGCGCATCGCCCAGCCGCAGGCCGGCCGCGAGCGAGGCGGCGACCGACACTGCAGCGTCGAGCAACGCGCCGTCGCCAACGCCCGCGAACGTGTCGAGCACGAGGCCCACGCGCGAGAAGTACTCCTCGCCGGTCTCCTTCACGACGAGCCGCCCGGAGCGCGCCGTGCTCGGCCAGTGGATGCGACGCACCGGATCGCCGGGCCGGTAGTCCCGCAACTGCAGGAACTCCTGGCTGTCGCCCACCTGCGGCACAGCGAGCGCGCCCGCCGGTCGATGACGCCGCCCCGTCGAGTACGCGATCGACGGGACGGGATGCACCGCGGGCAGCGCCAGCAGGGACACCGGTGCCGTCGTCGTGGCGATCGCATTCACGAGCCCGAGCGGATCCGGCCGTAGCAGTTGCACCGCCTCGAACCGCAGCCAGCCGCGCCGCAGCGGTACCAGATCGACGTGCGCCTCGGCGTGTCCGCGGGGATCCGCGGGTTCGACGGTGGCCGGCGGGATCCGCGCACCCCGATTCCGATCGAGCAGGGCGAGCCAGCGCGGATACCCGACACGTCGATCGAACGCGTTGGTGGCCGGCGCGTGGCGCGCCGAGTGGAACTGCGCATCGTCGGGGAATGCATCGGCGAGCGCATCCTGCACGGCGAAGTCCGCCGCGACGCCGGGGGGGAGACGCTCGATCGCGACGGCGTACCGCATCGGTACCCCGACCGTGACGGTGGCCGGCAGCCGGCGCACCACGGCGAGCCCCGGGCGCCAGCGCAGCGAGAGCAGCCACGCGCACGCCAGCAGCGCGAGTCCGAGGGCGAACAGCTGATAGGCGACCGTACGCGTCGTGTCGACCGCGAGGATCCCGGATACGAGCGTCACGGCCGCGACCGTGCGACCCGCGGTGGTGAAACGCCGCTCGCTCCAGCGGGAGACCCGGTAGGCGGTCCGGAAACCGCGCAGCAGGCGCTTCAAGCCGGCACAGGCACCGACTTCAGGAGATCGCGCACGACCTCGGCACCCGTCGCGCCCGCGTGGCGCCGGTCTGGGGTCGGGACGAGGCGATGGGCGAGTGCGTCCACCGCGATCTCCTGCACGTGCTCGGGCGAGACGAAGGACTCGCCGTCGAAAGCAGCCAGGGCCTGGGCGAGCTTCACCAGCGCCAGCGAGGCCCGCGGACTCGCCCCGAGCGCCACGCCGGGCGCCCGGCGCGATGCCCCGACGAGATCCACCACATACCGCTTCAGCGCCTCGGAGACGCGCACCCCGGCGAGCGCAGCGCGCGCAGCGAGAACGTCATCGACACTGGCCACCGGGACGAGCGCCTCCAGCGGATCGCGACCTTCCCGCGCAGAGAGCATCGCGACCTCCTGCGCCGGATCGAGGTAGCCGAGCTGCAGCCGCAGCGCGAAACGATCGAGCTGGGCTTCCGGCAGCGGATAGGTGCCGTGGAACTCCACCGGGTTCTGCGTCGCGAGCACGAAGAAGAAGGGCGGCAGGCTATGGCGTTCGCCGTCGACGCTCACCTGGCCTTCCGCCATGGCCTCCAGCAGCGCCGACTGCGTGCGCGGGCTCGCGCGGTTGATCTCGTCGGCCAGCAGCACGTGCGTGAACACCGGGCCCCGATGGAACTGGAAACCGCCCGACCGGGGATCGTAGATCGAGACGCCGGAGATGTCGGAGGGCAGGAGATCGGGCGTGAACTGCACCCGCTTGAACGTCGCGTCGAGGCAGCGGGCGAGGGCCTTCGCGAGGGTCGTCTTGCCGGTGCCGGGAACATCCTCGAGGAGCACGTGGCCCCCGGTGACGAGCGCCGCGCAGAGCTTGCGGAGCGTCGTCCCCTGACCGACGACCACCTCGCCCGCCTTCGCGGCGATGCGGTCGTGCAGTTGCCTCAGGAGTGCCGGGCTGGCGCTGTCGGGGAGGGCGTCCGGCATCTGGGGCGGCGCGCCTCAGCGGGCGTCCGCCGGGACGTTGGGGTCGGTGACGAATCCGAGCTTCGTGAGCCCGGCGTTCCGCGCGATCGCCATGATCTCGGCGAGCCGCTGGTACTTCGTGTTCATGTCGGCGCGCAGATGCAGTTCGGGCTGAGGGGTGCGGGCGGCGGCCCGGGCCATGGCCGCCGGCAGATCCGCCTCGGCCATCGCTGCATCGTTCCAGAACATGCGACCCTCGGCATCCACGGACAGCGTCACGGTCTCGGGTTGCTCGGGGTTCGCGCTGCTCGTCGCCTTCGGCAGATCGATCTTGATGCCGTGGGTCAGCAGCGGTGCGGTCACGATGAAGATGATGAGCAGCACGAGCATCACGTCCACCAGCGGCGTGGTGTTGATCTCGGCCATGGGCTGCGGCGTCGGCGCACCGCCCTGATCCTGGAAGCTCCCGAAGGCCATCGCGTCGGACTCCTCAGACGGGGCGCGGCGCGCCCGTCGCTGCCGTGGCGGCCGGGCCGGTCGGCACCTCCACCCGCGCCCCGGTGGCCAGGAAGGCGTGGAGGTCGTGGGCGAAGGCGTCGAGATCCGCGAGGATCACCCGGTTGAGGCGCGTCAGCGCGTTGTACCCGAGCACGGCGGGAATCGCGACGGCAAGGCCGAGCGCCGTCATGATCAGCGCCTCGCCCACGGGACCGGCCACCTTGTCGATGCTGGCCTGGCCGCTGGCCCCGATGCCGATCAGTGCGTGGTAGATGCCCCAGACGGTTCCGAACAGTCCGACGAACGGCGCCGTGCTGCCCACGGACGCCAGCAGTGCCAGACCCGTCTCGAGCCGCGCCTGCGCGCGATTGATGCCCTGCCGCAGGGACCGCGTGACGAACTCCGAGAGCGAGAGCGCCTCACCGAGCCGCCCGGCCTGATGCCGCTGATGGTGCGCGGCACCGTTCACCCCGGCCCGGGCCAGCTCGACGAACGGATTGGTGGGCCCCGCGCGCATCTCCTCGACGGCGCGGGCAAGGTTGGGCGTGTTCCAGAAGTTGTCGATCGTGCGGCGCGCACCCTGCCGGATGGACCACGCGCGGAAGACCTTGGAGAGGATCACCGCCCAGCTCCCCACCGACATCGCGAAGAGAAGGGCCGCGATGGCCATCCCGACCGCGTCGGTCTGCTGGAGGAAAGCCATCATGCCGTGGGAGGCAGGGGTCGGAGTGGGCATCGAGACGTCCTGTGAATCTGAAGTGCGTCGGCATCCGGCGAAGCCGTGCTGCCCGCGCACACCATACATCCGACGGCGACCGCCTCCGCCGGGCCTGCGTCGGCGGGAGCGCCGGAAACCGGCGCCGGGACCCAGACACCGGAGAGGCGCAACTGGCGAACCCCTGTCCGGCTGCGACGGCGGCAGCGCCGCATCGGACGCCGGCGAACGTTCACGCCGGACCGGTGCGCGTCACCGGACTGCCGGCGTGCTAATCACCATACATGCGCTGCATGCGCTCCCGACGCTCCTGCGCCTCGATCGTGAGCGTCGCCGTGGGCCGCGCCAGGAGGCGGCGGACACCGATGGGTTCCCCCGTCTCGGCGCAGTACCCGTAGGCACCCTCCTCGATGCGCTGCAGGGCTTCGTCGATCTTCTTCAGCAGCTTGCGCTCGCGGTCGCGGGTCCGCAGTTCGAGGGCCTGCTCCTCCTCCTGCGTGGCGCGGTCGGACACATCGCTGGTCGCCTCGGTTTCCCGGAGGTGTTCGCTGGTGTCGCGCACGTTCGCCAGGAGTTCCTCCTTCTGGCGGCGCAGCCGGTCGCGGAAGAACGCGAGCTGGGCGTCGTTCATGTAGTCCCTGGCCGGCTGCGCGACGAGCTGCTCCTCGGTGAGGAGCACCCGTGCGGATGCAGGCTTGGCAGCGGCGGCGGGCGCAGCTGGGGTCGCAGGGACTGCGGCGGGGGTGTCCGGCGCCACGGCGGCGGACACATGGGCGGCAGCGGTGGCCGCTGCGGCAGCTTTCTTCGTCGGTTTGCGTTCCATAGGTACTTCTCGGCACAGCCTCCGATTTTGGCGGCGGGGAAGAGTGCACTGCTACGGCGCCGAGCGCAAGATGCCAGACGGAAAAAGCGCGCACGTCGCAGCGCAAGGCTGGTCAGAGTCGTCGGTCACACTCGATCTCGGCAGGAGGATGCCTCCCGGAAGAGGAGGCGCGCCGCGAACATCGACGCCCGGCCCCGCCCCATTCACGGAGGAACCTCGTCATGGAATCCGCACCCACGCATGCCGCACCCGCACCGATCTTCCACACCGCGCGCACCCGGCCTTGCCGGTGGCTCGCGGCAATCCTCGCAGCCGGCGCGCTGTCGGGGCCGGCCCGCGCGGAGTTCGCGAGCAGCGAAAAGCTCTTCGACTGGTTGACCGAGGCCTCCCGAAGCGGTGGGTCCTTCAAGGACACCACGCTCTCCCTCGGCTACGTGGTCGGCGTCCACGACCTGCTGCCCGACGGCGAAGTCTGTCTTCCGCCCAAGGCGACCGCCAAGCAGATGCAACTCGATATCCTGCGATGGATGAAGGACCACCGACTGCAGTGGGATCCGGTCGGCGCCCGCACGGTGCGCCGCGCCCTCATGGAGACCTACCCCTGCCCGGGTGAGCCTGCCCGGTGACCGGGGCGAAACGCCCGGCCGTCACACCGCAGCAGGGCCGGTGGCAGCCATCAAGGCCTCGATCGCCGCCTGCAGATCGTCGAGCGAGAACGGCTTCGGCAGGTAGGCGTCCATCCCCGCCGCCAGGCATGCCGCCCGGTCCGACGCCATCGCGTTGGCGGTGAGTGCGAGGATCGGCATCCGCGGGGCGCCCTGCGTCTGTTCGATCTCGCGGATGCGCCGCGTCAGGGCCAGACCGTCCATGCCGGGCATCTGGATGTCGAAGACGCCGAGGTCGAACGCCCCGGGCGCGAACTGCTCGAGCGCCCGGTTGCCGTCCTCGGTGATCGTCGGCCCATGGCCCAGCTTGCGCAGGACCGCCTCCACCACACGTCGATTCACCGGGTTGTCCTCCGCCACAAGGACCCGCAGCGACCGCGTGTCGCCCGCCGGGATCGGCATGGGCTGCGCACTGCCCTCGGGCAGTGCGGCTGCGACCGGCAGGTGCACCGTGAAGCTGAAACGGCTGCCCTCGCCGGGTCGGCTCGCGACCTGCAGCCGCCCGCCCATCGCCGCCACCAGACGCGACGAGATCGTGAGTCCGAGACCCGTGCCGCCGTACCGCCGCGTGATGGAGTTGTCGGCCTGGCTGAACGCCTCGAAGATCGCCTCGCGACGGTCCTCGGGGATCCCGATGCCGGTGTCGATCACCGCGAACGTCAGCGCGCAGGTCGCGTCCACGACAGGCGACGCCGCGACCTCCAGGCGCACCTCGCCGCGCTCCGTGAACTTGATCGCATTGCCCACGAGGTTCACCAGCACCTGCCGCAGCCGCAGGGCATCGCCGGTGACCATGGCCGGCACTTCCGCTGCCACCGTCACACGCAGCGGCAGACCCTTCGCCTCGGCCGCCGGTGCCATGAGCCGATCGATGTCGCCGAGACTCCTGCGCAGGTCGATCGGCTCGACGGACAGTTCCACGCGACCGGCGTCCAGCCGCGAGTAGTCGAGGATGTCGTTGATCACTTCGAGCAGGTGCTCGCCGGACGCCCGCACGGTGGCGACCTGCTCGCGCTGCTCGGGCGTGAGCGGCGTGCGGGCCAGCAGTTCGGTCATGCCGAGCACCCCGTTCAGCGGGGTGCGGATCTCGTGGCTCACGTTCGCGAGGAAATCGCTCTTCGCGCGACTGCCTTCCTCGGCGTGCTCCTTCGCGATACGGAGCGCCTCCTCGGCGGCGCGCCGCTCCGTGATGTCGGCGATGGCACCGACCATGCGCTGCGGCTTCCCGTCGGCCCCGAGGATCGACTGTCCGATCGAGCGCACCCAGACGTACAGACCGTCGTGGCGCATCAGTCGGAACTCCTCGTCGAACACCGTGCCGTCGACCAGGTGCCGCTCGAGGCTCTCGAGAATGCGTTCGCGGTCGTCGGGATGCACGAGCCGCGCGAGGGCCTGGTCCACCGGTTCGTTCTCGTCCGGCGCGGCGCCGAGGATCTCCTGGTAGCGCTCCGACCGGTTGACGCGCCCCGTCGCGAGATCCCAGTCCCACACGCCCTCGCGCGATGCCGCGACGACGATGGCCAGCCGCTCCTCGTTGCGGACGGCCCGCCGCTCCGCGCCCTCGAGGCGATGCACGGTCTCGCCGAGGTGACGCCCCATCTCCCGGATCCGCTCGGTGGATTCGTGCATCTCGCGGATGGGCATCTCCACGGCCGGGTGCTCGTACTCGCCGGCGACGATCCCGCGCACGATGCGGTCGATCTCGAGCAGCGGACGCGTGAGCTTGCGGCTGTCGGACTCCGCGCGGCGATACAGCACGGCGAAGAAGATCGCGTAGAAGAGGACCATGCCGCCGACCATCGTCCACGCCACGGTGTCGGCGCGCGCGCGCAGGCGGTCGATCACCGAATACACGTTGTCGCGCGGCACGATCACCACGAGTTTCCAGCCCGGCGCCGGCACCGTCGCCCACGCGACGAGCTTCGGCCCTGCGAACGCGATCTCGGCCACGCCCGCGTCGCCGCGCTGCACCTCCTGCCCGATCGCTGCGAGCGAGGCTCGCTTGAAGAGGTTGAAGTCGTCCGGCTTCAGGGTGTCCTGCCGGATGGCCGTCTGGTAGTCGTGCTTCGTCAGTTCCGCGAGCCCCCAGGCGGCCTCGCCGCGCTTCGGCAGCGCGATCACGGTGCCCTGCGCGGACACCAGCACGCCGTAGCCGTCCCACGGGATGTCCAGGCTCAGCACGCGCTGGATGATCGTCTCGATCGTGACGTCGATGCCGACCACGCCCTCCAGGAAGTCCGCCCGGTACACGGGCGCGATCGCCGAGACGATCCAGCCTGCACCGGCGGGGTCGAGATACGCGTCCGTCCACACCACGCCGCGCTGCGGGTTGTGCCTGGCGTCGGCCTCGTAATAGAAGTTGAAGCTGGGGATGTCCATCCGCGGGGGGAACTGCGGCAGCACGTCGAAGTACGGATAGATCCGGTTCATCGAGTCGTGCGTGTTGAAGTAGCCCTGCACGACCATCGGATGCGCCGCCCGGATCGCCTTCAGCGTGCGATCGAGCTGCGCCAGGCGGTGCGCCTTCGCCTTCTCGGCCGGACCCACCGGCACCACGCCGCTGTAGTAGAGCGCCGAGCCGCCGGTGTCGCGTGCGGAGTAGTACATCCCCTCCGGCGACGTCCGATAGCTTGCGATGACCTCCTGCGGCGGCGTGTAGGGCGTGTCGAGCGACACGCGCGCCTCGGTGCGCAGCACCTCCGCGAGGCTCGCCACCGCACCGAGCTTCTCCTCGATGTTGAGCGCCTCCCGACGCGCGATGCCGGCGACCTCGAAGCGGGCCTGCTCGGTGATCGAGGCGAGGTTCGCGCGGTGCGACAGCATCGTGGTCGCGACGTACGCCGCGATGATCACCACCTCGACGAGCAGGAGCGGTACGAGCGTGGTCTTGACGTAGGAGAGCCAGATCCAGCGGGCCGCGGACATCCGCCGGGGCGATGGCGGCGTCGGGCCCAGGCGTGAGTCGGTCATGCGTGAGTCGGTCATGCGGGGGGCGGCTACGGAAGCAGGCATGAAGCGGCTATCGACCCGCCCCGGGGCTTCTGGACCCCACGCCATAGCGCGACGCCCAGCCGAGGCCAGCCACCGTATCGCCCTTCGGCCGGTACTCGCAGCCGATCCAGCCGTCGTAGCCCAGGCTGTCCAGGAGGTCGAAGAGGAACGGATAGTGGATCTCGCCCACGTCGGGTTCGTGGCGGCCCGGCACGCCCGCGATCTGCAGATGGTGCAGACGCGGCAGGCAGGCACGCAGCGTGTCGGCGAGATGCCCCTCCAGCACCTGCATGTGATAGCAGTCGAGATGCAGCCGCACGTTGTCGCGGGCGATCGCATCGAGCAGCCGGCAGGCGTGATCCGAATGGTTCAGGAAGTAGCCGTGCATGCCCTCGGTGGTGTAGCTGGGCCCGCCCTGCACCACGCCCATCCGCGGATTGATCGGCTCGATCACGACCGTCATCCCGTGCGGCGCGAGCACGTCCGCGGCCACCCGCAGGTTCGCGACGTACACCGCTTCGCACGCCGCGTAGTCCATTCCCGGCCCCACCACGCCGGCCATCACGTGCACCGTCGGGCAGTCGAGCGCCTGCCCGTAGACGATCACGCGTTCGAGACTCTCGCGGAACTCGGCCTCGCGGCCCGGCAGGCAGGCCAGACCGCGTTCGCCGGCATTCCAGTCGCCCATCGGCGCATCGAAGAGCACCATCTCGAGGTGATGGGCATCCAGCCTCGCGCGAAGCAGCGTCGGCGGGTAGTCGTACGGCACCTGGAACTCCACAGCGCGGAATCCGCTCTGCGCCGCCGCGGCGAATCGGTCGAGGAAGGGCAGCTCGGTGAACAGGTAGTGCAGATTGGCAGCGAATCTTGGCAACGGGGATTCTCCAGGAAAGTTTCCGCAGCTTGTGGGCCGAAAGAATCACCAGACCGCGACGATCAAGACATGAAATCGCAACGCAATCCCGCGAGACTCAAAGATCGGGCGCGGAAGTCACGTGCCGATTCACCGGATCACCATGAGCGACACCTTCGGCGACCGCATCCCTCCGGATGCCCGCGAGGCACTTTACCGCGAGAACGCGCGCGCGCGTCAGTCGCCGGCACGCCTCGCGCCGGAGGCGATCGGCGACGACACCTCCGTGGCGGTGCTCGGTCTGGAGCAGGGCACCATCAGCCGCCTGTACCGATGCGGGATCGTTCGCCTGCGCGATCTCCTCGATCATTGCGTGGAAGACCTCTGGCGGCGGGTGGGCCGCCACGGCATTGCCGACATCCTCGACCGCCTCGACCGCAGCGGCATCCCGCTGCCGTCGCTCACAGACCAGGCCCGCTGGCGTCTCGGCCTGCTGTCGCGGGAAGCGGCGGTGGTGGCGCTGGACGCCGATACCCCGGTGGCCGACCTGTGGCCCCGGCTGGGGCAGCCACTCGTCGACACGCTGCTCCGCCGCGGGCTGCTGCGACTGCGGGACCTCGCCCCGCAGGACGACGAGGCGGTGCTCCAGCTGTACCGATTGGGGCGCGCGAACCTCGGCCGCATCCGGGAACTCCTGGAAGCCGCACTGGGCTCGACCGACGAGGCGGACCACCGCTGGCTCGGCAAGGGGATCGAGGTGATCCGGGAACGCGAACAGAACGGCCGACGCCGCACCCGGAGCGTAGAACCGGCCACGCACAACGATCGCCCTGCGGCCCGGCGCACGACCCCCGGTAGCCCCGGGGGTCTGCATCGGGGATTGCCCCCGTGAGCGAGACGCCCCACACCCCGCCGGAACCCAACTGGGCCGACTACATCGACGCCCTCCGAGGATTCGATCCGCCCACGCTGCGTCTCGCACTGCGGCAGCGGGCGCTCGAGGGCCTGTGCAAGGCGTCCGCCGCCAACGCATCGGCTGACGGCAGCGCGTGGTGGCGCCCGTCCGGCGCGGCAATGCCTAGAAGGTGAGTTGCCCGGAGACGTAGAGCGTCAGGACGTCGAAATCCGCGAAGTTTCCAAACGCGGCATTCGCCTTCCGCTTGTCGTACGAGAGCGTCGTGTCGACGCGAGTCCGCCGCAGCGGCAGCCAGGACAGCGTCGCCGACCATGAATGGATCTGGTCGATGCGCATGTCGTTGGTGTTCACGACGAAGTTCGGATCCCCTTCGAAGCTCCGCCTGCGGAGGCCGTAGTTGGCCTGGGCAACGAGCTTGTCCGAGATGGAGTACGAGGGGGTCACGGTGAAGCCGCGGGTGAGGATGTAGCTGCTCGTCGCGTCTTCCCACCCGCCGATCTCCTGAAACACTGCCGTAGCCCAGGTTGTCTTCTCGCTCTGCCGATAGGTGACATTCACCCGCCCAGTGGGACCCGTGAAATCGCGTTGCGACACCTGCGGATGCCGGCGCGTCGTAAGGCCGGCGCTGCCGGTGATCCGCGTTAGCCCGCTCAACTGGTACTCGACGTTGCCTTCCAGGGTGTACTGCTGGAAGCTGTTGTCGATGGTCGATCCGGCGATGACGGTCCTATTGGGGAAGGTCCCGTCCAGGTAGCGGAAAGTGAGCCCGAGGAAATCGTCGGTCCCTTTGCTGTAGTGGCGCGTGCCAACCTCGGTGATCCATTGCTGCTGGTCGGCCCCGGAGAATCGCGCGAGGCTGTTTTCTATATCGGCGAAGCGGATCCCGGCGCGGAGCTTCCAGTCGGCGCTCATCCGCAGCATGGCAGTCGCCGACATGACCGTCTGGGTCCGCAGGTTTCGTGTCTGGCGCTGATCGTTGGCAAAGAAATCGTACAGGTTCGAAGCCACCTGCGTCTTCTCTATGCCCGCGTCGCCGTCCCAGCGCTCGCCGACCACCCAGTTCCACGTACCCCGTACGTTGTAGGCTTGGTAGTCCAGGGAGCTGTAGGTTACGTGCCGGTTTTCCGTGAGTTGCGAGCGGAGGACGAATGTCTGGCGGTTCCAGTAGTGGTCGACGTCGAACCCGAGCCGCAGCCCGAGGGTGGTGTCGTGGCGCTGGTTGTTCTTGAGGAAAGGCGCCCCGGCGTTCGGAAACCGGTCGTCCAGGTAGAAGACGTTGTCCGTGTACGTGTAGGTCAATCCCACGCTGGGCCGGATGCGGTCGCCTTCCAGGGCGTGGACCGGGGCGGCTGCGCAGGCGAGCAGCAGGACACCCGCCACGGGTCGAAGGCGGGGGTGAAGGCGGAGGGTAGGTCGCATCGTTCTTCTTCGTGAGGTCACCAGAACTGCCACGCCCGAGTATAGAGGACCCATGCGCCCAGCAATCCGTTGGTGACGGCGTGGGCGACGGTCGGTGCCCACAGGTTGCCCGTGACGCGGTACAACCCGCCGTAGGCAAGCCCCGCGATGATCCCGGCGAACCACTCGTTGTGCTCGAATCCGAAGACGACCGACGACAGCAGCAGCGCCTTGAAGGTCACCGCGGCGGGTATCACGGCGCGGAAGTTCGGGTTGTCGATCCAGCGCATCACGAAGGACCGCCAGAAGAGCTCCTCCATCACCGGCACCACGAGCGCGGCACCGCCGATGCGGAAGAGGGCCAGCGCGACGTTCACGTGCTCGCCATCCCGCGGGTCGAAGCCCTTGCCGGGGGCGCCCCGATGCATCCACGAGGCGGACAGGTTCACCCACAGAAGGAAGACAACGATCCCCACGACGAGCGACAGAGACCAGTAGCCGCCGGGCATCGCGAACCGCCCGCGCAACTCGTCGTAGTGCTTCCAGAAGAATCCCAGGGCCAGCGCCACCAGCACCACCCTGACCGGGTACAGCCACCGGACGTCGAAGGCCGTCGAATCGGCAAACATCCCACTCAGGGCGAGCAGGGCGATGTAGATCGCGAAGGGGATGATCCGGGCGGCGGCGGGATGGGCGAGCCAGGCGGGCATGGGCGACCTGTCGGGAAATGGAGACAGCGGATTATCACAGACTCGGTGCTGACCACGCGTGGTGGCCGCACTTATCGTGCCGGTGGGATCCTCGCTGCCTCGACTCGGTCGCGATAGTCCTCGAGCAGATTCTCGACCTCGACGCGGCGCACGCGTGTGAACGGCTCGCGGCGCTTCAAGGCGTCCCAGAATCCGACGTCGCGGTACTTGTCCATCAGCTCGGTCGCCACGACCGCAAGCGCCCCGTTCTTCTCCTCGCACGTGGCGAGTGCGGCCGCGCCCTGCCGGCCGGAGGCCTGCAATGCCGCGATCTCCGAAGCGCGCGCGGTCAACGCCTCCTCGCGCCGGGCCAGTTCGGCCGTGGCCTGCCCGATCTGCGCTTGCGCCTGCCGGAGCTTCTCGGCGAGGGCCTTCCGCTCGGCATCCGCGCTGGCGTGCTCCCGGGTCATCGCGTCCAGCTTCTGCTGCAGTTCCGCGGCGCGCCGCCGCTCCTGCGCGACGCCCGCCTCGACGGCCTTCGCCTTCTTCTGGACGTCCGCGAGTTGACCTTCGACCGCCGCCTTCTCGGTCTCGGCGCGGGCGCGGGCCTCCTCCGCCTGCCGCTGAGCCTCCTGGACGCGGCGCAGGACCTCGCGGTCGCGGTTGGCCTGGCGCGCATTGGGATCCTGCGCGAACGCCGACGGCGCGACCGATGGGATCAGGAGGCCGGGAGCGAGCACCAGCGCCATGGCCAGGGGGAGGATGAGCAGGCGGCGCATGTCAGAACTTCAGCATGAGGTCGCCCTGCAGCACGTCGATCGCGAGCGCCGGGCCGTAGATCGCGTTCGCCGTCAGCCAGCGCCAGCGCATCCACACGTTGGTGTCGATACCGTAATTCAGGCCGAGCATGTAGCCCTTCGCGTTGGTGCCGCCGAGCAGCACGTTCGCCTGGGTGAACGCATCGAGGACGGCGTCCGGCTCCACGTACCGGTAGCCGAGGAACACCGACGTGTTGCCGCGACCCCAGACGTCCGGATTGCCGACGGTGAGCATCGTCTGGTACGCCGTGGTCCTCGCCTCGAAGTCGAGGCCGGTGCGGGCGAGGATCTCCCCCCGGTCGAAACCGATGTTCTTCGCGTAGTCGCCGGTGAGGCGCACGTGCAGCGGATCGAGATGACCGAGGTCCAGCGCACCGGACAAGTTGAGGATGTGGAACCGGGACGCGAGCGCGAGCCGTGCCGCCTGTCCCGTACCCGCGTTGATGTCGAAGACCGTGTTGCCCTTCTGCCGGAACGGCGGCACCGTCCAGTCGTTCGCGTTCGGGGCTGCGATCGTGTTGCGCTGGCCCTCGATCGAGTCGTAGTGGAAGTACCCGACGCCCACCTTCAGGCCCACGTTCCGATCCGGGATCCACTCCGCGCCGGCCTGCGCGCCGAGCATGCTCTTGTCGCGCGGCGCCCGCACCGTCTGGGTGGGGTCCAGCAACTCCATCTGGAAGGCACCGACCGTGAAGAAACCTTCCGCGGTGCTGCTGAACCGCGGTTTGTAGGTGATCGCGCCGCCCTCGAAGTTGAGATCCTCGTACCACAGAAGGTCGGTGGGCCAGAACCACGGGTTGCCGATACGGCCGGCCTGCGCGGAGATGCGCGGATCCGGGTCCCACGCGATCGCCGCGCGGTCCACCACCAGCCGGAATCCGTCCGGATCGCCGTACTGACCGAGGCGGGGGTTGGCCGACACCGGCGTACGCCCGGTCGCCAGCCGCGCGATGACCTTGAAGGTGTCGGAGACCTTCGCCGTCGCGCCCAGGCGGAACCGGAACCGGAACCCGTCGACGTCCGTCTGGGTGTTGCCGATCGGCAGGCCGTCGCGCAGTGCGCCGGTGACGGCGTAATACGTGGTCGGGTCGGTGTTGCCCGACCCGTAATACTCTCCCTGATACCGCAGGCGGAGGTCGCCATCGAACGAGATGCGGTCCATCCATCCCGGCAGGGTTCCGGGATCGCCCCACCGCTCGGCCTTCGCCTGGGCGAGGACATCCTGGCGGATCTGGTCGCGCATCTCGTTGCGTACGATCTCGGGAATGTACGGAACGCGGACGACGCCCTTCTCGGGCGGGGCGGCCTCCGCGGTCGCCGGCGCCCCCGTGGCAGGGGCTGCGGGTGCTGCCGCGGCCGGGGGGGTCCGCACCACCACATCCGCCAGCGCGCCGCGATCGCGCGCGGGCAGGAGTTCTTCCGCCTTCTCGCGCGGGATCACGCCGTCCTCGACCATCAGCCGGATCAACCGCACCGTGGTCGCCTGGGCGGCCTCGAGTTCCTGTCGCTCCTTGCGGATCTGCGCGAGGAGGGCCGCCGCCTCGGCGGTCGCATCGTCCCGCGGCGCCGCCTCGGCAGGCTTCGCCACGGCGCTGCGACGCGCGGTGGCCGCCGCGGCCGCCGCCCGGGGCGCCTTGCGGACAGTGGTCGGCGCCTTCTTCTCGGCAGCGGGCGGGGTCGTCTGGGCCTGTACGGCACCGGTGGCGACGAGCACGGTGATCGATCCGGTGACGAGGCTGCGAAGTCGGGATGCTGGCGTCGCGCGGCCGGAGGGGGAGATGGGGTGATTCATGGTGGGGGAAGGGATCTCAGCCAGCGGTGCGAGAAGACAGACGCAGCCGCATGGGCTGGGGCATGTCGCTCGGGGGAGGTTGTTTCAGCGGGCGCACCTCGAGCAGCGCGCTCCGGATCGTCCGGTCGATCTCTTCGTTGCCGGTGCCGTCCACCACTTCCACGCGGTCGATCGTGCCGCGCTCGGTGAACCAGACCTTCACGACGGTCTTGTAGTTGGACTGGCGCAGCTTGTCCCTGCGCAGCAGCTCGTCCTGCAGATGGGTCTGCACGAGGTTCGCGAACCAGGCGAACTTCGCCCCGCCGCCTCCACCGCCGCCCGTCTGGGGCCCGATGGTGGTGATGTCACGACCGCCGGGCCGGCCCTGCAGACCGAACCCATCCGAACCCGCACCGCCCGCCGCGTCCACGCCGAGGCTCTCCGCGGGTGGCGGCTGGTCGTCGGCCTGCTTCGGTTCCGGATCGGGGTCGGGATCGGGCAGCTTCACCTCCTCCTTCTTGATCTCCGGCTCGGGCGGCTTCTCCTGCGGCTTGGGCGGCGGCGGTGGCGGCTGCTGGCGCAGCACGGCAATCTGCTGGGCCTTCGGCTTCGCCGACTTCACGGGATTCTGGAGATACACGTACAACCCGTACGCTCCGGACGCCATCAGGACGACGAACCCGATCCAAAGCGCGATATAGCGCAGGTTCATCGTGTCACTTCACCAGGCGCTGCGTGACGAGGCCGAGCTGGGTGATGTCGAGCCGGCCGCACAGGTCGAGCACGTCGATCACCTTCTCGTACTGCACCCGGGCATCGCCCTTGATCACCACGGGGAACTCCGGCGTCACGGCCTTGAACTGCAGGAGCCGCTGCTCCAGTTCCGCCATCGACACGGGGTACGTGTCGAGGAAGATCTGGCCGTCCTCGCGGATCGTGATCGCCTTCGTGGTCGGCTTCGCGAGGCTGGGCGTGTTCGACGCCTTCGGCAGGTTCACCTTGATGCCCTGCACCGACGCGGTGGTCATGATGATGAAGATGACGAGCAGCACGTACGCGAGGTCGAGCATCGGCGTGACGTTGATCTCGTCGTACGGTTCGTTGCCGTCCTGGACCTTGGCTGACATGGCGCTTTCCCGTCCCTGGTCCTCAGTCCGCGTACCGCTCGGCGATGCGGCTCGTGAGTTCGTCCACGAAGACCTGCATGTCGGCCGAGATGACCTTGATCCGGCTGGCCAGGTAGTTGTAGCCGAAGAGCGCGGGGATCGCGACGGCCAGACCGGCCACCGTCGCCACGAGTGCGGCGGCGATACCCGGCGCGATGGCGTTCACGTTCACGTCGCCCGCGGCGGCGATCGCGGCGAACGTGATCATCACGCCCACCACCGTGCCGAGCAGTCCGAGGAACGGTCCGCCGGAGATCGAGATGGTGAGCAGCACCATCTGACTGTTGAGACGCGCGCTCTCCCGCACCACCTGCGCATCCATCGTCGCGCGGATCGAGTCGATCGCCTTCCCGGAGATCACCGTCTTGCCGGAATCGAGACGCTTGCGCAGTTCGCCCGCAGCGACGTCGTAGATCCGCCTGAGCGTCGCGTGCCGCGCTCCCTTGGTGTCCCCGGGCGCCGCGAGAAGATCCTCGATCTCCGCGAAACGCTTCTGGAACGCCTTGTTCGCGTTGTCGGTCTGCGCCATCGCGATCGACTTCGTGAACATCACGTAGAAGCTCAACACCATCATGACCATCAGGATCGCGATCACGACCCAGCCGTCGATCGTCACCGCCGAGAGCAGGATGCCGACGTACGACGTGCTCTCACCGCCCTCACCGGCCTCGGCCTCGGTCGCGACCTTCACCAGCGTCGCAGCGTCGCCCTGCGACGCCACCGCGAGGGCGATCGCGCCGGCCGTGCGTGCGGTGTTGGCGATCGTCAGTTCGTCGAGCTCGCCCTGGAAGTCGGCCCCGACCACCACCTCGCCGGAAACGGCCCCCGCCTTCGCCGCCACGGCTGCAGCCTCGCGTCCGTCGACGTGCAGCACGATGCGATCACCGAGCGTCACCGCGACGTGATGCCAGGCCCCCGCGGGGAGAGCCGCCTTGCCCGTGGCGCCCGCCGACGTCGCCACCCAGACCTGACCGCCCTCGTATTGGATCTGCAGCGCGCCACCCTGCTGCGACAAGAGCGTCGCCTTCTGCTCCGCGATCGCGGGCTTCACCCAGACCGATACGGTCATCCCGCCCGGACCGCTGGCGAGCGACGGCGCCGTCACTGTGAGGCGCGCCGTACCGTCGAACACCGCAGCGCCGTCGGCGACCCCGGCACCGCCGCCCTTCACCCCGGTCACCGCCACCGGCTGCGCGTAGGCCGTCGAATCGCGGAAGGCGCCGTCGGCCTCGGCGAAGTGCATGACCAACGTGTCGTTGTCGGTGTAGGTGCCCTTGGGGTTGCCTGCGGGCACCGCCTTCTCGTTGCCGTAGTAGAGCCACACGTGGCCCTCGGCGGACCCGGGAGTCAGCCGCGGCACCTTCACCCACACGAGCGCCAGTTCGTTCACGCCATCGAACTTCTCGATGTGGAACTCCAGGGGGGTCTTGTCATCGTCGGCGACGAAGCGCAGGTCGTTGCCGTCGATCTGCGCCTCGTTGAACACGAAGTTCCCCGTGTGCAGCCGCACCAGCACAGGCACGTTCGCGAGGCCTTCCTTGAGGGCCGCGCCCTGGTCGGTGGTGTCGAGCGACACCTTGCGGCGCCCGGTCCATTCGGGGTTCCACCAGGCCTGCGCGGCCGCGGGCAGCACTGCGATCAAGACGAGAAGGACGAGGAACAACCGTTTCATGGAGGACTCGGGGAGGGTGCCAGCGGATGGCGCATTCTCGGCACGCTCTGTTGCACGAATATGACCGAGAGATGTGAAGTGAATGACTGCAACTTGCCGACAGCTGCGACACAGATACGCAATTTCCGACTAGCCGACCATGGCAAATCGCGACCACTGCACAGGCCTTACCATGAGCCGATCGGATCACCCCGTGCGAATGCCTCACTCATCCCCGTACCCCAGTACCTGCACCGTGATGAAGGATGGCATCGTCTTCAACGCGTTGGCCGCGCTCTCCGCAGCCGCCGTCTCCGCGGCCCGGGCCACGGCAGCGGTCGTCTGCGACTCGTTGCTGGACGTGCCGGACAGCCCGATCGACAGCGAGGGCGTCGCGTTCGGCACCCCGCCGCTCGTGCCGCCTACGCTGATGTTCGCCGCGTTGGCCACCGTCTGCGCCCGCACGACGAGGTCACCTGCGACCACGACCCCGGCGTCACCGGCATCCACCTCGCCGAGCGGCGTGATCAGCGCGGCACTGCCGGGCGGCACATCCGGTCGGCTGAGCAGCACGCCGATGCCCGAGCCCGAGATGGAACGCGACGTGTCGAGCACGAACTTGCCGTCGCGGATCACGATCTGCGGCGGCGGCGTGGCGGTCGCCGTCTTCGCGCCCTTGCCCGCATCGATGTTGCCGAACGAGGCCCAGAGGTTGATGTCGCCACCGCCCAGGGTGAATACGCGCGACTGGTTGACGAGGAAGTCCTCCAGCACCGTGGCCTCGATGGAACCACCGCGGACCGTGACGATCCCGAGGGACGACGCGCCCTTCGACAGCACGCCCGGATTGGCCAGACCCGCATTGACGAGGCCACCCGGCACCCGCAGTTCGATGGCCCCGCCCTGCTCGGTCTTGATCTGACTGAAGAAGAGGTTCACGTCGCCGGCGTAGCGCTCGGCCATCGCGAGGTAGTTCGAGGCGAATCCCCTCGCCCCGTCGTTCGGATCGAACGTGGCCCCGGGACGCGACATCTCGGCAAGCAGCGGCTTCACGTTCTTGCCGTAGCTCCGCTCGAGCAGACCCACGAGCGCAAGGAAGTTCGACTCCGTGAGCTGCGCCTGCACGTCCGGGTCCACCGGGTAGAGCGTGGCCATCGCCCGGTAGCCGCGCACCTCGAAGCCCGGCAGCGCGGCTTCGAGATTCCCGGGGTTGCCCGCCAGCCGCAGTTCCGAGAAGAGGACCGAATTGACGAAGGCGGTCTGCGCAGGCCGGTCCAGCGCGAGGAATGCCGTGATGGCATCGTCGGCCGGGAGATTGGCGTCCCCCGTGCGCGAGCGCATGTAGGCGACGAGCTCCGTCCGGTAGTTCACCGACTCGACGAACGCGTCGATGGAAGCGCCCCCGAGGCCCTGCAGGGCCTGCAACGCGGACGCACGACCGGCCGGCGTGTCGGGGAACTCCGTACCTCCGTTGTCCTTCACGAACTGCCGCACCTCCCGCGGGAACTGCGCAGCCAGCCGGTCGAGATCGGTGGAGAGATACGTGTCGAGGAATCCGCTGTAGTCCGGCGCGACACCGCCGGCCGAGACGCGGATGGCCGCGCCCGATTCGGGTAGGAACGGGTTGTCGAGATTGCCGCGGGTGAGGATGCCGAGCGAGTTCCCGAGGTCCACATCGCGCCCGGTGTTGATCTGCAGTTCACCCGGCCCGCCCCACTGGATACCGCTCAGGTTGCTGCGCTGGTTGCCGAGCGGATCGCGCAGCGTGTTGAAGCGCAGATCACGCCCCGCCTCGAAACGGGTGATGTCGGTCGGGTTCACGTTCTGCCCGATCACCCAGGTGTCGACGATGTCCCGGCCCGCCACCAGCATCAGCGATTTCGCAAAGACGCCGAGCGGGCTGACACCGGTCTGCGGATCGACCGGCCCCCGCACGTCGCCGCGCGCGGCCACGATGCGGATCGGGGTCGTGTCCCCCGCGTGCAGGACCTGCTCGTCGTGGAACAGGGCGCCCTGCTCGGAGGCGTTCACGAGCAGCGGGCTGAGGGAGTTGGAGAACGCCCGATCCGGAGAGAGCGGCGCCGGCAGCGACAGCGGAGAGACATCCGACATCAGGATGCGGCCATCGACCGTGACGTCCGTGGCGGCCAGCAGTTCGAACTGCCCGCGACGATCCGGTGCCATGAAGAACTCCCGGCCGACGCGCGCGTCGCCGGAGAGGGCAGCGACGCGCACGGTCCCCGGGTAGATGACGGACGACACGGACTCACCTGCGCTACCGAAGCTCGCGAGCGGCGACCCGCTGATCTGGGGCAACAGTTCGCGGTTGTTCGACAGCGTCGCGGATCCCGTGAGCGCCGAGAGATCGAAGCTAGCCCCTTCGCCGTAGGTCAGAAAGTACGACGTGAGCAAGCCCGTGGTCCCGATGTTGCCTCGCGGCTGCCGCTGGATCGTCGGGTTGAAGACACCCTCGACTGTGGCGTCGCGGCCGGCGCGGACCCCGATGCTGGCGTCGCCGAGCGCGAACATCGCATTGAGCGGCGTGCCGGAGACCGTGGTGGCCGAACCCACGTCGCGCCCGGCCTGGATGTCACCGATGCCACGCTGCACCACGTACAGGCCGCTCAGCAGGTCGCGACCCGCACGCACCGTGAGATCCCCACCGCCCAGCTCGACGAAGTTCCCGGCAAGCGGTGCCGACGCCGCGTCGCCTCCGAGCTGCGCATTGGTCGGCACCGCGCCGCTCACGTTCGCGATGTCGCGGCCCGCCTCCATCCACACGTCGCCGCCCCCGAGCGCCCCGACGCCTTCATGGAACGCGTCGTAGCGCACCCACCAGGTGGTCTGCGGGTTGGGTTGGATCTCGTTCCGCGCGTTGCGCCGCACGTCCCGATACAACCATTCCGTGACCGCGCGGCCCGAGGAAGCCCCCCGCAGATCGCGCCCCGCGACGACGCGCACATCGCCGCCACCTTCCGTGTAGGTCGGGGTATGGGTCCGGGCCGCGCCCGCGACGGTCGGTGGATTCGGCACGATGAAGCCGGCCACTGCCGCCCCCGGCTCGCCGGACGTATAGATCACTGCCCGCGCGTCGGCCAGCACCAGGTCACGGGCCGCGACCACATCGATGAATCCGTCGCTCGTGCGCACCAGACGGCCCGCCGCCAGCGTGACATCGGCCTCGGTCCCCGCAACGGTGGCGAGCAGGTCGGCGCTGCCGATGTCCGCGCCCGCGACGACACGGTACGACCAGCCGCCGCCCGCGCGCGGCACGTACGCGTCGTTCATCACTGTGATGCTGGCCGTGGTCGGCGTCGCCGGCGGAAGTGCACGGAACCCGTCACTCAGGGTGCGGTTCAGCGCGACGTTGCCTTCCGACCGGAGGGTGAGCACGCCCGGCTCGCCGCCGAAGCTCCACACGCCGTTCGGGCCGGCGCAGGTGGCGGCCGTGCCGCAGTAGAAGTTCCAGTCCGCAGCGAGGCTGATGGTGCCGCCGCGCACCTCGATGCCGGGGCGCAGGCGGATCGTAGCGTCGCTGCCGAGGCGGGTGGCCACGGCGGGTCGCGCGACCGAGAGGTAGTCGCGCGTCTCGTTGAAGAGGGATGCGGCGCCACCGGTATTCGAGATGTTGAGTCCGCTGCCCGCCGCCGTCCCGATGGTCGTTGCCGAGTACACGCGGAACGCCTCGATGATCACCTCGTCGGTGCCGATCAACGTGGGTGCGAGCGCCGTGATCGCGACGTCGTCAACGGTCCGCGGCGCGCGTAGCCATACCTCGCCTGCCGCGCCGTCGCCGGCCGCCGATACATCGAGGGTCGTGCCCGACTGCACGGCAATGGCGCCGGCAGACGTGCCGAGGAATACGAGCCCCCCGTCGCCGTTTCCACCGGTGGCGCGCACCAGCAGGCGGGACGTTCCCGCGGTCGTGACGTCGCCCGACGCCCACACCTCGATGCGTCCACCCTTGCCGGCACTGGCGTCGAGCATGCCCGCGACGGTGACCGTGCCGGCGTCGGCCGCCAGGCGGATCTCCCGGGCCGTCATCGTGCGGTCCGCCGCGAGCGCGAGATCGCCGCTCCGAACGCGATATCTCTGCGCCCCGGAGAAGCCGCCGGCCAGCGCCGACGCGGCGAAGGCGTCCAGATCGCCATCCTGGGCGATGTCGGCCGCGATGCTTCCGCCGCCCGTGCCGGTCAGCGTGCCCCCGAGTGCGAGTGAACGGCCGGACTGCATCTCGACGAGACCGGCCTTCGCACCATTGCCGCCGGCGGAGACGTCGATCGACGAACCCGCCGCGAGGGCGATGTCACCGGCCTCCGTCCGCATCCGGACCGTGCCGCCATCGGTCACGCGGGTCACACCGGGAGTGAACACCACCTCGGTTCCCGACGCGTCGATGACGGCGCCACTCAGCAACCGGATGGCGTCGTCCGCGCGAGCGCCGGTCGCCATCATGTCGACCACGCCGGACGGCAGGTCGATCCGCGTCGCCACGTCGACGCGCGTACCGACGAGGGCGAGCCGGGAACCGAGCCCGGGGCTCGCGGCGCCGGCCAGCGGCGTCGCCGGCGCCTGCAGGCTGAGCAACCCGGACGAGGTGATCCGCCCGTCCGCCGCGGCTGCAGCGGTGAGCGTGGACGTGACGATCCTCAGTTCGGCCGCGGTCGAGACCATCTCGCCCGTCCCCGCGATGCGCACCTGCCGATCGCCTTCGAGCACGACGAGATCCGCACCGCCCAGGGCAACGGCGCCGGGCCCGAGCGTCAGTGTGCCGCCCGTGGTGGTGCCGTCGCCGAGCGCTTCGAAACGCAGGTCGCCCGTGCCGGTCCCCGTCGGCGAGACGACGGTGCCCGACGAGTTCGTGAGGACCATCGTGCCGGCGCGGAACACCTTGTCGCCTGCGCCGAAGGCATTCACCGCGGGCGCGTCGAGCGTGAGGGATGCGAGCAGAGGCCGACCGTCGGCATCGACGGCACCGATCGTGTTCGCGCCGTACAGATCGATCGTGCTGTAACTCTTCAGCGCCAGCGCATCGCCCCCGCCGAGGCGTTGGAGCAGGGCCCCGCCGATGACGAGTCCATCGGTCGCCGGCACTGCAGCGCCGAGATCGATGCGGCCAGCCGCCAGTGACACCGCGGCCGCCTCGATCTGCACGTTGGAGGCAAGCGTCGTGGTCCGGGTCGCGTCGAGGAGCACCGAGGTGCCCGCATCGAGCAAGGCATTCGGGGCAACCGTGAGGGTGCCCGCCACGCGGTCGAACGCCGAACGCGCTACCGTCGCCACGGGCGCCGTGGAAACACGGACGAAGGCACCGTTCCCGGCGATCGCGATGGTCCCGGGCGTCGGTGCACCGGTGCCCGTCGCGCGGAGGACGGCGCCGTCCTCGATCCGGATGTCACCGGCGGACACGAGCATGAGATCGGCCGCCAGCAGGGGCGAGTCCGCACGGTTGGAGAGGATCACTTCGCGGCTGCCGACACCCGTGGTGATGGTCATGCCGTCCGCTGTCGACCGCGTGCCACCCAGCAGCAGGCTGGAGGCGCCGAGCGCGTTGAGACGCGAGACGTCGAGGTTGAGGAAACCGCTCGCGGGCACATCGCCGGGCGCATGCACACGGATGGCCGGTGCCGCGATGTCCACCTGCAGGCCGCGCGCGCCGGCGCCGGCGATGGTGCCGGCCAGCGAGAGGGCGCCACTCGTCTCGAGCACGAGGCGCCCCGCGTCCGCGGGCATCTGGGCACCGGTGGTGCCCGGGAAGAAGCCGCCCACCGAAGTGCGCGTGTACTCGGCGAGGCGCCCCAGCGCCCGCTGGTCGTGGATCACGAAGAGACTCGTGCGCTCGTCCCGGATGACGGTCCCGTCGAACTCGCGCGCCGTGCGATAGCCCGCCACCAGTTGCACGTTGCGAAGATCGCCGGTGACCGGCCCCGCATAGCGCGCGGAGACGGGGCCGAACGGCAGGTCCAGCACCGGCGTCTCGCTGGGGGTGACGAGGAAGGCGCCAGGCAGCGAGGCGTACGCGCGAGGCAGCAGCGTGTACACGCCATCCGGAAGACCGGCGACCCCTCGCAACTGGATCTGGTCGCCGACGATCAGCCCGGTCGTGCCCTGCTGCGACTGGTGGTCGTACGGTCCGTACGCTGCACCAACGCCGGGCAGGATGGCGAAGCTGCCGGGCAGTGGATCGCGGGCCGCCGAGGCGCCGGGGTTGAAGATGTCGGCCGAGCCGCCGGGCCCTGGCACGAACTCGTACGCCAGCAGATCGCCACCGCCGGACAGATCGACGAGCGCGCCCGCAGCCAGCGTCACCGTCGGTGCCGCCAGTTCGATGCGCTTCTCCGGCGGCGTGGTGATCACGAGGTTGCCGAAGCCGGCCCCAAGGTCGTACACGTAGTCCTTGCCCGACAATTCCGTCTGGCCGAAAGGAATCGCCTGCCCGTTGCCGCTGGCACTCGTGACACTGCCCGCACCGAGTACCACGCTGTCCGTGGCTTCGAACCGGATGGACCCGAACGGCGCCGCGACGAGGGTCTCCTGGCGGATGGTCCGCGCCTGGACGAGCAGTTCACCGGCAGCCGAGAGGATGGGTGTGGTGGGCCCGACGACGGCCGGTGCCAGGAACTCGATGGTCCCGTCCGTCGAGACGGCGCCGGTCCCGGTGTCGACCGCGACGGTGCGGAAAGTGAAAGACGTCGCCGTCGTCGGCGCGATGCGTTCGGCCTCGAGTTGCACGATCGACGCCGCCGTGGTGAGGCCACCAATCAGGCGATAGGCGACCCCTTCGCCCGCCACCGTGTCGACCAGGACACCCCGCAACCGGATGTCGCCGCCGGAGACGCCCGTACCGCTCGTGCTTCGGACGGATACGCGGTCCACGCCGGTCAGGTTCACACGGCCCACGAGGTCGACGACGCGCGCCCGCACGTCGAGCGTTCCCGCACCCGCCACGGGAGTGATCTGCAGTTGTCGGGAGAGGTCGGTGCTGCCGAGGTTCACGACCGCCGAGTCCAACGACACGGCCGCTCCGTTAGCGACGCGGATCTCGGGCGCATCGAGCGTGAGGCTGCGACCGGGGGAGAGCGTGAGGGTATCCGGGAACTCGATGCGATCGCGCGCCATCAGCGTCACGGCCGAAAAGCCGGCGTCGGTGATCCTGTCGGCGTTCAGGTACGCACCACCGCCCAGATCGACGCCGCCGACCACCGTCGGGATCGGGGCACCCGGCGCGGCACCCGGCGCCAGGAAGGTCGGGTTCCCGCCGACTCCGGACCCCTTCATGACGACGATGCGTTTCTCCGTGCCCGGGAAATTGACCTGCGGTGCAGCCGTCATGGCAACGAAGAGCGTCCCGCCCGCCTGCCCTGCCCGCCCCGGTGCGGCGCGGAACGTGGCGTCGGCAAGGATCCCTTCGCGCGCGACGAGGTGGATCTCACCGGCGGAACTGGCAACGGCCGTGCGCCTGTAGCTGAGGTCGGCGACCGTCACGCCGCTCGCGGTGATCCCTGTGACGCTCGCAACCGGCACATCCAGGACATCCTCGATGCGCGGACCCCGAAGCCCGGCGGTCGTCGTGCCGGAGACCACGCCCGAGACATCGAGCACGGACCCGGCTTCGAGCACCACGCTGCCCTTGGCGGCATTGATTTCGATGCGCCCGCCATCGTGAACCACCCCGGTGAAGAACCCGAGGTTGTTGCGCCTCGACTGCGCAACCCCCTGCGCGAAGATGCGCGCGGTGCTGCCGATCCATACCGACACATCGGACTCGAACGTGTCGTTCGACCCCGGCGGCACGTTGCCGATGGTGATGGTCCCACCGGGTGCGGACAGCCCGCCCAGCACGGTGACTCGACGGCCCGATTCGATGGCGATGCTGCCGAGCGGATCCACCTCGACGATGGCATTGCGGGCGATCTCGACGTGCCCGCGCGCCGCGCTGTCGGACCGCAGTACGATGGCCGCCGGGGACCACGGATCGACGAAGTCGTCGAAGCCGCCCGCGAGCCGCGACCATTGGCGAAGCCCGCCCGTCAGCGGGTTCGTGACAGCGCTATCCGGGCCGGTGCGGAACATCGGCGTGCCGGTGCGCTTGGATTCGAGTGCCGCACCATCCACCTGCCAGGCCGAGACCCTGGGTGTGACGACGGCGCCATCGGCGACGAGCAGTCCGTCCTGCCCGTTCATCGTGAAGCTCGTGAAGCCGCCGCGATCGAAGAATGCCGGCGCGAGATGCAGTTCGCCCGTCGCGCCGGTGCCGGCCGCGCCGATCACGATGCGGGAGGTGGAGATGGCCAGATCTCCACCGGTTCCGACCACCCCGCCCATCGGCTGCACCACCGCGAAACCGCGCAGCTCGCCGCCCAGTGTCAGCGTCGACACCTGGGGATCCGCCTCGGAGAGCCCGAGCCTGCCGGTCGTGATGGCGATCCGCCCCGCGTCACCGGCAGTCAGACGCCCTGCCTCGTCGACGCGCGCACCGCCGGAGACATCGAGCACGGAGCCGCCGGCCAGCCGCACGTCGGCCACGCCACGCAGCGAGATCGACCCGCCGTCCAACACGATCGCCGAACCAGGCGCCACAGGGTTGAGCGATCGACGATCGTTGGTCCACGTGCCGGCCGTGTCGATGTGCACGCCGGAGGCCACGTCCAGTGCGAACCGCGACGGATCGGTGATGTCCTCGCCGCTGACCTCATGGGTCGCGAGCGTGACGATGGCCCCAGGCGCATTGATGTTCGCCGATACCGCGACGGCGCGCCCGGCGAGCGAGAGCGAACCCCAGGGGGCGAGGGTGATGGGTGTTTCGACGGTGACGGCACCGTCGGAACTGGCGTTCAGACGCGTGAAACCACCAGTCCCGAACAGCGCGATCGGATCGAGTGCCACGCGATCCCGCCACGGCGCATCGAGCACGCTGTCCGCGTTGAACGTCGACCCGAGGCGCTGCGGGATTGCCACGAACGCCAGATCGCGCAGCTTGCGGCTCCCGGCGGTGATGGCATCGGCCGAGAGGTCGCCCAGCAGTAGCTGCCCGCCCTGGGGTGCGAGCGCTGCCGTGCGCTGGAACTCGCCCGCGGTGGCGCGGCCGACCAGCGTGCCGTCGAGAACCGCCCCGTGCGACACCACTGCGATGGACCCCGCGCTTCGCCCCTCCGTGTAACCCGCCACGAGCGGGAGGTCGGCCTTGTTCGTGGAGAGAAGCCCGGCCGCCCGGCCGGCAACGACGTCCGTCTCCGGCGCGCGGTCCGCGAAACCGACGTAGACGCGGTCCAGCGTCGCCTCGCTCATCGCATAGGTGACCCCGTCGGCACCCAGGAGTCGCGTTTCGGCGGCACGCCCCGCGTTGTAGGTCAGCACGCTGCCCGACACGTCGAGCACACTGCCTTCGCGGAGGATCACATCGCCTTCCGAGCGCAGCGTGATCGTTCCGCCGCCGGCCGTGCGTTCGTCGACGGCGCGGGCCACCTGGTTGACGAATCCGGAAACATCGCCGATCGGCGTGCCCTTGCGGATGTCCACCGTGACCTTCTGGCCGCGCACGAAGCTGTCGCGCAGCAGCGGGGAGTCGCGGAGTTCGTTGCCGCGCAGTTCCACGTCGATGAAGTTGCGTTCCACCGACAGCGTAACGCCCTGCGTGCCGGCGACGTCGATGCGGGCCCCGGGCGCCACGTAGATGCGCACGTCACCCACCGCAGGGCTGCCGGGCACCTGGAAGAGGGGCGCAGTCTGGGCCGAGATGGCCACCTCGCCGGCGGGTGCGCGCAGCACGCTGTCCGCCTCGAGAACCACGCGCCGTCCGACCACGTCGATGCGCGAGGGGGTGAAGCCCTGCGCGTCCTGCGTGGTGGTCCGGTCGCCTGTCTGCGGCATCACTTCCGTCGTGCTGCCGGGGCCGAACGTGACGGTGCCGGTCCGCTGGCCCCGGGGGATCACCACGTTGCCGTTCACCGTCACCGTGGAGATGCCGCTGCTCTGACTGACCTGGTCGCGGGCCTGCAGGAAGACCGAACCGTTGACGCTGACCGACGTCGTCGCCGAGACCCTGCCGTTCTGGTTGACGGCGAAGGCCGCGAGCGTGGCATTGCCGCGGTCGACGAGGACGCGCCCCGTCGAAGCATTGGTGACGGTGCCGCCGACGACGTCGGTCGGCGTGCCTGCACCATCGAACGTCTGATACGGATCGACCTCGACGAGAAACCCGCGCAGGGTCGCGTCGAGCGGCGCCGTGAGGAACACCTTGGCGCCACCGGCCAGCACGACCTGACCCTCCGGTGCCGAGATCGTCCCTTGGTTGTTCACCCTGGGGGCCAGCACCATGATGCGTCCACCGGTGGACGCATTGAGCGCGGCCCCGGGCGCGACGTCGATCAGGCTGGTCTCGAACTCCGCCTTCGTGCCGCCCCACGTGAACGCGGCCTGCGCGTTGGCGCCGACGGGCAGCGACAGGAAGCCGCGGGTGAAGGCGTCGCCGTTCACCTGCAGCGTGGAGGCGAAGAGGGACCCCACGTCGACCTGGGCACCGTCCTTGAAGAGGATCCCGTTCTGGTTGACGAGATAGATCTCGCCGGCGGCGCGGATCGACCCCTGGATGACGCTCGGGTTGACGTCGTGGATCTGGTTCAGCGTCGCCGAGCCTGCGCCCTGCTGGTGGTTGAACTGGACGGTCGCACCGGCACCCACGTTGAAGCTCTGCCAGTTGATGACGGCCCGGAGGCTGGACTGATCCACCGTCATCGTGGCGTTGTTTATCGCAGCGGTGGCGGCACCGCTGGCGGCGATGTTCGGGCTGCCGATGGGGAGCGTCGGTACCGGCAGCGTCGGGTCGGCCACGGCCGCGGCGGCGGCGCCCAGCAGCGCCGCCGAAACGAGGCCGGCCGCCGATGCGCGACGCTTGCTGCGCACGGCGGTGGCGTTCTCCCCCACGGGGACCAGCATTCCGTGGATCCGGCTGGAGACAAGGCGGAAGCAGCGCGCGTTCATGGGAACTCCTGACTACCTGAAGCGAATGGGATGAAGGGCCGGGGTGATGGACGGGACGAATGCCGGCGGCGCGACATCAGAAGTCGTAGGCCACTCGGAGGTGCACACGCGTGCTTCCAGCCTTAGTCACGAGGGCGTCCTCCATCGGGAAACCCACTTCGAGGGACGCTGCGAGATCGGGCTGTCGCTGGTAGCGAAAGCCGAATCCGGCCGCCCACGGCGTCTGTCGCGAGGCCTGACCCGCAAGCGGGCTCTTGAGGCGCACGCTGGCCGCATCGACGAAGCCGAGCAGGATCAGTTCGCCGACCCCGCCCGCTTCGGCACCACCGGTGAGCGATGGCGACCGCATCTCGGCGGTCGCGAGCCAGCCCTCGTCGCCGAGCACCTCGGCCTCGTAATAGCCGCGCACCCCGTCGGCGCCCGCGCCGACGAACTGCTCGGTGTTGATGAGCGGTGCGCTGGCGGTGTGTGTGATCACGCGGGCGAAACCGACCATGCCGCGCTTCAGGTTCTGCTCGCGCGACAGTTCGGCGCGCAGGGTGATGAAGTTCGCGGTGGCCCGGAATCGCCGCTCCGCGAACTCGCGGTCGGAGTTTCCTGCCAGCCCGCCGCGCATCGCGAAGACCGACGTGAGGCTGCCGCGCGTGGTGCCCTTGTCGCCGCGCTTCGTCGCGCTGTACTGCGCGGTGATCGGCGTGTAGCTCACGGTGGATCCGAGCGACGCACCGGGTCCGATCGATACGTCCTGCAGGGACTCCTTGTAGTCCACACCGACCACCGCGCTGTGGAAGAGGCGGTCGCTTCCGGGGAGCGGACGGATCACGCGCGCGCCGAGGATGTTGCTGTTGCCGACCACCGTGGACGAGCCCAGCGTTGCGACGGTGCTGCGGGCGCGAACGCCGTATAGCGCCAGCATCGTGCTGCCGCCGGCGGGCCGGAACACGTAGTTGGCGGAAAGTGCGCTCACCTCCGAGGTGTTCTCGGGCGAGAGCAGATAGATGAGCGACGCGCTGTGATCGCGCCCCCAGAGATTGTCGTAGCGGACGGAACCCTGGATCCGCAGCGGAGATGTATTCGGCGCCTGCCGGTTGTTGACTTCGACGGCCGCGTGGAACGGGCGCTCGTCCTGCACCCGCAGTTCCATCTCGACCTCGCCGCGCTGCTGGCCGGGGCGGAGCACCGGTGTCACGGTCCGACCGCCCGCCTGGTTGAACTCGGTCAGTTCCTTCTGGGCATCGGGGAAGTAAGGTACGGTCCCCGGCGCGATCGACGGGAGCTTCGAACGGATGTAGTCCCGCGAGTGATAGCGATTGCCAGTGACGACGACCTTCTTCACGACGCCGTCCACGACCTGCAACCGAACCACGCCGTTCTTCACTTGCTGCGGCGGCAGATCGACGGTCACCGTGAGGTAGCCCGCGTCCTGATACACCTTCTCGAGAGCAGCGCGCGCCGCCTGTGCGTCCGCGATGGACTTGCCGTAGCCCAGATGCGGATACACGGCCTTCTCGATCTCGATGCCGGGGAGCGTCGTGTTGCCGTCCACGACGAACTCGAGGATATCGAAGGCGGCCTCCTGCGCGCGGGCAGGCGACAGACTCAACGCCGCGAGGGTGATGAGGGCGATAACGACATGCGAAAGCACTTCGACTGCTCTGCGTTCCACGATTCACCACACTGAAACGCCGAACGAGGGGATGAGCCCGCGTCCGGCGTCGATCTGCGTTGGGCCGACGGCAACGCGCCGACGACCCGACCACCTACATCAGAACAACATCTGCATCGGCGAGCACGTGTTGCCGAAACGCGTGCCCTTCGCGACGTTCGGGCTCGACGTCGGGTCGAACGTCGGCGGCAGGGCGGCGACCCACGGGCTGGCGTTGAAGGCCGGATCGCCCGCACGCTTGATGAACTCGTTCACGAACGCGAGCTTCAGGCCGGAGAGTGCAGGGACGCTGTCTCCCTGGTCGTTGCGGTCCACCGCCGCCTTCCGGTACTGCATCGTCAACTCGACCATGAAGTCGTACTTGCCGTCGATCATGTTGGCCTTGCTGGGCGCCATGCCGGTGCCGGGACCGGCAGCGAGCGTGGAGGTGTTGATGTTGAACACACCGGCGCCATCGAGGTAACGGAAGCTCCAGCCGTTCTGGTTCGGATTGGCGCTGGAAGCGCTGTCGCCGGACAGCGTGCCGATCGCGCGGAACGGTTCGGTGCTGTTCGAGAACTGGACGCGGTACCAATTGCCGTCGTCACCGCGGAAGTTGTGGTCGAGGTTGTTCTGGGCGCTGCGCAGGCAGTCGCGCACGTTCCCGGAACCGGGGTTCTCAACCACCGTGAAGCCGGCCGTGGGATCGATCGTGAACGGATTGAGCTGCGTCCCCGTGCCACCGGTGATGCCGCTCACGCTGTCCGTCATGCGGGACGGGGGCACCAGGCCGCCGAAGCTGTTCTGGCAGGGGAAGTTGTTGAACAGCCAGTTGTACGACGTCTGCGTGCCGGAGCCCTGCACGCGGCGGCACACGATGACTTGCGTGTTTCCGCTGTTGATCGACGGGTCGACCTGGCTCCAGTCCTGGTAGGTTCCGGACAGCATCGCACCGTAGGCCGACCGCGAGAGCCAGGTCTCGGCGGGGACCGCGTTGGTCGCCACGATGCCCATGCTGAGTGCGTTGACAGGCTTAACTTCCAGACGCGCCACTTCGATGTTGCTCAGCTGCTGAACACCGAACTCGACGTTGAAGGGACCCTTGAACATGGCCGGTTCCACGTCGGAAACACCGAAGTCGGAAACTTCGCCGAGGTTCACCAAGGGATTGGCGTACTCGGGAAGACCCGGATCGAGACCCTTGACGGAACAACGGTAGATCGACGCTTCCAGCACGCAGGTGGACGACGTGATGTCGAGCGTCTCGATGCGCGAGGCGCGCGCCACGGGGTTCACACCCCACACCGAGCCGCCGCGGGATCGCTTGACGAACAGCACGGTGCGACCGCGGAGCGTCGCGGGCACCGTGGGGTCGGTCTTCACCCGGCCGTAGAAGGCGTTGTAACCGCGGCCGTCATCACCGAAGTTGGCGGCGGTGCCGTTGTTGTCCTGATACCGGTGGAAACCCGCTTCGAACAGACCCGTGGCGATCTGGACGAGGAAATTGTCGGGGGCGGTGGCGCCGGAGAGGATCACTTTGAGCTCGGGCGCGGAGAACGGGGCAGGTGTCTGCGCCGCCACCTGTCCGCTGGCGATGACGCCGACGGCGGAGCAGGCGAGAGCGATAGCTTTCATCTTCATGGGAAACTCCTTGAAATTTGGGCGTACCAATCCCTGCACGACGCGCCCGGGGGCGCATCGCGTGTCAGGAACGATCAGTCGTTAAGTTTGGATCAGCGCTTGTTACGGCGACGGGCGGCGAAGCCGAGCGCCGCAATGCCGACACCCATCATGGCGTAGGTGCTGGGCTCGGGAACCGGCATGATTTTGAGTTCGCTGCCATTGAAGCTCACTTCGTACGGCTGGGTGTTGAACTTCAGCTCGGAAACGATCCCGGGGTTGGTACGCTGAGCGAAGGCATTGCTCGCCTGACGAATCAGGATCAACGAAGCTGTTTCGTCGATAGCGATACCGTTGTTGAACCCGCTGGCATTACCACCGAAGTTCGTCCCCCACAGCGCGCCGAGCGCGTACGCCTCATTATCGGAAGGGATGGCGATGTTCGACCCGTTTGCCTGGGTCGGATGGGTCCCGAGCGTGTTGGTGGCGGCGATGAAGGCGTCTGCCGCGTTATCCAGGCGGGCCACCGCTTGATTGGTGAATGTCGGGAGTGTCGCGCCCTGGCGGTAGGTGCTCAGATGCTTCTCGAAGTTGCCCGTGCCAGAACCCGTGCTGTCGAGCGCGCCGATGTTCCAGATGAGGCTGCCGGGGTTAGCCGTGCCAGCGATGAACTGGACCAGCATGGCGTCGTTGGCAAAGGACCAAGACTCGCCCGTAGCGGCGGCCGCGAGGAAGTTGTCGAGGCTGATGCCGAGGTCGCGGGTATAGGTCCGCTCCCCCGCCTGGTCCATGACCACCCAGAACAGCTCGCCGCTGCCGCCCAGGGCGCCGCCGGCCTTCGAATCCTGGATCAAGGCGAATGCCGAGGTCGAGACGGATGCCGCTAGCGCGGCGGTGATCAGAGTGCGGTAGATATGCATGTAACAGTCTCCTGCTTGGAAAGGTGCGTTGTCGTCAGATCGCCTGGAGCACTTCTCCGTTATCGGGTTGGAGCTGGCGCGCCCGGCGAAGGGTGGCTGCACGAATTCCAGTTTCGCTGTGCACCGTGACGACCATCACGTCGTGCGGGCCGGCGAACGTCGTCCGAATGGATCACCCGGAGGCCCATGACTTTCACGGACCGCTACTGGGAGTATCCAAGCGGCACCTGTCCATTCCATGACACACGCAACATCGATTCATGGTTCTTTGGGACTACGTACATGACGAGTTCGCGGCATGCTGTCGTAGCCCATCTGCCGGAAATCGACGCCTCCCCGGGGCGTAGCGAGCGCAAGGCCAGACGACGCCCCGTGCATAAAGAACTATCGGACCGATAGATTTCCGGACGGCAACGGCAGGACCTGCGCTATCGAGATGGCGGCAGACGCAGCGGTGGGATGGTCTGATCGCGCACGCACGCGAAAAACCGGCTCGATGCCGACGCCGTGCAGATCGCGATCTCGCCGCCTGTCGCGCCGGTCTCGCGGGCGGCAGCACAAGTGCGCAGATCGTCGCTGCGCTGGAGCTCGCACGCCTCGTCGCGGCGGCGGACCGGTGGGGGCGCAGGGACTTCCGCAGGCGGTGCACCCGGCTCCACGGGCCCCGCGACCGGACCCGTGGCGGGAACAGTCGGCACGGCAGGCGCTCCGGACACGGGTGCGGGCGCCACCGCCGGCGCAGCCGAGGGCGAGTACGCGAACCGCCAGTCCCGATAGCTGCTCGCGGACGCGAACTCTTCCTGTTCCCGCGTGAAGTTGGCGCGACGCAGGGGAACACCCTTGTGCAGGCTGTGCACTCCGATGATGCGGTCACCCGCGCGGATGAGCCCCCAGTCCCGCGTGCCCGTCATCGGGTCGCGGAAGATCTGCCGCAGATGGTGCGCCGGCTTCAGGCCGCGGTTGTCCTCCACGAGATCCTGCAGTGTCCGGGGAAACACCTTCGTTCCGTCGGGCGAGCTGTCGTAGTAGCTGCGGATCGCGCTGCGGAACTGCTCACCCGTGAACAGCAGTTCCTCCTCGCGGTCGCGCTGGGCCACGGTGGACCACCAGGTGCCGATGGCCGCGAGCCCGGCGCCCATGGCGGCGACGAGGAACAGTACGAACAGGTAGGTGAAGCCGCCCTGCCGGCGCGAGCTCAGCCGCCGTTGCCGATCAGCTTGAGCGAGATACCCTTCGCCACCGCCTGGGCGCGGTTCTGCACGACGAGCTTCCGGAGGATCTTCTGGACGTGGTTCTTCACGGTGAGGGGGCTGATGCCGAGGATGAGCCCGATCTCCTGGTTGCTCTTCCCGTCGCGCACCCATTGCAGGATCTCGATCTCGCGCGCGGTGATCACCTGCTGGATCCGGGCTGCAGGCGCACCCATCTCCGGCGAGTCCGCCATCAGCATCCGCACGTACGACGCGTGGAGGCACGGCACCATGAGGTCGATCGCATGGGCCAGCGTCCCGTGGGGCTGCGACGCAAGCCGGGCGAAGACGAAATGACTCGCGGGAAACCCCGGGTAGGCCGACAGTCCGTGGACCGCGATGCGGCCCAGCGAGAGCTGCGCGATGGTCTGCTCGAAGCGCCGCGGGACGGGCAGGTCGCCCGGCTCGGACCCGATGACGAGCGGCCGCTCGCCCCCTTCCACCCACGCCTGGACGAGCTGCATCGCGAGGCCGGTCTCCCGGTGCACGAGCTGACGCTCGTCGCCCTCCCGCACCGGGTAGCTCGAGAAACACTCCACCACCATGCTCCGCCGGGAGAGATCGCCGTGCACGCACACCATCAGCTCGTGCGGGACGAAGCCCTGCAACGCGCCCTGCACCCACAGATAGAACTGGTTCCGACGGCGCACTTCCAGCCCCGACCGCAGGACGTCGTGCAGCCGCTCCGCCTGGCGCTCGTCGAGCGTCGCGAAGGATTCCGGGGAGAGGGGCAGCGCTGACATCGTGGCGATGGGGTTCCACGCAGGGTATGACGCCGGCAGGCGTCGTCCGCGCGTCGGAAGCGGGATCCGTGGGAGTCGAGACGCCCGGAGTATCGCGACCGCTTGTTACAGGAACATGGCTGCTCCGCGGGAGATCGCGGGGCGATGCCACCTCGGCGCCGCGCCCGGCGTCGTCGGGCTCCATCACCAGCTCTCGAACGGCGTCCCGTCCGCGCCGGTGCCGGGCGCCGAACTGCGCACGTCATACACGGCGCCGCCCGCGGTGGCGGTGCCGGCCGGGGGTGGCAGGATCACCCACGTCTCGCGGCTGTCGGTGATCGGGTCCACCGGAACCGCCCGGAGATAGCGGCGCGTCACGAGATCCGAGAGCGCGTCGGGATACCGTCCGCGGTCGGCGTGGTACTTGTCGATGGCGTCCCGCATGACGCCGAGGTTCTCGCGCAGCACCGCCTCGCGGGACCGCTGGATATGGTCGAAATAACGCGGCGCGGCGAGCGCGAGCAGGAGGGCGATCACCGCCAGCACCACGAGCAGCTCGATGAGCGTGAACCCGCGGCGGCCACGTGCCGGTCTGCGCGACGTCACCATTCGCGGTACGGGACGCCGTTCAGTCCGGCGCCCTCCCGGCGGGAGTAGACATCGTAGACATCCATGCCGGAAGACGGTGACGACGCCGAACTCGCGTAGCTGCGCAGGCCCCAGGTCTCCTCCGCGGAGAGATCGGCCGGCGCGAACGGATCGCGCGGGATGCGACGCAGGAACCGGATTAGCCTGCGGTCGGGCGTCTTGATGTCGGGCATGCCGTTCGCGAGATCGGAGAGCCGGCGCGGATAGCCGGTCTCGTCGGCCTTGCGCTCCACGCGGCCTTCCTCGGCGGCCTTCTTGTACGCATCGATGGCACCGCGGATCTGGCGCAGGGCGAGGCGGAGGTCCTGCTCGCGCGTGCGCTGCACGGCCAGCTCAGCCAGCGGCACCGCGCCCACGGCGAGCACCGCCAGGATCGCCACCACGATCATCAACTCGATGAGCGTGAAGCCGCGCGCCGCGGGAGGCAGGGCGCTGGCGGGCCGGGGGGCATCCATCGGGGAAGCGCCCGCTACTTCCTGACCACGACCGCGATCGGCGGCGGCGGGGCGACACCGACGGCGAATCCGGATGCATCGACCAGCTCGGCGTTCGAGACCGTGACCTGCGAGCCGGTCGTCTCCTTGAGCGTCAGGAACGTGACCTGGAGGGACTGTCCGCTGCCCGCCGCCGGCAGGCGCACGCGCCCGGGCTCCGCGGGGGTGCCGCCGACGATCTGCAGGATGGCCGGGTCGTACGCGATCTCCACGAAGCCGTTCGCGATCTCGACCACGTCCGGCAGCGTCACGGTGAGCGGGAACTGTTCGTTGAGCCGTACCGTCGACGGCGCCGACAGGCCGAACTGGAACACCGAGTCGGGGTTCGAACGCGCGTCCGGCGGAGGCCGCAGCCCGCCGCCACCGGTACCGTTGCCGCCACTGTCCGACGACATGCCGAGCGACCCCGGTGCGGTCTTCGCGATGCGCAGCGGCGCGCGGCCGGGCATGGTGTCCGTGCCCACGGGCAGCTCCGCGAGCACGCCTTCGGGCCGCACGATGTTGCGCACCACGCGCGGCGTGATGAGCAGCACGATCTCGGTCTTCTCCTTGTTGTCGTTGTTGCTGCCGAAGAGGCGACCCACGATCGGGATGTCGCCGAGGCCGGGGATGCGCACCGACGTCCGCCGATCGTTGTCGTTGATGAGGCCCGCCAGGATCTGCGTCTCGCCGTCGCGCAACTGCAGGACGGTGTTCGTGTTGCGCGTGCCGATCTGGTACGCGATGGTCTGCCCGGCGTTGGCCGACACCTCCCGCACGATGTTGCTCACCTCCAGACCCATCTTGATCGCCACGTCGTCGTTCAGATAGACCTGCGGCTCGACGTCGAGCTTCAGGCCCACGTCGAGATAGGTGACGGACTGCGCCACGCCGGCGTTCGCCACCGCCGTGCTGGTGAAGACCGGCACCTTCTCGCCGATGTGGATCCGCGCCTTCTCGCGGTTCTTCACGCGGATGCGCGGGTTGGCGAGCAGCGTCGAGCGGCCCACGGTCGCGCGCATGCTGGCCACCAGTGCCGGATTGGCGATGCTGAAGACCATCGGCCCGTCGATGAGCTGGCTCGCAGCCGCTGTCGTCGCCGCACCCGTGGTGCGCGCGCCGAGCGACACGCCGCCGGGCCACGCCACTCCGAGGTCCTGCAGGCGCGTGCGTGTCAGCTCCAGCACCTCCACTTCGAGCATCACCTCCGGCTCCGCGAGGTCGAGCGTGCGCACGAGCTGGTCCGCCATCCGCACCACCTCCGGCGTGTCGCGCATCACCATGAGGTTCAGCTTCTCGTCGATGAAGACGTCCTGCGCCCGCGTCAGCGTCTTCACCATCACGGCCGCCTGCTTCACGTCGGCGTTCGAGAGATAGAAGCTGCGCACGACGAGTTCGCGGTAGTCCTTCTGCTTCGCCGGCGTGTTCGGGTAGATGAGCACGGAGTTATCGTTCAGCACCTTGCGGTCGAGGGCGTGCGTGGTGAGGATCAGTTCGAGCGCGTCCTCCAGCGTGGTGTTGCGCAGGAACACCGTGAGCTTCTGGTCCTGCTTCACGTCGCGGTCGAAGACGAAGTTGATGCCCGACGTGCGCGACAGCATGTCGAACACCGTGCGCATCTGCGCATCGCGGAATTCGAGCGTCACCGGCTTCCGGAACGGCGCCTTCAGGCGCGGTGTCGGGTCCGCCGCCATGCCGGCCTCCAGCACGCGGCGCAGCAGATCCCGCGCCGGCGCGTGGTTCGGCGCGTCGCCGAGCACCTCGCGCACGCGCGTCTCGGCCGCGTCGAGCCGCTTCGCTTTCAGGCTCGCCTCCGCTTCCCGCAGGATCGCATCGTGACGCCGGGCCCGGGCGACATCCGCGAGCCGCACGGTGCTGCGAACGGCGTCGGCGTCGAGCGCCGCCGCGGCCTGGTACTCGCGCTCGGCCTCGTCGTAGCGGCCGGCGCGCAACTGCACATCGCCGGCGTTCATCCGCATGGCCACGGCACGATCGCGCTCGCGCAGCAGCGCGGCGCGGTACTGCGCGTTCCGCGGGTTCTGCTCCACGAGCTGTTGCAGGCGGGCCACGGCCGCCTCGGGCTGGCCGGCCTCGGAGAGACGCGCGGCGTCTTCGTAGGTGGGGTTGGACGCGCAGGCGGCCAGGACGAGCGCAGCCAGCAGGGGAAGAAGGAATCGCATCATCGCGCTCCGAGAGTGAGCGTGCGGGACTGTTGCAGGGGGACATACACGAACAGCGCACGCTGTTCGTTCACCAGTTCGAGGCGCCAGACACCGTCGAGCACGTCGCCGGGTCTTGCCATCAGGTCGCGTTCACCGTTCGACAGGAACAGCGTCGTCCGGCCATCGTCGCCCATCATCCCGACGTACCGGTACGGCAGCGGCGGCGCCTGGGGCGGTGGGGGCGGCGGCGGGGCGGCAGCGGCCTGCTCCGCCGCCGTGAGCTTCCGCGGCGGCGGCGCCCAGCTCTGCGGCGCGAAGGCGTCGGCGGCCAGCGGTTGCAGGGCACGGCGCGCGCGAGTCAAGTCGACGGCGGGCGCGGGGCCGGCGGGAACCGGCGCTGCGGCCGGCGACGACGGCGCGGGCCGCGTGGAGTCGGGCATCTTCGTGTCGTCCGTGCGCGCAGCGGTCACCCTCGGGGCTGCCGTCCGGGCGTTCGCACGCTTCTCGTCCGCGGGTTCGTCCCGCGACTCGACCCAGCCGATCGCAGCCACGGTGAGCGCGAGACCCGCGGCCAGCAGGACCGCTCGAAGGCGTGGCGCCAGCGTCATTGCGCGCCTCCGAGGTGGATCGCGAGGCGCACGCGCGCTTCCATCTCGCGGTTCGCCACCGACTCGCGCCGCACGAGGACATCCTCGATGGACGCGGCGGGCACCTTCGTCAGCACGTCGGCGAGAAACGCGCGCAACTGCGGATACGTACCGCGCAGGGGAAGGTCCAGCTCGTAGCGCGCCAGTCGGGCGCCGGCCGGGTGCTGCAACTGGTACTGCCCGCTGTCGAGCGCGAGGCCGTGCCGGGCAGCGGCGAGGTGCACCTGGCCCAGCCAGTCGGGCAGCGTCGAGACGTCGGGGAAGAATGCGTAGTAGGTCTCGAGCTGCACGAGCTTCGAGGGCGGCGCAGCCGTGCCACCCGCGCCTCCGACGGCACCGGACCGCAACTCGGTCCGGAGCTTGGCGACCTCGGCGCGCCGCTCTTCGGCCTCGCGCTCCGCCGGCACAGCGGCGAAGAGGACGAGCCCTGCGGCGAGCGCGAGCAGCACGATGCCCGCGATGCCCCGCCAGCCGAGGCGCGATGCCTCGCGGCGCAGCCACCACGACGCGTGGACGCTCAGCGCGCGGGCGTCCATCGGGCCTCCACGGAGAATGCGAGCGGGCGGTGCGGATCGGTCACCCGCCATTCGTGCTGACGCAGATGCGCCTCGGCGAGCGTCGGGGCCGCATCGAGTCGCGCGAGGAATGTGAGCAGCGCATTCAGATGGCGCGCCTCGCCGTCGATCACGACGATGCGTCCCTTCGGATCGGGCTGCACGAGCGTGAGGGCGACATCGGGTCCGAGGGCGCGCTCCACGTCGGCGAAGAGCGCGTCCCACGGGAGGGCCAGCCGGTCGAGCACTTCGTTGGCGGCCCGCACCTCGGCGGCCATCTCGCGGTCGGGAGCCTCCCGGCCCGGGGCCTTCACCCGCTCGATGGACGGCATCGCGCGGCGCGCGAGGCGTCGGGTATCGTCGAGGCGCTCGGTCTGGCGGTCGCGCTCGTCCTGCGCTTCCGTCATGGCATCCCACGCCCAGATCGCGGCGGCGAAGCCGACCGCCGCGAGCACGGTGCCGACGAGACGCACGGGCCGCGGCGTCCCCGCGAAGTCGATGCCGACCGCACGCACGCTCATGACCGGCCCCAGGCAACCCTTGCGCGGGGTGCGGGCGCGGCGTCGTCGGCGGTCACGACGTCCCAGCCGCCGACGTGGGCGGGCAGCGCTTCCGGCGATCCGTCGAAGACCACGTGCAGGCGTCGCGGCGACTCGGGGCAGATGCCCAGCGCATCGATGCGCGCGAGCGGCGCGGCGATGGCGTCGGTGAGGCGCCCCGCGAGCCGGGCCGATTCCAGATGCCGCCAGCGGCCCCGTTCGAAGGCTGCGATCGTGCAGCGTCCGCGCTCGACGAGGGCGAAGGCGGCCGACGGCGCCGTGAGCATGCGGCGATGACGGTCGAGCGCCGCGCCGAACGCAGGCTGCACGGCGACCAGCCGGCCCGCCGCAGCCCTGGCGATGGCGGTGAGGCGATCGTGAACCGCGTCGTCGATCGCGCAGGCGGGCGACGACTCGCCAGGGCGGCCATCCGCCAGCCGGATGCGCCATGCGCGGGCACGCTCGCCGTGCACGGACTCGAACTCGAGCCGGGCGTAGGCGAGCCGTTCGGAATCGGTGGCGAGCGCCGCGCTCCAGGGGAGCAGCAGCCAGCGGACGAAGGCACCGTCGAGCGTGACATCGAGATCCATGCCGCGCAGGCGCGGCGCGAGCAGCGTCTGCTCCAGCGCATCCGCGGCGGCGGCCCACGGTGCATCTCCGTCATGGGTGGCGGGGACCGCGACGTCGAAGGTCTCCGCGGCGGGCGATCGCCAGCCGCGGCGATGGCGCGCGATGCGCAACCCGTGCGGCGCGAGCTTCACGCGGAGGACGTCACGCCACGAGAGTGACACGGTTGATCTCCGTCAGTGTGGTCTCACCCCGCGCCACGAGGTCGAGCGCCGAATCGCGCAGGAACCGCGTCCCGCCGGCGCGCGCGGCTTCCTTCACGCGGCGGATGGGTTCCTTGGAGGTGATGAGTTCGCGCAGCTCGTCGGTGAGCAGCAGCATCTCGGAAATGGCCTTGCGCCCGCGGTAGCCGCTGCCACGACAGTGGCCGCAGCCGCGACCGGCGCGGAACACGAAACCTTCGACGCGCGAGCGGTCGAGGCCCGATGCGGCGAGCAGTTCGTCGTCGGGGTGATCCTCCGTGGCGCAGTGCGGGCAGTTCACGCGCACGAGGCGCTGCGCGACGATGCCGTTCAGCGCGGCGACGAAACTGTAGGGGTCCACGCCCATGTGCGTGAAGCGGCCGATCACGTCGAACACGTTGTTGGCGTGCACGGTGGTGAACACGAGGTGGCCGGTGAGTGCGGCCTGCACCGCGATCTGCGCGGTGTCGGCGTCGCGGATCTCGCCCACCATGATCTTGTCCGGGTCGTGCCGCAGGATCGACCGCAGGCCGCGCGCGAAGGTGAGGCCCTTCTTCTCGTTCACCGGGATCTGCAGCACGCCGGGCAGCTGGTACTCGACCGGATCCTCGATGGTGATCAGCTTGTCGTGGCCGTGATTGATCTCGGAGATCGCGGCGTAGAGCGTGGTGGTCTTGCCGCTGCCGGTGGGGCCGGTCACGAGCAGCATGCCGTAGGGTTCCGACGACAGGCGGCGCATCCACGCCTTGGCGACGTCGTCGAAGCCGAGGCTCTCGAGCGACAAGCCCTTCACCTCGTCCGCGAGGCTCTGCTTGTCGAGGATCCGCAGCACCGCATCCTCGCCGAAGATCGACGGCATGATCGACACGCGGAAGTCGATCTCGCGGCCCTGCGTGTGCACCTTGAAGCGGCCGTCCTGCGGCACGCGGCGCTCGGCGATGTCCAGCTCGGACATCACCTTCACGCGCGAGATGACGTGCTCGGCGGTCTCGAGCCCGGGCACGTGGCTCACGTGCGAGAGCACGCCGTCGATGCGGTACTTGATGGTGAGGCCGGCGGGCGTGGTCTCGAGGTGGATGTCGCTCACGGAACTCTTCAGCGCGTCGTAGAGCGTCGAGTTCACGAGCCGCACCACCGGGCTGGCGTCCTCGGAGATCGTCTTCAGCGAGAGGTCGGCCACCGCGCTGCCGCCGTCGGTCTCGCGCCGCGACTCGACGACCATGCTCTCCATCGCCCGCAGGCTCTCGCCCTGCCGGGCAAGCCACGCCGCGAGATCCGCGTGGTGCGCGAGACGCAGCTCGAACGGAGCCGCAATGCGCTCGTCGACCCAGTGCCGGAAACGCTCGTCGAACGGATCCCCATGCACGAGGACGAGCCCGCCGGCATCGTCGCGCAGCACCGCACATTCGCGCGCCATCGCCTCGGCGTAGGGGAGCACGTCGAACGCGGTCTGCGCGGCGTGCAGCGCATCCATCGTCATCGGCGGCAACACGAGCGCGGCGGCGAGCGCCTGCACGAAGTCCTCGGATTCGAGCCCGCTGTCGGCTTCGAGACAGTCGACGATGCGGCGACCCGACGCGCGCGCAGCGTCACGGGCGCGCGCGAAATCGGCGGGGGCGAAGGTGCGCGGCGGGGTGAGGTCGGTGGGGTTCATGTAGAGGACACCCGGACGCGGGCCATGACCCCGTAGGAGGGGGCCATGCCCCCGAAAGCGGTGGATGCCGTGGAAGCGCATCGACCGGAACCAGCGCTTTCGCGGCCATGGGCCGCTCCTACAACAGCGCGGCCCATTCCCGAGGTGGGTGGCGCATCCACGGGGGGATATACAAGGGGTCCTCCCCTTGTTGGTACACCACGCGGGCACCCCGCCGCGGGCCAGCGGCCCGAGAGGCGGCCATGGGCCGCTCCTACAAAGGCCCGCCTCACCGCACGCTCCCCGCCAACTCGAAGATCGGCAGATACATCAGCACCACGATCCCGCCGATCACCACGCCGATCAGCGCCATCAACAAGGGCTCGAACGTCTTCGTGAACCAATCGACCCAGCGCGCCATCTCCTCGTCGTGGAACGTGGCGATGCGCTCCATCATCTCGCCCATCTGGCCGCTGCGTTCGCCCACCCGCAGCAACCGCAATGCGACGGGCGTGACGAGGCCGGCGGTCTCCATCGAATCCGACATCGGGCGGCCTTCGCGGACGAGACGCGTCGCCTGGTCGAGACGCGCGCGGAGTTCGGCGTCGAGCAGGCCCGCCACCATCCCGAGCGCCGGCACCACCGAGATGCCGCCGGTCAGGAGCATGCCGAGGGTGCGGTAGAAGCGAGTGAGCTGGTAGACGCGCACGCGCTCGTGGAACCCGGGGATGCGGCGCATCGCGCGGAGCATGCGGGCGCGGGTGCCGGGCTGGATGATCCACCACGCCACGAGGCCGACGACGGCGAGGAAGATACCGCCCGTCAGCGGACCGTTCTCGTCGATGAGCGACCCCCAGCGCAGCAGCAGCCGCGAGAGCAGCGGGAGATCCCCGCCCATGTCCTCGTACACATGACTGAAGCGCGGCACGACGTAGCCCAGCAGGAACATCGTGACCATGCCCCCGACGATGAGCAGGATCGCCGGGTAGATGGAGGCGCTCACCAGCTTCTTCCGCACGAGATCGAGCTGCGTCTGATAGGTGACGTAGCGGGCCAGCGCCTCGGAGAGATCACCGGTGCGCTCGCTCGCGCGGACCGAGGCCACGTACAGGTCGGGAAAGATCGCCGGGTTGGCCTGCAGTGCGGCGGAGAACGACTTCCCCTCGCGCAGGAGATCGAGCAACCCCTGCAGCACCGATCGGCTCTCGGCGCGGGATTCCTTCTCGGCGAGGGTCTCGAGCGCTTCGACGAGGCTGATGCCGGCGTTGAGCAGCGCGAGCAGTTCCTGGGTGAAGAGCAGCAGCGGAAACCGATGCCGGCGCTGCGGCAGGCTGAGCGACCACGCGCCCCCCTGCACGCCGAGCACGGCGTAGCCCTTGTCGGTCGCCTGCGCACGGGCGTCCCGGGCATCGCGCGCATCGAACGACAGCGACACCACGCCCTCGCCCGCCTTCATGGCTTTCACCTGGAAGCGCATGGTCCCAGCTCTGCATGGATGCGCCACCCACCGTGGAAACGGACCACGATGTTGTAGGAGCGGCCCATGGCCGCCTCTCGGGCCGGCGGCCCGCGGCGGCTTGGCCGCAGGGCGTACCAACAAGGAGAGGGCCCCTTGTATATCCCCCCGTTGTTGGGCACCCCACCGTGGGAACGGACCACGCTGTTGTAGGAGCGGGCCATGCCCGCGAGAGCGTTCGTTCCGGTCGAGGCGCTCCCATGGCATCCACCGCTTTCGGGGGCATGGCCCCCTCCTACAAATTCATCGCCCATCAGGACCTTGTAGGAGCGGGCCATGCCCGCGAGAGCGTTCGTTCCGGTCGAGGCGCTCCCATGGCATCCACCGCTTTCGGGGGCATGGCCCCCTCCTACAAATTCATCGCCCATCAGGACCTTGTAGGAGCGGCCCATGGCCGCCTCTCGGGCCGGCGGCCCGCGGCGGCTTGGCCGCAGGGCGTACCAACAAGGGGAGAGCCCCTTGTATATCCCCCCGTTGTTGGGCACCCCACCGTGGGAACGGACCACGCTGTTGTAGGAGCGGCCCATGGCCGCGAAAGCGTTCGTTCCGGTCGAGGCGCTTCCACGGCATTCACCGCTTTCGGGGGCATGGCCCCCTCCTACAAATTCATCGCCCATCAGGACCTTGTAGGAGCGGGCCATGCCCGCGAGAGCGTTCGTTCCGGTCGAGGCGCTCCCATGGCATCCACCGCTTTCGGGGGCATGGCCCCCTCCTACAAATTCATCGCCCATCAGGACCTTGTAGGAGCGG
>JALHMS010000027.1:52833-59452 GCA_022843925.1 Burkholderiales bacterium
AGCGGGCCATGCCCGCGAGAGCGTTCGTTCCGGTCGAGGCGCTCCCATGGCATCCACCGCTTTCGGGGGCATGGCCCCCTCCTACAAATTCATCGCCCATCAGGACCTTGTAGGAGCGGGCCATGCCCGCCTCTCGGGCCGGCGGCCCGCGGCGGCTTGGCCGCAGGGCGTACCAACAAGGGGAGGGCCCCTTGTATATCCCCCCGTTGTTGGGCACCACACCGTGGGAACGGACCACGCTGTTGTAGGAGCGGCCCATGGCCGCGAAAGCGTTCGTTCCGGTCGAGGCGCTTTCACGGCATCGACCCACAATGAATGCCCGACCCGTCCGACTCATCGTCCTCAGTTCCAATTGCCGACGTCCGCATCCTCGCCCTCGCCGCCGGCCTGTCCATCCCGGCCGAAGGAGAAGATGTCGATCTCGCCCTTCTCGCCGGGCGCGCGGTACTGGTAAGGCTTGCCCCACGGGTCGGGCGGGATCGCCTTCTTCATGTACGGGCCCTGCCAGCGCGGTTCGTTCTCGGGCCGGACTTCCAGGACGGTGAGGCCTTGCTGGGTGTCGGGATAGCGGCCCATGTCGATGCGGTAGGCGTCGAGGGCCTTCTCCAGGGCGTCGATCTGGGCCTTGGCCACTTTCGTCTTCGCCTTGCCTTCCTGCGCGAAGTACTTGGGGCCGACGTAACCCGCCAGCAGACCGATGATGACGATCACGACGAGCAGTTCTAGGAGGGTGAAGCCGTGCGCCTGCCGTGCTGCGCGGACCGGGCGGCCGGGCTGGATCGGAGGGCGTTGATCGGCGGACATCGATGGCACTTTTTGGGTCTCCAGGGTGCTGGGTGCTGGTCTTCGGGATCATAGGTCACGGTGATGACCGAGCGGTGACAGCGTCACAGAACGTTCACGAGGCAGCCTCGGGATCGCCCCTCCAAGGGTAGGAACTCCGCGCGGAAGCGGCGGCGGGGGCTATCCTCCCGCCTCCGAACGAGGAGACACCCCATGGCCACCCATATCGATCTTGCCGACCGCACTGCCATCGTCACGGGCGCCGCCCGCGGCATCGGCCTCGCCATCGCCCAACGTCTGCTCGCCAGCGGGACCAGCGTCGCCCTGTGGGACCGCGACGCCACCGCCCTTGCCGCCGTCGAAACCGCCCTGGGGGGCACCGGGCGCTTCATCGTCCAGCCGGTCGACATCACGGACGAGGCCGCGGTCACCCAGGCAGTCCGCACGGCCGAGGCGAAGCTGGGCCCCATCGCCATCCTCGTGAACAACGCGGGCATCGGCGGTCCCGTCGTCCAGACCTGGGAATACGATCTGGCGACCTGGCGACAGATCTTCGCGGTGAACGTGGACGGGACATTCCTGTGCAGCAAGGCGGTCATCCCGGCCATGCGAGCACGCGGCTACGGCCGCATCGTCAACATCGCCTCGATCGCAGGCAAGAATGGGACCCCCAACTTCTCGGCGTACAGCGCCTCGAAGGCCGCCGTCATCGCCCTGACCAAGGCCCTCGGCCGCGAGCTGGCCGACACCGAGATCCTCGTGAACTGCGTCTGCCCGTCGGTGGCCGACACGGAGATCCTGCAGAGCTTTACGCCGGAAAAGGTGAAGTGGATGCTGGATCAGGTGCCGAAAGGCCGTTTCGTGAAGCCGGACGAAATCGCTGCGATGGTGGCGTGGCTCGCATCGGACGAGTGTTCGTTCACCACCGGCCAGCTGTTCGACATCACCGGGGGGCGGTCGGTGTATTGATCGGGCGACACCGTCCGGAGATGACAGCGCATCCACCACCCCTGTAGGAGGGGGCGATGCCCCTGTAGGAGGGGCCCATGGCCCCGAAAGCGTTGAATGCCGTGGAAGCGCTTCGACCCGAACAAACGCTTTTCGCGGCCATGGGCCGCTCCTACAAAAGCACACCGCATCCACCTCGGGTGGCGCATCAACGGGGGATATACAAGGGGCCCTCCCCTTGTTGGTAACGCCACGCGGCCGAGCCGCCGCGGGCCGTCAGGCCCGAGACGGTTCGTTGTGGCAACCTACGTCCGTAACGACATCTACTCGAGACGACCATGTCACGAAGTCTTGAAGTCCTCGAAGCTGAAGTCCTTCGCCTTTCGCCGACCGATCGCGCTCGGCTGCTTGACCGACTTGTTGCCAGCCTTGATGTCGATTCTGATGCCGAGGCCGCGTGGGATGCTGTCGCAGACCAACGGGAACAGGAGCTCGAGTCCGGAGCTGTCGAGCCGGTGGCAATCGAAGTTGCGGTGGCAAACCTCGAGTCACGCTTCGCCAGGTGAAGATCACGCTTCACCCTGCCGCCGAACGAGATCTGTTCGACGCAGCGGCCTTCTATGAGCGCGAAGGCTCAACCGTACTCGCCGCAAGATTTGTTCACGAATTCCAACGTTTGACGGCGCTCCTCGCGCAGACCCCTGAAATAGGACTTCCTCGAAGTCGCGGTCGTCGAGGACTCTCGATGCGCGTCTTTCCTTACACGCTCATCTACAAGGCCCTCGGCGACGAGCTCGAGATTCTGGTCGTCAAACACGATCGACGGAGTCCTGGGTACGGAAGAAGTCGTTCGTAGGCTGTCGATGGAAGGAGACGGTTCGACCGGAATCAGCGCTTTCGCGGCCATGGGCCGCTCCTACAGAAAGCGTGGCCAGTTTTGCAGCGGGTGGCGCATCCACCACCACTGTAGGAGGGGCCCATGGCCCCGAAAGCGGTGGATGCCGTGGAAGCGCTTCGACCCGAACAAACACTTTTCGCGGCCATGGGCCGCTCCTACAAAAGCACACCACATCTACCGCGGGTTGCGCATGAACGGGGGATACACAAGGGGAAATCTCCCCTTGTTGGTAACTCCACGCGGGCAGCCCGCCGCGGGCCGTCAGGCCCGAGAGGCGGGCCTGGTCCGCTCCCACAGGGGCCGCTACACGGCCACGCACATCACCCAGGGTGACGAACTCCGTAGGAGCGGGCCAGGCCCGCCTGATCGTTGCTGCCCGGCCACCGGCCCGAGAGGGGGCCATGCCCCCGAAAATCGGTCGATGCGAGCAGCCGCTTCGACCGGAACCGGCGCTTTCGCGGGCATGGCCCGCTCCCACAAAAGCACACCCCATTCACCGCCGGTGGCGCGTCACCGGGGGGATATACAAGGGGCCCTCCCCTTGTTGGTACGTCCTGCGGCCAAGCCGCCGCGGGCCACCGGCCCGAGAGGCGGCCATGCCCCCAAAATCGGTCGATGCGAGGAGCCGCTTCGACCGGAACCGGCGCTTTCGCGGGCATGGCCCGCTCCTACAAAAGCACACCACATTCACCGCCGGTGGCGCGTCACCCGGGGGATATACAAGGGGCCCTCCCCTTGTTGGTACGTCCTGCGGCCAAGCCGCCGCGGGCCACCAGCCCGGTGACCGTTCCTGCTACGCCGCTGTGCGGAACCCCTGCGGGTTCTGCGACTGCCAGTGCCACGTGTCGCGGCACATGGCGTCGATGTCGAGTTCCGCCTTCCAGCCCAGCGTCTGCAGAGCCAGCGCCGGATCGGCGTACACCGTGGCGACGTCGCCCGGACGGCGGTCGACGATGCGATACGGGATGCTCCGCCCGGACGCCGCCTGGAAGGCGCGGATCATCTCGAGCACGGAATACCCGCGACCCGTGCCGAGGTTGACCGTCAGCAGCCCGCTGTCGCCAGGCCGCTCGAGCGCCTTCACGTGGCCCGCCGCCAGGTCGACCACATGGATGTAGTCCCGCACCCCGGTGCCGTCGGGCGTCGGATAGTCGCCGCCGAACACCTTCAGTTCGGCAAGTCGCCCCACGGCGACCTGGGCGACGAAGGGCATGAGATTGTTGGGCAGGCCCTGCGGATCCTCGCCGATGAGGCCGCTCGAATGCGCGCCCACGGGGTTGAAGTAGCGGAGCAGCGACACCTTCCATGCCGGGTTCGAGACCACGACATCGCGGAGGATCTGCTCGGCGATCGCCTTCGTCTGGCCGTACGGATTCGTGGGCTGGATCGGCGCCGATTCGTCGAGCGGCACCTTCTCGGGGTTGCCGTACACGGTGGCCGACGAGCTGAAGACGAGATGGCGGGCCCCGGCGGCGTCGAGCGCCCGCACCACGGCCATGAGGCTCATGAGATTGTTTTCGTAGTAGTCGATGGGCTTCGCGACCGATTCCCCCACGGCCTTGAACGCCGCGAAATGGATGGCCGCATCGACGCGATGCTCCGCGAGAACCCGCCCAAGTACGGCAGGCTCCTGCACGCGGCCGCGGTGAAACGGCACCCGCTTGCCCGCGATCGTCTCGATGCGGTCGATGACCGCCTGGCTGCTGTTGGAGAAGTCGTCGACGACGACCACCTCGTGCCCGGCCGCGAGCAGCGCGACGCAGGTGTGCGAACCGATGTACCCGGCGCCGCCGGTGACCAGAACCTTCATTCCACCTCCGCTATGGCCATCGCGCCGGCGACTCCGGGGCGACACAGCCGATTTCCTTCGCAATGGGTAGGGAAGGAATGCAGGGACTGCGCCACCCCGACCCTGTCTGCGGCATCGGGCGAGGCGGCCCGTGACGTAGCACGGCACACATCGTCCCGATGGCGCGGGGGCCGAGGTGACGCGGGGCCGGTCCACCAAGGCCTCTTTCGAGGCGCGGCTCTTGCTCCCCGGTGTACCGCTTCGACCCGATGTGTCCATCCCAACGCTTCCGTCGACGCGACGCCGCGTAGACTGGCGCATGCGCATGACCAGTCCGTGATGGCACGGACGACATGCCGTCCACGAAGCAACAACAGGAGAACGATTTGAAAGTCACAGTAGTCGGTTCGGGCTACGTCGGGCTGGTGTCCGGCGCGTGCCTCGCGGACTCGGGCAACGACGTCCTGTGCGTCGACATCGACGAGCGCAAGATCGGCATGCTCCGCGCGGGCGGCATCCCCATCTTCGAACCCGGCCTCGAGGCCATGGTGAAACGCAATGCGGAGGCTGGCCGGCTGCAGTTCACCACCGATGTTGCCGAGGGCGTACGCCACGGCGCCATCCAGTTCATCGCCGTGGGCACCCCGCCCGGCGAGGACGGCTCCGCCGACCTGCAGTACGTGGTCGCGGCGGCCCGTACCATCGGTCGCCATCTGGACCACTATTGCGTGGTCGTCGACAAGTCCACCGTGCCGGTGGGTACGGCCGAGAAGGTCAAGGCGGCCATCGCCGAAGAACTCGCGGCCCGCGGATCGAAGCAGGAGTTCGCCGTGGTCTCGAACCCCGAGTTCCTGAAGGAAGGCGCCGCCATCGAGGATTTCCTCAAGCCGGATCGCATCGTGGTGGGTTCGGACGACGATCGCGCGACCCAGCTGATGCGCCAGCTCTACCAGCCCTTCCAGCGCAATCACGAACGCATGATCGTGATGGACGTGAAGTCCGCCGAACTCACAAAGTACGCCGCGAACGCGATGCTCGCGACGCGCATCTCGTTCATGAACGAACTGGCCAATCTGGCCGAGCGCGTGGGTGCCGACATCGAACGCGTTCGCCAGGGCATCGGCTCGGATCCGCGCATCGGCTATCACTTCCTCTACGCGGGCACCGGCTACGGCGGCTCGTGCTTCCCGAAAGACGTCAAGGCGCTGCAACGCACCGGCCAGGCCGCCGGCCTGAAGCTGCGCATCCTCGACGCGGTGGAAGAAGCGAACGAAGCGCAGAAGTCCGTGCTGCTCGAGAAGCTCGACCGCCGCTATGGCGACGATCTGAAAGGCATGACGATCGCCATGTGGGGTCTGGCCTTCAAGCCCAACACCGACGACATGCGCGAAGCACCGAGCCTCGTGATCATCGAAGGCCTTCTGGCGCGCGGCGCAACGGTGGTGGCCTACGACCCCGTGGCCCAGGAGGAAGCCCACCGCACCCTCGGCGACCGTCCGGGAATCAGCTACGCCAGCACCCCGATGGGCGCGCTGGTCGGCGCCGACATCCTCATGATCGTGACCGAGTGGAAGGAATTCCGGAGCCCGGATTTCGAAGCGATCGCCGCCCGTGTCAAACGCAAGGCCATCTTCGACGGCCGCAACATGTACGACCCGCCGATGGTGCGCGAGTACGGGCTGGAGTACCACGGGATCGGGCGGCTGTAGTTGCTGAAGGGTTTGCAGGCAAGTGATGAAAAAGGGGCTCCACGCAGGGGCCCTTTTTCATGGGGGCGCGCCACCGGCGGTGGATGTGGTGTGCTTTCGTAGGAGCGGGCCATGCCCGCGAAAGCGATGGTTCCGGTCGAGGCGCTTCCACGACATTCACCGCTTTCGGGGGCATGGCCCCCTCCTACAGGAGCCATGGGCCCTTCCTACAACGGCGCGCTGGGTGGTGAATCTGTAGGAGCGGCCCATGGCCGCGAAAGCGTTGGTTCTGGTTGATACGTTTCCGAGCGCTCACCGCTTTCGGGGGCATGGCCCCCTCCTACAAGGGCATGGCCCCCTCCTACAGGAGCCATGGGCCCTTCCTACAACGGCGCGCTGGGTGGTGAATCTGTAGGAGCGGCCCATGGCCGCGAAAGCGTTGGTTCTGGTTGATACGTTTCCGAGCGCTCACCGCTTTCGGGGGCATGGCCCCCTCCTACAAGGGCATGGCCC
>JALHMS010000027.1:59462-61730 GCA_022843925.1 Burkholderiales bacterium
CGCTGGGTGGTGAATCTGTAGGAGCGGCCCATGGCCGCGAAAGCGTTGGTTCTGGTTGATACGTTTCCGAGCGCTCACCGCTTTCGGGGGCATGGCCCCCTCCTACAAGGGCATGGCCCGCTCCTGCAGGAGCCATGGGCCCTTCCTACAAGGACACAGCCCCTATTCCATTCCTCGCGTCCGCCCGGACCGACCCCATAGACTTTTCCGCATCGTCGATCTCCGGCGTCGGCGCGCGCCGACGACAAACGATGCACACCCCAACGATCAACGCCCGCCCGGGTCACCGTTCGCTTCGACAAGGTCGCATCTCGTTGCCGGGGCAGATCTACGCCGTCACATCGACCACGTTGCATCGCGTCCCGTGGTTCACGGATTTCGACGTCGCTGCCGCCGCCATCCGTGGCTTCGTGAAACCCGATCTCGGCAGCCACGACCTCCTCGCGTGGGTGTTGATGCCGGATCACGCGCACTGGCTCGTGCAACTTGCCGACACGGAACCGCTCGAGAGCGTCGTCAACCGGCTGAAGTCATCGTCCGCACGCGAAACGAATCGAACCCTGATGCGACGTGGCCCGCTGTGGGCACCTGCGTTTCACGACCACGCATTGCGCAGCGACGAGACGCTGGCCATCGTGGCGAGGTACATCATCGAAAACCCGCTGCGAGCAGGGTTGGCGAGGACGATCGGGACGTATCCGTTCTGGGATTCGGCGTGGTTGCCGGAGGTGGAGTGAACGGGCACGGAGGCGCTGCGAACGGAGGTGATGGGCACATGGAAACGCCTCACCTGGAACCGGCGCTTTCGCGGCCATGGGCCGCTCCTACAAAGGCACGGTCCACTCCGACATCGGTGACCCGCCATCGGGGGATATACAAGGGGCCCTCCCCTTGTTGGTACGCCCTGCGGCCAAGCCGCCCCGGGCCGTCAGGCCCGAGAGGCGGCCAAGGGCCGCTCCTACAACGACGCCATGCGTGATGAATTGTAGGAGGGGGCCATGCCCCCGAAAGCGGTGAGCGCATGGAAACGCCACACCTGGAACCGCCGCTTTCGCGGCCATGGGCCGCTCCTACAAAACCTGTGACCATTTCCCCGGCCGGTGGCGCATCAACGGGGGATATACAAGGGGCCCTCCCCTTGTTGGTACGCCCTGCGGCCAAGCCGCCCCGGGCCGTCAGGCCCGAGAGGCGGCGATCTACCGCCGCCCCACGTAATCCGCCAACGCCTTCCCGATCCCCTCCCGCAGCCTCGTCTTCGGCCGCCACCCCAGTTCGAACATCCGGCTCACGTCCATCAGCTTCCGCGGCGTGCCGTCGGGCTTGCTCGTGTCGAACACGAGCTTGCCCTCGAACCCCACCACGCTCGCCGCCGTCTCGGCCAACTCGCGGATGGTGACGTCCTCGCCGCAACCCACGTTGATGAGCGGCGGCTGGTACTTGGTGAGCACTTCGTCGAACTTCGCTTCGGGCAGGCTCATCAGCGCGACGCACGCGTCGGCCATGTCGTCGCTGTACAGGAACTCGCGCCTCGGGGTGCCCGTGCCCCACACGATCACTTCGGCGTCGTTCCGCTCTTTCGCTTCGAGCATCTTGCGGATGAAGGCCGGCAGGACGTGGCTGTTGGCGAGGTCGTAGTTGTCGCCTGGACCATAGAGGTTGGTGGGCATGGCCGAGAGGTAACGGGTGCCGTACTCGCGGTTGTACGACCAGCACATCTCGATGCCGGAGATCTTGGCGATGGCGTATGGGCGGTTCGTGGGTTCGAGCGGCCCGGTCAGGAGGTATTCCTCCTTGATGGGCTGCGGGCAGTCCCGCGGGTAGATGCAGCTCGACCCCAGGAAGAGCAGTTTCTTGACGCCCGAGCGCCACGCTTCGTGGATGACGTTCGTCTGGATGACGAGGTTGCGGTGGATGAACTGCGCGGGGTAGGTGTTATTGGCCCCAATCCCGCCTACCTTGGCCGCGGCGTCGAACACGACTTCGGGTTTCTCTTTCTCGTAGAAGGCCCGCACGGCGGGCTGGTCCTCGAGGTCGAGTTCGGCGTGGGTGCGGGTGACGATGTTCTTGAAGCCAGCCGCCTGCAGGCGCCGCACGAGGGCGGAACCCACCAGGCCGCGGTGGCCGGCTACGTAGATGCGGGTGTCGGGGGTCATGGTTCGGGGAAGAATCGTTTCAGTGAGAGGCCTTCCACAGGTACGTAGTGCTTCACGTTCCCGGTCAGGATGCCGAGGCCGTGCTCGAGGGCGGTCGACGCGATTAGGGCGTCCC
>JALHMS010000028.1 GCA_022843925.1 Burkholderiales bacterium
ATCTCTCGCTTGACGTTCTTCCGTCGTGCGAGCACTCGCGCCTCACAAACGCAGCCTCTCAGCCGCGCCCGTAAACCTCAAGCACCCACACCTATCGATTGTCCAAACTGTTAAAGAGCACTTGGTGGTTTTTGCCTCTCGCAATCGCTCAAGCGCGTCAACCAGAAGGCGAATTCTGACAGCCCGTAGACTGATCGTCAATAGCCTTCGGTGAGCGAGACCTCAAAAAAACCGGTCGCTGAGAGGACACCGTTGGCTCGAGAGCGCCATCGGCACAAACAGAACAAGCACGTTGGTACTCGAGTCCCCTCGTCCAACCCAGTGTTGTGTTCAGGTTTACTGACCCAGGAACCTTCTCAGTTCAGGTCGCTTCGGCATCGATCCACGCTGCGGTGCGCCCAGTTCAGCAGCGACCCTCGCGTCCCTCCTCAACTGCAGCCCTTCATCTTGACCACCGTCCTCACGAGGCATCGCATCCTCTCGCGGAAGTCGCGGACGAGGCGGACGCTTCCCCGCGCGATCGAAGATGTCGTCAGCGATGGTTGCGTATGCGAGGTTGCCATGCCGTGGACCGACTGAAAGGTGTGTTCTGACGTTCGTGGCACTCCGCCCGGCGCAGTCGTCGCTGATTCCGCCATGTCACCACGCTTTCCGGTATCGAACGCAGACACGCCCCACTGGTCAGCTTGAAAGATGACCGTTTTGGCAGATCGGTCAGCCTGCGTTCTGAGCCGCTGTTGCCGATCGTGCGCTTCAATTTGACGTCCAGGAGCAGCCCTTTGCAGTATGGCGCCGAACCGACCCGCCCGCGGTCAGCGGCGCAAGTCACCACTGGACCCTGGTAGTCCTGCTCGGATTTCTTGTGTTCGGCGAGCATGCGTCGACCACCTCGGCACACGCGACGCCGATAGGCCGCCGCCATTCCATCAACCGTATGTGCGTCCATCGAGATGGGTGCGACGCGCCCCCCCGGCAGGTGACCAGGCATTGGTCGTGCAATCGTGCCAAGATGAAATGCTCTACAACATGCACGCGCCATTCGTCCTTGGACTTATCCTCCCGTGTGCACAGCCGCACCGGCAGGTTCGGGCCGGCATGGCGACATACGAAACACAGCACCGTGGACTAGGCGCGGGGCTCATCGCGATCATGCTCGGGGATGAGTATCCGCGCGTTGACGGGTAGGATCTGCAGGAGCAAAGCGCAACGTGCGTATCTGGCCAGCAGTCCAGTCCTCCAGTCCTGGCCAGGTATCGCGTCGGCAAAGGCGTAGGTCAAAACGCCCCACGCCGCCAGAGGTACGCTGGCGCGTGCCGTCGCGCGACCCGACGGTGGGGTCGGCGCAATGAACGAACAGTTACTCGACGGCACTGTGGGCCTCGCGCATGAGGCGCTTGAGCGAACCGGAGAACAGAGATCGCGTTCGCAGGACTACGCGCGGCCCACGGCCCGCTGCCAGGGGTACGCCGTCAAGCACTCCTCCCACACCCGATGCCGGGTCACTCATTTGCGGCCCAGTTTCGGATCCACGCCCGAAAGCTCAGGCGCAGTGACTTCGCGCCCTCGATTGCGCGCGGTAGCAGGCGGGCGGCACGCACTGTATCGTCAAGCTCACGCAAGAACACGCAGTTGTCTGTCCCCGCGACCTCGGCCAGGGTGGCGCGTCTTGCCGCGCCCTTGCATGCGCTGCGCGGGCATCGATACCCCTGGCGGAATCGTCCGATGCCGGCTGGCACAGGTTGATGACTTTCCAGTAGCAATGAGTGATCTCGGACATGGTGCCTCGAAATCGTGACCACCGGGAACAGCGCTGCCCAGGCATCCGATACTGACCGGACAGGCGGACTCGGCCCTGTGGTACGCGAGTCAGGAGATGGAGGCAACCCTCACCTTGCTCAGCGACCCGGCGAAACTCTACGTAGCGGCCTCCCGACGTGGAGCGCAAGCGGATGCAAAAACGAGCCACATCGGCTATCGCCACGGCAGCGCATTGAGTCGCTCTGGACGGTCACCACGGGCAACGGGAACACGCATTAAGCCAGCGTCAAAGGCCTATCCGAAGCGACCTCGCACGGCCGGCGCGCGCATCTCCAACCGTAGGTGAACTTTGTCAATCCGCTGGAACGGAGAAAAGCGCGGGCCACGGTTGGGAGTCCCGCGCCGCATCTCGAGCGCACGAATGTGGTGACCAGCGTTGGATTGGGCATGCCGCGCGGCAGTCACTCTGGCGGCGTTTTCCTCTTCGAGTTGTCCCGAGATCCGCAAAATCACGCGACCTCGGGTAGACCGCCCAACCTCCGAGCATGCGCGCGTCGAGCCTCACCGCGACTTCCCGCACTGATCGGAGACGTCGCAAGCATCGTGTGAGACAAACAAAAAAAAATCGGTCACTGCAGTGGCCGATTTTTTGGGGATAGGGTTGCGGGGGCAGGATTTGAACCTACGACCTTCGGGTTATGAGCCCGACGAGCTGCCAGACTGCTCCACCCCGCGTCAGAGAACAGAGAGGTTACCCGAGGCGGCCAGTAGCGTCAAGGCGCGCCATCAATCGTTAGTACCAGCACCACCGGCCGGAGTGGCGTCCTGATCAATGCGGTACGCGCGAGCACATTGGATTTTGCAGTGGAGGACGCCAGGAGATCAGTGGTGATTCTTTCGAACAGGAGTCGCCGACTCCGTGCTGCTACGCTCTCCCGTTGCGGACAACATCAGTCTCCACCAACGCGCACGCGATCGCACGTCACCTGAGCCGCGTTGGTCCCTTCGGCGGCGGAGAGCGCATCGGGCGGGCCGCAACCAGGCAACCCGGGCCCTTCCATCGTCCGATGACTTCCAGCAGATTGGGCCCAGCGGCCGACAGTACGGCTGCGCCGCCATTTCCGTGATTGCCCGCCCTGTGGGGGCGATACCCACTGACGATGCGAAGCAAAGCAATCCGGTTGCGCTCAAGCTCGCGAAAGTCGGGGCAGGTCAGGATCAAGAGCAACGGCGAAAGGATGCAAGGCGCTGCCCGAGAAATCTCAATCTCGAAAGTGCACTGTGCTGGTCCAGTTAGGCGCCCCGAGGCGCGGGAACGATCGAGACCGACGACGTCGCGAGGGGACCGATCATTCGAGCGTATCCATCCAATCGAAAACGGGCTCCCACTGGCGTATCTCCCGAGCCGCGATGTACTCCGGGGCATCGAAAACGCTCTGACCAGCGAAGGCCGAATTGGGATACAGCTGAGTGTCTCGAAGATACGTGATCACGGGCAGTTCGAACTGATTCAAAAAAGCTTCAAGGGTCGCAGCAGCCCTAGTCCGAGGATCCACGCGCATCCCGATGATCCCGATCGAGCGGCGCTTCTTCCCCAAGACATCCATCAGCGACGTCAGAAACTCACCCGTTGCCGCCATATCGAAAAGGGATGGCTGAACGGGCACCAGGACTCCCGTCACAAGCTTCACGGCATGCGCGAGGTTCTTTCCGTGGAGACCCGCGGGTGAGTCCACGACCATCCATCCATCGCGGCCGTCGCGCGAACCCGCCCCGCGTACCTCTGCACCGACACCCGCAATCACTGGCAATGCCGGCGGACGAAGCCCGAGCCACTGAAGGGCAGACCGCTGGCGATCCAAGTCACAGAGCGCGACCTTGGCGCCGCGGGCAGCAAGGCCTGCGGCCAGATTCACGGCGAAAGTTGTCTTTCCCGCCCCACCCTTCGGATTCGCAACAAGAACTGATTGCATGGTTTACCGATCCCCTCGGCTGTCTTGAACCGCTTCAGATTGTCGAGGGAGTCTCGCCGTCAGCAACGTCGCCATCGCCCTCGGAAACAATCTCCTCCTTCGCATCCCGGCCAGCCTCGGGTGATCTAGCCACCAGCTCCGGCTGAATGCGGTCGAGCAGATTTCCCATCTCTTCCAACGGCGGCAGTTCATCCAGCGCCCTCAGGGAGAGATCATCGAGAAACTGACGGGTCGTGCCGTACAGCACAGGTCGACCAGGGACTTCCCGGTGCCCCAGACTCTCCACCCAACCCCGACCTTCGAGTGCCTTGAGCACTGTGCTCGCGACCGATACTCCACGGATATCTTCTATGTCGCCCCGCGTCACGGGCTGTCGGTAGGCAATGATGGCAAGCGTCTCCATCACCGCGCGGGAGTATTTCGGCGGGCGCTGGGGATTCAAGCGATCGACGACGTGCTGGAACTGCGGACGGGTCTGAAACCTCCATCCACTGGCCACAGAGATCAATTCCACCCCTCTGCCATCCCAATCGGAACGCAGATCATCGAGGAGACGACGTACAGTGTCGTTGTCCAATTCCTCGTCGAACAAGCGCCTCAACTGCCCCAAGGAGAGCGGTTCCTGACTCGCCAGAAGCGCCGTCTCCAGAATCAGCTTCGCCTGCTTCGGATCAATCGAAAGAGCTTCCATCCTTGACGCTCACGTAAATGGGGGCGAAAGCCGCCTGCTGAGTGATGGACACCAGGTACTCCTTGCCCAGCTCCAGCACGGCGAGCAGGGTAACGACCAGTTCTGGGACGCCTCGGTCCGGGTCGAAGAGCTCGGTGAACTCCGCGTAGCTTCGTTCCTTCAGCGTCCGAAGTATTCGCGTCATGTGCTCTCTGACGGACAGCTGTTCGCGCGTCACCTTGTGGTGCCGGGTCATGCGCGCGCGGGCGAGCAGACCAAGCCATGCCTGCCGGAGATCCTCGGCGTTCACATCGGGCACCCGGATGAACTGGCTCGGCTCCGTGGCCACCGCCACCGTCGCAAAGTCCCGGCCCGGTTGCGGTAGTCGATCCAACCGCTCGGCCGCGAGCTTCATCTGCTCGTACTCGAGCAAGCGCCTCACCAGTTCCGCCCGGGGATCCTCAGGCTCGCTCTCGTCCGAAAGTGCATCCGGCCGCGGCAGCAGCATCCTCGACTTGATCTCGATCAGTACGGCGGCCATCAGAAGGTACTCGGCCGCAAGCTCGAGATAGCTGTGCCGCATGCCTTCGACGTAGACGAGGTACTGCCGGGTCAACTCCGCCATCGGGATGTCGAGAACGTCGAGATTGTGCCGACGAATCAAGTAGAGCAGCAGATCGAGCGGCCCCTCGAACGACTCCAGAATGATTTCCAGAGCCTCCGGCGGAATATAGAGATCCGTCGGCACTTCGTGCACAGGGCGACCGTACACATGTGCCACTGCCGAGGAGTCCCGCCCGACCTCAGCCGCCATTCCGCCATCGATGAGCGTCAGTTCCACCACGCGGTTCGTTTTCCCGATTGTCAGAGGCGCCGCGCCGTGCCCGATCCAGGGCTCTCGTGGGGACACGACGGCGCGAAGGGCTTGATTATCTTGTAAATGCCGGGGCGGCGCCATCACGCCTGATCCGGTCCGTGGCTGCCACGCCACCCGTTAAGGTTTTGGTGGGGACTGCCGTTACTCCGCACGACGCAGAGAAACCACGTGTCTCCCGCCGAGACACCGGCATATCTGACCACTGCCACTGGACGGTCGGGAAGCGCGCCCGCCATCCGCCTGGAGAAGACCGCGATGTCCGAACTGATGAAGACCATCGACGCCCGCACGAAACTGGCGGGCACCAACAAGCTGGAGATTCTTCTGTTCTCCCTCGGAACAGACACGCGGACCGGGCGACGAGAAACCTACGGCATCAACGTCTTCAAGGTCCGGGAGGTCATGCGATCCCCCGAAGTCACGCGGGCACCGGAGATGCCTTCCTCCGTGGAAGGGATGGTCAGCCTGCGAGGGAATCTGGTGCCGGTCGTAGATCTGGCCAAGTACGCCGGCATTCCGGTCGAGGCCGCGCCCCAGATCATGATCGTCACCGAGTACAACGGACACACACAGGGCTTCCTGGTGGAGGCCGTAGATACGATCCTCCGCCTCGACTGGTCAGCGATGAAGGTTCCTCCCGAGATGCTCGTTTCGAAGCTGGGCGGGCTCGTCACCGCTGTCACGGAGCTGCAGGACCAGAGACTCGTGATGATGCTGGATGTCGAGAAGATCCTCGCCGAAACCAGCCGACAGGATGACGACCACCTCTTCCTGAACATCAAGCATGTGGACGACAACACGACAGGCGCCGTCCTCTTCGCAGACGACTCCCCTGTCGCCCGCAAGCAGATCACGCGCACCCTCGACGCGATGGGCGTCAAGTACTACTGCGCGCTCAACGGCAATCACGCCTGGCTCGAACTGGACCGCATCGCGGCTGCGGCAGCGACGGCGAAGCGACCGATCACCGACTACGTGTCCGTCGTGCTGACCGACGTCGAGATGCCCGAAATGGACGGCTACATGCTGACCAAGCACATCAAGAGCGACCCGCGGACCGCCAAGCTGCCGGTCATCATGCACTCGTCGCTCTCCGGCATGCAGAACCAGCAACTGGGCCGCTCGGTCGGCGTCGACGAGTACGTCTCCAAGTTTGAACCGATGAAGCTGGCGGAAGCCCTGACCCGCCGCATGACCGGCGCCACTGCCTGAACCCGACCAAACACACGCCCATGGAAACGTCCCTCAGCCAGAACCTGCTCGATGCCGTCGATGCCAGGACCAAACTCGCGGGTTCCAACAAGATGGAGATCCTGCTCTTCTCCCTCGGAACCCGCGAAGTATTCGGGATCAACGTATTCAAGGTCCGCGAGGTCACACGCACCCCGCCCATCACCCGGACCCCGAACATGCCCTCCGGCGTCGAGGGGGTGATCTCGCTGCGCGGAAACATCATTCCCGTCATCAGCCTCGCCAAGTTCGTGAACATCGCCGGCGCCGGCGACGCGAGCTGCGAAACGATGATGGTCACGGAGTACAGCCGACGCACCCAGGGCTTCCTGGTCCATGACGTCGACCGGATCGTTCGCGTCGACTGGGACCGGGTCAAGGCGCCGGAGTCGGTGCTCTCGGGCCAGGAGAGCCTGATCACGGCCATCACCGAACTGCCCGACGGCAAGCTCGTTTCGATCCTCGACGTGGAGCAGATCCTCGTCAGCGCCTTCGGCGAGGAGGCCGTCCCGGAACTCGAGGTGCTGCAGAGCGAACAGGAGCACACGGTGTTCTTCGTCGATGACTCCATGGTCGCTCGGAAGGAGATCTCGCAGGTCCTGGATCGCCTCGGTGTGCGCTACCACCAGGCCAACAACGGACTGGAGGGATGGGAGCGCCTGCGAGGACTCGCGAGCCGCGCACAGGCGGAGGGCCGCGACCTCTCCGAAAGTCTCAGCCTCATCCTCCTAGATGCCGAGATGCCGGAGATGGACGGCTACGTGCTCACGCGAAACCTGAAGAGCGACGGCCGCTTCGACCGCATTCCGGTCGTGATGCATTCATCCCTCTCGTCCGAAGCGAACCGCGCGATGGGCAAGAGCGTGGGGGTGGATGCCTACGTCGCCAAGTTCGATCCCGTAGTCCTGGCCGACACGCTGCGCCCGCTGCTGCAACGTTAGGAAGCAACCCGCCACCCCGGGTAGTCACATATTCGCGCCGTATTGGAGACGTTTCAGATGAGTCAAAACATGAAGTTCCTGGTCGTCGACGACTTCTCGACGATGCGCAGGATCATCAGGAATCTGTTGAAGGAACTCGGCTTCACCAACGTGGACGAGGCGGAGGACGGCGTCGCCGCGCTCGCGAAGCTGAAGGGTGGCGGGTTCGAATTCGTCGTGTCCGACTGGAACATGCCGAACATGACCGGCATCGAACTGCTGCGCGCGATCCGGGCCGACGCGGACCTGAAGCATCTTCCCGTGCTGATGGTCACCGCGGAAGCCAAGAAGGAGAACATCATCGAAGCGGCGCAGGCCGGTGCCAGCGGATACGTCGTTAAGCCGTTCACCGCGGCGACCCTCGACGAGAAGCTCGGCAAGATCCTGCAGAAGCAGGGGGTGCCGCAATGAGCACGGGAAACCACGATTCGGACGAACTCGAAGCCCTCTTCGACAGCATCGTTGCCGAGACGACGGTGAAGGAAACCGCCCCCGCTGCCGCACCCGTCCCGACGGAAGTCACGGTGGCAGCCCCCGGGCAGCCGGCGACCGATCCTTCGGCCAACGCGATCGGCACCGATGCCGCGAACGAGATGATCTCTCGCATCGGTCATCTGACGCGATCCTTGCACGACAGCCTTCGCGAGCTCGGCTACGACCGCATGATCGCCGAAGCCGCCGACGCGATCCCGGACGCGCAGGACCGGCTTCGATACGTCGCCGACATGACCGAGAAGGCCGCCAGCCGCACGCTTGCGGCGACCGAGGCCGCGCAGCCCCTGCAGGAGCAGTTGAGTGCGGAGGCGATGGCGCTCTCTGCCGACTGGGAGAGGCTGTACGGCAACGAGCTTTCGGTCGACGACTTCAAGGCACTGGCAGGCCGCACCCGCGACTACCTCCGCGCAGTGCCTGACCGTACCCGCGAGACGAACGCACAGTTGCTCGAGATCATGATGGCCCAGGACTTCCAGGATCTCACCGGACAGGTCATCAAGAAGATGATGGAGATGACCCACAAGGTCGAGCAGCAACTGCTTGATCTTCTGCTCGAACACATCCCGTCCGAGCGTCGCGCCCAATTGCCGGCCGGGGGCCTCGCGGGTCCGGTCATCCCCGGGAAAGTCGCCGCGGATGCCGTGACCGACCAGAGTGGCGTCGACGAGCTACTCGAAAGCCTGGGCTTCTAGAAGCCTCCCTCCGGACGACACGCGCCATGAGCGATTTCGCAGGAATGGAAGAACTTCTGCAGGACTTCCTGACAGAGGCCAACGAACTGCTGTCCGATGTGGACAACAAGCTCGTCGAACTGGAGAAGCATCCGAACGATGCGAAGCTCCTCAACGACATCTTTCGAGGGTTTCACACCATCAAGGGTGGTGCCGACTTCCTCAACGTGGAGGAACTCGTCAAGCTCTGCCATCTCACGGAGAACCTGTTCGACCGGCTCCGCAATCACGAGATACCCCTGAACGCGGAACTGATGGATGTCATCCTGTCCGCGACCATGGGGGTGCGCGACATGTTCGGCTACCTGGAGCGCCGCGCCCTGCCTCATCCGGCCGACCCGGCATTGCTGGCTGCGCTCAAGGAAGGCGTCGAGGGCAATCTCGGCAAGGCCCCCCCCGAGACGGAAGCTGCACCCGAGCCCGAGGATGCGCCAGCCGTGTCCGCTGTCGAGACCCGGATCCCACAGCCTGGCGACGAACCCGACTGGCAGAGGCTCTACGACGGACTGCTCGATCGCGCACCCGTGGAAGCCGCGGTCCCAGCGCCGCCGGCCATCCACGAGGTTCAACCCAGGGGGCCGGGACGGCGCGCATCCGACCAGCCCGAGGCGGAACCGGCGCGTGCGGGTCGGCGGGACAACGACAAGGTCGTCGTCGCCCAGGAAACCACGATCCGCATCGATACCAACCGACTCGACCAGGTGCTCAATCTGTCGGGCGAGATCGGCCTCGCGAAGAACCGACTGAACTGTCTCCGGACGGACATCCTCGCCGGCAAGACCGATGGAGAGACGCTGCGCGCGCTCGACGAGGCCGTCAGTCACCTCGATCTCCTGGTGGGCGATCTGCAGAACGCGGTGATGAAGACGCGCATGCAACCCATCGGCCGTCTGTTCCAGAAGTACCCGCGGGTCGCGCGCGACATGGCGCGGCAACTGGGCAAGAACGTCGAACTCGTGCTGGACGGCGAGGAGACGGAGCTCGACAAGACGATGATCGAGGAGCTTGGTGACCCGCTCATCCACCTCGTTCGAAACGCGGTGGACCACGGCCTCGAGTCTCCCGAGGAACGCCGGGCCGCAGGCAAGCCCGAGACGGCCACCGTGAAGCTCTCGGCCCAGCAGCTGGGGGATCACATCGTGCTGTCCATCAGCGACGACGGGCGTGGCATGCGGCCCGACGTGCTGAAGCAGAAGGCCCTCGAGAAGGGTCTGATCGACTCCGACACCGCAGCCAACATGGACGACAAGCACGCGCTGCATCTCGTCTTCATGCCGGGCTTCTCCACGAAAGACCAGGTGAGCAGCTTCTCCGGCCGCGGCGTCGGCATGGACGTGGTCAAGACCAACATCCAGAAGCTCAACGGTCGCATCGAGATCAAGTCGATCGTCGGCCAGGGCACCACGTTCTCGATCTCGCTTCCGCTCACGCTCGCGATCCTTCCCGTGCTGGTCGTGCGGATCGGAACGCAACCGTTCGCCGTGCCGCTGTCCCTGGTGCGCGAGATCATCACGATCCGTCCGGACGAAGTGCAGGAGGTCTCCGGGCGCGCCACGTTGCTGGTGCGGGACGAGGCACTGCAGATCCGCTCCCTCGCAGGCCTGCTGGGCTGGCAACAGGAGCGCCCGCCTGCGTACGGCGTCCTGATGCAGACCACCATCAACAGCTTCATTCTCGCCGTCGACGGCTTCGTCGGCCGGGACGATGTGGTCATCAAGCCGCTGGAGGACATCAAGCCCAAGGGCGTGGCCGGTGCGACGCTCTCCGGCGATGGGTCCGTGGTCCTCGTGCTCGACATGGAGCAGTTGCTCGCCGACCCGCCCATCGAGAAGCGAAACGACCTCTTCGACATGGCAGCGTGATCGCTGCGACGCCGGCCATCGGGCCGGCGCCCTGACCACCGATGAATTCCGAAGCCCTGCTCCTGCGCAGTCCCCTGCTGGCCCGCGACAGTGCATTCCGCGGCTACCGCTTCCGCTCATCGAAGCACGGCGCGACGCAACCGTTCCAGCAGCTCATCGCCGCCATCGCGGCGGGCCGACGCGCCCACGGCCTCTGCTTGATCGACGATCCAGGACCCGGCATGGACGATCTCCTGCCGGACATCCCGGAGGGCGTCATCCTGTCGGTCAAGCCCGAACGCGCCGACGCCATCCCGGTGATGAAGGCCAGGAAGCAGATCCCCTGCGCGTACATCGACGAAAGTGACACCGCGCTGCCGGAAGCATTCGGCGGCACCGAGTACGTATGGTGGGAATGCAGGCCAGACACCCCTCTTCAGGCCCTGGCAAAGCGATCGCAGCGACTGTCCGGCAAGAGAATCGCCGGCGGCATCACGGGACGCGAACAACTGGCCGACGCCCGCGAACTGGGCGTCGGCTTCTTCGAAGGCGACTGGTACGAGCGCGTCCAGGGCAACAGCAAGAGCGTCGCACCGTCGCAGGCGACCGTGATCGAACTGATCGATCTCGTGCGGACGGAGGCCCCGATCGGGCGCATCGAACCGCTCCTCAAGCGCGACGCAACGCTTTCGTTCCGCCTTCTCCGCTACATCAACTCGGCCGGTTTCGGCCTGTCTTGCGAGATCCAGTCGTTCAAGCATGCCGTGTCCATCCTCGGCTACCAGAACCTCACGCGATGGCTCTCGCTGCTTCTTGCCACTGCGGGTGCCACACCGGCGGCGCCGGTGCTGATGCGGGAAGCGGCGACCCGTGGGCGATTGATGGAACTGCTGGGCGAGGCCTGCGTCTCGGCCGATGAGCGCGACAACCTGTTCATCGTCGGCGTGTTCTCGATGCTGCCGGCCATCCTGCAGGTCCCGATGCCGGCACTGATGGAACAGCTCCATCTCGCCGAGACGATCACCGACGCCCTGCTCACGCGCGGCGGCCTCTTCGGGCCCATCCTGACCGTCGCGGAAGGCATCGAGGGTGATGCATCCCCGTCGCTCGACCGCACCGTCACCGACCTCCAGCTTTCCACGGCCCAGGTCAACCGCTTCCACCTGGAAGCGATCGCCTGGGCCGAGCAGATCACGGCGTAACCGCCCCCTTCGAGAACTCGAAGACGCCGTTGCGGCAGTCCACGCGGATCGTGTCCTTCGGGCCGAATGCGCCCTCGAGGATCTGCTTCGCGAGCGGGTTCTCGATGTGCGACTGGATGGATCGCTTCAGCGGACGCGCGCCGTACACCGGATCGAATCCCGAGAGCGCAAGCTCTGCGAGCGCTGCCTCGGAGACATCGAGCAACATCTCCATGTGGGCCAGACGCTTCTCCAGATGCCGGAGCTGGATGTTGGCGATCGACTGGATGTGCCGCTCGTCGAGCGAATGGAAGACGACGACCTCGTCGATCCGGTTGATGAACTCCGGCCGGAACTGCGTCTTCACCTCGGCCATCACCGCGAGCTTCACCACGCCGTAGTCGCTGCCCGTCATCTGCTGGATCATCTGCGAACCCAGGTTCGACGTCATCACCACCACCGTGTTGCGGAAGTCCACGGTGCGCCCCTGCCCATCCGTCAGCCGCCCATCGTCCAGCACCTGCAGCAGGACGTTGAAGACGTCCGGATGCGCCTTCTCCACCTCGTCCAGCAGGATCACTGCATACGGCTTGCGACGCACGGCCTCGGTGAGGTACCCGCCCTCCTCGTACCCGACGTAGCCGGGCGGCGCGCCGATCAGTCGCGCCACGGAGTGCTTCTCCATGAACTCGCTCATGTCGATGCGGATGAGGTGCTCGTTGGAATCGAACAGGAACTCCGCGAGCGCCTTGCACAGCTCCGTCTTGCCGACACCCGTCGGTCCGAGGAAGAGGAACGAACCGTACGGACGATTCGGATCGGAGAGCCCCGCGCGGGACCGGCGGATCGCATCCGACACCAGACGCACCGCCTCGTCCTGCCCGACCACGCGCTCATGCAGCTTCGCCTCCATCGCGAGCAGCTTGTCGCGTTCTCCCTGCATCATCTTCGAGACCGGGATGCCGGTCGCGCGCGAGACCACTTCGGCGATCTCTTCCGCGCCCACCTGCGTGCGCAGCAGCCGGTTCTTCACCGTACCCTCGCCCTGCGCCTCGGCCGTGTGCAGCTGAGCTTCCAACTGTGGCAATCGTCCGTACTGGATCTCGGCCAACTTGTCGAACTGGCCGTTGCGCTGGAACTCGGCCATCTGCAAACGCAGACCATCGATTTCCTCCTTGATCTGCGCCGACCCGAGCGCCGCCGACTTCTCGGCCTTCCAGACCTCCTCGAGGTCGGAGTACTCCGCCGACAGGCGGGCGATCTCCTCCTCGATCATGCCAAGCCGCTTCTGCGAGGCCTCGTCCTTCTCCTTCCGCACGGCCTCCCGCTCGATCTTCAGCTGGATCAGGCGACGGTCGAGCTTGTCCATCGACTCGGGCTTCGAATCGATCTCCATCTTGATGCGCGCGGCGGCTTCGTCGATGAGGTCGATCGCCTTGTCCGGCAGGAAGCGATCGGTGATGTAGCGCTGCGACAGCTCGGCCGCGGCGACGATCGCGGGGTCCGTGATCTCGACACCGTGGTGCACTTCGTACTTCTCCTGCAGGCCGCGCAGGATGGCGATGGTGTCCTCCACGCTCGGCTCGCCCACCAGCACCTTCTGGAAGCGGCGCTCCAGCGCGGCATCCTTCTCGATGTACTTCCGGTACTCGTCGAGCGTGGTGGCCCCCACGCAATGCAGTTCGCCGCGGGCCAGCGCCGGCTTCAGCATGTTGCCCGCGTCGATGGCACCCTCGGCCTTGCCGGCCCCGACCATCGTGTGGATCTCGTCGATGAAGACGATGATCCGACCCTCGTCCTGCGACACCTCCTTCAGCACGGCCTTCAGCCGCTCCTCGAACTCCCCGCGGTACTTGGCACCCGCCAGCAGTGACGCCATGTCGAGCACCAGCACGCGCTTTCCCTTGAGGGACTCCGGCACCTCGCCGTTCACGATGCGCTGCGCGAGGCCCTCGACGATCGCGGTCTTGCCCACGCCCGGCTCGCCGATGAGCACGGGATTGTTCTTGCTGCGCCGCTGCAGGATCTGGATGACGCGTCGGATCTCGTCGTCGCGCCCGATCACGGGGTCGAGCTTTCCGGCACGCGCCCGCTCGGTGAGGTCGAGCGTGTACTTCTTCAGCGCCTCGCGGCTGCCCTCGGCCTCCTGGCTCTGCACGGACTCGCCGCCGCGCACCGACGCGATCGCCTGTTCGATGCCGGCCTTGGTGCCGCCGTGCTGCTTGAGCAGCCGGCCGGTCTCGCCCTTGTCCTCCGTGAGGGCGAGCAGGAAGAGCTCGGACGCGATGAACTGGTCGTTGCGCTTGCGTGCTTCCTTGTCGGTGAGATTCAGCAGCGCCGACAGCTCGCGCGAGGCGCCGATCTCGCCGCCGGTACCCTCGACCCGCGGCATGCGCGCGACGCCAGCCTCGAGTGCCGTGGCGAGCGCCGACACGTTGGTGCCTGCCCGCTGAAGAATGGACGCCGTGCCGCCGTCCTCCTGACGCAGCAGCGCCAGCAGGAGGTGCTGCGGCTCGATGTAGGGGGCATCGTTCCCGACGGCCAGGCTCTGGGCGTCGGCAAGGGCCTGTTGAAAGCGGGTGGTGAGTCGATCGAAGCGCATGGATTCCCCGGAACAGTAGGTTGGTTGATCAGGCAGGTGGGGGCAGGACGCGACGGTTTCAACGCCCGCGAAGGGGCTTTGCCTCGAACGACGAACGTGGCACATTCGAACGCGGAGACCTCACCCGGAGCAACACGATGGCGTCACGAACCTGGTCGGTGCTTCTCACGCTTGCGAGCCTCGGTTTGCATGGCGCAGCGACCGCGAACGACACGGAGGCCGCCACCGCGCAGGCCCGCCAGTGGGCCACCCAGCTCGTCCAGCAGACGGGCGCGGCGCTCAAGAAGGAGCTGGCCGCCTCGGGCCCGGAGGGCGCCATCGGGGTTTGCAAGCAGGTCGCACCCGAGATCGCCGGCAACCTCTCGCGCGAGAACGGGGTGCGCGTTGCGCGCGTCAGCCTCAAGGTGCGCAACGCCGTGCTCGGGCATCCCGACGCCTGGGAGCAGGCCGTCCTTGCCGACTTCGACCGCCGCGCCGCGGCCGGCGAGAAGCCCGAGGCGATGGAGCGTGCCGAGATCGTCTTGGAACCCGCGGGCCGCTATTTCCGATACATGAAGGCGATCCCGACGCAGCCGATGTGTCTCGCCTGTCACGGCGCGACCGAAACGCTGCCCCCGTCGATCGTGGAGAAGCTGGCCGCTGAGTACCCGAAGGATCGCGCAACCGGATACTCCGCGGGCCAGATCCGCGGTGCGGTCACCGTGAAGCGCCTGCTGGACACGCCATGATCTTCCGCCAGCTCTTTGACCCGGAGTCTTCGACCTACACCTACATCGTCGGTGACCCCGACAAGGGGGAATCGGTGATCGTCGATCCCGTCCGCGAACACGTGACGCGCGATCTCGAGGTCATCGGGGCCATGGGCACGCGGCTCGGCTGGATCCTCGAGACCCACGTGCACGCCGACCACATCACGGGTGCGCGCGCCCTGAGGGATCGCACCGGCGCACGCTCAGCGGTGAGCCAGCATTGCGGCGCCACGGGCTTCGATCGGCTGATGGACGACGGCGACATCGTGGTCTTCGGCAACGAACTCATCCGCGTGATCTCGACGCCCGGCCACACGCCCGGCTCCTCGTGCTTCCTGTGGCGCGATCGCCTGTTGACGGGCGACACGCTGCTGATCGGCGGTTGCGGCCGGACGGACTTCCAGAACGGCAGCGCTGCCGCGCTCTACGACAGCATCACCCGGAAGCTCTTCACGCTGCCCGACGACACGCTCGTCTACCCGGGTCACGACTACAAGGGGCGTCGCGTCTCCACCATCGGTGAGGAAAAAGCGACCAACCCGCGGCTTGCCGGCAAGACCCGGGACGAGTTCATCGCAATCATGGAAAGCCTCGGGCTGCCGGAACCGCGACGCATGGGGGTAGCGGTGCCGGCCAATCTCGGGGGCGGGACAGTCTAGACGTCGCCCCCCGGCAGCAACACCGGATCCTGGATCGGCCATCGGGACGTCCGGGCGGATGTCAGACCGACAAGCGCCGCCTTGCGGATCCGGTTGTCGGCGCTTCGCATGGCCTCGGCCGCCAGGACCACGCCTGCGAGTGCCCGCTGGGTCCGGACCGACCGCTCCCCGGGCTGATCCATCACCCGGGCGACCACCGTGTCGATCCCATCGGCCAGCGCACGGAACTCGCGCGCGCTGGGGCGTCCGCTCTCGGCTTCGAGCGCGGCACTCCGACAAAGCGCCACGACCTCGCCCACCGTGCCGTTCAACTCTCGATCCACCGCGCCATCGTCCAGTGCGCCGGACAGGAACGAAGTCACCGAACGCTGTTCCGCACCGTAGGCCATCGGGCCTGCGAAGAACGCAAGGACTGTCACAAAGAGGGCCGGCCATTGCCGGAGGGTACGCAGCTTCATGGAGGGATTCCCTGGAACGCAGCGAAGAGCCGGAGGCCATCACTGCAGAATCGGGTAGTTATGGGCATCCCCGCGGGAATGCAATACGAGAGACGTGCATCCGGCAGCATCGCCTCGGGAGGAGGTCGCCCGACGGATACTGCTCGAATGCCGGGCCAGCTCCGGCGTCAAGCAATCCGGGCCCCGACTGTCGCAGGCCGCCGGTGCGCCCGACGCGCTTATCAGGGCTCAGCAGGTCTCGCCTCGATGGACGCGACGTCGGCGGGCGTTGGACGCCCTTGTCGACGCACCGGTCCACCGGCGTGGTTGGTGTCTCTCGAGTTGCTTCCCGGCGCGCGCCCCGCGCATACTCCGCGGCCAGCAAAGCGATCCGACAGCAGCGAGCCAGCGCGCCGACTGACCAGGACATGGATGCCGACGGCGCCTTCCTCGAAGCTCCCACGACTGGAGGCACGCCATCTCCATTGACCGCAGAGCAGCGACGATAGAGGCCATGATCATGGCAATCGGCTCTCCCGCGACCAGGCGGGGAACGCAAGAGTCGTCCGCCATGAATTCCCGCGATTCGGTCGATGTCTTCGGAGCGCCAGCATGACTGCCGGGTTGCCCAGGAAAGACGCGTCAGATCGAACATGAGGCAAGCCCACGGAACCCGCGGGGCTTCGACGCGCCGGAACCGGCGGTCAGCCGGCATCGTGATCGTGCGGAGCCGCGACACCGGCTGGCAGTTCCTCGTCCTTCGCGCCTACACCTACTGGGATTTCCCCAAGGGCGGCATCGAACCGGGCGAATCCCCGATCGAGGCCGCCCGGCGCGAGGCGCGGGAAGAAACGGCGCTCACCGACCTCGTATTCCGCTGGGGAGAGGACTGGATTGAAACGGAACCCTACGCCAGCGGCAAGATTGCCCGTTACTATCTGGCGGAGGCACTCTCCGGTGACGTCCGGTTGGAGCCGGCACCGGGTGCCAGGTATCCGGAGCACCACGAGTATCGCTGGATCCACCGCGCCGAAGCCGACGTCATGCTCGTGCCAAGGATGCTCAGAGTCCTCGACTGGGCGGAGAGTCGCTTGCGCCTGGGTTCCATTGCCGAGTAGAGCCTGGGCCAACGGACTGGACACGACGCCTGCATCGAGCGGGGCTCCCGGCATGCGATGTGCGTCCAGGGACCGTCGGGCCGTGTGATGTGCAGGGCGGGACGTCGTACAGAATCGGAAGAACGGATTTGCAGAGCACATTGAACAACTGGGTCTTCAGGCTGCTGGGCACGATGGTCCTCGCCATATCGCTGCTTGCGGGGTCGGAGCCATCGCCCCTCGTCTCACCCGATCCGCTCCAGGATGAAGTCGCCGTGGTTGCAGTGGAAGCTTCCGTGGACGCCCCCATTCCCCTGGGAAGTCTCGATCCGGAGTCGATCACGGCGCCGACGATCATCGCGAGCGAACCCTTGCTGCCGAGGGCGCACCTCGCAACCCTCACCCGCGCGCACCTGCCTTCGTTGCGTGCACCGCCACGCCGTCCACCACGCCTGGCGGGCTGAGCCCCCTCCCGAGGCCTCACCTCGCGTTGCGCACTCCGCCACTGCCAGAGCCGGCGGACACGCGGCACCGGATCGGTGCCCGTCAGCTTTTCCGAGGACTCCCCGGTCGCGGTTCATCGTTGCGAGCGGTCGTCGCCAGGGCCCGTCCCAGGCAACACGCCAAACACTCACGAACACGGGAATCTCCGAATGTCGATACCTGACCGCCGAGCCTGGTCCGCATGGCTGCTCGGTCTGATCCTGGGCTTGCCGCTCGCGAGCCAGGCCGAAACACTCTCCCTCGGGCACGCCCTCGATCTCGCCGAACGCCACAGCCCCCGCCTGCAGAGCGCGCTGGCGGAGATCGAACGCAGTCGCAGCGGAATCCGCACCGCCCGGGCCTATCCCAATCCCGAGATCCAAGCCTCGACGGGTGGGGTCCGTGGGCGCCTCCCCGGGGTACCGTCGGGCCGCGGCGACAACGTCGTGATAGGACAACCGATCGACCTTCCCAGCCAGCGTGCCCCGCGGATCCGAGCGGCGGAAGCCGGCTTCGAAGGCAGCCGCTTCGCCGCCGACGAAGCCCGTCTCCTCCTCCGGGCTGACGTCAAGCAGGCGTTCTACACGGCACTCCGGCGCAAGGCCGAGTACCTTCTCTTCCTGGACAACCAGAAGCTGCTGGAGCAGATCCGCGACCGGATCGAGCTGTCCGTGCGGGTCGGCGAGCGCCCGAAGTTCGAACTGGTGCGGGTGGACGCGGAGCTTTCGAGTGCCACCAACCAGGCTACCAGCGCCCGCCTGCGCATCAAGCAGGCCCTGGCGGCACTCCGGACGCTGATCGGCGCACCGTTGCCGCCCGAGTTCGATGTGACCGGGGAACTCGGCACGGAGACCATGAGCATTACGTACGAAACTCTGCAGTCGCAGGTGCTGGAGCGCCATCCCGCCCTGAAGCGCGCCCGGGCCGACCTCGCCCGCGCCGAGAACCGCCTCGAAGCGGAGCGTGCACTGAAGATCCCCCGCCCGACGCTCTTCGCAGGCATCGATCGCGATCCGGAGCTGAGCCGGGCGCAGTTCGGGGTGTCCATTCCGTTACCGGTCTGGGATCGACGGCAGGGCCCCATCGGCGAGGCAGTCGCCGTCTTCCAGCAAAGCGGCTTCGCCCAGGAGCAGACGCGGATCGAGCTGCTCGGCGAGCTCGAGATCAACTACAACCGCCTGCTCGTCGCGAGGCAGCAGATCGCCGCCTATGAAGGTGGACTCATCCGCCAGGCGGAGAACGCACTCAAGGTGGCCGAGGCCGCCTTCAAATTCGGCGAACGCGGCTTCATCGAGGTGCTGGACGCGCAACGCGTCCTGCGCACGATTCGCGCCGAATTCCTCAATGCACGCTTCGAAAGACAGTCGGCCCTCGTGGAACTCGAGCGGCTGATCGCCCAGGACTCCGCAGGAGATAGCAAATGATCCGGTTTTCCCAGTCCGTCGTTCTCTTGGCGATCGCCTTCGCACTCGCCGGCTGCGGCAAGGACGGTGGCACGAAGGACGGCGCAGCGAAGGACGGCGCGGCCAAGCCTGCCCAGGCCGGCGCCGCCCCGGCCGCCAAGCCCGCGGCCGATCCGTTCACCGTGGAGGCGGACGCCGAAACCCTGAAGTGGCTGGAGAGCGCATCGCCCCAGGGGGTGGAGTTCCGCGAGATGCTCCGGGTCCCTGCAGCCGCCAGCGTCGACGAGACCCGGGTGGCACGGATCGGCGCCTCGGTCACCGGCCGGATCACCGATCTCAAGGCGATCGTGGGTCAGAACGTCGAGCGTGGGCAGGTGCTGGCGACGCTGAACAGCACCGAGTTGTCGACCGCCCAGCTGTCGTTCCTGAAAGCCTATTCGGCCAAGCTGCTGGCGGAGCGCGCAGCGCAGCGCGCTAAGCTCCTCTTCGATGCCGACGTGATCGGGGAAGCCGAGTTCCAGCGCCGCGAGACCGAGCTTTCCCAGGCGCAGGCCGAGATGAGCGCTTCCCACGACCAGTTGAAGGTGCTCGGCATGTCCGAGAAGGGGATCGCGCGGCTGGAGGAATCCCGGACGGTCAACTCGCAGTCGTTCGTGGTCGCGTCGATCAGCGGGACGGTGATCGAGCGTACCGTGGCGCAGGGACAGGTCGTGCAGCCCGCCGACGCCGTGTTCACCGTGGCCGATCTGTCACGGCTGTGGGTGCAGGCGGAGGTTCCCGAGAAGCAATCCGATCTCGTGAAGATCGGCGACACGGTGAAGGTGCAGATCCCCGCACTCGACAACCGATCGATCGACGGCCGCATCGTGTTCGTGAGCTCCACGGTGAATCCGGAGACGCGCACGGTCACCGCCCGCACGGAGGTGGACAACACGGACCGGTCGATCCGCCCCGCGATGCTCGCGAGCATGCTGATCCAGGATCGTCCGCAGCAGCGCCTGGTCGTGCCCGTGGACGCCGTGGTGCGCGAGAACAACCGCGACCACCTGTTCGTGAGCAGCGGCAAGAACCGCTTCCGGCTCGTGCAGGTCGATCTCGGCGCGGAATCCAACGGAGTGCGCCCCGTCATTGGCGGCATCAAGTCCGAGGACACCATCGTCACCAAGGGTGCCTTCCACCTCAACAACGAGCGGAAGCAGAACCTCCAGTAGCCCCACCGGCGGGCAGGCCGACCGATCGGTCGGCCCCGCGTTCCGCGTGCAACCCATCGGATACCCCCTCGAATGCTGAACGCCATCGTTCGCTTCTCGCTACAGCAGCGGATCATCCTCGTGGTCGTGGCCCTTGCGGCGCTCGTCTTCGGGGTGCAGTCCCTGCAAAGCCTGTCCGTGGATGCCTTCCCGGACGTCACCAACGTGCAGGTGCAGATCGCGTCGGAAGCCCCGGGCCGTTCGCCGGAGGAGGTGGAGCGCTTCATCACCGTTCCGCTCGAGATCGCGATGACCGGCCTCCCCGGTCTGACCGAGATGCGCTCGCTCAACCGCAATGCGCTGTCGCTCATCACGCTCGTGTTCCGCGACGACGTCGACGTGTTCTTCGCGCGCCAGCTGGTCATGGAGCGGATCATCGAGGCGCGCTCGCGACTGCCCGCGAGCATTTCACCCATCCTCGGTCCGGTGAGCACCGGTCTCGGCGAGGTCTACCAGTACACGCTCGAGAAGCCCGACGACAAGGGCAAGGCGCTCACCGAGCAGGAACTCATGGATCGCCGTACCGCACAGGACTGGGTCGTGCGCCCGCTGCTGCGGTCGATCCAGGGGGTTGCCGAGATCAACTCGCAGGGCGGCTACGAGCGTCAATACCAGGCGCTCGTGAACCCGGATCGCATGCGCCACTACAAGGTCTCGCTCGCCGATGTCCTCGAGGCCCTCGACCGCAACAACGCCAACTCGGGCGGCGGCATCCTGCCCACCGGCGACGAGCAATACCTCATCCGCGGCGTCGGCCTCATCGGCGGGATCGAGGACATCCAGAACATCGTACTCAAGGAGGAAGGCGGCACGCCCGTGTTCATCCGCGACATCGCGGAGGTGAAGATCGGTTCCGCCGTGCGCGTCGGTGCGCTCATCAAGAACGGCGAGACGGAGGCGGTAGGCGGCATCGTCATGATGCTGCGCGGGGGCAACGCCAAGGACGTCGTGACCCGCGTCAAGACGCGCGTGGCAGAGATCAACGACAAGGGGATGCTGCCCGGGGGCCTGCAGATCGTGCCCTTCTACGACCGCACCGAGCTGGTGGACTCGGCGCTCCTGACCGTCGTCAAGGTGCTGATGGAGGGCATCGCGCTGGTGGTCGTGGTGCTCTTCGTCTTCCTCGGAGACCTGCGATCCAGCCTCATCGTCGTGGCTTCGCTGTGCCTCGCGCCGCTGATCACGTTCATGGCCATGAACCAGCTCGGGATCTCCGCGAACCTCATGTCGCTGGGCGGCCTCGCGATCGCCATCGGCCTCATCGTCGATGGCTCGGTGGTGGTGGTCGAGAACGCCTTCGGACAGCTTTCGCATCGCAAGGGCGAGGGCAAGCTGCGGATCATTCTCGAAGCCGTGCAGCAGGTCGCGAAACCCGTGGTCTACGGTGTCGGCATCATCATCCTGGTGTTCCTGCCCCTCATGACGCTGGAGGGCATGGAAGGCAAGATGTTCGCGCCGCTCGCCTACACGATCGCCATTGCATTGACCGCGTCGCTGCTGCTCGCGCTGACGCTCACGCCCGCACTGTGCGCGTACTTCCTGAAGGGTGGCCACGAGGAGGACACCCCGCCGATCCGGTTCGTGAAGCGGTACTACCTCATCCTGCTCGGCAGCGCCCTGCGCAAGCCGAAGGTGACCGTGCTCGTGTCCGTCGCACTGCTGGTCTTCTCGGTGAGCCTGTTCCCCCTGCTCGGGAAATCGTTCATCCCGACGCTGAAGGAGAACACGATCACACCGGCGATCTCGCGGATGCCCAACATGTCGTTCGACGAGGTGATGCTGCTGGAGATGGAAGCGTCGAAGCGGATCATGACCGTCCCCGGCATCCGCATGGTGGTGAACAAGATCGGTCGGGGCGAGTCACCCGCGGACCCCCAGCCGCACAGCGACTCGGACCCGGTGGTGTCGCTGCTGCCCCGCGATCAATGGCCCGCCGGCTGGACCCAGGAGACGTTCGAGGGCGAGATCCGCGAGAAGCTGAAGGACCTCCCCGGCATCAGCCTGATCATGCACCAGCCGATCGCCCAGCGCGTCGACGAGATGGTGACCGGCGTGCGCTCGCAGGTCGCGATCAAGATCTTCGGGGACGATCTCGACGAGCTGAAGCGCGTCGGCGACGACATCGCGCGCGTGATGAACAAGATCCGCGGCACGCAGGACCTCCGGATCGAGCGACTGACGGGCCAGCAATATCTCACCATCGACATTCGTCGCCGCACGATGGCCCGCTACGGCCTCAACGCCGCCGATGTGCACGACGTCATCGAGACCGCGCTCGGCGGCCGGGTGGCGACGGAGATCTACGAGGGCGAGAGACGCTTCCCGGCGGTGGTGCGGTTCCCGGAGGAGTTTCGCGACAAGGCCGAGACCATCGGCGACACGCTGCTCGCCGGCCCCAGCGGTGCGCTCGTCTCGCTGCGAGAGATCGCCAACGTCAAGGTGGTGGATGGCCCGGTGCAGATCAGCCGCGAGAGCGGCAAGCGCCGGATCGTCGTGGGCTCGAACGTCTCCGGCCGCGACATCGGCAGCTACGTGAAGGAGGCCCAGGGCCGCATAGACGCGGAGGTGAAGCTGCCCGAGGGCTACTTCATACAATGGGGGGGCCAGTTCGAGAACATGGAGCGCGCGACGAAGCGGCTGGCGATCATCGTCCCCGTGACCATCCTCGCGATCTTCTTCCTGCTCTTCACGCTGTTCAATTCGCTGCGGTACGCGACGCTCATCATCACCGTGCTGCCGTTCGCCTCCATCGGCGGCATCATCGCGCTCTTCGTGACCGGGGAGTACCTCTCGGTGCCGGCGTCCGTCGGTTTCATCGCCCTCTGGGGCATCGCGGTGCTGAACGGCGTGGTGCTCGTGTCGTACATCCGGTCGCTGCGCCAGGAGGGCATGGAACAGGACGACGCCATCCGGCAGGGTTGCGTGATGCGCTTCCGGCCGGTGCTGATGACGGCGACGGTCGCGATGCTGGGTCTCATCCCGTTCCTGTTCGCGACGGGCCCCGGCTCCGAGGTGCAGCGCCCGCTCGCGATCGTCGTGATCGGGGGGCTCATCACATCGACGCTGCTCACGCTCGTCGTCGTGCCGACGCTGTATCGATGGTTCGAGGGCAAAGGGGCGGTGGCCTGATCGGGCGGCCGACGCACCTCCACCCCCTACCCCAGCGGCGCCGGTTCGCCCCTTCCACCCACCGGAGACATCGATGACCAGTGCCCGCCCTGTAGCCGCCATCCTCCGGGGTCTGTGCGCGACGCTCTGCCTCGGTCTGCCGCCCTCGGGCATGACAGCGCAGGTCGGGACGTCCGCCACGTACGGCGCCGAACTGGAAGGCTTCGAGTACCCGTTCCCGGTGGAGCGGTTCACCTTCCCGTCACAGGGACGGACGCTTTCGATGGCCTTCATGGACGTCCCACCGCCCGCGCCGAACGGGGAGACGGTCGTTCTCATGCACGGCAAGAATTTCTGCGGCGCCACCTGGGAGGCCACGATCCGGGCGCTCGGCGCGGCCGGGTACCGGGTCATCGCCCCGGATCAGATCGGCTTCTGCCGGTCCACGAAGCCCGACCACTATCAGTACACGTTCCAGCAACTGGCGACGAACACCGGGGCGCTGCTCGCCTCCCGCGGGGTCGAGCGGGCGGTGATCGTGGGCCACTCTATGGGCGGGATGATCGCGGCCCGATACGCCTTGATGTTTCCCGAGGCGGTCTCGCGCCTCGTGATGATCAATCCGCTCGGCCTGGAGGACTGGAAGGCCGAAGGCGTGCCGTACGCGACGGTCGATCAGAACCTCCAGTCCGAACTGCGCACGACCGCGGAGACCATCCGCAGCTACCAGCTCCGCTACTACTACAACGGTGTCTGGAAGCCCGAGTACGACCGCTGGGTCGGGATGGCTGCAGGGCTCTACGCCGGCAGCGGACGGGCGCTCGTCACCTGGAACCAGGCGCTGACGTCCGACATGATCTTCACGCAACCGGTCGTGCACGAGTTCGGCCGGATTCGCGTGCCGACGCTGCTCATGATCGGCGGGATGGACCGCACCGCACCAGGGGCGGGACGCGCGTCCCCGGAGGTCGCGAAGCGGCTGGGCAACTATCCGGAACTGGGGCGCCGAGCGGCCGCGAGCATCCCCGGCGCGGTCCTGGTGGAGTTTCCCGACCTGGGTCACTCCCCACAGGTCGAGGCCCCGGCGCGGTTCCACGCGGAGTTCCTGAAGGCGCTCGCCCAATAGCGGCAGTCGCTCGACAAACCGCCGGCATCACCCCCGGACGGTGGATGTCGTTAGGCAGTCGTTCCGCCCCCCCGGGCGCCGGTCAGCCATCGTCCCCGTCCCTCGGGGCGCCCGCAAAGACTCAGTAGCGCCGGGCCAGGCGGTGCCTGCAAAATCTCTCATGCCGATCGACTTCGGCCCTGCCGAGGTCCGTTCCGACCCCCCGATACCTAAGTCTCCTTGATTCCGCGCAAGACCGGCGTCTAACATGCCGTCCGGGTAACGCGGCGCGCCGCCTCGGCCGGCGCCCCACGGGGCGTCCAGCGGAGTGGCCGACGATGACGAGCCCCCGGGAACCGCAGACCTCGTTTCGCAGGAGTCGCACGATGGATCTTGGCGAGCACGCGCATGTCGATCGGGGCCTCTCGGCCCGCGCCTACCGCACGATGGTCACGCGCGCGCCGGATGTCTGCATGACCCTGCAGCTGGGCAGTGGCACGATCCTCGACTGCAACGACGCCGTGCGGACGACCCTCGGCTACGCCCCGGCGGAGGTGGTTGGCCGGTCCATCCTCGCGTTCGCGCTCCAGGACGGCTCGGACGCCACGCGCGACTCCTGGCAGCTCCTGGCGACCCATGCCGACCTGCCCGCGTCGAACATGCAGGTGAAGCGCAAGGACGGCGGGGCGGTCGATGTCTGCCTGAGCGCCCGCGGCGTCCGCGACGACACCGGCCGCATCGCCTTCGGGCTGGCCGTGCTCCGTACGCGCGGCACGGACCGCCGTGTCGGCGCCGAAGCCCAGGCGCACGACATGGCCCGTCTGAAGGGGCTTCTCTATGCGATCTCCGTGGCGGAGGAGCGCGAGCGCCGCCGCATCGCCGCGGGGCTCCACGACGAGCTCGGTCAACTTCTCGCGATCGCCAAGCTGAAGCTGGGCCGCCTGGGCGCGACCGACGACGCGGCCGATCGGGCGCAACTCACCACCGATCTCGGTGTGCTGATCGACCAGGCATCCCGGGCCGCCCGCGCCTCCACGTTCGAACTCAGCTCACCCGTGCTGCAGCAGTTCGGGCTCGACGCAGCGATCGAGAGCCTCGGCGAACGGATGCAACGGATGGCAGGCCTCGCATTCCGCTTCGACACCGACGGCGTCCCCTGCACGCTCCCCGACGATGTGCCCGTCGTGCTGCTGCGCGTGGTGCGTGAACTGCTCTTCAACGTGCAGAAGCATGCCGATGCCGGAGCCGTGAGCGTCAAAGTGCGGCGCGCCGATGCCGCCTGCACCATCGTGGTGGAAGACGACGGCGTCGGCTTCGATCCCTGCGGAGTCTCCACCTTCACACCGGCAGGCGGCTACGGCCTCTTCAGTGCCCAGGCACAGATCGAATCCGTCGGTGGCCGCTTCGCCATCGGCCCACGCCCCGGCGGCGGCACCCGGGCCACCCTTGTGGTGCCCTTGCCCGCACCTTCCTGAGACCGCCGACGCACCCGACCATCCCGCGGCCGGCGCCCCGACCGTCGCCGTCACCCCCTGGAGCCCCGCATGAGCACCCGCATCATCCTCGCCGACGACCATCGCATCCTGCGTGAAGGCATCGCCGCCATGCTGCGCCAGGTCCCGGCGTTCGAGATCGTGGGCGAGGCGAGCGACGGCAACGAGACGGTCCGCCTCGCCCGCGAACTGCGACCCGACCTCGTGGTGACCGACGTCTCCATGCCCGGCATGAACGGCATCGAGGCGATCCGGCGCATTGTCGAGGACGTCCCCGGCGTGCGGACGTTGTGCCTGTCGGTGCACGACGAGAAGCGGCTCGTTTCGGCCGTGATGGACGCCGGCGCCTCCGGGTACCTCCTGAAGGACTGCGCCTTCGACGAGCTGCTCCGCGCCGTGCGTGCCGTGATGGCGGGTCAGGTGTGGATCAGCCCCGCGATCGCGGGAGTGCTGATGGAGGATTACCGCAACCGGCGTGCCGGAGCGAGCACACCCTCGGCGTTCTCCGAACTCACCGCGCGCGAGCGAGAGGTCATCCAACTCATCGCGGAGGGCTGCTCCACCCGCGAGATCGCGGAACGCCTGCACGTGAGCGCGAAGACCATCGGCACGCACCGCGAGCACCTGATGGCCAAGCTTCGCGTGAGCGGCACGGCGGAGCTGACGCGCTATGCCATCCGCGAAGGTCTCACCACACTCGACGCCCACGCCAAGCGCCGCGACGACCGCGGCGCCTGACGCCTTCCCACCCCGTCCCCGCGGGCCGCGGGCGTCCCTCGCCACGCCCGGTTTCCACCTGCCGCCCGATTCAGCATTCCGTCCCCTGCGCATCAGGCAATCGCTGATTGCGAGGTCCCACCTGCCCGGATGAGCCTATCGGGGCTGAGAACGACGCCGGACATTCGGGACGCACAGGGAAGATTCGCACGGCCCCTGATGCGCGTGCGTGTGCCGGGCCGCGTTCCGAGCGGAGAGGCCGCCTCCACGCCCCTGCCGGGGAACGGGCGTCGCCCATGGATCGCACGAATCGACAGCCGGCCGCGCCCGCCACCGGGGCACGACCTGCAGGAGGCTTCGATTGAACGCACCACCGGAACGCTTCGGCGTCCATCAGGCATCGGCACGCACGCGGACGGGGAGCGGACCGGCATGACGATCCGCATCGTCCTCGCCGACGACCACGCCTCCTATCGCGCCACCGTGCGCGAGATGATCGAACACGAACCCGACCTCGAGGTCGTCGCGGAAGCCAGCGACGGCGCCGGGGCCGTCGCGGCGGAGCGGGACCAGACCCCGGATATCGTCGTGATCGATGTCGAGATGCCGCGGATGGATGGCATCGAAGCCACGCGCCGCATCCTTGCGCAGCACCCTGCCGCACGCGTTCTCGCCCTCACGCTGCACACCGAGGCCTGCTACGTGGACAGCATGCTCGCCGCGGGCGCCAACGGGTATGTGCTGAAGCAGGATGCGTTCACCGCGCTGCTTCAGGGGATCCGCGAGGTCGCGGCCGGACGCCGGTACGTGAGCCCGACGCTCGGCGACGACCGCGATGGAAGCCCGACACCGGATCGGAGCAGTCACTGATGCGCACGGCATCCGGGAAGCTCCGTATCGGATTTCGAGAAGCCGCAGGTCAGCATTCTCCCGATTGGCATCGGTCGCCCACGGCAGGACGATCCGTGCCGACGGCGATCCCGCACACGAGTCGCCCGCCGAAGCAGGCATGGGCGGCCCACCGGGTCGCTCCCGGCGCAACAACCGAGGTGTCGCACGCATGGGGAAGTCGATGTCGCACAGCAGGTGTCCGGTCAGGCAGGGCGGTCGGCCCCGCGGACCGGGGTTCACCCTTCGCGTCCCCGCCCGCGTCCTCGGTTCGGCGTGCCTGTGTCGCGGTGACGAGTGAGCCGCGACGGTGAAGCGCGATGATCGACTCGGCAGTGACCCAGGTGGCCGGCCGCCTGAACGAGTTCCTGAAGCGCCACGCCAATGTCGCCTACGACATCGTCCGGACGTCGAATCTCTCGGAACTGGATGGCACGGCCGTGACGGACACCGAGAACAAGGTGCTGGTGTTCCTGGTGAACGTGGAGAAGGAAGCGCTGCCGTTCAACGCACTGCCCGCGAGGTCGGGCGGGTTCTCGCGCTCGGCGGACAGCAGCCCCTCGGTGCACCTCACGCTGTCGCTCATGGTCGCCGCGAACTTCAGCGGCCGGCACTATCCGGACGCTCTGAAGTTTCTCTCCAACTCGGTGAGCTTCTTCCAGCGGAATCCGGTCTTCGATCACTCGAACACGCCGGACCTCGAAAGTCGCATCGATCGCCTCGTGCTCGACATCGAGAACCTCAGCATCACGGACCTGAGCAACCTCTGGGGCATCCTCGGCGGCCGGTACGTGCCATCCATCCTCTACAGGATGCGCATGGTCACGTTCAACGCGCGCGACGTCATCAGCCAGACGCCGCCGATCAGCGCCTCCGACACGGCAGCGGGCCCGGCATGAGCAGCCGCACGCTGGAGCGCTGGACCCACGCCTTCACGCTCGAGGCGCGGCACGCGTTCTTCGGTGAGGCGCCCTGCCCGTCCGTCGCCTTCGAGCCGGTCGAGGAGACCCGGACCCGCCTCGCGAACCTCGGTCTGCTGTGCCGCGACGGCCCCGGCACGCTCACCATCTTCCGTTCCGATCGCGCGGGATCCGACGGCGCAGCCGATCTGACTTTCCGCCTCGTGGCCACCGACGCCGCCTTCGCCAACTACACCCGCCTCGACGGCGCGGATGCGCACTCCACGCTGTGGTTCGACACCGCGACAGCGGCCCCTTCGGACACCGGCACCGGGCGCCGCCTGCACGTGGGCGCCACCGTCGCCGCCACCGATCGCGTCGCCCTGGACGCGCCGCAGCTGCTGGGCTCGACGACGCCGCGCGACCTCGCCGCCCCGCCGCTCGGATTCGTGCGCGTGCGAGTGCACCAGGGCGACCCATCGACGACGTGGGTCATCGCCTTCGACGCGCGGACCACCGTATGGAAGTACTACGTGCTCGGTGCGTCCGATGCCCTGCCGACCATCCGCGATGCGGACGGCGAAATCGAGTTCGAACCGGCCGCCCCGACCGTGCTGCCGGGCAACAGGCGCGCGGTGGTGCTGCGCTCCAAGGTTCCCATCCCGTTGCGGGATCGCCCGACACAGCGCTTCCAGCTGCGCGTGGCGACGCCGGCCGGTGAACGCGTGCTGGTCAGGCGACTGGCACTCGCATCGCCGACCCGGCTCGGGAAGGACACCGTCGATGGCCGTGAAGTCACGGTCTCCGAGATCTACGTCAACCTCTGACGCAACCCTCAGCTCAACCTCCAGCCACTGAAGGAAAACCCCATGGGACAGATGAAGACACCGGGCGTGTATATCGTCGAGAAGAACGCCTTCCCGAATTCCGTGGTCGAGGTCGCCACCGCGGTGCCGGCGTTCATCGGCTACACCGAGAAGGCCGAGAACCGCGGCAACTCGCTCACGAACAAGCCGTGGCGCATCACCTCGATGGCCGAGTTCCACCAGTACTTCGGGTTCGGCCCGACCCGTGAGCTGACGCGCTTCAGCCTCACGAAGGTCACGGGTGCCGTGCCCGCCGCTGCCGCGACCCCGCTCGCCGCGCGTGACGCCGTGCCGATGACCTCGCGCAAGACGGGCTATCTCATCGCGCAGACCCGCGGCTTCTACCTCCTCTACTACAGCATGCTGCACTTCTTCCAGAACGGCGGCGGCCCGTGCTACGTGGTCTCGGTGGGCGGCTACAAGGAGGACGCGGGCATCCAGATCGAGGCGAAGCCGCTGACCGACGGCATCAAGGAACTCGAGAAGGAACAGGAACCCACGATCGTCGTGATCCCCGAGGCAGTGCTGCTGCCCAAGGCCGACTGCGACAGCGTGCAGCAGGCCGCCCTCCTGCACTGCGGCCAGGTGATGAAGAACCGCATCGCGATCCTCGACATCTGGGAGGGCTACCAGGATCGCAGCGCACAGCCCGACTGCGTGGCCGGCTTCCGCGACGCGATCGGCATCAACGACCTCGGCTTCGGCACTGCGTACTACCCGTGGGTCAACACGACGATCGTGCAGGACCAGGACCTGAGCTACGCGAACATCGACGACGACAGCCTCGACGCGCTCATCGACTGCATCAAGCAGGAACTGGCGGGCTACGACATGCCGCCCGCGAAGCTCGCGCAGCAGACCGCCGAGGTCGAGAAGATCAAGACGCTCGAGAAGGAGAAGCTCTCCGAGGTGGCCCTCCTCGCGAAGAGCCTGACCACCATCAGCCCGTTCTTCGTGAGCGTGCTGGCGGAGATGCGCAAGCGTCTCAACGTGCTGCCGCCGAGTGCCGCGATGGCGGGCGTGTACACGATGGTCGACAACTCCCGCGGGGTCTGGAAGGCGCCCGCCAACGTGAGCCTGAACAGCGTCGTGTCGCCGACGGTGAGCATCTCCAGCGAGCAGCAGGAGGACCTCAACGTCACGGCGCAGGGCAAGTCGATCAACGCCATCCGCAGCTTCATCGGCGAGGGCACGCTCGTCTGGGGCGCCCGCACGCTGGACGGCAACAGCCTCGACTGGCGCTACATCAACGTGCGCCGGACGATGATCATGCTCGAGGAGTCCATCCGCCTCGCCTCCAAGGCGCTCGTGTTCGAACCCAACGTCGCGAACACGTGGGTGACCATGAAAAGCATGATCGCCAACTTCCTCACCGGCGTCTGGAAACGCGGCGGACTCGCGGGCGCGGTGCCGGACGATGCCTTCAGCGTCCACGTCGGACTCGGCGAGACGATGACGCCCGAGGACATCCTCGAGGGGATCCTGCGCGTGACCGTGCTGGTGGCGATCACCCGCCCGGCCGAATTCATCGAGATCACCTTCCAGCAGCAGATGCAGAAGTCCTGACGATCATCCGGCGTCGGCCCGCCCCGATAGGCGCCGGCGCGAACGCGCAACGCTACCAATCAATCTTGGAGGCAAGTCATGGCAGACGACGGCTCGGCACAGTCCGGCACAGTGTGGCCCATCCCGAAGTTCCGCTTCGAGGTGAAGTGGGATTCCGCGGTGATGTCTTTCCAGGAGGTCTCGGGTCTCGACGTCGAGGCCCAGCCCATCGAGTACCGGCACGGCGACAGTCCTGCGTTCTCGGTTATCAAGATGCCCGGCATCAAGAAGTACGGGAACGTGACCATGAAGAAGGGCGTCTTCTCCAAAGATAACAAGTTCTGGGACTGGTTCAACCAGATCAAGATGAACACGGTGAAGCGCATTCCCGTGACCATCAGCCTGCTGGACGAGGCCGGTGCACCGACCATGGTCTGGACCCTCGCGAACGCGTGGCCCACGAAGATCACCGGCACCGATCTCAAGTCCGACGGCAACGAGGTGGCGGTCGAGTCCATCGAGATCGCCCACGAAGGCCTCACGGTCGCCAACGGATGATCACGTACCCGCCGGCGGCGTTCCACTTCAAGGTGACCTTCGGCGGCATCGGATCCGCCGCGGATGCCTCGTTCCAGGAAGTGAGCGGCATCGGCGCGAAGATCGAGACGGAGGAAGTGGTCGAGGGTGGCGAGAACGCCTTCGTCCACGTGCTCCCGAAGAAGGTGACGCACAACAACCTCGTGCTGAAGCGCGGCATCGCGCCGATCGATTCGGAACTGGTCACGTGGTGCCAGGACACCATGGTGGGCGGGCTCTCCGGGATCGAGCCGAAGCTGGTCCACGTGCACCTGCTCGACGCCGAACGCAATCCGCTGCACGGCTGGACGTTCGCGAACGCGTATCCCGTCCGCTGGGAGCTGGGGGCGTTCAACGCGGAGGAGAACAAGGTGGCCGTCGAGACCATCGAGCTCGCCTACGCGTACTGGATGCGGGAGATCTGACTCCGTGACGATCGAGGTGCGACAGATGGTGATCCGCTCGTCCGTGGAGACCCGGCGCCCGTCGTCCCAGCCACTCGACGAGCAGCGGGCCGCGGCGACGATGGAACGGTTGAAGGGCGAGATCCTCACCGAGTGCAAGGAATGGCTGCGGGAGCGGCTGCAGGAAGGTCGCGAACGCTGAAGGCGACCCGGCGGCGATGTCGCGGGAACGATGACGCGGGGACGATGAAAAGCGGGCGGCGCCGAGGCTGCCGCCCGGATCAGGCCAACCAGGACATCAGATGCCCGACCAGAAGACGCGGCTCACCATGACCCGCTACAACATCGCGGCCGGCGGCTCGGTGACGATAGACCGGTCGAAGACGTTCTCGGTGATGATCAACCCGGCCGAGTTCAAGCAGGAGTACTCGATCGAGTACAGCCCGCAGAAGACGCTCGGGCAGATCGGCTCGGACAACAAGTTCAGCGCGGTGAACTCCGACAAGGTGAGCTTCTCGCTCGTGCTGGACGGCACCGGTGCGGTTCCCGCTTCCACGGCCGGCACCGCGCCCGCCGACGTCAAGACGCAGATGAACAACATGCTCGCCGTCGTCTACCAGTACGACGGCGAGACCCACGAACCGGGGCGCGTGCGCCTGCTGTGGGGGTCGCTCATCTTCTTCGGTCGCATGACGACGATGTCGACGCAGTACACGCTCTTCAAGGCGAGCGGCGCACCGCTTCGCGCGAAGGTGGATCTCCAGTTCGTGGGGTCCATGAGCAAGAGCGAGGAGCAGCTCGTCTCGAACCGCTCGTCGCCGGACCTGAGCCACATCGTCCTCGTCCGCGAAGGCGACACGCTGCCGCTTCTCTGCGCATCGATCTACGGGGATCCGTCGTACTACCCCGACGTCGCGCGCTTCAACGGCCTGCTCGAGTTCCGCGATCTGAAGCCGGGCGCCAAGCTGCACTTCCCGCCGCTCGAATAGCGATGCCCACCTCTCCCGCCCAGGGCGCCGATGGCGTCGTGACGATCGCCATCTCGAGCAACGGCAGCGCGCTCGCCGACAGTGTGGAGATCGTCTCCGTGGAGGTGTCGCGTACGGTCAACACGGTGCCGGTCGCGCGCATCGTCCTGAACGACGGGAACATCGCGCAGCAGTCCTTCGATCTCAGTGGTGCAGCGACCTTCCAGCCCGGCGCCACGATCTCCATCTCGGCCGGCTACGACTCGACGAACAGCGTCATCTTCGAGGGCATCGTCATCCGGCACGGCATCAAGATCACCGGCGCCAACCAGAGCCGGCTCGTGATCGAGTGCCGCGACAAGGCGGTCGCCATGACCATCGGGCGTAAGAACGCGAACTACATCGACAAGAAGGACAGCGACATCGTCGCCGCGCTGATCGGAGCCTACGCGCTCACCGCCGACGTCGAGGCGACCACCGAGAGCCACAAGGAGCTGGTGCAGTACTACTGCACCGACTGGGACTTCATGCTGGCGCGCGCCGAGGCGAACGGGCAACTCGTGATCGTGGTCGATGGCACCGTCAGCGTGAAGGCTCCCGCCGCGTCGTCCGAACCGGTCCTGTCCGTGGGCTACGGCGTCGACCTCATGGAGTTCCACGGCGACATCGACGCCCGCACGCAATTCGCCGCCGTGGGCGCGACCGGATGGGACCTCAAGAGCCAGAAGGTGGCGGAGGCGGAATCGGCCCCGGTCACCCTGAACACCCAGGGTGACCTCACATCGGCAACGCTGGCCGACGTCGTCGGCCTTGCCCGCTACGAGCTTCACTCGGCGGTACCCCTCACGTCCGCATCGCTCTCGAGCTGGGCCAAGGCCCAGCAGGTGAAGTCGGGACTCGCCCGTCTGCAGGGACGCATGAAGTTCCAGGGCAGCGCCCGCGCCGACGTCGGAACGCTCATCGAACTCGCCGGCGTCGGCACCCGCTTCTCGGGCAACGTTTTCGTGGGCGCGGTGCGCCACGAGATCGCCGATGGCGAGTGGATCACGGAGGTGTCCTTCGGCCTCCCGGCGCAGTGGATCACCGAGCGCTCGGACGTGATGGCACCCGCGGCGTCGGGCTGGCTGCCCGGCGTCGGCGGACTGCAGGTGGGCATCGTGAAGAAGCTCGATGCCGACCCCGAGGGTGAGCAGCGCGTGCAGGTGTCGGTCCCGGTGATGAAGGCCGCGACCGACGAGGTCTGGGCGCGCCTCGCCACCTTCTACGGCTCCTCGGGATTCGGGGCGTTCTTCCTCCCGGAGATCGGCGACGAGGTGGTGCTCGGCTACTTCAACGACGACCCGTCGCACCCGGTGATCCTCGGCAGTCTGTACAGCAGCAAACGCGCGCCGCCCTACGCGCTGACCGCGGAGAACAACACGAAGGCGATCGTCACGCGATCGAAGACGAAGATCGAGTTCGACGACGACAAGAAGGTCATCACGATCACCACGCCGGGGAACAACAAGATCGTGCTGAGCGATGACGCCAAGTCGATCCTCGTGCAGGACCAGAACAACAACAAGGTCGAGCTGGGCACCGGCGGCATCACGCTCGACAGCCCGAAGGACATCAAGATCACCGCGAAGGGCGGCATCACGATCGATGCCGTGAATGCGATCTCGATCTCCTCGAAGGCCGACGTGAAGACCGCCGGCCTCAACGTGAACCACGAGGCGCAGGTGGGCTTCGTGGCGAAGGGCGCAGCGAGCGCCGAACTGTCCGCCGCCGGTCAGACGACCGTGAAGGGCGCGATGGTGATGATCAACTGAACCCGACCCGGAGACCCGCGCGATGCCTCCTGCCGCCCGCATCACCGATCTGCACACCTGTCCGATGGTGACCCCGGGTCTGCCGCCGATCCCCCACGTGGGCGGGCCGGTCATCGGCCCGGGTGTCCCGACCGTGCTGATCGGCAAGCTGCCCGCCGCCGTGGTCGGTGACAACGCCGTCTGTGTGGGCCCGCCCGACACGATCGCGAAGGGGTCTGCGACGGTGATGATCGGCAACAAGCCAGCCGCCCGCATCGGCGACACGACAGCCCACGGCGGCAGCATCGTGCTGGGCTGCTTCACCGTGATGATCGGCGGCTGAACCCCGCGAGAGGAGACGTGACCCCATGGACTTCGACATGACCGACGGCACGACCGCCAGCGTCCGGGACGACACCGACCGCACGTTCCTGGGCACCGGCTGGAGCTTTCCGCCCGCCTTCGACCCGCACACGCGCGCCGCGGTGATGGTGTCGCGCGAGCAGGACATCGCGCAGAGCCTCCACATCCTGCTCTCCACCGTTCCCGGCGAGCGCGTGATGCATCCGACGTTCGGCTGCGGATTGAAGCAGATGGTCTTCGAACACATGAACGAAAGCACCATCACGGAGATCCGCGACATCGTGCGGCGGGCCGTCCTCTTCTTCGAGCCGCGCATCACGCTGGACCACATCGAGGTCGACACCGCAGGCATGCCGGACGGCGTGCTGCGGCTGCGGCTGGACTACACCGTCCGCACCACGAACTCGCGCGCCAACATGGTGTTCCCGCTCTATCTGACCGAAGGCAACCAGGCGGGGCTGGACCGCCTGTCGGCCTGATGCGGATGTCGAGGATCCCCACCCCGTGAACACGCGCCCGCGCTGGCAGGCGAACCCCGGCACCGCCCAGAACGAGCGGCTGCCGGTCGCGCTCGATCCGTCGGACACCCGGTACTTCCGGGTGGACGAGCGCAGCCTCCCGGACCTCGTCGAGAACGCGGCCACGGCATCGCGGCATCTCGTGTTCCGCGACCTGCGCAATCGCGACGGCGGCCGTTGGGACCGCTGGTTCGAGCAGGACGACGCGTTCGTCCTCGCGCGCATCGTGAGCGTGGACGTCGATCGCCTGCGCGAGGAGTTCCTGAACGCCCTCGAGGCCAGTGCACCTGCGCTGCTCACGCTGCGCATCCTCGCGCTCGCCCATCGGATCGACGAATGGCACCGGGCACTGGCGGTGGTCGACCGGCCCGCGTGCGTCGCGCTGTGTGCGCACATCCACCGGCTCGTCTCGGAACGCCTTGCGGGCCTGCTGCAATGGACCCTCGCGCAGGCGGCAGACGACGCCGGCGTGACGCGCTTCGCCCAGCGCCTGGATCCGATGTGGACGCTGCCCGACAATGCGCCACCGCCCGCGACGGCAAGCGACGGACGCAGCCGCACCCGGGTCGTGTTCTTCACGTTCCTCGATGCCATCGCCCAATTGCGGAAGCGCGCGCTGGCGGACCTCCCCCAGACGCTCGCGAGTGACGGCCACGAGCCGTCGGCCGCCCTCTTCCTGTCGTTCCTGCAGCTCTACGGGACGATCCAGGAGCAGATGAACACGTTCACGGCGCGGCACACCGACTTCTACTATCGCGACTGCCTGCGGATGGCGCCGCGCCCTGCCGAACCGGACAGCGTGCACGTGGTGTGCCGTCGCGTGCCCGGGATGGAGGGGGACGTCATCCTGCCCGCGGGCACGCCGGTCGCCATCGACAAGGACAGTCAGGGGCGCGAGCTTCTCTACCGGACCGACGAGGCGCTCGCCATCACCGACGCCACCGTCGCGGCGCTCTACACGTTGCGGATGGAGCGGGATCCTCTCATCTCGCCGGAACGGGAGCTGGGGTATGTGACGCGGGCGAAGGCCCAGCGCGTGCTGGATGAAGACGGATCCGCGGCGGCACGCCACAGCCACGGACCGCTCTTCGGCGGCACAGGCCCGCGGGCGGGGGTCCATGGCGCCGAGGATGCCGAGGTCGGTCTGGCACTCGCGAGTTCCCTGCTCCTGCTCGCCGAAGGGGAGCGCGAGGTACGCATCGCGCTCGAATTCCAGCAGCCGGCCGATCGCGATGGCGGCGCCACCGAGGCCGTCCTGCGGTTCTCGAAGGACGGGTCCGCCGGCGGGGTGCCGGGCAGCTTCCCGGATCTCCTCGAACGGTTGTTCACGCGCTTCGCGGAACTGGAGTCGCAGGGCGCGCGCAGCGCCACGGCGTCCCCCACGGCCCGCACCCTGGCGGAGGGGGCTGCGCCGCGGATCGCGACGGACGTCCTCATCCGCAGGATCGGCGCGCTCACGGACGAGCAGGCCTGGACGCTCCGGCACAGTCTCTCGACCTCGCCGGGGCAGGTGGTTATCCGCAGCCGGGAAGCACTGCCGATCCGCCTGCGGGCCGGCGTCCGGCGTGCACTGCATCAACGGCTCGGGCGACCGGGGCGCGATGCGTTCGATCTCCGATTCGAGGCGGCACGCGACGCCCGCATCGAGGTGCAACTGCTCGTCAACGGCTTCGACGTGATGCCCGGCGGCCTCGCGGCGCAGCGCGCGCTGTACACCGTGCCGATCCTCTACAGCGCCTACCTGGTCCAGCGACTGCTCCACACCGACTCGGAACCCGAGTTCTTCGCCCGCTTCGGCCAGCTCTTCTGCCGGTGGATGCTCATCGACCAGAACACGCTCGGCGCCGAGGACATCCGCGCGCTGAAGGCCGCCCTGCGCCGGGTTCCGCGGCCGCGGATCCCGCCCCGACTGCCGCAGCGACGCAAGGCGGAGGACGTCGCCGCACCCGATCGCGCCGACGTCATGGCCTGCCTGCGCGGCCGCAAGCGGCCGGTGCGCGACTACCTCTTCAACAAGCTCTTCGTGAACCTCGCTGAGGTGCGGCTCACCGGCACGGACGGCTGGTTCTCGCCCGCGGACGATTTCGTGCTTGGTGCCGAACCCGGCATCGACGCCCGGGGCCGGAGCGATCTTACCGTCGTGTTCCGGTTGCGTCCGGACGCCCCGTCCGTCGTGCCCTACGTCGACGCGGTGCACGGCGGCGGATGGCGCACGACCTTGCCGGTCGTCCGCCTGCGTTTGCGCCAGGGCAGCTCGCTCTTTCCGTACTCGGCACTCGCCGATCTCGTGCTCGTGGCCGTCCGCATCGACGTGGAGGTGCGCGGGGTGCGGGACCTCGTGCTCCACAACAATTTCGGCCGGCTCGATCCGTCGAAGGCGTTCAATCCGTTCGGTCCCCTCCCGGCCCGCGGTTCGTATCTCGTGTTCGGCAGCCCGGAGCTCGCCCGGAAGCCGCTCACCGCAGTGTCGCTCAACGTCGAGTGGGGCCAGCTTCCCGAGGACGATGGCGGATTCGCGGCGCACTACCGCGGCTATCCCGGCACGTTCCACAACCGGAGCCAGCAGGCCGAGATGACGATCCTGCGCGATGGCCGATGGGAGCCCCGCAACGGCGGCGCCGGTTCGATGCCGCTCTTCGCCGCGGACGCCGACGATGGCCGCGTGCCGCGCCACGCCACGCTCGACGTGCCTGCGACGGATCTGCGCAATCACTTCCGGACATCGCGCGCCTTGCCGGAAGGCGAATCGTTCCAGTTCGATCTCGGGGCACGGGCCGGCTTCTTCCGGCTCGAACTGAGCGAGCCCGCCGACCCCTTCGGACATCGCGAGTATCCCGGGCTCCTCACGCGCGTCGTGACGGCCAACGCGAAACGGCGCCATCCGCTGCCGCTGCCGAACGGCCCGTACACCCCGCTGATCGAGCGCCTCACGGTGGACTACCGCGCGAGCAGCAGCATGAATCTCGCGCACGAGATCCCGGAGGAGCGCGGCGGCACGGACGATCAGATCTTCCTCGTGCATCCGTTCGGCGTGGAGGAGATCTACCCGGCGATCCGCGGCGTCCCGGCCGGGCCGCTGCCCCGCTACGACGCGGACGGCAATCTGTTCATCGGGCTCCGCGCCGGGTCGCTCGCCGGTCCGCTGTCCCTGATGTTCCACCTGCGCGACGAGACCGCACGCCGCCGGCCCGACCGACGCGGGCGCCCGCGCTTCCAGTGGTCGTACCTCGCGTCGAACCGCTGGCGCCCACTCGCGCCGGCGCGCGTGGTGTCCGACACGACCCAGGGCTTCCTCACGTCGGGGATCGTGCACCTCGACATCCCCGACGACATCGACCGGAACAACACGGTGCTCCCGTCGGACCTCTTCTGGCTGCGCCTGACCGCCAGCGACCGCCTCGACAGCGTGGCCGGTCTCCATGGGGTCCACGCCCAGGCGGTGCGGTGCACGCGCGACCCGGAGGCCGTGGCCGACCCCGCCGAGACGGCGCGGGACGGTGCCGAGGCCCGTCCGCGCGTCTCGGTGCCGGGACTCGCGAGCGCGGAGCAGATCGGCGCGTCGTTCGGCGGACGCCCGATGGAGACGGAACTCCAGGTGCGCTGCCGCACCGGCGAGCGGCTGCGGCACAAGAACCGCGCGATGGTGCACTGGGACTACGAACGCCTGGTGCTCGAACGCTTTCCGAAGGTGTTCAAGGTGAAGTGCTTCGCCAGCATGGCGGGCGACACCCTCGGGCCGCGGCCGGGCGGCGTCCTCGTCGTCGTGATTCCGCATCCGGAGCGCGGCTCGACCGGCGGGACCCGGGCGCCGAAGATGAACGCGACCGAGCTGGAACGCATCCAGGCGTTCGTCGCGGAGCGCGCCTCGCCGTTCGCCGACATCGTCGTGCGCAACGCCACGTACGAGCGCATCCAGGTGCGCTGCGCCGTGCGCTTCCGGGCGGGTGCGCAGAGCGGCCTCCATCTGCAGCGGCTGAACGCCGACATCATCGAACGCCTGTCGCCCTGGCGCGGTGACGGCGCCGGTGCCCAGTTCGACTGGAACCTGCGCAAGGAGGAGGTGGAGGCCTGGATCCGCGAGTTCGACTACGTGGCCTCCGTCGCCCGGGTGTCGCTGCTCCAGGTGGCTGAGGCCGACGAGGGCGACCACTGGCTCGGCGACTCCGCGCGGATCGACCACGAGATGACCGCCACCGGCCTCTGGACCGGCAAACCGAGCGACGTCGTCCCCGGCACGCTGCGTCCGCGCTTTCCGTGGAGCATCGCGCTGCCCGCGCGCCTCCACGCCCTGGAGCCGATGACCGACTCGACGCACGACGCGGCCTCGGCCACGGGCATCGCCGGACTCGAGATCGGCAGCACCTTCGTCGTGGGTGGAGCGCGCGATGGCTAGACAGAACCGCGCGACCCTGCGCAACTACTTCCGCGCCGGACGCCTGCCCACCGAGGATCATTTCGGTGATCTGATCGACTCGTCGCTCAACATGGTGGACGAGGGCTATCGCAAGTCGCCCGAGAACGGCGTCGAGATCACCGCCCTCGGCGCGGCCAACGCCCTGGTGAGCTTCTACACGCAGCGCGATCCGCACAATGCGCAGTGGTCGATCGCGTACGGCAGCGATACGAACGACGGCACCGGCAAGCGACTCGTCTTCGGTGCGCAATCGGTCGAGCAGGCCGGCCCCTGCGTGCTCGCGCTCGACCCGCTCGGCCGGGTGGGCGTGGGCACCGACACCCCGCGTCACGCGCTCGACGTCAACGGCGTCATCCGCAGTGCGGGTCGGCTCGGCGGCTACGAACCCGAGGCCCCGACGGGTGACCAGGCCGAGGAGGATTCCGGTTACGAGAAAGGTCCGGTGCTCGCCGACGGCCAGTGGCACGACATCAGCGGCTGGCTGCGGGGCTGCCACGCCTTCGAGGTCATGGCCGGCGTCGGCGACCGCCAGGGTGCCGGGCGCTACGCGCTGCTCCACGCGATCGCCCTCAACACCTTCAATCCGGCGCGCGGCCTGCTCGATCTCTTCCGCCCGCGGCGGCGGATCCGCGAGACCGTGGCGCACTTCGGCAGCCGCTGCGATCGCATCGAACTGCGCTGGGAGGGGACGAGCGGCCGCGATGCCCGATACCGACTGATGCTGCGCACGCGGTGCCCGTACGGCGAGGGCGTGCGCGTGCAGTTCTTCATCACCCGGCTCTGGTTCGATCCGACGATGCAGGGTTCGGCCCCGCCGGCGCGCTGACGATGGCCACGGCCCCGCGTCCCTCCGGCACGACGCCGCCCTCGGGCCGGCGCCAGAGCATCCGGCGCCGTACGGGGCCGGCCTCGCCCGTCAGCTTCGACGGTCTGCGCGGCGAGGGCGTGCGCCGCGTCCAGGCCCTGAGCGGCAGGACGTGGTCCGACTACAACCTGCACGATCCGGGCGTCACGATCCTGGAGCAGCTCTGCTACGCGCTCACCGATCTCGTGTACCGCATCGGCTTCCCGATCGCCGATCACCTTGCCGGGCCCGACGACCGCATCGACTTCTCGGCGCTCGCCCTCCACGGTCCGGCGCAGGTGTTCCCGTGCCGGCCGACCACGATCGCGGACTATCGACGCGCGCTGCTCGACACGCTCGATGCCCTCGACAACGCCTGGGTCGGCACCGACACGCCGGAAAGCGGTCCGTCGGCCGGGGTGAACGGACTCTTCCGCATCGCACTCGAGCATGCCGAGCAGGTGAACGACGACGCCGTCCGCGCCGCGGCACGCCACGCGGCCCGCGCGCTGTACCGCCGGCAGCGGAACCTGTGCGAGGACATCGACGAGGTGACGAGCGTCGCCGCGGTGGACTGCCATCTCCAGGGCGCCTTCGAGATCGGCGGCGCACGATCGCCGGAGGACATCCTGGCCGACATCCTCGACGAGTGCGCACGCGCGATCGCGGGCACTGTCGCCTTCCGCTCCTTCCAGACGGCGCTGTCCGGTGGCGCATCGCTGGACGACATCCTCGATGCCTCCCACACGCGCCGTGGCGTCATCGCCCCCGCGGCCCTGCGCGATGCGGATCGCGACGATCTCTTCGTCGGCGACCTCGTGGCCCGGCTCTGCACCATCGAGGGCGTGCGTGCCGTGCGGCACCTTGCGATCGCGAAGGGGAACGAGCCGGCGACCGGCGGCTCGATCCGCTGGGCGTTGCGCGAGGAGGCGCTGCGGCTCCGGCTTCCGTCGGACGCGCAGATGACGGAGCATCTGCGCCTCATCCGCGCGGGCAGCACAGTCGCGGTGTCGGCACCCGAGGTGCGCGAGAAGTACCTCGATCTGCGCACCGGGCGCGAGGCGGGGAGGCATGGCCTTCAGGACATCTCGACCCTGGTGCCGCCGCCGTCGGGGACGCATCGCGACCTGCGCCGGTACTTCTCGATCCAGCATCATTTCCCGGCCGTGTACGGCATCAACGCCCACGGCCTGCCCGCCTCGGCGACGCCGGAGGCGCGGGCGATGGCGGCCCAGCTGAAGACCTACCTCGCGATGTTCGAGCAGATCATCGCCGACGGTGCCGCCCAATTGCATCACCTGCGCGATCTCTTCTCGGCGCGGAGCGATGTCCGTCGAACGTACTGGTGGCAGCCGCTGGGCGACGACATCGTGCCGGGCCTCGGCGCGCTGCTCGCCGGGACGCCGGAGGAGAACCTCGCGACGCCCGACAGCCGCGCGCGTCACGACGCGTTCCACGGCCGCCGGCACCGCGTGCTCGATCACCTGCTCGCTCTGCACGGCGAGACGTACACGCAGAACACGCTGCGGCAGCTCGCCTGCTACTACGCGCCGGCCGAGCTGGAGGAGATGCTGCTCGCCAACAAGCTCGCGTATCTCGGTCACATCCTGCACATCGGCCGCAATCGCGGCAGCGGCTTCGACTACAGCGCAGCCTCCTGGGATGTCGCGCCCGACCGCGACACCGGCGGCACGCCGCCCTCCCCGGCCCCGGCCGGCTCGCGTGCCGCGACCGGCATTCCGCCCCGCCATGCCGACGACGACGCAGCCGAGGGGGAGGCCAACGTCTCGGGCTTCCAGCTCCGGTCCAGCCTGCTGCTCGGATTCCGGCACCAGCACAGCCGGCCGCTCACGCGGGCGCTCCGCGAGGCCGCGGTCGAGATCCATGCGGGCGCCACCTCGGATCGCGATGCCGACCCGCTGGTGGGCGGCGTCTCCATCGTCGTGGACGAACAGAGCGAGGTGCTGCAGCGCGTCCCGGTGGAGCCACGCCTGCCGCCCGGCGGCGCGGAGCCGGCGCACACGTTCGAATCGCTCCGCACGCATCACGGTCTGCTGGGACTCGCCGGCACGCGCGTGAGCCTCGCCCTGCTGCGCCACGGGGTGGACCTCGCCAACTACCGCGTGGGCCGGACCGGCGGCACCTCCGGCTTCCCGCTCCTTTTCCGACCGGAGCAGGCGCGGCGGTGGTGGATCCTCGGCAGCTACGACACCATCGCCGCGGCGAACCGCGCCGCGAACCACCTCCGCCGCTTTCTCGTGCATCTCAACGTCGAGAGCGAAGGCATGCACGTGGTGGAGCACGTGCTGCTGCGTCCGTCGCGCCGGCTGCCCGACGGCGTCTCCCCCATCGCGCCCGCGTTCCATTCGCTGCGCCTCACCGTCGTCCTCCCGGCCTGGACGGCCCGCGGACAGACCGCCGGCTTCCGCCGACTGGCGGAGGAGACCGTGCAGATCAACTGCCCTGCCCACGTGCTGCCCGGCATCCTGTGGCTGGGATACGCCGACATGGTGTCGTTCGAGGACCGCTACGAGCGCTGGCTGGAAACGAAGCTCGCGGCCTGCCAGGCCGAACGGCACCCCGATGCACGCACCCGGGCGCGTACGCTCGTCGAAGCGGACGTCGCCGGCCGCGCGGTGGCCGAGTTCCTGATGCGCAAGGGGGTCGATGCGACCCCGGGGACGCCTCATGCGTGAGCGCCACGTCATCGACGAACTGCGACTGGAACTCGCGTTCCCCGACGAGGCGGCCGCGTTCGACGGTCAGCCCCGGTGGGAGACACTCGTGAGCCGCCATCTGCTCGCCGTGGCGGAGGAGGTCTTCGCGGATTGCTGCGGGCCCGGCGAAGTGCGACGCTACGAACGCATCGAGGTCGATCTGGGCGCGCTGCCCGCGGACGTCTCGACCGCGGAGGCCGAACGACGCTTCCGCGAAGGCCTCCTGCTCGCGCTCGCGCGAACCCCGTCCGAAGACCCGTCGACCGCCACCGACGCCCCCCGCGTACTCTCGCTGGCGCGCTCGGACCTCGAACGCTTCACCTACTTCCTGACCCATGGGCGCCTGCCCTGGCATGCCGCCGCGGGCGCCACGCTGGACCCGACCGCGCTCGCGTGGGAGATGCTGCACACCCAAGCGAGCGCATTCACCGACTGGCTTCGGCACTCGCCCGATCGCGACCGCGCGGTGCGACGCCTCGTCCAGCAGTGCGGCACAGGCGTCGCGGCGCGTCTGATGGCACATCTCGCCCGGATGGCACCCGACCGGATCGCGGCCCTGACCGATTTCCTCGGCGGCGCCTTCACCGACACGAAGTCCGGCGCCGGTGAAGCGGCTGTCGGGCGTGCCGTGGACGAGGCGATCCTCCTCGCGCTGCTGTCGCCCGGTGCGTCGACCACGCGCGTCGACGCGCTGGTGCGGGACGCCTTCAAACGGGTCGCACGGCAACTGGGAGGCACACACGCAGGCACCGCAGCGCAGGTCCGCGCCGCGGTCGCCCGATTGCAGTCCATGCCGATGCCGACGGATGGTCGCCGGCAGGCCCATCAGGCCCTGCACGAAGCCCTCGGAAGGGAGACGGCGCGCCACCCCACCGGGAGGCCCGGCGCCGCGAACGATCGCGGCGACGGGCAGGCGGACGACGCCGGCGAGGGCGCGATGCCGACGCCTGCGCCACGCGATGCGACGCGATGGGCCGACGCTCTGTCCGCCGCTTTCACCCGCGGCGATGCCAACGCCGTGTCCGCGCACTGGCCGCTGCTGCTGCGGGAGCACGCGCCGATGGTGACCGCTGCGCTCCGGCGCCACGGCCTCTCGGCCAGGCATCGCCGCCGCATGGCCACGCATCTGCCGATGTCGATGCTGCGCGACCTCGCGCGGCTGCTCGCCCCGGCGCACAGCGATTTCCTCGATGCCGTCACGAAGCGTCCAGGCTGGTTCGATCCCTTCGGCGACGATCCCGAAGCGGCCGTGCGATCGCTCTGGTTCACGGTGCTGGGGCATCTCGTTCTCGACGCCGAACCGCGCTTCGACCGCGCCGGCTGCCTCGAAGCGATCGTCCGCGATCGCGCCAACCGCGCGGGCGTGGCGGCTTCGACGATGCTGGCCGAGGTCATCGAGCGCGCCAAGCGCACGGTCACCGCCGACCACGCCGCGCGCGCGATCCTCGCGATGTTGCAGGGGCTTGCCGCCCCACCGGCACCGGCGCTTCGGATCACCGATGGCGCAGAAGCTTCGGCGGTGGACCAGGACCCGCCCGAGCAATGGCCGCCGCCCGCCGAACCGGCCGAGCACGCGCCGGCACCGGCGAGCGTCGGGACACCCGGCACCATCGACGCGATCGAACAGCAGCTCGGGCGCTGGCTCGCCCGCGGCACGGTAGACGCGGGTGACGACACCTGGACCCGGATGGTCGCGGAGCACCCGGCCCCACTGCGCACGGCACTGCGGCGGATGGTGAGCACCAAGGGCGCTCCCCGGGCGATCGAGCAGGTCTTCACCGCGCCGATGGTCGACGACGTCGTGCGGCTCTTCGCACCGGCCGGTGCGCCGTTCCTGTCGGAGGTCCTGCACCATCCCGGACGCTTCGATCCGGGCCGCGGCGTGGGTGCGCCGGCCCAGCGGGCGCGCCACGTGCGGGAGTTCACCCTGGCGTACCTGCTCGCCGAGCGCGGCAGCACGTTCAACAACCGGATGTACCTCGGCAACCTCGTGCGCCGGATGGCAGCCGACTCCAACCTCCACTACGCCGAGGTTCTGGCGACGTTGCTCGACGCACTCGCGATGTCTCCGGAGACATCGGGGGTGCCGCAGGAGATGCTCGCGCTGCTGCGGAGCCTAGCGAGCGATGCCGACCTGCCCTTGCCGACGTCACGCGGTCGGCCGCCCGGCTATACACCGGCGAAGCCAGGGCGCGCGCGACGGCCCGAGACCTCGCAGACGACCTCCGACCCGTCGCGCCGCCCACGCCCCGCAGCACCGGACCGTCCACGCGCCGCCAATGCGCCGCTCCACGCCAGGCCTGCCGGCACACGCAGGCAGCAGCCACCGGCACCCGGTCGCCCGACGCCGCTGCCCAGGGTCGATCCGACCGTGGCGGACCTCACCCGCGTCGCCGTGGCGCTGGCCCGGGGCCGCACGATCGCCGCCGAGGATCCGGCGCGCACCGACGCGCGGGTGCAGCGTCTACTGCAGTCGTCACCCACGGCGCTGCGCGGCCTGTTCGACCGCCTGCTCGAGGACCGTCACACCATCGAGCGCACCGTCGACGTACTGCCGGAGCCGACGCTGCTGCGCGTGCTCGCGCTGCTCCGCCCGGGTCCCTTCGGCGAGGCCCGGCGCTGCGCGGAGATCGTTGCCGACGCCTGCGCGGACGCCGGGATCGGCATCACCGGCGCGGACCTGCGCAAGCTGCGGTGGCGCTTCGTGTTCGAGCACCTCGTCGCCGAGGGTCGGTCGTTCCGCCTCAGCGAGTTCGTGCGCGGCCTGCTCGCGAGCATCGCGGCCCGGCTGCCTTCGATCCGGCTCGGCCGCTGGCGCAGCCGCGCGATCGACAGGCTGCGCGAGGACCACCTCGCATCGGAACGCGGGCGCGTGAACGCGATCCTCGCGGCCCTCGCCCCCGACGGAGGCGAGCGCGTCGAACCACCGCTCCGCCCGGAGACGACCAGCATCGCATCGTCCCTGCCCGCGCCCGGCGAAGCGCTGCAGATCGCGAACGCGGGCATGGTGATCGCCGCACCCTACCTGCCACGACTCTTCGGCATGCTGGGCCTGCTCAACGGCAACGCGTTCGTCGACGAGGCTGCCGCCGCGCGCGCGATCCACGTGTTGCAGTTCCTGGTGGACGGGAAGGCGGAGCCGCCCGAGCACCTGCTGATCCTCAACAAGCTTCTCTGCGGCGTACCGCTCGACCGGCCGGTGCCGCGCGACATCGCGCTCACCGACGCGGAGCGCCAGGCGGTCGACGGCCTCATCGCGGGGATGATCGGCAACTGGACCGCGATCGGCCACACCTCCGTGGCCGGCATGCGCGAGTCGTTCCTGCAACGCGAAGGCCGCATCACGCTGGAACGCGATGCCTGGAAGCTCCTGGTCGAGCCGCGCGCGTTCGACATGCTGCTGGACCGTCTGCCGTGGAGCATCGCGACGTTGCGGCTGCCCTGGATGGACCGCGTGCTCCACGTGGACTGGCGTTGACGACCATGGATCCCGTGCACGCCAACGCCGTCACGCTCGCCGCCGAACTCGACTGGTTCGAGCGCGTGCTGGAGGCGCGCATCGCGCTCCACTTCGAGCAGCCTGCGGCCGTGGCCGACATCCACGACCTGACGCCCCCCGATCTGACCGGTGACCCGTCGGAGTACGCCGCCGTCGTGCACGAGCAGGCGATGGGGTTCGACGAACGCCTGCTGCTCATGCTGGCCCTGGTGCCGCACATCCGGCCGCAGGTGCTCGATCTTCTCTACGTGAGAAACCGCAATCTCGATCGCGGCTTCACGGAGTTCGGTGGCTGGAAGGGCAAGAGCCACGGCGGCTTCCTCCCGACCTGCGAGACGGCCGCCTTCCTGATCGCCGGCGAGGACCTCCGCGCACGCTTCGAGGTGATGAAGCTCTTCGAGGAGGATCACTACTTCCGCACGCGCGACATGCTCCGCGTGGAGCACGCCGACGGCGAGGAACCGTTCTTCAGCGGCGCGCTGCGCCTCACGGTGGAGGCGCTGCACCGGCTCACGTCGGGCGACCGCCGCAAGCCCGACTACGGCGTCGCGTTTCCCGCGAAGCGGATCACGACGCGCCTCGAATGGGATGACCTCGTCGTCGCCCACGAAGTGCAGGACGAGATCGGCGCCATCAATGCGTGGATCCGCCACGGCCCGGCGCTGCTGGACGAATGGGGCCTCGCGAAGTCGATCAAGCCCGGCTATCGCAGCCTCTTCTACGGCCCGCCGGGCACCGGCAAGACGCTGACCGCCACGCTGATCGGCAAGCAGGCCGCGGCGGACGTCTACCGGATCGACCTCTCGATGGTCGTCTCGAAGTACATCGGCGAGACGGAGAAGAATCTCGCCAACGTGTTCGACCAGGCGCAGAACCGGCACTGGATCCTCTTCTTCGACGAGGCGGATGCGCTCTTCGGCAAGCGCACCGAGACGTCCAGCTCGAACGACCGGCACGCGAACCAGGAAGTCTCCTACCTCCTGCAGCGGGTGGAAGACTTCCCGGGCGTGGTGATCCTCGCGACGAACCTCAAGGCCAACATCGACGAGGCCTTCGCGCGCCGCTTCCAGTCGCTCGTGTACTTTCCCATGCCCGACGCCGACCAGCGCCTGCGCCTGTGGAAGGGCATGGTCGAGGGCGGTTGCCGCCTTGCGGACGACGTCGATCTCGCCATGCTCGCGCAGGACCACGAACTCTCGGGCGGCGCCATCGCCAACGTCATCCGCCACGCCGCGCTCTGCGCGCTGCGGACGGATCGCGACGCCATCGCCCAGGCGGATCTCCTCCAGGGCATCCGCAAGGAACTCATCAAGGACGGGTGGACCGCGTGAACCTCCCCGCCCGACGTCGCTCCTTCATGCATCGCGTGCTCGGCGGCGTGCTGGCGATCGCCTGCGCCACCGGCACGTGGACCGGCGCGGCGCCGCCCGAGACGAAGACCACTGCCCCGCCACCGACGCCGTCGCGGGTCGCCACGGCGAAGCACGACGCGGCCTGTGCGACCCTGACCTCGCCGACCGCCATCGCCGCGCTCGATCGACGGGAAGGGCTCGAACTCCAGCAGCGGCTGCGCGACGTCTACCGCGGGGATCCGCAACTGCAGACCAGCGCGGCGAGTGGCCGGAAGCCGCTCATGGACGGCGTGATCGGGCCGGTCACGCTCACCTGGCTGCAGCGCTTCTGTGTGGAGTTCGCGGTCCCCGATCTCGCCGCCGGTTCCCCCGGCCTCGTCGATACCGTGCACGCGTTCGCGGCGACGCTCGAAGCGCACGACCGGCATCGCGACATCCTCGTCGGCGCGGACCTCGGGCGCTGGATCGCTTCGCTGCCGGCCGAGAAGCGCACTCGGGCCGTCACCACCCGTCTCCTCGGCGGAGACGAGGAGATCGTCCGGTTGATGTCGGCGTTCGCCGCGCAGGGGCCGGAAGCCCCCCCGCGGGAGATCGACGAGGCCGCGGTCTACTACGAGCTGACCGCGGCGAATCTCGCACGACTGGCGGCACCGCGCCAGGCCCTCGACGCCATCGCGAAGCTGGCGGACCAACCTCCCCTCAACGCCGAGGCATTCGACACGACGGTCGCCGGCCTGCTCGCGGCCGCCGGGCTGCCGGCCGCCGACCTCCTCCCGACGGTCCGCCGCCATGCGGAGCTGCGCACCACGCACCAGATCACGGCCGACGTGATCCAGGACCTGAAGGTACGTCGCCTGCCGCCGGCCGCGATCGCCCTGGCGCAGGCGGTGCAGGATCTGCCTTTCCCAGAGCGCGCAAACCTCGCCGGCGCCCTGGACGATGCGATCAAGGCGGCCGCCGACGCCACACCGACCGAGCCGCCGGCGGAGTCACCGATGGTGGCGCCGAAGCCATCGCCCGCCGCAGCGCCTCCGGGCGCGCCGCCCGAGAAGCCGGCAGCCCCGGCGGACGGTGCGCCGACACCGGCACCTCCGGCCCCCGCACCCGTGGTGGCGCCACCACCTGCCGCACCTCGTCCGCCCCCCGCACCGAACCTTGCGCCTTTCGCGAAGGAGATCGTCAGGGCATCGGTCATCCGCAGATCCTTCCAGATGACGGAAGCCTCGGTGGAGGCGCTGGCGGCCGACCCCGACTTCGGAGCGCTGCCCGAGTTCCTCGTCGAAACCCTGAAGAGGCTGCAGGACGTCGAGTACCCCACCGACGCACTCTTCCGCGCCGCGGTGAACGCCCGGATCGTCGATGCATTCCTCGACGCCGCCCCGAGCCTGCGCTCCGACAAGACGCTGAAGGCCATGAAGGACATCGAGAAGATGGCCCCGCCGGCGGCGTATCTGGACGTCGCCCGGGACGTCGCACGCGAGATCGCCCAGGACCGGTACAAGTCGAACCGCGAGATCCGGGACGATCTCGCCGAGAAGATCGAGAGGCTCGTGCAGCCGCACCTCACGGCGATCGAGAAGGTTGCCCGGCAGCGCCACTTCTTCATCCAGGACAAGGTGAGCGTCTGGAACGGCGGCGGGTGCGGCTGCGTACTGGACGATCGTCTGCCCGGGGGCGGCTCGACGCTCGGCGGACGCACGAGTTCCGGCATCGTCTACGGTCTCTTCCCGGTGTGGCAGACCGGCCGCGAGCAATTGATCGACTTCTCGGTCCTGTCGAGCGTCGGCTACTACGCAGTGCCGTTCGACGACACGGGCGCCCTGCAGGACCCCCTGTCCAAGCTCGCGAGGAACGACGCGCGCCTCGACTTCGTCGACACCGCGCACCGGCACGGCGTGCGCGTCGACTGGATCGTGCGACGCGTCGACTGGTCGTCGTGGAAGACGTTGGCCATGGAGGCGCGGACGCGCGCCTTCGACAACCTGGTCGACAACATCGAGAAGATGCTCGGGGAGACGAGCGGCCACTGGCTGCGGCGGCTCGCGTCCACGCTGTCGCTGGGGTCCATACCGGCCCCGCACCGGGGGGATGGCGTGACCCTCTACTTCGACGGATATCCCGACGATCCCCCGTCGATCGAAGCGTTCAAGGACTTCCATCAGAAGCTGCACGAGCGGTTGCGCGTGTCGGTCGGAGAGAACTACTCCGTCAACCTGCTCTTTCCCGCGTCGGCGCTGGGCACGGGCATCCACGAGTGCGAGCGCCTCGTCGAACTGCTGTACGGCCCGTCGGGCACGAAGCCGACGAACACCGGCAAGTTCCTCGTCTTCCTGAGCGAACCGTCCATCGACCGCAAGAAGGACCTGCGCAAGACCATCGAGGACTGCGCCTCCGGCAAGCTGCGCAAGGACCTCCAGCAGAACATCGTGCCGATCATCCAGTACAACGGGTACGACGAGCACCAGTTGAAGGACGACGTCGTGTACTTCGATTTCAACTTCGGCGGCATCGGGCTGTGGCCGCACCCCGTGGCGTCGGACATGCCTGACGCCGGCGCCGCCAAGGCGCACGTCACCGCGGAACAGATCGGTGGCGACATCCGCGACATCCTGACCGGTGACCGCACCCAGGGCGGCACCGCGCAGAGGAGTCTCGATCGCGTCTGCACGTTCGTGTGCCCCAATCGATGGGTGTTCCGCGGGCTCTTCGAGATCTTCCTGGCGATCCTCGCGGTCTCCTTCGTCGTGCGCCTGACGAACTGCCGGCTCAACTTCGCGCTGCAGGCCAGACCCGCCTATTTCTACCTGTACATGGGCGGTGTCGTCGCGCCGACGCTCGTGCTGTTCCTGGCCCTGCTCTACTGCGACCCTGCCTGGGAGGACATCCGCCAGGGCAACATCCCGTTCCTGCTCCTCGCGGTCACGTTCATCGGATTCGTCATCTGGCTATACGTCGACGCCCGGCGTCAGGCGTCGAAACCGTAGCGCACATCGCCATGGATCCCGTCGCCCGCGCCACCGTCCTCGATTTCCACCGCCACCGCATCGGCGTGTTCGGCGCCGGCTCGGTCGAGAGCCTGGGCTGGCGCGATGCCGCCAGTCAGCAGCGGCGGTTCTCCGTGATCGCCGACGCCTGCGACTTCGACGGCACCAGCGTGCTCGACATCGGCTGCGGCCTAGGCGATCTCAGGGCGTTCCTCGACGCGCGGGCCCACGACTTCTCGTACCTCGGGCTCGAGCACGTGCCGGCGTTCGTCGCGGAAGCGCGCGTCCGATACGCAGCGCATCCCCGGACCGCGTTCGTGCAGTGCGACTTCAGCGCCGTCGCCCTGCCGGCCGCGGACCACGTCGTGGCATCCGGCGCGCTGGCATACCGCTGCCCCGACCCCGGCTTCCATCTGACGATGATCCGGCGCATGTTCGCGGCGGCGCGGCGCACCGTCGTCTTCAATCTCCTCGACGCCACGGCCTTCCCCGAGCATCCGCTGCTCGTGGGCCGTGACCGGCGGGAGGTCCTCGAACTCTGTCGATCGCTCTCGCCGCACGTCGAGCTGATCGACGGGTATCTCGAGGACGACTTCACGATCTGTGTACGACGCGTCCCCGCCGAGGCAGCACCCGGGGACCGCTATCCAACGGAGAACCCACGATGAGCAAGACGGCGAAGACGAGCGAACGGCCCGCGACATCGCAGCGCGCCGCTGCCCACGGAAACGCGGCGCTGCAGCCGCGCCATGCGGACGGGCCAGGCGCAGCGATCCATGGAAGTCCGCGCATGGCGACGCAGCGCCAACGCGCCATGGTCGCGTTCGGCGAGGCCGCGCAGCGGGTGGAGGACGAGGAACCGCTGCAGGGCAAGTTCGAAGCCGCGCAGCGCGTGGAAGAAGAGGAACCGTTGCAGGGGAAGTTCGAGACCGCGCAGCGCGTGGAAGAAGAGGAACCGTTGCAGGGGAAGTTCGACACGGCACAGCGCGCCGAGGAGGAGGAACTGCTGCAGGGCAAGTTCGAAGCCGCGCAACGCGTGGAGAACGAGGAACCGATGCAGGGGAAGTTCGAAACGTCGCAACGGGCCGAGGACGAAGAGTTGCTGCAGGCCAAGCGGGCGGACGCGCCAGCGAACAAGACGGGCATGCCGGACCAGCTCAAGTCCGGCATCGAATCCATGTCGGGCATGGACCTCTCCGACGTGCGGGTCCACCGCGATTCAGGCAAGGCCGCCGATCTCCAGGCGCACGCCTACGCGCAGGGCAACGACATCCACGTGGCACCGGGGCAGGAGAAGCATCTGCCCCATGAAGCCTGGCACGTGGTGCAGCAGCGGCAGGGACGCGTGAAGCCGACGATGCAGTTGCAGGGCGTCGCGGTGAACGACGACGTCGGCCTGGAACGGGAAGCCGATGTGATGGGGGCGAAGGCGCTGCAGCGCAAACCGGATCCACGTCACGCAGGTGAGACGCCGACGCAACGCATGCCCGCCGTGGCGCAGCGGGACATCGACGTGAAGGCTCTTGCGAAGCACGTGCAGGAGCAGCGCCAGGAAGCCGCGCGGCTGCAGAAGATACCGAAGCTGGCAATCTACGGCTACGATCTCGAGATGGTCTGGCAGAAGCTATCGTGGGTATCGGGGGCGCTCGCCGAGCACGCGAACGACGAGACGCAGGTCCTGGAGATCTGGGACAAGTTCATCGACTGGACCGAGGATCACGGGTACAACTCCTGGGAACAATTCACCGCGCTCGCGAAGGAACACGAAGTCGTCGAGAAGAAGAACGAGGCGACCGCAAGAACCTTCAGTACCGCCTGCGAAGCCGTGTTCGCCGACATGAACAACCAGTTCACTGCATGGGACGGGACGCTCAAGAATCGCGGGGCCTGGTGGGGTTCACCGGGGCCGGGGGACACCGCGGGCGCGCGGAAGGTACCCCATGACGTCGTGCAGGAACTGAAGGCCCGCGTGCGAGGGGCGGGGTGGGCATTCCGGGACAGCCGCTCGGGCGGCGTGTCGTTCCATCGGACGCGAGGAAGCGTCGACTTCATCTACCACATGCTGCCCCCGGACTGACGCACCAGCGCCTCACGGCACGATGAACATCGCGTCACCGTACCACGCCGTGACTGCCTCCCCGGTGTTGTCGGTATCGGTGGCCAAGGCCACGGCGATGATCGCGGGCGCTTCCTCCCCGAAGGCCGCGCGGAAGTCCGCGGCGACGTCGCGCTCCACCGTCACCCACTGCCCGGTGCGCGCGGCCCCTGACGTTGCGACGATCATGCGCATGCGGTCCGTGAACGGGCTCCACGCGGACGTTTCCTCGCGCGCCCGCGCATCCCACACGTAGCAGAGCGCGGCGGCGGGGACGGCGTCGCCATAGAGCGTCCGCGCGACCTTCTGCTTCATCCGTGTCGCGAAGGGAAGTCTCGCCACGTCGTAGTCGAAGAGCACGTACACGCGCGCCGCGAAGTCGTCGCCGCGCTTCGTGCCGAACACACCCCGGTCGACGACGCGGCTCACCTTCCATCGCCAGGTGAGACGAGGGGTGTCGCGGGGGTCGACGTGAAGTCGATGCGTGAGACCCGCCATCGATGCCTGCGACTCGGCCTGCAGTACACGGACACCTCCGTCGTCCACGATCCGGTAGATCGTGGTGCGCGACACCTTCGGCAGCTTCGTCACTTCCCAGCCGGGTGGCACATCCGCTCCCAGAGGTGCCGTTGCGAACGGCGTGATGGGCGGCCCCTCGGCAAGCGCGACGGGCGCCATCGTCGAAGCCACGAAGATGGTGCACGCCGTCGCACCGTGTGCGACCCGGCGCCACACCCGCGAAACGAGAACGGGCCCCGAGGGCCCGTTCCGATCACCGTGGCGAGGGCCGATCAACCGAGATTCACCATCACGTGGCGCACCGCGGTGTAGTCCTCCAGACCGTACATCGACATGTCCTTCCCGTAGCCGGACTGCTTCATGCCGCCGTGGGGCATCTCGTTGGTGAGCATGAAGTGGGTGTTGATCCAGGTCGCACCGTACTGCAGTCGGGAGGCCACCTTCATCGCGCGCGAGACGTCGCGCGTCCATACGGACGACGCGAGGCCGTAGTCGGAATCGTTGGCCCACGCCACGGCGTCGTCGGCGTCGGTGAAGCGCGTGACCGACACGACGGGGCCGAAGACCTCGCGACGCACGATCTCGTCGTCCTGCAACGCGCCCGCGACGACGGTGGGTTCGTAGAAGAACCCCGCGCCGGCGACCGTCGTGCCACCGGTCACGACTTCCATGTGCTTGGTGGCGGCCGCACGATCGACGAAGCCGGCGACGCGCTCGCGCTGCCGGGCGGAAATGACCGGCCCAAGCTCGGTCGCATCGTCCTCCGGGGCACCGACCTTCAGGGTGCCGACCGCCGAAGCGAGGTCCGCCACCAGCTTGTCGTAGACCTTCGCACCGGCATAGACGCGACAGGCGGCCGTGCAGTCCTGGCCGGCGTTGTAGAAGCCGAACGTGCGCAGACCGTTCACCACGGCGTCGAGATCGGCATCGTCGAAGACGATCACCGGGGCCTTGCCGCCGAGTTCGAGATGGGTGCGCTTCAGCGTGGGCACGGCGGCCTGCAGCACGGCCTGCCCGGTGGCGACGCTGCCGGTCAGCGAAACCATGGCGACCTTCGCATGGGAGATGAGCGGCTGCCCGACGGTGGCGCCGCGCCCGTGCACGACGTTGACCACCCCGGGGGGGAAGATGTCGGCGAGGATCTTCGCGACCTTCAGCGTGGAGAGGGGCGTCAGCTCGGACGGCTTCAGGATGATCGTGTTGCCGGCCGCGAGGGCGGGCGCGATCTTCCACGCAGCCATCATCAACGGGTAGTTCCAGGGGGCGATCTGCGCGACGACGCCGATCGGATCGCGCCGGATCATGCTCGTGTGACCCGCGAGGTACTCTTTCGTCGCACTGCCCGACAGGCAGCGGGCCGCCCCCGCGAAGAAGCGGAACACATCCGCGACGGCGGGCAGCTCGTCACCGAGCGCGCGGGCGAGCGGCTTGCCGCAGTTGAGGGATTCGACACGCGCGATGGCGTCGGCTTCGTCCTCGATGCGTTGCGCGAGCTTCAGCAACAGCATCGAACGCTCGGCGGGGGTGGTCCAGGCCCAGGTGTCGAAGGCCTTCGCCGCGGCCGACACCGCGGCATCGACCTGGCCCGGGCTCGCCTCCGCAACGCTCACGATGGGCTTTCCCGTCGCGGGATTGAGGACCGGCAGGCTCTCGCCATCGCCCGTCACGAACTTGCCGCCGATCAGCAGTTGGGTATCCATGGGTCTTCCTCTCTTCGCTTTGAATGGGTCCCGGCGCGCTCACTTCACGCTGCCGGCGACGTCCTGGGTGTCACGTGTCAGCCAGAAGGCGCCGACGATGGGCAGGAAGGTCACGGCGATCACGAACACGGCCACCACGTTGGTCACCGGACGATCCCGGGGACGCACGAGTTCCGACAGCATCCAGATGGGCAGCGTGCTCTGCTGGCCCGCCGTGAAGGTCGTCACGATCACCTCGTCGAACGACAGCGCGAAGGCAAGCATGCCGCCTGCCAGAAGTGCCGTCGCGATGTTGGGAAGGATCACATGGCGCAGCGTCTGGAACGCGTCGGCGCCGAGATCCATCGAGGCCTCGATCAGCGCACGGCTCGTGCGGCGGAACCGCGCGAGCACGTTGTTGTAGACCACCACGATGCAGAAAGTCGCGTGCCCGATGACGATGGTCCAGAAGCTGAACGGGATCTCGGTCAGGCTGATCGCCGATCGCAGCGCGATGCCGGTGATGATGCCCGGGAGTGCGATCGGCAAGACCACGAGCAGCGAGACGGCCTCGCGTCCGAAGAAGCGGCTGCGCCACACGGCCGCGGCCGCGAGAGTGCCCAGCACCAGTGCCACCGCGGTCGAGGCCGCCGCCACCTGCACCGAGAGGGTGAGCGCCTCCCGGATGTCGTTCCGCTGCAGGGCGACGCCGAACCACTTCGTCGTGAACCCGGGGATGGGGAAGACGAAGCTCTTCGACTCCGAGCTGAACGCGTAGAGAACGATGATCGCGAGCGGGATGTGCAGGAACAGCAGTCCCGCAAGCGCCGCCATCCTGAGCGGAACGCCGGCCCGCTGGCCGCGGCGGGTGTCAGAGCGCATCGAAGGCCCCCAGCCGTTTCGCGATGGAGAGGTACACGCCCATGATCACGATGGGCACGATGGTGAACGCCGCGGCCATCGGGATGTTGCCGGCCACGCCCTGGTGCGAGTAGACGGCCTGCCCGAGGAAGGGCGTCGACTGCCCGATGATCCCGGGGATGATGTAGTCGCCCAGCGTGAGCGAGAAGGTGAAGATCGACCCTGCGACCACGCCTGGAAACGCGAGCGGCAGGATCACGTGGCGGAACGTGCTGCCGGGCGTGGCGCCGAGATCCCCGGACGCCTCGATGACGGACGCCGGCACCCGCTCCAGCGCCGCGATGATCGGCAGGATCATGAAGGGCACCCAGATGTAGACGAACACGATGAAGGTGCCGAGGTACGACGTCGACAGCGACGGCCCGCCGACGACGGGAAGATCGAGCACCGCTTCCAGCACGCCATCGAGCCCGAGGTGCACGGCGAACCAGTTCACGATGCCTTCCTTCGCGAGGATGAGCTTCCACGAATACACGCGCACGAGGTAGCTCGACCACAGGGGCAGCATCACACCGAGGTAGATGAGCGCCTTGAGTTTCGGACCGGCGTACCGCACGGCGTAGTACGCGATCGGGAAGGCGACCAACGTGCAGCCGACCGTGACGCACGCGGCCATCGTGACCGTCCGCAGCACGATGTCGTGATTGGCCGGATTGGAGACGAATTCGCGATAGGTGGACAGCGAGAACTCGCGGATCACCACGCCCGAGAATTCGTCGATCGAGAAGAAGCTCTGCGCGAGCAGCGAAAAGAGGGACCCGAGGTAGACGATGCCGAGCCACGCGAGCGGGGGTGCCAGCAGCAGGAACAGCGTGAGGCGATGGTCGAGATAGAGCCGCGTGGAGAGCCTCCGCAACGGCCCGCCGGCCGGGAAGGTGACCGACGCCGTCATGCGCTCTCCGAGAGCGGTTGCACGTGCCGGCGTTCCACCTGCAGCTGCACGGGTGCACCGGGCTCGCGCCCGGGCCGCGCAGCCCCGCCGTCGAGATTCTGTTCGACGACGGCAAGTTCGCCGCCCTCCACCTCCACCACGACGCGCACGGTGGCACCGAGATAGGTGGTGCCCGTCACCCGCCCCTCCAGCCACACGTAGCCGGGCTCGGGCGGTGCGTCCGCGGCGACGATGCGGATGCGCTCCGGCCGCACGGCGTACTGGCCTGGGAAGCCGCCGAGGCGCTGCGCGAGATAGCCGTCCACGAGATTGGTCTGCCCCACGAAGCCGGCCACGAAGGCGCTCGCCGGATGGTCGTAGACCTCGGCGGGCGTGCCGATCTGCTCGATGCGCCCGCGATTGAACACGGCGAGCCGGTCGCTCATCGCGAGGGCTTCGCCCTGGTCGTGGGTGACGTAGATGAACGTGATGCCGACGCGACGCTGCAGGCTCTTCAGCTCGTGCTGCATCTGTTCGCGCAGCTTGAGGTCGAGCGCACCGAGCGGTTCGTCGAGCAGAAGCACGCGCGGATGATTCACCAGCGCCCGCGCCAGCGCCACGCGCTGCCGCTGTCCGCCGGAGAGTTGACTGGGTTTGCGATCGCGATAGCCCTCGAGGCGCACCATGTCGAGCATCTCGTCCGCCAGGCGGGCCCGCTCGGCCTTGGCGACCTTGCGGATCATGGGTCCGTACTCCACGTTCTCCCCCACGGTCATGTGGGGGAAGAGCGCGTAGTCCTGGAACACGGTGTTCACGTCGCGCAGGTACGGCGGCGTGCCCGAGACGTCGGCGCCGTGGACGGCGATGGTGCCGCGCGTGGGCTGCTCGAACCCGGCGATGAGCCTCAGGCAGGTGGTCTTGCCCGAGCCCGAAGGGCCCAGCATCGAGAAGAACTCGCCGTCGGCGATGTCGAAACTGACATCGTCGACGGCGCGAACATCCCCGAAGAGGCGGCTGACACCGGTGAAGCGGACGGCCGGCGCGCCGTCACCCGGCCCGGGTGACGGTCCGTCGTGGGGAGACTGCACGTCTCATCGCCCGCCGAGGATGGCGATGTAGTCCGACACCCAGCGGTAGTACGGCACGCAGCCCTTCGGGTCGGCGCACTTCGCGACCGGCGTGCGCCAGAACG
>JALHMS010000029.1 GCA_022843925.1 Burkholderiales bacterium
GCCCGGATCGTCCGGCACCGGTTCGTCGGCGACGATGCCGGCGAGGTAGACGGTCCCGTTGTGGATCACCACCTGCGAGAGGCGTTGGCGGACATGCTTGCGGACGATGGTCATCGTTGAGTCTCCTTTGGTTAGAGGGTGTCGAAGCGGTTGTCAGGCGAACATCTTCGTCGGCTCGGTGACGAGCGACGGGATCACGAAGCCGATGATGAACATCGCAGCCACCCACAGCAGTGTCACCATCCAGGCAGGCGCGTGCAGTGAGCGGCGCATGTGCTTGTAGACAAGTACAGCGTGGCGCACGGGATGTCAGACCTCGCGCCGCGCGTCGCGCGCAGTCTTCATGGTGACCATCTCTTCCGAGGCCGTCGGATGGATGGCCACCGTGTCGTCGAACTGTCGTTTCGTCGCACCCATCTTCACCGCCACCGCGAAGCCCTGCAGCATCTCGTCCGCTCCCGGCCCGATCACGTGGCAGCCCACCACGCGCTCCTCCGACCCGGCGACGACGAGCTTCATGGCCGTCTTCACGGTGCGCTGCGTGAAGCCGTGACTCATGGGGGTGAAGCGTGTCTCGTAGATCTTCACGTCGGCACCGTGCCGCGCCACCGCCTGCGGTTCCGTCAGCCCGACGGTGCCGATCGGCGGGTGCGAGAACACCACCGTCGCGATGTTCTCGTAGTCGAGGTGACGCCCGGCCATGCCGCCGAACAGGCGGTCGGCCAGACGGCGGCCGGCCGCGATGGCCACCGGCGTGAGTTCGTGGTGCCCGGTGACGTCGCCCACCGCGTGGATGCCCGGCACCGGGGTGTCCTGGAATCGGTCCACCGGGATCACGCCGTTGTCGTCGGTCGGCAGGCCGGCCGCCTCGGGGGCGAGGGCGGCGGTGACCGGCTTGCGTCCGATCGCCCAGAGCACGCAGTCGAAGGGCCCGTGACGCGAGCGGTCCTCGCCGATCAACCAGAGGCCGGCGTCGTCGCGTTCGACGCGGGCGGGGTGGAAGCCGGTGACCTGTCGGATACCGTCCGCCAGCATGTGCTCCTGCAGATTCGTGCGGAGCATGGGGTCGAAGTCGTGCAGGACGTGGTCCCGACGGAGGAACTGCGTGACCTCCGATCCCAGCGCACGCATGAGCCCGGCGACCTCGACGGCGATGTAGCCGCCGCCGACGATCGCCATGCGGTCGGGCTGCGTTTCGAGTTCGAAGTAGCCATCGGATGTGATGCCCAGCATCGCGCCGGGGATGTCCGGGATGCGCGGCGTTCCGCCCACCGCCACGAGAACGTGATCGGCCGTGATGCGCTCACCCTCGACTTCGACGGTGCGGGCGTCCACGAAGCGGGCGTAGCCACGGATGATCTCGACCTTGTTGCCACGCAGGTAGCGCTCGTAGGCGCCGTTCAGGTTCGCGACGTAGGCATCGCGCGCCGCCTTGAGACGGTCCCACCGGAACTCGTGGGGCGGCACCGAGAATCCGTACGCGGCGGCGTCCTCGATCGTGTGGGCCATCTGGCCCGCCGTCCACATGATCTTCTTGGGCACGCAGCCGACGTTCACGCACGTGCCGCCGAGCCGGCCGCCTTCGATCAGGGCCACCTTCGCGCCGTAGGAAGCCGCGCGGTTCGCGCTGGCCACGCCGCCGCTCCCGCCACCGATGCAAACGAGGTCGAAATGCCTTGTCATGCCTGTCCGTCCAGAATGTCCGAGGCCGGAGTGTAAGTGCATCGGCGCGCGCCGCGGGTCCGATTTTCGGGCGTCGGACACCCTGCGGGCGCCGCGCTTGCCGCCCCGCTCGCACCGGACGATCATCGGTGCCGACCGTGTCCCCGGAGTCCCCATGCAAGGTGAACGCATCGCCATCCTCGAGAGCCGCGCTGCCCAGCAGGTCGCCGCCCTCGTGGCACGCCACGGCGGGACGCCCGTGTCCGCGCCGGCGCTGGCCGAGGTGCCCGATGCCGATCCCGAGGCGGTGCGCGCGCTGATCGAACACCACGCCGCCGCGCCGCCTGCGCTTGCGATCTTCCAGACGGGGGTGGGCACGCGTGCCCTGTTCGAAACAGCCGCGGCGCTGAGCCTCGAGCGCACGCTTGAGGCGATGCTCTCCCGCACCGTCGTCGCGGTGCGCGGGCCCAAGCCCACCGCCGTGCTGCGCAGCCGGCGCATCCGGATCGATCGCGCCGCGGCGGACCCCTTCACGACCCACGAACTACTCGCGGCGATCGCCGATGTGCCGATCGACGGGGGCACGGTGCTCGTGCAGCGGTACGGCGAGAGCAACGAGGGTCTCGCGAAGGCGCTTGCCGCGCGGGGTGCTGCGGCCGTGGAGATTCCGACATATCGCTGGACCCTGCCGGAAGACACGGCCCCCTTGATCGACCTGGGCGAGCGGCTCCGGGCGGGCGCGATAGACGCGGTGGTGTTCACAAGCGCGTCGCAGGTCCGCAACCTGTTCACCGTGGCCGGGGCGCTGGCGGGAGACGACGCACTGCGGGCCGCGCTACTGCGCTCGCGCCTCGTATCGATCGGGCCCGTGTGCTCGGACGCCCTGCGCGCCGCCGGCCTGCGCGTGGATGCCGAGGCACGTCCGCCCAAGCTGGGCTTCCTGGTGGCTGCGATCGAAGCGGCCCTCGCGTCCCGGTCGCCGGGTTGATCGGCCGCCGCGTCGGAATCGCGTCGCTATACTCGGCGCTCCCTCCCGACGGCGTCCCCGACACCATGATCGACCTCTACTACTGGACCACCCCCAACGGGCACAAGATCACCATCTTCCTGGAGGAAGCCGGGCTGCCGTACCGGGTCATCCCCGTGAACATCGGCAAGGGCGAACAGTTCGACCCCGAGTTCCTGCGCATCGCCCCGAACAACCGCATCCCGGCCATCGTCGATACCGACCCCGGTGACGGCGGCGCGGGCATCCCCATCTTCGAGTCGGGTGCGATCCTCGTGTACCTCGCCGCGAAGACCGGCCGATTCATGCCGCGCGACACCCGGGCATGGGTCGACGTGATGCAGTGGCTGATGTGGCAGATGGGCGGCCTCGGGCCGATGGCCGGGCAGAACCATCACTTCTCGCAGTACGCGCCCGAGAAGCTGCCCTATGCGATCGACCGGTACGTGAAGGAGACCAACCGCCTGTACGGCGTGCTGAACCGCAGGCTCGCCGACCGCGAGTTCGTCGCGGGCGAGTACTCGATCGCCGACATGGCGTCCTATCCGTGGGTCGTCCTGTACGCCCGCCAGGGGCAGGACATCGAGGAGTTCCCCCACCTGAAGCGCTGGTTTGAGACGATCCGTGCGCGCCCTGCGGTGGTCCGCGCCTACGAGCTCGCGAAGGGTATCAACACGAAACCGACCGTGGACGACGAAGCGAAGAAGGTGCTGTTCGGGCAGACGGCGGCGGTGGTGAAGTGAGTTCTCAGGGGCCAGGGGCCAGGGAACACCACCGGGTTGCTAGCGGATCGCTGGATGCCCGCCCCGTATCCACGGCCCTGTCGCAGGGTGTACGAACAAGGGGAGGGCCCCTTGTGTATCCCCCGTGATTCAGCCGCGCGTCGTGGTTGTGATTCTGTAGGAGGGGCCCATGGCCCCGAAAGCGGTGAGCGCAAGGAAACGCATCGACCGGAACCGGCGCTGTCGCGGGCATGGCCGTCTCTCGGGCCACTGGCCCGAGGCGGCCAGGCCGCAGGGTGTACGAACAAGGGGCGGGCCCCTTGTATATCCCCCGTGATTCAGCCGCGCGTCGTGGTTGTGATTCTGTAGGAGGGGCCCATGGCCCCGAAAGCGGTCGATGCCGTGGAGGCGCGTCGACCGGAACCGGCGCTTTCGCGGGCATGGCCCGCTCCTACAAGAGCTCACCATCAGCAATCGCGGTCGTACCCATCTGCACGGCCGCGATACACCAGAGGGATTTCCCCAGCCCCTAGCCCCTGCCGCCCGCCCCCGCCCTGTAGAACGTGATCGGCGCCGCCGGCACTTCGTTCGCGATCGACTTCCGCATGCGGCCGACGACGTGCATCTCGCAGGGCTTGCAGTCGAAGCGCAGCGTCAGGCGGTCGTCGCCGTGGGTGATCGTCAGAGGCTCCGCCCGCACCTGGCCCTGCACACCCGTCACGCCCTTGGCCTGCTTCGGACACATCGACAGCGAGAAGCGCACGCAGTGCTTGGTGATCATCAGCGAGACCTCGCCGGTCTCCTCGTGGGACTCGTAGGCCGACGCGATCACCTTCACCCCGTGCCTGGCGTAGAAGTCGCGGGCCTTGTGGTTGTACACATTGGCGAGGTAGGTGAGCGTGTCTTCGGGATAGTGCGCCGGCGGATCCGCAGGGACGGCGCGCGGAAGGCGCTCCAAACCGGCAGCCCGGGCGGCTTCCACGGCAGCCACGGCGTCGCGCCGCAGGGCGTTCACCGCCGAGGCCGGCAGGAACCACGGTTGCGACAGGTCGATATCGATGCTCGTCGCCGAGAAGATCGTATTGCCCAGCTTCCCGAGGCTGTCGCGCAGCGCCGCTTCTGCGCCGTTCGCGTCGCGGGCGGGCTCCTTCGATCGGACCAGCGCGGCGGTGGCGCTGAAGCCATCCTCGTCGGTGGCCGACAGCGTGAAGCCGTCGTCGGATTCCGCAAGGCGCAGCGCGAGCCCGATGCGCCGGTCGGCCGTCTTGCGCTCCAGCAGGCGATCCCACGCGGTGTCGCTGTTCCTGTGCAGCGCGACGTCGGCGCGCAGGCCGGGGAGGTTCGCCACCGGCTCGTTCGGCTCGATGCGGTAGACCGTATGCGGCGCGGGACCGACCCCTTCGGCGCGGTTCACGCGGATACCCGCCAGTTCCCGCTTCGGCGTGTAGTACGTGAGGCCGTCACCGTTGTGGATCGGCGCCGTCGCTTCCATCTCGAACCAGTCGGGGCCGGTGCGCAGCACATGCCCCACCGGCAGCCCCACGTGTTTGGGGGAATCGAAGTTGCCGATGTCGTCCTTGCGGCCATTCACGAAATAGTCGGTGCCGCCGCGGTTGTAGTCGCGCGCGGGGTCAGGTGTGAACAGGAAGGTGCAGCGCCCGGAAGACGCCCGCGCCAGCGTCGGCGTGTCCTCGAGGATGGCGTCGAGCAGCTGCCGGTACTGGGCCGTGGTGTTCTTCACGTAGCCCATGTCCTTGTACCGACCTTCGATCTTGAACGACCGCACACCGGCGTCCACGAGGGCGCGCAGATTGCCGCTCTGGTCGTTGTCCTTGAGCGACAGCACGTGGCGCTCGTACGCGACCACGCGGCCGTCGTTGTCGGTCACCGTGTACGGCAGACGGCACTCCTGCGAGCAGTTGCCGCGGTTGGCGCTGCGGCCCGTGTGGGCATGGCTGATGAAGCACTGCCCGCTGTACGCCACGCACAGCGCACCGTGGATGAAGAACTCGATCGTGGCGCCGGTCAGGACCGCCGAGATCGCGCGGATCTCCGGGAGAGACAGCTCCCGGGCCAGCACCATCTGCGAGAAGCCGACGTCCTGGAGGAAGCGGGCCTTCCCGGGCGTGCGGATGTCCGTCTGGGTGCTCGCGTGGAGCTGGATGGGTGGCAGGTCGAGTTCCAGCAGGCCGAGGTCCTGCACGATGAGGGCGTCGACGCCCGCCTCGTACAGCGTGTGGATGAGCCTCCGGGCGGGCTCCAGCTCGTCGTCGCGCAGGATGGTGTTGAGGGTGACGAAGATGCGGCTGCCGAACCGGTGGGCGTGCGCGCAGAGCCGCTCGATGTCGGCAACCTCGTTGCCGGCGTTCAGCCGGGCGCCGAAGGACGGCCCGCCGATATAGACCGCATCGGCACCATGGTTCACGGCCTCGATGCCGATGTCGGCGGTGCGGGCGGGGGAGAGCAGTTCGAGGTCGGGACGGGGCATGATTTCTGGGGCTGGGGCGAAGGGTTGCGCGGCATGGCGGCGCGGGGGACGAACGCGTCGAGGCGTGGATGGTACAGCGTGCTGGTCCTTGATCCTCGGCAAGCCGCCGCGTCGCGATCGCCGATAGCATCGAACCGAAGCGAGAAGCGCGGCTCATACTCGCCCCAATTCGGCCCCCATCCTCCAGCCCCCGGAAAATGACCATCTCCCATCTTCGCAAGGAATACTCCCGCGCCCGCTTCGACGAGGCCGATGCCTCGCCCGATCCGGTGGCGCAGTTCCGCCACTGGTTCGACGAGGCCGTGAAGGCCGAACTGCCGGAGCCGAACGCCATGACCCTCGCGACGGCCAACCGCGCCGGTGTTCCCACCGCCCGGATCGTGCTCATCAAGGCGTTCGACGCGCACGGTTTCGTGTTCTTCACCAACTACGCCAGCCGGAAGGGTCGCGAGCTGGCCGAGAACCCCCGCGCCTGCCTGCTGTTCCACTGGGTGGAACTGGAGCGCCAGGTCCGCATCGAGGGCGCGATCGAGAAAGTCGCCGAGGCGGAATCGGACGCCTACTTCAAGGAACGCCCGCTCGGCAGCCGCCATGGCGCGTGGGCATCCACCCAGAGCGCCGTGCTGCCCGGACGCGAAGTCCTGGAACAGAAGGTCGCGCAGATCGCGCGCGAGATGGGCGACGATCCGCCCCGGCCACCCCACTGGGGCGGATACCGATTGAAGCCGACGCTGTTCGAGTTCTGGCAGGGCCGCCCGAGCCGCCTGCACGACCGGCTGCAGTACACGCCGGCGCATGGAGGTGGATGGAAGGTGGAGCGGCTGTCGCCGTGAAGGGCGCCTGCGCCGGGTGGTGCGCGGGAAGCATCAACAAGGGGAGGGCCTCGCATGGAGGCGCCACCCGGTTCGAGAACGGGCGAGCTTCTGTAGGAGCGGGCCATGCCCGCGAAGGCGATCGTTCCGGTTGAAACGTTTCACGGCATTCACCGCTTTCGCGGCCATGGGCCGCTCCTACAGGGGCGGTGGACACGCCACCTGCCTGGGAATGGGCGAGCTTCTGTAGGAGCGGGCCATGCCCGCGAAGGCGATGGTTCCGGGTGGAGTGCATCCGCGGCACCGACCGCTTTCGGGGCCATGGGCCCCTCCTACAAGGCCCCCCGTGATGCACCACCCACCGCTGGAATGGGCCGCGCTTTCTGTAGGAGCGGGCCATGCCCGCGAGAGCGATCGTTCCGGGTGAGGCGTTTCCTTGCATCGACCGCTTTCGCGGCCATGGGCCGCTCCTACAAGGCCATGGGCCCCTCCTACAACGGCCGCGCTACTCCGCCTCGATCCGATCCCATAACGCCCGGATCATGTCCTTCATCATCAGCGCCTCCTGCCAGCGGTCGGACAGCTCGTAGCCGTCCGCGCCGGTGATCGCGTACTCCTTAGGGCCCAGTTCGCAGAGGAACGTGAAGGTGGCGTCCGGCGGCGCGCGGCGGCGCCAGCTGCGGAGGCCGTACTCCCACCATTGCATGAAGAGATCTACCCAGTGCTGCATGGTCGGGAAGCTGATCTGCACCTGGATCTGCTCGCGGCTCGCGACGCGCCCGTGGAAGCCCCAGCAGTGGTCGAGGACGCGGTGCATGAGCGCGTGGTTCTCGTCCGACACCGGATACCAGAACTCGCGGCCGACGAGGTAGTGCGAGAGGTCGCCCGTGAGCCGCAGATCGGGAAAGCAGTCGAGCAGTCGCAGCGTGAAGAAGAGGTCCGTCGTCATGCGGTCGCGGTGCGTCTCGATGTGCACCGGTACCTTCGCGTCGTGGGCGAGGCGCCGCCAGCCCTCGATGTACGGGATGCAGTCCTCGAGCGAGTACGGACGCACGTCGGGTTGCAGGTTCACGTGGTCCGCGCCGAACTCCGCGACGTACTCGAGCGTGGTCTTCAGATCGTCGACCGTCTTCGGATAGCACTGGGCCTGCCAGCTCATTCCGTGGGCACGCAGGAAGCTGGTGACTTCCTTCACGAAATCGCGCTCGATGAACCGCACGCCGCACCCGTCGAAGCCGGCGTCGCGGATCATCGCCAGCTTCTCGTCGAGCGACCATTCGAGGCCGTCGGGACGGCGCCGCTCCATGGCCCACAGCGACTGGTAGATCAGCAGCTTCTGCATGGAGCGATCCTCCGGTGAACGAACTACGCGCAGAGGGTCTGCGCGTGATGCCGCAGGTGGTCTTCCACGAACGTCGCGATGAAGAAGTAGCCGTGGTCGTACCCGCCGTGGCGGCGCAGCGTGAGGCTCTGACCCGATGCGGCGCACGCTGCCTCGAACGCCTCCGGGTGCAGTTGCTCCACGAGGAATTTGTCCGCGAGGCCCTGATCGACGAGGATGCGGCCGCTGAACGGGCGTTCCCGCACGAGAACGGTCGCGTCGTACCGGGACCACGGCTGCGAGTCGTCACCCAGATAGCCGCCGAACGCCTTCCGTCCCCACGGGCACTGCGTCGGCGCGCAGATCGGCGCGAAGGCCGACACCGACCGGTAGAGGTCGGGGTTGCGCAGTGCGCAGACCAGCGCGCCATGCCCGCCCATCGAGTGCCCGAAGATGCCCTGCCGATCGATGTCAGCAGGGAAGTTCGCCGCGATGATCGCCGGCAGTTCGCGCGTCACGTGGCTGTGCATGCGGTAGTGCGTCGACCAGGGCGCCGCGGTCGCATCGACGTAGAAGCCCGCACCGACGCCGAAGTCCCAGGCGTCGGACTCGCCGGGGATGTTCGCGCCGCGCGGGCTGGTGTCCGGGCACACGAGCATCAAGCCGAGCTCCGCCGCGACCCGCTGCGCGCCGGCCTTGATCGGGAAGGTCTCCTCGGTGCAGGTGAGGCCCGCGAGGTAGACCAGCACGGGCACGGGTCCGGACCGCGCCTGCGGCGGCTGGAACACCGCGAAGCGCATGTCGAGCCCGATCTCCGCGGAGGGGTGCGAGTAGTAGCCCTGCACCCCGCCGAAGCAGCGATGCTCCGAGATCACCTTCATCGTCATCAGTACACCACGACGCTGCGGATGGACTCGCCGGCATGCATCAGGTCGAAGCCGCGGTTGATGTCGTCCAGCGGCATCACGTGGGTGATGAGGCTGTCGATGTCGATCTTGCCGTCCATGTACCAGTCGACGATCTTCGGGACGTCGGTGCGGCCGCGCGCGCCACCGAACGCGGTGCCCTTCCACACGCGACCGGTCACGAGCTGGAATGGCCGGGTCGTGATCTCGGCACCCGCGGGAGCGACGCCGATGATGATCGACTGGCCCCAGCCCTTGTGGCAGCACTCCAGCGCCTGACGCATCACCTTCACGTTGCCGATGCACTCGAAGCTGTAGTCGGCCCCGCCCTTCGTGAGGTTCACGAGATGCGGCACCAGTTCGCTCTCGGTCATCTCGGACGGATTCACGAAGTGCGTCATGCCGAACTTCTCGGCGAGCGCGCGGCGGCCGGGGTTCAGGTCGACGCCGACGATCATGTTGGCGCCGGCCAGACGCGCGCCCTGCACGACGTTGAGACCGATGCCGCCCAGTCCGAACACGACGACGTTCGCGCCGGGCTCGACCTTGGCCGTGTTGATGACGGCGCCGATGCCGGTGGTGACACCGCAGCCGATGTAGCAGACCTTCTCGAAAGGGGCGTCCTCGCGGATCTTCGCGAGGGCGATCTCGGGCACCACGGTGTAGTTGGCGAACGTGGACGTGCCCATGTAGTGGAGGATGGGCTTGCCGTCGAGCGAGAAGCGGCTGGTGCCGTCGGGCATCTGACCGCGGCCCTGCGTCACGCGGATCGCCTGGCAGAGGTTGGTCTTGTGCGATACGCAGTACTCGCACTCGCGGCACTCGGGCACGTACAGCGGGATGACGTGGTCGCCCTTCTTCAGGCTCTTCACGTTCGGGCCCACGTCGACGACCACGCCGGCACCTTCGTGCCCGAGGATGGCGGGGAAGAGGCCTTCGGGGTCTGCCCCGGACAGCGTGAACTCGTCGGTGTGACAGATGCCGGTGGCCTTGATCTCGACCAGCACCTCGCCATCCCGGGGGCCGTCGAGGTCGACGGTCTCGATCGTGAGCGGGGCTCCTGCCCGGTGGGCGACGGCGGCGCGGACTTTCATGGTGGGCTCCTCGGTCAGGAAATGCGGCGTTTCAGTTCGGGCGGATTCGTGGACTTCTCGCGGAACTCGTCTGCAGAGCCGGCGAACCTCACGCCGGCGCGCTTGATGGCGCCATTGTCGACCTTCTCGATGGGGGTGTAGAAGGGGTGATGGTGCTCGAGGTACGGGTTGTTGCGCGCCGCGTTGTAGCAGTGGAGCACCGTCCAGCGGCGATTCTGCGAGCGGTTCTGGTCGGACCGGTGCAGCACGTTGCTGTGGAAGAAGAGGCCGTCGCCGGGCTCCATCTCCGCGAACTCGATGGGCATGCGCTTCAGGATCTCTTCGACGCGCTTCGGATCCGCACCCACCTGCTCGCCCGGCAGCACGCCGTGCTCGATGCGGCCGCAGTGGTGGGACCCCTTCACGACCTGCAGGCAGCCGTTCTCGCGGGTGCTGCGGTCCAGCGCGACCATCACGCTCGCCATGTAGGGGAACACGCAGCCGTTGTGGTACCAGTAACCGTAATCCTGGTGCCATTCCCACGCGCCGCCCTCGAGGGGTTCCTTCGCGGTGAGCTTCGAGTGGTAGTGGTACACCTCGCCACCCAGGAGGTCCTCCATGGTGTCGACCACGCGGTGCGATCGAGCGGCGAGACCGTACACGCTGTCGCCGGGATGGTTCCACGTCGCCATGCGCGTGGCCTTGCCGGACGCGTCGTTCCGGTTGTACAGCCGGCTGCGCATGGATTCGTCGTTCTCGATGGCCGTGCGCAGGATGGCGATCTCCTCGTCGTCGAAGAGCTTGCGCACCATCACGTAGCCGTCGCGTTCGTAGTCCGCGCGCTGCTGCGGGGTGAGGATGGATCCGGTCATGGGGCCTCCGTCGTTCGTGTTGTCGTGTCCGGCGCGGGACGTCAATGCGCGCCGGCAGTGGTGGCAAGGCGCGCCGCGGCGCCCGCCAGATGGGCGAGCACCGCCGCACGGGCGTCTTCCGGGGCGCGGCGGCGGATCGCGTCGACGATCCGCGCGTGCTCGGCGCGGACCTCTGCCTCGAAGGCGGGGGAACGCGCCTCGTTCGTGTGGGTGATATGGATGGCGCCCCGCAGATACTGTCCGAGAAACGACCACGTGGAGCACAGAAGCCGGTTGCCCGACGCGTCCGCGATGGCCTGGTGGAACGCGAGGTCCTCCTCGACCCCGTCGGACCCCCGCGAGGCGGCGTCATCGACGGCTCTCAAAGCGGACTGCACGGCGGCCATCGCGCTGCGGGTCCGACGCACAGCCGCGAGTGCCGCGATCTCGGTCTCCAGGGCGCGGCGCAACTCGTAGAGCTCCTCCAGCGTGGTGCTGGATTCATGGACCTTCGGATCCAGTCGCAGCGGAGTGAGTGGTCTGCCCTCGGGCACGAAGAGTCCCGACCCTTGCAACGAGACGACGAGGCCCTCGGACTTCAATCGGGAGACGGCCTCGCGCACCACGGCCCGGCTGACGCCGAAACCTTCGGCCAGCGCCGTCTCGGTGGGCAGGCGGGCGCCGGCGGGGAAGCGCTGCTCGGTGATCGCCGTGCGCAGCTCGTCTGCGACGCGCTCGGAGAGGCGTTGACCGCGGCCGATGAACGGGAGGTCTGAAGCTTTCATGCGCCGGATGCTATCAGACCCGGTCGGTTGTCTGACAACTTTGCCGGGAGGTCTGGCGCCCCGGGCCCGCGGTTGGGAGCTTGCGTAGAGCACGAACAAGGGAAGGGCCCGTTGCATCCCCCCATGGATACGCAGCGCACGGTGGATCTGGTCCGGTAGGAGGGGCCCTTGGCCGTTGTAGGAGCGGGCCATGCCCGCGAAAGCGTTGGATGCAAGAAAGCGTGTCGACCCAAACCATCGCTTTCGCGGGCATGGCCCGGTCCTACAGAAGCTCGCCGACTGCCATGGAACGTGGCATATCCACCACCCCCTGTAGGAGGGGCCCATGGCCCCGAAAGCGGTGAGTGCGAGGAGACACCTGGACCGGAACCATCGCTTTCGCGGGCATGGCCCGCTCCTACAGGAGCGTGACCATTCCCACGGCGACTGGCGCATCCACCGGGGGATCTACAAGGGGTCCTCCCCTTGTTGGTACGACGTGCGGCCGAGCCGCCGCGGGCCTCCGGCCCGAGAGGCGGGCATGGCCCGCTCCTACAGGAGCGTGACCATTTCCACGGCGATTGGCGCATCCACGGGGGATCTACAAGGGGTCCTCCCCTTGTTGGTACGACGTGCGGCCGAGCCGCCGCGGGCCTCCGGCCCGAGAGGCGGGCATGGCCCGCTCCTACAGGAGCGTGACCATTCCCACGGCGACTGGCGCATCCACGGGGGATCTACATGGGGTCCTCCCCTTGTTGGTACGACGTGCGGCCGAGCCGCCGCGGGCCTCCGGCCCGAGAGGCGGGCATGGCCCGCTACTACAGGAATCACGCCCGCTTCAACGGTGAGTAGCGCATCCACGGGGGGATCTACAAGGGGTCCTCCCCTTGTTGGTACGACCTGCGGCCGAGCCGCCGCGGGCGTCCGGCCCGAGAGGCGGCCATAGGCCCCTCCCACCAGGGCGTCGCCGCTTCGGTACGCGTCACCCCAACGCGTCGCGCAATCCGTCCAGGCTCGCGTGGTGCGTGAGATCGCTGCCCAGGGGCGTCACCGTCACCCACCCTTGCAATGCCGCGCCCACGTCGGTCGCCGGGTCGAGCCGGCCCCGGTCATGCCCGAAGCTCAGCCACGCGTAGGGGAACTGGCGCGGGTCGATCCTTTCGCTCACGTCGATCCACATGCGGTCCCAGCGACCCTGCGGTACGACGCGCACGCCCTTCACCTCGGTCGGCGCGACGTCGGGGATGTTGACGTTGTGGCACACGCCCGGCGGTACCGGTGCGGCCATCAGGCGCCGGATGAGATCCGGGCATACGGCTTCCGCGGTGTCCCAGCGCAGTTCGCGGCCGGGGTTGAAGCAGAGGCTGATCGCGAGGCCCCGGATCCCGGACTGCGCGGCCTGCATCGCACCGGCGACCGTGCCGGAGTACGTGATGTCGTCGCCCACGTTGTGGCCACGGTTCACGCCCGAGAGCACGAGCGTCGGCGGGTGATCCTTCATGAGGCTGCGCAGCGCGACGACCACGCAGTCGGTGGGTGAGCCCTTCACCAGCGAGAACCGCTTCTCCTCGAGCTGTCGCACCCGCACCGGCTCACCCACGGTGACGGAGCGGCTGGCACCGGAGCGTTCGAAATCCGGGGCGACGATCCAGACGTCGTCGGAGATCGCGCGGGCGACGCGCTCCATGGCGACCAGGCCGGGGGCGTAGATTCCGTCGTCGTTCGTGATGAGGATGCGGAGGGACATGTCGTGGGGACTCGGGAAGTGGGCGGGCCGGATCGCCGGATCCGTGCCGTCGCGGGGAGGGCGGAATCTAGCATGGTGCCGGACCCGATCCGGGCGATGCGTGTGCGGGGTCCGGCGACCGCAGTACACTCCCGGGTCCCGTGGAGCACCGGCCATGCATGGCGGTCCGGCGCATTCGCACCCGTACCCACAAAGACCCGCACCGAGGAGCCAGTCATGACCGACGCCGTCATCGTTTCCACCGCCCGCACCCCGCTCGCCAAGTCATGGCGCGGCGCCTTCAACATGACCCACGGTGCGACGCTCGGTGGCCATGCCGTGCAGCATGCGGTGGCGCGCGCGGGCATCGATCCGGCCGAGGTGGAGGACGTCCTCATGGGCTGCGCCAACCCCGAGGGCGCCACGGGTCACAACATCGCGCGCCAGATCGCGCTGCGGGCGGGGCTGCCGATCACGGTGTCCGGGGCCACCGTGAACCGCTTCTGCTCGTCGGGGCTGCAGACGATCGCGATGGCCGCGCAGCGCGTGATCGCCGGCGAGGCGGACATCTTCGTGGCGGGCGGCGTCGAGTCGATCTCGTGCGTGCAGAACGAGATGAACAAGCACATGGTCCACGACGGCTGGCTGGTCCAGAACAAGCCCGAGATCTACTGGAACATGCTGCAGACGGCGGAGATGGTGTCCAAGCGCTACGGCATCGGCCGGGAACCCCAGGACCAGTACGGCGCCCGCAGCCAGCAGCGTGCCGCCGCCGCGGCTGCTGCAGGGTTCACGAAGGACGAGATCGTCCCGATCCGCGTCACCATGAAGACGGTCGACAAGGCGACCGGTCAGGAATCCACGAAGGAAGTCGTGTGCGACCGAGACGAAGGCATCCGCGCCGACACCACCTACGAGGGTGTGTCGCAGATCAAGCCGGCGGTGGAAGGCGGCGTGATCGCGGCAGGCAACGCGAGCCAGTTCTCCGATGGCGCTTCGGCTGCCGTGGTGATGAACGCGAAGCTCGCCGAGAAGCGCGGCCTGAAGCCGCTCGGCATCTACCGCGGCTTCGCCGTCGCGGGTTGCGAGCCCGACGAGATGGGCATCGGCCCCGTCTTCGCCATCCCCAAGCTCCTCGCCCGCACCGGCCTTTCGATCGACGACATCGGCCTCTGGGAGCTCAACGAAGCCTTCGCCGTGCAGGTGATCTACTGCCGCGACAAGCTGGGAATCCCCGATGACCGCCTCAACGTGAACGGCGGCTCCATCGCCGTGGGCCATCCGTACGGCGTGACGGGCGCCCGGCTCGTGGGCCACGCACTCATCGAAGGCAAGCGGCGCGGCGTGAAGTACGTGGTCGTCACGATGTGCATCGGCGGCGGCATGGGCGCGGCGGGCTTGTTCGAGGTGGCCTGATGTTCAGCGGGGTCGGGGTCGAGACCCGGCCTCGCGTATCCCGAATGTCGACCGGGGTCACGGTCCAGACCTGACCCCGGGTTTCCCGAAACCCCTCCGGAGAACCCCCATGTCCGAAGCCTACATCGTCGCCGCAGGGCGCACCGCCGGCGGCCGTCGCGGCGGCCGTCTGTCCGGTTGGCATCCCGTCGATCTCGCCGCCGCCGTCATCGACGCGATCGTCGCGCGGGTCGGCTGCGATCCCGCGCTCGTGGAAGATGTCGTGATGGGATGCGTGAGCCAGGTGGGCGAGCAGTCCACGAACGTCGCACGGAACGCCGTCCTCGCCTCCCGTCTGCCGGAGTCCGTGCCTGGCACCTCGCTCGACCGCCAGTGCGGGTCGTCCCAGCAGGCGCTGCACTTCGCCGCCCAGGCCGTGATGTCGGGGACGATGGATGTCGTGATCGCGGGCGGCGTCGAGAGCATGACCCGCGTGCCCATGTTCACCTCGTCGGCGCTGCCCCAGAAGAACGGCATGGGGACCTACATGAGCCCCGCCATGCGAGTCCGGTATCCGGGGGTCGAGTTCAGCCAGTTCACCGGCGCCGAGATGATGGCCCGCAAGTACGACCTCCCGAAGGAGGCGCTCGATGCCTACGCCTTCCGCAGTCATCAGCGCGCCATCGAGGCCACGAAGGCGGGGCGATTCACCGAGGAGATCATTCCCGTCGAAGTGCGCGCCCAGGACGGCACGCCGCAGGGCGAGCAGCATCAGGTGGACGAAGGCATCCGCTTCGACGCGTCGCTCGAGGGCATCGCAGGCGTGAAGCTTCTGGCCGAGGGTGGCCGGGTCACCGCGGCCACCGCGAGCCAGATCTGCGACGGCGCGACGGCGGTGATGGTCGTCAGCGCCCGCGGATTGAAGCAGCTGGGCGTCGAACCCATCGCCCGCGTGCACCACATGTCCGTGCTCGGTCACGATCCGGTGATCATGCTCGAAGCGCCGATTCCGGCGACCGAGCGCGCGCTGAAGAAGGCGGGGATGCACATCGGCGACATCGATCTCTACGAGGTCAACGAGGCGTTCGCGCCCGTGCCGCTCGCGTGGTTGCAGTCCCTCGACGCGGACCCCGACCGACTCAACGTGAACGGCGGCGCCATCGCCCTCGGGCATCCGCTCGGTGCCTCGGGCACCAAGCTCGCGACCACGCTGATCCATGCGCTGAAGCAGCGCGGCGGCCGCTTCGGGCTGCAGACGATGTGCGAAGGCGGCGGCATGGCGAACGTAACGATCTTCGAGCGGCTCTGAGCGGAAGGAATATCCCGCCGCGCCAGCGCTGACTCGTACCGCCCCGCTCGACCGCCCGAACAGGAATTCCGCCCGCCATGAGCATGCCCAGCACCATCGTCAATCGTCGCGATCTCGACTTCCTTCTCTACGAGCTGCTCGAGGTCGAGACGCTCTGCTTCCGTGACCGCTTCCGGGAGCACTCCCGCGAGACCTTCGGTGCGGTGCTCGACACGGCGCTCGCCATCGCCACCGAGAAGTTCGCGCCCCACGCCCGGAAGGCGGACGAGAACGAGCCGCGCTTCGAGGACGGGAACGTCGTGATGATTCCGGAGGTCGCCGAGGCGCTCGCCGCGTTCAACGAGGCCGGGTTCCTGTCGGCCGGATTCGACGCGGAGCACGGCGGCATGCAGCTCCCGGCGTCGGTGTTGCAGGCGGCGCTGGCGGTGTTCCATGCGGCGAACGTCGGCACGGCCGCGTATCCGTTCCTGACCATTGCCAACGCGAACCTGTTGAGCCATTTCGGCACGCCGGCCCAGCGCGCGAAGTACCTCCCCCACCTGCTTTCGGGCCGGTTCTACGGGACCATGTGCCTGTCCGAACCCCAGGCGGGTTCGTCGCTCGCGGACATCGTCACGCGTGCCGAACCGCAGGCCGACGGCACCTATCGCCTGTTCGGCCAGAAGATGTGGATCTCCGCGGGCGACCACGAGCTGTCCGAGAACATCGTGCATCTCGTCCTCGCGAAGATCCCCGGCGGCCCGCCCGGCGTGAAGGGCATCTCGCTCTTCCTCGTGCCGAAGCGGCACATGAACGAGGACGGCACGGTGGGCGCGCGCAACGATGTCGCGCTGGCCGGTCTCAATCACAAGATGGGCTATCGCGGCACCACCAACTGCGTGCTCAATTTCGGCGAGAAGGACGGCGCCGTCGGCGAACTCGTGGGCGAGCCGCACAAGGGCCTCGCGTGCATGTTCCACATGATGAACGAGGCCCGCATCGGCGTTGGTCTGGGGGCGGCGATGCTCGGTTACACCGGTTACCTGCACGCGCTGGCCTACGCGCGCGACCGTGCCCAGGGCCGGCCGGTGCTCGCGAAGGACCCGACGCGTCCGCAGGTGAAGCTCGTCGAGCATCCCGATGTGCGCCGGATGCTGCTCGCGCAGAAGGCGTACGTGGAGGGCGGCCTCGCGCTGTGCCTCTACGCAGCGAAGCTGGTCGACGAGGCGAACACGGCCGAGGACGATCGCAAGCGCCGTGGCGCGAAGCTGCTGCTCGAAGTGCTGACACCCATCGTCAAGGCGTGGCCGTCGCAATGGTGTCTCGAAGCCAACAACCTCGCCATCCAGGTGCACGGCGGCTACGGCTACACGCGTGAGTATCCGGTCGAGCGCTTCTACCGCGACAACCGGCTGAACCCGATCCACGAAGGCACGAACGGCATCCAGGCGCTGGACCTCCTCGGCCGCAAAGTTGGCATGGACGACGGCGCGGCGATCCAGCGGCTCGCGATGGCCATCGACCTCACGGCCCGAGAGGCCCGCGCGTGCGAGTCGGCGGAACTGCGCGACTGCGGGCAGAAGCTGACCGATGCGTTCGCCAACGTGATGGAGGTCGTCCGCAACACGCTGTGCGCCACGGACAAGGGACATGCGGAACTGGCGCTGGCGAATGCGCACGTGTTTCTCGAGATGACGGGGCACGTGGTCGTCGCGTGGATCTGGTTGCAGCAGGCGCTGGTGGCCGTGCGCCGCCTCAAGGACGCGACCGACGGCGACCGCGATTTCTACCAGGGCAAGCTGCAGGCGGCGTCGTACTTCTTCCGCTGGGAACTGCCGAAGACCGCGCACTGGTACCAGCTGATGAACGACATGGACAACACGTGCCTGGAGATGCAGGACGCGTGGTTCTAGACTGGCGGCGATCCCTGCAGAGGAGTCTGGTCATGTCACTGCAACCCGAGGTCCGCTACACAGAGGCCGAGTATCTCGAGATGGAGCTCACCGTCGAGGAGAAGCACGAGTTCTTCGAGGGCGAGATCTACGCGATGGGCGGCGCGAGCTTCGCGCATGCGCTGCTCGCAGGGAATGTCACCTATCAACTGCGAAGCCGCTTGCAGGGAGGCCGCTGCAGCGTGCTGTCGTCCGATCTCCGCGTGAAGGTGTCGGCCTCCGGTCTGTACACGTACCCCGACGCCGTGGTCGTGTGCGGCGACCCCCAGCTGGAGAAGCCCGGCGACACGCTCACGAATCCGACGCTGCTCGTCGAGGTCCTGTCGCAGAGCACCGAGACCAAGGACCGCGGCTGGAAATTCCAGCAGTACCAGAAGATCCCGTGCCTGCAGGAGTACCTGCTCGTGTCGCAGATCACGCCGCGGCTCGAACTCTTCACGCGGCAGTCGGACGGGCGCTGGCTCTACACGGCGGCCGAGGGCTTGGAATCGACGGTGCCGCTGACCTCCCTCGGATGCGACCTGCCGCTCTCGGCCGTGTACGAGAAGGTGGAAGGCCTGCGCGAGCCCTCCGCCTGGTACGAGGCGGAGCCGGAGACCGCCTGATCACTTCACGGGCGGCCGGCTCCTGGCTCTCGGCGCACCTGCCAGCGCGATCCAGAGTTCTCGCGCGTTCCGGAAGCCTTGTCGCCGTCCGCCTTTGACGGATTCGATCACGCCCTCGGCTTCACCGTGCCGGCCGGCGCGATACAGCCGCACCACGAACACCTTCGGCAGCTTCGTCATGGGGGTCTCCTCGTCTCCTTGCGCCGATGGTGCGACCCGCTGCACGACGGATCGGTTACCGATCGCCGCCGCCACCATCGATCAGCGCCTGCAGCGCGCGTCGTGTGCGGTCGGACGGCTCGCGGTCCAGGGTGGTTGCGAGGGCGGCTGCCAGACGCCGATAGGCCGTCTCACCTTCGGCGACGCGGCCCAGCGCTGCGCAGCACCGCAGCACACCCTGCACGAACGATTCGTTGAGCAGGTCCGCCTCCGCGCACCGGCCGTACCAGGTCAGGGCTTCGTCCCAGCGCGCCGTTGCGGCGAGGCGCTCCGCGAGGCGCAGCGCGTGGCGCAGGTACTGGCTCAGGAGCTTCTCCCGCGGCGCAATGATCCACGCCGCCTCGTCACCGTCGAGCAATGGTCCATCGTGAAGCCGCAACGCCTCCGCGAGGACGTCGTCGGGTGCGTCGTCGACGACCGACTGCCGGAAGGCGAGAGCGTCCACCCAGACCAACTGCTCCGGCAACGACACCCGGCCTTCGTGCAGGACCACGAAGGCGTCGGACCCGAGCAGCTTGCGCAGGCGCTGCAGCGACACGCGCAGGGAGTCCTCGGCGACATCGGCATCCTGGTCGGGGAACATCGCGTCGGCCAGCCGATGCAGCGGGACCTCGCGTCCGCCCAGCGCGACGAGTGCCTTCAGCAGTTCGAGCAGACGCTTGGGGGACTTGCGGCCGCGGGGCAGCGGAGCACCGTCGATCTGCACGTCGAACCTTCCCAGCGCGTGAATGCGCAGCGGCCATGGCCAGTGCGCGTCCAGCGGAGATCCGGGCGGGATGCGCCATTCGCGGATCAGGCGCTTCACGATCGCGGGTTCGATGCCCTCGCGCAGAGCGAGCGAGAAGAGCTGCGGAAGACTGTGTCGGAGCCAGCACAGCTTTGCCAGCTTCTTCCAGGGCTGGCGGCTGTCCAGCGCCATGCGCAAGGGCGGAAGGGCGGACTCGACTTCGCCCAAGGCGAGGTGACAGGATGCGACGACGCCTGCCATCAGTGCGTCGTAGGTCGTGCAGCTGGTGGCGCGCAGCATCCTGTCGGCCTGTTCCAGGCGGGTCCGGCACTCGTCCCGTCTGCCCAGCCCGGCAAGCGGCAGGGCGCCGAGCATCCGCCAGACCGCCGTCACGACTTCGAATCCGGTGTAGTCGCTGCGCTCGAACGCGCCGTCGAGGTGTTCCAGGGCGAGCTGGTGGTCCCCCTCGTAGACCTGATGCATGCCCGACACCGCCAGCACGTAGGAGAAGGTGTAGGCCTTGTGCAGCTCCGCCGTCGCCATCAGCGCCTCGTCCAGGGCCAGTGCCTCGGTGCGGCGACCGAGCTGGTACAGCGAGTATGAGCGGTAGATGTCGGCGACGAACTCCATGATCGAGAGGCCGAATCTGCGGGCATCGTCGCTCGTCTGCGCCGCGCACTCCATGCACCGCTCGAATTCGGCGAGCATGAACGTGGCCACCGTGATCCAGATGCCGGCCCAGGCGCGGGTCACCGGGGCGATCTCCTCCCGCCTTGTCAGTCGCTGGGTCAGCGGTAGGACCTCGCGCAGCATCGGCTCGTCGCAGCAGAAGTGCGCGTAGCCGAGCAGCACCGTGGCCGCCGCGACGCGCTGGGTATCGTCGATGGCGGTCGAGAGCAGGTGCTCGTGGAGGTAGCGCACGCCCGTCCGCATCAACGGGTGTCCGAGGCGTCGATAGATGCAGGCGTCCACGAAAGCGGTCCAGGCACGCGTGCCTGCCGCCACCGACGGGAACTCCTGGCGCTTCTCGAGCAGCGGCGCGAGGCTGTCGATCCAGCGGTCGAGCGGCCGGAACGATTCGCCCAGGACGAACACGACCTCGGCCTGCGCCAGGGCGGCCGAGAACGCCCCATCCTCGTCGCCCGCTGCGGCGAACGCATCGAAGGCCTCGGTCAGGAGCGTCTGCGCTTGACGCGGATCCACCATGACGCGGCACGACGCCCACCAGAAGAGTACCCACGGCTCGGCCCGGATCTCGGCCTCCGGCATGCCGCCGAACCACGCCGACAGGGTCTGCCAGCGCCCGGCGGCGTAGAGGGCCGCGGCATTCTCGCGGATGAGCGGCCTGATGGCCGTCCAATCGCCGACCTGCCGGTACAGGACGATCGCCGCATCGGGCGCGCCGGTGGCGGCGAGCAGCGCTGCCGCGCGCCGCCTGAGCGCGGCGAGCCCCGCGGCGTCGACCTCCTGTGCGAGCTTTGCCAGCAGGAATTCGCGGAACAGATCGTGATAGCGCCACGTCGGGATCGCGCCGACCCGGTGGTCGGTGAAGTACTGGCGTCGATGCAGATCCTCGAGCACGTCGGGCGCGTCGATCTGCCCGGTCAGCGCGATCGCGGTGTCCCGGGATACCTCCGGCAGCAGGGCCGTGCGCAACATGATCGCGCGGTGGGTCTCGGGAGCCCGGTCCAGGATCTCCCCGGCGAAATAGTCGAACACCGTCGGACCGGGAATGGAGGGCGCGTCCGTGTGGCGCGCTTCGCGATGGGCTTGTGCCGACAGCAGCACGAGTCCTGCAGCCCAGCCCCCGCTGCGATCGTGAACGACGGTCGCGTCGGTCACGCCATCCGCACGCAACGCCATCAGCGCGCAGCTCTCCTCCGGCTGGAAACGCAGGGTGTCCCATCCGACGCGCAGCACCTCTTCGCCGGCGGCGAGGCGGACCAGCGCCGGCGGGACCGGCTGCCGGCTGATCAGGACGAGGGTGATGCCGTGGGGGCACTCGCCGATGGCCTCGCGCAGCACGTCGAGGAGCCCGCCGCGTTGCACCTCGTGGAGGTTGTCGAGGACCAGCGCACCGCCCTCGGGCAACCGGGCGAAGAACTGCCGGAAAAAACGATGCGTGAAGCCTGCCAGGTCGTGCAGATGCTCCTGCGTCAGTGGCGGCAGACGGGCGGTCCGCGGTCCGCCCATTCTCGCCGCCAGCTCGGCGAGGAAGTAGAAGACCGTGGCCGGGTCTTCGTCGGAGCGGTCCACCTGGTACCAATCGAACGGCACCCGGCGATCGTCGAGCCACGTGGCCACCGCCGTCGTCTTGCCGCTGCCGGGCGGGCCGTCCACCCAGAGCACCGATGCGCGGGCCCGGCCGGCGTCGAGCTGTCGGAAGACGCGCTCCCGAAGCAGGGGGGCATGCATGCGGGGACGGGTGAGCTTGGCGGGCAGCGAGATTCTTCTGGGCATGGTCTGTCGTGTCCCGGGCTGACGGCGGATTGGGTCATATCGTGGGGAACAAATGGGGAACAGATCAACGCTTTTCGGGGGAGCGGGACCGGAGCACCCCATGCGAAAACGCAGGGAGCCGCTGCGTTCCGCTTTGCGCCTCCCGGTAGCCCTCGCAACGCATCGTCCGAATCTGTTCCTCATCGGTACGCCGGACGCCCACAGGATGCGCCACGCGATCCGGTCCTCGACATGGACGAGTCCGCTCGCAGCGCCAGGCGTCGGCTGTCCGGACGGCGCGGCGCTCCATCCAACGACATCAATGGAGGACGAACGATGAACAGGACCTGGAATGCGAGAACTGCAGTGAGGGCGGCCGTGATCGCCATGGCTGCGGCGGGCGGTACGGTGGCGCAGGCGGACGACGGCAAGGTCCCGCCGCCCCCCTGGCAGGTGCACGTCAGCGACTATCTCATCGTCGGCGTCGTATGGAACGAGGCCGCGATCCGCAAGGCACTGCCGCCCGGCATCAAGGCGGTGGCCGGGATGACCGGCGGCATCGCGGTCTACAAGTCCGACGGCGGCTATGGCATCTCGCCTTACGACTCGGCCTACGGATATGTCGACATCGAGGGTTTCGACACGGCGCAAGGCGCGAAAGGGCGCTGGATCCTCCAGGGCATGTACGGTCCCGACGAGAAGGTCGCCGCCGCGATCCGTGGTGCGTACGGCTGGTCGGTCCGGGCGGGGACGGTGACGTTCACGGAGACGACGCGCGGGCGTCGCGGCGTCGCGGCGATCGGTGGACGCGACGTGCTCGATGTCGAGCTGACGCTCAGTGCCCTGCCCTGCACCCCTGTCGGCGGCATCAACCACTATGTGGCCGGGACGGCCGCGAAGCCGGTGGTGAACCAGATCCCGTTCGTCGGTCAATGGTGCGGCGGCGAACCGGTGAAGGCGAACGTCGTGGCCCCTGCCGACGATCCGTTCGCGGCATTCGTACCGGCGAAGATGATCTGGGCCGGCGAATTCCGCGACGGGGCCATCGCCTTCACGAGGCCGGTCGCGAAGCCGTAGGGCGCTTGCCGCGCCGCAGGGCCCGTCCACCGTCGGGGCCGCATCCCGGCGGTGGTTCGTCGCCCGTCCCGCGTGATAACTTCGACGCTTCGACCGCGATCGTCGCGGCAGGCCGAAGTGCACGGGGGAAGTCATGGATGTGAAGTCGTTGTTCGATCTGACGGGCAAGGTGGCGCTGGTGACCGGGGGCTCGCGCGGGCTCGGGCTGCAGATGGCCGAGGCGCTGGGTGAGCTGGGTGCGAAGGTCGCCATCACGGCCCGCAAGGCCGGCGAGCTGGCCGAGGCGCAGGCGCATCTCGCGGGGATGGGCATCGAGGTGATGACCCACGTGTCGGATCTCTCCGACCCGGCGGCATCGAAGCCGCTCGTGGACGCGGTGCTCGCGAAGTGGGGGCAGATCGACATCCTGGTGAACAACGCCGGTGCGAGCTGGGGTGCCCCTGCCGAACAGCATCCGCTCGAAGCGTGGCACAAGGTGATGAACCTGAACATCACCGCGCTCTTCGTGCTCTCGCAGGCCGTGGCCAATGCCACGATGATCCCGCGCCGGCAGGGCAAGATCATCAACATCGCGTCCATCGCCGGCCTGAAGGGTACCGATCCGCACTTCATGCCGACCATCGCCTACAACACGAGCAAGGGAGGGGTCGTGAACTTCACGCGCTCGCTCGCGGCCGAGTGGGCGCAGTACGGGATCCACGTGAACGCGATCGCCCCCGGCGTGTTCCCGAGCAAGATGGCGAAGGGGATGATCGACCGGTCGGAGGCGTACATCATCGACCACACGCCGATGAAGCGGCTCGGCGCCGACCACGATCTGAAGGGCACGATCGCGCTGCTCGCGTCGGCCGCGTCCGACTACATCACGGGCGCGACCATTCCCGTCGACGGTGGCTTCTCGGCCATATGAGCATCGCGGGCGGGTTCGACATCGAGATCCCCTTCGCCGGACTGCTGGGCCTCAGAAAGCTCTCGGAGACACCGGGGTCCGTGACCGTGGGCCTCGCTGTCCGGCCGGAACTGATGAACAGCTGGCAGGTGGCGCATGGCGGTGCCGTGATGTCGCTGCTCGATGCGACCATGGGGATGAGCGCGAAGTCCCTCGACCCGCAATCCAATGGCGCGACGACGGTGGAGCTGAAGGTGAACTTCCTCGCGACGGCCAGCGGCGATCTGGTGGCGCAGGGCCATGCGCAGCGCGCCGGGCGGTCGCTGGTGTTCGTGGAAGGCGAGGTGCGAAACGCGGCGGGCGATCTGCTTGCGAAGGCGACGGGCACCTTCAAGCTGCGTCATCCGGCCGGGAGCCGCCCCGCCGGTTGAGGTGTGGTCAGGCAGCGGGTGAGTGGCGGATGCCGTCCTCGCCCGCGGTCATTCCCTGGATCGCCTCCGACAGGGTGTCCGGCTGGAGCCACCGGGCGAGTTTCCCCGCGAGGCCCCGCGCCGTGTACGGCTTGCTCAGATAGTCGTCCATGCCGGCGGCGAGGCAGGCTTCGCGGTCGCCGACGATGGCATTCGCCGTGAGCGCGATGATGGGGATGCGCGTCCCCGTGCGCAGTTCCTCGTCGCGGATCGCGCGGGTCGCCTGGAAGCCGTCGAGCACGGGCATGTGGCAGTCCATGAGGATCGCGTCGAAGCGACCGCTGCGCCAAGCCTCGATGGCGGCGCCACCGTCGGGAACGATCTCGCACGCGAGCCCCAGCGTTTTCAGCATCGCGCGGGCCACCAGCTGGTTCACCGCGTTGTCCTCCGCGACGAGCACGCGGGCGTCCTCGGGCGCGCGGAGCGCGTTGTCGGCAGTCGTCACGCGTGCCGGCCGGTCCGCGCCGGCCAGGACATCGCAGACGCACGCCTGCAGTTCCGCCTGGCGCACGGGCTTCGTCACGGCGCGGGCGATGCCTGCAGCGCGCAGGACCTCGGGCGTCTCGATGTCACCGACCGAGCTGAGCAGTATCCGCCGCGTCGGCCGCAGTGCCGGATCGGTCTCGATGGCGTGCGCGACCTCGATGCCGCTCATGCCCGGCATGTCCATGTCGAGGATCGCCAGCGCGTACGGATCGCCGACTGCCACGGCCTGCCGCATCAGGACGATGCCGTCGGCGCCCGAAGTGACGATGCTGGTGCGGACGGCGAGGCTCCTCAGCTGTTCCTCGCAGATCTCGAGATTGGTCGTGTTGTCGTCGACGATGAGCACGCGACTGCCGATGGCCGCGGTCCGGCAGAGATTCGGGTCCCGGTCCTCCGACGCGGTGACATCGCGGTCCAGCCGCGCGGTGAACCAGAAACGCGTGCCACCGCCCGGCGCCGCTTCCACCTGGATCTCCCCGCCCATCATGGCGACCAGCTTCGCGCAGATGGCGAGCCCGAGGCCCGTGCCGCCGTACTGGCGTTCCGTGGTCTCCTCCGCCTGCACGAAGGGTTCGAAGATCCGGCTGCGGGCCGCCTCCGGAATCCCCAGGCCGGTATCCGTCACTTCGAAACGGAGCATGGCGTCCCGGTCGACCGGCGGGTGCGGGCGGGACACGCAGATCGACACCTGTCCCCGCTCGGTGAACTTCACGGCGTTGCCGACCAGATTGGTCAGCACCTGGCGCAACCGGCCCGCGTCGCCGATCCAGTGGCGGGGCAGGTCGTGGGGCAGATGGCACAGCAGTTCCACACCCTTCTCCTGCCCCTTGGGCGCGAAGAGTCCGCCGATACCTTCGACGAGGTCGCGGAGATCGAACGGATACGCCTGGAGAGAGAGCTTGCCTGCCTCGATCTTCGAGAAGTCGAGGATGTCGTTGATGATGGTGAGCAGCGATTCCGCGGACTGGTGGATCGTGAGCGCGCAGTGCCGCTGGTGCTCGTCGAGATCCGTCTTCAGCAGGATCTCGTTCATGCCGAGCACGCCGTTGAACGGTGTCCGGATCTCGTGGCTCATGTGCGCGAGGAACTCCGACTTCGCCCGGTCCGACTTCTCGGCCTCGCGCCGGGCGTGGTCGAGCTTCTCGTGGGTTTCCTGCAGCTCGGACATCATCATCCCGGCGTTGACGATCGCCTCGGCCTGGGCCGCGGCGATGGCATCGCTGCGTGCCAGGATCTCCTCGGCGCGCGCGCGAAGATCATCGATGACCGCGTGGATCGCTTCGCCGTGATGCCCGCCCACATCGGCAGCGATGCGGGCCAGCTTCTCGAGAAGGACTTCGCAGGGGTTCATCGAAGGAGGCAGGGCTGCAGCGGCGTCACACCGGGCAGCGGACGACGGCCCGGGTTTCCTGCGGAGATGCGTCGATCGTGAGGAGTTCGTAGCCCTTGCGTCGGCACCAGGCCTTCACGTCCAGCTCGAAGGCCGGATCGTCGGCGACGGCCTCGAACAGCTCCCCCGCGGCCATCTGCCGCGTCTCGTTGTTGAGCGCGACGATCGGTGCCGGGCACTTCATGCCGCGGAGGTCGATCAGCCGCTTCGTCGATTGCGTTGTCTGCACCACTTGTGATGTCTCCATGTTGGGTGTCACACGAACAGGGTGACGTTGCCGTCCGCGGCCATGTCCACGAACTGGGTGGCCCCGCAGATGCGCAGGTTGGGATAGTCGAGCAGTTCCTCCCTGCGGATGCCCATGAGGTCCATCGACATGCTGCAGGCGAGGATCTCGACGCCGGAGGACTTCGCCATCTCGATCATCTCGGTCAGGGCGGGGATGCCCTTGCGACGCATCTCCCGGCCGATCAGGGCGCGGCCGATACCCCCCAGGTGCATGCGCGAGAGCGACAGCTGGCGCGGTCCCGCCGGAAGCATCCAGCCGAACATGCGTTCCACGAGGCGCTTGCCTGCAGTCTGGGGCGCCTCCCGCCGCAGGAGCGTGGTGCCCCAGAACGTGAAGAACATCGACACCTTCATTCCGCACGCCGCGGCACCCGTGGCGATGGAGAACGCGGCGAGCAACTTGTCGAGGTCGTTGCTGAACACGCACAGGGTCACCGCCTCGCGCGCCGCCAGCGTCTGCACGCGCCGCTCGAGCTCCGCGATGCGGCGTTGCAGTTCGACCGCGGTCGGTGCCTGGGCGTCGGTGAAAGGGGCTGTCGTGTCCAGAGTGCTGTCTCGGGGATCGTCGTTTCGTGTCGCCGCGGCGCGAGGTGATTCGCGCCGCGCCTGGCCGATGGCTTCTTGGCCGACATGACCCTAACGGGCGTCCGGTGTACGACTTGAGGGCGGCGGACGTCCAGGATGGGATTGGTGACCCGTCGTCGCTGCGTGCTATGGTCGCCGCCCGACTCCCCAACTCCATTGCCGAGACCGTCCATGCCCCTCGATCCTCAGATCCAGACCGTGCTCCAGGCCGTGAAGGCCGCGGGCCTGCCCGAGTTCTGGCAGATCACCCCCGACCAGGCGCGCGAGCAGTACAAGATCCGCGTGAAGCGTGCCGACCCGGTGGAGGTGCCGCTGCACCGCGTGGAGGACAAGCCCATCGAAGGGCCCGACGGCGGGGCGCTGATGCTCCGCATCTACCGCCCCCGGGAGACCGCGGGCGGGGAACTGATGCCGGTGCTCGCGTGGTTCCACGGCGGCGGCTTCGTGATCGGGGACCTCGACACCCACGACAACGCCTGCCGCCGGCTCGCCGCGGAGTCGGACTGCGTCGTGGTGGCCGTGCACTACCGGCTCGCACCCGAATCGCGTTTCCCGGCGGCGGTGGACGACTGCATGGCCGCGGTGCGCTGGCTCGCGACGAAGGGGCACACCATCGGCGTCGACCCCGACCGCATCGCGGTGGGTGGCGACAGCGCCGGCGGCAACCTCGCGACGGTGTGTGCGCTGATCGCGCGCGGTGAGGGCTATCCGCGGATCGCCTTCCAGCTCCTCATCTATCCGTGCGTGGCGCCGGAGCCCGAGACACCTTCGCACCACCAGTTCGCCGAGGGCTATCTGCTCTCCCGCAACAACCTCACGTGGTTCTACCGCCAGTACCTGCGCAATGCCCGCGACACGCAGGACTTCCGGTTCGGACCGCTCGAGGCCGACGACTTCTCGAACCTGCCGCCGGCACTCGTGCTCGTGGCGGGGTACGACCCGCTGCGGGACGAGGGCGTGCAGTACGCGACGAAGCTCATCAATGCCGGGAACCGCGTCACCCTCGTGAACTACGAGGGCATGGTCCACGGCTTCCTGCTGATGGCGGGCGTGGTCGATGCCGCGAAGCGCGCGACGACGGAGTGCGCGATGGCGCTGCGGGCCGCACTCCAGCGCCGCTGAGCGGACCGATCAGGCGACCGGCGGCGGGAGGCCGTTCGCCTGGCAGCGGGCCTCGATCAGGCCCGTCATGAAGCGGTCGCCGAATCCCCGCGCGACGGCATCGTCGATGCTGGCGAGCACGGCTTCGGCCACGGGTGTCGACAGGCCCTCGCCGGCCGCGAGCCGCCGGAAGTAGGTCATGTCCTTCCGCGCGTTCGACACGAAGAATTTCATGCGGTCCATCTCGCCGGCCGCGGCACCGGCGACCACCATCTGGAAGAGACCCGAGTTCATCACGCCGGGCGTGACGAGTTCGATCCACTTCTCCACATCGATGCCCGTCTTCACGCAGGCGGTCCACGCCTCGGCCATCACCGACAGCATCCCCATCGTCACGTAGTTGTTGATGAGCTTCAGCGTGTGCGCCTCCCCCACGCCGCCCACGTGGAAGAGGTTCTCGGAGAACGCCTCGATCACCGGCCGGATGCGCGCGAGCGTGGCGGACGTCGCACCGACCAGCACGTTGAGCCGGCCCGCCTCGGCCTCGGGCGGCGTGCGCGACAGCGGCGCGTCGGCGAAATCGATGCCGCGGTTGGCGAGGGCCGCGGCGAGGCGGCGCGTGAGATCGGGTTCACTCGTGGAGCAGTCGACGATCACGGTGCCCGGGGCCATCGTCGCGAGCAGTCCACGCTCCCCCAGCACGATGCTCTCGACCTGCGGTGCGCCGGTCACGCACAGGATCACGACATCCGCCGCTGCCGCCACCCCCGCGGGCGAGTCCGCCGCCGTGGCGCCGCGGGCGACGAGGTCTGCCAGGCTGTCCGCCTTGAACGGCTCGTGCACGACGAGCGGCCAGCCCTTCTCGACGATGTTCCTCCCGATGCCGTGCCCCATGAGCCCGGCACCGATCAATCCGATGCGTTCCTTCACCGCGTATCCTCCCGTGCGAGACTGCCCGGACGACCTACTTGCGGGCCGCCGCGAGCTTTGCCTGCAGCGCGTCGATGCGCGCGTGGTTGTCGTCCGAGCCGATGTACGTGCGGAACAGCCATTCCTGCGTGCGCATCGCGCCGTCGAGGTCCTGCCCCAGCACCTGATTGGAAAGCCGCTTCGTCTCGGCAAGGCATTGCCGATCGAACGCGGCCATGTCGCGCGCGATGGTGCGAACGGCGGGGAGGAGTTCGCCCTTCGGATACACGCGGCTCACGAAGCCCATCCGCTCGGCCTCGTGCGCGTCGTAGATGCGGCCGGTCAGCGCGACCTCCTTCGCGCGGCCGAGGCCGATGATGCGCCACAGGGGATCCATGATCGGTGTCAGCGACAGCACGATCTCGCGCTGGCCGAACTTCGCGCCCTCGGACGCATAGCGGATGTCGCACATCATCGCGATGTCGAAGCCGCCGGCGATCGCGGGGCCGCCCACGGCGCCGATGACCGGTTGCTCGCAGAACAGGATCGCGCGGTAGGTGCGGTGGAAGAGGGCGATGTACGCCTCGTTCGTCGCCTTCTCGAGGCGGCGGATCTCGTCGAGATCGAATCCGGCGCAGAAGAACTTCTCGCCGCCGGTCAGCAGCACCACGCGCACGTCGGTGCGGCGGGCGATCGCCTCGAACGTCTCGGCGAGCAGGAGCAGCACCTGCGGCGACATGGCGTTGCCCTTCCCAGGGCGGTTCAGCGTGACGGTCGCGACGCCGTCCGCGACGTCGATGAGCAGGAGTTCCTCGGACATTGGGGGCCTCGCGGGTCGGGTTGGGGGGCGCTCGCCGGACGATGGCGCGTATGCTTGGGCAGCACGCACCGATGCATGCCAGCGGTGCACCGAGTATCCCTCCGCCGCGCCGCCCGCGACAACGGCGGTCCGGCAGTCGCGCATGAGTTTTCCGCATGATCTCGAAACGACGCTCCATCCCATCGCTCGCTTCACTGCAGGCCTTCGACAGCGCCGCCCGCCTGCTCAGCTTCACCCGGGCGGCCGACGAACTCGCGCTCACGCAGAGCGCCGTCAGCCGCCAGATCCAGACGCTCGAGGACGGGGTCGGACTGCCGCTCTTCCAGCGCACCGGCAACCGGCTCGTCCTCACCGAGGCGGGCGAGAACTACCATGGCGAGATCGCCCCGCTGCTCGAATCTCTGCGCAGCGCGACGTTGCGTCTCATGGCGTTCAAGGGAGCGGGCGGCACGTTGCGGCTCGTGGTGCTGCCGACGCTCGGGATGAAATGGCTGGTGCCGCGCCTGCCGCGGTTCATCGCTGCGCACCCGGAGGTGCAGGTGAGCCTGAACACGCGCACCACGCCGCTCGACCTGCGCGACACGGAGTTCGACGCGGCCATCCAGCACGGCGAGCCCACGTGGCCGGGGTCCGTCGCGGTGCGTCTGATGGGCGAGGAACTGGTCGTGGTGGCGAGCCCGTCGCTGTTGCCGCGCGGAAAGGCGGCGCGCCGCGATGCGCTCCTCACGCTTCCGCTCCTGCAGCAGGGCACGCGCCCCGACGCGTGGGCCGAGTGGTTCCGCGCCGCGGGCGTGGCGCGCGAGGATGCCTACGGCGGGCTGCGCTTCGAGCAGTTCTCCCACGTGATCCAGGCCGCCACGGCCGGGCTCGGTCTCGCGCTCGTCCCGCGCTTCCTCGTCGCCGACGAGATGCGCGCTGGCCAGCTTGCCGAGGCGTCGGTGCATGTGCTGGCCGGACCGCGTCCGTACTGTCTCGTGTACGCCGAGCGGAAGGCGCACGACCCGGCGGTCACCGCTTTCCGGGTCTGGCTGCAGGCCGAGGCGGCGGCGTTCGAGGCGGCTCTGCCGGGCTGACGTCCGCGGCAGGCGGTGCGTTAATCTTCGCCCTCCCTGCCGACGCCGCATCTCGACTTCTGCAACGCGCGCGCGGCTCATCAACAGGAGACGACATGGGCAGTCTGGACGGAAAGGTGGCGTGGATCACGGGGGCGGGCTCGGGCATCGGACTCGCCGGTGCGCAGGCGCTCGCGGCGGCGGGCGCGACGGTCGTGATGTCCGGGCGGCGGACGGAGGTCCTCGAGGCCGAGGCGGGGGCGATCCGCGCCGGCGGACATCGCGCCGAGATCGCGCCGCTCGACGTGAGCGATGCCGACGACGTCGCGAAGGTGTCCGCCGCGATCCTCGCGCGCCACGGCCGCGTCGACATCCTCGTGAACAGCGCCGGACTCAACGTGCCCAGACGGTTCTGGAAGGACCAGACGGTGCAGGGCTGGAACGAGGTGATGCGCATCAACCTCGACGGCAGCTACTACTGCTGTGCGGCCGTGCTGCCCGCGATGCGTGCGCGGAAGGACGGCCTCGTCATCAACGTGTCGTCGTGGTCGGGTCGTTTCGACAGCTACATGACCGGCCCGGCTTACAACGCCGCGAAGCACGGGGTCGTCGCGATGACGGCGCACCTGAACCAGGAGGAGTGCGTGAACGGCATCCGTGCCTGTGCGCTGTGCCCCGCCGAGGTCGCGACGCCGATCATGGAGAAGCGTCCGGTGAAGCCGTCCGACGAGGACATCGCGCGGATGCTCCAGCCCGTGGACCTCGGCCGGACGATCCTCTGGATCGCGGAGCAGCCGCCGCACGTGTGCGTGAACGAGATCCTGATCAGTCCGACGTGGAATCGCATCTTCCTCGGGGCGTCCGACCTCGCCAGGAAGTGATCGACCGACCGACGGGCGTCCGGCGGATGGTCAGGCCGCGATCTCCGGATACCGTGTGGCGAGCGAGTCGATGAGATCCGGCAGGCGTTGCGGTGCCATGAAGTAGGTGCCCTGGAGCCGGTCGCAGCCGTGGGCGATGAGGAAGGCGGCCTGCGCCTCGCTGGTCACCCCCTCCGCGCTCGTCTTCAGGCCGAGTTTCGTGGCGAGCGCGATGATCCCGTCCGCGAGCGAGCGCGCTTCGTCGTCGTCGGGGAGTCCCGCCACGAATGTCGCGTCGAGCTTCACGGCGTTGAGCGGCAGCCGGTTGAGGTGGGTCAGCGAGGAGTGGCCCGTCGCGAACGCGTCGAGCGTGAGCTTCACTCCGAGGGCCGAGAGTTCCGTGAGCGTGCCCGCGATGACCTTGGCGCTGCGCGAAAGCACGGCCGCCTCGCGCAGTTCCAGTTCGAGGTGGTCCGGCGGCAGGCCGCTCGCGCGAAGCGCGTCGGCCACGATCGCCGGGAAGTCGCCGTGGGCGAGCTGCCGGGCGGTGACGCTGACCGACACGCCGACGCCGTGCAGATCCGCCGCCTGCCAGAGCGCACAGTCGGCGCAGGCCGAGCGCAGCAGCCAGGAGCCCAACGCGGCGATCTGTCCGGAATCCTCCGCGACCGTCAGCAGTTCGTCGTGGCTGAGATTGCCCAGCCGCGGATGCGGCCAGTGGACGGTCGCATCGAAGGCGACGGCACGGCCGCGCAGCGCGTCGATCTGCGGTTGGTAGTGGACCTCCAGACACGCCTGCTCGAGGGCGGCTCTCAGATCATGGGCAAGCCCGGCGCGCCTTTGCATGCCTGCGTCCAGCGCTGCGTGATAGAGCGCGACCTGCCCGCGTCCCTGGGACTTCGCCTGGTACATGGCCACGTCGGCGTTCTTCAGCAACTGCTCGGGCGTCGACGCGTGCGTGCCGGTGAGGGCGACGCCGATGCTGGTGCCGGTGTGGATGACCCGGCCGCGCACCGTGAACGGCTGGAACAGGGTCTCCAGCAGCTTGGCCGCCGCGGAGAGCGCGCCATCCTCGTCGGGGACCCGGTCGAGAATCACGGCGAATTCGTCTCCGCCGAGGCGGTAGACCATGTCGCCTTCCCGGACCTGGTCTTGCAGTCGCGCTGCGACCGCCGCGAGCAGGGCGTCGCCCACGTCGTGGCCGAGCGTGTCGTTCACCATCTTGAAGTTGTCGAGGTCCAGGAACATGAGGGCCGTCGGCACGATGCCGTCGGACTTCCGGACCAGCCTGGCTTCGAGGGCCTCGTTGAAGCTGCGCCGGTTGGGCAGACCGGTCACCGCGTCGTGGTGCGCCGTATAGGCGAGTTCCTCCTCGGCGTGACGGCGGACGGACAGCTCGCGTTCGAGCGCCATCTCGCGTTTCTGCATCTGGTCGAGCATCCCGTTGAACACCCGGCCGAGCTTCGCGATCTCGGCGGGGATGTCGTCGGTTCCGGCATCGGGCGCGCGCATCGCGTAGTTGCCGTGCGTCGCGATGCCGTCCATCACGGACTCGAGATGTGCGAGAGGACGCAGCAACCGCATCAGGCGCCAGGCAAGGAACATCAGGACGACCACCGATCCGAGGATGAGGATGCCGCCGCTGACGGCCATGCTGAGCCGCAGCCGCTCCGTGACCGGCGCGAGGGACAGGCGCGTCACGACGGTGCCCACCCGGGCGCCATGGTCCAGCACGGGCTCGCGCGTCTCGACGGCGCCCGGGATCCCGCGGGCACCCCGGACCGGGTCGGGCGGGGTGGCGCGGGCGTCGCCCGTCCCTTCGCTCACCGACGCGAAAAGCTGGTTCCGCTGATCGAAGACCCACACCCCGTCCATCCCGGGCCGCCGTCGAAGCGTGGCCAGAACGTTCTCGGCGCTCGCACGGTCGCGGAAGACCAGCGAGGCCGCGACCGTGTCGCCGATGAGGCGCGCTTCGATCGTGGCCGTGGCCTCGAAGTCGCGCATGGCAGCCCGGTACTCGAAGAACGCGAGGATGCAGAGGGTGATCACCATGCCCAGCAGGCTCGCGCCGGCATTGGCGCCGAGGATCCTCGAGCAGAGGGAGCGGTGCCGCGGCCCCCGCGATGCGGTTCGGGACGGATTGACGATCATCGGGCCGGCCGGTACCGATGCACGCCCGCGCGAGCAGCGCCCTCCCCGGATGCCGGGCAGGCGAGGGGTACGGCGGACGGCGATGGTTCGTGCATCTTCGGATGGGGTGTCGATCGTGGCGCGAAGGGAGCAACGGCGATCGCCGGAGCGACTTGAGGCGCGGCCCGCGGCGGCACCATGAAAAACACCCGCCGAAGCGGGTGTCGAACCGGCGGGGCCTGCAGCCCCGGGATTACTTGATCGCGATCGGGTTGATGATCGCCTGCACTGCACCCGTCAGACGGGACGCACCGAGCGTGAACAGCACCTCGTAGGCACCGTCCTTGATGAGCGGCGCGACGTTCATCGTCTCGAGGATGAAGATGCCGTTCTGTTGCAGCAGGATCTGGTGCACTTCGAACACACCGACGTCCTTCTCGAACGGCACGGCCTCCACGCCCCAGGTGTCGGCACCGACCGCGGCCACGCCCTTTTCGACCAGGTACAGGGCGCCTTCCTTGCCCAGCCCCGGTTCGGCACCGCCGTAGCGTGCGTCTTCCTTGCCCAGCAGCTTCAGCCAGCCCGTGTGGAAGATGACGATGTCGCCCTTCTCGATGGACTTGATGCCCTGACGCTTCATCGCGCCCTCGATCTCCTTCGTGTTGATCGGGGTGCCTTCCTTCATGTACTCGACGCCCATCAGCCCTGCGATGTCGAGGATGATCGCCTTCGTGGCGATCGGCGGGATCGTCTCGATGCCGAACTTCGTCAGACCTGTCACCTTGGCGAAGTCTTCACCGCGGTTGCAGTTGTAGTACATGCTGTCCATGCCGATGTGGCCGATCCCGTCGATCTGGGATCCCACGCCGTTCCAGCCCATCACGATGTCGTCGTTGTAGGTGAGCTTCGTGGGTCCGAGGCTCTGCCCGTTCACCTGGTTCGGCTGGAGGATCGTCACGGAGAAGCTCCGCGGCGGGAAGGCGGGCGTGGTGCGGTTCGTCTCGATGCCCAGGCTGTAGGACTTGCCCTTGGTGACCAGCTTCATCGCCGCCAGCGTCTTCTCGGGCGTGATGTAGTTCAGGTTTCCGATCTGGTCGTCCTTGCCGAACTTGGACGGCTTGCACTCCTTGTGATGGTCGGCCATCGCGTTCGACGCAAACGTCAGCGCCGTGCACAGCGCCGTCAACCCCAGTGCTGTCTTCACTGCATGATTCTTCGACATGAATGCTCTCTCCTGACTCGCTCCCAGGAGGGTGCCGTATCCATGCATCCGCGTGTTCCGGGCTGCCCTGTCGTGATGGCGGCTTCCGGATACGGAGGCATCCCCATTCCCTCCTGATGTTTGTTCGGCGTTACTGAGGACGCCCGATGCTAGCAAACTATGCGCTGCGCGAGCGCACGATTCCGGTGTCCGGCGCGTTCCCCAGGAGCGCAGACAGCGGGCACGAAGCCCGCTACACTGCCCGGTTGCGTCTCCAGACAGGGCCCGCAGTCCTCCATGAAGTCCGTTCGAATCACCCGCCGCGATCTGGATCGGAACCTGCCGCCAGAGTTCGTCAAGCGCGGCCTGGCGTATGCCCGCGAGGGGCGCGTATCCGGTGTCCGTGCCACGCCGGAACAAGGCCGTTTCGAAGCCCATGTGATGGGGTCCGAATCACGGCCCTACCGCGTCGAGGTCCAGGTGATGCCAGGCAGCGGCGGCTCACGGATCTACGGGCGCTGCACCTGTCCGGTGGGTGTCAACTGCAAGCATGTGGCGGCACTGCTCGCCTCGGTGTCGGAGGATGCCGGGTCGGCCGAGGACGATTCCGGTGCGCCGTCGTGGGGGCTGGCCACCGCGTTGGTGCGCCCCGAGGCGAAGCGTCCTGCGCCGGCGCCGCTCCCGAACGAGTGGGTGCTGTGGCTGGAGGAGGCCGCGGAGGCGCTGGCACCCGTGGCTCCGCCCGAGGACGCAACCCAGGGCCAGCGGGTCCTGTACCTGCTGGACCTGACGTCGTCGTATCAGCGCCCGGGGCTGCGCGTGCGTCTCGTCACCGTGCGGCCGCGCAAGACCGGCGGCTACGCCAGCCCGCAGCCGTGGCGCAATGCCCGGAATGCCGTGAATGATCCGCCGCGCTTCGTCCGCCCCGAGGATGTCCGACTCGTCCGCCGCATGCTGGTGGACGCGAACATGCCCTTCGAATCGGAGTTCGTCCTGCGTGGCGAGGCCGGCGCGGAGATCCTCCCGGCACTGCTCGCCACCGGCCGCTGTCATTTCTCGGAGACCGATTCGCCGCCGCTCGCGTCGGGGGAATCGCGGCGCGGCCGGGTCCTCTGGACCCATGCACCGAACGGCGATCAGCAGGTCTCGTGGGAGACCGACATTCCGTTCACGCACCTGCTGCCCCTGTCGCCCCCCTGGTACGTCGATCTCGGACGCCACGAATGCGGTCCGCTGGACACCGGGCTGCCCGCACCGCTCGCCGGCCTGCTCGGCACGATGCCCGGCGTGTCGGCGGAGCAGGTCGGCGCCGTCCGCAGTGCCATCGAGAACCGGCTGCCCGAGACGCCGCTGCCGATGCCGGCCGTCGCCCGCGAGCAGGATGTCCGGGACGCGAAACCGGTTCCCTGCCTCCGGCTGGTGACGCTCGACGCCTCCCGGCGGGGCTACCGGCCCATCTCGGAACCGCTCAGCGTCGCGTCGCTGCGATTCGACTACAAGGGCACGCGCGTGGGGCCGGGCGACCCCGGCATCGTGCGGCAGTTCCGCGATGGCGTGCTGCGACGCATCCGCCGCGATGCCGACGCCGAGATGCGCCTGCGTTCCGTGCTCGAGGCCGAGGGGTTCGTCGCCGTCGCCGACGGCAGCCATGTGGTCCCTGCCGAGTACGAACACGACTACGTGCTCGGGCGTCCGGACGACTGGATCCGCTTCGTGTGCGACCGCGTCGCCGGGCTCCGGGCCGGCGGGTGGGTGGTGGAGTACGACGACAGTTTCGACTTCCGTCCGGTGGAGGCCGGAGGCTGGTTCGCGGACGTCACCGAGTCGGGACGCGACTGGTTCGACGTCAGCCTCGGCGTCGAGGTGGAGGGGCGCCGCATCGACCTGCTGCCGGTCGTGATGTCCGTGCTGCAGAGCCGCCCCGGGATCGCAGCTGAGGGGAACGTCGACGGCGCGGTGGCGGTGCGACTGCAGGACGGTCGGATCCTGCCGGTGCCGCTCGAGCGCGTCCGACCGATCGTGGCGATCCTCGACGAGCTGCTCGACGCCGCCCCGGACGGTCGCGTCCGCGTGCAGAAGCTCGATGCGGCGCGGCTCGGCGAACTGGAGCGCAGCGGTGCGCTGACCTGGAGCGGCGGCGAGGCGCTGCGTACGTTCGCGGATCGCCTGCTCGGCTTCGACGGCATCGCCCCCGTGCCCGCACCCGCAGGATTCCGGGCGGTGCTGCGTCCGTACCAGGAGGCCGGTCTCGCCTGGCTGCAGTTCCTCCGCGAATACGAGGTCGGGGGCATCCTCGCCGACGACATGGGCCTCGGCAAGACCATCCAGGCGCTGGCCCACATCCTCACCGAGAAGCAGGCAGGCCGCCTCGACAGGCCGGCACTCATCGTTGCCCCGACGAGCCTCGTGCCGAACTGGCGGGCCGAGGCCGCGAAGTTCGCCCCCGACCTCAGGGTGCACGTGTCCCACGGCCTGAAGCGCAAGGAGACGCTGGACCGTATCGACGAGGCGGATCTCGTGATCACCACGTATCCCCTGTTGTCGCGCGATCGGGCCGAGCTGGCCGGGCACGAGTTCCATCTGCTCATCCTCGACGAGGCGCAGCAGATCAAGAACGCGCAGACGCAGGCAGCCAACGTCGTCCGCGCGCTGAAGGCCCGCCATCGCCTTTGTCTCACCGGCACCCCGCTCGAGAATCACCTGGGCGAACTCTGGTCGCTCTTCCACTTCCTGATGCCGGGCTTCCTCGGCGACTCCGCCGGGTTCCGGCGCAGCTACCGCGTGCCCATCGAGAAGCATGGCGACGAGGCCCGGCGCGCCGGACTCGAACGTCGCGTGCGCCCGTTCCTGTTGCGGCGGACGAAGGAGCAGGTGGCCGCCGATCTGCCGCCGAAGACGGAGATCGTGCGGCAGGTGGAACTGCATGGCGCGCAGCGCGAGCTGTACGAGGCCGTCCGATCCACGGTCGACGATCGCGTGCGCCGCGAGATCGCGAGCCGCGGCCTCGCGCAGAGCCAGATCGTGGTGCTCGACGCGCTGCTGAAGCTGCGTCAGGTGTGCTGCGATCCGCGGCTCGTGAAGCTCGAGGCCGCGCGCAGGATCGAGGGCTCCGCGAAGATGGAGCTGCTGTTCGAGATGCTGGACGACCTCATCGCCGAGGGGCGACGCGTCCTGCTGTTCTCGCAGTTCACCGAGATGCTGGGACTCATCGAGAAGGAGCTCGAGGTGCGCGGCATCCGCTACGTGAAGCTCACCGGCGACACCCAGGACCGCGAGCGACCCGTGCGCGAGTTCCAGGAAGGCAACGTGCCGCTCTTCCTCATCAGCCTCCGCGCGGGCGGCACGGGGTTGAACCTCACCGCGGCCGACACGGTGATCCACTACGACCCGTGGTGGAACCCGGCGGTCGAGCGGCAGGCCACCGACCGCGCCCATCGCATCGGGCAGGACCGGCCGGTGTTCGTCTACAAGCTGATCGTGACGGGCAGCGTGGAGGAGAAGATCGCCGCCCTGCAGGCGCAGAAGGCGGCGCTGGCCGAGGCGATCCTGGGGGACCCCGGGAAGGTCGTCGCGCCGCTTTCCGCCGACGACATCGCGGCGCTGTTCGAGCCCCTGGGTTGAACCCGGCGGCCGGCGACGGGCGATGCCCGCGGCCGGCGACCGGTGGATCTACTTGGCCGGTGCGGGAGCCGGTGCCGGCGCGGGCTGGCCCGGACCGGGGCCTTCGATCTTGATGCCCTTCTGTTCGAAGCGGGCCTTCAGCCGGGCATCGAGCTTCGGGCCGAGCGACTGCGCCCACTTCTGCCCGGTCATCATCGACTCCCGCGTGAGCGGCGGCAGCACCGAGACCAGCTTCTTGCCGAGCGGCGTGCCGTAGAACTGCAGCAGGCCCTTGATCTCGTCGTGGGTGAGGTACTTGCCGTACAGCGGTATCACCTGGTCCACGTAGCCGCCCTTGCGGGACATCTCCTCGGACACGACCTTGCCGACTTCCTCGGAGAGGATCGTGTAGGCCTCGGGGGGGAGGTCGGGGCGCTGCGCCTTCAGGGCCTTCGAGAACTGCATGACGATCGTCTGGGAGAGCATCTGCCCGAACTGGAGGGCGCCGGTCACCTCCATCAGCTTGCGGGTGTCGGCGATCTTCTCGGGCGAGGCGGCTTCCTCGGCAGAGGCGCCGCCGGCGACGAGGGTGCCCAGGGACAGTGCCAGGGCGAGGAGGGCTGCTGCGGGTTTCTTCACGGGGAATCCTGAATTTGCGTGCGGTGTGGGCCGGCGCGATCGGCCGGTCAGACCAGCTTCACGAGTTGCTTGCCGAAGTTGCGACCGGCGAGGAGCCCGATGAAGGCCGTCGGCGCGTTCTGCAGGCCTTCGGCCACGGACTCGCGGTACTTGAGGCGCCCGGAGGCGACGAGCTTCGCGAGTTTCGGGATCGCCTGCTGGTAGAGGTCCTGCCGGTCGAACACGATGAACCCCTGGAGCTTCACGCGGTTGACGAGCAGCGAGCGGATCATCTTCACGCCGTACGGATCCGTCAGGTTGTAGTCGGAGATGAGCCCGCAGAGCGCGACGCGGGAGAACGGATTCAGGAGACGGAACACGGTGTCCATCGTGGCCCCGCCCACGTTCTCGAAGTAGCAGTCGATACCGTCGGGGCAGGCCGCCTTCAGGTCTTCGTACATGTGTCCGGCCTTGTAGTCGATGCACGCATCGAAGCCCAGTTCCTTCACCACGTACTCGGATTTCGCCTTGCCGCCGGCGATGCCGACCGCGCGGCAGCCCTGCATCTTGGCGAGCTGCCCCACCACGGCGCCCACCGCCCCCGACGCCGCGGACACGACCACGGTTTCGCCGGCCTTGGGTTCACAGTGATGCAGCAGGCCGATCCACGCGGTGCCGCCGGGCATGCCGACGACGCCGAGGTAGGTGGACAGTGGCACGAGATTCGGATCGACCTTGGCGAGGCCGTCGCCGGTCGACGCGGCGTACAACTGCCACCCGAGGGACCCGACGACGAAATCGCCCACCTGGAACTTCGGGTTCTGGGATTCGATCACCTCGCCGACCGTGCCGCCGGTCATGACCTCGCCGATGTCGACCGATGCCGCGTAGGACTTCGATGCGCTCATCCGCCCGCGCATGTACGGGTCGAGCGACAGCCAGTGGTTGCGCACCAGCACCTGTCCCGGTCCGGCCTGCGGGATGTCGCGCTCCACGAGCTGGAAGTTCGCTTCGGTGACGGGGCCGGTCGGACGGCTGGCGAGGAGGATCTGCTGATTCTTGCTCATGGAGTTGTCGCGAAGGAGAAGGACCCGCATTCTATCCCGCGGGCCGACGGCACCCGCGCGCATTCCTCGATGGCGGGCGTTGCAGGCCGGGGGCCCGGCCCGAGTTGCGTTGCCATCGCCCCCTGTACGAGTCCCCGCACCAGTCCCCGACCCCCCGGATTCACGCCATGACCATCCAACCCCTCGTCCTCCTGAACGGCCTCCTCTGCGATTCCGCGATGTGGGCGTCCCAGACCGCGGCGCTGGCCGATGTCGCCCGGTGCGATGTTCCCGACCTCACCCGGGACGACACCATGGCCGCCATGGCGGTGCGCGTGCTGGCCGAGGTCCCGTTCGAGCGCTTTGCGTTGGCCGGCTTCTCGATGGGCGGGTACTGCGCGCTCGAGATCATGCGCCAGGCGCCCGAACGCGTGACCCGGCTGGCGCTCATGGACACCTCGCCGCATCAGGACGACGACGAGCGGCGCGCCGAACGCGAGCGCTTCATCACGCTGGCGGGGCGCGGTGGATTCATGCCGATCACCCGGCTCATGGTGCCTTCCCTCGTGCACCCCTCCCGCGTGGATGACGAGGCGGTGGTCCGCGTGATCCGCGAGATGGGCGAACGGGTCGGGGCCGCGGCCTACGTCCGGCAGCAGAAGGCGATGATGTCGCGTGCCGACAGCGTCGCGACGCTCCCGTGCATCGCCTGTCCGACCCTCGTCCTGTGCGGCGAGCAGGACACGCGCACGACCCTGGCGCCCCACGAACTGATGGCGCGGGAGATCCCCGATGCGCGGCTGGTGACGGTTCCGGACTGCGGGCACATGGTCACACTGGAGCGGCCGGAGGCGGTGACGGCTGCGATGCGGGCGTGGCTGTCCGGGGACCAGGGGCTCCCGCCTCGTTGACCCGCCTTTTTCGCGCGTGCTATAAGCCCGCGCTCTTGGTTCCGGCATTTCAAGGAAGGCGGGCGCGCATGGCGACCCGCCTTTTCGTTTCAGAAAGGAGCACCGCATGCCCATCGTCAGTGAACGCGCCGCCGACCTCGGCACCGAGAACGCCTTCGTCGTGCTCGCCGAGGTCAACGGTCTCATCCGCCAGGGCCGGGACATCATCTCCTTCTGCATCGGCCAGCCGGACTTCCCCACGCCGGTGAACATCCAGGACGCCGCGGTCAAGGCGATCCGCGACGGCCGGCACGGCTACACGCCGTCCGCGGGCATCGCCGAACTGCGCGAGGCCGTGGTCCGCGACGTGAAGCGCACGCGCGGTCTCGACGTCGACGCCGCCGATGTCGTCGTGGCGGCGGGCGCGAAGCCGTTCATCGGGTACACGGTCCTGTCGACGACGGATTACGGCCAGGGGCACGAGGTCATCGTCCCGAATCCGGGCTTCCCGATCTACGACTCCCAGATCCGTGCGAACGGTGCCGTGCCGGTGCCGCTGCACCTGCGCGAGTCGCGCAACTTCAACTTCGATCCGCAGGAACTCGCGGACCGCATCACCCCGAAGACGCGTCTCCTCATCCTCAACTCGCCGCACAACCCCACCGGCGGGATCATCCCGCGGCCGCAGCTCGAGGCCATCGCCGAGATCCTCCGCAAGCACGAGCAGGTCTGGGTGTTCGCCGACGAGATCTACGGGCGCCTCGTGTACGACGGCGAGTTCACTTCCATCGCGACGCTGCCGGGCATGCTCGAGCGCACGATCATCTCGGACGGCTGCTCGAAGACCTGGGCCATGACCGGCTGGCGCCTCGGCTTCGCGGTGAACCGCAAGCTCGCGCCGTACTTCACCACCTGGATCACGAACACGGAGTCGTGCGCCTCGCAGATCAGCCAGTGGGCCGGGGTCGAGGCCCTCGACGGCCCGCAGGACGACGCGAATCGCATGCGCGATTCCTTCCTCGCGCGGCGCAATCTCATCGTCGGCCTGCTCAACCAGGTGCCGGGCGTCACGTGCCAGAGCCCGGGTGGCGCGTTCTACGTCTGGCCCAACGTCACCGAGGCGTGCCGGATGATCGGAGCGCAGGACTCCGAGGAGTTTCGCAGGCGCCTGCTGAACGAGGCGGGTGTGGCGGTTCTCGCGGACATCCACTTCGGTCCGCGCGTGCCCGACGAAGGGCAGCACATCCGGTTCAGCTACGCCGCATCGAACGAGGCCATCGAGAAGGGCGTCGCCCGCATGGCCGACTTCATCCGGAAGAACACCCGATAGGCCCCCGCGCGCCGGCTGCCGCGTCGACGGCTGTTCGCGGTAGTCTTCCGCCTGGCATGGGCCGGGAGGCGCCGATGGGCAGGAGCGGAAGGATGACGTCGCTGGCACTCGCGGTCGCCACCATCACGGGGTGCGGCGGGCTGCCGTTTGCCGACCACGAGGGCGAGCGGACGCTGCGGGCCTCGCGGTGGGAATGGATCGCCGGAGGCACCGCCGCCATGCCGCGGGCGGTCGCCCAGCCTGCCCGCTACACCGTCGAGTTCCAGCCCGAATATCGCGTCGCGGTGCGCGCCGACTGCAACCGTGGCATCGGTCCGTGGCGCCTCGACGGCGGCAACGTGTCGATCGGGCCGCTGACGATGTCGAAACGCATCTGCGGGGCGGACTCCCGCGGGCGGGAGTTCCAGGCGGGCCTCGAAGCGGTGCACCAGTGGTACCTGCTCGACGGAGCGCTGTTCCTGGAAATGCCGCACGATCGCGGCGTGCTGCGGATGGCGGCCCAGCCAGCGGAGGCGACCCCTTGAAATCGCGCAGCATCACCTGTCAGGCCTTGGTCCTGGCAATGGCCCTCGCGGCGGCGCCGACCGATGCTGCCGACTGGGATCACGATGCCAACATCGATGCGGCGGTACTGGAGGTGGTTTCCACGTATCGACTCGGCGGGATGGCCGGTCTCGAACGCTTGGTGGAGGGCTGCTACGGACTGGTCGATGCGCACGACGACCCGGACGATCGCCTGAGACAGCTCGAGTACTGCGCGGGCATGGACTTCGCGGCACTGCGTCTCGCGCGGCTGGACGCGTCCGGCGTGACGCCCGTGACTGGCGGGTACTTCACGATCGAATCGCTCATCGGGCGCGTCGGAGGGCTCACCAGGTTCCTGGCCGATCCGAACGTCGGCAACCAGGTGATCCGTGCCTGGTCACGCGCCGCCGAGGACGCCCTGCAGAGTCAGGGCTACTGATCTTGGCGCCCGGAGGCCCGGGAGGCCTCCCGGCGTTCAAACGCAGGGCGCATAGCCGGGTTCCCGTTCGATGGACGCGCGCTCGGCGCGCTTGCGGCTGAGTCGTTCGCACTGCGGGCACCACCGCCCTTCGATGGCCGACTCCACGGCCCAGAAGTAGGGCGGAATCTGCGTGGCCTGCACGGTGGCGCCGCACAACGCGGTGTCGGGCGTCGACTCCGCCGCCAGGTGGAATTCGAATCCTTCGGACAGGGTGATCTGGGCGACGAGCAGTTCTTCGAGCACGGTCTTCTCCTCCGTTCAACATCGAAGTGTAGGCGAGCAAGGAGCGTACGCACATCCGTCCCGATGCCCGGGTCAGCCTGCGGGAACCTCAGAGCCGGGGTGCGGCGATCATCCCGTGACCGTGCTCCAGTCGGGTCTGGCAGGGAACGCATCGACGCGCCTCGGGCCATGCCTTGAGACGGGCGTCCGGAATCGGGGTTCCGCAGTCCTCGCACTGGCCGTATTCGTCGGCATCGAGTCGCGCGAGGGCGGCGTCCACATCGCGCAGCGCCTGCACGTGGCGGTCGGCGAGGGCGGCATCGACGTCGGCGAGCAGGTGCGCGAACGAGGTCTCGCCGGCATCGGGCACCTGCCCCGCGAGATCGATGAAGTGCTGTTCGCCGCTGGCGACGAGAGCGTCGCGGATCTCACGGGCCAGCGTCCGGCGTCGATCGACCAACTGTGTGCGCGCCTTGTGTCGTTGTTCGTGCGTCATGGGTCCTCCCGGGGTGGATGGCACCACTTTACGTTCGGCGACCGGTCCTCCGGATGATCCAGATCAACGGGCGGGATTCGCCCCCCGGTGAGGCGTCGCAAGCAGCTACACTCACGCCCCCGTCTGCCGCAGCCCCGCCATGGAAAAGGTCCGACTCTCCAAACTGATGGCCGCCCAGGGCCTGTGCTCCCGCCGCGAGGCGGACACGTACATCGAACGCGGCCTCGTGCTGGTCGATGGCGTGGCTGTCACCGAGCTGGGCACGAAGATCTTTCCCCACCAGAAGATCACGCTTGCGAAGGCCGCCCAGGCCAAGCAACAGGACCGCGTGACGATCCTGATCCACAAGCCGATCGGCTTCGTGTCGGCCCAGGCCGAAGGCGAGTACAAGCCGGCGGTCAGCCTCGTCAACGCGGGTACGCGCTGGACGGGTGATTCGCTGGATCGTGCGTTCAGCCCGGCGCACCTGATGGGGCTTGCGCCGGCAGGGCGCCTCGACATCGACTCCACCGGACTGCTGGTGCTCACCCAGGACGGCCGCGTGGCGCGCCGTCTCGTCGGCGAGGATTCCGATGTCGAGAAGGAGTACCTCGTGCGGGTACGTGGCCAGATGCGCGATCGCGGCCTGCAACTGCTCAACCACGGTCTGTCGCTCGACGGGCGCCCGCTGAAGCGCGCCCGCGTCGTGTGGCAGAACGAGGACCAGCTGCGCTTCCTGCTGTGGGAAGGTCGCAAGCGCCAGATCCGGCGAATGTGCGAGCTCGTCGGGCTCGACGTGACCGGGCTGAAACGCGTGCGCATCGGTCACGTGAACCTGGGGGATCTTCCCGTGGGTCAGTGGCGATATCTGAAACCCGAGGAGGCGTTCTGATGGCGAAGAAGACCGCGCCACCGATCGAGTTCGCCATCCGTGGGGAATTCATCCAGCTCGATCAGCTTCTGAAGGCCGCCGGTCTCGTGCATTCCGGCGGCGCGGCCCATGCGGTCACGACGGCTGGCGATGTCACCGTCGACGGGCAACCCGAACTGCGCAAGCGCGCGAAGCTGCGACCGGGGCAGCGGGTGCGCTTCGGCGGTGCCGAGATTCTTCTGACGGGCGCCGAGCCCGTGGCCGATCCGACCGCGACCTGAGCGCGCATCCGCTTCCTGCTCCGAATACGGTCGTAGGGGGCCTGGAGCAGCACCCGCGTCGGCAGCGCGCGAGAGGAATCACCGGCGATCATCCAGTGACGAGTGTTCACTGCGTTTTCGGCAATCGTGTTGCGTCCGACTTCCCGCGTGTCGATGCTCGAACGGGAATGCTGCGCTGCGGTCGGCAAAGAGCTCCCTATGAAGTCTGTCGCCGAAGCGGACGCGCGTGCTGCACCCCGTCATCGCTGGTCCTCCCGGTTCGGGAGTTTCCCTGCGAATCCGCCCCCGATTCGTGCACTTGAAAAGCCGGGAAAACGAACCGAAACCACCTTGTCGAAGTGCCGACGATCGGTAGAATCCACCTCGATGGAGCGGTAGCAGGGGGAGCACCGCGTCACCGGTCATCCACATGCAGCCGTGCTGTCGACACTTCAATCGTCGCAGGGAGGAGCACGTGAAAAGATCCAATAGCTTTACGATGGCAGCCATCGGAGCCGGAGTCGCAGCAGCCATGCTGTCGACCGCCGTTTTCGCTGGTGATGTCACGGCCGATCGGCTGATCAACAGCGAGCGCGAGCCGGGCAACTGGCTCAACCACCATGGCAACCTGGAGGCCCATCGTTTCTCGGGGCTGGACCAGATCAACACGAAGAACGTCAAGAAGCTGAAGGTCGCCTTCACCTGGGCGATGGGCGGCACGCAGGGCGGCGGCAAGGAAATCATCAAGTGGCCCTTCGCCGGTCTGGAAGGCACGCCGGTTGCCGAGAATGGCTTCCTCTACATCACCACGGGCTGGGGTGTGGTGACGAAGCTCGATACGCGCGGCGGTACGCCCCGGATGGTGTGGCAGTACAACCCGGCGCCCGATCCCGACTACGCGACGACGGTGGCCTGCTGCGGCATCAACAACCGCGGTGCGGTACTCGCCGGCAACATGGTGATCTCGCCCGTCATCGACGGCCGGATTATCGCGCTCAACAAGACCGACGGCACGAAGATCTGGGAAGCGCAGATCGCCGATCCCGGCAAGAGCGAAACCATCACGGGCGCTCCGCTGATCGTCAAGGACATGGTCGTCACCGGCATGGCGGGCGCCGAGTACGGCGTGCGCGGCTGGATCGAGGCCGTCGACATCAAGACCGGCAAGCGCCGGTGGCGCACCTACACGATCCCGGCGCCCGGCGAACCCGGCAGCGAGACGTGGAAGGACAAGCACGGCGCCTGGAAGACGGGCGGCGGCACGACCTGGGTCACCGGTTCGTACGATCCGGAGCTGAACCTCATCGTGTGGGGCACGGCCAACCCGGGTCCGGACTGGGACAACGCCTATCGTCCCGGCGACAACCTGTGGACCGATTCGACGATCGCCCTGGATGCCGACACCGGCAAGATCAAGTGGGGCTTCCAGCACACGCCGAACGATCCGTACGACTACGACTCGATCAACGAGAACACCTTCGTCGATACGCAGATCAACGGTGCGTTCCGTCGTGCGACGCTGCACGCGAACCGCAACGGCTACGCGTATGCCCTCGATCGCAAGACGGGCGAGCCGCTGTGGTGCACGCAGTTCGTGCACGAGTTGAACTGGTCGGGTGGCCTGGACGCCAAGTGCAAGCCGAAGTCCTACGACCCGAAGAAGGATGTGCAGACGTACATGCCGGGCACGGCAGCCCAGCGTGGTACCGCGACCAAGGGTCGGGGCACCATCGAAGGCGTGCTGAAGCCGGGTCACATGGGAGGCAAGAACTGGCCGCCCACGTCCTACAGCCCGCAGACCAACATGTACTACATCCCGACGATCGACGGCTGCAACAAGGCGTTTGCCGAAGTGGCCGAGCCGGGGGCGTTCAAGCATCGCCAGTTGTTCCTGGGCGGTGCGCCGTTCTCGACGTTCGAGGATCAGGAATGCGGCCGTATCTGGGGTTCGATCACGGCGATCGATGTGGCGACCGGCAAGGTGACGAAGAAGCACACCACCAAGCACCCGCAACTGGGTGGCCTGCTGTCCACGGCTGGTGGTCTCGTGTTCGCCGGCTATGCTGAAGGCCAGGTCGTGGCGCTGGATGCCGAAACCCTCGAAGAGCTGTGGAAGTTCGAGACGGGGTCTGCCATCAATGCCCCGCCCATGAGCTACCTCGCCGACGGCAAGCAATACGTCGCCATCGAAGTCGGTCTGGGCGGCGCCTGGCCCCAGTGGTTCGTCAGCGCCACGCCGGAGCTGAAGTCCCAGGTGCCCAGCAACATGCTGTACGTGTTCTCGCTCGACTAACCGGCGAACTGGCAAGGTCGCGGGGCAGGCTTGCAGCCGGCCCCGCAGTTCGCTTCAGGGCACCGGGTCGACGCCCTCGATCCGGTGCAATTTTTGGTCACACTGCCAGGTAGAAGAAGTCAATGAACATCCGCAACACAACCAGGAATCTCGGATCGGTGGCGCTGTGCGCCCTCGCTCTCTGGACGGGCCTGCCAGGGGGCGCGTCCGCCGAAACCGAAACGGGCGATCGTCCCGAGATCTACGTGCCCCGAGCGGGCGGGAGCGCCGCCTTCAACAAGTACGGCTGCATCACCTGTCACATGGGCGACGGGCGTGGCGGGCAGAACGAAGGCGGCTACGGCGCAGACCTTCGGGTGACCAAGCTGACCGAGAAGGAATTGGGCGACGTGATCACGAACGGCCGGGCCGGCAAGGGGATGCCGTCGTTCAAGGGCATCATCGACGATGAAACCGTCGGGGTGCTCGCGAAGTACATCAAGGAAGACCTGCGGCTCAAGTAGCCGGGGGAACGAGCCCGCCGCAACGGCGGGCCATCGAAAGTCTTCGTGGCCCACGGCCATGACCATGGGCCGCATGTCCTCCTCCTATGCCCTCCTCGTTCGAACGCGCCGCTGAGCGGGGCTGCCGGACGGTTGTTGTTCAGCCTGCGTCGTTCGGCCTGCGTCGTGCACATCGCGCCCGGCTGGAGGGCGCGCATGTGTCAGGCGCTCGCAGCCCTGTCCGAACACACGTCCGCCATCCCGGCGAGGCTCATTACTTCGGCTTCCTGGCCTCGGCGAGCTGTTCCGGTGTCATCCTCGCGGCGAGCTTGTCGCGCACCCACGCGAGGTCGAGTCGCTTGTAGGACTCCCCGGCGGCGATGTCCTCCTCGATCCAGCGATATGCCTCGACGAAGTTCTTGTGTACGCCGAGACTCACCTGCACGTAGACGAACTTCATCAGTGCCTTGCCGTGCCTCGCGTCCTTGCGATCGACGAGTTCGCGGGCGATTCTTCGCGCCTCGCCGAGATCACCGATCTCGCGGCCGCGATCGAAGGCATCCCGGCCCTGGATGAACAGACCGATGTTCCGATTTTCGTCGTCGCACTTCTCCTGCGTCTCTTCCATGCAGACGAAGGCGTCGTCCTCGGCGGCGGCGGGCGCTGTCGCAAACACGCCAACCGCGACCGCGGCTGCGGCGAGCAAGGTCTTCACCCGCCCTGCGGCGGTCTGGAACTCTGGCGCAGTCATCGTGTCACCGGCCCAGGGCGGCGAGTGCCCCGGCCTTCGCCGAGTCGAAGTAGTAGGTCGCCGAACTGAACTGGCCGCTCGACCCGACCTCGAACAGGCCGACCATATCGATCTTGATGAAGTCGCCGGTCTTGCGGTCCTCGGCATTCCAAGTGAACGCGACCGCGGCCATGTTTCCCTGCACGATCACTTGTCTGATCTGGCAGGTTGCCTTGAACGCCTTGAATTCGGCATCGAAGTATTTGGCCAGATCCGCCCGGCCGGACTGCCGCGACAACGGCGACTCGCGCGTCGCGTTCGACGCGAAATACTTGGCGAAGCTCGCGCTGTCGCCCGTCTCCATGGCGGAGTTGTATTCCTCCATCGCCTGCTTGACCAGGTGCTCCACCTGCATGGCGACGGAGCCGGCAGCGTGCGCCGTGGAAGCGGTGACCTGACCCAGGCAAAACAGCACCAGGGCAAGGTGAGGGAGGAGCGAAACGAGCCTGCGCATGCGGATCTCCTGTGCGTTCGAGTGTACGACTCCCGCCGACCACGTCCGCCGTTGTGCGTCCAGGTCATGAGGGCCGCGGAAACGTAGCACGTGCTTCCGGGGCCCTCAAGGGGAAGCGCAGCAAGGGCTGCGGCGCCGCGACGGGAAGGCGGGGACGCCTCCGGATTTCCGCCATTCGCGAATCGCGAATAGAATGCAGGCCTCAACGGGCGGGTGCGCTGCCCGCCGATGCCGAGGGAGTCCCGGTGCCCCGACCCGACCGATCGAAGAGCAGGGCATGCATCCATCCATGGGATTGTGGCTGCGAAGCTGCGTCCGCGCCCGCGTGTCGGGCGGCCCGCGGCCATCGTGCCGGGGAGTCGGCATGCTGAAGCCCCAGGACGTCTGCCTGCTGCTGAAGATGGTGGCTCGCGGGCCGGAACCGTGGAGCTACAGCCAGCTCGCCTGGGAGATGGGCATGTCCGCGTCCGAGGTGCACGCGGGCCTGCGGCGCGCATCGGAGGCGGGGCTCCTGGTGCTGGAGGATGGCTGGGGCGTCCCCGATGCGGCCGGTCTCGATGCGCTGCTCGTGCACGGCGTCCGATACGTCTGGAGCCCCGTACGCGGCGGCCTCGTGCAGGGCACGCCGACCGGCGCTGCTGCACCGGTGCTCGCGTCGCTGCTGCCGCCGAGCGACGAGCCCCCCGACGTCTGGCCCGATCCCGAAGGCGCGGTGCGCGGCCTTGCCTTCGAGCCGCTGTACAAGTCGATGCCCGTGGCCGCGAAGCGCGACCCGGTGCTGCACGAACTTCTCGTGCTGGTGGATGCCATCCGCGGCGGACCCGATCGGGCCCGTGAGGTCGCCGTCCGCCAGCTTCGCCGTCGCCTCGGCACCGACGGCAAGGGGGTGCTGTCACAGATCTCTGCCGCGCGCACGCGGCAGTCCGCAAGAACCACGTTCACAGGCAGTCATGGCAAAGAAAGGCAACGCGTACACCGCTGAAGACATCGAGATCCTCGAGGACCTCGCGCCGATTCTTCACCGCCCGGGCATGTACACCGACCCGGTCAACCCGAATCACGCGCTGGTCGAGATCATCGACAACGCCGCCGACGAGGGTCTCGCCGGGTTCGCGAAGAGCGTCGCCGTCACGCTGCACGAGGACGGTTCCGCGGAGGTCATCGACGACGGCCGCGGCATCCCCGTCGACATCCACCCCGTCAAGAAGGTGCCGGCGGTGCAGGTGATCTTCACGACGCTCCACTCCGGCGGCAAGTTCCGGAAGACCGACCGCGAGGCCGTCTACCGCATCGCCGGTGGCCTGCACGGCGTGGGCGTGTGCGTGAGCAACGCACTCTCCACGAGGCTCGAGGTGGACGTGAAGCGCGACGGCGCCGCGTGGCGCATCGTCTTCGGCGACAACGGCAAGCTGCAGCAGCCGCTCGTGCAGACGGGCACCGTCGGTGCCCGCGAGAGCGGCACGCGCATCCGCTTCTGGCCCGACCCCGACTACTTCGACTCCCCCCGCATCGTGCCCTCGGACCTCGCGGCCCTGCTCCGCGCGAAGGCGATGCTGCTGCCGGGCGTGAAGTTCACGCTGGCGATCGAGAAGGGCGGGAAGTTCGAGACGACGACCTGGCACTTTCCCGACGGCATCAAGGGCTACTTCGCCACGGCGGTCGGCGCGAGCGAGCCGGTGGCGCCCACCTTCCTCGGCGAGCGCTACATCACCGCGCAGTCCGAGTCCGACAGCTTCGCGGAAGGCGAGGGGGCGTTGTGGGCCATCGCGTGGACGCCCGAGGGCGAACTCGTCACCGAGTCGTACGTGAACATGATCCCCACGCGCCACGGCGGCACGCATGTCTCCGGCCTGCGGGAGGGCGCGTATCAGGCGATCCGCAATTTCATCGACCTGCATGCGATGGGGCAGCGGGGTCTGAAGGTCGTGCCCGAAGACGTGTGGTCGCGCGTGAACTACGTGCTCGCGGTGAAGATGCTCGATCCGCAGTTCAAGGGCCAGGTGAAGAACGAACTCATCTCGCGAGACGCTGTGAAGCTCGTGGCGCAGATGGTGCGCGACCCGTTCGAGCTGTGGCTGAACCAGAACGTGGACGCCGGCAAGAAGATCGCCGAACTGGTGATCCGTCAGGCGATGGCCCGCACGCGCGCCGCGCAGAAGGTCGAGCGCCGCAAGTCGTCCGGCGTGGCCGTGCTTCCGGGCAAGCTCACCGATTGCGCGTCCGACGACCCCGATCGCAACGAACTCTTCATCGTCGAGGGCGATTCCGCCGGCGGTTCGGCGAAGCAGGCGCGCGACAAGGAATTCCAGGCGGTGCTGCCGCTCAAGGGGAAGCCCAAGAACACGTGGCAGGATTCCTCCGACACGCTCTACGCGAACAAGGAGATCGAGGCCATCGCGCTCGCGATCGGCGTCGACCATCACAAGGCCGGTGAGAGTCCCGATCTCTCCGGGCTTCGCTATCGGAAGATCATCATCCTCGCCGACGCGGACGTGGACGGCTCCCACATCCAGGTGCTGCTGCTGACCCTGTTCTTCCGCCACTTCCCGAAGCTGATCGAGAAGGGCCACGTCTACGTCGCACAGCCGCCGCTCTTCCGCATCGACGTACCCGCGCATGGCAAGAACAAGCCCGCGCGAAAGCTCTACGCGCTCGACAAGCAGGAACTCGCGAGCCTCGAGGAGAAGCTCTCCGACGAAGGTGTGAAGGACGGCGCGTGGGCGGTGAGTCGCTTCAAGGGTCTCGGCGAGATGAGCCCCGAGCAATTGTGGGAGACCACGCTGAACCCCGACACCCGGCGCATGCTGCCGGTGCTGGTGGACGACGGCGGCCTCGAGATGGCGCGCGATGTGTTCGACATGATGATGGCGCGCGAGAACGCATCACAGCGGCGGGAATGGATGGAGACGTACGGGAATCTGGTGGATGCGGATTTCTCGTAGCCACGTGCCATGTAGGAGGGGCCCATGGCCCGCTCCTACGTAAACATCCTCCGGCCGTGCCACACGATCGAATGAACGAATGGAACTGGAATCGATGACACGACACGCAATTCTCACCGCCCTGCTGATGCTGTCGGCGGGCTTCGCCCAAGCGGGCCCGAAGGCGAAGATCCTCGACTACGGCATCTTCTCCACCGAGCCTGTGCCTGCCGAGCAGGCGAAGGCCGGACCGCTCGGGCGGTACGCGCTGATCAAGCGCACGCGCAAGGTGCCGCTGCAGCTGGGGGTGCGCTTCGGCTTCTGCGCCGAGATCACGGGGGTCGAGGGCTTCGACGGCAAGGCGACGTTCACCGAGATCGTGCGTCACCCGGTGCTGACGCTGCCGAACGGCACCGAGGCCGCCGGCTGGAACGTCCCGCGCATGGTCACGGTGGATGGGGATCGCGCCGTCTGGTGCGGCGGACACCTGTTCCGTGAACCGCACGAACTCGTCCCGGGCAAGTGGCGTTTCACCGTGGGCGACGCCGACCGTGACTTCATCGTCGAGGAATTCGAGGCCGTCGCTCCGGCGGTCCGCTGAACGAACGTGATCAAAGACCGCATGGAAGACCAGCCCGATCTCTTTTCCGACGCGCCTGCCGGTTCGCCGAGCCCTGCCGGGGTGGACCGCCCGGCGATGATGGCGGCACCCGTGGCCGATATGCCGGCCGACGGGCCGGGGGACGCGCCAGACCCCGACGCGAACGGCGATGCCGCAGCCGTGAGCGCCGTTGGGGAGTCGTCCGCAGCCCCCGAGGCCACCGGCAACGTCGATGACGTCGCCGTCGTCGACGCACCGCCCACGGCGCCGCCCGCCGCCGGCGGCGGTGGCGGCAGGCGCCCGCCGTCGCACTACGCGCCGATGGAGGGCGAGTTCGGCGAGACGCTGCCGATCGATCGCTACGCGTCGCTGCAGTATCTGCAGTACGCGATCGCGACGGTGAAGGACCGCGCGCTGCCGCGAGTGGGCGACGGGCAGAAGCCCGTGCAGGCGCGCATCCTCTACGCGATGTGGGAGATGGGCGGCCGGGCCGGCACGCCGCGGAAGAAGTCCGCGCGCGTCGTCGGCGACGTGCTCGGCAAGTTCCACCCGCACGGCGACCAGTCGGTGTACGACGCGCTGGTGCGGCTCGCACAAGACTTCACGCTGCGGTATCCGTTGATCGACGGCGAAGGCAACTTCGGTTCCCGCGACGGCGACGACGCCGCCGCGATGCGATACACGGAAGCGCGGCTCACGAAGTTCTCCGAGGTGCTGCTGGCCGAACTGGACCAGGGCACCGTCGACTTCATCCCGAACTACGATGGCTCCACGGTGGAGCCCGCTGTGCTGCCCGCGCGGCTGCCGATGCTGCTGCTGAACGGCGCGTCCGGCATCGCGGTGGGCATGGCGACCGAGATCCCGAGCCACAACCTCACCGAGGTCGCGCAGGCCGCGATCGCGATGATCCGCAACCCGGAGCTCGACACCGCGGGCGTCCTCGAGCACATCCAGGGCCCCGACTTCCCCGGGGGCGGGCAGATCATCACGCCACGGCACGAGATGATCGCGGCGTACGAAGGCGGGCGCGGATCGGTGCGCGTGCGGGCACGCTGGACCATCGAGCGTCTGGCCCGCGGGCAGTGGCAGATGGTCGTGACCGAACTGCCGCCGGGCGCCTCCGCGCGGAAGGTGCTGGAGGAGATCGACGCCCTCACGAACCCGCAGCCGAAGCCCGGCAAGAAGTCGCTCACGCCCGAGCAGCAGCGCGAGAAGCAGCTGATGCTCTCGATGCTCGACAAGGCGCGCGACGAGTCCGACCGCACGCATCCCGTGCGCCTCGTCTTCGAGCCGAAGAGTTCGCGCATCGACGAGACCGAGTTCACGAACCTGCTGCTCGCCAAGACGAGCCTCGAAGGCAACGCGTCGATCAACATGGTGATGGTCGGCCTCGACGGACGCCCCACCGGGAAGTCGCTGCGCGAACTGCTGAAGGAGTGGACGGAGTTCCGCCTGGGCACCGTCACCCGGCGCTCGCAGTTCCGCCTCGATCAGGTGCTCGACCGCATCCACGTGCTCGAAGGACGGATGATCGTCCTGCTGAACGTCGACGCCGTGATCAAGGTGATCCGCGAGGCCGACGAACCCAAGGCCGATCTCATGGCCGCGTTCGGGCTCTCCGAGCGCCAGGCGGAGGACATTCTCGAGATGCGCCTGCGCCAGCTCGCGAAGCTCGAGCACTTCAAGGTCGAGAAGGAGCTGGAGGACAAGCGGAAGGAACAGAAGGAACTCGAGCGCATCCTCGGCTCGCGCCGCGTGCTCGAGAACCTCGTGGTGCGCGAGATCGAGGCCGACATGAAGACCTTCGGCGATGCGCGCCGCACGATCATCGAGGTGTCGGAGAAGGCCGTCGCCGCGAAGCCCGTCGTCGACGAACCGCTCACCGTCATCGTCTCGCGCAATGGCTGGGTGCGCGCGCGTCAGGGCTGGGAGGTCGAAGGTTCCGCGCTCACGTTCAAGGAAGGCGACGGCCTCGGCAGCCTGCTCCGCTGCCGCACGCCGGACCCGGTGGTCTTCATCGACACCGCAGGCCGCGCGTACTCCATCGAGGCCGCGAGCCTGCCCACGGGCCGGGGTGACGGCGTCCCGGCATCGTCGCTCGTCGAGCTGCAGAGCGGTGCGAAGCTGCTCCATTGCCTCGCCGGCAGACCCGACACCGAACTCGTCGTCGCTTCCACGGGCGGCTACGCTTTCCGCACGAAGCTGTCCGACCTCGTCTCGAACCGTCGTGCGGGGCGCGACTTCCTCACGCTCGAGGCGGGCGAGCTGCCGCTGCCTCCTGTCGTGATCGAGGATCGCCCCGGCACGTACGTTGCCGCGCTGTCCGAGGGGGCACGTCTGCTGCTCGTGCAGCTCTCCGAACTCAAGTACCAGGGCAAGGGGCGCGGCCTCGTGCTGATGGGCCTCGACAAGGGCGAGAAGCTGGTGGCCGTGGCGGTGTCCGATCAGCCGTTCCTCACGGTGCTCGGGGTCGGCCGTGCGGGCAAGGAGCGCGAGATCGATCTGAAGGCGAAGGATCTCGGCCACTACGCCGCGAGCCGTGCGCTGCGCGGTCGCATCCTGCCCGAGAAGATGAAGCCCACGGGTTTGCGCACCCATCCCAGGCCCGCAGGCTGAGTGACGGTTCGTCGATGTCGGCGGCGAGCTGTCGGACGACTGTCCCGCCCGCTCGCCTGGGCAGGGCGCAGAGGTCGGGTGCCATGCGCACGGGAACCTTCCCGCCGCCGACGACGTCCGTCCCGGGTGCCCGCAGCCGCGAGCGCCCGACCACCGGAGGGGTGAATCCATGAACCTGTTGACCGACGACGAACGGCGCGGCCTCGTGCCTGCGGAATCGCTGCCCTTCGATTCCCCCATCCCGACGCAGATCGTCGCGAGCGAGGAGTTCGTGCCGCCTCCGCAGACGCCGGCGCAGCGCGAGGTCCAGGCGAGGCTCGCACTCCTCGGCGACCGCCTCGCGGCGCACCAGGGCATGAGCCGCCGCGGCTTCTTCCGCACGGCGGCCGGCATGGCGGCCGCGTTCGTCGCGATGAACGAGGTCTACGGGCCGTTGTTCGGCGTGTCCGAGGCCGAGGCGGCAACGCCCGACATGGCGAACGAGCGCGCCAACGGGCTCGCCGGCCAGTTCATCCTCGACGGGCACACGCATTTCCTGCGCGACGACACCCGCCTCGACACGTTCGTCCGCATGCGCGAGGCGGTGGGGCGTGCCGGCTGGAATCCGGATCTCGCGGGCCGGCCGCAGTCGCTGGAGGACCTGAAGTTCGACAACTACATGAAGGAGATCTTTCTCGACAGCGACACGAAGATCGCCCTGGTGTCGAGCGCACCGTCGGAGGTGAAGGAGGACTGGTTCCTCACCAATCCGATGATCGCCGCGGCGCGCGCCCGCGTGAACGCCGAGGCCGGTTCGCGCCGCCTGCTGAGCCACGCGATCTTCACGCCCGGGCAGCTCGGCTGGGTCGAAGCCGTGGATCGGGCGATCGAGGAGGACAAGCCCGATTCGTTCAAGGGCTACACGATCGGCGACAACACGCACAAGGATCTCAGCAAGCACCCGTGGCGTCTCGACGACGAGAAGCGCCTGTACCCGTTCTACGAGCGGCTGTGGCAGGTGGGCATCCGCAACGTGTGCGTCCACAAGGGGCTGTTCCCGCCGTCGGTGGAGAAGCAGTATCCGCATCTGCGCGAGTTCTGCGACGTGCGGGATGTCGGTCGCGCCGCGAAGGACTGGCCGATGTTGAACTTCGTCATCTACCACTCCGGCTATCGATTCCCCGGCGGTGGCACGCCCGAGGAGGCGCTCGCACAGTTCGATGCGACCGGGCGGATCGATTGGGTCACCGACCTCGCGGAGATCCCCGAGAAGTACGGCGTGACGAACGTGTACGGCGATCTCGGCCAGATCTTCGCCGTCACGAGCATCGCCCAGCCGCGCCTCGCAGCGGCCATCCTCGGCACGCTCGTGAAGGGCCTGGGCGCCGATCGCGTCGTGTGGGGCACGGACGCCGTGTGGACCGGCGCCCCGCAGTGGCAGATCGAGGCCCTGCGCCGGCTGGAGATCCCCGAGGACATGCAGTTGCGGCACGGCTTCGCACCGCTCGGCGACGCCACCGGCCCGGTGAAGAGCGCGATCTTCGGCCTCAATTCGGCGCGGCTGTACGACATCGAGCCGACGGCCTACGCGGGCATCGAGGACGGCATCACGCGCCGGAAGCATGAGTACCTCGCCGAGGGTGGGCATCGGAGCAATCTGCGATACGGGTACGCGGTGGCGAGCGAACAAGCGTAGGAACCCTCCCGTTGCTGGAACGCGCCACGCTTTTCCGTAGGAGCGGCCCATGGCCGCGAAAGCGATTGCTCCGGTTGAATCGCTGCCACGGCATCGACCGCGTTCGGGGCCATGGGCCCCTCCTACAGGAACCGCTCGTTGCTGGAACGCGCCACGCTTTTCTGTAGGAGCGGCCCATGGCCGCGAGAGCGACTGTTCCGGTTGAATCGCTGGCATGGCATCGACCGCGTTCGGGGCCATGGGCCCCTCCTACAGGAACCGCTCGTTGCTGGAACGCGCCACGCATTTCTGTAGGAGCGGCCCATGGCCGCGAAAGCGACTGTTCCGGTTGAATCGCTGGCACGGCATCGACCGCGTTCGGGGCCATGGGCCCCTCCTACAGGAACCGCTCGTTGCTGGAACGCGCCACGCTTTTCTGTAGGAGCGGCCCATGGCCGCGAGAGCGACTGTTCCGGTTGAATCGCTGGCATGGCATCGACCGCGTTCGGGGCCATGGGCCCCTCCTACAGGAACCGCTCGTTGCTGGAACGCGCCACGCATTTCTGTAGGAGCGGCCCATGGCCGCGAAAGCGACTGTTCCGGTTGAATCGCTGGCACGGCATCGACCGCGTTCGGGGCCATGGGCCCCTCCTACAGGAACCGCTCGTTGCTGGAACGCGCCACGCTTTTCTGTAGGAGCGGCCCATGGCCGCGAGAGCGACTGTTCC
>JALHMS010000030.1:0-29144 GCA_022843925.1 Burkholderiales bacterium
GCACCCACGCCATTGCGGCGTCGAGCTGCAGCTCGACCCACGCACAACATCGCGACGAGATGCCTCGGCGCTGACATCACCCCCGTGGGTCGGGCACTGCCCGACGCCCGCGATGCTGGATTCGCCGCTGCACCCAAGCCATCGCCGCGTCGAGCTGCAGCTCGACCCACGCACAACATCGCTACGAGATGCCTCGGCGCTGACATCACCCCCGTGGGTCGGGCACTGCCCGACGCCCATGGTCGTTCCAACCACCCGCTTCCATGAGTTTTCCGCATGGGCCCGCGCGGAATCGTCGTTTGTCCCGAAGAGACGTCAAGCGGACCATCCCGTTTCGCGGGAGAAGTGGCGGCATCCGGTGAACACCACCTCGGTTCACGCGGCAGCACGAACACTCACACCGTCGCCACCGGCGTGACCGGCGACCCCACCGCCCCCGGCAACCGGAGCGGCGGCGCCGTCAGCAGGAAGCGTGTGCGTTTGTTCGCCCGGAGCCAATCACCGAGATCCTTCAGCCACCAGATCTCGCCCAGCGGGATCCCCAGTTTGAAGAGGCAGTGCTGATGCAGCGGCAGGTGTGGCGTGGCGCCCGGCAGATCGCGCGGCGGATAGAACTCGACCGCGTAGTTATCCGCGCAGATGGCGGCGATGCCGCTGTCGGTGATCCACTGCAGCAGGCGGTCGTCGCGGCCGTCGAGGCCCATTCCCGCGGCGTTCAGCTTCTCCATGTCGGGGTCGCGATTCATCTCCATGATCGCGTCGGAGAAGCCGGTGCGCATCACGAGCAGGTCCCCCTTTTCGATCTCGACGCGGTCCTTCTCGATCACCATCTGCACGTCTTCGTACGAGAGTGCGCGGCGCGTGCGCCCGAAGTGCGCGTGGAAGTCGAGCATCACGCCGCGGCCCTGGATGGGCTTTTCCGCGAAATTGGCGATCGAGAGCTTCAGCGCCCCCATGTGCTCGCCGCATGCCTCCTCGTGGTCCGCGTGGTGGATGACCGACCCGACGATGTGCTCGTGGCCGCGCCAGCCGTTGTAGTAGACGATCTCGGGGACGCCGTCGCCGTCCGCGTCGAAGAGCGCGCCCACGTGCGCGAAAGAATCCCACTGCGTCGAGTACTGCAGCGTCAGCAGCACCTGGTCGTCGCACACGACGTCGGTGCTGTGCCCGTTCTCCTTGTAGAGCGGGAAGTTCATGTTGGGCTTGCCCATGCGCTGCGTCGGAGCGAGCTGCGGCGGATGGCGCCGCGGGTTCAGCTTGTTGCCGCCCGGGTAGTCCAGCGGCAGCGAGAGCCCGAAGGCGATGCCCTCGCGCACCTCTGCAACGCCGGCCCGCACCTTCTCCGGCGTGAGCAGGTTCAGGCGCCCCAGTTCGTCGTCCGGCCCGAAGTCGCCCCAGTTGGCGCCCTCCGGACGATGCTTCCAGCGTGGATTCATCGCGTCACTCCCCCTCGTTGTCGCAGGGCCGCAGCGGCTTGCCGCCGTGCGCCTGTCGTTGTGGATACGAACCGATTCTACGCATGCACTGGCCGATCCCCCTCGCCGTCGCTACAGTACGCGCCGGCTCAACCCTGCCTCCGGAGAACATCATGAACGCCCCCCAGTCCCGCGCCGCCTTCCAGTGGGCCGACCCGCTGCTGCTCGATGACCAGCTGACGGAGGAGGAGCGCATGATCCGCGACAGCGCCCGCGCCTACTGCCAGGAGAAGCTGATGCCGCGCGTGCTCGAGGCCAACCGGCACGAGACGTTCGACCGCGAGATCCTCCACGAGATGGGCGCGCTGGGGTTCCTCGGACCCACCATCGACGGCTACGGCTGCGCCGGCGTGAACCACGTCGCCTACGGACTCATCACCCGCGAGATCGAGAACGTCGACTCCGGCTACCGCTCGTGCATGAGCGTGCAGTCGTCGCTCGTGATGTACCCGATCCACGCGTTCGGCAGCGAAGCCCAGCGGCAGAAGTACCTGCCGGGGATGGCGAAGGGCGAGATCGTCGGCTGCTTCGGCCTGACCGAACCCGACCACGGCTCCGACCCGGGCAGCATGGTCACGCGGGCACGCAAGGTCGACGGCGGCTACCGCATCACCGGCGCGAAGATGTGGATCACTAACTCGCCCATCTCCGACGTCGCCGTCGTGTGGGCGAAGGACGACACCGACGTGATCCGCGGCTTCCTGGTGGACCGCGGCGCCAAGGGCTTCTCCACCCCCAAGATCGAAGGCAAGTTCAGCCTCCGTGCCTCCATCACCGGCGAGATCGTGCTGGACGATGTCTTCGTGACCGACGACGCCATCCTGCCCGGCGTGAAGGGCCTCAAGGGTCCGTTCTCCTGCCTCAACAAGGCGCGTTACGGCATCGCCTGGGGCGCCATGGGCGCCGCGGAGTTCTGCTGGCACGCCGCCCGCGAGTACACGATGGACCGCAAGCAGTTCGGCCGCCCGCTCGCCGCGAACCAGCTCATCCAGTGGAAGCTCGCGAACATGCAGACGGAAATCTCGCTGGGACTGCAGGCGGCACTGCGCGTGGGCCGACTGATCGACGAGGACCGCGTGGCACCCGAGATGATCTCGATCATCAAGCGCAACAACTGCGGCAAGGCCCTCGATATCGCCCGCGTCGCGCGCGACATGCACGGCGGCAACGGCATCTCCGACGAGTACCACGTCGTGCGCCACATGATGAACCTCGAAGCCGTGAACACGTACGAAGGCACCCACGACGTCCACGCGCTGATCCTCGGCCGCGCGATGACGGGGATCCAGGCCTTCACGGGCTGACGGGCCTGCGCCTCCGTTCCCGCCCCACCCTCCCACCGCCGCTCGCAGAAGCCCGATGCCCGCCCTCTCCCACATCCGCGTCCTCGATCTCTCGAGGGTGCTCGCCGGCCCCTGGTGCGGCCAGATCCTCGCCGACCTCGGCGCCGAGGTCATCAAGGTCGAACGCCCCGGTGCGGGCGACGACACCCGCACATGGGGTCCGCCCTGGATGAAGGACGCCGAGGGGCGCGACACCACCGAGGCCGCCTACTTCATGGCAGCGAACCGCGGCAAGAAGTCCGTCACGGTGGACATCGCGCGACCGGAGGGTCAGGCCGTGATCCGCGCACTCGCGGCGCAATCGGACATCCTGCTGGAGAACTACAAGGTCGGCGGGCTCGAGCAGTACGGCCTCGACTACGCGTCGCTCCGCGAAGTGAATCCGCGGCTCATCTACTGCTCGGTGACGGGCTTCGGCCAGACCGGGCCCTACGCGGGCCGCGCCGGCTACGACTTCATCATCCAGGGCATCGGCGGGCTCATGAGCATCACCGGCGAGCGCGACGATCTCCCCGGCGGTGGGCCGCAGAAGGTCGGCGTCGCGGTGTCCGATCTGATGACCGGCATGTACTCGAGCGTGGCGGTGCTCGCAGCCCTCGCGCGGCGCGAGGTGAGCGGCGTGGGCCAGCACATCGATATGGCGCTCCTCGACACCCAGGTGGCGATGACGGCCAACATGTCGATGAACTACTTCGCCTCCGGCAAGCCGCCGAAGCGCGCCGGCAACGCGCACCAGAACATCGTGCCGTACCAGACGTTCGCCGCGGCCGACGGCCACATCATTCTTGCCGTGGGCAACGACAGCCAGTTCGTGAAGCTGTGCGATGTCGCCGGCCGCCCCGATCTCGCGAAGGATCCGCGCTTCGCGACCAACCCGGCGCGGGTGAAGCATCGCGAGATCCTCGTGCCCATGCTCGAAGACATCTTCGCCGCGAAGCCGCAGCGCTTCTGGGCCGACGGCCTCGAGGCTGCAGGCGTGCCGTGCGGCGCCATCAACGATCTCGCCCAGACCTACGCCGATCCGCAGGTGCAGCATCGCGGCATGCGCGTCGAACTGCCGCATCCGACGGCAGGTCGAGTCCCGCTGGTCGGCAGCCCGATGAAGTTCTCCGAGAGCCCCGTCGAATACCGGTCCGCGCCACCGCTGCTCGGCCAACACACGGATGAAGTGCTGCGCGACGTGCTCGGCATGGACGACGCCGCCATCGCGAAGCTCCGCGCCGCGATGGCCGTGTGAACTCGCCCGCCATCGGATGGCCGCGGCTGTCGCGCCCGTGGATCGCACTGCTGGTGGTGTACGCGATCTGGCTCGCGTGGTCGTACGTGGTGCTGCTGCGGTCGAGCCCGGTGTACGTGTGGCACTTCGCGCTCTACGGGTTCGTCGCCCTGCTGCATTTCCGCCCGCAGTGGATCCGCCCGCGCCGGGGCACGCCGAAGCGCATCCACTTCGGTCTGGTGACGGTGCTGTGGATCTCCCTCGTCGCGCGGCCGCTCGCGTCTCTCGGTCGGGGCGATCTGCATCCCGATCTGGTCGTGAACGCCGCCCTCTGGCTCGGGGGAAGCATCGCGCTCGCCGCCGCCTGGCTCTGGTTGATCGTGCGCTGGCGCTGGAAGCCGCTTCCGCTTTTCTTCATCGCCGGCACGCTCGCTCTTGCCGAGCCCGGATTCGTGGTGATCCGCGCCGTGCAGGCGGGCGCGTGGACCGGCCTCTTCGTGCTGCTGCCCGTCCTGCAAGCGACGCACGCCTGTCTCGTCGCCCCCGTCGCAAATGCCTATCGGGACGCGCTCGGGACGGCGGCCGTCCCGCTCAACCGTGCCGGCATCTCCGCGGCGATCGCCGTGCCGATCGTGGCGTACCTCGCGGGCAGCGTGCTGTGGTTCGAAGTGGCGCGGTTCGCGCTGAAGACGGCGGTGTCGTAGACCGGGCACGCACCGCTCGCTCAGTCCTTGACACCGTCCGTGCCCGTCACGGCCATCATCGTCGCCTGCATCAGGCTGACGACTTTCTCGCCCGCCGGCGACCGCGCGACGACCTCGCCAGACACCACGCTGATCTGCCTGCCCGCGCGGACCACGCGTCCCCGCGCGACGAACGCGTCACCCGCGGCGGGCGCGAGGAAGTTGCTCTTGAACTCGATCGTCAACACGCCGGCGCCGGCCGGCATGAGCGTCAGTGCGGCGAAGCCGCAGGCGCTGTCGACGATCGTCGTGACCACGCCCGCGTGCAGGAACCCGTGCTGCTGGCAGAGGTCTGGTCGGAACGGCAGCGCGATGTCGACCTCGCCAGGCGCCACGTGCGTGAGCGTCGCGCCGATCGTGGTCATGATCGTCTGGCGCGCGAAGCTGTCCGCCACGCGCGTCCGGAACTGCGGGTCCTTCCGTTGCATCGCCTTCGCGTCGGCCATCAGCCACAGCTCCTGACGAACTTCGCCTGGTCGGAGGCCGCCGCCATCAGGAGCCCGAGATCGTTCCCCGCAAGGACGAACCGGACACCGCGCGCCACGCAGGGCTCGAGCTGCGCCTTGTTGTAGATGCCGCCCAGACCCGCGTACTTGCCGTGCTTGCGACAGGCTGCGACCACCGTGTCGATGGCCTCGGCCACCTTCGGATTGCCCAGCTCACCCGCGATTCCCAGCTCGACGCAGAGATCGTTCGTGCCTATCAGGAGGACGTCAACACCCGGCACCGCCGCGATCGCATCGGCGTTCGCGACCGCCAGCGGGGTCTCGACCATCACGACGACGAGCGTCGCATCGTTCATCGCCTGCATGGCCTCCCTCGCCGGCATCGCGCCGAAGCCGAACTGCGGATATCCGCCGGCGATGGAACGATGACCGAACGGCGCGAACCTCAAGGCGTCGACGATGGTCCGCGCGTCATCGGGCGTGTCGACGTGCGGCATGACGATGCCGAGCGCGCCTCCGTCGAGGCAGCGGGTCGCGAGTCGGAGGTCCATCTGCGGGACTCGGACGATGGGCGCGATCCCGGCATCGAGCGCTCCGACCGAGATCTGGCAGGTGGTCTCCAGCGACATCGGCCCGTGCTCCATGTCGATGAACAGGAAGTCGAAGCCCGCCGTCTTCATGATCTTCGCGATCTCGACACCCCGCACGCAACGCACACCCACGCCCACCGACAAGGCGCCCGACACCAGTGCCTGCCGGCTTGGATTCACGATGTTCATATGGCCCTCCCCCCTGTTTGGAATCACGACCTGCCAAGCGGCAATGGGTGGCGAATTGCGGTCACCCATGCCTCCTGTGCCGACCGGATGGTAGACCTTGGTGACGAACAGGGGCAGCGGCGAGTCCTGGAACCCGCGGGTCGGGGTGCTGTGAGGAATCGCTTTCGCGGGCATGGCCCGCGCCTACAACAGTTCGGTCCATTCCCGCAGCGGGTGGCGCATCCACCCCCCTTGTAGGAGCGGCCCATGGCCGCGAAAGCGCTGAATGCATGGAAACGTATCGACCGCAACCCTCGCTCTCGCGGGCATGGCCCGCTCCTACAACTGCTGGGTCCATTGGTGGCGCATGCACCACCCTGTAGGAGCGGCCCATGGCCGCGAAATCGGTGAATGAGAGGAAACGTAACGACCGGCACGTTCGCTCTCGCGGGCATGGCCCGCTCCTACAACTGCTGGGTCCATTGGTGGCGCATCAACCACCCTGTAGGAGCGGCCCATGGCCGCGAAAGCGCTGAATGCAAGGAAACGTATCGACCGGAACGCTCGCTCTCGCGGGCATGGCCCGCTCCTACAACTGCTGGGTCCATTGGTGGCGCATGCACCATCCTGTAGGAGCGGCCCATGGCCGCGAAAGCGCTGAATGCATGGAAACGTATCGACCGCAACCCTCGCTCTCGCGGGCATGGCCCGCGCCTACAACAGCTGGGTCCATTGGTGGCGCATGCACCACCCTGTAGGAGCGGCCCATGGCCGCGAAAGCGCTGAATGCAAGGAAACGTATCGACCGCAACCCTCGCCTTCGCGGGCATGGCCCGCGCCTACAACAGCTCGGTCCGTTCCCACAGCGCGTGGGGCATCAACGGGGGATATACAAGGGGCCCTCCCCTTGTTGGTGCGTCATGCGGGGACCCGCAGCGGACCGACAGGTCCGAGAGGGGCCCTCCCCTTGTTGGTACGCCACCCGGAGACCCGCCGCGGACCGACACCGCGATCATCGGGTCAACAAAAAAGCCCCCGGTCCGCAATGGACAGGGGGCTTCCGTACATCCGGCACCAGGTGCCGCGGACTACAGCGCGACGTCGGCGTTCGCCGGGGCGAGTTCCATCGTCTGCTCGCCCTTGTCGGTGCTCACCTGCAGCTTGATCTTGTCGAGGCCGGGAAGGCCTTCGGTCAGCCGGATCTTCACGGAATCGATGCGGCCGGATGCGGCGCCGGGGCAGCTGAATCGGTACATGGCCTGGATGTTCCCCTCACCCTTGGTCGGCTTACCCTGGGTATCGACGGCGAAGGCATTTGCGCTCTCGACCACGCACTTCGCCTTGTCCGGGAAGATGAACAGCTTGTCGGCGGCCTTGACCCGGGCCAGCACTTCCTCCTGCGTGAAATCCTGCTTCTCCTTCGTGCTGGCGTCGGAGCGGGTCATGGGCAGCCGCAGCTGGAGGCTGACGTCCGGGCCGGACACATCCAGGGTCAGGCGACCGCTGAGGTACTGGGCCGTGGCGGAGCCGTCGGCGACCGCGAGCGGGGAAAAAGAAAGGCTTGCGAACAGGGCCGCAACGGCCGAGAGGCGCAGGTGCATCACGTTCTAGCTCCGAAGACGTTCGAGACGGCCGCAGTCTATCGCAACCGGCCGCCCGACTGCTCGTGGGCGCTGTTCCCGTTGGCTGCGCACCGACGCCAGGAGACGCCGTGACCTGCGGGTATGATCGATCCCACATTCCCCGGCGTTGTGGTTGATCATGCCGGGAGGGTGACGCAACCCGTCGCGCAGGCCGATGGCGGGATGACGACAACGATGTGCGGGACGCCCGGTCCCGCGGGGGAGATCTCGGCATGGCCACAACCGTCACGAACGCATTCCGCACCCGGACCATCGCGCGGATCTCGTGGCGGCTCCTGCCGCTCATCATCGTGAGCTATCTGGTCGCCTACATCGACCGGACGAACGTGGCGTTCGCCGCGCTCACGATGAACAAGGATCTCGCGATCAGTTCCTACGTGTACGGGCTGGGAGCCGGCATCTTCTTCGTCGGATACGCGCTCTTCGAGGTGCCGAGCAACATGATCCTCGAACGCGTGGGCGCGCGGCGCTGGATCGCCCGCATCATGATCACCTGGTCGATCATCTCGGGGCTGATGGCCCTCACGACCGGCCCGGTCAGTTTTCTCGTCCTGCGCTTTCTCCTGGGGGTGGCGGAGGCGGGGTTCTTCCCCGGCATCCTCTTCTACCTGAGCACCTGGTATCCGGCGCGCTACCGCGGCCGGGTGATCTCGGCGCTGTTCCTCGCGGTGCCCGTATCGAACGCGCTCGCTTCCGTCATCTCCGGCGCGATCCTCAACATGGACGGCATCCTCGGCGTGAAGGGCTGGCAGTGGCTGTTCGTCATCGAGGCCGTGCCTGCATTCCTGCTCGCATTCGTGGTGCTGAGGACGCTCACCGACCGGCCCGCCATCGCGAACTGGCTCGACGCCGACCAGCGCGCGTGGCTGGAGGAAGAACTGCAGTCGGAGCGCCGCAAGGTCGAGACCGCAGGCCGCCTCACCCTCATGCAGTCGCTGACCGATCCGCGCGTGCTCGCGCTGGCGGCGATCTACTTCATGAGCGTCTGCGCGAGCTACGGGATCGTCTTCTTCCTGCCGCAGATCGTGAAGGGCTTCGGGCTCTCGAACCTGATGACCGGCGCCGTCGCGGCGATCCCGTACACCATCGGTGTGCTCGGCCTCTTCGCGTGGGGATGGTCGTCCGACCACCACCACGAACGCCGCTGGCATCTGATCGCCGCATCGGTCGTCGCAGCCATCGGCCTCACTGGTGCCGCATGGTTCGGCCAGTCTTACTGGGCCATCGCCGCGATGTCGGTGGCGACCATCGGCCTCTACGGATCCCGCCCCTGCTTCTGGCCCATGCCGTCGCTCTTCCTGACGGGCGCCGGGGCCGCGGCGGGTATCGCACTCATCAATTCGCTCGGCAACCTGGGCGGCTATGTCGGGCCCTTCATCGTCGGTTGGATCAAGAGCAGCACGAACAGCTTCGAGATGGGCCTCTACTTCCTGGCCGGCTGCGCGCTGGCCTCTGCGGTGATCACGTGGTTCGCGACCCGTGCGACGCGGGGCGCCACCGGATCCGCGGAAGCGGCAAGCGCCCCCCCCTGACGATCGCCGACGCATGCCCCACCCGGATGCCGGCCTGGTGGCGCATGGAGACGGCTCCTGCACCCGGCATCCCGAGGCGCCAGGCAGGCCGCCGTCGACTACCTCGCGCGGCCCGCCGCCCGCGCCTCGCCCAGCACGAGACGCGTGTCGCCCGCCGCCTTGCGGTCCTCGATGTCGTGGATGCTGCCGATCGCGCTCAGCCAAGTGCGGATCCGCACCACGCGATAGCAGACCTCGTCGACGTGGCGATCGAGCCACTGCACGAAGAGCGGATCTTCCATGATCGACGTCCACGCCGGCGGCGCATAGGCGTCCCGCGCGGACCGGTTGCGCATGCCCGTGAGCCCCCGCTGGTAGAGGGCCTCGTAGTAGGCCTCGCTCTCCTCGTTCAGCCGGACACAGTCGTCGCGCTTGATGCGCGGTGGATCCGGCAACAGTTCGGCTGCGTTGGGCGGCGGGTCCGCAGGATCGCGAGCGGCGGCCACCTGCTTCGGATCGTACGCAGGACGCGGCACACCGGGCGAGCGATCGGCGCTCCAGGCCGTCGGCGCCGTAACGCCGGCCAGGACGAACATCAGGCAAGCGAGTCGCCCTGCTTCGCTGCGTCGCGCAATCATCGTGACGGACTCTCCAGAGACACGCCCGACGGACCGGACGCTTTCCGCGACGAGTGTCGCACGGGTCTCGCCAGGCGACCACGCTGGCGCACGAACGCTTCGGCCTCGGTGCGACCTGCTCTCGAGCCACCGACGCAGTGGCGGTCCGACCGGAGAAGCGTCGCCGGCATCCGCTGGCGGCGCACCGAGGGCTTCGAGGCTCGGACACGACGGCCGGTCGTCGCCGTGGCATTGGTCTACGGGATGCGAAAGCGCGCCGGCAATCCGTTCGAGGTCCGCGATCGTCCCGCGGATGCGGTCCAGTTGCCAGGTCGCCAGCACCTTCACCTCCGGCGCCGGTCGCTCATCGTCCTGCCAGAGACAGGTGCTGCGCGATCTCGTCCGACGAAAAACCGACGTCGCGGGCGCGGCGCACGGACTGGAGGCGATGGAGGATATCGGCGCCGTAGCGGCGGTACCCTGCCCCGCTCCGCACGGAATCCGGCAGCCCGCCGATGGCCTTGAAGCGGCGGATCATCCTGGCCGAAATGCCGGACGCGCGCGCGATGCGCAGCGCTGCACCGACCGCGTGACCACGCCGCAGGAACGGAAGCGCGGTCATGGCGAATCCGGGCGCGAAGGCCAGCGCCACCGCCAGCGCGACGGTCTGCCCGTTGCTCCCGCCAAGCGCCGACCCGATCCCCGTCCCGGCGATCTCGCCGATCCCACACGCGGTCAGACAATGGAGCGTCGCCACGAGAGGAATGCGATTGAGATCGCCAGCGCGACCGCCGCCGCAGGCGACGTGGAGAGGCCCCTTGTTGGTGGTCGTGTGTGCTGGTGGGCTGCATGGCGGGACTCCGGGCTCGTAACTGGGAGTCCCGAAGTTCGGCCTTTACGCGATGGCAAGGTCAAGCACTGCCGGGAACCCGTTGGTCGGACCGGAAATCGTCCGGCCCGTCGCCCGCCGCTCCATCGGTCGTTGACGATCCATCAGCGATTCGTCATCCGGGCGCACCTACGCTCCAAGTGACCCGACGGCGGGTCTTCCTCGGAGATCAGACCATGAAGAAGTCGTGCTGCCACAGCGTGTTCGCTACCCTGCTCACGCTTTCCACCGCCAACGCGCTGGCCGACCCGATCCCGAAGTCTGGGACGCTCGACCTGCATACCGCTTACAAGAGTTCCGGAGAGATGCATCAGGTCACCGACTCGCGGACGTACTTCTTCGTCACGTGGCTCGGGATCAGCTACAACTCGATGGGTAGCGGGCTTTTCCATGCATCGCCGGTGCTGTGCGGGGGCTACCTGGAGATGGTGGGCGGCAACGGCGCCAGCAAGGGGCTCTGCACCTTCGGAGACGGCCTGGACAAGATTCATGGGGAATGGTCCGGGATCACCGTGCCGAATGCCCCGTATGAGGGAAGCGGCCGGTTCACCGGGGGCACGGGACGCTTCACGGGCGTCACGGGTGGGTGGAAATTCAAGTGCATTCCGGTGAACCTGGCGGCGGGCCAGTGGAGTTGCGAGCAGAAGGTGGACTACAAGCTGCCGTAGCGACCGCAACTCACCGCGCCGCGGGTCAGGCGCCTTCGACGATCCTGCGTCGAAGGCGCTCCGTCTCCGCCGACGGCTCGATCCCGAGGATCACCGACAGCGTCTGGCGCAGGCGCCGATAGACAGACGCCACCTCGGCGATCTGCCCACGCCTGGCATGGCAGCGCATCAGTCCACGGTAGCAGCCCTCCGCGAGCGGATCCACCTCGACTGCCCGCGAATACAGGCGGGCGGCAACGTCGGCCTCAGCCTCCACCATCGGCTCGGCGAGTGCCTCGACCGATCGCACGAACGCGTCGCGGACGCGAACCCGGATCGCGGTGATCCAGGGCTCTTCGTCGTCGGGCAGCAGGGGGCCGTGGTGGAGGGAAACGGCCTTCTCGAGGTCGGTCGCGTCGTCACTCCGGGCGAGCCGCTCGAACGCGTGAAGATCGATCCAGGTGGCCCTCGATGGCAGGACCAGACGCCCCTCCACGAGGTGCACGGCGTCCGGGGAACCGAGAAGTTTCCGCAATCGATAGAGCGCCGCCGTCAGCGATGCCGACGCTGCGTCACCATCGAGATCCGGCCAGAGGTACCCGCAGACCGTTTCCGAAGGCAAGCCGCGGTCACCGCTGATCGCGATCGCCTTCAGCAACGAGATCAGCCGGCGCGGCGGCTTGCGCCCGAAGTCCACCCGGATACCGCCGCGCTTCACCTCGAAACCGCCGAGCACGAAAATCTCCAGCGCTCGAGGCCAGTCCTGCTCATCGCGGGATGGCGGAGGGATCTCCCATTCCTGGATCGCCCCGGCAAGCCATTCGCGCGCGATACCCTCCTTCCACGCAAGAGCGAACAGCGGAGGCAGAAACCCGCGCGCCCAGGTGAGGACCGCCATCCTCTTGTGATTGCTGACGTGGGCGAGACAAGCGTGCATCCGCCGCACGGCTTCAGGGCGGTCCTCCCCGGCGAGTGCGACCTGGGCGCGAAGGAGGTGATGGAGTGCGATGTGGTAGGTGCAGACGGTGTCTGCAAGAGCCGTCTCCGCCTCGGACAACAGGCGCACAGCCGTCTCGGTGTCGCCTGCAGCCAGCCGGTAGATGACCAGCATCGACTGCCCCCAGGCGAGGCCCGCGGCGACGAATCCGTTCTCGCGCCATGCTTCGAGACCGCGCTCGGCAAGGGCAATGGCGCGCGTGATGTCACCGGCCAGGAAACGGGCGGCCGCTTCCGCCGTGTCGGCGTAGCACGCCGGTGCCTGGCCGCCGAACGGGTGGTCATACGAGCGGAGGCGTGCGGCCTCGACCAGGGCCTCCTGCGACCGCCCCCGGTGCGCCAGCGACTGCACGGTGTACCAGGCCTGGAGCCCCGCAATGGCACCGAAGCCCCGCCGCACCGCCAGCTCCGTGGCGGTGCGCGCGCTCTGTTCGGCGACCGCGTACCTCCCATCGAAGTACTGGTAGACGGTCATCCACCCCGCCCCGAGGACGCGCGACATCGCGGCCACCCGATCATCCTCGACACACCGGTTCAGGATCGGCAACACCCGCTCCGCCAGCGTCTCGTCGCAGGAGAAGTGCGCATAGGCGATCAATCCCGTCGCGGCGCGGATCGCATGCGTAGGTGGCAGGCGTCCCGAGAACAGTGCGCGGTCGAGCACATCAACCGCCGACCGGATGAGCGGGTGTCCCGGTCGCCGGTACAGGCAACTATAGAGAAGCGTGTGCCACGCGCGGACCGCTGCCAACGATTCTTCGGGCGGTCGCACCTCCAGGCGCTCGTCCAGCACGTCGATCCACCGATCAAGTGGCTTGTACGACGGCATGCTCATCATCATCGTTTCCATCGCCGCGAAGGCAGCGCGAAACTGCCCCGCGTCGTCTCCGGAGGAAACGAACCGTTCGTGAGCGGCACCGAACAATGCCTCGGCCTCACCGGGGTTGGTGGCAGCCTCGGCATGACCTCGATAGAAGAGCAACCACGGATCCTCCGCAACGGTCGCCGGTGGCAATCCGCAAAGGCGATCCCCCAGCGTACGGAAGCGGCCCTCGTCGATCAGCTGCTCGGCCTCGCCACGGATCAGTCGGGCGACATCTCGCCAGGATCCAGTCAGACGGTGCTGTTCGATCGCCTCGGCGACGAGGCCATCACGTTCCAGCATCGCAGCAACCTTCTCCCTGAGCGATTGCAGCTTGCCGGGATCGAGATCCGCTGCGACACGCTTCAGCAGGAACTCGCGAAAGAGATCGTGATAGACGTAACTCGGCGCATCGATGCCCCGTGCCGTGTCCCGGCGCTCGGTGAAGAAATGACGCCGGTACAAGCCCTCCAGAAGGTCGCCCGCCTGCGCGTTTCCCGTCAGCTCGCGCGCACCATCGGCGGTGAATTCCGGGAGCAATGCGGTCTGTACCAGCAGATCCCGAAGTGCGGGATCCGCTGTGCGAAGCAGTTCGTTGGTGAAGTAAGCAAAGACTGCTTCCTGCGAAAGTCGGTCGAGCCCGTGTCCGGCGATGCGCGGCGTCGCCTCCTGAGACGACATGAGGACGAGTCCGGCGACCCACCCGCCGCTCATGGCATGCAGGCCATCGATGGCGACCCCGACCGGCGCCCCCATCGTCGCGATCACGGCGCGCGACTCCTCGACGTCGAGCCGAAGTTCATCCTCGCCGATCACGGCGACCTGTCGGTTCGCATGCGCGGGCACCAACGCCTCCGGCAGTCGATCCCGGCTGATGGCGAAGATCGCGATGCCGGGCGGCGCTTCCTCGATCGCGTACTGGAGCATTGTGAGGAAGGCCGGACCCGCCGCCCGATGGCAATTGTCGAAGACGACTGCGCACCGGTGTGGAAGGTACTGATGGAAGCGGCGGAAGAACTGGCGATGAAAGCTGGCCGGCGCGGCCATGTGTTCCATCGTCAGGAACGGGAGCGCGTCGGCGTCCGCGTGGACGGATCGAGCCAGCGAAATCAGGTACGAAATCGCCGCCGCGGGATCGTGGTCCCCTTCATCCACGTGAAACCAGACGTTCGCGATGTCACGGCATCGCAGATAGTCGGCGACGAGGGTCGTCTTGCCACCCCCCGCCGGCCCGCAGATCCAGCGACAGGGAATCTCCTCGAGCGCATCCAACCGCCTGAACAAGCGTTCGCGAGGCGCGACTGGCGGGAGGCGGGGGCTGGACAGCTTCGCGAGCTGCATGGTTCTGGCGGTGGTTCGTATCCGGGTGCGCTCAGTCCTTCGGGCGGCGCGATCGTCAGCTGTTCCGCATCCCCAGCACCTCGACGAACCGGAACAGATAGCCGTCCGGATCGCGTGCCTGCACCTCGAGCTGCCCCTCATCGCGATTGTCGGTCACGGCGTACCAGCTCTCGACGGGTTCGCGATGCAGCGGGAAGCCGGACTCGCGCAACGACGCCACGATGGACCGCGCGTCTTCCACCTCCACCTGGAAGTTGATGCCGCGACCGCGCGGGCCCTCGGGAGGTGGATTCGCGGCATCGCCGGGCGTGTCCTCTTCCAGCATCAACTGGGCTTGACCGAGTTCCAGGTAGGCGAACTCCGGTTCGGAACGGCGGAAGCGGACGGTGAAACCGGCCGCGCGGAAAAAGCGAAGCGATGCAGCGAGGTTGGCCACGGCAAGCTCCGGGACGAGCGGATTCCAGTAGGTGTCGACCATCGTGGTCGGAGCGGACTTCTGCAGCGGGAGTGACATGGGGCGGGATCCGTATTCGAGAGTGTGTTCGACCTGGTTCGTCCGCCCCGTGGCCAGGACGGCGGCGGGGGTGGAGGGACTCGATCACGGTCGATCGCCATGATGCCCGGAATCGGAGGGCCCGTGCTCGCGTCGCCCCACGGATCCGCGGTCCGCGGTCAAGGGCAATGCGGTATCACTCCCGCAGTGCCGTCGGACACGTCGCCAGAAAATCGGACACGATCGCGTTCACGGTCGCCGGGAACTCCCACAGCGGAAACCCGCCGCCGCCCGGGATGACCACGCGCCGGACCGCCGGCAGGCGTTGCGCCAGGACGTCGGCCATCGCGATGAAATCCGGCAGATCGTGCTCACCGTTCACGAGCAGCACCGGCGTGTGCAGTGACCCGAGCGAATCGACGACAGGCGCGACGGGCGCGGGCGGAATCGGCGAGAGCCAGGGTCCGCCGGGGAAGGCGTCGATCAGCGCCCTGTGCCGGGCCGCGCGACACGCTTCGGGATGCTTGCGGATCACATCGAACCACGCAGCGGTCTCGAACCATTCGTCCCGCGCGGTCGCCAGGCCGTGCACCCGGGCTGTCGCCTTGGCGCGGTCGATGGCGGCCGTCACCGAAGGGACGTCGATGCCCGGGAGCACCGCGCCATCGAGGATGAGCGACCGGAACCGCCGGGGCGTTCGCACGGCCAGCAGCAATCCCACCGCAGCGCCCGTATGCGTGCCCCAGAAGTGGGTCTGCGCGACGTCGGCGCGGTCGATGGCGCGCAGCACCGCCTCGGCGTGCTCGCCGAGTCCGTACGGCCCGGCCATGCGTGCCGAACCGCCGTGCCCCGGGAGGTCGATGCGCAGCAGTCGATACCGCGCTCGGAAGGCATCGACCTGTGCGGAGAAGAGTCCCATGTGCTGCGACGCGCCGTGCACCAGCGTGAGCCATCCCGCCGCCGGGCCGGCATCGGTGATGGTCTCGAAATGGGGGGTGACCTCCGCAGAGTTCATGGCGAGTCCAAGGCGGGCGCCGGGGCGCGCGCGGACCCGCAGAATCGTGCAGAACTCCGTGACCCGCAAGGCGATCGCGCCATCCTCCGCCACGCAACCGCAGCACGTGGCGCCGGTGTTTCGTACACCTGACACTCGGGGGTGCAACGCAGCATTGACGGCCGCTCTCCGGATACGTTCTACTTCGGCGCGACGCTGTCGGACCCGGTCGTGCGGGCCCGTCGGAAAGCGACGAACAAGCCCTTCTTCCGTCGCCGGTGTCGTCGTGCGGCGCGCATCCGATGCGTCGCCTCCACGGACCAGCGCACCCCAACCGGTGAAAGCTTTCGAACGATGAATCGCCTCAGCGAGAAAGTGATACGGACCTGGGTCAACCTGGGACCGCGTTTCCTGCCCTTCGCGGATGTGGCGACCCCGGACCTCCCGCTCTCGCGGCTCCTGCGACTGTCGCTCTTCCAGGTGTCGGTGGGGATGGCGACGGTGCTGCTGATCGGCACCCTCAACCGCGTGATGATCGTCGAGCTCGGCGTTTCGGCCTCGCTGGTCGCGGTGATGGTCTCGCTGCCCCTGCTCTTCGCACCGTTCCGCGCGCTCATCGGCTTCAGCTCCGACACCCACCGCTCCGCCCTCGGCTGGAAACGCGTGCCGTTCATCTGGCGCGGCACCATGCTGCAGTTCGGCGGGCTCGCCCTCATGCCGTTCGCGCTGCTCGTGCTGTCCGGTGGCGGCGAGGCCGGGCACGCGCCGCCGTGGATCGGACAGGCCGGTGCAGCGCTCGCCTTCCTCCTCGTGGGCGCAGGCATTCACACCACGCAGACCGCCGGACTCGCCCTGGCCACGGACCTCACGCCCGTCGAATCCCAGCCGAACGTGGTGGGCCTGATGTACGTGATGCTGCTCCTGGGGACCATCGCCAGTGCGCTCATCTTCGGGGCTGCGCTCGCGGACTTCAATTCGGGGCGGCTGGTGCAGGTCATCCAGGGCGCGGCGGTCGCGACGGTCACGCTGAACACCCTGGCGCTCTGGAAACAGGAGACCCGCAACCCTCTGCGGGGCGCCCCACCGCCGCCACAGCCCACGTTCCGCGAATCGTGGGACACCCTGGTCGGTCAGAAGAACATGGCGGTGCGGCAGCTCGTCGCCGTCGGCCTCGGCACGATGGCCTTCACGATGCAGGACGTCCTGCTGGAACCCTACGGTGGGTCGGTGCTGCATCTCAGCGTGAGCGCCACCACGTTGCTCACGGCCACGCTCGCCTTCGGCGGGCTCACCGGATTCGGTCTCGCCTCGCGCGTTCTCAGCCGCGGCGCGAGCCCCTTCCGCATGGCCGACACCGGCGCCCTCGTGGGCGTACCGGCGTTTCTCGCGGTGATCTTCGCAGCACCGATGCAATCACCGCCCGTGTTCGTGCTCGGCACCCTGTTCATCGGATTCGCAGGGGGCCTGTTCAGCCATGGCACGCTGACGGCCACCATGCAACTGGCCCCATCCACGCAGCGGGGTCTCGCGCTCGGAACCTGGGGGGCGGTGCAGGCCACCGCGGCGGGTCTCGGCGTCGCCGTGGGCGGCATCATCCGTGACATCGTCTCCACGCTGACGCGCGACGGCTCGCTCCTCGGCAGCGCGTACACGACCGGCCCGGAGGCGGGTTACATGTTCGTCTACGTGGTGGAGATACTGCTGCTGGTCGCCACTTCGCTCACGCTGGGGCCGCTCGTGAAGCGCGGGATGCGATAGATCGCGGGATGGCGCGACACGCGTCGGATCGCGCTACGTGCATCGAATCGTTGCGAGCCAGCAGGCAAAAGCAAGGACCGGAACGCATCCATTCCGGTCCTTGAGCGCCCGTGAACGACCGGACTGTCCTACTTCTTTCCCGATTTCTCTGGCGGGGCTGCAGCCACTGTCGCCATGGGTGCCTCTATGGCGGACTGCGGTGCGGCCGCCGATGCGGCTGCCTTTGCCTTGAGATTCCCGTTGAGGAACGCCGGGAACCAATCGCTATGGTTGAGGATGGACGAGTGCACGCACAGCGAGATGACCGCCACGCCGCCCAGGAATGCCGGCAGCCCGACGGTGGGTTTCACCACGAGCCAGATCTTTCCTTGGTTCATGAGTGGTTCTCCTTAGTGAAGCCAGGGCGTATAGATGTACGCCAGCAAGTGCGCGAGCGCAGAAATGACGCCGAAGAGGCGGGTGCCCTCGATGACGTGCCTGTGCAGTTCCTCGGCCTCCGGATGGGTGAGGCCGGTGGGCCAAACCCTGGTCGGATCAATCTCCATTGAGTCTCTCCTTCTGAAACATGCGACCAAATCGTGCTGAACCCGCACGGGGGTTTTCGTGGCAGACATCGCCACAAAGTCGAAAAAGGGGAAGTCGGGCCAGGTTCGCAAGGGAACCGGCCCGCGCATGCAGGGATATGTCGGGGGACCGTGCGACGGACGTATCCGGAAGCGCATTCCGAACCGAATGCCGTCGGCCGATGAGGGCAGCGCAGAAGGGCCGCCCACCGCCGCGCAAGTCGGGCAACTCGCGATGACGGGGCGCGCCATCGGCTCGCCAGGTTCGCCGGTCGGCAACCCACCCTGGGTGCCTGTCGGCAGCCGATAACGCTTGCCCGTCCGCAGCCGATAGCGCTTGCCTGTCGGCGGAAAGCGGGGCGCTCCCGGTGGGGTCGCGCCCGGTGTCAACCCGCCGAACCACAAAAAGTGTCATACCGCTCGATCACCCTCGATGGGCACGATCGGGATCGATCGGAACGAACAGGTCCATCGATGCCTTGCCGGCGCCATCTCGGCGCACGACCGGCAGCCATCAACCGATCGACCTGAAACGCTCGTCACCCGTCGCCCAGTACCCTCCCCCGGTTGTCAGACCGGCCATCCGAATCGAGCGGCAGGACTTCGCGATCGACTCGCGGCCTGCGCCAGCATCGCCGTGTGGCGACGATGCCTTTTTTCGTAAGTGCCCCATGGAGAAGCAGAAGAACGGGCGAACGCGCGTACCAGGCGCCAACGCCCCTGCCCATGAGACACCTCCATACGAATCCACATCACCGGCGGTTCCGCGGCCCTGCGCCGTCCACACTTCGGCAGACATTTCGCAGCGCGCCTCGTGACTTCGCCGGGAGACGCCGCGCACCGGGATCAACCATCCCACCGGGACCCGACAGCGCCCTGGCCCCGGACCATCGACACAAGTCGCCCATTTCCCTCCCCTGACACCGTGTAATGCTACGCTGACACTTTTGTTTGTCAACTCGTTACAACAATGTCTGCAATGATTGACGCCGATGTGCGGATCAGGCCGTTTCCGACCGGCCGCGGCGGGCAAGGTCGGGTGGGGCGGCTCAGGCCTCGGGCGTCCCCGTGTCGTCGACGCCCTCACCCAGTTCCGCGCGGGCCATCCGCGCAAGCGCCTGATAGCGCAGCCGGAAGCCGTCGAGGCTCTCCTCTTCCAGCTCCTCGAGATCCAGCAGCGCGTTGTGTGCACCCTTCGTGGCGCGGATCAGTTCGTCGAGCTTCACCTGGATGGCCTCGGTGTCGCGGTTCTGGGTGTTCTGGATGAGGAACACCATCAGGAACGTGACGATCGTGGTGCCCGTGTTGATCACGAGCTGCCACGTGTCGCTGAAACCGAACAACGGTCCGGTGACGATCCACGCGAGGATCACCAGTACCGCGATCGTGAACGCCCGAGGGCGTCCGCATTGATGAGCCGCGGTGCGGGCGAGGCGGGAGTACCAGACGTTGTTGCGCATGCAGATCTCCATCGAGATTTCGTTCGGTGCCGGGGCGGCTTGCTCGCGAGCGGCCAGGACATGATCCAAAGGAACGGGCAAGACACGGCACCCGCCCTGCGGACGCCGGGCAGCGGGATGCCTTGCGCCGAGTATGGAGGCAGCCGGCCATTCCTCTCTGCCGGGCGGACGGGCGATGCCGGGCCGCCAGGATTGCTGCGATCGCGGCGGTTCACCGCGGACATCATCGGCGTTGATGGTCTCCACGTTCTGTCCGACATCGCACGCCCGCGACACATCGCCCGGCACTTCGCCGTCGCCTCTCCCATGGCTCGGCCGGGAGCCTGTCGGACTTGGGATGATTCGGCGGCAACGGCGGGACTGCGGTCCATATCTCGCCGCTTTCTCCTCACGCATTCCCGATACGTTCGTCGAGATCTGTCCTCGCCCCCCGTTTCGGTGTCGACCACCCAGGTCCGACACGCTCCTGGGACAGCGGATCGACGAACGCGCGGCCGATGCTCCGATCGATGCGCTCGATTGATCACTCTCAATCCGCCCGGCGACACCTTGGACCAGGATTCCTTGCATCGAAAGCACAACCGCGTCGCGCACGTCGCTCCGGGCGAAACCCGTCAATGCTTCCGCGACCGCCGCGATGCCTACCGGGAGAAGTCCATGATCAAGGAGCGCAAGACGGAACGGAAACACCTGAGGGCGGTCGCGTCCCCGGCGACCTCGGGAGCACCCGATTCGTTGCCGTTGCCGGATGGGGATGCGCGCGCGCAGAGCATCGCGCTCGATGCGTACTACCGCGCCGAACGCCGCGGGTTTGCGCCGGGCTCGGAACTCGCCGACTGGCTCGAGGCGGAGGCGGCCTTCGATGCCGCCGCGCCCCGTCGACACACCGCGGATGGCGAAGATGGTCCGGCCTCGTTGCCTGACGAATTCAACTGATGTTCACGGGAGTCCGGGCATCCGGCACCCGCAAGTGCACGGACTGCGCACCGACGCGTTCGGAAGAGGCACGACACGATGAAGATGCTCGCGGTGGTACTGGCTGGTGGCGAAGGAACGCGGCTGTGGCCCCTGACGCGGCATGAAGCGAAGCCCGCGATCGTGGTGGCCGAAGAGTGCCGGCTGATCGACTTCGTTCTGAGCAACCTGGTCAACTCGGGCGTCGATCGCATCGCCGTCGTGCTCCAGTACAAGCCGCAGTCGCTGCTGGATCACCTGCAGGAAGTCTGGGGCGACCGCGACCGCACTGGTCGGCGCCTCGTCGAACCGATCCTGCCGGAAGCGAACGATACGGATGGCACGCTCCGCGGCACGCTGGATGCCGTGCATCGGTGCCGGGATTCCATCCGTTCCGAGCAACCGGACCTCGTCGCGGTGTTCGCTGCCGATCACGTGTATCGGATGGACGTGCGCCAGATGGCGGCCTTCCACGTCGGGCGGCGCGCCGACGTAACCATCGGAGCGGTCCGGGTGCCGGTTTCCGAGGCGCGCCGGTTCGGCGTGATCACCGCCCTGCCGGACGGCCATGTGCGCCGGTTCGAGGAGAAGCCGCCACTCCCCGGCCCGATGGCGTCCTCGCGGGACCGCGTGCTCGCGTCCATGGGCAACTACCTGTTCCGTCCCGGCCTGCTGCTCGAGCTTCTCGACCAGGCGCACGCATGCGGCCACACCGACATCGGGCATCACCTGCTGCCGGGTCTGTCGGAGCGCTGCCGCACCTGGGCCTACGATCTGAACCGCAACGTGGTGCCGGGCATGGCGCCGGGCGAAGAGCCCGGCTACTGGCGAGACGTCGGCACCCTGGAGTCCCTCGAGCACGCGCGCATCGAGTTGGGCAGCCTGCTCCCGCCGTTGCGCCTCTGGAACCCGGCATGGCCCATCCGCGGCGCGCGGCCCGTTCCGGACGGGAGCCGGCTGCGGCCGGAGCGTCGCAACACCTGGGTGCGATCAGGTCACCACCATCGGGCCGCAGCGACGCAGGCCGGATAGTGGGCTCAGGTCACCCCGCTCGCGGCGGCCGGGCGGGGTGACGCAACCGGCAGACGCTCCCGAACCACAGCCTCGCGAGTCCAGCCACCTGCTCCAGCGCGCTTCCGGGCACGATCGGATGGCCGGTACGCCGCAGTACCAACAGCACCGGACCACGGACTTCAACCGCTCCGCGAGCAGATCGACATCGGGGCACGCCTCCTGATCTGCCGTCTCGACCGTGAACAGCATGTTCGGGTGCACGGTGGCCAACCCTTCGCCCGACAGCGCAGCGGCGACATACCGTTCACCCGGGGATCGGCAGGTCGATGCGCCGCCTTGGGAGATCACGCGCGCACCGCGCTCGAGAACGATCGAGGAGGTCGTGACAACCGCCCCGCGGGATGGTCGGCCGACCGGCGTCAGCGTGCCGACCGACGATCGAGCACCCGCTGCAACTTGCCGCTGCCGGCAGCGCGCAACGGTTCGCCCTGGCCCTGCACCACACGCTGCGCCTTCACGCCCAGCCGACGGAACCAGCCCAGCAGTTCACGTCGACAGCGACCGAAGGCCTGCCTCGCATCCTCGCCCTGCAGGGGAAAGCGCAGTTCCAGGGTGCCGTCGGGACGGCAGATCAGCTGGAACTGCGTGACGCCGGCCGCTTCCTCGATGACGGTCTCGATGGCGAGCGGCACCAGCGTCACCGTTCCTCCGTCCCGCCCTGCCAGGATCAGGGCGCCATCGGAGCGCCCCTGCACCTCGATGACCGGCAGGGCAGACCCGCACGGACACGGCTCGGGCACGAAGCGCGTTCGGTCCTGCAGAGCGTAGCGGATCAGGGGTTGCGTACGATTGGCCAGATTGGTGAGAAGCGTTGCGTGCGAGAAGTCGCCCTCGGGCACCGGACGATGGTCCGCGTCGACGGGCTCCAGGATGACCCAGTCGTCGTTGAGATGGAGTTGCCCGTGCCTGCACTCGAAGGCGATCGAGTAGAACTCCGAAGCCCCGTAGCTGTTGCGCACGACACAACCGAAAGCATCCGCGATGGATGCGCGCTGCGTCGGGGACAACTGCTCGCCACCCAGCCAGACTTCACCGAACCGAAGCGGCCGCCGGTCATCCATCGTACGACCGGCGAGGGCAGCCGCCAGCGTCGGATAGGTGATGAGCACATCCGGACGAAACGCGCGCAGTCGGGCTTCGATGTCGTCGAGGGGTTCCAGCACCGAGATCTCGCAAAGCGTCGGTGCCCATCCCGGCGGGGCGATTCGCTGCAGGCGGGCGACGCTCACGTGCCCCGCGTAGGCACCGCCCACCGCGCCCACGTACGCGAACCGCCGACCCGCGGCCCACAGACCCAGCGGGGGCCCCGCGGGACCCGTCGATCGCAGGCGCAGCGCCTCGACGGCATCGTACGCGGCAAGGCTCGCCGCATCCTGGACGAACACACCGGGCATCCCGGAAGTCCCGGAGCTCGTCCAGACCAGATACCGCTCCAACCACCCGTCGGCGATGGTGTCGCCGGCATCGATGAACGCCTCGGCGCCGGCGCGCGTGATACGCCTGTCGACCGCCCAGTCGTCGAAGTGTCGCATCAGCGCGTGCTTGCCGATGGGCTCGAAGTCGCCGAGCACGCGGGCGCCTCGGGCACGGCGGGCGTACAGCGGGGAGTCCCGCGTGGCCGTCGCGATGAGCCGGTCCAGGCGTTGGCGCCGAAACCACTGTCCGAAGCGAACGGGGTCCATGGTGGCGAGCCACGTCTCGTGGAACGCCTGGGCCGACAGAACGGCATCGAACGGCGGCGCGGGATGGCGCCCACGTAGGGCGTTCATGCCTTGCCGCCGCGTAGGGCGTTCATGCGACGCCGCCGCGTAGGGCGTTCATGCGACGCCGCCACGTAGGGCGTGAATGCGATGCCGCCACGTAGGGCGTGAATGCGATGCCGCCACGTAGGGCGTGAATGCGATGCCGCCACGTAGGGCGTGAATGCAGTGCCGCGACGGACGGGCTGGCATCGGGTCGGCGGACCCGGCCGTGCGACACGCGCAAGTGCTCTGCGACCGCCCACCCGGCGGCCTTCAGGTTTCCGACGCGGGTCGGACGTCGTCCGCCGCAATCCCGTGCTCGAGGCCGTAGCGGATCAGGGCCGCCGTGCTTGGCAGCTGGAGCTTCTCCTGCATGCGGCTCTTGTGGGAACTCACCGTCTTCACCGAGATGTGCAGGGCCTCGGCGATCTCGGTGGGGCGCTGTCCGGCCACGAGCCGCCGCAGCACCTCGAACTCGCGGTCGGAGAGCTGCGAATGACGCGGCTGGTCCAGCGAGCCGTTCATCTGCTGCACCATGCGCTCGGCCATGGCGCCCGTCACGTAGATCCCCCCCCGGGACACCTTCCGGACGGCGTCGACGAGTGCGGAGGGCGGCGTGCCCTTCGTGAGATAGGCCTTGGCGCCCGCCTTGAACGCACGCATCGCGTACTGTTCCTCGGCATTCATGCTCAGCATCAGAACGGGCAACCGTGGCGCGAGCTCCCGCAGGCGCCGCAAGAGCTCCAACCCGCTCATCCCGGGCATCGAGACATCGAGCACCGCGATGTCGAAGGGTTGCCGATGCACCAACTCCAGCGCCTGGAAACCGCCACCGGCCTCGATGACGGTCCAGGAGCGCGACGCCCCCTCGAGTACGCGCTTCAGCCCCTCACGGACGATGGCGTGATCGTCGACGATCAGGATGCGGAGCGCGGCGTCGGCCACCGGCTGGCTCATGCGCCCCCCGTGGGCCGGTCGGCGGGGCCGCTCACGGCAGGTTCGGCCTGGCGTGCGGGGATGGGCATGGGAGCAGGAACGCGGACGCGGACGAAAGCGCCCCCGCCGGGGGCGTTGCCGATCTCGAAATCGCCTCCCAGCATGTCGGTACGCTCCCGCATGCCCAGCACGCCGTAGTGATTGTGGTCGCTGTCGGGCGGAAGATCCGGCAGACCGACGCCGTTGTCCTGCACCTTCAGCTCGACGTGACCATCCTGTCGATGGAGGTCGATCGACACCAGGTCGGCACGCGCGTGGCGCGCCACGTTCGTCAGCGCCTCCTGCACCATCCGGTAGAGCGCGATCATCACCCGCTCGTCCATCGAGTCGCCGGGATCATCGAGCCGAAGGCGGACCTCGATGCCCTGGCGCTTCGAGAAATCCTGGGCCAGCGCCTCGATGGCGTCGGACAGACCGAGATCATCGAGGATCTGGGGTCGCAGGTCGGACGCCAACCGCCGCACCGACGCCATGATCTCGTCGATGCGCATGAGCAGATCGGTCAGTTTCGGATTCTCGCCGTCCCATCCCACGCCCGCCGCGCAATGCATGAGGTCCATCTTCATCGCGGTGAGGCTCTGACCCAGCTCGTCGTGCAACTCGCGCGCGATGCGCCGTCGCTCCTCCTCGCGCGCCTCCGCCGCGTTCGCCGACAGACGCCGGATCAACCGGCGGGAAGCCTCGAGATCGTGGATCGCTCGGCGCCGCTGTGTCACGTCGTGGAGGACCATCTGTACGGATGTGCGTCCGTGGTCGGGCAAAGCCCCCAGCCCGATCTCCACCTCGCGAGTCTCGCCGTCGCGGCGCGCGAGCCGCGCGAGGAGGGTGCCGAGATGACCGTGCCTCGTCTGGGCGCGATCGAGCTGCTGGCGCAGTTCCTCGTGGACATCGTCGTCCACGATCGCGTAGATCGAGGACCCGACCATCGCATCCGCCGACGCCGCGCCCACCAGGCGAGCGGCTGCACTGTTCGCGTAGACGATGCGATCGCCCTCCGCGACCCAGATGGCCATGGGCGACAGCGCCACCACTGCCTGCAGCCAGCGCAGGCGCTCTTCGATCGCTTCGCGCGGCAACGCACCGAGGTCGTCTGCATCGCCTCGCGTCATGGCGTACCGATCGTGGGATTCCTTGTTCTCGATCACGATTCCTCCCCGAACCCGGGCACAGGTGCACGCCACGAGCGAACGCCGACATGGTCATCCCGTTCGCGCCGAACACGGCGAATATGGTCTGGGCCCGGAGCCTTTGTCCAGCCCGACTCAGCGATGCCGGAACTGCGGGTCCGATTGCGCGGAATCAAGGACGCTGCAGCGGCAGTCTGCGACCCTCACTCACCCGACGCGACTCTCCACAGTCGGGATTCCGTGCAGGAGCCTTCCATCGCCATCCTTCACACCACCGACCCGTTCGAACCCTCGCACCGTTCGCCGTGGATCGTGCTCGTGGCCCATGGCGAGGCGTGGCGGGATCATCCTCGACGGCGCTCGATAGTTCTGGACGTCCTGCAGGGCTACGGACTCGCCGTCTACAGCGTGGACGTGTCACCGACCGCCGGCACCGCGAGCCCGGCGACCCGGCCGGATGTCGAGCGTCTGGCCCGCACGTTCCAGGACACCGTCGAGTTCCTGCGGGCGTCGCGGGATCGGGATCGCACGCGGATCGGCGCCATCGGGGTGGACGAAGCCGCGATGCCCGTGCTGCTGTGCGCCGCGCGGACCGCCGAACTGCTGAGCGCGGTCGTGTGCTTCGACAGTCGCCAGAGCCTGACGACCGACCAGTTGGAGAGCGTGCGGGCGCCGACACTGCTCATCGCCGGCGGGGACGATCCTGGCGGGATCGCTCTCAACCGCCTCGCGATCCAGCACCTGACGTGCAGCAAGCGCTTCGAAGTGATTCCGGGCGCGAATTCCTCGTTCGATTCCCCCGGTGCGATCGAAACCGTCGGGCACCTCGCCGGCACCTGGTTCGCGACGCACCTGCCCCGCGGCCGCGCCTACTGAGACCGCGGCTCGCAGGCCCGCGGCGCAACGCCATGGCATGGATCCGGCGGGGGGGACGATGCTCAGGCCGCGGCCAGCGCTCCCGGATCCGGGAGCGAGGATCGCCCACCCCGCGGCGGACCCGGCGTGGCGACCTCGGGGCCTCGTCCGCGGACCGACGCGCTGCGAACCGCATCGGAATCCGGGTTCCCCGAATGACCGCGCGTGGTGCGGGCCCGCGCCCTCAATCCGTCGAAATCGAGGATCTCGACGTCACGGATGTCGACCCTGATGTAGCCGCAATCGGACAGCGTCGTGAACGACCGGCTGACAGTCTCGTGCGCCACGCCCAGGAGACTCGCGATATCGCGACGCCCCATGTGCAGACTCAGCCGGCGGCGGGACTGTCCGGCCTGACCCATGCGTTCCGAGAGCCACAGCAGGAATCGCGCGAGGCGCACATCGGAAGCCACGGCCGACATCATCTCCGCAGTCTCGGCGGCGCGCATGAGCTTGTCCACGAGTGCGTGATGCAGGGCGGCGTCCAGCAGCGGACCGCGCCGTTGCGGGTCGCGCAGTTCGCGGGCCGGGAGCACGTAGACCGTGGACTCCTCCAGCGCCACGGCGGCGCTGGGCTGGCGACCGCCGTGCAGGGATTCGAAACCCAGCAGTTCTCCGACCTGGGCGAGACCGAGCACCTGCTCGTAGCCGTCCTCGAGGGTCTTCACGCACTTGAAACTGCCGGACCGGACCACGTAGAGGCAATCGCTGCGGGCACCTTCGTGAAACAGGACCGTGTGCCGACGCACACGCCAGAGCGACGCGCTGATCGCGCTGCCATCCGTCGCCGTCGGTACGCAGTCGAGGCCCATCAGCCGAAGAAGCTCGGCGACGGACCCCTGGCCGGGCAGCGGCAAAAGGCGGCACCGTGACGCGCCGGATCGCGCTTCCTGGGAATTCGATTCGTGCAGAGTCATGGGGATCTCCTGTCTCGTGGCCTCGACGGTGCTGACTGCCTGGAGGTCGACTACGACGAACAGGATTGCGCCATCACGCCGGCACGGGTATCGGTCGAGGCTGAAATCCCGGCTGGGAATCCGCGGATACCCGGATCGGAAAATTCCGAATGCGCGGGAATCCCGTCCGCGGAACCCAGCGCGACGATGATCGGGAATGGGCCCGTCGAGGCGCACGCCATCGCAGTCGCCGCGGCGCCCGGCGCCGGACGCGTGCGCCGCGCAGCACATGGCTACAGCAGATCGATACCGAATCGACGCACCAGCGCCGCGAACAGGCCGAAGCAGGCCACGGTGATGACGATGCACGCCAGCAAGGTCGCCCAGAACCCCAACCTCTGGAGCAGCACGGGGAACAGCAGGAACATCGGCAACGTGGGCACCACGTACCAGAACGTGTACCACGCGTGGTCCGCGATCTTCTGCGCGGGCTGCTTCTCGACATACAGCCAGATGAGCGCGAGCACGGTCACCAGTGGCAGCGCCGCGACGAATCCGCCCAGACGGTCGCTTCGCTTCGCGAGTTCCGAGACCAGAACGACGACGGCGGCCGTCAGGCAGTACTTGGTGATGATCCAGGCCATGGAAGCTCCGTGTTCACGACAGCGGGTCGACGCGAGATGGCCGCCGGCTGGTCATCGTGCTCCGCCCGTCGCCCACCGGCGCACGAGGAGGCATGGCATCGCCGCGAAGACCAGGAGCAGGGCGACGTAGACGCTGCCGGACACCGGGTCCCGCGAAGCCAGGTATGCGCCGACGGAACGTCCGGCGATCACGACAGCGAGAAGAAGCTCGGCCGCCAACGTCGAGAGAAGCGCGATCAGACCCGTGATCCAGCAGTCGCGAGGGGTGAGGGAAAACCGACGAACGATCCATCGGGCCGCCAGGACGATCACGACGGCCATCACCGGCATCTCGACCAGCTCGGCCCACCGCTCGCCCAGACGCGGCACCAGGAACGGCACGCGGATGGAGCCGAGCACGAAGCCGGCGCCGAACACGACGCCGAAATAGGCGAAGCCGGCCTGAAGAGCGCGCATCGGGAAATGTCCGTGGTCCGCATCGTGTCGCCGGACGGTGCGCGCATCATGCCGCGTCGGCGCCACGAGTGAAACCGCGAATCCGCTGCAGGTGCGGCTGTGCCGCGGATCGACCCGCATGCGGTACCGCGGACGAAGGACATTCTCCTTTCTGCAGGAGCGGCCCATGGCCGCCTCTCGGGCCGGTGGCCCGCGGCGGCTTGGCCGCAGGGCGTACCAACAAGGGGAAGGCCCCTTGTATATCCCCCCGTGGTGCGCCACCCGCTCTCGGAATTGGTCACGCTCTTGTAGGACCGGCCCATGGCCGCCTCTCGGGCCGCTGGCCCGCGGCGGCTTGGCCGCAGGGCGTACCAACAAGGGGGGGCCCCTTGTATATCCCCCCGTGGTGCGCCACCCGCTCTCGGAATTGGTCACGCTCTTGTAGGAGCGGCCCATGGCCGCCTCTCGGGCCGGTGGCCCGCGGCGGCTTGGCCGCAGGGCGTACCAACAAGGGGGGGCCCCTTGTATATCCCCCCGTGGTGCGCCACCCGCTCTCGGAATTGGTCACGCTCTTGTAGGAGCGGCCCATGGCCGCCTCTCGGGCCG
>JALHMS010000030.1:29154-29315 GCA_022843925.1 Burkholderiales bacterium
CTTGGCCGCAGGGCGTACCAACAAGGGGGGGCCCCTTGTATATCCCCCCGTGGTGCGCCACCCGCTCTCGGAATTGGTCACGCTCTTGTAGGAGCGGCCCATGGCCGCCTCTCGGGCCGCTGGCCCGCGGCGGCTTGGCCGCAGGGCGTACCAACAAGGGG
>JALHMS010000030.1:29325-42440 GCA_022843925.1 Burkholderiales bacterium
TCCCCCCGTGGTGCGCCACCCGCTCTCGGAATTGGTCACGCTCTTGTAGGAGCGGCCCATGGCCGCCTCTCGGGCCGCTGGCCCGCGGCGGCTTGGCCGCAGGGCGTACCAACAAGGGGAAGGCCCCTTGTATATCCCCCCGTGGTGCGCCACCCGCTCTCGGAATTGGTCACGCTCTTGTAGGAGCGGCCCATGGCCGCCTCTCGGGCCGCTGGCCCGCGGCGGCTTGGCCGCAGGGCGTACCAACAAGGGGAAGGCCCCTTGTATATCCCCCCGTGGTGCGCCACCCGCTCTCGGAATTGGTCACGCTCTTGTAGGAGCGGCCCATGGCCGCCTCTCGGGCCGGGCCCGCGGCGGCTTGGCCGCAGGGCGTACCAACAAGGAGAAGGCCCCTTGTATATCCCCCCGTGGTGCGCCACCCGCTGTCGGAATTGGTCACGCTCTTGTAGGACCGGCCCATGGCCGCCTCTCGGGCCGCTGGCCCGCGGCGGCTTGGCCGCAGGGTGTACCAACAAGTGGAAGGCCCCTTGTATATCCCCCGTGGTGCGCCACCCGCTGTCGGAATTGGTCACGCTCTTGTAGGAGCGGCCCATGGCCCTGTAGGAGCGGCCCATGGCCGCGAAAGCGGTTGGCGCAAGGAAACGTATCGCCCGGAATCATCGCGTTCGCGGGCATGGCCCGCTCCTACAAAGGCATCGCCCGTTCCCAAGGTCGGCGGCGCATCCACCACCGCTGTAGGAGCGGCCCATGGCCGCCTCTCGGGCCGGTGGCCCGCGGCGGCTTGGCCGCAGGGCGGCTCACCCCCTACCCCCCGTCCTCCGCGATCAGCGCCGGCCAAGGAAAGCCCAGGCGCTGCGCCAACGCCTGGAAGCATGCGAGGGGCAACTCGGCAGCCGCCTGCAGGGGCCTTTCCATGAGGGGTTCGATCTCCCACCCCAGTTCCTGCGCCAGATCCGCCACGGTGCGCCGCTCGCGATCGAGCAGCGCACGGATCAGACCTGGCAGTTCGATGAGCGACACGTGCGGCAAGGACGGGGCATCGACCCCGACGAGCGTGCGCAGATCCGTGCCGACGGCAGCGGCAAGTTCCATCGCCTGGAACAGCGACAGCGTCTCCGCCAGTTCGTCGTCGCGGCGTTCGAGGTCCTGGATCCAGGCTGCATTCAACTGAAGTTCGGCGGCAAGATCCGCCCGGGACTTTCCCGCGCGGATGCGATGGCTGCGAAGCGTGGCGGCGATCCCCATGGCGAGAGTTCCGGGTGCGGCGGACGAAGCAGTCGGCTCAGTCAGGATTGCAGGCAGACCCGCGAACCCGACAGCCACGCAGGGAGGATGTCACGCGACGCCTACCGCGCGGAGACGGCGCCCGACGCGTCCACCGGCAGGTCGCAGAACATCCGCCCTGGGGATCGTGGATCCTCCACGCGGGCGGGCGCACCCGGGGCGAGCGTCAGCTCGTATCCCGCAGCCACGGCACGCTTCTGCAGCTCGGCGAAGGGCATCCCCGCAGGGATGCTTTCACAGAACGCCTGCACCGCCTTGTCCGCTGCGAAAAACGGCCAGAACGCATAGAGATTGCCGGCGACGAGGGCCACGGCAAGCGAGACGTACCACCACGAACGCACAGACATTGTGGCCATGCTCTTCATGGACCTCGAAACGGCCGGCGATGACGCAGGGGGAACAGGCGCCCGGCAGGCACGCCGGCGTCGGGGGACCAGAGCGCGGTCGGCAGCATCATGCCCGGCCCGTCCTGCGCCACCACACGCACGCGACGAGCGAAGCGACTGCCACCAGAGCGAGCACCGCGAGGACGTACGGCGTGTGAGGCATGGGATCCCGGTGATCGAGGACCAACGTCTCGACCACGAAGATGGCAACGATCAGGGAAAGGCCTGCAGCGTTGTTCGATCGGCGGATGTGGTCCGGCATGGCATGGGGCTCCGGGGGAACGGCATGCGAGGCGCGCCTGCGCACACGCTACGGCGTTCCGACGCGATTGTACGTTCCCGATGGAACCGGGGGCGCGATCCGAGGGGCCGATCGGATCAGGACGGGCGCGTGCAACATGGCACCCTGAAAGCCCGCCGCCGACGCCCGTGGACCCTACGGCTCCCGTCTAGCGAACGTCACATGGACCCAGTTCGCCCTTGGACGTGCGAAGGCCTGCGTGGCCCCCTGGGCCCAGAACGCCAACTTTGTGAACACCTTCTGAGAGATCGTCCGCGGCGGTGGCGGCACCAGCGCAACTCCGCAGTGGATGCAAGGCTCGTCCTGGTCGTACGGGCCGTAGGGGTTTCCCGCCAGATCCATCAGCGCTGCGGCGAGTGCATTGGTCCCCTCCGCGTTCTCGCCGACGTAGGTCGTACGTTCGACTTCACACCCCGGGAAGAGCGAAGCCAGTCGATGCTCGTCGAAGCTGTTGACGTGGCCCCAGGGCGGGTTCTTCCCCATGCACGTGTAGTAGGTGGTGCGACCGACCCGGATGTCCTGCCGGTATGGCACACCGATCAGGAGGGTGCCTCGGCAAACACGCTCGATCTCGCTACACACTTTGGGCAGGATGTCGGGAGGAATGTGCTCCAGCACCTCGGCGCAGAAAACGAAGTCGAAGGCGCGGTCGGGATACTCGAGGTTCGCGGCATCGCCCCGCACGCAGACGACCCGGGGATGCTCGATGCATGGCTTCTCGAGGTCGAGCGCGACGACACGCTCGAAACGCTCGGCGAGCAGCACCGAGAAATGACCATCCCGCGCGCCGATATCCAGCGCCGTGGCGCCGGAAGCAGGCATCAGTTCGAGGAGATCCTCGGTGCGCTTTCGTTCGGCAGAAGAGGCCCGGTACTCGGTGAGATCCATGCACTTCTCCAACTGGAACCAGGATACTGGACGGCTCGGAGGTCCTGCTTCGTTCTGCCCGAGCCCGGGCGCCAAACCCGGGATGGGACACCCGGATCCGACAGACAGCAAATCAACGGCCCGACGTTGCCATGGATGCCCCAAGCGAACCCCGCGGAAAAGCGAGGAGCGGCGACGTCGATGGCCGTTCGCCGCGGGGAACCGTCGAGAGGCACGTCTGCAAGCGGCGAAAACCCTGCGCGAAGTTCAACCAGTCCCGACGGTTCCGAGACGGCCCGGCACCGATGACGATGTACCCGCGCCCTTGTTGAAAAGTTCTTCGACACAGCGAGCCTGTGATCGCGTCCGAAGCCCGCTGCATCCTCGGCGTCGGACCTCCAACAGTTCGAAAGCACCCACCAGGGCCTCGAAGGCGTTGGTCGCGATGCGGATACCACCCACAGACAGCGCTTGCAATGCCCATGCTACGCCGAAAGCAATACCCGCCCCTGCGGGAGGGGCCCATGGCCCCGAAAGCGATCGATCCCCAGGAAGTGCTCCAAACGAAATCGGCGCTTTCGCGGGCATGGCCCGCTCCTACAAAGGCGTTGGCCATCCCCACGGGTGTTGGTGCGTCACGGCCCCTGTAGGAGCGGCCCACGGCCGCGAGAGCGGTGGATGAGGGTGGACACACGAGGGTACCTGCGTACCGTCGTGTGCCTCCCGAATCCGAGCGCCATGCAGGGCGCGAGGTGGATGAGGGTGGACACACGAGGGTACCTGCGTACCGTCGTGTGCCTCCCGAATCCGAGCGCCATGCAGGGCGCGAGGTGGACGCAAGGAAGCGCCTCGACCGGAATCATCGCTTTCGCGGCCATGGGCCGCTCCTACAGTGCGCCTCCCGAACCCACACCGCGCGCGCCCTCGCCTGTCGCGCCCCATGACTGCCGCACCACAACGGCTCGACCGCCGATCGAAGCGCACACCCAATGGGCATGTGCAGGATGCGCCCACGGGACTGCACCGACACACGCTCACCACGGGTTGCCGACGTCGACCATCGCATTCCCCCCGGCTACTCCTTCGTTGCGACGTATCCGGGGGCCCCGGATCGAGAAACATTGCCGGATGACCGTCGCCGTTCACGGACCTTGCTAATAAGGGGCTGCGCACCTCCGCGCGCTCACCCCGAGAGGTTCCCGTGATGCCTGCCCGTTGGAAATGGTTGAAATTCATCGCCGGCGTCATCGCCGGACTGACCCTGGCCGGTGCTGCCTTCGCCGGCAAGATGAGCATCGGTCACACGACCTGGGTCGGCTACGGCCCGCTGTACCTGGCGCGCGACCTCGGCTACTTCAAGTCCGCCGGGCTCGACCTCGACCTGAAGGTGATCGAGGAAGGTTCGCTCATCATGACGGCCGTCGCCGGCAACAATCTCGACGGCGATGCCTCGACACTCGACGAGATCATGAAGTACCGCGCACCCGACTTCTGCTTCAAGGTCGTGCTGGTGCTCGACGAGAGCCACGGCGGTGACGGCGTGCTCGTGGCCGGCAACGAGAAGTCGGTGAAGGATCTCAAGGGAAAGCAGGTCGCGATGAACGAGGGGTCCACTTCGCAGTTCTGGTTCAGCATCCTGCTCGCCAAGGAAGGGATGACACCCGCCGACGTGAAGGTCGCGAACATGACCGCCGACGATGCCGCCGCCGCGTTCCTCGCGAAGCGGGTGCCGGTCGCCGTGACGTGGGAGCCGCATCTCTCGCTCGCCAAGAAGAAGAAGCAGGGCCGGGTGCTCATCGACAGCTCGGCCACGCCGGGCACGATCGTCGACGTCGTCGCGCTGCGGTGCGACTACATCGAGAAGCATCCCGCGGAGGTCGCAGCGCTGGTCAGCGGCTACTACAAGGCCATCGACTACATGAAGAAGAACCAGACCAAGGCCTACGCGATCATGGCGAAGGGCGTTGGCGGCTTCCTGAAGGATCCCAAGGACTTCGCCGATGCCGCGAAGGGCGTTCGCTTCTTCGACAAGCCGATGAACGTGGCCTTCCTCGGGACCGCCGAGAAGCCCGGCGCCTCGGCGGAACTGCTGACGCTCGGCAGCAAGGTCTGGAGCCAGCTCGGCAAGCTGAAGATGGACATCGACTACGCCACGCTGATCGAGCCGAAATTCGCCGTGCACTGACGGAGCGGCCGGCGGTTCATGCCGCCGGCCAGCCCTCCGCGAGACGCGTAGCGATCCCCTGCAGGAATCGCAGGCAGCGGCGCAACTCCTCGCGGGTCACGTACTCGTCCGGCTTGTGCCCCTGGTCCATGCTTCCCGGGCCGCACACCACCGCGGGGATGCCCGCAGCGGCGAAGAGCCCACCCTCCGATCCGAAGCTGATCACGCCCGTCTGCGACTCGCCCGACGCCGCGATCGCCAGCGCCACCACCGCATCGTCTTCTGCCGACCGCAGGCCGGGATAGCGCGTCAGCAGTTCGAAGCGCACGTCCGCCTCGGGCGCCCCGGCGCGCATCGCGGGCAGCACGTCGCGCGCCGCTTTCACGGATACCGCTTCCAGGAAGCGATCGAGTTCCCTCTCGTCCGTCGACCGCGCCTCGAAGCTGAAACTGCAGCGCGACGGGACGACGTTCACGCTGATGCCGCCGGCGACCACGCCCGTCTGGGCCGTCGAGAAGGGCGGATCGAAGCGGTCGTCGCGAGGTCCGCGCTCCGCGAAGTCGTGCGCGAGATCCTCGATGGCGACGATGAGCCGCGCCGCCTTCTCCACCGCATTGACGCCGTCGGGCGTGTGGGCGGAATGGCAGGCGCGCCCGACCACGTCGCACCGCATCGCGAGCTTGCCCTTGTGGGCCGTCACGGGCCGGCCGCTCGTGGGCTCGCCGATCACGACGCCGAGCGGCTTCGGCTCGCGCTTCGCGATCTCCTCGAGCATCGGGCGCACGCCGAGGCACCCGATCTCCTCGTCGTACGAGAACGCGAGGTGCACGGGCAACGGCAGGCGGTGCGCGGCGAGCACCGGCACCATCGCCAGCACGCACGCGAGGAACCCCTTCATGTCGGCCGTGCCGCGACCGTACAGGCGTTCGCCTTCGTCGGTCAGCGCGAACGGCGGACGCGTCCACGACTGTCCCGCCACCGGCACGACGTCCGTGTGGCCGGAGAGCACGATGCCGGCCGACGACGCATCGCCGATCGTCGCCCACAGGCTCGCCTTCATGCCCGCGGCGTCGGGGAAGAGTTCGCTGGTGACACCGTTCTCCGCGAGATATCCGCGCACGAACTCGATGAGCGGAAGGTTGCTGTCGGCACTGACGGTCGGGAAGGCGATGAGCCGTTCGAGAATCGCGACGCTGGACGCGAGCAACTCCTCGACATCGTCGGCGGCGCGGGTGGTCATGGGCATGACTCCGTCAGAGGTAGGACCGCGCGTCCGGCCGCCGGATCGGCCGGGTCCACGAGCCCCGTGATCTCGCGCCGGAACGGCACGGTGTCGCCGTCGTGCTCCGGCAGATCGAACTCCTCGGCGAAGCGCCGGCCCGCGTACACCGCCGCAGCGATCGTCCCCGGGGCCCACGCATCGCCGATCGCCTGCACCCGGACGATGCCGGCGTCGCGCCAGTCGGGCTCCCGCGCCATCAGATCGGTGAAAAGGCTGTCATCGGGAAGTCGTGCCGTCACGGGGACCAGCGCATCGCAGGCCACGATCTCCTCGCGCCCCGTGAACTTGCACACCAACTCGACACCACCGGGCACTGTCGCACGCACGCCACGATTGGCGTCGACGACCACACCGAGTTCGAGCAGCCGCGCCTGGATGCGATGCTGCTCCATCGTGTGGTACGTCCAGTCCGCCGCGCGCGATGCCATCGTCACCAAGCGCACGCGATATCCGTCGGCGACGAGCCGCTCGGCGAGCACCGAGGCCATGTAGTAGTGGTCGTCGTCGAACACCACGATCTCGCGACCGGGTGGTCGATCGCCCGCCATCAGATCGTCGGGCGTGAGAACGGGCACCGAAGCGTCGAGCGGAATCGGCTTCGTGTGCAGGCGCCCCACCCCGTCGCGGCGCCACGTCGAGCCCGTCGCAATGGCCACGTGGGCGAAGCCGAAGCCCAGGACGTCCTCCGCTGTCAGCGGGCTCGCGAGGTACGTCTGCACCGTCGGCATCCGCGCGATCTGGTACGTGCGGTAGTCGCGCACCCGTGCCCAGGCCGAGAGCCCCGGCAACCGCGACTCCCGCGACACGCGTCCGCCGAGCGCGTCACCGGCGTCGGCCAGTGCCACCGCGCAGCCGCGTCGCCCGAGCATCATCGCGGCCTCCAGCCCTGCGGGCCCGCCGCCCACCACGAGCACGTTGTCGTCAGAGGTCTTGCGACGGATGCGCTCCGGATGCCAGCCGCGCCGCCATTCCTCGCCCATCGACGGGTTCTGCGTGCAGCGGATCGGCGACATCGTGAAATCGCCCGAGACGCAGATGTTGCAGCCGATGCACTCGCGGATATCCTCGACGCGACCCTCCTCCACCTTCTTGGGCAGGAACGGATCCGCGATCGACGGCCGAGCGCAACCGATGAGATCGAGGATGCCGGCCCTCACCTGGCGCACCATCGTGTCGGGCGACGTGAATCGGCCGACACCGACGACCGGTTTCGTGGTCAGGCGCTTGAAGCCGGTGACGAACGGCTCCTGGAACGCCTCGTCGGCGAAGCGCGACGTCCGGCTGTCGTCCTCCCAGCTGCCGAGCACGAGATCCCAGAGGTCGGGCAGCTCGCCGAGGAGCCCGAAGGCGTCCTCCATCTCGGCCTTCGACAGGCCCTCGTCGCCGAGCAGCTCATCGACCGTCACGCGCACCGCCACGGCCGATCGATCGCCGACGGCGTCGCGCGTGTCCTCGATCACCTCGCGCAGCAGCCGCACGCGGTTCTCCAGACTGCCGCCGTACTCGTCGGTGCGGTCGTTGTAGCGCCGCGAGAGGAAGTGATGGAGCCCGCCGAGCGCGTGGCCCGCGTACACGTAGATGATGTCGAAGCCGGCACGCTTCGCCCGCACCGCCGCCGCCCGATGCCAGCGCCGCAGCGAGGCGATGTCGCGCTTGCTCATCGCCCGCGCCTGCACGGGGTCGTACGTGAACGTCGCGACCGGCAGATGCGCGGGCCCCATCGGGATCTCCCGCGAATAGAGGTTCGACCCGTTCATCCCGTTGTAGCAGAGCTCGATGCCCGCGAGCGCGCCGTGCGCGTGGACGGCGTCGGCCATGCGAATCAGACCCGGCATGTCGCGGTCGTCCCACAGGCGCAGTTCGATGAACGGCGTGATCTCGGACGAGTAGTGGATCTCCACCTGCTCGGTGCACACCACCGCCCATCCGCCTTCGGCCTTGATGCCGCGCATCGCGGCGAGCGCGGTCGGATCGCGGTAGCCCATCCCGTTGCAGTGGGGCACCTGATAGAAGCGGTTGCGGGCGACCACGGGACCGATCTGGACCGGCTCGAAGAGGATGTCGAAACGGGGATCGCGGCGCATCGGGTCGGTGCAGGGAATGCGTGGGTCAGAGATCTGCCATGCCCGGCACGCCGTCGCGCCCGAACGCATCGCGGCAGAACGCCTGGAACGCTGCGACGACGCGGGGCGTCCGGGGCGACTTCAGCGTCGCGATGCCCAGCACCATCGGCCGGTACCGGTTGTCGAGCGGGACGTACGCGAGCGGCTGCCCATCGAGCGCGGCGCGATTGCGCGGCCGGACGTTGGCCAGCCCGAACCCGTGCCCCGCCGCGACGAGCGAGCGCAGGACGTCCGGGTGCGCCGAGCGCGCGACCACCTTCGGCGTGACGTTCTCCTGCATGAAGAGCCCGAGGAAGTACTCGCGGCTCTGCGGCAGGTCGAGCATCACGTAGGGCTCGTCGGCGAGGTCGGGCAGCGTCAGGCGATCGCGCCCCGCGAGCGGATGATCGGCGCGCAGCAGCACGTAGGGCGGCAGCGACGCCAGCCGCTCGAACGCCACTTCGGTCGGAAGATCGAGATCGTAGGTGAGCGCCGAGGAGAGCCGGCCGCTGCGCAGGCGCTCCATGAGCCCGGCGTGGTGGTCCTCGAGCACTTCGAGCTGTACGCGATCGTGGCGGGCGACGAATCCGCGCGTGACTTCGGGGATCAGCATGGGTGCCAGCGTGACGAGGAAGCCGATCGCGATGCTGCCGGCGATGCCGTCGGCCAGTTCACCCGCGATGACCGAGATGTCCTCCGCGTGGGAGAGCAGCGCCCGCGCCTCGCGCAGCAGGCGCTCGCCGGCCGGCGTCAGTGCCAGGCCTTGCGCGTGATAGCGGACGAAGAGCTGGACCCCGAAGACTTCCTCGAGATGGGCAATCGCTGCGGAGACCGACGGCTGCGAGATGTTCACCCGCTCCGCCGCATGGCGCACGCTGCCGGTCTCGCCGGCGGCCACGAAGTACTCGAGCTGGCGAAGGGTGAAGCGCATGCGGTGGGGTTCGGCGCTGGACTCGGGTGGGGTCGAGGTTAGCACGCGGCCGGTACGCAGGCGGCTTTCCGCGAAGACAGCGTCAGGGATCACCCGGGACTCCGTACGCGGGCGCCTTGCCGGGCTCCAGCGCGCGGGCCACGTAGTCGTGCATCTGCGGCTTCCACATCGTCCACAGCGCCGCCAGTTCGGCGATGGGGCAACCCTCGGTCCAGTCGACCCGCAGGTCGGCGATGGGCCACGAGACGCGATGGACGATCAGCATTCCCGCGGAGTGCACGGGCCCGGCCTCGCCACCGGCCGCCAACCCGGCCCGCATGGCCGCGATGATTCGGTCGCCGAGATCCTGGTCGATCGTCGCCTCGAAGGCCTGGACGATGGCCGCGGGGACGCCGGTGCCGCTCAGCAGATTGCCCGCCGCCGCGACATCACGACCTTGCGCGGACGCGTGCGTGCCGAGCGTGTGCTTCCCGGAGAACACGGCCGTGTGCCCCGCCGCGTCGATCAGCATGAGCTGCCGGTACTCGAGATGCATCGCCTCCGTGCTCAACTTCTCGAGCACCTGCGCCGCGCCGTGGCCGCGCGCGAGCAGATCGAGCCCTTTCGGACCCAGCGACGGGTCGGTGATGTTCTGCGTGGCGACCGCACCGGCGCCAGCCCGCGCATGGGCGCACCGTGCCGCCACCGCGGGACTCGACGACGACACGGCCATCCCGAACATGCCGGTCCGGGCGCAGCGGGCGACCACCGAGAAGGTCATCGCGAGCCCTCGTCCGGGATCACCGCCGTGACGTCGATCTCGACGAGCCACTCGGGCCGCGCGAGCGCCGAGACCACCAGCCCCGTCGACACCGGGAACACGCCCTTCAGCCAGCGCCCCACCACTCGGTACACCGCCTCGCGATAGCGCGGATCGGTCAGGTAGATGTTGATCTTGCAGATGTGCTCCAGCCGGCTGCCGGCCTCTTCGAGCAGGACCTTGATGTTGTGCATCGCCTGCTCGGCCTGGCCCGCGGCATCGCCGATGGCGACGCTCGCTGCGGTGTCGAGATCCTGCCCGACCTGTCCGCGCACGAACACCATCGCACCGCGCGCCACGACGACGTGGCACAGATCGTTGTCGAGCTTCTGCTCGGGATACGTGTCGCGCGTGTTGAACGGGCGGATGCGCTTGTGCGTGGTCATGCGGAGGCCTTCGTGGGCGCGGGTGCGGGCGCCGCGGCGGGCGCACGACCCAGCACGCGCTCCGAGAGCCCGGCGGACTTCACGACCGTCGCGGCCGCGGCGTCCCAGTCGTAGTTGCGATACACGGCGGCGAGGTGCGCGAACGGCGGCGACTGCGCGAAGAGCTGGAACGTGAGGCGATGGCCCGCGTAATCGGAATTCAGCATGTCGCGCGCGAAGGCGAGCAGCTTGCGGCGGTCGTCCGCCACCCAGTTCTCGTTGACGCTGTAGAACTTCTCCAGCCACGGGGCGGTTTCCGGATGCTTGAACGCCGCCGCGTCGGGCGTCACGCAGATCTGGCCGCCGCAGAGTTCGCGGGCGATGTGCATCATCTCGTGAAGCTGCGAGCACGCCGCCACGCGGCCGGTGAAGAGCAGCGACTGGTTCGGCATCAGAAGGCCCGCCGGGCTGCGCTCGGCCATCGCGATGGACGCCGTGAGGTGTGCGTTGATGCCCTCGCGGTAGACGGCGAGCGTGGCGAGCTTCTCCTGCACCGCCTGCTGCTTGTCGAGGCCGGTCTGGCGCGCGTTCAGCAGTGCCGCGCCGATCATCATGTCCGCCAGCTTGATGTTGCGCTGGACGAACGCGAAGGCGCTGTAGCGGTGCAGCGTCGCGCGGATGAACGTCGCGGCGCGCGTGTGGCGGTAGAAGAGCACGTTCTCCCAGGGGATCAGCACGTCGTCGAAGATGACCAGCGTGTCGACCTCGTCGAAACGGTTCGACAGCGGGTAGTCCTCGATCGGCGCGCGGCCCGCGAAGCCCGTGCGGCAGATGAACTTGAGGTTGGGCGAGCCCAGATCGCAGATGAAGCCGACCGCGTAGTCGGAGAGCTGCGAGTCGCCCCAGTTCGCGATGGTGGGCTTCGTGAACGCCTGGTTGGCGTACGCCGCGGCCGTCTCGTACTTCGCCCCGCGCACCACGATGCCGGCGTCCGTCTCCTTCACGACGTGCAGCAGCATGTCGGGGTCCTGGTCCTGCGGGCGCTTCGAGCGGTCGCCCTTCGGATCGGTGTTCGCGGACACGTGGAACGGATCGGCCTGGATCGTCCGGTCGATGTGGCGCTTGATGTTCGCGGAAAACTGCGGATCCACCTCGTTGAGGACGTCCTGCCCGTCGTAGAGCGACCACATCTCGCCCACCGTCTCGTCGCCGACGCGCGTGACGACCCCGCCAACGTCGTCCAGCACCGCATCGGTGGCGCGCCGCTTCGCGTGCCAGTCATCCTGCGTGTACGGCAGCTTGTTGCCGACCGCGCAGATCTCGCCGGTGACCGGGTCGCTGTAGCTCATGATGTCGCGGGTCGCGGCGTCGTGCTGCATGTCGTAGATGCGCGCGCGGATGTCCACGAGCGGCTTGAACATCGGGTGCGACGGCACGTCGCGGACCCGTTCGCCATTGATGTAGACCATCCGTCCGTCGCGGATGCTGTCGATGTACTGCTGGCCGGTGCGGATCATGGGGAGGGTGTCCTTGGCTGCGGAAACATGGGGGTCGGGGCCGGGCTCAGTTGCCGAGCGGCGTCGTCCGGACGTAGGCGCGGTCGGAGTAGGCGAGGGGCGAACCTGCGGCGCGGATGGCCGACACGACGGACCCGATCAGGATGGTGTGCGTCCCGGCTACCACGCTGGAGGCGAGCACGCAGTCGAAGCAGGCCGCCGCGCCGACGAGGAGCGGCGAGCCCGTCGTGTCGGTGCGCCACTCGGCCCGGTCGAAGTCGTGGGGCTGGCCCGCCGCGGGCCGGCCGGCGAAGACGTCCGCGAGATCCGCCCGGTCGTCGGTGAGCAGGCTGAGCGCGAAGTGGCCGCTGGCCAGCACGGCATCCCGGACGCGGTGCCGACTGTTCACGCAGGCAAGCACCATGGGCGGGTCGGCCGACACCGACGAGACGGCGCTCACCGTGAGGGCGACGCGGCCTTCGGGACCGTCGGTGGCAAGGATCCAGACACCGGTGACCGCCCGGGCCATGGCGGCGATGAAGACATTGCGGTCCACAGCGCGGGGCGCGACGGCGAAGTCGGGCGTGGCAGCAAGCCGAGGCTGCATCGCGGACGGGCGTTCACAGAGGGCGACAGGGCTCATGGGGGCTTCCGGTGCCGGGCTCGGCCGGACGATGCCCGAAGTCTGTCGCCACCCTCTTGCCGAGTAAATTCGTTTCTTCTTCGCATCGGATTCATGATTTCCGAAGCAAGAGGAGATTTGGCGGCAGGGCACGTCTTCCCCTCACCCCGACCCGATCCACCTCGACCGAAACCGTCTCTTTCGCGGGCATGGCCCGCTCCTACAGAAAGCGCGGCCCGTTCCCATGACGGATGGCGCATCCACCACCCCTGTAGGAGGGGCCCATGGCCCCGAAAGCGGTGAATGCGAGGAAACGTATCGACCGCAACCCTCGCTCTCGCGGGCATGGCCCGCTCCTACAAAAGGCGCGGCCCGTTCCCATGACGGATGGCGGATCCACCACCCCTGTAGGAGGGGCCCATGGCCCCGAAAGCGGTGGATGCAAGGAAGCGTATCAACCGGAACGATCGCTTTCGCGGGCATGGCCCGCTCCTACAAAAGGCGCGGCCCGTTCCC
>JALHMS010000030.1:42450-52437 GCA_022843925.1 Burkholderiales bacterium
CACCACCCCTGTAGGAGGGGCCCATGGCCCCGAAAGCGGTGGATGCAAGGAAGCGTATCAACCGGAACGATCGCTTTCGCGGGCATGGCCCGCTCCTACAAAAGGCGCGGCCCGTTCCCATGACGGATGGCGGATCCACCACCCCTGTAGGAGGGGCCCATGGCCCCGAAAGCGGTGGATGCAAGGAAGCGTATCAACCGGAACGATCGCTTTCGCGGGCATGGCCCGCTCCTACAAAAGGCGCGGCCCGTTCCCTCGGCGGATGACGCATCCACCACCCCTGTAGGAGGGGCCCATGGCCCCGAAAGCGGTGAATGCGAGGAAACGTATCGACCGCAACCCTCGCTCTCGCGGTCATGGCCCGCTCCTTCAAAAGGCGCGGCCCGTTCCCATGACGGATGGCGCATCCACCACCTCTGTAGGAGGGGCCCATGGCCCCGAAAGCGGTCAGTGAGGGTGGACACAGGACCGTGCCGCCCGAATCCGAACGGCCCTGAAGCGCGGTGGGTAGAGCATCAGAGATGGGAAAGCCCGACGGGAGCGCCCCCCGCCGGGCGCCACGGTCACGGGAAGACCGTACCCGTCAGGTCCGCCCCGGTGAAGTCCGCCCCGACGAGCGACGCCCCCGTGAAGTCGGCGTTCGTGAGGACGGCGTTCACGAAGATGGACAGGTCGTTCCCGGTGCTGGTGAGGTCGGCATCGATGAACACGGCGCTCGTGAAATCGCCTTCGGACAGGTCGGCGCCCGTGAAGTCCGTCTTGCTGAGGTCCGCACTCACGAACGTGCTGTTGCGGAGCGTCGCCCCGGCCAGCACGGAGTCGATGAACGAGCTGCTGGTGAAGTCCGCGCCGTTGCCCTGCAGGTTGCTGAGGTCGGTCTTGTTCAGCACCGACCCGAAGACGAAGGTGTCGGTGAGGTTCGCGCCGGCAAGACTCGCATCGATGAAGGTGGTGCTGATGAGCGATGCACCATCGGTGTCCGCATCGTCGCCGTCGCCGAAGTTGGCCCCGGTCATCTTGGCGAACACGAACGTGGCGCTCGTCAGGTCGGTGTCGCGGAAGTCGGCACCCGAGAAGTTCGACACATCGAAGATGGCGTCCTTCAACTGCGCACCGGCGAAGGTGGTCGTGGCGTCGCCCGTCGCGAGCCCGAGGTTCGCGTTGTTCAGGATGGCGCCGGTGAGATCGGCCCCGATCAGGATGGCCTCGGTGAGGATCGCGCCGGTGAGGTCCGCACCGCGCAAGTTGGCGCCGGTGAGATCCGCACCGTTGAAGTTGGCTCCGGTGAGGTTCGCCCCGCTGAAGTCCGCACCGGTGAGGTCGGCGTCCTCGAAGAAGGACTCGACCGCCTCGACGCCGGTGAAGAGTGCGCCCGCCATGTTGCTGTCGGCGAAGTTGGCGCCGTTCATCTTGGTGGGGTTGCTCTCGTCGTACGCCCGGAAGTCGGCGTTCACGAAGTTGCTGTCCTCGGACGAGAAGTTGGTGAGGTCGGCACCGCGGAAGCTCAGATTGGTCGCGGTGGCGCCGTTGGCGGGCGAGGTGTCGGTCCACGACATGTCGACCATCTTCGCGAGGTCGAAGATCGCGTTCAGGATGTCGGCGTCGGTGAAGCCCACATCCGTGAAATCGGCGCCGGTGAAGTCCGTGCCGACCGCGAGGATCCCTTCGAGGTCGGTTCCAACCAGCTTCGCGCCGACGAAGCTCGCGTTGGTGAGGTCGGCATCCCCCAGGCTCGCCATGGTGAGGTCGGCTCCATCGAAGCGGGTGCCGCGCAGATTGGCGCCGCTCGTGCCGTCACCGCTCAGGGTCGCCATCACCAGGGTCGCACCGGTCAGATCGGCGTTGCTCAGGTTGATCGCGAACGTGGTCAGCTCCGACATGTCCGCGCCGCGCAGGTTGGCGCCGCTCAGATTCACGTTCTGCAGCGACGCGCGCAGGAAGCTCGTCTGCGAGAACGCGCCGTTCGACAGGAAGTTCGCACCGCTCGCGTTCACGTTGTTCCAGACCGAACCCTCGAAATTGGTGCCCTCGAGTTTCGCGTTGACGAACCGGACGTTCGTGAGCACTGAATCCTTGAAGTTGGAGCCGTTGAGATCGCGGCCATTGAAGTTCCGGCCGGTGAGAACGCGTCCTTCGAAATTCATGACTGCCATGGTCATCTCCTGGGGTGAGGATGGAACCCGTCGGCTGGAGCCGGGGGTCAGGGGGAAAAGCGGTTGACCGCGGTGACGGTCGGCCGCCGTTCTGCAACGGTTCGGTCAGGGTTCCCGGGCGCCGCGTCGGAGCACATCCGCCACGGGCTGGGTGAGGTATTCGAGCGGTGTGCGCTCGCGGCCGCGGATGATCACCTCGGCCGGCATGCCCGCCTGCAGCGCGGGCGATCCGGCGCGCGCCACGGCCTCGGTGTCGATCTCGATCTGCGCGACGTAGTGACCGATGCGCGTCTGCGGATCGACGAGGCGATCGGCCGAGACATAGGTGACACGGCCTTCCACGGAGGGCGTCGTGCGCGGGTTGAACGCCGTGAACCGGATGTCTGCCGCGAGACCGCGACGCACCTGCTCGATGTCCTCCGGGCGCACATGCGCCTCGACGAGCAGCTTGGGCGCCGACGGCACGATGACGGCGATGGTCTCGCGCGGCGCGATCACGCCGCCGGACGCCTGGAATCTGAGGTCCATCACCTCGCCGTCGACGGGCGCCACGATCACCTGCCTGGCTGCCGCGTCGGCGGGCTTGCGCAGCTCCTCGCGCAGTTCCGCGAGGCGATGCGTCGCGATCTTCAACTGGTCGCTCGCCTGCTGCCGGTAGTCGTTGCCGAGCGCGCGCACCCGCAGATCGATGTCGATGCGGCGCTGCTCGGCGCGCGCGCGCTCGGATTCCCGCTCGGCCAGCTTCACGCCGTAGTCGGCCACGGTCGCCTGCAACTGGCCCACGCGTGCCGAGGAGACGAAACCGTCGGAAACCAGCGAGCGATTCGTGGCGAGTTCCTCACGCTGGTGTCCGAGCGACCGCTTCGCCTCGACGATCTGGGCCTCGACGGAATGCAGTTCCTGCGTGATCTTTTCGCGCTGCGCCCGCAGCAGCGTCACCTGCTCCACCATCGCCTCGCGCCGCGCGGCGAAGAGCGCACGCTCGTTGTCGACGAGGTGCTGGAGCTGCGCATCCCGCCGCGCCGCCGCCAGGAGTCCGGCCGGGATGGTCATCGCAGCGAGGCCCGCCTGCTCCGCTTCGAGGCGGGCGATCGCCACCTCCTCGGCCCGCACCCGGTAGTTCCAGCGGTCCATGTCGGCCGACACCGCGACATCGCCCAGCACGACCAGTGGATCCCCCTGGCGCACCTGCTGCCCGTTGCGCACGCGCACTTCCGCGACCGGCCCGCCCTCGGCGTGCTGCACCGGCCGTCGCTCGAGGTCGACCGTCACCACGCCGGGCACCACGACCGCCGTCGCGAGCGGAGCGAATGCAAGCCAGGCGGCGGACGGCGCGATCGCCAGCAGGAAGACCAGTCCGGCCGCCCGCGTGAGGATCGACACCTCGCGCCTGTGGGACTCGAGCAGGTCTTCGCTCGCCATGGGGATGGGAATGTCGAGCACGTTCATCGCGCAACTCCTTCGGACCGATCGTTGCGGGGCACGGGCGCGATGTGCGCCACGGTCTTCGATGCACTGGACAAGGTCGCCAGCACCTCGGCAACCGGCCCCTGGAGCTTCGTCCTGCCGGCCTCGAGGACGAGCAGGCGATCCATGTGCTGCACCAGGTGGGTCCGATGGGTGACGGCGATCACGGTGATCTCGCCGCGCAGCGCCTTCAGTGCCTCGCCGAGCGCCATCTCGCCGTCGCCGTCGAGGCTCGCGTTGGGTTCGTCGAGCACCAGGAGGCGCGGGTTGCCGTAGAGCGCCCGGGCCAGCGCGATCCGCTGCCGCTGCCCGGGCGAGATCAGCGCGCTGTTCGTGTCGACCACGGTCTCGTAGCCGTCGCGCAGCGCGAGGATCATGTCGTGCACGCCGGCGCGGCGGGCCGCTTCGAGCACCTTCTCCGAGTCCACGGTGCCGAGCCGGGCGATGTTCTCCGCGACCGTGCCTGCGAAGAGCTGGACATCCTGCGGGACGTAACCGATCGACGGGCCGACCTCGGCGCGCGGCCACTGGGCGAGGTCCACGCCGTCCAGCCGCACGATGCCGGCGCCGGGCGGCCACACGCCGACGAGGAGGCGCGCGAGCGTGGACTTCCCGGATCCGCTCGGGCCGATGATCGCCATCGATTCACCGGGCGCCAGTTCGAGGGAGACGCCCGCGAGCGTGGAGCGGTCGCTGCCCGGCGGCTGATACGAGAGTTCGTGCGCTTCCAGCCGACCGCGCGGCGCCGGGAGCGCCATGCGCACCGTGGGTGCCGCGCTTCGCGCGAGGAGTGTCTGCAGGCGCTGCCAGGCGGCCCGCGCATCCACCAGCAATGACCAGTTCGCCACCACTTGTTCGACGGGCGCGAGCGCCCGACCCAGGAGCACCGTCGTCGCGATCATCACGCCCGGCGATGCGCGCTGCTCGATCACGAGCCACGCGCCCACCGCCAGCATCGCGACCTGCACCGACTGCCTGAGCGTGCGCGCGAGCGCCGCCGTCCACGCCGAACGGCGCACGACGGCACCCTGCGTGGCGAGCACCCGCTCGTTCATCGCGGCCCAGCGCCCGAGTAGTGGCGCAGCGAGTCCGAGCGCCCGCGCCACCTCCGCGTTGCGCATGGTGTCCTCGAGCCATTGCTGGGCGTGCGCGGCATCGGTCTGCCCCTGCGCGAGCCGCGACTTCGTGAGCAGACTCGTGGCGAGCGCCAGACCGAGCATCAGCGCCGCTGCGATGGTCGCCGTGACACCGAGCATCGGATGCGCGAACGCGATCACCCCGACGTACACGAACAGCCAGGGGGCGTCGAACACGGCGAGCACGCCATTCGCCGCGAAGGCGCGGCGCAACGTGGCGACATCGCGAAGCGCGGTGGACGCACCCGCAGCGCGCCGGGAGGCGCCGTCGATCAGCCCGCCCGCCACCGCCGGCATGAGCGTATCGCCGATCACCTGCCCCAGCAGGCCCTGGAGCCGCGTCCGGACGTAGTCGAGCACGAAGAGGAGCGTCAGCGCGATCGCCGTCCCCGCCAGCAGGACGAGCAGCGTGTCCATGCTGCGGCTCACGAGGACGCGATCGAACACCTGCAGCATGAAGATCGACGGGGCGAGGACGAGTAGATTCATCACGACGGACAGCACGACGGTCCAACGAAGCGGACCGTGCAGATGCCGCCCGAGCGAGGTCGACACCAAGGGAGCGCGTTCCGCCCGATCCACGATGGGGCCCACATCCGCGCCCGTCATGGACGGCACCCCTTGAGCGCGCAGGACACGCCGGAACGGCGTGCAGGGCACTGCCGATGGCAGGGCTTTCCGGACGCGCGGGGTGGGTTACGAGGCCCAGCGGGTGAACGGTGTGGCGTCCACCCGTGAAGCAGAGCCGTTGTCGGGGCGAAGGAACCGTGAAGATTGGAACGGTTGCAACACATGGTGCGGATCTCCTGCCGGCACTGCGTCGGCGCACGCCGAGCGGCTTCGAATAGGCACTCCCGGAGGCAGTCGACGACGTCTTCCAGGTCGGATCGACCATGCCGGAAGGACTCGTTGCGCCGTCATCCGGATGGCCTGCCCCCCGAAGACGCGAGACCATCGCGAGTTATTTCCCACGGGCGAGATAAACTTTTTGGAAGGGGTCTGCGTGGATGGGCCTTCGGTGATGGGAACGGGCCATGCCCGGCTCTCGGGCCGGTTGGCCCGCGGCGGGGGGCCCGCGTGGAGTACCAACAAGGGGAGGACCCCTTGTATATCCCCCCCGTGGTGCATCACCCGCTTCGGAATCGGCCACGCTTTTGTAGGAGCGGGCCATGCCCGCGAAAGCGATGGTTCCGGTCGATGCGCTTCCGCGGCATTGACCGCTTTCGGGGCCATGGGCCCCTCCTACAGGGGCCATGGGCCGCTCCTACAAGGGCGGTGGACACACCATCAACCGTGGCCTTGGGCGAGCTTCTGTAGGAGCGGGCCATGCCCGCGAAAGCGATGGTTCCGGTTGAGGCGTTTCCTGGCATCCACCGCTTTCGGGGCCATGGGCCCCTCCTACAGGGGCCATGGGCCGCTCCTACAAGGGCGGGGCCCCTCCTGCAGAGGCCGTGGACATGCCCGCGCCTACCGGGAAGCCTGCACAAGCCTCGCTTCGACGGACGTTCCCGCGCGACCCGGTTCCGATCATCCCGGCAACCCTCAACTCAGCAGAAAGTACGCAGCGTGGGACAGCGTTCCGTCCTCGGCACACGCCGAAAGCGAGCGGTTCGATCCGACGATCCCGTGACACGCGATGTCGATCGGCCGCTCGCAGACATGTGCCAGGTCGTGCATCGCCGCCGACCACTCGTGCGCCGTTGGTCGCTGGCGGCTGGATGCGACGGGCACCTCCCGGGGATGGTCCGCGCTCCAGACGCGGATCGGCAGGCTGAGGAAAGCGCTGCCGGTTTCCGCGGTGGCGAGCCCACCCAGGCCTTCGGGGTAAGGAACGGCAGGGTCCGGCAGGGGGAGTCGTCGCGGATGGCACAGCGCGAGGCGCGACACCCGCGCCGGACGGGCCGCCGCGTACCGCAGCGCGAAGTCCGCCCCGATGCCGTGACCGAACAGCCGGAGCGGCCGCGGGGCCAGGCTGGTCAGCATCCACACTTGCGCAAGCATGGCGTCGAGCGCGATGTCCGCCTCGATGCGCCCGCTGTCGGCCCCGACACGGTCGAAACGCCGATGTCGCTCGAGACCGAACACCGGCGCGACCAGCACCGCCCCGTAGGCCTCGGCCACGTGCACGAACCACGTGGCGAGTTCTACGACGTCCCGCGCGCCGCCGTGCACGGCCACGAGGACCGGCGCCGATTCGTCCAGCTTGTGCGGCGTGTAGAGGAGGTACCACTGCTGAGGGTCCGACGCGAGCGAGCGCGCGATCAGCATGCCGCGCTCGTGCGGCTGCAACGGGTAGTTGCTGAAGCGCGACGGCCCGCCGGTCGGGGTCAGGAGCCGTGGGGTGCGGAAGGTCATTCGGTCCCCTCGATGCAGCGCGCGGCCACGTCCATGAACAGTGTCTCGGCCCGGCGGGGCTGCGCGAGTTCCTCGAGGCGCAGGCAGGCGATCCCGCTGGCGCTGAAGGCCACGCGCACGGCGAGCGGGGAGCGCATCAGCGTGCCGCTGAGGGCGATCACCGGCACGCCCGCGCGCTCGAGGAGGCGCGCTCCCGCGACAGCGCCTGCCGCATCGGGCGCTGCGATGATCGCGCCATCGACGAGGTCCGCGAAGGCTGCAGTCCGGATGAGCGTTCCGGAATCCGCGTCGCACAGCGGACTCACGAGTTCGATCACGACCACGTCCAGTGGATGCTGCCCCAGGTGGGTGAGGAGCCCGGTCATCAGTTCGACGAGCGCCGGTTGATCGAGCGTGGCGGTCGAGACGTGTCCCAGGTCGGTAGGGTCGACGACCACTTCCGCGCCGGCGTCCTGCAGGAGCCAACGCTCCGATCCCGATGCGATGGCGGTCACGCGCGCCACGCCGACGCGGCAGCGCGCACGGACCAGTCCACGCACCAATCGCGACGTCGCCTGCATCGCACCGGCGTCCAGGTCTGTTCCGATGCACGCGATGACCGGCGGCAGCGGGCCGGCCGGTGTGCCGGGACGGAGCGCGAAAGCGGACACGTTCAGCAGGGCGCCGTCGTGGCCGGCCAGCACACCCAACGGGGTGATACGCGTCGGGATCGGGCTTCCTTCGCACGCCGTCGCCACGAGCGCAGCGACGCCGCCCGTCGCCACGAGGTGGCAGGGTTCCAGGTTCGGCGGGACGTAGGCCTCGAAGCGCTCCGGCGACAGATCGTCGCCGTAGGCCACGACGATCTCGTCGCCCTCGAACAATGCACACGTGCGTCCGGCGGCGAGATCGAGACGGTCGGGTTCGCCCACGTGATCGACGCGGGCGAGCACCACATCGCCTGATCTCGGCACGAGGCCGGGTGCATTGACGGGGTCACCGAACGCATCCGGATCGACCCGTCGAACGCTGTCGGCGATCCGCGCATGGCGCGGCGGACCGGATGGGTCGGAGGGCCGGGCGCGCGGGCCGGGCGCGCTCCAGACGAGGTGAGTGCGGGTCATTGCGGTCTCCGTTGTTGTGTGTGTCGCCACACGACAACGGCACAGCCGACGCGATATTCCCGCTGTCGCAGGCCCAGGTGTGCGCTAACGCAACAGGGGAACCGCCGCGGTCCGACAGTGGGCGACGGCCTGGAGCAGTCCGTGGCCGAAGATCGCGTCCTGGCCGGGGTCACCGAGATCGCGGGTGCGGCCCGACAACTGCCGGCGCACCTCCTCGGGACCGAGCCGGGGATGCGCCCCCAGCAGCCGCGCCACGGAGGCGGTGACGAACGGTGCTGCGATCGAGGTTCCCGACTGCGTGGTCGTCTTGCGGGCCAGCCAGCCGCCCGTGTTCGCCACCGGGATGTCGACGCCGGGTGCAGCGAGCGTCACGTGCGTGCCCTGGCCTGCCCTGCGATACACGCGCAACGCTTCGTCGACGGCCGTCACGCCGATCACGGTTGGATACGCCGCAGGATAGAGAGGCGCTGCGCGGGGCCCGGCATTGCCGACCGCTGCGATGAGCACGGCGCCGCGGCGCTCCGCCGTCTGGACCGCCTGTTCGACGAGGGTGTTGGATGGTCCGGCGAAGCTGAGATTGATGACTCGCACGCGGAGGGCCAGCAGTTGATCGAGTGCCGCGAGCAGATCGAACGCGTCCATGCGATCCCCACCCGACCCGGCGTGGAAGGCGTCGACCGCCACGAGGCGCGCCGAAGGGAGCAATCCGACGACCTCTCCCGGCGCACGGCCGACGAGCACGGAAGCGACCGCCGTACCGTGGCTCCTGCCGCCGGGTTTGCGGTCGGCGCCACGGGCCACGTGGTTCTCGATGCGGCTGCCGCGCAGCGTCGGGTGATCGGTGGCGATCGCGGTATCGATGAGTCCCACGGTGATGTCGGCTTCGCAAGGGTCCGCGAGCGGCGCCCAGGCGACCAGTTGCCTGACGCGGCAGGCGCGCCCGGCGCACGGGTCCGCCGCGGGGCGATAGAGGTGATTGGCGTCGACGGTCGCGCCTCCGGCGATGTCCCGGACGAGTTGGGCGGCGCTCGCCACCGAGTAGGCGCGGGGTACGCGGAACCGGACCTCCTCCACGTCCAGTGTGGCGAGGCGACGGCGTTGCAGGGCGAAGAAGCCGCGCGCCTGCAGACGGTCGATGTCACCCGGGCTGAGCCCCGACGCGACGATCTCGTCGCGTTCGAAGTCGATCGGCACGCCCGCACCACCGCCGGGATCGGGGAAGGCCTCGCCCCGGGCATCCATGCGATCGCCGACATCGCGGCTCTCCCAGCGGTCGTCGTCGAATGCATCGCGACCGCCACGATCGTCATCGTCGGCGCGCGCATCGGGAGCACTGCCCAGGAGGGCTCCGCCGGTCAGCACAACGGCCGCCAGCAACGCGAGTGCGAGGGCGAGCCGGCGCACGCGAGCGCCGTCCGCGGCCGCATCGCGCCGCGCGCCGTCGACGTGTCCCACCCCAGGGAGTTCCCGCATAATCCGACCCTTGCAAAGTTCCGGTGCCTTCGCTGTTGCCTGTGTCGCCCTTCGATCCCGGCACCCCGTGCACCCATCGGAACCCGAGCACCCCGCCCCGGCCTCGCGCCGGAATGTCATGCAGAACACGCGTTGCAACGGCCGCCTGTTCCCGCCTCCGGGAATAAAAGCGGCGGTTCGTGCGATTACAACACGACGAGGAGTGTGGTCCGTGTCCAGCATCGGTGCCGAACTGATCGCCCTGCTGCCCCGGTTGCGGCGCTACGCCCTCAAGGTGTCCCGCTCTCCCGAAGCGGCCGA
>JALHMS010000031.1 GCA_022843925.1 Burkholderiales bacterium
ACGCGACGCGCTGCGGAAACGGCATCCCGCGCGGCCTGGGCGCGATCGGTGGTGCCTTCGCGGCCGATGTTGGCGCGTCCGTCGGTCATGAGAACGATCATCGGCGTGTCGCCCTTCCGCGCCACGGACTCGGCGAGCGTGACCGCTGCATCGATGCCGCAGGCGAGCGGCGTGCCGCCACCACCGGGCAGACCGGCGAGGCTGCGCTTCACGCGCGTGAGCGACCGGGTCGGCGGGAGCAGCAACTCCGCGCTGCGCCCCCGGAATGCGACGAGCGCGACCTGGTCGCGGCGCACGTAGCAATCGGCGAGGAGCAGTTCCACGGCACCCTTCGCTTCCGCGAGACGGTGCAGCGCGGACGACCCCGACGCATCGACGACGAAGATGGTGGTGGTGCCGGTGCGATGCTGGCGGCGGACGACGCGGAAGTCCTCGCGCCGCACGTCGATGAGGGCCTGCGCGGGCGCCGCACCCGAGGACGCGCGTTCGCGGGCGCGGACCGACTTCCATGGTGCCGCCACGCGCAGCGTCTCGATGACACCGAGCCGCAACGGACCGCGCGGATCGCCGCGGCGCACGCCGACCACGCGCCCGCGTGCCGACTGCGCGGCCTGCTGCCCTGCGCGACCGGCCGAGGCCTGGCGCGAGCGCGCGGCGCCACCGGCCAGGAGCTTCGCGAGGACGTCGGCAGGGAGGGCTGCCTGGGCGGCGGCCACGATGCGGTCGTCGAGAGGATCGCCGCTGCCGTCGCCGGAAGCATCGCTGTCGCTCGCGTTGTTCTCCTGCGGGGACGGGTCGGCATCCGCGGCTTCCTCGGGCGGCGCCGATGCCGGATCCGATTCGTCCTGCGGGGCCGGCATGCGCGTCGCGCGCGGCGCGAGCACGAGCCGCGCTGCGACGAGGGCATCCTCGTCGATGGTCTCGGCGCGGCCGGCGAGCGCGGCGGCGAGGCGCGCCACCTGCACGGCGCGCAACGAGACGCGGAGGGAATCGATCCCCATGGCCGTGGCCGCTGCGCACAGCCCTTCGAGGACGTCGTCGGTGGTCCGCACCTTGGGCAGGAGATCACGCGCTTCGCGGATGCCGTCGCCGGGGGAATCGATGCCGTCGGACAGCGCCGACAGGCCGATCTCGCGGAGATCGATGTCGAAGGCGAGGCGGTCGGTCAGCGAGAACGGAACACGCTCTTCCTCTTCGGCACTCTCGTCGAGTGCGACGACGCCGCAGCGGGCCGGCATGCGCATCGCGATACCGTCGCGTTCCATCACGACCTCGCCCGCATCGAGCACCGCGGCGAATCGCGCTGCGGCACCGGGGCCGAGGCGCTCAGCCATGGCGAGGATGGCGACGCCGCCGTGCACGTCGGCCAGCAGACCGCGCTCCACGACGGGCGTGCCGGATCGCAGGGTGGCCGCGAGGTCGAGCCCGCCGATCAACCGGCCATCGTCGATGTGGAGAGGTACGCGCCGGCTCGGCGTGCCCAACGGCAGACACACGTCGAGAAGCAGCAGCCACGCATCCCGGACAGGACCGGGTCGGGCACGCAGAAGCACGCCTCCCGCGGTGGCCGGATCGACCGCAAGCAGGCGCGCCGCCAGCACTGCATCCTGCCAGCGCTCCCGTGCGGACGCCGCCGCCGTCATGGCATCAGCTCCCGAAGAGCTCGGCCACGGCGCGTTCCACCCGCGTGGTGGAACCGGCATCGTCCAGCGGATTTCGGCGCAGCCGATGACGCAGGGCGACGGGCGCCATGCGCTTCAGGTGCGCATCGGTCACTTCGGCATCGCCCTCGAGCGCCGCGAGCGCCCGGGACGTGCGCATCAGGGTGAGCTCGCCGCGCAGTCCATCGGTACCGAGCTTCATGCAGAGTTCGGCCGCGCGCTCGAGCGCCGCGTCGGGCACGACCACATCGGGCAGTCGCTCCCGCGCAGCGACGATGCGCCGACGAAGCTTGTCCTCCTCCTTCTTCCACTTCGCGACGAAGGCCTCGGGTTCGCGTTCGTACGCATCGCGACGCTTCACGACTTCGACTCGCGTAGGCAGGTCGGTCGGCGTGCGGACTTCGACCGACAGACCGAAGCGATCGAGCAGTTGCGGACGCAGTTCGCCCTCCTCCGGATTGCCGCTGCCGATCAGGACGAAGCGCGCGGGATGCCGGATGCCGAGGCCGTCGCGCTCCACGACGTTCTCACCGGAGGCCGCGACGTCGAGCAGGACGTCCACCAGGTGATCCTCGAGAAGGTTCACCTCGTCGATGTAGAGGAAGCCGCGATTGGCGCGCGCCAGCAGACCCGGCTCGAACGCCTTCACGCCGTGGGCGAGCGCGCGTTCGAGATCGAGGGCGCCGACCACGCGGTCCTCGGTGGCGCCGAGCGGGAGGTCGACCACCGGCACCGGCACGAGATGACTGCGCAGCTTCGTGGTGCCGTCGCGGCACTGGTCGCAGCAGCCGGCGCTCGCGTTGGGCGCGCAGGAGTACGGGCAGTTCTCCACGGCTTTCATCGGAGGCAGCAACGCCGCGAGCGCCCGGACCGTGGTGGACTTGCCGGTGCCGCGATCGCCGAAGACGAGCACGCCACCCACGGACGGATCCACCGCGGCGATCGTGAGGGCGAGGCGCATCTCCTCCTGGCCCACGATCGCGGTGAAGGGGAAAACGCGTCCGGCCGGCTGCCGGGGTGATGCCGTTCGCTTCGCACGCGGTGTCGCGCCCGCAGGCTCCGCACCGGCCTGCCCTGCGCGGTCGTCCAGGTCTTCAGCCATGCCCATGCTCGATTCCATCCGTGGATCCTTGCTTCATTCGCGCGCGAGTGCGGGCAAGGGTTCGCGACCCCGTGTGCCCAGGCCCCAGCGCCAGAGTTCGTTCACCGGCAGCGGGAGCACGAGGAACCAGTGTTCCAGGGTGGCCAGCACCAGCAGGGTTGCGATGAGAGTGAGCCCGGTGCGTGCGCCGTCCTCCAGTCCGGGCGCCATGAGGCGCTGGACGACGCCCGCGGCCAGCAGCGTGGCGACGGTCACGGACACCGGGAACAGCGCGTTCATCTGGGACGACCCGAAGTAGCTGCCGACATAGCGCAGGTGCGGCGGGAGGAGACTTTCGCTGCGGTTCCTGACGCCGAGAAACAGGTTGAGCTTGGTGCTGAGCCGCATGCCCGCGAGGGCGACGAAGATCCAGGTCCCCGTCTGGTTCGGCGCATCGAGCGTCACCACGAGCATGGTGATGGCGGTCGCAAGAATGGCCAGTTCGTGCCACAGGACGGCCTGGGCCGCCTCGACGAACCGCGGCCAACCGCGTACGCCGGGCGTACTCCTCACGCGCCGCGGGCCGGACACGAAGCCCATCAGGAACGCCATCTCGTGCCAGGCCCACGCGCCGAGTCCGCAGGCGAATCCGAGATACGCACCGCGGACCGATGTGTCGTCACGCAGCACGGCAAGACCGAGCACGGCCATCACGAGCAGGAGCGTCGCGCCGAGCATGCTCCACTGGAACGTGCGACGCGGCAGCCCGTCGAGCCAGAAGACCACGCCCGTGCTGCCCCACCAGGCAAGCAGCACGAACACGACGGGCAGGACGAAGTCGGTCATCGCGGGCTCCGCACTCACCAGGCCGGCGAGAGACGGACCTGGCTCGGCACTTCGTTGGGAATGCTCGGAATGAAGTACAGCCTGCCGAACGCGGCCACCGCGGCCACCGCAAGACCCGCACGCTTCACGAGACCGATCACGCCGCCCTGCTCCTTCGCTGCGGCCGTCGCCTCGGCAATCCGACGCAGGCGCTCGAGGCCGGACCGGAAGGCCGGATGATCGAGATCGAGCGTGAGCGGGAACACCTGGCGCGTGATCTCGGAAGTGATGCGGAACACGTTGTAGTCGTACTCGGTGGAATCGAGGCCGAGCGCCTGATGCAGTTCCGGCCGCGTGTGGTCCCGCACGTACATCGTGGAGAACACGGCGAGGACGAAGAACTTGATCCAGAGACGGTTGTGGCCGCGCAGCAGTTCGGGGTGTGCGCGCATCAGGAGGGCAAAGGCTTCGCCGTGCCGGAATTCATCGTTGCACCACCGCTCGAACCAGCGAAAGATGGGATGGAACCGGTGTTCGGGATGACGCTCGAGCTGACGGTAGATCGAGATGTACCGGGCGTAGCCGATCTTCTCGGACAGGTACGTCGCGTAGAAGATGAACTTCGGACGGAAGTAGGTGTAGGCCTTCTCGCGCTTCAGGAAGCCCAGGTCGACCGCAAGACCGAAATCGCGAAGCGACTGGTTGATGAAGCCGGCGTGCCTGGCCTCGTCGCGCGCCATATAGCCCATGAGCGCCTTGATCTCGGGGTTCGTGACGTTCTTCTTGATCTCGTTGTACAGCACGCAGCCGGAGAACTCGGCCGTCACCGAGCTGATCAGGAAGTCCAGGAACTCCTTGCGCAGTGCCTCGGGAAGCTCACGGACCTCGGCGGCGAACTGGGGCGTGCGCTCGAAGTGCTCGGCGTTCACGTCGCGTTCGAACTCGGCCATCATGGCGTCCCACTCACCGCGGATCGGCGTCACGTCGAGGCGATCCATGGCGGCGAAATCGGTGGTGTAGAAGCGCGGGCTGAGCAGCGTGTCGGTATGGGCCAAGCGCGTCGCGTCTTCCGCGGTGGCGATTTCCGGGTGCGTGATGTTCATCGGATTCTCCTGGTGTCGGGGTGGCCGGCAGACGGATTCGAGCCGCCGCGGGGAGTCATTGCGCACGTGCGGGTGCGGTTGTTCATCGCGCCTGTCCAGGCGGCGTCAGAAAGCGGGCGAACGAGGTGACATTGGTGGACCCGAAGGCCTCCAGATCCACGACGCGTCCGTTGGTGGGGTCTTCGAGGGTGAGCCGGCCGTCGGACCGGGCCGACAGTCGGAACGGCGTCTCCTGGCCGATGCCGGCGCGGCGGCGCTCGCGGGCGAACCCCCGCATGGTGGCGCGCACGAAGTTGTCCTGGCCGGCGGGCAGCACCTGCACGTACGCCGGATCGCGGGCATCGCGCACCGTGATGCCGCCGTCTTCGCGATCGTCGAAGTGAAGCTCGCGCGCAACGACCGTCGCTGCGGGCGCCTCGGCGGGTGCGGGCACCAGCCGGACGAACGCGACCAGGACAAGCGACGCGATGACCAGCGCCCCGGCTCCGATCAGCGGAATGCGCGGGACGGATTCGTGGGCGTGGGAGTGGCTCATGGCGTCGTCAACCTGTCATCACTGCGTTGGAGATGCGCACCTGGCGCGGCTCGCGTGCCGGCACGGACGGGCTGTCCGCCTCGGCTGCGGGAGCCGCAGCCAGGGCTGCCTGCAGTGCGCCACCGAGAAGCGCAGCCACTTTCTGCGGCTCCGGGATCCCGCGCATCATGGGCTGCGGGCGCGAGAGCTTCCACGGCCGCACATGCGGCCAGAGATGGAGCCACGCGATGCGGTCGCTCCCGAGGAGCGTGAGGGTGATGTCGCCAGAACCGTCGCCGTGGACGGCGAGACCTGCGGAGTCGACCACCTTGTACGGCAGGTTCACGGTCATCGGCAGCGCGACGCCGAAGCGCATCACCACGCGCCGGTCGGTGATCGTGTAGACGGTGGCGCGGGCGTTCAGTCGGCCGAGCAGCGCGAGCACGCCGAGGCCGGCGAGCGCCAGGGGCAGCACGCCGAGCAGGGCCATCGCGGTGTCGGCGGCGCCGTACCCGTCGGCGAGATGTGCGACCGCGCGCCACGTCATCAGGATCGCGAAGTAGATCGCGACGCCGCGCACGTGGAAGGCCCGCAGTGCGAGTGCCTTCGACGTGGGGCTTCCCTGCCACAGGATGCGTTCGCCGGCGGGTGGCGTGGCCGGAAGCCCGCGCACGGGCTCGAAGTCGTGCTCCATCGTCACAGCAGCGGCTCCTGCCGGAACGGCGTGGCGTACAGGTGCCCACCCGCGTAGTAGCCCATGATCTTGTCCTCCTCGAGCAGCGTGACCTGCTCGGGGTTGCGCAGGCCCGGCACGTTCGCGAAGTGGCGCGCATGGATCGACATCACCTTCACCTGCCGGCGGCCACCGTCGACGCGGGACATGTTGAAGGGGAGCAGGACGGTACGCTGGGACCCGGCGAGGGCGACCTCGAAGTAGCGTACGAGGATCTCGGAGCGGTCCACCCAGACGTCGCACACGGTGCCGGCCACCTTGCCGTCGTCGCCCACGACATCCATGCCGCGCGGATCGGGATCCTCCGACGCCAGGGAGAAGTGGCTGTCGGCGCGCAGCGGGACGATCTTCGGCTCGCCTTCGAACGTCAGGTCGGGGACGTCGGCGCGCTCGGCCCAGGCGGCGGGACCGACACCGTCGACCATCGGATCCCCCGTGGGCTCCAGTGGGGCGCCGAGCCAGGGGCCGATGGGCTTCGCGTGGATGGGCCGGGTGTCGGCCTTGCCGTTCGGCGCCGTGGCCGTACCGCCGTGCGGCAGCAGGAAGGTCTTTGCCGACGGGATGGCAGGGAAGCCCTGCACGATGATCCGGCCGCCGGAACGGTCGGATTCGAGCGGGTAGCCCTCGCGCTTGTTCTCCTGGTGCAGGTAGTAGATCAGCCCTGCGAAGAAGATCCAGAAGCCGTAGAGAACGAGTTGGGCCACATCGATGTAGCCGTTGATGCCAGCGTGCATGCTTCGTACTCCTTCTTGCGTTGGCGTGTGTCAGCCGGGAAATTCCGCAAGGCCGAAACGGGCTTGCGGGACGTGCGGGGCGTGCGGTACGTGGCGCGCGGCGCCACGGGCCCGCACCAGCGGTCCGATGGCGATGAGCGTGGCGAAAAGCAGCAGCAACTCCAGGTGGTAGACCACCCCGTATCCGGTGGCCGACCCGGTGAGGGCCGGCCCGAGCAGCTCGCGCGCGGCAAGCGCCGAGGCGCCATCGCGGATCAGTCCGCCCAGGGCGATCGCGCTTCCGGCGGCCGTGGCCTGCACGGCGCCCCAGACGCCGAGGGCAAGACCGCGCTGGCCGCCGGCATCCAGGCCCATGGCGACCGTGAGCGTGCCCACCGAGAAGAGACCTGCGCCGAACCCGATGAGGGCTGCGCCGACGCGGAAGAGCAGTGGGGAATCGAAGGGCGCCGCGAGGATCACCGAGGCGAAGGCCGCGAGCCCCACGAGCCCGCCCATGCCGGCGAGCCGGTACGGATCGGCACCACGGCCGAGACCGCGGGCGGCGAGTGCGAAGGCGGCGAGCGTGCCGCCGGCCATCAGCGCAGTGAGCACCGTGGTCGCACCGACACCGAGACCGAGGATCTGGCCACCGTAGGGTTCGAGCAGGATGTCCTGCATCCCGAACGCTGCGGTCCCGAGCGCCGTGGCGACGAGGAATCGCAGCACGTTCGGCTGGGCGACGAAGCTGCGCCAGGCCGCGCGGAAGTCCGGACGGGATTCGGCGTCGCGCCGGCGGTTCGACATGCGGTCGGGATTCCGGGCCTCCTGCTTCCAGAGGGCGATCAGGTTCAGCACCATGGTCGCCGCGCCGGCGCCCTGCACCACCTGGATCAGCCGCACCTGCCGGAAATCGGAGAGCAGGAATCCGAAGAGGAGCGCGCTGCCGACGGTACCGAGCAGCAGCATCACGTAGAGGAGTGCCACGACGCGCGGGCGCGATTCCGCCGGGGCGAGATCGGCTGCGAGCGCGAGGCCCGCGGTCTGCGTGGTGTGCATGCCGGCGCCCACCAGGAGGAAGGCGATCGCGGCACCGGCCTGCCCGATCCAGATCGGACCATGCGTGTCCCCCGACAGCACGAGCAGCGCGAACGGCATGATGGCGAAGCCGCCGAACTGCATCAGCGTGCCCATCCACAGGTACGGCACACGGCGCCAGCCGAGGGGCGACCGCCGATGGTCGGAGCGGAAACCGACGAGCGCGCGGAACGGCGCGAACACGAGGGGCAACGCGACCATGAGTGCGACGAGCCACGTCGGCACGCCCAGCTCGACGATCATCACGCGATTCAGCGTGCCGTTCAGCAGCACGAGGGCCATGCCGACGGAGACCTGGAACAGCGACAGACGCAGCAGCCGGCCGAGCGGCAGCTCGGCGGTGGCGGCGTCGGCGAACGGCAGCAGCCGGGTGCCGACGCGCAGCCATTGGCGGGAGAGCGTGTCGTTCAGGCGGCTCACGACCGGGCAAGCTCCAGGGCCTGGGACTTGTAGAAGCCCGACTCGACGCGACGGGTGCGGCCGACCTGCCAGCCGGAGAGCGCGGACGACAGGCCGATGCGGCGGCGCAGATTCGCCTCGGCGATCGGCTCGATGGCCGGCGCGCGATCACCGCGCGGGAAGAGGCGCCCCACCGCGTGCATCACGCTGAGGGCGGGCGTGCGCGGCGCGAAGGTGAACAGCACCGCTCGCGAGGTGCGCGCCGCGAGCCCTTCGAGCACACCCACCATGTCGGGCGCGATGTAGTGGATCAGGGAATCCATGCCCACCACGAAATCGAACCGGCCGAGCGCAGGGTCGAGCATGTCGCCGATGCGGAAGTCGATGCGGCCGTTGCCGAGCTGGCTGGGCAGACGCTCCCGGGCGAGATCGACCAGCGTCGGCGAGAGGTCCACGGCGACCACGCTGGCACCACGCCGCGCCGCCTCGACCGAGAGGGCGCCGGTGCCGCAACCGGCGTCCAGCAGTCGGCACCCCCGCAGGTCCGCGGGCAGCCAGTCGAGCAGCGCCGCGCGCATCGTGTCACGACCGGCCCGGACGGTCGCGCGCACGCGGCTGACCGGCGCGTCGGAGGTGAGCCGCGACCACGCATCGGCCGCGGTGCGGTCGAAGTAGTGCTCGAGCTCGCCGCGGCGTTCGAGATAGGTGGAGTTCTGCATCACTGGAATCCGAGGAGGTCGAAGATGTCGCGGTCCTTCATCGGCGCGGCGACGAGCGGATCGGTCCCGGCCCAGAGGGAGGCCGCGAGGCGCAGGTACTCCTGCTGCACTGCGATCAATTCCGGGGAGTCCTCCATCTCGAAGAGCGTCGACTTCTTGAGACGGCTCTGGCGGATCACGTCGAGCGAGGGGAAGCGCGCCATCGTGCGCAGGCCCACGGCGTCGTTGAACTTGTCGATCTGGTCGGTCTCGTCGCTGCGGTTGGCGATCACCCCGCCCAGCCGCACGTTGTAGTTGCGCGACTTCGCGAGGATGGCGCCGACGATGCGGTTCATCGCGAAGATCGAGTCGAAGTCGTTGGCGGTGACGATGAGCGCGCGGTCCGCGTGCTGCAGGGGCGCCGCGAAACCGCCGCACACGACGTCGCCGAGGACGTCGAAGATCACGACGTCGGTCTCTTCGAGCAGGTGATGCTCCTTCAGCAGCTTGACGGTCTGGCCGACCACGTAGCCGCCGCAGCCGGTGCCGGCGGGCGGGCCACCGGCCTCCACGCACATCACGCCGTTGTAGCCCTCGTACACGAAGTCCTCGGTGCGCAGTTCCTCGGAGTGGAAGTCCACCCCTTCGAGCGCGTCGATGACGGTGGGCACCAGGCGCTTGGTGAGGGTGAACGTGGAGTCGTGCTTCGGATCGCAGCCGATCTGCAGCACGCGCTTGCCGAGCTTCGAGAAGGCGACCGAGAGGTTGGACGACGTCGTGCTCTTGCCGATACCGCCCTTCCCGTACACGGCGAACACCTTGGCGGTGCCGATGCGTACGGACGGATCGAGGTGCACCTGCACGCTGCCGTCGCCGTCGGGCTGGCGGGGCGGGCGCTTGATGGAGGACATCGGAACGGTGGTCGTGGTCGTCATGGGGATCTCGATTTTCTGGTTATGCGTGAGTGCCGCGATGCGCCGTCAGGCCGCAACTCTGGCGTCCACACCCTCGAGGCGATCCTCGAGTTCCTCGCCCGCGCGCCGAAGCGCCTCGAGCACCGAAGGTTCGGGCGTCCAGTAGCGACGCTCGTGGGCCTCCAGCAGCCGGTTCGCCACCTTGGCGGAGGCTGTCGGGTTCAACGCTGCGATCCGTTCGCGCATCTCGGGGTCGAGCACGAACGTTTCGGTGAGCTTCTGATACACCCAGGGCGCGACCTGTCCGGTCGTCGCCGACCAGCCCATGGTGTTGGTGACGTGCACCTCGATCTGGCGCACGCCCTCGTAGCCGTGGGCGAGCATGCCCTCGTACCACTTCGGATTCAGCACGCGGGTGCGGGTCTCGAGGGCGACCTGCTCGGAGAGCGTGCGCACGGTGCCGTCGCCCTTCGTCTGGTCGCCGATGTAGACCGGCGCGATCTCGGCATCGGCGCCCTTCGCGCGCTTCACGGCGCGGCTGATGCCGCCCAGCGTGTCGAAGTAGGTGTCGATCGTCGTGACGCCGAGTTCCACGGAGTCGAGGTTCTGGTACGCGAGCTGGACGCTGGCGAGCACGGTCTCCAGCAGCGCCTTCTGCTGCACGGGCCGGCCGGTGCGGCCGTACGCGAAGCCCTTGCGGCGCGTGTAGGTCTCGGCGAGTTCGTCCTCGTCGTCCCAGCGGCTGTTGTCGACGAGATGGTTCACGTTCGAACCGTAGGCACCCTCGGCGTTGCCGAAGACCCGTAGGGACGCCGTCTCGAGATCGCATCCGTTCGCGGCGACGTAGGCGAGCGCGTGGCGGCGGACGAAGTTGAACTCCTCGGGCTCATCGGCGCTCGCCGCGAGGAAACAGGCCTCGGCCAGCAGGCGGATCTGCAGGGGCAGCAGATCGCGGAAGATGCCGGACAGCGTGATCACGACGTCGACGCGCGGCCGGCCGAGCTGTTCGAGCGGGATCAGTTCGGCACCCGCGAGACGGCCGTAGCTGTCGAAGCGCGGCTTGGCACCGAGCAGGGCCAGGGCCTGCGCGATCGGCGCGCCCTCGGTCTTCAGGTTGTCGGTGCCCCACAGCACGAGCGCGATGGTCTCGGGGAAGCCGTGCCCATCGGCGGCGTGCCGTTCCAGCAGGCGCTCGGCCTGGCGCGCACCGTCCTGGACCGCGAAGGCGCTCGGGATGCGGAACGGATCGAAGCCGTGCAGATTGCGTCCGGTGGGGAGGATCTCCGGCGTGCGGAGCAGATCGCCGCCGGGCGCGGGGCGGATGAACCGACCGTCGAGCGCCTGGAGGATGCCGGCGATCTCGTGATCGCGGGAGAGCAGCGCGTCGGTGGACGCCAGTTCGCGCAGCAGGGCGAGCGATGCGTCGTCGGCGGTCATGCCGCCGGCGGCGAGGGCGGCCTCGGGGGACTTCCCGGCGACGATGGCCTCGATCGCCGTGCGTGCCGGATGCGCGCCGTGGGACGCCTCGGCCAGCGACAGCAGCATGTCGACGCGTTCGGCGACCGACGGGGCGCGGCCGACGACGTGCAGGCCGTAGGGGATGAGCGAGTACTCGAGTTCGAGGACGGCCTCGCCGAGCTTCGTCACTTTCGCCGAGGCATCGTCGCCCCAGGCGGGCTCGGCCTTGGCGAGGTCGAGGTCCGCGGCCTGCGCCTGGATGAGCACGGCGAGTTCGACGCGCTCGTGGTCGGACTCCGGTGCCAGACCGCGCCAGCGCTCGATGGAGGCCTTGAGATCGATCAGGCCGCGATACAGGCCGGCCTGCGCCACGGGCGGGGTCAGATAGCTGATGAGCGTGGCGGCGGCGCGGCGCTTGGCGATCGCACCCTCGGACGGGTTGTTCGACGCGTAGAGGTAGAAGTTCGGCAGGTCGCCGATGAGGCGCTCGGGCCAGCAGGCGCCGGACATGCCGGACTGCTTGCCGGGCATGAACTCGAGCGCGCCGTGGGTCCCGAAGTGCAGCACCGCGTGCGCCGCGAAGTCCTCACGCAGCCAGCGGTAGAAGGCGGAGAACGCGTGGGTCGGGGCGAAGCCGCGCTCGAACAGCAGACGCATCGGGTCGCCCTCGTAGCCGAACGCGGGCTGGATGCCGACGAAGACATTGCCGAAGCGCTCGCCCAGCACGAAGATCGACGCGCCGTCGCTCTGCTCGCGGCCCGGCGCGGGGCCCCACTGGGCTTCGATCTCGGGCAGCCAGCGCTCGCGCCGGACGTGATCGTCGACCGGGATCCGTGCGTGGACGTTCGCGGTGGCGCCGAAGCGCGCGGCGTTGCCTTGGATGATGCGGTCGCGCAGTTCGTCGACCGTGGCGGGCACATCCACGGTGTATCCCTCGCGCTTCATGGCGAGCATGGTGTTGTGCAGCGACTCGAACACCGAGAGGAACGCTGCGGTGCCGGTGTTGCCCGCGTTCGGCGGGAAGTTGAAGAGGATCGCGGCGACCTTGCGGTTCGCGCGCTCGGCGCGGCGCAGTGCCACGAGCCGGCTCACGCGGGCGGACAGCGCATCGGCGCGCTCCGGGCACACCTGCATGTCGTGGTCGTTGTCGCTGTCGGCGAAGTCGCAGCCGCGGTGGCATCCCGTGCACTTCGTGTGCGCGCCGTCGGCCCGGCCGCCGTACACCATGGGGGCAGTGGATCCGTCCAGTTCGGGGATGGCCACCATCATCGTGCTCTCGACGGGCAGCAGCCCGCGCTCGGAGCCGCCCCACTGCTGCAGCGTCTGGAACTCGACGGGATGCACGGCGAGGTACGGGACGTCGAGCCTCGCCATGATGTCCTCGGCGGCGCGCGAGTCGTTGTACGCCGGCCCGCCCACGAGCGAGAAGCCGGTGAGCGACACGACGGCATCGACCGTGACACGACCACCCTGGATGAAGAACTGTTCGATGGCGGGCCGGGAATCGAGCCCCGTCGCGAAGGCCGGCACGACGCGCAGTCCGCGCGCTTCGAGCGCCGTGATCACGCCGTCGTAGTGGCCGGTGTTGCCCGCGAGGAGATACGAGCGCATCAGAAGCAGGCCGACGGTGCCGTTCTTGCCGGCAGTGGCCACGGAGGGCAGCGTCAGCGTGTCTTCCGACATGCGCTTCGGCATGCGGGGGTGGTAGATGCCGACCTCGGGGTACTCGACCGGCGGACGCACCCGCACGACGCCGCGGAGTGCGCGCCTCGGGCCATCGGCGTAGCGGTCCACGAGGAACTGGACCATGCCGACCATGTTCTCTTCCGAACCGGCGAGCCAGTACTGCAGCGTCAGGAAGTAGGCACGGACGTCCTGCGCAGTGCCGGGGATGAAGCGCAGCAGCTGCGGGATGCGGCGGAGCATCTTCATCTGCTTGGCGCCTTCGGAGGCGCCGTGTTTCTTCTCGCCGGCCTTCCCGCGCAGACGCTTCAGGAGCGCCATCGGACCGCTGACGGTGCCGTCCATGCTGAACCGGCCCATGCGGGTGAGGCGCATCACCTCGGACGCACTCATCGCACACACCATGGCATCGCAATGATCGCGCCGCGCCCGCAGCGCGGGCAGCACCGGGAGGAAGTGATCCTCCATGAACAGCATCGTGGCGATGATGATGTCACCGGCGGCGATATCCGCGCGGCAGCGTTCGAGGGCCTCGGGGTCGTCGCTCCATTCCGACGCAGCGTGGACGCTCAGCGAGAGCCCGGGCATCTCGCGCGACAGCGTGGAGCGACCCCGCCCCATGGCGCTCAGCGCGTGGCTGTCCATCGTGACGATCACGACGCGCATCGGCGTCGGATCAACGGCCGAAGTGGGCTTTGGCATCGTAGAGCGTCTCCACGGTAATGGTCTTGACGCCGCGCTCGTGGGCGAAGCGTTCGGTGTTCCGACGGGCCTTGCCGCGGACGAAGAAGGGGATCTTGCGGAGTTCCCGCTCGGCTTCGGCCGCCCATGGGACGGTGGCATCGGTTGCCGCGGCCTGCTCTGCCGCGGCGGGTGCTTCCACGATCGCGGCAACGGACCCGGACGCAGGTTCCATCGCCACGGATTCGTGTGTCGCGGCAACCGGCGCGACGGCTGCGGGGGCAGCCTCCGATCCGGTGACCCTCGCTTCGGTGGCGGCACCCAGATGCGACGGGGGCGCGTCGTCGTGGAATTCGAAGTCGTCGCGGAACATCTGCAGCAGGTGCTCCTCGAGACCCATCACCAGCGGATGGACCCAGGCATCGAAGAGCACGTTGGCGCCCTCGAAACCGAACACCGGGCTGTAGCGCGCCGGGACGTCCTGCACGTGCATCGGTGTGGAGATCACGGCGCAGGCAATGCCGAGCCGCTTCGCGATGTGCCGTTCCATCTGCGTACCGAGCACCAGTTCCGGTGCGGCGTCCGCGATGGCCTTCTCGACTTCGAGATAGTCGTCGGTGATGAGCGGCTCGACGCCGTGGAGGCGGGCGGCGTCGCGCACGGGCCGGGCGAGTTCGCGGCTGTAGGTGCCCAGGCCGACGACGGTGAACCCCATCTCCTCGGCCGCGATCCGGGCGGCCGCGACGGCGTGGGTGGCATCGCCGAAGATGAACACGCGCTTGCCGGTGAGGTAGGTGGAGTCGACGGAACGGGCGTACCAGGCGAGGCGCGATTTCGAGGAATCGAATCCCGCGGCACCGGGGCGCTCGCGGCCCAGGACCGGCGCCGCGTCGACACCGGCGAGCGCTGCGACCTCCGCCACGAATTCGCGCGTGGCCGAGAGCCCCATCGGAACCGTCTTCGCACAGGGCATGCCGAATGTGCGCTGCAGCCAGGCGGCCGTGATGCCGGAGATCTCCGGATACAGATCGATGTTGAAGTCGGCGTCGGGAAGACGGGCGATGTCCTCCGGCGTCGCGTTGAGCGGCACCACCGCGTTCACGTCGATGCCGAGTTCACCGAGCAGGCGGGTGATCTCGACGACGTCGTCGCGGCAGCGGAAGCCGAGGACCGTCGGACCGAGCAGATTGGCGCTGGGCCGGCGCTGCGGATCACGCGCGGGTCGCGGCGTGCCGGGCGCGGGGATACGGTGCGCGAGCAGCCGGCGCACCAACTGGTAGAGGGTCTCGGCGGCGCCCCAGTTCTCTTTCTTGGAGTACGAGGGAAGCTCCAGCGGCACGACGGGGATCGGGAGGTTCATGCCCTGGACCAGGGTGCCGGCCTGATCCTGCAGCAGTTCCGCAGTGCAGGACTCGCCGACCAGCAGCGCGCGCGGCTTGAAGCGGTCGACGGCCTCGGCCGCGGCCCGCGTCACGAGTTCGGCGGTGCTGCCGCCGAGATCGCGGGCCTGGAACGTCGTGTAGGTGACCGGGGGGCGGCGATCGCGCCGTTCGATCATCGTGAAGAGCAGGTCCGCGTAGGTGTCGCCCTGGGGGGCGTGGAGCACGTAGTGCACGCCCTCCATCGAGGTCGCGATGCGCATGGCGCCGACGTGGGGCGGGCCTTCGTAGGTCCAGAGGGTCAGTTGCATGGCAGCCTCATGTGCATCGTGCGCCCGGGCATCGATCGCTCAATCATCGTTTGCTCGATCATCGTTCGCTCAAACATCGTTCGCTCAAACGCGCAGCCGTTCGCGGCGGTCGAGGGGGCGCGCGAAGAGTTCCGCGAGATCGCCCGCCTGTTCGTAGCCGTGCACGGGGGAGAAGACGAGCTCGATCGACCACTTGGTGGCGAACCCTTCGGCCTCGAGCGGGTTGGCGAGGCCGAGCCCGCACAGCACGAGATCGGGCGCAGCGCCGCGGAGGCGGTCGAGCTGGCGTTCGACGTCCTGACCTTCCGACAGGGCGACGTCGTCCGGGAGCAGGGGCAGTTCCGCAGCCATCAGGCGGCGGTCGAGGTGCGGCGTGCCGACTTCGATGAGCCGCATGCCGAGCTCGCGGTTGAGGAAGCGCGCGATCGGGATCTCGAGCTGCGAGTCGGGCATCAGGAAGAGGGACTTGCCGGAGAGCCGGGCGACGTGGCGCGAGACGGCCTTGCGGGCACGGTCCTCGAGCGGCCGTGTGACGTCCTGGAACTGTACGTTGTCGACGCCCCAGGCGCGGGCGGCGGCTGCGAACCACTCCGTCGTGCCTTCCGCGCCGAAGGGATACGGCGCTTCGAGTACGCGGGCACCGAGTGCCTCGAGCGCCCGGGCAGTGTTGCCCACGAAGGGCTGCGCGAGCAGCAGGTCGGTGTTCGGTCCGACGGAGGGCAGATCGCCCGCGCGGCGGGCGGGGAAGAAGGACACCGGGCCGATGCCGAGCTGATCGAAGACGCGGCGGAACTGGTCCTCCACGACATCGGCAATGCAGCCCACCACCAGCAACTGGCGCGCCTCGGACCGCGGCATCAGGGGGACCAGCGCACCGAGTGCGCTGTCCTCGCCCTGCGTGAAGGTGGTCTCGATGCCCGAGCCGGAGTAGCTCACGACCCGCACGCGCGGCAGCAGCTGCGCGCTCAGGCGCTCGGCGGCCTTGGCGAGGTCGAGCTTGATGACCTCCGAGGGGCACGAGCCCACCAGGAACAGCGTGCCGATGTCGGGGCGCCGTTCCAGGAGCTGGACGCACAGGCGGTCGAGTTCGTCGTTGGCATCGGCGATGCCGGCGAGATCGCGGTCGCCGAGGATGGCCGTCCCGAAGCGCGGCTCGGAGAAGATCATCACGCCCGCGGCCGACTGGATCAGGTGGGCGCACGTCCGGGATCCCACCACGAGGAAGAAGGCATCCTGCATCTTGCGGTGCAACCAGACGATGCCGGTCAGGCCGCAGAAGACCTCCCGCTGCCCGCGTTCGCGGAGGACGGGAATCGTGGCGCCGCGTAGGCCGCTGCCCGGCGGGAGTGCGCTTAGATCTGTCATTTGCCCATCACCAGCGAATCGGCACCGGCATCCACCGGGGCGCGGACATCGCGCCTTGCAGCGCGGAGCTTCAGGACGAACTGCGCGGCGTTCACCACGTACGTTGCGTAGGCGGCCAGTGCGAGCAGCATCAGCCCGCGGGCATCGAGGGCGTCGGTCGCCAGCGCATACAGATAGGCGGTGTGGAGGGCGAGGACGAGCATGCTGACGACGTCCTCCCAGAAGAACGCCTCGGCGAAGAGGTACTTCCCGTAGACGTCCTTCTCCCAGAGGGAGCCGGTGACCATGATGGTGTACAGCGTCAGGGTCTTGACGACGATCGACACCGTCGCGGCGGCGAAGCCCTCTCCGGAGTGGAGATACCGAAGCACCAGGACGAGGCTCACGAGGAACACGAGGAACTGCAGCGGCGCGAGGATGCCCTGCACCAGCGTCCAGCGGGACCGATCGCGCCGCAGGCGCTGCTGCGCCGTGTACAGCGGTCGATCCCTGCGCACTTCCCCTCGGTCTCCGCCCACCGTGCGCCTCCTTGTTGTCTGGTTTTATCGCGTGACTGACTGCGTGGAGGCCAATCTAGACCGCTCAAAATCGGATGTCAACTTTCGTTTACGTCAATCGCACTTGACAACTTTTTGCGGTTGTACGAAATTCTCGTCAGACGAGAAGTCACGGGTGTACTCTCCCCGGACGTGAGCCATCCGAAGTGGATGGATCGATCCTGAAATGATCCGAAGCGCAAGCTCGGACGGAGCAACACAGCACGGATCGGCGCGCAGACAAGAACTGTTCGCTAACTTTCGCGCATATGTCGATGTTGCCGCTGGGGGGGAAGCCCATGGATGGCCTGAGACACCGGATTCTGGAAAGCGCGGGCGAACAGAAGGGCGACGCCGATCGTTCTCGCAAGCCTGCCGTCGTCGAGCGTGGCGCAGAGCAGGGCGCCCGCAACGCGCGCACCGACATCCACAAACAACACAGTGGCATTGCCAGCACGATCGAATTCGAGATCGTGCCCCGGCTGGTGCTGGCGCATCGCACCGGCTTCACTGCCGGCGCATCGGGAGGCGCATCGGGAGGCGCATCGGGAGGCTTGGGTGAAGCCCTGGCCACCGGGATCAACGGACTCGACTGGCGGCCCGGCACCGAACAGGTGGCGGAGTTCTCGCAGATCGTCCTGGCTCGCGATGTGGCCGACGCCTTCGCCTACATCGAGGGCCTTCGCAGTCGCGGCACCTCGCTGGAAGCCATCTATCTGGACCTGCTCGCGCCGTCGGCGCGATACCTCGGCGATCTCTGGGAGGAGGACCTCGCGGACTTCACCGCAGTGACGGTGGGGTTGTGGCGCCTTCAGCAGATCGTCCGGGACCTGGGCTCCTCTTTCGTGCAGGAGTCCGATCAACGGGAACAGGGACGCCGGCTCCTCCTCGCTCCGGGCATGGGGGAGCAGCACAGCTTCGGGCTCTTCATGGTCGGGGAGTTCTTCCGCCGTGCCGGCTGGGACGTCTGGGCGCAGGGCGCCTCCACGTCCGACGAACTCGTCGAGATCGTGCGCCGGGAATGGTTTGCAGTGATCGGCCTGTCGGTGGCCTGTGAATCGCATCTCGAAGGACTGGCGTCGGTGATTCTTCGCCTGCGCCGCGCTTCACGCAATCGCAGTGTGGGTATCATGGTGGGCGGTCGCGCCTTTTCCGAGCATCCCGAATTCGTCGCCCTGGTCGGCGCGGACGCGTCCGCGGTCGACGGGAGGCAGGCATGTCTACAGGCCGAAAGCCTGCTCGCCATGCTCGCGCGCCGCTGCTGACCACCAATCCTCCGAACACGGGCGTGGCCCCCTGGAGTGGCCCTCGCCTGCATGGGTTTTTGCCAACGTGAAACGCTTCAAATCCCCGAAGAGAACGCTGGGGGACCTGGATGCCGAAGCCGCCGGCGCGCTGATCACAGCCGCTGCGGACGTGACCCTCATCATCGACGCGAAGGGTGTCATTCGCGACATGGCCTTCGGTAGCGACGAACTTGCCAGGGAACTCAACGGGGCCGGCCAGTGGATCGGCCAGCCCTGGGTGGACACCGTGGCGTCGGATTCCCGATCGAAGGTGGAATCCCTCATCGACGAAGCCCGGAACAACGCCGAAACCCGCTGGCGCCAGGTGAACCATGCCTCCGCCCGCGGAGGGGACATTCCGGTGCTCTACTCGACGATGCAACTGGGCCGCACCCAGCGCATGGTCGCCGTCGGCCGGGACCTCCGTGCGATCGCGACTCTTCAGCAACGGCTTGTGGACGCCCAGCAATCCATGGAACGCGATTACTGGCGGCTGCGACACGCCGAGACACGGTATCGGCTGCTGTTCCAGATGGCCTCCGAGGCGGTGCTGATCGTCGACTCCGCCACCCAGAAGATCGTCGAGGCGAACCCCGCCGCCGATCATCTCTTCGGTGAGGGTGGACGCCCCGTGGTGGGCCGCATGTTTCCGCAGGGTCTGGACGCCGAGAGCACCGAGGGCATCCAGCTCGTGCTGGCGCGGGTCCGCAGTTCCGGCCGCGCCGACGATGTGCGCGTGCGTCTGGCCGATGGTCGCCACGAGATCCTGATGTCCGCCTTCCTGTTCCGGCAGGAGGACTCTTCGTTCTTCCTGGTCAGGCTCGCGTCCCCGGAGCGCCATCAGGCCGGCTCCGGTGTGGGCGAGCAGTCGAAGCTGCTGGAACTCGTCCGCAGCACACCCGATGGCTTCGTGGTCACCGGCCCCGACGGGCGCATCCTTTCGGCGAACCGGGCCTTCCTGGACCTCGCGCAGATCGCGAACGAGGAACAGGCGCAGGGCGAATCCCTCGATCGCTGGCTGGGACGCCCCGGCGTCGACCTCAACGTGATGATCGCCAATCTGCGCCAGCATGGATCGCTGCGGCTGTTCGCGACCACCCTGCGCGGCGAGTACGGCTACGTGGCCGAGGTCGAGATCTCGGCAGTGTCGGTGATGGATGGCGATCAGCAATGCTGCGGCTTCATGATCCGCAACGTCGGCCCGAGGGTGTCCCCCGATGGCCGACCCGGCCGGGAACTGCCGCGATCCGTGGAGCAGCTCACCGAGCTCGTCGGGCGCGTCTCGCTGAAGGAGATGGTCCGCGAGGCCACCGATGTCATCGAACGTCTCTGCATCGAGGCTGCGCTCGAGCTGACCGGCGACAACCGGGCATCGGCGGCCGAGATGCTGGGGCTTTCCCGGCAGAGCCTGTATGTGAAGCTGCGGCGCTACGGTCTCGGTGACCTCACCCCGGACGGCGCGAAGGCCTGAGCGTTCGTTCGGATGATCCGCAGTGAGGGGTTTCCCTCACGCGGAGTAACGCCCTCCCCACTCCCCCGTTCGCTAGGCTGCATCCTATCCCCTGGAACTCGCGCGGCGCACGCCTGCGCGGACCGGTCCGCGGTCAGTCCGTCAGGCCGTGGGGATGGAGATCGGTCTTTTGCCGCGGTGACCGTATCCCTGGTTCTTCGACCGATGCCGGGCGCCAGGGCAGAACGCGGCACGGAGTGTCATTTTTTGTTGACACAAAATAGTGTCAGGCCTACCGTTCACCCATGGAACGCTCGGTCCCCACCACAAGCTCGTCCCTGCCCGCGCCCTCGGCCGTTCTCGAACTGCTGAAGCCCATCACGTGGTTTCCGCCCATGTGGGCGTTCGGTTGCGGCGTCGTGTCTGCAGGCACGCCCACCGAGGGCCGCTGGGCCGTGATCGCGGCCGGCATCGCGCTGGCGGGGCCGCTCGTCTGCGCGACGAGCCAGGCCGTGAACGACTGGTTCGATCGCCACGTGGATGCGATCAACGAACCGAACCGCCCGATTCCCTCGGGGCGCATCCCCGGCCAATGGGGACTCTGGATCGCGATCCTGTGGACGATCCTCTCCGCGGTCGTCGCGATCTCGCTGGGCCCCGTCGTCACCGTCGCCGCGGTCTGCGGGATCGTGCTCGCCTGGGCCTACAGCGCCCCGCCATTCCGGTTGAAGCGCAACGGGTGGTGGGGCAACAGCGCCGTGGCTGCCTGCTACGAAGGGTTGCCGTGGATCACGGGTGCGGCGGTGATGCTGGGCGGTGCCCTGCCCTCCGCCGAGATCCTGGTCATGGCCGCGCTCTACAGTGTCGGCGCCCACGGGATCATGACGCTGAACGACTTCAAGTCCGTCGATGGCGATCTGCGCATGGGCATCGGCTCCCTGCCGGCGAAGCTCGGCGTCGAGGGCGCCGGGCGTGCCGCGTGTCTGTTCATGGCGCTGCCCCAGGTGGTGGTCGCCGGGCTGCTGCTGGGATGGAATCACCCGTGGCACGCCGCCGTCGTGGCGACCTCACTCGTCACTCAACTCGCCCTGATGGCGAGGCTGCTCCGATCCCCGCGTGAACTGGCCCCCTGGTACAACGGCACCGGCGTCACGCTGTACGTGCTGGGGATGCTCGTCACCGCCTTCGCGCTCCGGGCGCCCGCAGTTTCGTCGTGAGAAGTCATCCCGTGAATCGCACTCCTGCAAACGCCGGTCCGCTCGCCTCGCTGCCGATGCTGACTTGGTTCGGCATCGTCCGCCTCGGTCTCGTGCAGACCGCCCTCGGCGCCATCGTCGTGCTCACGACCTCCACCCTGAACCGCGTGATGGTGGTGGAACTCGCGCTGCCGGCGATGCTGCCCGGCGCGCTGGTCGCGCTGCACTACGCGGTGCAGATCCTGCGGCCACGGCTCGGCTACGGATCCGACCAGGGCGGTCGCCGCACCCCGTGGATCCTCGGCGGCATGGCGACCCTCGCCCTGGGCGGCATCCTCGCTGCGGCGGCCGTCGCGTGGATGTCGACGCACCAGGTGGCCGGCGTGTGTCTCGCCGTCGTCGCTTTCCTGTTGATCGGCGCCGGCGTCGGCGCCTCGGGAACGTCGCTCCTGGTGCTGCTCGCGAAGCGCGTCGATCCGGGTCGCCGCGGCGCTGCAGCCACCATCGTCTGGGTCATGATGATCGCCGGCTTTGCGATCACGGCCGGCGTCGCGGGGCAACTGCTCGACCCGTTCTCGCCGGCGCGGCTCGTTGCCGTCACCACGGCCGTTTCGATGGCCGCGCTGCTGCTCGCGTTCGTGGCCGTGCGTGGCGTCGAAGGCCACGGTGCACCCGCCACGAAGGCCGACGGCGCCGCACCGAAGATCCCGTTCAGCGAAGCGCTGGCCGCCGTGTGGAGCGAGCCGCAGGCGCGCTGGTTCACGGTCTTCGTGTTCGTCTCGATGCTCGCGTACAGCCTTCAGGATCTCATCCTCGAGCCCTTCGCGGGCGCGGTCTTCGGCTACACGCCCGGCGAGTCCACGAGACTCGCGGGCGTGCAACACGGTGGCGTATTGCTCGGGATGATCATGGTGGCGCTGGGAGGGAGCATCCCTGTGGTCGCCCGCCGCGTTTCGCTCCAGGCCTGGACGATCGGTGGCTGCATCGCCTCCGCACTCGCCCTGTTCGCCCTCAGTTCCGGCGCCTTCGCGGGCCCCGAGTGGCCGTTGCGCCCGTGCGTCTTCGTGCTCGGCATGGCGAACGGCACGTTCGCGGTCGCCGCCATCGGGTCGATGATGGGTCTGGCCGGTGCGGGCGGCGCTTCGCGGGAAGGCATACGCATGGGTCTCTGGGGCGGCGCGCAGGCCATCGCCTTCGGATTGGGCGGGTTCGCCGGTACTGCCGCGAGCGATCTCGCGCGTCACCTCCTCGGATCGCCGGTCGCCGCCTACGCCGTGGTGTTCGCCGGCGAGGGGCTGCTTTTCCTCGTGGCCGTGGCCCTCGCGATGCGAGTCGGACACGTCCGCAACGCGCAGGACCAGCCGGTCCAGTTCCGCGGTCGCAAACCCGAATTCGCCGAGATCCGGCAGGGAGGTGCCACATGACACAGGCCAGAACCTACGATGTCGTCGTTGTCGGCGGCGGCCCTTCCGGTGCCACAGCCGCCAGGGCGCTCGCCCGCGGCGGCCGTTCGGTCCTCCTGCTCGATCGCGCGGGCCGCATCAAGCCGTGCGGCGGCGCCATTCCTCCGCGCCTCATCGCAGACTTCGAGATTCCCGACCACCTCCTCGTCGCACGCGTGTCCTCGGCCCGGATGATCTCGCCCAAGGGTCGCAAGGTGAACATGCCGATCGACGGCGGTTTCGTCGGGATGGTGGATCGCTGCGAATTCGACGAGTGGCTGCGCGAGCGCGCCGCACTCGCGGGCGCCGAACGTCGGGCGGGCACCTTCGAGCGGCTGGAGCGCGATCCCGACGGATGCGCCGTGATCTGCTACCGCGTCCAGGGACGCCAGGATGCCCCCGAGGAACGCGTCCGGGCCCGGGCCGTGATCGGTGCCGACGGCGCATCGTCGGGCGTCGCGCGGCAGTGCGTGCCCGGAGCGGAGAAGATGAAGTTCGTCTATGCCTATCACGAGATCGTCCGGTCGCCGGAGAAGGGTCATCCCGACTTCGAGGCGGCGCGCTGCGACGTCTACTATCAGGGTCGCCTCTCTCCTGACTTCTACGGCTGGGTCTTCCCGCATGGCGCCACCACCAGCGTGGGCACCGGCACCGCGCTGCGCGGCTACTCGATCCGCTCGGCGGTCGGGCGCCTGCGCGAGGCGAGCGGCCTCGTCGGTGCCGAGACGCTCCGCCGCGAAGGCGCACCGATCCCCATGAAGCCGTTGAAGCGCTGGGACGACGGTCGGGACGTGCTGCTCGCCGGCGACGCCGCCGGCGTCGTGGCACCCGCGTCGGGCGAGGGCATCTACTACGCGATGGTGGGCGGTCAGCTGGCCGGTGAAGCCGTCGAGAAGTTCCTGACCACCGGCGACGTACGCGCCCTTGCCACGGCCCGCAGCCGCTTCATGAAGGAGCACGGCAAGGTCTTCTGGATCCTGGGGATCATGCAGCACTTCTGGTACTCGAGCGACAAGCGTCGCGAGCGGTTCGTGGCCATCTGCGACGATCGGGACGTGCAGCGCCTCACCTGGGAGTCCTACATGCACAAGCGGCTCGTCCGGTCGAAGCCGATGGCCCACGTGCGGATCTTCTTCAAGGATCTCGCGCACCTCTTCGGACTGGTGTCCCCATGAGCGCGCCGTCGCGCGGCTCCGCGAAGGAGACTTCTTGAGCGCCGCCCGCCTTCCGACCTCACGCCTGCCGCGCGCGACGCCGGTGCTCGCGGCGGCAGTCGCGGCGTTCCTGATCGCATCGGTCGGCGCCCTCGTCACGGATCTCGGTCCGTGGTATCTCAGCCTCAAGCAGCCCGACTGGAAACCGCCGGACTGGCTCTTCGGACCCGCATGGACGCTGATCTTCGGGCTGGCCGCCATCGCCGGGGTTTACGCGTGGACGAACGCCCCGGACGCGGCGGCACGGCGGCAGGTGATTGCCTGGTTCTCGATCAACGCGTTCTTCAACATCCTGTGGAGCGCGCTCTTCTTCCGCTTCGCGCGTCCGGACTGGGCTCTGCTGGAGGTCGTCTTCCTCTGGCTCTCGATCGCGATGATCATCATGATCCCGGGGCGTTATTCCCGCGTCACGAGCTGGCTGATGGTCCCGTACCTCGCCTGGGTCACCGTCGCCGGTCTGCTGAACCTCGCGGTCGTGCGGCTGAACGCGCCGTTCACCTGATCGGCAGAGCTTGAACGTCGCGGCACTCGCCTCGCTCTTCGCGGATGGCCGTGCCGTCGACGGCATCCTCGTGCTCGTCGGCATCGAGGCCCTCGCCCTCACGCTCCTCCACCGGGTGTGCGGTCGCGGCATCGCCCCCGCCGACCTGCTACCGAATCTCGTGGCGGGCACCGGACTCCTGCTCGCATTGCGCGCGGCGCTGGTGGATGCGCCGTGGCCGTGGATCGCGGCGAGCCTGTCGCTCGGCCTCGCCGGGCATCTCGCAGACCTCGCCCGTCGGTGCCGCCCGTGAGAACCGGCGTCCGATCCACCCCCGTGAGGACGAAATCGGGGACCCGGTTTCCTCCGATGTCGTCGAATCGGCACCGGGCCGGTGCCGAATGCGCCACGAAGTCGTTCATGGTCCTGAAACATCAGAAAATCTTCCGAAAATCTGACCTCTGCCAGACGGGGATGGCAGTACAATTCTCCTACGCGATAGATGGCCTCGGAAACGGGGCGCGTGGCCCGCAGCTTCGCTGCTCGCACGCCCGAATCGTCGGGATGCCATGAATGTTGTAGGAATTGCCCAGCCGGACGTCACCATCACCCTCGATCTCGACGGTGTGATCCGCGACGTCACCGTCTCGAACACCCTGTCGCGGCAGGATGTCTCCGCGTGGATCGGTCGTCCCTGGACCGAAACGGTCGCCGACACCGGTGACCGCAAGGTCCGACGCATGGTGGAAGACGCGGTGCGCCGTCAGGTGTCCGCGTTCCGGCAGGTCACCCAACGCTTCCCCAGCGGCCTCGAACTCCTGATGGAGTACACCACGATCCGCCTGGGGGAGCACGGTGGTCTCATCGCCGTGGGCAAGAGCCTGCAAGCCGTCACCGAACTCCAGTCGCGTCTGCTCTCCGCCCAGCAGGAGATGGAACGGGAGTTCTGGAAGCTCCGCGAACTGGAAACCCGCTACCGGCTCCTGTTCGACAACTCCAGCGAAGCCGTCGTCCTGCTCCGCGCCGCGAACCTGCGCATCCTCGAGGCGAACCCGGCGGCCGTGCGTGCATTGGGTCTTTCGCCGGAGCGGCAGCAGGGTATCGCCGGCCGCGATTTCCTGAACGAGGTCGCCGGCCGCGAACGCGATCTCTTCCAGTCGATGCTTCGGAACGTGCGTGACCACGGCAAGGCTCCGGGCATGATGGTGCACCTCGGTCGCGACGCCGAACCCTGGCTCATCCGCGCGTCCCTGATGACGGCCGAGACCGGGCTGATGTTCCTGGTCCAACTGGCTCCCGTGGCCGTGACGCACACGGCTTCCACACCGGAAGCGCCCGCGGTGTCGATCGAGGCGATCCTCGATCAGGGGCCCGAAGGACTCGCTGTGCTGGACGCCGCGGGCATCGTGATCCAGGCGAACACCGCCTTCCGTCGCTTGATGGGGTTGCGCGACGACGAACTCCCGGAAGGACGGCCGATCACGGCATGGCTGCAGTGGACGGGGGAAGCCCCCGATCCGGCTTCGCAGCGACGCTCCGCGATGGCCACCGTGTTGAACCCCGTCGGTGTTGCTTCGGTGGAGGTGATCCACGTGGGCCCCGGCGATGCCGACAACGGCTTAGCGGTCGTCATCGTGCGCGCCGCGCCGCGGCCCGAAGTCGCATCCACCGACCCGCTGTGCGAAGGCATGACCCACATCGTCGAGCAGGTGGGCCATCGGCCCCTGACCGAGCTGGTGAGCGAAGGCGCAAGGCGCCTCGAGGTGCACTGCCTGCGCGCCGCACTCCAGTCGGCCGCGGGCGACCCCGGCAGCGCGGCCGGACGACTCGGGCTGTCCGTCGAGGAATTCCGGGCTCGCCTCGCCCGCCTGGACAACGCCGGCGACGCCGGCCCCGGCGGCAACACCTGACCCCGTCGGCCGTGCCTTCGAACTCGCACGCCACCCAGCTGCCGGCCTTCGGTCAGGCGGACCTCTCCAACTGCGAGCGGGAACAGATCCACCTCGCCGGATCCATCCAGCCCCACGGCGCCCTGTTCGTCGTGAGCGAGCCCCAGTACCAGATAGTCCAGACGAGCAACAACGCCGCTGCGTTCATCGGCCTGCCGGGCGAAGTGCTCGGGCTGCCGGTGACCGAGGTCCTGGGCGATCTCTGGAAGACGATCGAACCCCATCTGTCGGAGCCGCTCACGGCGGTGCCCCTCGCGTCGCGGTGCCGCGTCGGGCGCCCCGCGCGCGAGTTCGACAGCCTGATCCATCGGCTGCCCGGCGGCGGCCTCGTCGTCGAGCTGGAACCCGCAGCGGCGCGGGTCGACCTCTCGCAGGCCATGGAAGAGGCTCTGGACACCATCCTCGCCGCGGCGTCGCTGCAGGCGCTCGCGGACCAGACGGCGCGCATCTTCCGGCAGATCACCGGCTACGACCGGGTGATGGTGTATCGATTCGACGATGAAGGACACGGGGAGGTCTTCGCGGAGCAGCGCGAACCGCACCTCGAGGCCTACCTCGGCAACCGCTATCCCGCGTCCGACATCCCGCAGATCGCACGGCGGCTCTACCTTCGCAACCGTGTCAGGCTCCTCGTGGATGCGGGCTACGCACCTGTACCGCTGAATCCGACGCTCTGCCCGCTGACCGGGCGCGATCTCGACATGTCCATGTGCCACCTCCGGAGCATGTCGCCGATCCACGTGCAGTACCTGCAGAACATGGGCGTCGCGGCGACGCTCGTGGTCTCGCTCGTGGTCGGCGGAAAGCTCTGGGGGCTCGTCGCCTGCCACCACTATGCCGCGCGCGTCGTGCACTACGAGGTGCGGGCCGTGTGCGAGCTGCTGGCGGAGTCGATCGGCACCCGCATCGCGGCGCTCGAGAGCTTCCTGCAGGCGCGCGCCGAACTGTCGGTGCGTCGACTCGAACAGCGGATGGTGGAAGCCATCTCGCGCGACGGCGACTGGAAGAGCGCGCTCTTCGATGGTTCGCGCTCGCTGCTGAAACCCGTATCGGCCACGGGCGCGGCCCTGCTCTTCGAGGGCGAGGTCTACACGGCCGGGGAGGTACCCGGCACGCCGCAGCTTCTCGAGATCGGCCGATGGCTCGACATGCGCCGCCGCAACGGCGTGATCTCCACCACTTCGCTCGGTCTCGACGAGCCCGACTTCGCACCGATCATCCCGGTGGCGAGCGGCCTGCTCGCGGCGCCGATCTCGCAATCGCCGGGCGAGTACCTCCTTTGGTTCCGCACCGAGCGCATGCGCACGGTGACCTGGGGCGGTGACCCGTACAAGGCCGTCGTGATCGGCAACGATCCGTCGCAGCTCTCGCCGCGGCGCTCGTTCGCGCAGTGGCATCAGCTCGTCGAAGGGACATCCGATCCCTGGACGCCGGCAGACCTCTCGTCGGCGAGGCTCATCGGCGACTCCGTGGCGGATGTCGTGCTGCAGTTCCGTTCGGTGCGGATGCTCATCGCGCAGGATCAGCTCGCCCAGGTGAGCCGCCGTGTGCAGGTGTCGAACCAGCCGGTGCTCATCGCCGACTCGACGGGACGCATCGTCCTCGCGAACGACGCCTTCGAGCAGTTGCTGCCCGAGGCCGTGCATCTGCGCTGGATCAAGGAGCTGGCCCCGTTCAGTTCGGAGCCCGCCACCACGCGCCGGGATCTCGAGGAACTCCTGCGCAACCACACCGCGTGGCGCGGCGAGATCCGCCTCCGCAAGGACGGCGGTGAAGGCACGGCGTTCATGGTGCGTGCCGATCCGGTGTTCGCAGCGGCCGACCGGGTGCTCGGCTTCGTCCTCCTGCTGAACGACCTGACCGAGCGCAAGGAAGCCGAGGCGGCGCGCAAGCGCTTCCAGGAGAACGTGATCGGACGTCAGCACGTGGCCAGCCTGCGGCTGCATCCGAAGGCGGGGCGGCAGTACCAGAACCTGCTCTCGTCGGTCGTGGGGAACGCCCAGCTCGCCGCTCTCGAGATCACCGACGGCGTGGATCCGACGCACATGCCGGCGATGCTCGAAAGCGTGCAGAACTCCGTGCTGCGGACGGAGCAGCTGCTGCAGTTCCTGCTCTGGCACGCCGGCGAGGGCTGACGCCTGCCAGACGGGCCCACGCAGGCCGCGAAGCGTCGGAATTCCCGGTCAGCCCGCCGCCTGCACCGCCGCCTTCACCGCCTCGAGCACCGCCTCGGACACTGCTATGTTGTGCCGGAACGCCTCGGCTGCCTCCTCCACGATCTCGTCGAGGCGCGGCGCGACATCCTGACCGGCGGCCTCGATGGCGGTGAGGTAGGACGCCGTGCGCTGCTCGATGTCGACGTCGTCACCGAAATCGTAGAACGACAGCGCTTCGGGCCCGAGCCCCGGCGTCTTCGCGAGCAACCGCTTCAACACCTGCCCTCCCGACAGATCACCCAGGTAGCGCACGTACGAGTGGGCGATCAGCGTCCCCGGAAAACGCCGGCCTTGCGTCACGACCTGCACGACATACATGCCCGCTTCAGGCAGCAGCGGGAGCGTCTCCTCCCAATCCTCGCCGGCCAGCGATCGCAGGTCGGACGCCAGCGCGTCCCGCCTCTGCAGCTCGTGCATCGCGATGCGCCTCACCCCGGGGTCCCCCGCATGGAGCTCGGTCAACGTTTCCATGACCGTGTAGACCGGGTGCAGGTTGCGCAGCAGGAGAGCGTAGCCGCCCCGGCTCGCGCGGCCATGGAGCAGTTCCCGGAGGATGCCGGACCGCTCCGCTTCCCGATGCAGATCCCGCGTGCGGTCACGCAGACGCGCCACGAGTCCTTCCGGGCGTGCAGCATGCGTGCCGGGGGTCTCGGCGGGTGCCGTGGGATTCATCGTGACAGTGGCCTCGTGGGAAATGGGAATCGATGCGGTGCGCGGTGCCATCACCCCGCGCGGCAACGCCGATTCTCGCCCATCGCGCCGGTCGGCTCCACCGCTTCGCGGGAGGGGCTGTCGGCACCCGGCCCGCCGGGGCTTTCGTCGGACGCGGCGGCGGTGCACGATCGCGGCATGCGACCCACCGCCGATACCTCCTTCCCCGCGCCGCCCCGGTCGGCAGGCGCGACGCGACGACTGGCCGATCTTCCCGGCCCGCCCGGTCGCTGGATCGTCGGCAATCTCCTCGATGTCGACGTGGGCCAGCTGCACCGCATCCTGTACCGCTGGGCCGACCGGTACGGCCCGCTGTATCGCATCCGCCTCATGCAGCATCCGATGCTGGTGGTGGCGGATCCCGTGCTGATCCACGACATCCTGCGGCAGCGCCCCGAATCCTTCATGCGCCAACGTTCCCTGCGTTCCGCGATGCTCGAGGTCGGCGTGGACGGCGTGTTCAATGCGGAGGGCCGGGACTGGCGCCGCCAGCGCGCGCTGGCCATGCACGCGCTCAACACGCGGCACCTGCGGGGATTCTTCCCGCGCCTCGAGGCGGTCACCGGACGACTGCAGCGGCGCTGGCAACGCGCGGCCGACGAAGGCACCGTGCTCGACATCCAGCGCGAACTCATGCGGTTCACGGTCGACGTGACGACGGGTCTCGCGTTCGGCCACGACCTCAACACCATCGAGCAGGACGGGGACCTCATCCAGACGCACATGGAGAAGCTGTTCCCCGCCCTGCTGCGGCGGACCATGGCCCCGTATCCGTACTGGCGGTGGTTCCGCCTGCCTGCCGATCGCGCGCTCGATCGGGCGATGGCCGAGGTCCGGCGGCTCGTGACATCGATGATCGAGGACTGCCGGCGACGCGTGGCCGCAGACCCGGTCCGGCGGGCACATCCGACGAACTTCATCGAGGCGATGCTGGCTGCGCAGGACGACGAAGCCCGCGGGTTCAGCGACGCCGAGATCTTCGGCAATGCCATCACGATGCTGGTCGCCGGCGAGGACACCACGGCGAACGCGATCTCGTGGATGCTGCATCTCATGATCGACCGGCCGGAAGTGCAGACGCGGCTGCAAGCCGAGGTCGATGCAGTGCTCGGCCATGCCGACCGTCCGTTGGACCACGCGGCGGCCGACGGACTCGACTACATCGAGGCGATGGCCCACGAGGCGCTGCGGATTAAGCCGGTGGCGCCGTTCCTTTCGCTGGAACCGCTCGTCGACGCGCAGATCGGCGACGTCCACGTGCCCGCCGGCACGGGCGTCCTGGCGCTCAACGGCTATCCGGGCACGACCGGAGCGCACTTCGCGCGACCGGACGACTTCCGCCCGGAGCGCTGGATGGCCGCCGAGCGCGCCCCCGCGGATGCCCACGAAACGCGGGCGTTCATGCCCTTCGGTGCGGGGCCCCGGTACTGTCCGGGGCGACATCTCGCCATGCTCGAGATCAAGATGGTGATGGCGATGATCGCGCGGCACTTCGACGTCCGGCGCGCCCCCGGGACGGCCCCGGCCGAGGAACTGTTCGCGTTCACGCTGATGCCGAAGGACCTGTTCGTGCAGCTCGTCCCGCGCGCGCCGGCCGGCGTCACGGCAGCGGGCGGCTGATCGACAGCACAGGCCCGAAGCCGCATCGCCGGCCCGTGCCGTAGCAGGCGTCATCGGGGCGATCGGTGCCCGCCAGCGCCGCCTCGAACTGGAACCCCCGCCACAGCGTCTGCAGGCCGATGCGGGCGTCGATGTGGCGCTCGGAGGTCGCATCGGCGCGGCCGCGCTCGGCGGCCAGGTGCAGCGCGCCGGCCTGGGCGAAGTACTGGATCTCGTCCGTGAGCGCACCGGCGTAGATCGCCTGGACGTACCACGATCCGGCGGCCTGCTCGTAGTGCCGGTTCGAGCGGAAGACGCGGGCCGAAAAGCCGCCGCGGGAGACCCCCGCGAAAACCTCGGCATAGCCATAGCCCTGGAGGCGCGCCGGACCGGAGTAGTCGTATCGCAGCATCCCGACCTCCCAGGCGAACGGGCCGACATCCCGTGCAAACCCGCCGTAGTAGAGGAACTCGACGTTCGTCCCCAGGGCGGACGGCCCGAGGCGCACGGTCGTTGCCTGCCCCCCGGCGAAGAGACCCGAGGCGTGATCCCAGGCCACGGAGACCTGGGCCGCCGGCCGCCGGTCGCTGAACGACACGCCGCGATGCAGGTAGTCGGACACGACCCCCACCGCACCGGTCCACTGCGCATCCGCGCGCGCGGCGATCAGCAGGAGTGCGATGCCGAGGCCCGGAAAGAGGGCCGTCCGCCGGCCGTCAAGGAGGCGGAGGGCGACGCGCGACGGCAGTGGCATCGGAACGGGAGGCACATCGCGCTCCGGGGTCCACCCGCACCAGCGCCGCGCACGGATCGATCCCGGACATGGCCGTGGCGCCGTCGGGACCGGAGGCAGCGAGGGCGGCGGAGAGTCGGACCGCATCGAGCGAAGGCGCGCGCGCCAGCAGCAGCGCCGCCACCCCGCTCACGTGCGCCGCCGCGAAGGAATCACCGGACACGTACGCCCAGCGCGCGCCGGGCAGGGTGGTGAGCACCTCCTCACCGGGTGCCTTCAGGAGGCGCTGGCTCGCACCGGGGAAGTGACTGCCCGCGACGGCGAGGACCTGCGGATGGGATGCCGGGAATCCCCCCTCGGGCGCCGCGCGATCGGCCGCCGCGACCACCACGCCACCGCGGGCGGAAAAGCGGTCGATGAGCGCACCCAACAGACGGTCGGGCGGCCCCGTGAGGCTCAGGTTCACGACCCGCGCCTCCGCGGTGAAAGCGCGCTGGAAGGCCTTGGCCACGGCGAAGGTGTCGCACGAGGCCTCCTGCGCGTCGGGACTGCGTTGTCGGCACGCCCGCAGCGCCAGCATCTTCGCGCCGGGTGCCACGCCCACCGTGCCCACGCCGTTGTCGGCCCGGGCGCCGATGATCCCGGCCACGGCGGTGCCATGCATCTCCACGCGATTGCCCCCGCCGATGAAATCCTGCGCGGCCGTCAACTGGCCGGCGAGGTCCGGATGCGCCTCGTCGACACCGCTGTCGATGACTGCAATGCGCACGCCGCGGCCCGTGGTCACGCCGTGCATGTCGGACAGATCGAGCGCGCGGGCAGACGTCTGCAGCGGGTAGTACGGATCGTTGCGGGCAAGCGTGCGGTATTCCGATACCTGCTGGGCCCATCCCACCCGGGCGTCGTGGCCGACGGTTTCGACGAACCGCTCGGCGGTCGTCCCCGCGGGCACAGCCATCAGGATGCAGTGCAATCCCAGCGCCGGCATCGGCCAGGCCTCCAGGATCGTCCCGCCGTGGTCCGTGACGAGCCCCCTGGCGAGGCCGAGGACGCGCGCACGCCTTGCCGTGTCGAGATAGCCGCCACCGGCCCCGGGACGGAAGTGCGTCGGCGCGGCGTCGGGCAGCATCACGAGCACGCGCTCGCCATGCATCCCGGCCGACGGTTGACCACTGTCGACGTCCGCCGCAGGCGGCGTCGCGGCGCACCCCGCCAACCCTGCGAGGATGCCCATGGTCGCCAGCGCGAGCGCGGCCGGCAGACATCGAAGACGCCTACGATGACATCGGTCGGGTCGCACGGACCGGTCCGTCGGGTTCGCCCTGGTGGTCATGGCGACGGCGTCGCGAGATCCACACGCACCACCGCGCTGCTCTGCCGCAGCTGCTCCGCGACCGCGGATGCCCGGGCGGCGGCGACTTCGATGACGTACAGCCCGTCCCCCGTCGGGCCGTCGACCACCCGTGCATCGGCCGCCACCAGCACCCGGCGGATCGCGATCTCCGGCTGGGCACTGTCGAAAGCGACGATCAGCCGGCCGCGATCCGTGGATGCCGCGGGGGCGGCCAGGGTGCGGTACTCGATCTCCGGCACGCTGCGCAATCCGATCGCGCCAAGGGCCGCGAGCGCGCCCACCTGCACCACGACCAGCATCCGCAGCACCCGAGCGTCATCCCACAGGCGGAAGAGCCCCCGGCGCCGGGGTGGCACCGGCGGAAGCGGGGTCCGGGCATCGGCAGCATCGAGGCGGACGGACAGACGGCCGAGCGCGAGGTCGCGGCCGGGATCGACATCGTACTCGCGGACGTCGTCGGCGATGGAGCGCAGACGGGCGATGTCGGCACGGCACCGCTCGCACTGCCCGATGTGGCTCTCGACGAACGCGCGCTCGGCGGCGTCGAGCGTGCCGTTCACATACCACGGCAGGAGGACTTCGCTCCGCGCATGGGCGGCGTTGGCCAATTCGAGGATGTCGGCCATCTAGGCGCCTGCCGGGCTCAGGGCGATTCGGCTGCAACGGCGGGAGAACGGCGCATGCTCCGCCGCATTCTCCGCACGCATACCCGATGTGTTCGTCGAAACCGTCAAGATCCGTCCTCGCTCTCCCACGGATTCGCGATCGACCACCTGGGCCCGACCGGCTCCTGCCGTCCGGTCGTGACGGCAGCCACGGATGCCGTCACGGGTCGATACGGCGTCGGGCGCAGACCTTCGACGGGACACACCGCTTCAACCCCGCTGTTCGAGCATGAGGCGCAGCTTGCGCCGGGCGTGGAACATGCGCGTCTTCACCGTGTCGGTCGGGCAGTCCATGATGACCGCGATCTCCGGATAGCCGCAGCCGTGGAAATAGGTCAGTTCGACGACCATGCGCTGCTCGAAGGGCAGCCGGTCGATCGCGGTTCGCAGCAGCGCTGACGACTGGCGCTGCATCAACCGCGTCTCGGGGCTGTCGAGCTGGTCCGGCGTCTCGTCGTCGGGGTGGGAGGCCACCGGGCGATCCCCGCGCTGCACGCGCTTCAGGGCCTGGCGATAGGCGATCGCGAAGATCCACGTGGAGACCCGCGAGGCATGGTTGAACGTGGCGGCGCGCGTCCAGACGGCGAACATGGTGTCGTTCAGGACCTCCTCGATGAGATCGGGCCGGCGCGTGAGGCGGTCCAGGAAGCGTCCGAGGCGCCGGTAGTACAGCCGGTACAGCACGTCGAACGCGCCGCGGTCCCGGGCGACCACGAGTCGCATGAGGTCGACCTCGCGGCGCTCCGCCTCGGGCATCGCGGACGCTGCCGCGGGCGACGGATCGGCATCGAGGACCTGGGACATCGGGACGGGCTCCTCGTCGGGGGCAGCGGATTGCGGAGGGGGTCGGGCCTTTATACCGGAGGCACCGGCCGGGGTTCAATCGCGGCAGCGGCCGTGGGCGGCGGCTCGCCTATACTTCGGCCCCCGGGGCGGACACCCTCGGCGGGCGAAACTCCGGGAGGCGATCCCGGTCGATGCGGCACCGGGCCCACCCGGGTCGGCCCCCGAGCAGTCCCCCCACGAACGACAAGCTACAGCGGAGAGGAAAGAATGCGATCTCGAACCCTGGCCTGCGTCCTCGCAGCCACCCTGGCTGCTTGGTCGGCCGCCGACCCGGCCACTGCCGCGAAGTCCGACTCCTGTGCGCACTGCCACGGCACCGACGGCAACTCCAGCTCCGGCAGCTTCCCGAGCCTCGCGGGGCAGACGAAGGACTACCTCGTCACCCAGATCAAGGCCTTCAAGACCGGGGCGCGCAAGAACGCCATGATGTCGCCCTCCGTGGGCGTGCTGTCGGACCAGGATGTCGTGGATGTCGCGGAGTACTTCGCTTCCCAGACCATGACCCGCGGCTCGTTCAAGCCCGACCCGGCGCTCGTCACGAAGGGCAAGCAGATCGCCGAGGAGACCCAGTGCGCGGCATGCCACCAGGCCGGCCTGAAGGGGCTGGGCGAGTTCCCGCGGATCGCCCGCCAGAAGTACCCGTACATCGTGAAGCAGTTGAAGGACTATCGCGAAGGTGTGCGCGTGAACGAGGTGATGGGGCCGCTCGCCAAGACCCTCACCGACGAGCAGATCGAGGCGCTGGCCCACTACATCGCCGGTCTCTGACCGACCCGCCGCGGCGATCATCCTCCCGGCGGATCGTCGCACCACCTCCCCGTCCACGGATCCTTGCCTTGACCACTCACCACGAACCCGCGCCGGTCCGCATCGAACTTCTGAGCACCGCCGACGGGCATGGGATCGGCCGCATCACCCTCGACCATCCCGCCACGCTGAATGCGCTGACCCCGGCCATCGTCGCCGCCATCTCCGGGGCCCTGCACGGCTGGGCTGCGGATCCCGCTGTCGTGGCCGTGCTGATGGACAGCTCGAGCGAGAAGGCCTTCTCGGCTGGCGCGAACCTCCAGGCCATGTACCGCGCCATCCGCACGGACGACGCGTCCGCGCGCGACGCTGCGACGCTCGCTTTCTTCGCACCGGAGTACCGGCTCGACCACGACATCCATCACTACCCCAAACCGGTCATCGCGTGGATGCACGGCATCGTGATGGGCGGCGGCGTCGGCCTCGCGTGCGGCGCGAGCCATCGCGTGGTCACGGCCACGACGAAGTTCGCGATGCCCGAGATCGCCATCGGCCTCTTCCCCGACGTGGGGGGTTCCTGGTTCCTGCAACGGATGCCCGCGCGTCTCGGCCGCTATCTCGCGCTCACCGGTGCGCGGCTCGGCCCGGGGGACACGATTGCGCTCGGGATGGCCGATCTGCCGATCCCGCACGAGCGGAAGACGGATGTGGTCGCGGCACTCGTCGCTGCGCCGTGGGGTGCCGATGCAGCAGGCCGGCGCGCCTGCGTCGATACCATCCTGCAGGGCGCCGCCGACTGGTCCACGCTGCCGGCCGCGGAGTTCATGGCGCATCTCCCGGGCATCGCCGCCATCGCCAACACGACGTCGCCCGAGGCGTTCCTCGCTGCGATCACCGACGCCGCCGGCAGGGACCCGTGGTTCGAGCCCCATCGTCACGCGCTGGTCCACGGATCACCGGCGTCCGCGGCATTGTCGTGGGCGCTGCAGGACCGCCTGCACGGCGCGTCGCTCGCAGAGGTGCTCCGCCTGGAGCTGGCCGCCGCGATGGGCTGCGCCGCCGACGGCGACTTCGCGGAAGGCATCCGCGCGCTGATCGTCGACAAGGACAAGTCGCCGAAGTGGCGCTGGTCGACGCTCGCCGAGGCCGCGGCGAACGTCGAGACGCTGCTGCAGCCGCGGTGGACGGGAGAGCATCCGCTGGCGGATCTGTAGCACCCGGAGGCGCGCGTCGCCGGCCCCATCATTTCACCGTCGGTTCACCCCACATGGAAAGCCAATCATGCTGAAGATCTCCCCCGAAGAGCAGAAATGGGTCCACGCCAAGCAGCCGGGCGTGATGCGGGCCGTAATGCGCGACGTCGAAGGCGGCGGGCGCACCTCGCTCATCCGCGTCGCCAAGGGCGCCACCATCGAGATGCACGGGCACATCGGCATCGAGGAGGTCTACGTGGTATCGGGATCGCTACGCGTCGGGGAGTTCAAGCTGGCGGCGGGCGATTACCACTTCACGGGCCCGGGCGAGACGCACGACCTCGAGGCGTACGAGGATTCGGTGTTCTTCGCGGTGACGGAGAAGGTGATCCCGGGGCGGTGAGGTTGTTGATGGCCTCGGTCGATGTACGCGACCTGTAGGAGGGGCCCACGGCCCCTGTAGGAGCGGGCCATGCCCGCGAAAGCGGTAGATGCAAGGAAACACTTCACCCGGAACGATTGCTTTCGCGGCCATGGGCCGCTCCTACAAAGGCACGGTCCACTCCGACGTCGGCGGCACGCGACGGTTTCTGTAGGAGCGGGCCATGCCCGCGAAAGCGGTAGATGCAAGGAAACGCTTCACCCGGAACGATTGCTTTCGCGGCCATGGGCCGCTCCTACAAAGGCACGGTCCACTCCGACGTCGGCGGCACGCGACGGTTTCTGTAGGAGCGGGCCATGCCCGCGAAAGCGGTAGATGCAAGGAAACGCTTCACCCGGAACGATTGCTTTCGCGGCCACGGGCCGCTCCTACAAAAACACGTGGCCTGTTCCCAATGTCGGTGCCACGTCACTGGGGGATATACGAGGGGCCCTCCCCTTGTTGGTACGACCTGCGGCCCAGCCGCCGCGGGCCACCGGCCCGAGAGGCGGCCCATGCCGAGCCTGCTACTTCGCCCCGCCCACCCGCGCCCGCTCCAGCACGGTCATCGCGCTCGCGACGAGCGCCGCCGGATCCGCCAGGTTCGACGGGATGATCAGCGTGTTGCCGGTCTTCGCGAGTTCCTTGAATGCCGCCACGTAGTTCTCGGCCACCTTCAGGCTTGCGGCGTTCATCCCGCCTTCGGTCCCGAGAGCGTTCGCGACCGCGCGCACGGCCTCGGCCTGCGCGTCGGCCAGCATGCGGATCGCCGTCGCCTCGCCCTGCGCCTTGTTGATCGCCGCGGCCTTCTCGCCCTCGGACTGCAGGATCTTCGACTGGCGTTCGCCCTCCGCGATGTTGATGTCCTGCTGGCGCTGGCCCTCCGACTTCGCGATCAGCGCGCGCTTCTCGCGCTCCGCCGTGATCTGCGCCTGCATCGCGCGGAGGATGGACTCCGGCGGCGTCAGGTTCTTGATCTCGTAGCGCAGCACCTTCACGCCCCACGTGCGCCCGGCCTCGTCGAGCGCCGCCACGATCTGACGATTGATGTCGTCGCGGCTCTCGAACGTGCGATCGAGCTCCATCTTGCCGATCTCGCTGCGGAGCATGGTCTGCGCGAGCTGCGTGATGGCCATCATGAAGTCGGACGTGCCGTAGCTTGCGAGCTTGGGATCCGTCACCTGGTAGTAGAGGATCCCGTCGACCGCGAGCTGCGTGTTGTCCTTCGTGATGCAGACCTGCTCGGGCACGTCGAGCGGCACTTCCTTCAGCGAGTGCCGGTAGGGGATGCGATCGACGAAAGGGACGATGAGGTTCAGGCCGGGCTCCAGCACCCGATGGAAGCGGCCGAGCCGCTCCACGACCCACGCGGTCTGCTGCGGGACCACGCGCACGCCCTCGATCACGAACACGATGGCCGTGCCGAGCAGCAGCAACGGGATCGCGAAGCCGCTGGCGGGCGGATACGCGAATGCCAGCACCGACAGCACCACGACGAAGATCAGCTTGCCGAACATGCTCCCCTCCTTGCGGATGTCCTTGCCCACGGCGTTGTTCAACCCTTTCATGACGTCACGCACGGGATCCTGGCTCATCGTGCCCGCCCGCCGACCACCGTGCCGACCACGAGGCGGTTGCCGCGCACATCGCTGATCGTCAGCATGTTCCCGGCGGCGGGTGTTGCCCCGGCGGCCACCTCGGCCTCCCACGGTGCCCCGCGATAGCGCACACGCGCGATCCGGGAGGCCTCGTCGACCCACGTCTCGAACACCACTGCCTGCCCCACGTCCATGGGCGTGTTGTCACCGGTGCCCTGCAGCGAGAGCCGGCGCTGGCGGACGACGAAGCTGCCCACGATGGCGACGATCGTCGCCACGATCGCCTGCACCGCGAACGATGCCCCGGCCCATGCAGCCGCCGCCGCGAGCAGGGCCGCGACGCCGAAGATCAGCAGGTAGAAGGTGCCGGTCATCAACTCCACGATAACCAGCACGAACCCCGCGACGAGCCAGACCACTTCCGGCCGGATGTCCATCGCCATGCCCGTTCAGGACGCCACCGCCAAGCACTCGCGGCGGCACGCGGCGCACGCCTCGGCGCAGTCGCGGCACTCCGCGTGATGGTCCTCGTGCTTGCGGCATTCCTCCTCGCAAGTCCGGCAGGCCTCGTCCGTGACGAGCGCCAGCGCGCGCAGCGACGGGGCGTCCTGCGCGGCGATCGTCCGCAGGGCGCCGCACAGCGCGACCATCTCGTTCACGCGCTTCGCGCATTCCGCGAGCATCGTATCTCCGGTGGCGAGCAGATCGATGCAGTGGGCGAGGCACACCTCGCCGCGGCCGATGCATTCGGCGGTCGCCCGGACGAGGGCATCCCGCGGCGTGCCGGCCTTCGCGGCGCCGTGGTGACCGCCGTGGTGATCGTGTTCGTGATGGGCAGCCTGACCCTCGCGCGCGAGCACGAAGGCGCCGGCAGCGGCACCCGTGGCGATGATGAAGTTCCTGCGGTCCATGGCGGCATGCCTCCTGGAATCGATTGGCAAACGGCCGGATGGTAGCGCTTTGCCCTGCATCGGAGTGCGATGCAGTTCACGGCGGCGACCAGGATCCGTACCATCCCATTCCCCGCACCCTCCGCCGGCCACCCATGTCCCCCGTCACGCCCCTCTGGACTCCGTCGTTCGAGCGCATCGAACGCGCCGCCATCACCCGCTATCGCCGCTGGCTCGGCGCGCAGCACGGCCTCGAGTTCGAGGGTTACGAATCCCTCTGGCAGTGGTCGGTGGACGAACTGGAGACGTTCTGGAAGACCATCCCGCAGTTCTTCGGGGTGCACTTCCACCAGCGCCCGACGCAGGTGCTCGCCGAACGCACGATGCCCGGCGCCCGCTGGTTCGAGGGCGCGACGATCAACTACGCGGAACACGCCCTCGCCGCCGCGCAGGGCCCGGAAGCCGCGACCCGGCCCGCCATCCTCTTCTCATCGGAGACGCAGCCGCGGCGCGAGCTGTCGTGGTCGGACCTCGCGGACCGCGTCGGGGCCCTCGGGGCGACGCTCGACCGGCTGGGCCTGCGCGCCGGCGACCGCGTCGTGTCGTACATGCCCAACATCCCGGAAAGCGTGATCGCGCTGCTGGCGGCCGCGAGCCGGGGCGGGATCTGGTCGAGCTGCTCGCCCGACATGGGCCCGGTCAGCGTGCTCGACCGCTTCCGGCAGATCGCCCCGCGCGTGCTCTTCGCGGTGGACGGCTATCGCTACAACGGCAAGCCCATCGACCGCCGCGAGGTGGTGCGTGAACTCGTCGCCCACCTGCCGTCGCTGGAGGCGGTGATCTTCGTGCCGTACCTCGACCCGGATGCGACCCTCGATCTCGGCGAGGCCGCTGCGGACCGCGCGCTGAAGGTCGTGACGATCGCCGATGCCGTGGCCATGCCGGCGGCGCCGATCTTCACGCCGCTCCCGTTCGATCACCCGCTCTGGATCGTGTACTCCTCGGGCACGACCGGCATGCCGAAGCCCATCGTCCACGGCCACGGCGGGACGGTGCTCGAAACGTTCAAGGGCTGCGCGCTGCACCTCGACGTCGGGCCGGACGACCGCTTCTTCTGGTTCTCGTCGACGAGCTGGATCATGTGGAACCTGCTTGCTTCGACGCTGGTGATGGGCTGCACGATCGTGCAGTTCGACGGCAATCCGGGGCATCCCGATCTCGACACGCTCTGGCGCCTCGCCGAGCAGGAGCGCATCACGTTCTTCGGCACGAGCCCGGCATTCCTCGGGCTCTGCGCGAAGGCCGGGATGGAACCGGGCAGGCGGTTCGACCTGTCGGCGCTGCGCACGGTGGGCTGCACCGGTTCGCCGCTCACGGCAGAGGGCTATCGCTGGGTGTACGAGAACGTGCACACCGACATCCTGCTCGCGTCGATCTCCGGCGGCACGGATCCCGGCGCGGCGTTCCTGGCGTCGTGCCCGATCCTGCCGGTGTACGCGGGCGAGATGCAGTGCCGCGGGCTGGGGGTGGCCACGTACGCGTACGACGACGACGGGAAGCCCGTCATCGGCAGCGTGGGCGAGCTGGTGTGCGCCGCGCCGATGCCCTCGATGCCGCTCTTCTTCTGGGGCGACGCCGACGGGCGCCGCTATTTCGAGAGCTACTTCGACACGTGGCCCGGGGTGTGGCGCCACGGCGATTGGCTGGAACTGCGCGAGCGGCCGGAGTCCGTCACCGCCGTCATCTACGGTCGGTCCGACGCCACCATCAACCGTCACGGCATCCGCATGGGCACGAGCGAGCTGTATCGCGTCGTCGAGGGCTTCCCCGAGATTTCGGACTCCATCGTGGTGGACCTCGAATACCTCGGGCGCCCGTCGTTCATGGCGCTCTTCGTCGTGCCGCGGGACGGTGCGAAGGAGGTGTCGCCCGAGCTGAAGCGCGCGCTGCAGGACGCCATCCGCAAGGGCCTCTCGGCGCGTCACGTGCCCGACGACGTCTACGTGATCCCCGAGGTGCCGCGCACGATCTCCGGGAAGAAATTGGAGGTGCCGGTGAAGAAGATCCTCCTCGGCCATCCGCCCGGGAAGGCGGTGAATCGGGACTCCATGGCGAACCCGAAGTCGATCGACTGGTTCATCGCGTTCGCCGCGCAGCGCGCCGCGGGCTGACGCCCTTCAGGCCATGCCCGACGCGCGCTCGGGGCGCCAGCGCAGCAGGCGGCGTTCGGCCACGGTGACGAGCCGGTCCAGCGCGAGTGCGCACACCGTGAGCACCAGTACGCCGGCGAACACGCTGTCGATGTCGAACGTGCCCTCGGCCTGCAGGATCAGGTAGCCCACGCCGCTCGCGGAGCCGAGATACTCGCCCACGACCGCGCCCACGAAGGCCATCCCGACGGCGGAATGCAGGCTCGCGAAGACCCACGCGGTCGCGCTCGGCAGGTACACGTGCCGCAGGAGCTGCCGCGGACTCGCACCGAGCATGCGGGCGTTGTCGAGCACCTGCCGGTTCACCTCGCGCACGCCGTGGTACACGCTGAAGAAGACGATGAAGAACACGAGCGTCACGCCCAGCAGCACCTTCGACGTGATGCCGAGGCCGAACCACACCGAGAAGATCGGCGCCAGGATCACCCGCGGCATCGCGTTCAGCGCCTTCACGTAGGGGTCGAGCAGCGCGGCGGCGTTGTCGGAGAGCCCCAGCCACAGCCCCACCGCGAGGCCGGCCGCGGTTCCGAAGACGAACGCGAGCAGCGTCTCGAGGAGCGTCACGCCGAGGTGGGGCCAGATGCTCCCCGTCACGAACCAGTCGCGCACCCGTTCCAGCACCACCAGCGGCTGTCCGAAAAAGAAGGCCGGCAGGACTTCGGTCTTCACCAGCACGTGCCACAGGGCGAAGAGGGCGATCGGCAGGGCCACGCGGGCGATGGGCAGCCAGGCGGGAGTCTTGTTCATCGGGGGCGCTTGGCGGTGGACGGCGGCGGGTCGGAAGGTGCCGGATCATAGCCGCAACGACGCGTCCGGCGCCCGCCCGGGCCGGCGCCCCGTGCGCGCCATCGCCGCTCGCGATATCCTCGCCGCCCAGACCGGGCCCGGAGACGCCTTCCGGAGCATCCCGTACCGGCCGGTCGGTCAGAAGGAGGAGAGATTCCATGAAGGGCTTCAACACCGGGCTCGTCGGCCTGTCCGTCGGATTGACCTGCGCCCTCGCCACCGTGCCCGCCCGGGCCGACGTGGTGCTCACGGCATCGAACTGGCTGCCGCCCACCCACGCCATGGCGATGACGCAGGCGAAGTGGTGCGAGGAGGTCGCCAAGGCCACGGCGAAACGCGTCCGCTGCAACATCCTGCCGAAGCCCGTGGCGGCCCCTCCGGCCACGTTCGATGCGGTCCGCGACGGCCTGGCGGACGTCTCCTTCGGCGTGCACGGCTACACGCCCGGCCGCTTCACGTTGTCCCAGATGACCGAGCTGCCCTTCAACGGCGGGACGGCCGAGGCCACCTCCGTCGCGTACCAGCGCATCTTCGAGCGCCATCTCGCGAAGGCCGGCGAGCACAAGGGTGTGAAGGTGCTCGCCGTGTTCAACCACGGCCCCGGCGCCATGTTCAACACGAAGCGCCCCATCGTGTCGCTCGCAGACATGCAGGGCCTCAAGTTCCGGGTCGGCGGCGGCGTCGTGAACGAGATCGGCAAGGCCCTCGGGATCAGCGTCACGCTGAAGCCCGCCCCGGAGTCGTACGAGCTGCTCTCCAGCGGCGTCATGGACGGCGTCCTGTTCCCCGCCGAGTCGATCGAATCGTTCCGGCTCGACAAGATCATCCGTCACCGCACGGACTTCCCCGGCGGTCTCTACAACACCAGCTTCTTCTTCGTGATGAACGAGGACACCTGGGCCGGGCTTCCGAAGGCCGACCAGGAGGCCATCGCCAAGCTCTCGGGCGAACCGCTCGCGCGCGCCTTCGGCCAGGCCTGGGACCGGACCGACAAGTCCGCGGACGCCGCGATGCAGGCCGCGGGCGTGAAGGTCGTGACCGCACCGAAGGCGCTGGTCGACGACATCCGCGCGAAGACCGCCGGCCTCGAACAGAAGTGGATCGGCGACGCAAAGGCGAAAGGCCTCGCGAACCCCGACCAGGTGCTGAAGGAGTTCCGCGCCGAAGTGGCAAAGGGTCAGTAGCGTCCCGCGGCGCGGCTGCGCGCCGCGCCCGCCCCCATGAAGAATCCCCTCACGACGGCACTCGAACGCGCGCTCGGCCTCATGGCCGGCGCCGCGCTGTTCGGCATGATGCTGATCACCTTCGCCGACGTCATCGGCCGCAAGTTCCTGGATGCCTCGATCCCGGGCAGCGTCGAGATCACCGAGCTGCTCATGCTCGCGGTGATCTTCTGCGCGCTGCCGCTCACCTCGCTGAAGGGCGAGCACGTCCTCTTCGACCTGCTCGACCCGCTGCTGCCGGCCGGCCTCCGGAGATGGCAGCACCGGTTGGCGAACCTCGTCTGCGCGACGCTCCTCGGCGCGGCCGCCTGGCTCGTCGAGACCCGTGCCCTGCGGACGGGCGGACAGGGCGACATCACGGCGCAGCTCGAGATCGCGATCGCGCCTTTCCAGCACGCCACGGCACTGATGCTGCTGCTGACGGCGCTGGTGCACCTGGTGCTGGTCGCGCGCGCGGGTGCCGCGTCGGACGGCTTCCACGTGGCCGCGGAGGAGCGCGATGACTGAGGCGCTGGCGGGCTTCCTCGGCATGTTCGTCCTGATGGCGCTGCGGGTGCCGATCGCCTTCGCGATGGCGCTGGCGGGCTTCGTGGGGATCGGCCTGATGCGGTCGTGGCCGGCCGCGCTCTCGTCGACGGCCACCGAGATCCTCGACATCGCCAAGTACACGCTGTCGGTGGTCCCCCTCTTCGTGCTGATGGGCAACTTCGTCACGCGCGCCGGGATGTCCGGGCAGCTGTACCGGGCCGCGTACACGTTCATCGGCCACCGTCGCGGCGGGCTCGCGATGTCGACGATCCTCGCCTGTGCCGGGTTCGGCGCGATCTGCGGATCGTCGATCGCGACGACCGCCACCATGGCCCGCGTCGCGATGCCGGAGATGCGCCGGTTCGGCTACCGCGACTCGTTCGCGGCCGGCGCCATCGCCGCGGGGGGCACCCTCGGCATCCTCATCCCTCCGTCGGTGATCATGGTCATCTACGGGATCATGACCGAGCAGAGCATCGGCGCACTCTTTGCAGCCGGTGTCGGCCCGGGCCTGGTGGCCGTCGCGCTGTACATGCTCGCGGCCCACATCAGCGTGCGGCGCGATCCCTCGCTCGGCCCGCCCGGCGAGCGCACGGGCTGGCGCGAGCGCCTCGCCGCGATGCGCGACATCTGGACGGTGGCGCTCCTCTTCGCGCTCGTGCTCGGCGGACTGTACGGCGGCTGGTTCACCCCGACCGAAGCCGCGGGCGTCGGTGCCGCGGGCGGATTCCTGGTCGCACTCGGCCGCGGTCAGCTCGATCTGCCTTCCCTCGGCCGCGTCCTCGCAGACTCGGCCCGCACGACCGCCATGCTCTTCGCCGTCGTGATCGGCGCGTCGATCTTCGGGAACTTCGTGAACTTCACCGCGCTGCCGTCGGACCTGCAGACCCTAGTCACGACGATCGACGTGCCGCCCGTCCTCGTCATCGCCCTCATCTGCGTGATCTACATCGTGCTCGGCACGGCCATGGAATCGCTGTCGATGATCCTGCTCACGGTGCCGGTGTTCTTCCCGCTCGTGCAGGCGCTGGGCTTCGATCCCATCTGGTTCGGGATCCTCGTCGTGTGCGTCGTCGAGATCGGGATGATCAGCCCGCCGGTGGGCATGAACATCTTCGTGCTGCGCAGCGTGCTGCCGGACGTGGAAACCGGCATGATCTGGCGCGGCGTCATGCCCTTCATCGTCGCCGACGTCGTGCGCCTCGCACTGCTGATCGCGTTCCCGATCGTCTCGCTCTGGCTGCCGCGGACCCTGGGCCTCTGACCGTCGGGAACTGCCCGTTGATCGCCCGCGTTTTTTCCACGTGGAAGCCCCCTTCCACGTTTCGAACAAAGACAGGAAAGGAGGTCTCGTCCATGAAGTCCCCGTCGTCGCTACGTTCCATCACGGCGCTCCTCGCGCTCGCCGGACTGGTCTCGGTGTCGTCCGCCATCGCGGTCGAGCCGATCAGCATCCTCAACCAGTCGGTCAAGAAAACACCCAAGGGCCCCTGGCCCAAGGGCGACGAAATGGGCATGGGCAACACGCAGGGCGCCGCCACCTGGATGCGCTGCGCGTGGCACCTCACCCAGGGCACCGCGAAGGTCTACGAACTCTCGTATCTGCGCTCCAACACGATGCCGAAGTCGCCCTTCACCGGCCCGTACATCCAGCAGTACAAGCCCACCGGCGGCATCCCGTTCACGGCGCACGCGTTCAACGGCGAGGCCCTCGAAGCCGGTGCGGAACCCGCGGCACAGGCGACGCAGATGGACGCCCTCGGCCATTTCGCCGCACTGCCCGAACCCTGGAAGATGGAACCGCCCTTCCCGGCCGACCAGGCCGTCTACTACGGTGGTCGCAAGCAGGCCACGGTGAAGCCCACGCCCGACTCGCCCCTGCTCGAACTGGGCATCGAGAAGGCCGCCCCCATCGTCACCACGGCCGTCGTGCTGGACGCCAAGACCTTCGTGAACGGCGGCAAGGCCATGGAGGCCGGCCAGGTGGTCACGAAGGCCCACATCGAGGCCATGCTCGAAGCCCAGGGCCTGGCGGGACGCGGCATTATGGCGGGCGATGTCGTGTACATCCGCACCGGCTGGGGTGACCACTGGAAGGATCCGGACACCGAAGGCATCTACTACACGAAGGCGCCCGGCCTCGGCTACGACGCTGCCCAGTACCTCGGCGAACGTCGCATCGTCGCGATCGGCCTCGACACGCCGTTCATCGATCCGGTCCCCGAAGGGATGCTCCAGGGCAAGGCCCCTCCGGCCGAGGGCACGCCGCCCGGTCTGCCCTTCGCCGTGCATCACCACATGCTCACGAAGATGGGGATCCACCACATCGAGCACGCGAATCTGCAGGCCGTCGCGAACGACAAGGTGTGGACGTCCTGCACGATGGTGCTGCCGCTGCGCGAGAAAGGGGGTGCGGGTTCCGCCGTGCGCCCGATCGCGATCGGCGCGCCGGGGCAGTAGCGCCACGCAGGGCCCGGTCGGGACACCTCGTCCCGACCCGGTCGTCCGCGCACCGGATGCGGCAAGGGTGCAACGCCCGATGCGCATGGCATTTCAGCGATTTGCACGACGTCGAAGATGCCCTATGATCCAACGGAGCAGGCGCGTTGCATAAAGCCTGACATCACTGAGGATATAAGCGCCGACGAGCCCAAGGCGTCGTGCTTCGCCACCCCCGGAGCGCCTCGACCCGCGGCCTGCCCCCGATGCTTGTCCCTGCACCCGTGCAGACGCAGGCGGGCAAAGATCGGCACCTGACAACGAAGTCAGACCCGTTCCCTGCGGGTGCAAGGATTCTGATCCATGGCACGATCGGTCCGCCGAGACAAGGCGTCCGGGTCCAGCGAGGCCGGCGTCGTCGTAGAAATCCCACCCCCGAGCGCTGTACCGGTTCCTCCCCCCTCCGAAGCTTCCGCCGCGCTTCCGCAAGCCGACCTGCGGCTCGTCGTGGGCATCGGCGCATCCGCCGGCGGACTCGAAGCCTTGCGCGCGCTGGTCGCCCATCTTCCAACCGTCTCGCGCATGTCGTACGTCATCGCGCAACACCTCTCGCCGACCCACGAGAGCCTCCTGGTCCAGTTGCTCGCCCGGGAGACCCCGCTCCCCGTCCGCGAGATCCAGGACGGCATGCGCATCGAGGCGAACGTGATCTACATCACGCCGGCGAACCGGCACGTCGTCCTCGCGAATCAACACCTCCGGCTCACGGCTCCTGCGGGTCGCTCGAAGCCGAAGCCTTCGGTGGACATGCTGCTCACCTCGATCGCCGAGGAACAGGGCGAGGCCGCAGTGGGCATCGTGCTCTCCGGGACGGGTTCCGACGGCGCCAACGGCATCCGCGCGATCCATGCGGCAGGCGGGATGACCTTCGCGCAGGACGACGCGACGGCGAAGTACAACGGGATGCCCCAGGCGGCGATGCAGACGGACTGCGTCGATTTCGTGATGCCGCCGGAACAGATCGCCCGGAAGCTCGCGTCCATCGCCGATCGCTCGGAGCAGTTCGATTCCGCAGCGGAGACCTCGGCGCCACCCGCCTCGACGTACGAGCGCCTCTTCGATCTCGTCCTGAAGCGCACCGGCCACAATTTCCTGAACTACAAGGAGACCACGGTGCGCCGGCGCCTCACGCGGCGCATGGCGGCGACGCACGTCGACTCGCTGAAGTCCTACGAGGCGTTCCTGCGGACGAGTCCGGCCGAGATCGACCGGCTCACCCAGGACATCCTGATCTCGGTGACGTCGTTCTTCCGCGACCCTGCGAGCTGGAAGGCCCTGGACGCGCGGATGGGCGAGATGCTGAAGAAGAAGTCGCCGGGCACCGAGATCCGCATCTGGGTCGCCGCCTGCGCGACCGGCGAGGAGGCCTACTCGGTGGCCATCCTCCTCCTCGAGGCGATGCACCGGCTGAAGCGCGAGTCCAGGGTGCAGATCTTCGCGACGGACGTCGACGCGCGTGCCCTCGCCCGCGCCCGCCGCGGGCTGTTCCCGAAGTCGATCGAGACGAATCTCGACGCGTCCCTGCTGCGGCGCTATTTCGTGCGCGTGGGTGACTCCTACCAGATCGCGAAATCGGTCCGCGACCTGCTGGTGTTCTCGAGCCACGACGTCACGCGCGACCCGCCGTTCCTGCGACTGGATCTCGTCACCTGCCGCAACCTGCTCATCTACTTCAAGCCCGAGACCCAGGCGCGCCTCCTCGGGCTCTTCCATTTCTCGCTGCTGCCCGAGGGCCTGCTGTTCCTGGGCAAATCCGAGAACATCGGTCTCGCGGAGAAGCTCTACCAGCCGCTCGACGAGCGCAGCCGCCTCTACGCCCGCATCGACATCGCCCACTCGGTGGCGGTGACCGTCGCGAGCGCGCGCCGCGACACGTCGTTCCGCCTGTCCGTACCGTCCGGGCGTCAGGCGTCACCGCTCCCCGAGCGGGTGCTGGGCGCGGTGCAGCAGCATCTGCTGCCGCCGGGCATCCTGATCACCTCCGAGTTGGAGCTGCGCCACGTCTACGGCGACGTCTCCCGCATGGTCCGCGTGGCCTCGGGTACACCGGACCTCACGTTGAACAGCATGATGTCGCAGGATCTCCGCCTCGAGATCCGGTCGCTCACGATGAAATCCCGGCGCTCGGGCGGCGCTGTGACGACGTCGCCGCTGCTCATCGACGAGGATGGCGGACGCGCGCGCATCACCGTGCTGCCGGTGGCGGGGGCGACGCCCGAGGAATCGCTCTACCTCGTCCTGTTCGCGCCGGAGAGCGCAGTGCCGACGCCCGAACGGCGGGCCGTTCCCGGTGCGAGCACGACCGATCGGGACGACATCATCCACGACCTCGAGGAGCAGCTCGCCGCCAACCGCGAGAACCTGCAGACGGTGGTGGAGGAGCTCGAGACCTCGAACGAGGAACTGCAGTCGCTCAACGAGGAGCTGCAGTCGGCGAACGAGGAACTGCAATCCACCAACGAGGAACTCGAGACCGCGAACGAGGAGCTGCAGTCCACCAACGAGGAACTCACGACGGTCAACGAGGAACTCGAGACCAAGACGCAGGAGATCCTGTCGATCAACACGGATCTCCAGAACGTGAAGGACAGCATCGCGATGCCGCTTGTCGTCGTCGACGGGCAGATGCGCCTCATGCTCTGCAACCCGCCGGCGGCCAGGGTGTTCGGCGCCACCGACGAAGTGCTGGGTCACATCCTGTTCACGCTCCCGTGCACCATCGACGTCGCCCCGCTGAAGGAGCTCGTCCCGCAGGTCATGGCGACCGGCGAGAACATGGCGATGCAGGTCTCCGGCTTCCGCGAGTACCTGATGCAGGTCCAGCCCTATCGGGACGGGCGCAGCGTGGTGCGCGGGGCGGTGATCACCATGTTCGACAACACCGAGCTGATCGCAGCCCAGCGGGTATTGCGCGACCAGGCCGAAGTGCTGCGCGAGGCGGAGCGCTTCTCGCGCTCGACCCTCGATGCGCTGCCGCACCAGATGTGCGTGCTCGACGAGCGCGGCACGATCATCGCGGTCAACGCCACGTGGCGGATGTTCGCCGAGGAGAACGGCGGCTCCCCGGAGACCAGTTCCATCGGCACGAACTACCTCGACGTGTGCCGCCGCGCGAACGATGCGGAACCGAACGAGGCCGGTATCGTGGAATCCGGCATCCTCGGTGTTCTGCATGGCCTGCAGGCGGAGTTCGCGCTCGAGTACCCATGCCGCACGAAGGAGGGGGACCGGTGGTTCCGGCTGGTCGTCAGCCCGTTCTCGGGCGCCGGCGCGCGGCGCGTGGTCGTCGTGCACGAGGACATCACGGCGCGCAAGGAGTCGACCCGCCAGTTGCGGCTGCAGTCGCGCGCCCTCGACGGCAGCGTGAGCGGGATCCTGATCTGCGACGCCCGCCGGGACGACCTTCCGATCCTGTATGCCAACCGGGGGTTCGAACTGCTGACCGGCTTCGCGCAGGGCGATCTGATCGGACGCAATCCGCGCTTTCTCGCCGAGGAGCCGATCCCGGGTCACGATCTCGGCGTGCACCTCGACGAAGTCATCGCCCAGGGGATCGTCCGGAGCACGCTGCGCGCGGTGCGTCGTGACGGCTCCACGTTCTGGAATGATCTCGCCGTCTACCCGGTGGCGGACGAGCAGGGTCGCACCGAGTTCGTCGTGGCCGTGTTCACCGACGTCACGCACGCCGTCGCCGCCCGCGAGCAGATCCAGACGAGCCTCGAACGGGAGCGCGCGACCCTCGCGTTCGCCGAGGTGGGCACCTTCGACTGGGATCTCCGTTCCGGACACGTCGAGCACTCGCAGATCAGCGAACGGTTGTGGGGGGTGGAGGGCGAAGGTCCCAAGCACACCTACGCGCTCATGCGCAGCCGCATCCACGAGACCGACCTGCCCGCGTTCGACGATGCCGTGCGGCTCTGCCTCGCCGGCCACAGCACCCTCGACATCGAGTTCCGCCTGGCGCTGCCCGAGGACCGGCCCCGCTGGCTCCACGCGAAGGGCGACGCCATCGTGAACGGCGAAGGCCTTCCGACGAAGCTGCTGTGCCTCTGCCAGGACATCACCCAGCGGCGCGAGACCGAGGAGCAGATCCGCTACATCGCCCATCACGACGCGCTCACCGACCTGCCCAACCGCACCCTCTTCCGCGACCGACTGAACCAGGCGCTCGTGGCCGCGCGGCGCAATCGCAGCCGGGTGGCCGTGCTCTTCCTCGACCTCGACCACTTCAAGAACATCAACGACTCCCTCGGCCACCAGGCCGGTGACCGCCTCCTGCAGGCCGTGGCGAACCGCCTGCGCGCCTGCGTGCGGGCGAGCGACACCGTATGCCGCAACAGCGGCGACGAGTACACGGTGCTGCTGCCCAACATGCGCGACACGGGCGAGGCCGGCCACGTCGCAGCGAAGATCGTCGAGGCGCTGTCCGAGCCGCATCATCTCGACGGCCACGAGGTGATGGCGACACCCAGCATCGGGATCAGCATCTTTCCCGACGACGGCGAGAACATCGACGTGCTGCTGAAGAACGCCGATGCCGCGATGTACCACGCGAAGGGCTCCGGCCGGGGCAACTATCAGTTCTTCACCGCGGAGCTGAACGCCCGCGTGAACGAACACCTGTCGGTCAGCAGCGATCTCCGCAAGGGGCTCCGCGAGCAGCAGTTCCGGATGTTCTACCAGCCGCAGTTCAGCCTGCCGGACCGCCGACTCTCGGGTGCCGAGGCCCTCATCCGCTGGGAGCACCCGCGCCGCGGACTCGTGCTTCCCAATGCCTTCATCCCCGTCGCCGAGGAGAGCGAACTCATCCTCGACCTGGGGGACTGGGTGCTGCGGGAGGTCTGCAGACAGGTTCGCGAATGGGAGGATCAGGGCCTGGTCGGCGTGCCCATCGCCGTGAACTTCTCCGCGCAGCAGTTCCGCCAGCGCAGGCTCCTGCAGTCGGTCACCGAAGCGCTGCGGATGAGCGGGGTCGATCCGTCGCTCCTGGAACTCGAACTGACCGAGCGGATCATCATGGGCGATCCGGACGAGGCGATCGAGATCGTCCGCGGCCTGAACAGCCTGGGCATCCGGCTGAGCCTGGACGACTTCGGGGTCGGCTATTCGAACCTCGGTCACCTGAAGCGCTTCCCGTTCGATCGCATCAAGATCGACATGTCGCTCGTGCGCGAGCTGCCCGAGAGCCAGTCGGACCGCGCGATCGTGAAAGCCATCATCGACATGGGGCACAGCCTCAACCTGCAGGTCCTGGCGGAGGGCGTCGAGCGCCCGGACGAACTCGCCGTCCTGCAGAACGCAGGCTGCGACGGGTTCCAGGGGTACTTCGGGAGTGCGGTGCTGTCGGCCGGCGACTTCGGATCCCTGCTGGAGCGCCGTGTCCACTAGTACATTGAACCAATGAATATGCACCTAGTCGAAGGTGCATGAACAAAATGAACCTGAGTGCTTCCGAGCGGCAGGAACTGATGGCGATGCAACGCAGCCGCACATTGGCCGTGGG
>JALHMS010000032.1:0-4609 GCA_022843925.1 Burkholderiales bacterium
AAGAGAAAGATCGCCATGAAGAACGAGCGCCAGAACGTGATCTCCCACGGATCGGTGACGCCCTGGCTGCGCACGAGCACGCCGGCACTGCCCCAGCAGAACGTCGCCCCGATCATCAGGAGGATGCCCCGCCGATGCGCGCCCGTGGCGGCGCCGGTCACGGGGGCAATGCCCCGGGGGCGACGACACCGAGCTTCTCGGCCCAGGGCAGGAGCTGCGGCATGATCCCCGGGTGCAGCGGGACGCCCTCCGCGAGCGCCTGCCCTCGCCGCCGCAGACCCGCCTCGCCCGGGAGGCGGACCCGTTCGACGCCCGGCCGCGGCGGCACCGCGCGGCAGTAGTCCGCGACCCAGCCCGATTGCCGGATGAAAGCCTCCCGCCCCGCAAAGAGTTCGGGCGCCAGGATCTGCAGGAAGACCTCACCGGTCCAGCCCTCGATGGGGTCGGCGCGGCCGTGGCCGGAGAGCCCCTGGGTGAGCGCCTCGACCATGAGGGCCAGCGCGTAGCCCTTGTGCCCGTACTCGATGCCGCCCATCGGCAGCAACGCGCCCTTCACGTCGCCGGACATCACGGTCGGGTCGTCGGTGGGCGCGCCCGCGGCGTCGACGAGCCATCGCCCCGGCAGCCGCCCACCTTCCTTCGCGAGCCTGCCCACCATCCCGTTGGTCGTGATCGACATCGAGACGTCGATTAGGACCGGATCACCGGTGGTGGGCCAGCCGGCCGCGATGGGGTCCGGCGTGATCGCCCCGGCGCGCCCCCCGTGCGGCGCGACGGACTGATTCTCCGGCGCCGAGGTCATGAGCAGGATCACCATGCCCTGGTCGGTGACGCGCTTCAGATAGGCGGCGAGACAGGCGATGTGATGGCTGCGTCCGATCGACACCGTGCAGGTCCCGTACTGCTTCGCGCGCGGCACGGCGACATCGATGGCCTTCCGCACGAGCCACGTCCCCGGAAGCCGGCTGCCGTCCCACGTGATCGCGGCGGGATAGTCGGACACCACGCGCGGTTCACCACGCACGGCCATCGCGCCCTTGCCGATGTCGGCGAGATAGGGGCCGAGCAGATTGAGCCCGTGCGTGTCGTGCCCCATGAGGTCCGCCTCGACGAGCACCTCGGCGATCACGACGGACTTGTCGTGCTCCATGCCCGCGGCGTCGAGGAGTCCGGTGGCGAAGGCGGTGAGCGCGGCGGCGTCGAAACGTGGGGACATGGTGGTGGGTGTCGATTCAGGTTCGGTTCGGGTGAGATGCAGGCGACCCTGTAGGAGGGGGCCATGCCCTTGTAGGAGGGGCCCATGGCCTTGTAGGAGGGGCCCATGGCCCCGAAAGCGGTAGCTCCCGTAGAAGCGCCTCACCCGGAACCATCGATTTCGCGGGCATGGCCCGCTCCTACAAAAGCAGGCCCCGCTCGTTCGCCGATCAATACGTCGCGCGCCCACCCGAGAGGTCGAACGTGGCCCCCGTGCTGAACGAGCAATCCTCCGTGCACAGCCAGCTCACCATGGCGGCGATCTCCTCCACGAGGCCGAAGCGCCCCATGGGGATCTTCGAGAGCATGAAGTCGATGTGGTACTGCTCGACCTGATCGAAGATCGCGGTCTTCACGGCGGCGGGGGTCACGCAGTTCACGGTGACGCCGTTCTTCGCGAGTTCCTTGCCGAGCGATTTCGTGAGGCCGATCACCGCCGCCTTCGAGGCGCTGTAGGCGGAGGCATTCGGATTGCCTTCCTTGCCGGCGACGGAGGCGATGTTGACGATGCGGCCGTAACCGTTGGGGGCCATGTGCCGGGCCGCCTGCTGGCAGCAGTAGAAGACGCCATGGACGTTGATATCGAACACGCGGACCCATTCGTCCTGCGGGTAGTCGGCCATCGTGGCGTTCTTGCCTGCGACGCCCGCGCTGTTCACCATCGCGTCGATCCTGCCGAAGGCCTGCACGCTCGATGCGAAGGCAGCCTCCACCTGGTCCGGCTTCGTCACGTCGACCTTCACGGTGTGGACTTTCACACCGGAGACCGTCTTGGCGGCGGCCGCGAGGGTCACCTCGTTCATGTCCCAGATGGCGACATTGGCGCCGGACGCTGCGAGCCGCTGCACGATCGCGAGGCCGATCCCCGAGGCCCCGCCGGTCACGATGGCCGAGCGGCCCGTCATGTCGAGCTTGTTCATTGCCTGCTCCCCCCAGAAAAAGAACAGCGGACCGAGTGGCCCGCCGAACGAAGCCGGATTCTAATTCACGCCGCCCGCACGGCGACATCATCGGTAGACTTCGACATCCGTCGTATCGAATGCCGAACCGCCGAAGGAGATCCGCATGCACACCATCATCCCCCCCGACCGCCGCCGCTTCCTGCAACTGGCTTGCGTCGGTGTCGCCGCCGCGGTCGTGCCGCTCCACGCGCGCGCCGCGGCGCACGTCCTGCCCGCGCTGCCCTGGGCCGAGAACGCGCTCGACCCGGTGATCTCGGCACAGACCATCGGCTTCCACTACGGCAAGCATCACAAGGGTTACGTCGACAACCTCAATCGCCTGGTGACGGGCACACCGCTCGCCGATGCGTCGCTCGAAGAGATCGTGCGTGCCACGGCGGGCAAGGCCGACCAGGCCGCGATCTTCAACAACGCCGCCCAGGTGTGGAACCACACGTTCTACTGGAAGAGCCTGCGGCCCGGCGGGGGCGGCAAACCCGGCGCGGCGCTCGCGCAGGCGATCGATGCCTCGTTCGGCAGCTTCGAGGCGTTTCGTAAGGAGTTCGCGCAGGTCACCGTGTCGCAGTTCGGCAGCGGCTGGGGTTGGCTCGTGAACGCAGGCGGGACCCTCAAGATCGTCAAGACGGGTAACGCCGAGACCCCGCTCACGCAGGGCATGACGCCGCTGCTGACCATCGACGTCTGGGAGCACGCGTACTACATCGACTACCAGAACCGCCGCGCCGACTACGTGAATGCCGTCCTCGACCGCCTCGTCGACTGGGGCTTCGCCGAGGACAACCTCGGTCGTGGCTGACGCATCCGACAAGCGTCTTCCCGTCACCGTCCTCAGCGGGTTCCTCGGCGCCGGCAAGACGTCGCTGCTGAACCACGTGCTCGCCAATCGCGAAGGCCGGCGCGTGGCGGTGATCGTGAACGACATGTCCGAAGTGAACATCGACGCGCGCCTCGTGCGAGAGGGAGCCGCGGGCCTGTCGCGCACCGAGGAGCGACTGGTGGAGTTCTCGAACGGCTGCATCTGCTGCACGCTGCGCGAGGACCTGCTCGTCGAGGTGGCGAAGCTCGCGCGCGAAGGTCGGTTCGACACCCTGCTGATCGAATCCACGGGAATCTCCGAACCGCTGCCGGTGGCCGAGACCTTCACCTTCGAGGACGCCGACGGCACCAGCCTGTCGGACCTCGCGCGCCTGGACACTATGGTCACGGTGGTCGACGCCTGCGAGTTCCTGCGCAACTACCAGTCCGAGGATCTCCTGGAGGACCGCGGCGAGAGCCTCGGAGAGGACGACACCCGGGCCGTCGTCGAACTGCTCGTGGACCAGGTGGAGTTCGCCGACGTGATCGTGGTCAACAAGACCGACCTCGTTTCGCCCGACGCGCTGGCCCAGGTCACCGACATCCTCCGCAGCCTGAACCCGCGGGCCCACATCGTCCGCAGCCGTTTCGGGGAGGTATCGCTGCACGAGATCCTCGATACGGGGCGCTTCGATTTCGATGCCGCAGCGTCGGCGCCGGGATGGCTCGCCGTGATGCGCGGCGAGCACGCGCCCGAGACCGAGGTGTTCGGCATCGGGAGCTTCGTGTACCGCGCCCGCCGCCCGTTCCACCCGTCGCGCTTCTGGGACCTCGTGCAGCGCGAATGGCCGGGCGTGCTTCGCTCGAAGGGCAGCTTCTGGCTGGCAACGCGCCCCGCCTTCAGCGGCGCATGGTCGCAGGCCGGCGCCGCCGCTCGCCACGGCCCCGGCGCCACGTGGTGGGCCGCGGTGCCGCGGCCCGACTGGCCCGACGACGCGGAGACGCTCGCCTACATCGAGGAGCATTGGGCCGAACCGTGGGGCGATCGCCGCCAGGAGCTGGTGCTGATCGGGATCGACCTCGACGAGGCCGCGCTTCGCGCGAGCCTCGACGCGTGCCTGCTCAGCGATGCGGAAATGGCAGGCGGCCCGGCGGCGTGGGCGCGATTGGCGGATCCGTTTCCGGGGTGGGACGAGGGAGAGTGATCCGGTCGAAGCGTTTCCTTGCATCCACCGCTTTCGGGGGCATGGGCCGCCTCTCGGGCCTGACGGCCCGCGGCGGCTTAGCCGCGGGGCGTACCAACAAGGGGAGGGCCCCTTGTATATCCCCCGTTGATGCGCCATCCGCCGTGGGAGTGGCCACGCTTTCTGTAGGAGCGGCCCATGGCCGCGAAAGCGTTGGTTCCGGTCGAAGCGCTTCCTTGCATCCACCGCTCTCGGGGCCATGGGCCGCCTCTCGGGCCTGACGGCCCGCGGCGGCTTGGCCGCGGGGCGTACCAACAAGGGGAGGGCCCCTTGTATATCCCCCGTTGATGCGCCATCCGCCGTGGGAGTGGCCACGCTTTCTGTAGGAGCGGCCCATGGCCGCGAAAGCGATCG
>JALHMS010000032.1:4619-49492 GCA_022843925.1 Burkholderiales bacterium
TTGGCCGCGGGGCGTACCAACAAGGGGAGGGCCCCTTGTATATCCCCCGTTGATGCGCCATCCGCCGTGGGAGTGGCCACGCTTTCTGTAGGAGCGGCCCATGGCCGCGAAAGCGATCGCTGCGGTCGAAACGCTTCCTTGCATCCACCGCTTTCGGGGCCATGGGCCGCCTCTCGGGCCTGACGGCCCGCGGCGGCTTGGCCGCGGGGCGTACCAACAAGGGGAGGGCCCCTTGTATATCCCCCGTTGATGCGCCATCCGCCGTGGGAGTGGCCACGCTTTCTGTAGGAGCGGCCCATGGCCGCGAAAGCGATCGTTCCGGTCGAAACGCTTCCCCGACATTCCCCTACGCAGCCTCCACCGGCAGCAGCAGGGTGAACACCGCGCCGCCGTCGGGATTGTTCTCCGCCCATAGCCTGCCGCGATGCTGTTGCGTGATCTCGCGGCAGATGGCGAGGCCCAGACCCGTGCCGCCGGCGCCGCTCTTCGTCTTGCTGCTCTGGACGAACTTGTCGAAGACCGCTTCCAGCTCGCCCTCGGGGATGCCGACGCCCTGATCGATGACGGCGAGACGGGCGCGCTCCGGGGTGTCTCCAGCGGCTGGATCCGCCGCGAGCACCAGGCGCACACGGTTGCCGGCAGCGGAGAACTTCAGGGCGTTCGACAGCAGATTGCGCACGACCTGGACGATGCGCGCCTGATCGCACCATGCGTAGACCGGAGTGCCGGCCTCCTCGATCTCGACGGCGACACCGCGCTCCCGGGCGAGCGCCGCCAGTTCGCCGACGACCAGGTCCACGATGTCCGCGAGGCGGTGCCGCGCGAACTCGTAGGTCATCTTGCCCGCCTCGAGCTTCGAGAGATCCAGCAGGTCGTTCAGCAACGCGAGGAGGCGGGAGCCGCTGTGATGGATCCGATCGAGATAGAGGCGGGTCCGTTCGGCATCGATGCGTCCGGTGGCGATGCGCTCGAGACCGAGCTGGGAGAACGAGAGGATGGCATGCATGGGTGTGCGCAGCTCGTGCGACATGTTCGCGAGGAACTCCGACTTCGCGCGGTTCGCGCTCTCGGCCGCGTTCTTCGCCTCCAGCAACTCGGCGGTGCGTTCGCGCACCTGCTGTTCGAGATCGTCGCGGTGGCGGCGGAGCAGCTCCTGCGCCGCCCGCGATTCGGTGACGTCGATGTCGACTGCGATGATGTACGCGGACCCGTCGTTCAGTCGCGTGGCGATCTTGCGGGTCACGAGCCAGCGCGGGGCACCCGACGGTGACGACACGTGCCATTCGCGGATCACCGACTTGTCCGTGGACAGCACGAGATCGTCCTCGGCGATGACCTGCGCCGCCAGGTCCGGGGGGAGGATCTCCGTCACGGCGCGACCGATGTACGTACCCTTCTCGCGCCCGTGGAGCGTCTCCACGGCGTCGTTCACGATCACCCAGCGATGCGCGGCATCCTTCACCGACACCGCCACGGGAATGGCCTGCAGCACCGCGTCGAGGAAGGTCCGGTAGCGCTCCGAGGCCGCCTGCGCCTCACGCCGGGCCGTCACGTCGACGCCCACCGCGAGCAGGAGCCGATGGCCGGCCGGGTCGATGACGCGCTGCTTGGTCCGCAGGCGCCAGCCTTCGCTCCCGGACGCGAGCCTGTACGGCTCCTCGACCGACAGCGGCACGCCCGATTCGAGGATGGCGACATCCTGCGCGCGGTAGACGCCGCCGGCCTCCGGACCGAACACGTCGACGTCGGTGCGACCGAGCACGTCCTCCCGCCGCATCCCGATCACCGCCAGATAGGCCTCGTTGACGAGCAGCCAGCGCCCTGCCTCGTCCTTCGTGACGATGGCGACCGGCAGGGCGTCGAGCATCATCGTGAGGAATCGCTCGCTCTCCTCGGCCCGTCGCTGTGCCGCCCGCAGATCGTCGACCGGCATCGACATGCCGATCAGGTGCAGGCGTCCGCCACCGAGGTCGACCGCCGTCTTGCTGACCAGCACCTCGCCCGGCGCGTGGGGCAGACGGCCCTTGATGAGCGTCCGGAACAGCACCCCGGGCGAGGCGAGGGCCTGCGCATCCTCGGCGATCGCCACGCTGGCGGCCGCCTCTCCGACCAGTTCCGCGTCGGTGCGCCCCTCCACTGCCTCCTTCGGCAGTCCGAGCCAGCGCGCCCCTTCGCGATTGATCTTGAGGATGCGGTGTCCGGCGTCCTTCACGAACACGGGATGCGGCAGGGCGTCGAGGACCGCGTCGAGGAAATGGCGGCTCGCCGCCTCCTGACCGAACGCGGCATCGCGGGTCGCCCGCGCCTGCGAGAACTCCAGAGCGATGGCGATGGTGTCGCCGATCTCGCGAAGATCACGCAGCTGCGCGGCGGTCCACGCGGTCGGCGTGTCGACATCCACACGCAGCGAGCCGCGCAGCCCGCCGCCCTGGTGGACCGGGACATCGACGAACGCCTGGACGCGCGCGGCCAGCATGCACTCGCGCACGCCCGCGACGACCGGATCCTCGTGAACGTTCGCCACCACGACGAGACTGTTCGCACGGAGCAGTTCGAGGTACCCGGGGGCCGACGAAAGATCGGTTCCGCCCTCGGCCCGTCCGTCCGCCGAAGCGTTCCAGGCACCGCCATGGAGGCGCTCCCGGCGGTTGCCGACGTCGTCGACCGTCGACCACATCGCGCGGCACCCCGGCACGAACGACTCTGCGCCTCGCAGCGCAATCGCGACCACGTCCTCGAACGGCGCACCCGTGACGAGCGCCAGGGAGATCTGCGACTGCAGGCGGGATCGCTCGCGCGACAGGGCCAGCTCGCCGGCCTGGCGGCTGCGGACGGCGGCGTCCCGCCGGGACAGCCATTCGACGAGCGCATAGAGCAAGAGCGCCAGGGCGATCCCGGCGAACGGGATCCGCAGGTCCGCCCCGCCCGTCCGGTCGCCGAAGGCCGGCAGTGCCTCGACCCGCACTTCGAGGTCGATGCCGCCACGGTGCAGCGTTCGCACCGTCGCCGGAAGGCGCGGCAAACGCGGCTGGCCGGGATGGGTATCGATGGTGACAGGACCCGCTTGGGCGGGACGGACGGTGACGACGAGCGCCGTGCCCGGCGCGCCGGCGACCATCTCGAGGCCCAGCTGCGCGACAGGAAGGGAGACGGCGACGACGCCGATCACACCCGGATCCGCCGCAACGCTGCTGGCGACGCGAGGGGCGGAGCCGACGCGGGGGACGGAGACAACCACCACCACGCGCGCTTCGGCGGCGGCTCCGGAGGCCTCCTCCGGCGTCGGGATCGTGACCGTGATGGCGGGTTGCCGGGTCCGGATGGCACGATCGATCGCATCGAGGCGGGCTGGATCACCGGCGAGGTCGTAGCCCGGGGGAGTGCCGGGATCGTCGACGTCGGCGCGGACGACGGGATAGTGGACGGCCCGCTCCGCCGGCGGCCACACGCGGTATCGGGGAGACGCCGCACGCTGCTGCAGGACATGGCGGGAGAGGTCCGCGTGCGGAACGCGCAGGGCGAGCGCGGCACCGGGCCCGGCACCGGGCCCGGCACCGGCGGCCACGCCGGCGCTCGCGAACCCGGCCACGGCCGATGCCTGCCGCTCCGCCGCCGCCAGTCGACGGTCGAAGCCGGCGACGAGTTCGCTGGCGAGGCTGGCGAAACGTTGCTCGGCGGCACGATCCGACTCGACGCGGGAGAACACCCAGAAGGCCACGGTGATGCCCAGCGACAGCAGGAGCACGGCAAGCGGGGCCAATCGCATGGGCATGGACCGCCCCGGCACCCCGGAGGCGCCCGCATGTTCCATCGACCCGTCGGCTACCGCGTGATCCAGGTCAGGCTCCCCGTTCGTATCCGCCTCCAGGACTAACGGCACACATCCTGTCGGGTCGAGCGTACGCCCGGCGACGGGTCGCCAGAAACCCCCATGTCGCGCGGCACGCCGATCAGGCGTCGCCCGGGGCCTCGTCGTCCGACTTGCGCCCGAACCATCCGCGGCGCTTCGGCGCCTCGGGCTGCGCGTCGGCGGCGTCCGGCTCCGGCGCGAGTCCGGCAGCGACGGTCGCCGCCGCGGTGAACTTCGTGAAGAACCCGTCGGCCATCTTGCGGGCCACGCCATCGATCAGGCGTGAACCGATCTGGGCGAGCTTGCCGCCGACGGTGGCCGTGGCCCGGTAGGTGAGGCAGGTGACGTCGTCGGATTCCTGCGTGAGCGAGACGTCGGCCGTGCCCTTGCCGAATCCGGCCACGCCGCCCGAGCCTTCGAAGGCGAGCCCGTACGAGTGGGGGGGCTGCGGATCGACGATGGTGAGCTTGCCGGTGAACTTCGCCTTCACCGGGCCGACGGCGGCCACCATCGAGATCTTGTATTCGTTGTCGGTGACCTTCTCGACGCTGTCGCAGCCGGGGATGCACTGCTTGAGGATGTCCGGATTGTTGAGCGCATCCCAGACTGCGCCTTGCGGCAGGGGGATGATCTGCTCGCCCATCATTTCCATGCGGGGGTGTTCCTTGTGTGCGAAGTTGTGTGCGGCGCGACGCGGCGGGAGGGGGCGAGCACGCGCGCCAGATCCTCGAGACTCTTCAGATTATGCGCCGGCAGGAAGGCATCGACGTGCGGAAGCAACGCGCGGATGCCGGCGGCCTTGGGCGCGAATCCGTCGAACCGCAGCAGCGGATTCAGCCAGAGCAGACGCCGGCAGGCCTTGCGGAGTCGGTCGGCCTCGACGTCGAGCTGGTCGACACCGTCGCGATCGAGTCCGTCGGTGATGAGCAGGAGCACGGCGTTCTGACCGAGGACGCGCCTCGCCCAGCGCAGGTTGAACTCTGCGAGGCTCGCCGAGATCCGCGTGCCGCCGGACCAGTCGGGAACGGCCTCGGCCACGGCACGCAGCGCGGCATCGACATCCCGATGCCGCAGTTGGCGCGTGACCGGCGTGAGACGGGTACCGAACAGGAACACGTGGACGCGATCTCGGTCGTTGGTCACCGCATGCAGGAAGTGCAGGAACATCCTCGCGTACTGCTGCATGGACCCGGACACGTCGCAGAGAACGACGAGCGGCGGCGGGCGGCGCCGCACCGCGCTGCGACGCAGGGTCGCGATCTCGCCACCCGTCCGGAGGCCGGCCCGCAAGGTTGCGCGGAGGTCGATGCGGGGGCCGTGGGGCGAGGCCCGCCGGCGACGCGTCGGTTGCTCCGGGATCGGCAGTCGCAGGCGGGCCATGAGGCGTCGGGCCTCCTGCATCTCCTCGAGTGTCATGGTGCCGAAATCCGCCCGCTGCAGCCGCTCCCGGGCCGAGGCATGGACCACCAGCGCCTCGGTCTCGTCGGCCTCTGCGACCGCGACTTCCGGGGGCGCCGCTTCCGCCGCCAGCGCATCGAGCACCCGGCGCGCGACATCGTCCGGGACTTCGTCCGCGGCGGTCGGTGCCCCAACACTGCCGGGCGCGGTGCTCGCAGCCGGGGGCCCGGACTCCCAGACCGCGCGGAACGCCTGATCGAAGATCTCCAGCTGCTCACGGCGGGACAGCAGAAGCGCGACGAGGGTCCAGTAGACGTCGTCGCGCCGCGCCACGCCGGTGAGGGCCAGCGCCCGCGCGGCAACGATGAGGCGGTCGGCCCCCACCGGGATGCCGGTGGCGCGCAGAACGCGCACGAGGCGGATCAGGGATTCGGCAAGGCTCACGGGGTCGACGGGATCGTGTCGGGAGGACTGCCGATCGGATCGGCGACCCGCGGAGGGTAACCGCCCGCCTTGCGCAACGCAGCATCGGATTCGGTTGTCACCGCCGAAAAACCGGGCGTAGGATTCCCTCGACAAGAACAAGACTGGTGCTCACACACTGCAGGAGGTGGCCATGTGCTTCGAGTTCGAGTGGCTGTACTGGGCCCAGATGGCCCAGGAGGAGGAGCAGCGTCGCAAGGACGCCGCGAACCGGGTCGACGCGCGGTCTACCCGATTGGACGACGACGCGATGGCGATCCCGTCGACCGCCCTGGCCGACGCGCAACGACAGGAGCAGCGAAAACCGCTGCACGCCTGACCGAGCGGACCGAGGGCGCGTGCCGACATCCGTTCGGGCGTCGCGCCGCCCGGCGCTTTCCCGGAGCACTCCTCTCCGCCCCCGCGCGGCGAGCGACGGATCCGGAACCCCTGCCCCGCGTTCGCGGGGCTTTGTTTTTTCCGGCCTCGGCATGCACTTGCCTCGGGATAGATCATGCCGCTCACGCTGATCACCTGGAACACCCAGTGGTGCCGCGGCGTCGATGGCCGGGTGGACCCGGTCCGGATCGCGCGGCACGCGCTGTCCATGGCCGACTTCGATGTGCTCTGCCTGCAGGAGATCGCGGTGAACTTCGGAGGGCTCGCGGGCAGCGCGGGCGAGGACCAGATGGCGTTGCTCGCCGCAGCGCTGCCGGACCATCGCGCGCTGTACGGCATCGCGACCGATCAGGACGACGGCCGTGGCGGACGTCGGCACTTCGGGAATGCGATCTTCACGCGCCTGCCGGTCCATCAGGTCTACCGGCACCTCCTGCCATGGCCGGCCGACCCCGCGGTGCCGAGCATGCAGCGGCTAGCCCTGGAGGCCGTGATCGAGGCGCCGTCCGGGCCGGTCCGGATCCTGACGACGCACCTCGAGTACTACTCCGTCCGGCAGCGCGCAGCCCAGGTGGAGGCGCTGCGGACGTTGCATGCAGAAGCGTGCGGCCATGCACTCGCGCCACGCGTGGCGGGCTCCCCCGACGAACCCTTCGCATCGACACCGCGTCCGCCGTCGGCCGTGATCTGCGGTGACTTCAACTTCGTTCCCGAGGATCCCCTGCGGGCCCGGATGCAGGCACCGCTCGACAGCGGCATGCCGCGGTGGATCGATGCGTGGCCGCTCGCGAACGGCGGCGCTCCACATCCGCCGACGGTGGGGGTGCACGACGGGCACCTGCCGCTCGGCACCTGGGACTACGCCTTCGTGACCGAGGATCTCGCGCCAGGCGTGCGTCGCGTGGCCGTGGACGCGCTCACGACCGCATCGGATCACCAGCCGCTGCTGCTGGTACTGGACTGACCGACACGGCCCGCCCTCATTTGACCCGCCCTGCCCGCCTCAACGGGTGGCGAGCACCGTCTCGCGCGACGCGCGGCGCGCCTCGAGTTCCACCTCCAGACCCGCGACCGGCGGCCGCCCGAAGTGCCAGCGCAGGCCGCGGCGTCCGGCGGCGTCGATGGCCGGGATCAGCAGGTCGGTCACCAGCCCCTCGGCGGGCAACGCCGAGTAGAACTCGACGTGGCTCGCATCATCGAACCGGCGACCGAGGCCCTCCAGGCGCCGCGAGACGGCCTCGATCACGTGGCGCACCTTCTCACGCAGGCCGGCCGGGGACGTGTCGCCCAGGGCGATGACGCGTCCGCCCGGGCCGGTCTCGGTCATGCCGGCCATCACGAAGTCCCGGCGACCGTCGAGCCCCGGCGTCGAGAACGTGAAACCGTGCAGCATGGGTTGCTCGGGCGGGTCCATGGCCGGCGCCACGTTGGTCCGCGACACGGGGTTGCGTCCCTCGACGAGGAGCCCCCACTCGATGAGGCGCTGGACGTAGGGCTGATTGAAGGCGTCGAACTCCTCCCGGCTGAGTTGCCTGGGCAGGCGAAGCTCCATGCCGCAGAGGGCCTGCATCGGCCGGCCGAGCGATCGGAGATGGGCCTCGACGAAGGCATACGCCTCGTCCAGGGGCAGCCACGGGTCGAGAACCGCGTGAACCAGACCGTGACCCTCCGCAGCCACGGCACCGGCAGCGAACACCTGCCCACCCGGCGCAAAGCGCAGACCGCCGACGGGCTGCTCGATCAGCACAGGCAGCGGCTGACCGAACGCCGGTCCGCCGATCCCGACGGCGATGCCTGCCAGGCCGGCACGCAGGAGTGCGCGCCGATACGCAGATCGCGTGAACATTTCCATTGCCGCCTTCTCCGAATCTGTTTAGCTTCCCGTCCCCGTCCCGGCGGGCCCGCCCTGCGGATGCGCCCGGACCGCCCCGCCGCACCCATCAAGACTCCCATGGATACCCCCATCCCGTCACCGGTTCCCTCGCGCCTGCCGGCCATGCGGCACGACGCCCACGGGCATCGCCGGGTGGATCTGCGGGCCGTGATGGCACTGGCACTGCCGCTCATGCTGAACAGTGCGGTGCAACTGGTGCTGAACCTCACGGACACGTGGTTCGTGGGCCGGATCTCCGTCGAGGCGATGGCCGCGATGGGCGCGGTGCACTTCCTGGCGATCGTGTTCCTCCTGGGCTTCGGCGGTGTGGGGCTTGCCGTGCAGACGTTCGTGTCGCAGGCCTACGGCTCGAGACAGAGCGCCCGCGCGGCCCGCAGCACCTGGCTGGGTCTGTGGGCCACGCTCGCGACGGTGCCGTTCTTCGCGGTGCTCGCGACGCAGGGGGAATGGATCCTCGGGCGGTTCGGGCTGCCGCCCCAGGTGGTCGCGCTCGCGTCGGACTGGTGGATGCCACGCATGCTGGGCGGCCCGCTCTCCGTGATGCTGTGGGGTCTCGCCGGCTTCTTCAACGGCATCGGGAAACCCCGCGTCTCGCTCGCGGTGATGCTCGCCGTGGCCGTCGTGAACGCGGTGCTGAACGAGATACTCATCTTCGGACTCGGGCTCGGCATGGCCGGGTCGGCCTGGGCGACGACGGCGTCGATCGGACTCGGCTGCGCGCTGTCGATGTGGCTCTTCCTCTCGGCGCCATTCCAGTCACCCTATCGCACGCGGCGCACGTGGCGCCCCACCGCCCGCGGTCTGCGGAAGATGTTCGCCGTGGGGGTGCCGACGGGCCTCTTCCCCGCCGTCGACCTCGTGGCGATGTCCCTCTTCCAGCTGATGCAGGTCCGTCTGGGCGCGGTGGAGGGCGCCGCCACGCAGATCGTGATGATGCTGACGGCCATCGCCTATCTGCCCGCGATCGGGATCGCGATGGCGGGGACGACGTTGGTCGGACAGTCGATCGGCGCCGGGGATCGCGACTGGGCCAATCGCATGGGCAGCACGATCATCCGGCTCTCGGTGATCTACATGGGCGCAGTCGGCGTGGTCATCGCGCTTGCCGGCCCCTGGCTGGTGCCGCTGTTCAGCGACAGCAGCCATCCGGGATCGGCCGAGGTCGTGCGGCTGGGCGTACGGCTCGTGTGGATCGCGGGCGCGTACCAGGTCTTCGATGCGCTGAACCTCGCGAGCGCGTTCTGCCTGCGCGGCGCCGGCGACGTGAAGACGCCGACGCTCTACCTGCTGCTGCTCGCTTGGGGCGTGTTCGTGCCGGTGGCCCACATGGCGTCCTTCGCACCGGGCGAAGGGTGGGTGCACTTCCTCCCGCAGTTCGGTTTCGGCACCACGGGCGGGTGGGCTGCAGCGTTGGGCTACGTCGTCCTGCTGGGGACTATGCTTTTCCTGCGATGGCGTTTCGGCGCATGGCGTAGCATCGTCCTGACGTAGCACGTCACACATTGCGCGCGCGGGGCGGGTTGGCACCGCGTTTGCGTAAGTGTGAAGGGTGACGATCGAGACTCGACGGAAGGAGACCATGATGCAAGGGCAATCGACCTGGGAACCCCACCCGACCAACCTCACGCATTTCTCGCGGCCGATCGAGAGCGATCGCGACTACCGCGAAGCGAAGTCGCTCCTCGGACTCACCATGCGTGCCGCCCGGGACGACGAGACCGCGATCCGTGCCGAGGCGCTGCTGCGTCAGATCGTCGACTACGAGATGCGCATCGACGAGGAAGAGAACAGCGGATGGGATCTCTCCGGCGCCGACCGCGACTACGGAGGTCCGCGGCGACGCTGGTCGGATTTCCTGCACTGCTGATTCCGCATACGGGCCGCCGGTCGCACCGGCATCGACGACCTGCCCGGGTCGACGGTGCAGCCCCGGATTCGTCGGCCGACAACAGGTTCACCTCCCTTGCAGAAGCGCCCCGACGGGCGCTTTTTTTTTCGCCCGCACTGTCGCCGCATCGCGACGCTCCGCACGCTGCGGTTCAGCGCAGCGTGATCAACCAGGTGATGAGATCGCCCTTCTCGAGCGCCGTGCAGGCCCGTTGCAACACCATCCGGCAGTTCACCTCGAAGTGGCGCTCGACGCGGTCGAAGTCGCGAAAGCGTTCGGGGTTCACGGCCGGCGAGAATGCGCCGAGATGCCGCTTCTTCGCGTGGGCCGGATCGGGATGCTCCGACTCGTCGATCACGTGGCAGGCGCGACACAGCACCTTCGCACGATGCGCCCGGATGGCCTGCGTGGGATCGTCGAGATGACACGACGCGCAGTTCGCCTCCCCGAGACCGATGATCACCCGCGGCGCGAAGTAGAAGGCGCGTCCGCGCTCGGCAGAGAAGCGCTCGAAGGCGGGGTCCGCGGCCCGGGCAAGCTGGCCGTAGCGCTCCAGGAGATGGTCGGGCGATTGCGCCGTGGCCGGGGAGGCGGCTGCGCACAACGCGATCAGCAGGCCCGCGGCGCAGCGCCGGGAACGACGATGGTGACGCACGGTCATGCCACACCTCCGGACGTATGCCCCGCATCGCGGCAGGGCGCTCAGGGCTGGAAACGCCGCTCCAGTTCCGCGACATCGACCTTCGAGAGCAGCCGCAGGCGCTCCCCGCGCAGCAGCAGGAAGAGCTTCGCGGTCTCCTCCAGTTCCTCCGTGGCGTAGATCGCCGATTCGAGGTCGGTTCCCGCGATCACCGGTCCGTGATTGCGCAGCAGGATGGCGTGATGCTTCGTCGCGACCTCGGCAACGGCACCGGCGAGTCCGGCGTCGCCCGGCGGGAAATAGGGCACCAGGGCCAGCCTCCCGATCTTCATGACGTAGTAGGCGGTGATCGGAGGGATCGGCTCCACATCGTCGAGACCCTCCAGAACCGACACGGCCACCGAATGCGTCGAATGGAGATGCACGACGGCACCGGCCGATGCGCGCTTCGCGTACATCGACAGATGCAGGAAAGCTTCCTTGGACGGCTTGTCGCCGGAGACGACGCGACCGTCGTGATCGAGCTTCGAGATGCGCGCGGGGTCGAGCCGGCCGAGGCACGCATTGGTCGGCGTGACGAGATAGCCGTCGTCGAGACGCACGGAAAAGTTTCCGGACGACCCATGGGTGAGACCGCGGTCGTAGAGCGAGCGGCCGAGGTCGACGATCTGTTCTCGGATCTGGGATTCGGTCATCGCGGTCGATGCCCCGTTCAGTGGCCGGCGGCGCGCCGCACGGCGGGATTGGAATCGGGAGCGGGCGCGGGTCGCCCCGCTCTTCAGCCGTACTTCGCGAAGGCCTTCGTGAAGAAATCGGGCGTCCCGAAGTTGCCCGACTTCAGCGCGAGCGCGAGTCGCGGCTCGTCGAGGCTCGCGGTCCACGGCACGCCGGGGTCGATCTCGGCGCCGATCTGAAGACCCTCCACACCGAGCGCGCCGACGATGGCGCCGGAGGTCTCGCCACCCGCGACGACGAGCCGCCGCACACCACGCGTCACCAGTCCCTTCGCGATCTTGGAGAGCGTCTCCTCCACGAGCGCCCCGGCATGTTCGCGACCGAGGCGGGACTGCACCGCGCTCACCTGCTCCGGCGAGCCGGTCGAGTAGATGAGGATCGGTCGGTCACCCAGCTTCGGCGCGGCCCAGGCGAGCGCCTCGCCGGCGACATCGCGTCCATCGGCGATCGCGACGGGGTCGATCTCCCAGGCGTCGTGCGTCTGCTTCATGAGCGCGACCTGACCCTGCGTCGCGGCGGAGCAGCTGCCCGCGAGGACCGCCGCATGGCCGCTCACGGCCGGCAGCCGGATCGCCTGGCCGGGCGTGAGCAGCCCCTGGCGCACGAAGTTCGCAGGCAGGCCCATCGCCATGCCCGAACCGCCGGTCACGAGCCGCATGTCGGCGCAGGCCTCGCCGAGCACGAGCAGATCGGCGTCGCCGATGGCATCGAGCACCGCGTGTCCGCAGCCGTCGCGCTTCAACTGCGCGATCGCGGCGCGGATCGCCTCGGCGCCCTTCGCCACCGTGGCGTGCGGGACGAGGCCCACCTTGCGCGGCGTCTGCCGGCCGAGCACGCGCACGAGCGAGGCGTCGGTCATCGGGGTGAGCGGGTGATGCCGCATGCTCGACTCCGACAAGAGCACGTCGCCCACGAACAGATAGCCCTGATAGACGGTGCGCTTGTTGGTCGGGAACGCGGGATTGAAGACCGTGAAGTCGGTGCCGAGCGCATCGCAGAGGGCGTCGGCGACCGGGCCGATATTGCCCTTGTCGGTCGAATCGAAGGTCGAGCAGTACTTGAAATAGAACTGCTGCGCGCCGGCCCTGCGCAGCCAGTCGAGGGCGGCGAGGGACGCAGCCACGGCCTCGGGCGCAGGATTGCTGCGGGACTTCAGCGCGACGATGACGCAGTCGGCGTCGGGCACCGCCATGTCCGGTCGCGGCACGCCGAGCAACTGGACCGTCCGCATGCCGGCCTTCACGAGCGTGCTCGCGAGATCGGTCGCGCCGGTGAAATCGTCGGCGACGCAGCCGAGGAGAATCTTGTTCACGATGCCCGCTCCAGTGGTTCTTCCAGGGTGACGGGCAATGGTATCGAAACCCCGGCGCGCGCGGCGCGTATCTCGCCGGCGCCCCGCACCGGCCGCGCGGCGGAGGACGCGCGGACTACTGCGGAGCGATCGCCGACAGCATGTAGGCGATCACCGCCTCCCTGCCGGACGCATCGACCCCGGCCGCGTGCGAGGGCAGGAACTTGGCCCACTTGGCAGCCCGCTCGTCCTCGGGCGTGCGCTTCGCGATCTGCGCGATCCGCTCGATCTTGTGGCACATCTTGCAGCGCGCATCGAACACCGCGCGGCCTTCGTCGACGGCCTCGGCCGCGGACACGGAAAGGGCCAGCGGGCCCAGCATCGCCGCCGCGAGAATGCAGGTCTTCCACACGATTCGTTCTCCTGTCGATGCCCCGGTGTGCCACGCACGCCGGCATGCCTCGATTGTGTCGCCCGACGGTCGTCGCGGTGGATGATCTGGATCAAGCGCGGGTGAGCTTCGGCGGCTTCAAGCCTTCCAGTGGGGCGGCAGCGTCTTCGCGAAGTACGGCAGCGCTTCCATCCGCGCCTGCCACGCGCCGAGCACGGGGCCCACGAGAGGCCGGATCGCGAGATCGGGCTTGCGCTTCTCCAGCCGGAGGGCGAGCGCGAGATGCGGATAGAGCGTGAAATCGGCGGCGGTCGGTGCGTCGGTGCCGGCTGCGAACGGCGCCCCGAGAAGGGCCTCCCATCGCACGATCTCGTTGGCGAAGCGTTCGAGTTCGCGCGCGACGACGTCGTCGTCCCACGGGCCCTTCGACGCGAACAGGGTGTCCCACAGGCCGTCGAACGACGGCCCGAAGTAGTGATCGGCTTCCAGCACGAGACGGCGGATGCACGCGCGCTGACGGGCATCGCCGGGGAAGAGCGCGACCGTGGCCGGGAACCGCTCGTCCAGATACTCCATGATCGCGGCCGACTCGTAGAGCGCGAAGTCGTCGTCCTGGAGGACGGGGATCTTCCCGCGCGGATTGAGCGCGAGGAACTCCGGTTTCTTGTGGTCGCGATCCGAGAACGAGATCATGCGCAGTTCGTACGGAACGCCCTTGCTCTCGAGGGCGAGCCACACGCGCCACGCGAACGGCGATCCGGATCCGTAGTGCAGAACTAGCGCCATGGGATGAACTCCGACGGTGGGTGGATGGCCGGATCATACGGCGCCGGGATGGCAGTCACCCGACGATTACGCACAGAGGACGGGGCATGGACGAGATCGTGAGGAAGGCGATGGCGAAGTGGCCGGACGTCCCGTTCGCCTACGGCTGGCTCGCCCTGGACGCGCGCGGTAGATGGTTGCTGAAGGGCGATCCGATCACGAACCCGGCCGTCGTGGCGTTCATCGGCCGGAACTACGCGGTCGATGAACGCGGCCGCTGGTACTTCCAGAATGGGCCGCAACGGGTGTTCGTCACGCTGGATGCGACCCCGTGGATCCTCTCCCTCGATGAGGCCGGCCGACTCGCCACCCATGTCGGCACCCCCGCCGGCGCCGTGCGCGAAGCGTGGCTGGACGACGCCGGACGCGTGCTCTTCGTCACCGACGTCGGCCCGGGCATCCTGGTCGACCGGGACCTCGCGGCGCTCGTGCAACGGTTGGTCGATGCCGCGGGCCATCCTCTCGACGACGCTGCCATCACGCGCTGGATCGAGGGAGCGGGGCCCGACGAGGCGCCCTGGATTGCTCTGGCCGATGGGCGCCTCCGGCTCGGGCGACTGCCGCAGGGTCCGGCGGGCGCGCGCTTCGGGTTCGATCCCGATCCGCGTCCGGATGTCGGCGAGCCGGAGTGCTGACAGCCCCCCAGCCTCAGCGGATGCGCCGCGCGGTGAACTCGTCCTCGATGCGATCCTGGAAGAAGCTTCCCGGGGAAGGCGCCGCCATCAGGCGGCGATGAAGCTCCGGCGACACCCGGCTGTACTGCACGATCGATCCGCCGGGAAACTCGATGTGCAGGGAGCCACTGCGTAGCCTGCGCGGTCGCGACGGAGGTCTTCCGGGCGGATGAGGCGAAGGACCAGGCCGACGTCGATGCTGGAGGCACTCGTGCAAGCCGGCCTGTGCCGACAATGTCAGCCGCCCGGAAGGCCCCGTCCCGGAGGGTTGCGCCGCTTGGGTTACGTGGAACTGCGATCGCTGGCCGCGTTGCTCGGCTTGTCGATATCCCGATATCGACTGCGCCTCGCGCGTTGCCACCGGTCGCAGTTGCGTGACTGTTCCGACTGCAACGCGATCCGCGCAGGCTATGCAGAGGCTCCCTAGCGTCTGCGACGACGGGTCATGGCCGACCGAGCGGATCCGCGTACTGGTGAGGCGCTTGCGTTCCATGGCGCCCGCTACTCGATGGCCGAGGCGACGATAGCGGCGAGCAGCGCCTCGGCCCGCCGCAGGGCCTCTGCGAGCGCCGCATTCGCACCGGGCGCCAACGGCCGCCGGTATCCCACGTGCACGACACCGGGCTCCGCCTCGAGGCTGTAGAGCGAGATCGCGTACGGACAGAACGCCAGGTAACGGGGATCCGCGAGCGTGACGTCGCGCGACAGTCGCGCGGAGCAGAACTCGATCACCTCGGCCTCGGCGAAGGGCGGTGGGGGTTCCTTCAGTTCGGCGGCGGTGCGGCGGAGCATCTCGCCGATCTTCGCGACATTCGCGACCACCAGACCTTGCTCCTCGATGGCGAACACGACGCGCTCGCGAAGATCGGCGTACGTCCCGGTCACCCGGTGCGTCACGACCGCCTCGAGCATCTGGTTGTCTGCGTGGACGGCTGGAGAGACCAGGCCCACGAGGAAGACAAGGAGCACCAAAGGCCCGACCAGCTCACGGACGATGGCATGCGCGCCCACGGCGGCAGCGATGACAGGGTTCATGGCGAGACTCCACGCGGATCCGCGAAGGGACATAGAGGCGGACCATACACGCAGTCGGACGCGCCCGGCACCAGGCTGCCGTCGTCGACGCATCCGTGAGGCGCGATGGCGCTGCGCGACAGGTCACGCTCGGGGATCCGGGAGATGCAGTGCGGAAGGACTGCTGCGCGACCACACCATGCAAGGACCGGCGAAGGCCGGGACGGTGAGGACGGGGGCGGGAGGACGATACGGCGAGGACGGTACGGTGAGGACTGGAGACAGGGAACCGGAAGAGATTCCTTCGCCACCGCTGAACAACGGGGAAGCAGTACGGCGATGGTGCGAACCGGCGGTGGGGACCGGCGTACGAACGAATCAGGCCAAGAGCCTGCGGATCAGAGACTGGTATCCATCACGGATGCAGGGCTGCCCGCAGGCATCTGGGTAGCTCTTAGTTCGGCCTACCCGCTACTGGAAAGGGCCACGCTGCCGGTGCGGACACGGGCTTCGGCGCGGCGACCGCTGGGGCCGGGGCAACAGCCGGCTTCGCGGGTGCGGCCTTCTTCACGGCCGGCTTCTTGGGTGCCGCCACCTTCTTCGGCGCAGCGACAGGCTTCTTCGCGACAGCAGGCTTCTTCGCGGCAGCCGGCTTCTTGGCGGCTACGACCTTCTTCGCGGGTGCAGCCTTCTTCGCGACGGGCTTCTTCGCGGCGACGGGCTTCTTCGCTGCGACGGCCTTCTTGGCGGCGACGGGCTTCTTCGCTGCAACCTTCTTTGCCGCCGGCTTCTTGGCGGCGACGGGCTTCTTGGCGGCAACCTTCTTCGCTGCCGGCTTCTTCGCCGCTGCCACCTTCTTCACTGCCGGCTTCTTGGCGGCAACCTTCTTCGCCACCGGCTTCTTGGCCGCAGCCTTCTTCACCGCCGGCTTCTTGGCTGCAGCAACCTTCTTTGCCGCCGGCTTCTTGGCGGCGACTTTCTTTGCCGCCGGCTTCTTCGCCGCCACCTTCTTCGCTGCCGGCTTCTTCGCCGCGGCGGCCTTCTTCACTGCCGGCTTCTTCGCCGCAGCAACCTTCTTCACCGCGGGCTTCTTCGCCGCGGCGACTTTCTTCGCAGCGGGCTTCTTCGCCGCAACCTTCTTCTTGGCAACTGCCATGTCGCTACCTCCTGATGAGAGTTGAACTACGCATTCGCGCGCGAACACTCACGACATCGACTGCCCTCGCGCGACTGCAGGGACGCGCCAACGCAAGAAACATGCTTATCGCGTTGCGTGCCCCGTGCAGCCGTTTCGCGTGCCGATGTCGGACATCGGCATGCGCTCGTCGCGACGCATCGGCAGCGCACGCGATGACGCGCTCGCCGATCGATGCACGGACGGGATTCGTGGTCGGTGGGACCTCGGTAAACGAACTCGGAGAACTGGAATGCGCAACACCGGCACGCCCCCGGGAGGGTGCCGGCGCAGACGACACGTTGAAGGACGATGCGGCGAGGCGCCCTGGCGGCACCCGCCTCCTTCGCTCGATCACGCGGCTTCGCGACGGGATGTTCAGTCGCTGCTTCCGCTTCGAATTGCTGCTGAAGCTCGCTGCTCCTTTCACTGATCGGACCGCGCCGGAGTGCGATGGCTGGCTCCGGATACGTCGGCATCGCAGGCGGAACACCATTGCCGGCCATCGCGGCGCCACCCGGTGAGTTCCGGGCGACCCACCGCACCGACCTTCCATGCGACGCCGCACACCGGGCGTCCGTTCCACACCACACGTCCCTGGGCGATGCCGACCTGCTGCCCGTACGTTCGACACCCCGTCGATCACCCGGGGAGCCCCTGCAAACTCGTCCCGCCGGAGGCGATCCGAGGACTGCCATCGGGGCGCGCGATCCACACGGATCCGCGCCCGTCGTTCGAATCCGTCAGTCCCAGCTGAGTGCACCACCGGTCTGGTACTCGATGACGCGGGTCTCGAAGAAGTTCTTTTCCTTCTTGAGATCGATCATCTCGGACATCCAAGGGAACGGATTGGTCGCGCCGGGATACAGCGCGTCGAGCCCGATCTGCTGGCACCTGCGGTTAGCGACAAAGCGGAGGTATTCCTTGAACATCGGCGCGTTCAATCCCAGGACGCCTCGCGGCATCGTGTCCTCGGCGTAGCGGTACTCGAGCTCGACACCCCGTTGCATCAGCCCGCGGATCTCGTCGCGGAACTCGGCGGTCCAGAGCTGGGGGTTCTCCATCTTGATCTGGTTGATCAGATCGATGCCGAAGCTGCAGTGCATCGACTCGTCGCGGAGGATGTACTGGTACTGCTCCGCCGCGCCCGTCATCTTGTTCTGGCGACCCAGGGCCAGAATCTGCACGAAGCCGACGTAGAAGAACAGCCCTTCCATGATGCACGCGAACACGATGAGGCTGCGCAGCAGCTTCTGGTCGTTCTCGAGCGTGCCCGTCTGGAACTGCGGATCGGTCAGCGTCTCGATGAACGGGATCAGGAACTCGTCCTTCTCGCGGATGCTGGCGACTTCGCGATAGGCATTGAAGATCTCGCCTTCGTCGAGTCCCAGGCTTTCCACGATGTACTGATAGGCGTGGGTGTGGATCGCCTCTTCGAAGGCCTGGCGAAGCAGGTACTGGCGACACTCGGGCGCCGTGATGTGTCGATAGGTGCCGAGAACGATGTTGTTCGCCGCGAGACTGTCGGCCGTCACGAAGAATCCGAGGTTCCGCTTCACGAGCAGGCGCTCGTCGTCGGTGAGGCCATTGGGATCCTTCCATGTGCCGATGTCGCGGCTCATGTTGACCTCCTGCGGCATCCAGTGATTCGCGCAGCCGGCCAGGTACTTCTCCCACGCCCACTTGTATTTGAAGGGCACGAGCTGGTTCACGTCGGCGTCGCCGTTGATGACGCGCTTGTCCTCGACCCGGATGCGTCGGAACGGGACTTCCGCGTCGACCGCAGGCGCCGGCTGAACCAGGAAGTTGGGGGCCAGGATGTTCGGCGCCACGCTGTCGGTCGGTACTGGGCGGGACGGCCGGGACACCGCCGGTCGCCCACCATCCGGGACGACCGACTGCAGGCCGAGCGCGGCGCCTGCCGGGAACGTGGGGACGGGCGCCGGGGTGGGAACGATGTCGTCTTCGAAACTAAGCATGTAGGGCTCTTCTTCCTTTACCGGACCGCCCCGGTGGACCGTGGCCACCGGGTGCGATCGCAGAGTTGACGGAACCGCCTTACTGGCAGGCCTCGCAGGTGGGATCGTCGATGCCGCAGAACTTCGCTTCCGTGGCGGGCCCTTCGGCCGCGGACATCCCGCTGCCGTGAGCGGACACGGCCGTCAGTTCGCCGCCACGACCGGTCGACTTCTCGGCCGCCGTCGCCGCCAGCGTGCGCAGGTAGTAGGTGGTCTTCAGCCCGCGCTTCCACGCGAGCTTGTAGGTGTCGTCCAGCCTCTTGCCGGAAGCGCCGCCCATGTAGATGTTGAGTGACTGCGCCTGGTCGATCCACTTCTGCCGGCGCGAACCCGCCTCGACCAGCCATGAAGGGTCCATCTCGAAAGCCGTCGCGTAGAGGGTCCGCAGTTCGGCCGGGATGCGGTCCACCTGGGCGAGACTGCCGTCGAAGTACTTCAGGTCGGCGATCATCACTTCGTCCCAGAGCTTTGCGTCCTTCAGATCGCGCACCAGATACTCGTTGGTGACCGTGAACTCGCCGGAGAGGTTCGACTTCACGTAGAGGTTCTGATAGTTCGGCTCGATCGAGGCCGACACGCCCACGATGTTGGCGATGGTCGCCGTGGGGGCGATGGCGAGGCAGTTCGAGTTGCGCATGCCGTGCTGCGCGATCCGGGCACGCAGGGCCGCCCAGTCGAGCGTGGCGGAGTCATCGACCTCGACGTACCCGCCGCGCTCCTCGGCGAGCAGCCTCACGGTGTCCTGCGGGAGGATGCCCTTGGACCACAGCGACCCCTCGTAGGTGGAATAGCGGCCGCGCTCCTGCGCCAGTTCGCTGGAAGCCCAGTAGGCGTAGTACGCGACTGCTTCCATGGAGCGGTCGGCGAACTCGACGGCTTCGCGGGACGCGTACGGGACGCGCATCTCGTGGAGGCAGTCCTGGAACCCCATGATCCCGAGACCGACCGGACGATGCTTGAAATTGGCGTTCCGGGCCTTGTTCACCGCGTAGTAGTTGATGTCGATGACGTTGTCGAGCATCCGCATGGCGATCCGGACGGTCCGCTGCAGCTTGTCGATGTCGAGCTGCCCGTCCTTCATGTGGGCGACGAGGTTCACGGAACCCAGGTTGCAAACGGCGATCTCGGTATCGGACGTGTTCAGCGTGATCTCGGTGCAGAGGTTGGAGCTGTGCACGACGCCCACGTGCTGCTGGGGCGAACGGATGTTGCAGGGGTCCTTGAACGTGATCCACGGATGGCCCGTCTCGAACAGCATCGAGAGCATCTTCCGCCACAGCTGGACGGCAGCGACCTTCTTGAACAGCTTCAGCTCACCCCGGGCGGCCTTCTCTTCGTACCGCGCGTAGGCCGTCTCGAAGGCGCGGCCGAACTTGTCGTGCAGGTCGGGGGCGTCGGCGGGCGAGAAGAGCGTCCACTCGCCGTTTTCCATCACGCGCTTCATGAAGAGATCGGGCACCCAGTTGGCGGTGTTCATGTCGTGCGTCCGCCGGCGGTCGTCGCCGGTGTTCTTGCGCAGTTCGAGGAACTCCTCGATGTCGAGGTGCCACGTCTCCAGGTACGAACACACCGCGCCCTTGCGCTTGCCGCCCTGGTTCACGGCCACGGCGGTGTCGTTCACCACCTTGAGGAAAGGGACCACGCCCTGGCTCTTGCCGTTCGTGCCCTTGATGTAGGAACCCAGGGCCCGGACCGGCGTCCAGTCGTTGCCGAGACCGCCGGCGAACTTGGAGAGGAGCGCATTCTCCTTGATGGCTTCGTAGATGCCTTCGAGGTCATCGGAGACCGTCGTCAGATAGCAGCTGGAGAGCTGGGACCGCTGCGTGCCGGCGTTGAACAACGTCGGCGTGGAGCTCATGAAATCGAACGACGAGAGCACGTCGTAGAACTCGATCGCGCGCGTTTCGCGGTCGACCTCGTTCAGGGCGAGCCCCATGGCGACGCGCATGAAGAACGCCTGCGGCAGTTCGATGCGACGGTTCTCGATGTGCAGGAAGTAGCGGTCGTACAGGGTCTGCAGGCCGAGGTAGCCGAACTTCAGATCGCGCGACGCCTTCAGCGCCTGGCCCAGCCGGGGGAGGTCATAGGTGCCGAGGCGCTCGTCGAGCAGGCCCGCGGCGATGCCCTTCCTGATGAAATGCGGGAAGTACTCGCCGTACCGTGTCTCCATGCCGCCCTGGGTCTCGGGCTCGCCCAGGATCTCGAAGCGCATGATGTCGAGCAGCAGGCGGGCGGTGACGTAGCTGTAGGCGGGGTCCTTCTCGATGAGGGCGCGGGCGGCGAGCACCGAGCACTTGCGCACCTCGTCCATCGGCACGCCTTCGTAGAGGTCCTTCACGATGCTCTGCAGGATGATGGCCGGGTCCACCGCCTTGCCGAGCCCCGCGCAGGCGTCGGTCACGAGACCCGTCAGCTTCCCCATGTCGAGCGGACGCAGCGTGCCGTTGTCGTTCACGTGGACGATCTGCGGCTGTGCGTCGGCCTGCGACTCCTTCAGACGGGCGCGTTCGCGGGTGCGCTCCTCGCGATAGAGAACGTACGCGCGGGCGACGTCGTGCTCGCCGGAGCGCATGAGCGACAGTTCGACCTGGTCCTGGATGTCCTCGATGTGGAACGTGCCGCCCTGTGGCTGGCGGCGCATCAGCGCGCCCACCACGGCCTCGGTCAGCTGGGCGACCAGCTCGCGCACCCGCGCGGATGCGGCGCCCTGACCACCGTTCACGGCGATGAACGCCTTGGTGACCGCCACCGAGATCTTGCCCGGCTCGAAACCCACCACGGCACCGTTGCGACGGATCACCTTGTATTCGCCATACCGAGCTTCGCGCACAGTCTCGCTCTCGGCGGACGGGAATGAAGGATCCTTCGACGACACCTTCTGGATTTCGGTGGCGATCTGCATGCGCTCTCCTCGATGGTTGCGGGGCCGCTTCCGACGGGCAGGAAAGCATCCCTCGCCGCCGAACTCGACCCCCTAGATATAGTGCTGTGATGGGGACTCCTGCACTAGGCATCGGAGTCGAACACAAGATGTTGTGTCTTGTGCGTGTTCAGCAAACAAATTCTAGTGCCAGCGATGGGAGAGTCAAGCGCTTTCAGACACCGGATATGTTGCGTGCGTATGTAAGAGTCAGCACCGCACGCCAGTCGCAACTCGGGTGCGGAAAGCCGCCTCCGGTCAGCGTCGGTCGAGGAACTCGCGGGCGATCGAGACGGTGGCGAAGTGGATGTCCACCGAGTCGTCGATCTGGCGCGCATAGCCGCCGGCCATGGTGATGGCGATCGGCAGCCCGGCGTCGCGGACCAGCGTGAGAACCAGACGATCGCGTGCAGCCAGGCCTGCCTTGGTGAGCGCGAGCCGCCCGAGCCGGTCACCCTCGAAGGGATCGGCACCCGCCAGGTAGATCACCAGGTCGGGCTGACCGGCGGAGAGCGCGTGGCAGACCCCCTGCTCCAGCGCCGCTAGGTACGCCTCGTCGCCGGTGCCGTCCGGCAGTTCGATGTCGAGGTCGCTCTCTTCCTTGCGGAAGGGGAAGTTGTTCGCGCCGTGGATGGAGAACGTGAAGACCGAGGGGTCCCCTGCGAGAATCGCGGCGGTCCCGTTTCCCTGATGCACATCGCAGTCGATGACGGCAACGCGCCGCGCGCGCCCCTCGGCCTGCATCGCGAGGGCCGCGACCGCGCTGTCGTTGAAGACGCAGTAGCCCTCGCCCCGATCGCGGAACGCGTGATGGGTGCCGCCGGCGAGATTCACCGCGATGCCCCGTGCGAGCGCTGCGCGACAGGCCTCGAGCGTCGCCCCCGCCGAGCGCCGGGAGCGCTCGACCATCGCAGGCGTCCAGGGGAAGCCGATGCGCTTCATCTCCGCAGACGTGAGCGTCCCGGCCTGCACCTGCTGCACGTAGGCCCGATCGTGCGCCCGCTCCAGCTCGACGTCCGTGGCCGCTGCGGGCTCGCGCATACGCCCGCCGTCCGCCAACCCGGCGGCAGCCACACGCTCCCGCAACCGCGCGTACTTCTCCATGGGAAAGCGATGCCCGGGCGGAAGAGGCAGGACGAAGTGGTCGGTGTAGAAGATGTCCATGGCAGAGGGGCGGGGGCCCGGTGGAGCGATCAGGGTCTCGGCGGCCACCCCGACACCCTGCCCCACTCGAAGCACGGCCCCGGATCCGTCTTCCGGCCCGGAGCGATGTCCGAATGGCCGGTGATGTCGACGATCGGATAGACCGCGCGCAGTCGTCCGACGAGCAGGTTCAGCGTGGCGTACTGCGCGTCCGTGAACGGGACTTCGTCGGTGCCTTCCAGCTCGATGCCGATCGAGAAGTCGTTGCATCGGGTGCGGTCGCGCCAGCGGGACTCCCCGGCGTGCCATGCGCGCTGACCGCATGCGACGAACTGGACCGCCCTGCCGTCGCGGCGGACGAGGAAATGCGCGGAGACGCGCACGCCGCGGAGACGCTCGTAGTAGGGATGGGCATCGCAATCGAGCCGCCCGAGGAAGAGATCAGCGATGGCCTCACCCGTGAATTCTCCGGGGGGCAGGCTGATGTTGTGGATCACCAGCAGTTCGATCGGCATGCCGTCCGGCCGGGGATCGCAGTGGGGGGATGGGCAGCGTCGGATGCCCATCACCCATCCATCGGCGTCGACGCCCGCAGGCGGATCCACCACGCTCAAGGACGATCTCCCACGCGTCAGGACATCACTCGATGCCGAGCCGCTCCATCCGGTAGCGGATCGACCGGAACGTGATCCCCAGCAGCTTGGCCGCCGCCGTGCGGTTGAAGCGCGTCTTCTCGAGGGCTTCGAGAATGGCTTCCTTCTCCACGCGATCGAGATAGTCCTGGAGCGGCCACTTGCCGTTGCTGCCGGAGGGCGCCGCCTCGCGCGAGACGATCTCGGGCGGCGTGATCTGGAGGTCGTCCTCGGTGATGCGACCACCGCTGCAGAGCGCGAGGGCCCGTTCGAGGATGTTCTCCAGTTCACGGACGTTGCCCGGGAAGTCGTACTGCTGGAGCGCCTTCATCGCCGAGGACTCGATCTCGGGGCGTGCGGTGCCCACGTGCCGGGCGAGGCGGTCGAGGATGAAGTTGGCGAACACCGGGACGTCCTCCCGGCGATCCCGCAGCGCCGGCATCCGCAGTTCGATGACGTTCAGGCGGTAGTACAGGTCGTGCCGAAACTTGCCCGCCTCGACGCATTCGCTGAGGCTCTGATGCGTGGCACTGATGATCCGCACGTCGACCGCCTCTTCCTGCGTGTAGCCCACCTTCCGGACCTTCTTCTCCTGGATGGCACGCAGCAGCTTCACCTGCATCGGCAGGGGCAGGTCGGCCACCTCGTCGAGGAAGAGCGTGCCGCCGTGGGCCGCCTGGAAGAAACCGTCGCGATCGGCGTCGGCACCGGTGAAGGCGCCCTTGCGATAGCCGAAGAACTCGCTCTCCATCAGGTTCTCGGGGATCGCCCCGCAGTTCACGGGCACGAACGGCTTGTCCCGGCGGGCGCTCTGCTGATGGATGAGCCGGGCGGCGAGTTCCTTGCCGCTGCCGGATTCGCCGGTGACGTGCACCGGTGCCTCGCTGCGGGCGAGCTTCTCGATCATGTCGCGCACGTGCTGCATGATCGGCGAGCTGCCGATGAGCCCCTGGTCGGACGCCACCTTCGGCTGCGCCGAGGGCAGCGAGAGCGCCGATTTCACGAGCGAACGCAGTTGCTCGAGCGAGACCGGCTTCGCAAGATAGTCGAAGGCGCCCGCCTTCAGCGCGGCGACCGCGTTCTCCGTGTTCCCGTGGGCCGTGATGACCGCCACGGGAAGATCCCGCACGTTCTGCGACACGAACTCGACGAGCTTCAGCCCTTCGCCGTCGGGCAGACGCATGTCGGTCAGGCAGAGGTCGTAATGGCCGGCCTTCACCTTCTCGATGGCCTCCTCCACCCGCATGGCGCGCTCCACCTCGAGCCCCATGCGCAGCAGCGTGAGTTCGATCAGTTCGAGGATGTCCTCCTCGTCGTCCACGATGAGGACCGTGCGACTGATGACGCCGCTCGTGTTCGGCTCCCTGCGCTTCAAGGCGTTTCTCCCGGAGATGACCCGCCCGGCCGCTGGCGCGGGCCGGACATCGTGCTCATGTGTGTTTCATCACCACGGTGAACTGCGCGCCTGCCTGCCGTTCCACGTAGTTCAGGCTCGCCCCGTTCGCTTCGCAGACCTCGCGGGCGATGTAGAGGCCGAGGCCGGTGCCGCTGGATGCCGTGGTGAAGAAGGGCTCGAACAGATGGGCGCGCAACGACTCCGCGACGCCCGGCCCGTCATCCACAACGGATAATTCGATTGTACCGGTCGCGGCCCCCGCTTCCACGATGACCGACACGCTGCCGGGCTCGCGCCTGCAATAGCGGAGCGCGTTGCGGCACAGGTTCCACATGATCTGGTTGAGGTGGCTGCGGTCGAAGCTCACCGACGGCAGCGTGCGGAGGTCGACGCGGATGACCTCCTCCGGGACCTTCTCGATCTGGCAGAACTGCAGCGCGAAGTTGCGGAGGAAATCACCGAGCACGACGGTCTCGCGCACCGCGCGATCGCGCCGGTTGAGCCGCAGGACATCCTGCACCATGCGATCGAGGCGCTGGGCGTTGTCGTGGATGATCTGCAGAAGTCGGCGATGCGTCTCGCCGATGCCGCTCTCCTCCTGCAGCAGCTCGGTGGCATGGTTGATCGCCGACAGCGGATTGCGGATCTCGTGGGCGATGTTCGCCGTCAGCCGGCCGAGCGACACGAGCTTCATCTGCTGGGCCTGCATCTGGATGCGCGTGAGGTCCTCGATGAACACGACCACGCCCTGGTTGTCCTGGTGACCCACCGGCACGAAGCGCGCGGCGGTCACCTTCTGCGTGAGGATCGTGCGCATCGGATCGAAGCCCGCCTCGGGGTTCTCCTGCCAGCGGGCGAGCCGCGCGGCGAGGCCCGGGTTGTAGTCCTTCAGCAGCAGCTCCCGCGGGCGGGGCGCCGGGCCGAGCAGTTCCTCCGCACGGGGGTTCATCTGCCGCACGACGCCGCGGGAGTCCACGACGATCACGCCGTCCTGCATGTCCTGCATCACGAGCTGGCTCACCTGCGCCATGCTCGCGAGATCCACCTCGCGCTGGGCAGCGAGCTGCTCGCTCGCCACGGCGCGCTTGGCGAGGGCGTGCGCCAGCCAAGCCGTCGCGAAGTAGCCGATCGAGAGCAGCCCCGCCTGCACGTACATCGTGTAGCTGCCGTAGAAGAACAGCACCTCGTAGGTGTGTTCGAGGAGCACCGCCACCGAGGCGAGCGCGGCGAAGAATAGCGTGAGCCGGCCCCGGCTGATGATGCCGGCGGCGGCGAGGTTAGCGAGCAGGAGCAGCGCGAGGCCGCTCGAGATGCCGCCGCTCGCGTGCAGGAGCAGGACGATGAAGAGGATGTCCCCGCAGACCTGGATGGCGAGCTGGACGGGGAAGCCCGGCCGCCGCGCGACGATGGTCGCGAAGCTCATCGCCGAGAAGAGCACGTACGCGACGCTGACCGAGATGAAGAGGGGCTGATTCCACGAGCCCAGGAGCAGGCTCTTCCCGAGGGCGGTTGTGGCGACGAGCAGGACGAACGCGACCGCGATGCGGTAGGTGTTGAAGTAGGTGAGGGAGCGCCAGTGGCTGTCGGGGTATTCGAGCGCGCCGGAAAGGCCGTCCAGCGAACGCTTGCCGTCGTCGGGCGGGCCCATGCGTCTCGACGCGGTCTCGATGACGGTCCGCTTCAGCGGTCGGGCCCGGAGGCGCCGAGACGACGATGGTCGTCGGAGCAGAAATAGCGCCCCTGGGAGAGGAAGCTCTCGCTCTTGGGAAGATGGACGCCGCAACGATCGCAACGGACCATGTCCTCGGATTTCGCCGGAGCCGGCTGGTCCGCGGTCTTCTCGTCCTGGCGCGCGAGCGATCGCTGGTAGTTCTTGACGAGAAGCACCACGGCGACGATCACGCCGATCAACATCAGGAACTTGGCCATGGCTCGCGGGCGGGAAGTGGAGGGGTCGGTCGGTGACGGCGGCATGGCCGTCTCCGGACGCGCCCGGATTGTCCCAGATTAGGCAGGCGTTGCCCAATGCCGGGAGCGTCGTGCGGGCGTCCTGCCGCAACGATCGCCGACCACGCGGGTCGGCGGACCATCAGTCAGCGGAACGGCAGTCAGCGGAACAGCAGTCAGCAGGCCATCAGTCAGCGGACCATCAGGTAGAGGCGACCTTCGTTCGAGGCGCGAATGCGGGCGGAAATCGTCTTCGCATCGTACGACCGCACCCCGTCTCCCACGCAGATGTAGTCCTTGGACAGCGAGAACCGGGCCGCATTGAGGCTCGCGAGGGTGATCGGGCGCCACACGGGATCCGGAAGGCGGGACCACTCGCCGTTGTCGCGGCCGATCGCATAGAGCTTCCAGGTCTTGGTGGCGCAGCGCATGCCTTCATGCGTGATGTTGTCGACGCCACCCGCGGTGCGGACGAGCAGGGTGTAGCGCACGATGCCGTCGCTGCCCTGGGTCACCGAGTTGGGGGCTATCGCGAATCGATGAACCCCCAGGTTTCGCACCTTGAACGATAGCCACTCGTCGGGAAGCGATGTCGCCGGCAGGTCGACATGGGGGTTCTCGCGCGGCACGTCCTTGGTGATGCTGAACCGCTCGTCGACCTCGTTCGTCCGGACGTACCCCTGCTGGGCACGCTCCTCCGGCGTGTCTTCGCGCGGCTTCATGTTCGAACAACCCTCCGTCGCCGCAACGGCAACGAGTGCGACGATCGCGGGCCATGCGGATATCTGCATGTTCTTCAGAACGAGAGATCCCCAAGAAGCGATTCGCGGATCGCGGACGGCACCGGCTCCAGGGCCGTGGCGTACTCGGGATGATCGACGCCGATCCCCAGGGCCGCACCGTCGCGCAACGATGTCTTCATCGTCGGCGTGAGTTCGAATCGGAGGAAATGCACGGAGGACGTCTTCTCGTCGTTCTCGCGTTCGAGATCCTCGTCGGCCAACGCGTAAACCTTGTCGTGCCCGGCCACCCGCACCCACACCTTGTCTTCGACGCCCTTCAGCACCGCGAGGCGGCGCCTGCGCTCCTCCACCTCGGGGTACTCGATGAGCATCGTCGCCTTCCAGTTGCTACCGTCGGGCACCAACGGATTGTACGCGTCGAGCTCGCCCTGGATGCCCTCCTCCTCGAAGATCTTCTCGATGCGCAGCATCTCCTGGATCTGGTATCGGAGCGTCAGCTCGTCCTCGAAGATCAGCGTGAGGTTGTCGCCCAGGTAGACCTTGCGGGCCTTTTTGTGCGTCATGACCTTCGCGCGGAACTCGTTGCGGTTGCGGGCGTAGGCCTCGAGGGTCATCAGACTTTCGCGGGTGATCGATGGCATGGCGTGCATTCTCTTGGTTCCGGATGGGCAGGCAGGGTCAGAGACCGTAGGCGATGCGGACCAGCGTGAGCGGATGCTGCTTGTCCGCGGATGTCTTGCCCATGCCCTGCATGATGTGGCGGCCGGCGATGGCGCAGTCGGAGCTGACATAGTCGGGAGCGGGTGCGGCCATCGCCTTGAACACCGGACGGCCGATCTTCATCGACCCTTCGAAGTATTCCGACTTCACGCCCCAGGTCCCGTCGTGACCGGAGCATCGCTCCACGACAGTGACCTTGGTGTCCGGCACGAGTTCGAACATCTCGCGCGTCTTCTGACCCATGTTCTGCACCCGGAGATGGCAGGGGATGTGGTACGACACCTTGCCGAGGGGCTTCGAGAAGTCGGTCTTCAACAGACCGTCCTTGTGCCTCAGGACCAGGTACTCGAACGGATCGAACATCGCGTCCTTCACGAGCTGCACGTCGGCGTCGTCCGGGAACATGAGCGGCAGTTCCTGCTTGAACATCAACGTACAGGACGGGACCGCGGTCAGGATCGCGTAGCCCTCCCTCGCGAGCTTCGCGAGCACGGGGATGTTGCCGTTCTTCAGGCGCTCCACCGCGTCGAGATCGCCCAGCTCCAGCTTGGGCATGCCGCAGCAGTTCTCCTTCTCGACGACGACGTGCGGAATCTCGTTGTGCTTGAGGATGCGGATGAGATCGTGTCCGATGCCGGGTTCGTTGTAGTTCACGTAGCAGGTCGAGAAGATCGCCACCTTGCCTGGCGTCTGCTTGCCGGGCTTCACCGGGAAGGAGGCATCGGGCTTCGCCGTGCTGCGGAACTTCGCGCTGTCGTACTCCGGCAGCTGACGGTCCTTGTGGATGTGCAGCACGTCGTCCATCAACTTCCGCGTGGCCGGCGTGCGGTTCACCTTGTTCACGATCTCGACGACGACCGGGATCGACGCGAGCTTGCCCAGGGTGTCGGTGGACGAGAGCAGCTTGTCGCGGAAGGTGACCTCGCCCTTCTTGAACTTCACCGCCTTGGCCCGGAGCATCAGGTGCGGGAAGTCCACGTTCCATTCGTGCGGCGGCACGTACGGACACTTCGTCATGTAACAGAGGTCGCACAGGAAGCACTGGTCGACGACCTTCCAGTAGTCGGCCTTTGCCACACCTTCGACTTCCATGGTCGGGTTGTCGTCGACCAGATCGAAGAGGGTCGGAAAGGAATTGCACAGGCTCACGCAGCGGCGGCAGCCGTGGCAGATGTCGTACACGCGCTCCAACTCGCCGAAGAGATCCTCTTCGTCGAAGAACTTGGGATTCTTCCAGTCGATGGGGTGGCGGGTCGGGGCTTCGAGGCTGCCTTCACGCATGGCGGGAATCCTGGGAAGAATCGGGGCAGGAAAGGAAATCATGGGCGCCGCGGGCCGGCAGGACGCCGGCCATCGCGGCGGAGGAGACGCGCAGCGCCCCCTCCATCACTGCGGCTGCGGTCGGGCTCAGTCGGCCAGCGCGTCCAGGGCCTTCTGGAAGCGGTTGGCATGGGAGCGTTCCGCCTTCGCGAGGGTCTCGAACCAGTCGGCGATCTCGTCGAAGCCTTCGCCGCGGGCCGTCTTCGCCATGCCCGGGTACATGTCGGTGTACTCGTGCGTCTCGCCGGCAACGGCGGCCTTCAGGTTGTCGCGCGAGGCGCCGATCGGGAGGCCCGTGGCGGGGTCGCCCACCTGCTCCAGGTACTCCAGATGGCCGTGGGCGTGGCCGGTCTCGCCTTCCGCGGTGGAGCGGAACAGCGCGGCGACGTCGTTCTGGCCTTCGATGTCGGCCTTGTTTGCGAAGTACAGGTAGCGACGGTTGGCCTGGGATTCGCCGGCGAATGCCGCCTTCAGATTGTCTTCGGTCTTGGAACCCTTGAGTTGCATGGCTGCTTGCCTCCGGATTGCATTCTTGGAACGGGATCGCCGGACACAGGGAAGATGGGCCCGGCGCGAAAAGCGCGGTCGAGAACCAATGAATCGCCGGACGGGGTGTCTCGAAACGCCTACCCACGAAGCACTGGTGGGCGAAAGCGCACGTCTCGTAGCACTCCGCTGCGATAAATTAGACTAAATCTAAACCGTGAACGAAGTATAGACAGCGCGTCCGACGAGTGTCAAACCTCCCGATTCGACAATCGCCCCCCGGAGGCGGCGATGCGGACGACCTCAGGGGAATGCGACGAAGACCTGCGATCCGAGCGGCAGGAATGCCCGCTCGACGACCGCAAGCGCCACGTCGCAGCGGCCATCGCGATCGACGGGTCCGATCCGATGGACGAGCCCGTGGAGCGGAACACCCGGTGCGCCCACGGGCGACACGCCAGCCCGCCGACCCGGCCGCAAGCCGGGCACGGCGCGACAAGACACCGACGCCACGACCTCGAGTCGGGCGTCGTCCTCCACTTCCACTGCCGGGTCTCCGGCGCGGACGATGTCTCCGGTTTGCACGGCGACCCGCGCAATGCGCCCGCGCGCCGGTGCCCGCAGCGCCGCGGCATCGCGGGAGAGCGTGGCGAAGCGGGCCCGCGTACCGGCGTCCGCGCGGACGATCTCCGCCTCCAGCACGGCGGTTCTCAGCGCCGCCATCGATTCGTCCGCCGTCACGGAGGGGGAGAACGCCCGGAGTTCATCGGTGCGCATGTAGTTCCCGATCTCGGCGAGGCGCCGCTCGGCCGCGCCCAGATCGTCTGCGGCATCCGCGAGGGCTGCCTCGTAGGGGGCCGGATCGACGACGGCGATCACCTGATCGGCGATCACCCGGCCGCCGGGTGCGACCAGCACTTCGCGCACCTGCCCGCCCACCGCGAACCGCGCGGTCCAGCGCACCGCCGCCCGCACTTCGCCTGGCCACGCGGTAGGCACGGCGGCAGACGGACGCCCGCCGGCGGCGCACGCGGACAACGACAGGATGGCGATCAGGCAGACGGACTGCCGGTGGAAGCGGAACATGGTTGGCACAGGGAGATTCGCGACGGATGGAGCGCGCGGATGATGGCACCGCGGCGCATCGCAACGCAAAGCCGTTGTCGGCGGCTGCACGCCCACGGGCACCGTCCGGCCCATCGATGCAGACCGTGCCTGACGGATCGACGGGCCGGCGATCGTCGACGCACAGCCGCAACCCTGCGCTGCTACCCTCGGGGTCACGTGATCGCCCGGCATTCCGTCCGTGGCGTCGCTCGAAATGGAGTGTGACTCGATGCAGAAGCGCAAGCTCGGACGATCCGGACTCACCGTCGCCCCCCTCGCCTTCGGCGGCAACGTGCTCGGCTGGACGGCCGACGAGACCACGTCGTTCGCCCTGCTCGACGCGTTCGTCGACGCAGGCTTCGACCTGATCGACACCGCCGACATGTACTCCGCCTGGGTGCCCGGTCACACGGGTGGCGAGTCCGAGACCGTGCTCGGGCGCTGGCTCGCGAAGCGCGGCCGCCGCGACGACGTCGTGATCGCAACGAAGGTCGGGATGGCGATGGGCGACGGCAGCAAGGGGCTCTCGCGCGATCACATCCTGCGATCCGCCGAAGCCTCGTTGCGACGCCTGCAGACGGACCACATCGACCTCTACCAGTCGCACATCGACGATGCGGACGTGCCGCTCGACGAAACGCTGGAGGCGCACGCGCGCCTCGTCCACGACGGCAAGGTGCGCGTGATCGGCGCGTCCAACCACACCGGGCCGCGCCTCACGGAGGCCCTCGCCGTCAGTGCCCGCCTCGGGCTCCCGCGGTACGAGGCGCTGCAGCCGCACTACAACTTGCTGGAACGCACCGAGTACGAGAAGAACCTGGCCCCCGTCGCCGTCGCCGAGGACGTCGGCGTCATCGCGTACTTCCCGCTCGCCAGCGGCTTCCTCACCGGCAAGTACCGGACGGAGGCCGACTTCGCGAAGAGCCCGCGCGGCGCGTGGGTGCAGAAGTACCTCGACGATCGCGGCCGCCTCGTGCTGGCAGCCCTCGATGCGGTGGCCGCCAAACACACCGCGACGCCGGCGCAGGTGGCGCTCGCGTGGCTGATGACCCGGCCGGGCATCGTCGCGCCGATCGCCAGCGCCACCTCCGTGGCGCAGCTCATCGAGATCCTCGGGGCAGCGACGCTGCAACTCGATACCGCGGACATCGTCGCACTCGAGACCGCGAGCGCCTGAGCACCGGCGGCAGCCCCGTCGACCGTCGTCGCCACGCGGACTTCGGCGAGCCGGCGGTGCACCGCGCTCAGGCGGCCTGCGGATTCACGCCGCCGCCGTCCGCGCCCGGAGCGGCGCCTCCACGATGGGCAGGTTCACGACGGCCGCGCCCAGGGCCAATGCGATGTCGGCGTACCACATCCACGCGTAGCTGCCGGTGTTCACGACCGCGAGCCCGCCCAGCCACGCGCCGAAGAAGCCTCCGGTCTGGTGCGAGAGCAGCGTGAGCCCGAAGAGCGTGGCGAGGTACCGGGTGCCGAACAGCTTGCCGACGAGCCCGGCCGTGGGTGGCACGGTGGAGAGCCATGTGAAACCCAGCACGAGCGCGAACGCGTAGAAGGTGAGCGACGTCTTCGGCGCGGCGAGGTAGATGCCGATGGCGACGGCGCGCGTGGCGTACATCCAGAAGAGCAGATGCTTCATGCGGTAGACGTTGCCCAGCGCACCGGCCGTCAGGCTTCCCGCGATGTTCGCGAGGCCGATGATCGCGAGGGACGTCGCGGCCACGCCCGCGGAAAGCCCGCAGAGCTGGACCTCCCCCGGCAGATGCGTGACCAGGAACGCGACGTGGAAGCCGCAGGTGAAGAACCCGGCATGCAGGCACCAGTAGCTTCGATCGCGCAGCGCGATGCGGAGCTGCTCGCGCATGCCCGGCCCCGGCGGCAGCGCCGCGTTCGACGAGGCCGCCTGGGCCGGCGTCTGGCGCAGCAGGCGCGCGAGCGGGATGGTCGCGAGCGTCGTCGCCGCCATGGTGAGCAGCGCCGAGACCCAGCCGAAGGCAGCGATGAGCACCTGGTTGAGCGGCGCGAACACGAACTGCCCGAAGCTGCCGCCCGCATTGATGAAACCCGCCGCGAAGGCCCGCTTCTCCGGCGGCAGGCGGCGCGCGGTGGCGCCGATCAGGATCGAGAAGCTCCCGGCCCCCGCGCCGGCCGCGCTCATGAAACCCAGCGTGAGCAACAGGGCCCACTCGCCCTTCACGAACGGCGTGAGCGCCATGCCGAGCGCGAGCAGCACGCCGCCCAGGGCCACGACGCGCGCCGTCCCGAAGCGATCCGCGACGGCGCCGAAGATCGGTTGCGACGCCCCCCAGGTGAACTGCCCCACCGCCATCGCGAAGCTGATCGCCACGACACCGAGGCCCGTCGACGTATTGAGCGGCGAGATGAAGAGACCCATGGACTGCCGGGTGCCCATCGTGATCATCAGGATGGCCGCCGAGGTGAGCATCACCGGCCAGATGGAGCGTGCGACAGTCGGATTCATTCGTGGTCTCCCGGGCCCTCGGCGGGCCGGAACAGTGGCAGGGTGTCGTCGACGAGTCGATGCAGCACGGCGAGCGATTCGTCGCCGATGGTCGACCGCACCTCCCCCTGGGCGCGGCGCCAGTGCGTCCGCGCAGCACGCCATGTCTCCTCGCCTGATGCCGTGATGCGGACGAGCCGACGGCGGGCGTCCTCCGGACTCGGCGTGACCTCCACCCAACCGGCCGCGATGAGCGGTGCGAGGTTGCGCGTCAGCGTGGTCCTGTCCATGTCGAGGCGACCCGCCAGATCGGTCATCGCAAGACCAGGATGGCCGCGCAGATTGGCGAGCAGCGAGAACTGCGTGACCCGCAGGCCGACGGCGGCAAGCGCATGGTCGTACACCGCGGTGACGCGGCGCGTGAGCCGGCGCAGACGGGAGCAGGTGCAGCCGGACAGACGGTCGTCGGCGTCGGGGATGGGGGATGGCGCTGCCATGTCGCGGATTCTAGTGCATATGCACTGATTCCGGCGACCGCGAACCTGCCGGACGCTGCCGCCGACGGGAATTTCGGACGGCGTCGATCCGAAGCCTGAGCTGCCGGACTTCCGAGGGCCGACTCAATCGTCGGGCAGCAGATGCCCGAGCTTCACGCGCTTGGTGTCGAGGTAGCGCTCCGACTCGTCGTCGGCCGCGATGATGTGGGGAAGCCGCTGCGCCACTTCGATGCCGAGCGCCCGCAGGGCGGACACCTTCGCGGGATTGTTGGTGAGAAGGGCCACGCGCGTGATGCCTAGACCCCGCAGGATCTGCACCGCGGCATCGTAGGTGCGGAGGTCGGCGGGGAAGCCCAGCGCGTGATTCGCCTCGACGGTGTCGTGGCCGGCGTCCTGCAGCCCGTACGCGCGGAGCTTGTGCGCGAGACCGATGCCGCGCCCTTCATGGTCGCGCAAGTAGACCACCGCGCCACGCCCCTCGGCCGCGATCCGGGCAAGGGCCAGATCGAGCTGCGGCCCGCAGTCGCAGCGGCGGGACCCGAAGACGTCGCCCGTCAGGCACTCGGAGTGCACGCGCACGAGCACCGGCGCCGCATCGAAGTCGTGGCCCATCGTGAGCGCGACGTGCTCGACCCCGGTGCCCACCACGCGCCAGACCTGCATGTCGAACTCGCCGTGCGGCGTGGGCAGCCGGGCGCTGGCCACCTGCTCCACCGCCGCCGACACCATCGGATCGGATTCGGAGGTCAACGGAACCCGAGCGTGTCTCGCCAGATGTTCGCAGCCCACGCATGGGCGTAGTCGGCCTCGAGCGCAGTGCGCTCGTTCGAGACCCCGAGGGTGCCCTCGACTGTGACGAGTGCGCGCTTCGCGGCGTCGAACCGGTACACGCCCGCGACGTGCACGGCCTCCGACGAGGAGACGAAGCTGTAGCAGGTGTTGGCGGACACCGGCACGGCGTTGGGCGCCTCTCCGCGGATCGCCGCGATGATGGCGCTTGCGGCGACCTTCGCCTGGTTGTTGGCGGTGTGCGCGGACTTGGGCGTGGGCGACGCCGACGTGGCGTCTCCGAGGACGTGGATGCCCGGCACGACAGTGGACTCGTACGTCTGGAAGTCGACGCCGGCCCAGCGCTGGTCGACGTTCACCACCCCCGCCAGATGCGCGATGCGGCCGGCGCCATGGGGCGGGATCACGTTGAGCAGATCGGCCTCGACCGTGTCGAAGTCGGTGGTCACGCCACCGCGCTTCGCATCGACCTCCAGCACGGCGGCGTTGGGCCGGTAGTCGACGATCCCGGGATACAGCTCCGACCACGCCTTCAGGAAGAGTCCCTTCTTGGACACGATGTCGGGGTTGGCATCCAGCACGAGGACCTTCGACCTCGGCTTCTCGCGCTTGAAGTACGAGGCGACGAGACTCACGCGCTCGTACGGCCCGGGCGGGCATCGGTACGGCGACTTCGGGATCGACAGCAGATAGCTGCCGCCGTCGGGCAGCGCTTCGAGCATCGCGCGGAGGCGTACCGTCTGCGGCCCGGCCTTCCAGGCGTGCGGCACCGTCCTCTCGGCGATTTCGGCGTCGAGACCGGCCACCGTGTCCCACAGAAAATCGATGCCGGGCGACAGCACGAGGCGGTCGTACCGGATGCGCTGGCCGCCCGCGACGATCTCGTGGCGCTCGTGGTCGATCGCCGTGACCTCCGCCCGCAGGCGGGTCACGCCGAGCTTCTCGAGCGCGGTGTAGGCGAACGTGTTCTCGGCGAGCGTCCGGTCGCCGCTCAGGATCAGGTTGCTCATCGGGCACGAGACGAACTGCGCCTGACGCTCGACGAGCAGGACATCGATGCCCGGGTCCCACAGGCGAAGATACCGTGCGACGGTGCAGCCCCCGAAGCCACCGCCCACGACGACCACGACAGGCCGTGCAGCACCGAGCACGGCCGGCGCTCCGGACACGAGGGGCATGCCGGCGAGCCCGGCCACCGCCTTGACGAACGATCTGCGATCCATGATGGCTCCGGCTCAGCGGCCTGTGGCGGATTGTCGGGAAAAGAAGTCGGCGATGAGGGCGAACTCGTCGTCGGTGTAGCCCTTCGCGTGCTGGTGCATCACGGACGCGGGCCTGGTGCCGTCGCGGAACGCCTTCAGGCTCTCGACGAGCTTCGCGGCGTCCTGGCCCGCAAGCGCCGCGAACTTGCCGACGCTGCGGCCTTCGGTGCCGTGGCAGGCGGCACAACTGGCCGAGAGGTCACGGGCCACGCGGCCATCCGACCCGTCGGCCAGAACGGCGCCCGCCGGGGCGATCAGGCAAAAAGCCAGTACGAGGAGTGCAGTCTTCAATCGGAAAGTCTCCGGTGACGGGGGATGGCCCACTCGATTCTCGCGACCCGCCGGCCGGGAGGCAAGCTGCCATCGCAAGCGCGCGGTCACCCCCGGCCAACGGCCGCGACCGAAGTGACGGTTCCGGTAGCAGCGGTCCATGGCGTTGCAGGAGGGGCCCGTGGCCCTGTAGGAGGGGCCCATGGCCCTGTAGGAGGGGCCCATGGACCTGTAGGAGGGGCCCATGGCCCCGAAAGCGGTTGATGCAAGGCAGCGCCTAACCCGGAACCATCCCTTTCGCGGGCATGGCCCGCTCCTACAAGGACTGGCCGATCCACCACGGGTGGTGCACCACGGGGGTATCGATCGCGTACGCGCCATGTGCCGAACGCATCATCGTCCGATTTGTTCGCGCAATGCTCGGCTCGCATCCTTGCGGGCTTGCTCAACGCGGAAGCCATCCCATGTCCTTTCGAACGATCTTTCTTGCGCTCGGACTCGTCGCTTCCGGTCCGACCGTTGCCGCGGTGTCGGCTCTCGACCTCGCCGACTATCGACACGTGGCGACCTACAGCCTGCCTACGCTCACGGCATCCGAAGCCTCCGCCGTCACCTGGAACTGGGACACCGGCAGCCTGTTCGTGCTCGGCGACGAGGGGGACTACGTGGTCGAGGTCGACAAACAGGGGCGCCAGCTGAGCGTGATGAATCTCTTCGGCTTCGATGACACGGAAGGCCTGACCTATGTGGGCAATGGCCGTTTCGTCATCACGGAGGAGCGTCTGCAGGATGCCTACCTCTTCACGTACCAGGCGGGTTCCGCGATCGGGCGCAGCACCCTCCCCTCGGTGTCGGTCGGACCGACGGTGGGCAATGTCGGCATCGAGGGCGTCTCCTACGACCCACTCACCGGGCGCTTCCTCATGGTGAAGGAGAAGACGCCCCAGGCCGTGTACGACGTCGCGCTCGACTTCGCGACCGGCGCGGCGACGATCACGGAACTGGTCCCGCCCGCGAACCTCTTCGCCACGCTGTTCGGCACGCTGGATCTCTCCGAGGTCCAGGTGCTCACGACGGTCCCGGCGCTGCGCGGCTCGGCCGACCAGGACAACCTTCTGATCTACAGCCAGGAGTCGGCGAAGCTGCTCGAAGTGAGCCGCAGCGGTCAGATCCTCGGCCAGTTCGATTTCCGCGGCATCGCCGACGACGCCGAGGGCGTCACGATCGATGCGGACGGCGTCATCTACATCGTCGGCGAAACCCCGAGCCTCTATGTGCTCGCACCCGTCGCGGCCGTGCCCGAACCCGGCACGTGGGCGTTGCTGCTGGCCGGCCTCGGGCTGGTCGGCGCGGGCGCACGTCGCCGTGCTTCCTGACCTGTGCAGTTCGATTCCAAAAAGGAGACCCACACCATGAACAAACTTCTCGCAGCACTGCTCGTCGCCGGCTTCGCCTCGCAGGCGCAGGCCGAAGTCCGCATCACCGAATGGATGTACTCCGGTGGCAGCGGCGAGTTCATCGAGTTCACGAACCTCGGCGCCACGGCAGTGAACTTCGCCGGCTGGAGCTACGACGACGACAGCCGCACGCCCGGCGTCTTTAACCTGTCCGGCTTCGGCATGGTCGCGAGCGGCGAGTCGGTCGTCATCACCGAGACGAGCGCCGACACGTTCCGCCTCGACTGGGGTCTGGCCGCCACGGTGAAGGTGCTCGGCGGCTACACCAACAACATCGGGCGCGCCGACGAACTGAACCTGTTCGACGGCACGGGTGCGCTCGTCGATCGTCTGACCTACGGCGACAACACCGCTGCCGGCGGCCCGCGTACCCAGAACGTCAGCGGCCGCGCGATGTCCGTCGCCGCGCTGGGTGCCAACGATGCGAAGCAATGGGTCCTGTCGTCGGTCGGCGATGTCGAGGGGTCCTATGCCTCCCTGAGCGCCGCGGTCGGCAGCCCGGGCACGACGGCCTTCGCCGCAGCGGTACCGGAACCCGAGACCTACGCGATGCTGCTCGCCGGTCTCGGCCTCATCGGTTTCATGGCGCGTCGCCGCGCCTGACTGCAGGTAAACATCGCAGGTCGGGCGGCGAGCTCGTCTGACCTGCGGTCGACGCGCCTCGACGGCATCTGCCGCTTTCGGGGCCATGTGTTCCTCGAACAGGGGCAGTGGATCCACGACTCACAGCAGGATCAAGCCACGCTTTTGTAGGAGCGGGCCATGCCCGCCTCTCGGGCCGGTGGCCCGCGGCGGGGGGCCCGCAGGAAGTACCAACAAGGGGTGGACCCCTTGTATATCCCCCGGGTGGATGCGCCACCCGCCTCGGGAATGGGCCGAGCTTTTGTAGGAGCGGGCCATGCCCGCCTCTCGGGCCGGTGGCCCGCGGCGGGGGGCCCGCAGGGAGTACCAACAAGGGGTGGACCCCTTGTATATCCCCCGGGTGGATACGCCACCCATTTCGGAAATGGGCCAAGCTTTTGTAGGAGCGGGCCATGCCCGCCTCTCGGGCCGGTGGCCCGCGGCGGGGGGCCCGCAGGGTGTACGAACAAGGGGAGGACCCCTTGTATATCCCCCGGGTGGATACGCCACCCATTTCGGGAATGGGCCAAGCTTTTGTAGGAGCGGGCCATGCCTGCCTCTCGGGCCGGTGGCCCGCGGCGGGGGGCCCGCAGGGAGTACCAACAAGGGGTGGACCCCTTGTACATCCCCCGGGTGGATACGCCACCCATTTCGGAAATGGGCCAAGCTTTTGTAGGAGCGGGCCATGGGCCCCTCCTACCAGGCCACGCCCTCACCTACACGGACATCGACCGGTCCTACGACACCATCGGCGGCAGCGGCGGCCTGCGGAACGGATGTACCCGCTCGTACGCGCGCGCCGCGCGCAGCACAATCTGCTCCGCGAATCGCGGCCCCACGACCTGCATCGCCACCGGCAGACCGTTCGAAGCAAAGCCGCAGGGGACGGTCGCGGCGGGTTGCTGGGTGAGGTTGAACGGGTAGGTGAACGGCGACCATTCCCACCAGCGCTTCAGATCGCTGTTCGGCGGCACCTCGTGGTTCACCTCGAATGCCGTCGTCGCGAGCTGCGGGGTGATGAGCAGGTCGTACGTCTGGTGGAGCGCGTTCATCCGCCGCGCCAGAACCTCGCGGGCGCGCTCGACGGCGCGGTACTCCAGAGCCGACATCTCGAAGCCCGGGGCCGCCAACGCATTGATCGGCGGATCGAGCAGGCCGCGCTGCGCCTGCGACATCGGTTCGAGCGCGATCGCGAGCGCCACGGCCCAGAGCGGTTGCATGATCGAGATCGGATCCTCGAGCGTGAGGTCGACCTCCTCGACGATCGCGCCCTGGTCGGCGAGCACACCGACGGCGCGTTCCACCAGCGCGGCCACTTCGGCGTCGACGCGTGCGTAGCCGAGCGTGCGGCTGTATGCGATGCGCAGCCCTGCGACCCCATCGTCGAGACCCTTGCGGTAGTCGATGCCCTGGAGCGGCACGGCGTAGAAGTCGCGCGGGTCGGGTTGGGCGATCACGGTGAGCATCAAGGCGGCGTCCTCCACCGTTCGGGAGATCGGACCCTGATGCCAGAGCGTGAGCGGCGGCGGATGCGGATGCACGGGCACGAGTCCGAAGGTGGGCTTGAAGCCGAACATGCCGCAGAAGCCGGCGGGAATTCGGATGGAACCGCCGCCGTCGGTGGCCACGTGCATCACGCCGAGCCCGAAGGCCGCCGCGACCGCAGCACCGCCGCTGCTGCCGCCCGGTGTCATGCGCGCATTCCAGGGGTTCGACGTCACGCCGGTGAGCGGACTGTCGGTGACGCCCTTCCAGCCGAACTCGGGCGTGGTGGTCTTGCCGAGGAACACGGCGCCGTGTTCGCGCATGCGCGCGACGGAGGCGCTGTCGTCCGCCCAGGGCTGATCGGGGTTGACGGTACGCGAGCCGCGCCGCGTGGGCCAGCCCCTGCACAGCAGGAGATCCTTGACGGTGGTGGGCAGGCCATCGACAAGACCGAGCGGTTCGCCGCGCGTCCAGCGCTTCTCGGATTCGTACGCCGCCTCGAGGGCAACCTCGGCGTCGAGCACGACGAACGGATTGTGGATGGGCTGGATCTTGGCAGCACGGTCGAGCGCCGCTTGCGCGACTTCCACGGGCGACAACTGCCTGGATCGGTAACCCGCCGTCAGCTCCGCAGCCGACAGCGAGAGGATGTCTTGGGACATGAGGGGTCCGTGAACTGGGGGAGAAAGGCCGGAGGCGGCGGACCGCCCCCGACCCGAGGGCTACGTCAGGCCTTGGCCGCCTTCAGCGCTTCGAGCACCGCCTCCGGCGTGATCGGCATGTGCCGCACGCGCGCACCGCACGCGGCGAAGATGGCGTTCGCCACCGCCGGCGCCACGATGGTCGACGCGGGTTCGCCGACCCCCATCGGATGCCGACCCGACTGGATCAGCTCGATGTCGAACTCCGGCACATCCACCTGCCGGACCGGCTTGTACTCGTGGAAGTTGGACTGCGTCAACAGGCCGTTCTCGAAGTCGAGCCGCTCGGACAACACCTGACCCGCACCCCAGAGCGCGGAGCCCATGATCTGGGCCTTCACGTTCTCGGGGTTGATCGCGATGCCCATGTCCATCGCGATGGTCAGCTTGTTGATCTTGTACACGCCGGTCGTGGTGTCGACCGTGACTTCGGCCACCCCCGCGACCCACGTCGGGCTCTGCCGCTCTTCCGCCGACGAGACCGCGAGGCCCATGCCGGTGCCCTTCGGCAACTTCTTGGAACCCCAGCCGGCCTTGCCCGCCGCGACGCGCAGGCAGTTGGCGAGCCGGAGCGCGCCGCCCACCGTGCCGGATTCGTATTCGGGCCAGGACTTGTCGGTCGGCCAGGGCAGCGAGATCCAGATCTGGTCGAGGTAGTAGTCCGACGGCGTCCCGGGCGCGTAACCCGTGTTCGGAATGCCGCGATTGCCGCCCTTGCCGTTCAACATCGAGAGCCGGAACTCGAGCGGATCGCGACCCGCCGCGTGCGCCGCTTCGTCCATGAACGACTCGACCACGAACATGTTGTACGAGTTGGACACGGTGCGCAGCGCGCTCGCCTGGATCGCCCAAGTGGTGCGGTCGCTGTTCCACGCCCGGACGCGATGGTTCGGCACGTGGTACCAGTGATCGCTGCCGCCCACGGACCACTGGTCGATGTCCTGCTTCTTGTCGTCCCAGGAATCGAGCTGCAGCCAGTCGGTGCCGTTGTTGAACTTCTTGCCCACGGCGAAGCGCGGACCCATCCAGCCGCTCACCATGTCGTGGCTCATCGCCGTCAGCTTGCCGTCCTCGATGCCGGCCTTCAGGCGGTGCAGCGTCGGCGTGCGCGGATGCGAGATGGCGAACTGCGACTCGCGCGACTGGATGAACTTCACCGGGCGCCCAAGCTCGTGCGCGCAGTAGGCCGCGGCCAGCACGTCGTCGTAGTCCTGCTTGCCGCCGAAGCCACCGCCCACGAGGTACTGATGCACGAAGACCGACAGCTCCTCCTGCTTCCTGCCGGTGACCATCGAGAGGTACGCGGTCAGCGTCATGCGGGCGAACGAGGTGCTCTGGGTGCCCACGTGCACGTGCCAGCTGCCGTCGGCGGCCTGCATCACCGTGCAGTTGATGGGTTCCATGAACGCGTGACAGATCATGTCGCTCGAGTACTCGACGTCGAGCGTCTTGTCGGCGCCGGTCATGGACCCTTCGACATCACCTTCGAGCACCCAGTTGGCCGCCTCTTCGGGCTTGTCCAGCAGCTCCGCGAACTCCGCCTTGATGTCCGCGAGGCTGAGGTTGCCGTACGGACCCGGGTCGGTCTCGATAATCAGTGCCTTCGAGGCCGCGAGCGCGGCGGGATACGTCTCGGCGAGCGCCACGACCCAGCCCATGCACTTGTTCATGTGATCGGCGATCACCACGGACTTCAGATAGCCCGGGATGCTCTTCGCCGCGCTGTCGTCGACCGAAAGCACCTTCGACATGTGACGGGTGCGCGGAATCGCGAGCGCGCCGTACGCCATGTTCGGCAGGAAGACGTCCATCGCGTACTTGGCGGAGCCGTTGGTCTTGGCGGGGATGTCGAGCGCCGGGACCGACTTGCCGATGATCTTGTACTCGCTGCGGGCCTTCAGCTTCACGGCCTTGAAATCGTTGGGGTACGAGAACGACTTCTCGAGCTTCACCTTCTGGAGGATGTCGCCGTAGCCGACCGAGCGCTTCGACGCCTTGTCGATCACGCGGCCCGCCGAGGCGTGGCAGTTGGCGAGCTTGGCACCGAGCAGCTTCGCACCCGCTTCGACGAGCACCATGCGACCGAGCGCACCGGCGCGCGACAGACGGTCGAACTCGGTGGTCACGCTGCCGCTGTTCACGGTGTACGCGAGCCCGTAGATGCCGAAGTTCTCGTTGCTCTCCAGCGGCATGTCGAGACGGACCTTCTCCCATGGCACTTCGAGTTCTTCGGCGATGATCTGCGCGAAGGCGGTGCCGATGTGCTGGCCCATCTCGGCCTTCACGATGTGCATCGTCGTGACGCCGTCGGGCGTGATCGTGAACCAGATCGACGGCGTGTAGGCCGGCGTCGCGGAGATCGCGGCCTCGGCGTCGCTGCCGCCGAGTGCGGGGGGCAGCGCGATGCTTAGGAATCCGGCTCCGGCCATCGTGGTGGAGCGGACGAGGAAACTGCGGCGGCCGGCGTTCGGCAGGAGTTCGTCAGGCATTCTTCTTCTCCTTCATCATCTGGGCGGCACGCTTCACGGCGCCGGCGATGCGGGGGTACGTGGCACAGCGGCAGAGGTTGCCGTTCATGGCTTCCTGGATCTGCTTGTCGCTGGGGGAAGGGTTCTGCGCGAGCAGCGAGGCCGCCTGCATGATCTGGCCCGACTGGCAGTAGCCGCACTGCGGCACCTGGATCTCGATCCAGGCCTTCTGCACCGGATGGGCGTTCGACGGGTGCAGACCTTCGATCGTCGTGATGGCGCCGGTGCCCACCTGCTCGAGCTTCACCTGACAGGAGCGGACCGCCTGCCCATTGATGTGCACGGTGCAGGCACCGCACACGCCGAGACCACAGCCGAAGCGGGTGCCGGTCATGCGCAGTTCCTCCCGCAATACCCAGAGCAGCGGTGTGTCGGGTGGGGAGTCGGAGGCGAGGCTCCGACCGTTGATGGTCAGATTCGTCATGGGAGGTGCTCCTTCGGTTCGTGAGGAAGAGAAAGCGGTGCCGCGCAGCCCCGTCGGGGACCACCGCACCTTTGGCGGAAAACACGGGACGGGGCCACGCACGGCATGGTGGCGGCCCTCACTTCTGGACCAGCGACTGGCTGGCCATGAAGTTGTTGAACGTGGCCTCGGCGATGCGATACCACTGGTTCTGTTCATAGCGGAACTTCCGCCAGGGCCCGAGGAAGCGGCGGAACACCGGGTTGCGGGCAGCCTCCTCGTCGTAGAGCGCCTCGGCGGCGGCGTGGGCCGCCTTCAGGATGTCCTTCGGATACGGATGCAGTTGCACACCCTTCGACACGAGCCGGGCAAGCGCCTGCGGATTCTTCGCGTCGTACGCCGCGACCATCCGCACATTCGACTCCCCGGCCGCCACCTCGAACGCTTCGCGATAGGCCGCGGGCAGGGCGTTCCATTCCTTCAGGTTCACGATGTACGACAGGCACGAACTGCCCTCCCACCAGCCCGGGAAGTAGTAGTGCGGTGCGACGCGGTAGAAGCCCAGCTTCTCGTCGTCGTACGGGCCCACCCATTCGGCCGCGTCGATCGTCCCCTTCTCGAGTGCCGGGTAGATGTCGGCCCCGGGGATCGTCTGCGGCACCGCACCGAGGCGCGACACGATCTCTCCGGCGATGCCGGGGATGCGCAGTTTCATCCCCTTCAGGTCGGTGAGGCTGCCGATCTCGCGGCGATACCAGCCGCCCATCTGCGCGCCGCTGTTGCCGCCGGGGAAGATGACGCAGCCGTGCTCGCGGTACAGCTCGCGCACGAGTTCGACCCCGCCGCCGTAGTACATCCACGCGTTGTGCTGTCGCGAGTTGAGACCGAACGGCAGCGCGCTGTCGAAGGCGAACGCCTTGTTCTTGCCGATGTAGTAGAAGCCCTGCGTCTGCCCGCACTCGATGGTCCCCTGCTCGCAGGCGTCGAGCACCTGCAGGCCGGGCACCAGTTCACCCGAGGCGAACACGCGGATGTCGAACCGGCCCTCGGTCATCGCCCGCACGCGCTGCGCGAGCAACTCCGCGCCGCCGAAGATGTTGTCGAGGCTCTTCGGGAAACTCGACGCCATCCGCCAGCGGATACTGGGGTTGCTCTGGGCGACCGCCGGCGCGGCACACGTGACGGCGCCGGCGGCACCGACGGAGGCGGCAGTGAGGAAACGGCGGCGCGAGCGGTCAGCGTTCATCGGCGGGGCGCCCTGCGGGAGGATCGGGCTTCAGTTCGAACACGGTGGGTGGGTACTCCGGGTTGTCGAGGAATGGCGCGAGGTCC
>JALHMS010000033.1 GCA_022843925.1 Burkholderiales bacterium
AAGCGATCGTTCCGGTCGAGACGTTTCCTTGCATCCACCGCTTTCGGGGGCATGGCCCCCTCCTACAGGGCCACGGGCCGCCTCTCGGGCCGGTGGCCCGCGGCGGCTCGGCCGCGTGGCGTACCAACAAGGCGGGACCCCTTGTATATCCCCCGTGGTGCGCCACGACCGCGGAGATGGCCGCGCTTCCTGTAGGAGCGGGCCATGCCCCCGAAAGCGATCGTTCCGGTCGAGACGTTTCCTTGCATCCACCGCTTTCGGGGGCATGGCCCCCTCCTACAGGGCCTCGGGCCGCCTCTCGGGCCGGTGGCCCGCGGCGGCTCGGCCGCGTGGCGTACCAACAAGGGGGGACCCCTTGTGTATCCCCCGTGGTGCGCCACGACCGCGGAGATGGCCGCGCTTCCTGTAGGAGGGGGCCATGCCCCCGAAAGCGATCGTTCCGGTCGAGACGTTTCCTTGCATCCACCGCTTTCGGGGGCATGGCCCCCTCCTACAGGGCCTCGGACCGCCTTTCGGGCCGGTGGCCCGCGGCGGCTTGGCCGCGTGGTGTACCAACAAGGGGGGACCCCTTGTATATCCCCCCGTGGTGCGCCACGACCGCGGAGATGGCCGCGCTTCCTGTAGGAGCGGGCCATGCCCGCGAAAGCGATCGTTCCGGTTGAAGCGCTACCTTGCATCCACCGCTCTCGCGGCATGGGCCCCTCCTACAGAACCCCACGCCCTGCCCTGAATCGGATCAGCTCATCCAGCCCAGCTCGCGCATCGCCCACGCCGCGTGCCAGATCTTCGTCATGTGCTTGATCTTCCCGCCGGCGAATTCGATGAAGTACACGTAGTCGCTGTTCGTGCTCTTGCCCGTGGGCGGCATCGGACCGCCCTGACCGCTGTGGGTACCGTGAAAGACGGCGTAGGCGCACACGCTGCCGCGCTCGGCATCGGTCGCAAACGACTTCAGCGTGTAGCGCCCGTCCGGAATGAAAGTGAGCAGACCCTTCATCCATTCCGTGTAGTCCTTCAACGTCTTCACGTCGGCCAGAGGCTCGGACTGCGATGCGAAGGTCGCATCCGGAACACAGTAGCCGCTGCAGGCCTCCCATCCTTTGCCGGACTCGCACGCTTCGAAGAATGCCTTTGCCGTTTCGGTGATCGTCGCCATGTCTCGCTTTTCCCTATGTTCTGCCCGGACCACTCCGAGTCGCGTCGAGTCTAGTGCGACAGTTTGCAGTTGCGTCTACCACCAGGAACTTTTTTTTCGTTTGGTTAGCATTCGGCAGAAGTCCGCACAGGCATGGTGCTGTCTGTGCGGTGCTTGCCGACCGCGGGTGCCCTTCTGCCCGACCATGGTGCGGTTCCGGCAGTACCTCGACGCCGGGGTCGGCGTATAGCCGGGCTTCCTTATACTCCCGGCGCGGCGCCTTCCATGCCGCACGACCGCAGGCCCCTTGCCCGTGGTCGATGACCAACCTCTCCGCGGAGACAGCCATGCACACCCGACGCGTATTCCTCAGGACCCTCGCCGTTGTCCTGCCCGCCACAGCCCTCACCGCCTGCGAATCCCTGCCCCCGATGTTGGGCGGCAAGGCCGGCGGCGACGGCGACATGATCGACGGTCTCACCAAGCAGACGGGCGTCAACAAGACCCAGGCCGCCGGCGGGTTGGGCGCCGTCCTCGCCCTCGCGAAGGAGAAGCTGTCCGGGGCCGACTTCTCGAAGATCGCGAACGTGATCCCCGGCGCGGACAAGTACTTGAAGTCGGCGACCGATCTCGGCGCGGTCTCGGGTAGTCTGGGCGACATGAAGGGCCTGACCGGCGCCCTCGGGAAGCTCGGGATGAGCGCCGACCAGAGCGCCAGGTTCCCGGCGGCGGTGACCGACCAGGTCAGCAAGCTCGGAGGTGCCGACATCGGCAAGCTGCTGGGCGGCGTGCTGAAGTAAGTCGGACGCTCCCCGCGACCCGGCACCTCCCGGGTTGCGGGTGGCCATCGCGTCGACCGCCTACAATCCGGGACGCAACGCCGCCGGAACCGTCTCGGCGGCGCCTCCGGAGGGACGTCCGTCGTCATGACCGCACCACCGCTGACCCACCACGAGATCCTCGAGATCGTCGAGCCCTTCGCCCGGCGCGGGCGCCGTGTCGATCTCGCCGGGAGCCAGCGCCTCGAACGGCGCCTGGCGTTCAAGCCGGTCGAGCACGGGGAAGCGATAGCAGCGGTGTCCGGTGTCGTCGAGACACTCGCGCTCGAGAACCCCCACGAAGGGTCCTTCCGCCTGACCCGGGTGCTCGCCCTGCCCTGCGGCCTCGAATCACGACTGCGCACCGACGGCCCCGATCCGGCGGAACTGCTGGCGCGCATCGAAGCCGTACCGCCATCGGCGCAGATCGAGGCGACCACCGATGCCGTGATCGCGCGCAGCCATCGCGTGGTCCGCACCGGCACGACGAACCCGGACGGCACACCCGGGACGCGCCTGATCCTCTCGGGCGGCGTCGCCCGCGTCGGCGATCTCACGCTCACGATGAACGTCCTCGACGTGAAGGGCACGCCCGGCGAGATCGAACTGCGCGCCACCCATGGCGCGAGGGACCTAGGCCACCTGCCCGAGGATCTGCTCGCCGTGCTGGGTTGGAGTTGGTCGCGCCTCACGCGGAACGAAGACGGCTGGAAGGCCGGCGTGCGCCTCGCGCGGACGGAACCCGATCGCAGCGACGACGCGACCCGAAAGCTGGATGCCGTCGCGCAACACCTGGCACGCACGCTGGCGGAGGCCCCGGCCCGCTTCCATCGGCGCCATCTCGGCGCGCGCTGGCTCGTCTTCCTGCGCCGCGCCTTTCCACTGCTCGCCAGCATCGGCCTGATCGGCGGGACGCTCGCCATCCCGCGCGTGGACGTCGAGGGCGAGTCGATGATCCGCATGCTCATGTTCCACTCGCCGCCGCTGCTGCTCATCACGTTCTTCTGCATGCGCGAGTTGCCGCGCATCGAGATCCCGCCGCTGCCGCGCCGCCCGCGCGAGGCGACCTGGATGCCTGCGGACGCCGACCGGACTGCGACCGACGCCACGGCGGCGCTTCGTCCGCACTGAGACGCGGCCGCCCCCACCCTTCTCGAATCCACCGCCCCGCCGCGCCATGCCCGCCAACCCGATGAACATCCCACCCGTCTCGATCGCCATGGCGAAGTCCGCCCTGATCGAGCAGTACGCCGACCCGGTGCTGCGACGCCGTGCGTCGATGCTGTGGGGCACGCGGGGCGTGGGGAAGTCGTCCATCGTCCGGCAGGTGGCGGACCACTACGGCGTGCCGCTGGTGGACCTGCGGCTCACGACCATCGAACCGGTCGACATCCGCGGCGCCATCTACGCCGACGACGCGCTGGGCAAAACGGTCTGGTTCCCCCCCGAGTTCCTGCCCTCGCCGGATGCGCCGGCGGGCATCCTCTTTCTCGACGAACTCACCGCCGCGGACCAGCGCCTGCAGATCTCGGCGTACTCGCTGATCCTCGATCGCCGCGTCGGCAACTATCGGCTGCCCGACGGCTGGCAGGTGATCGCCGCGGGCAATGCGAGCTTCCACGATGCCGTGAGCCACGACATGGGCACGGCGCTCGCCGACCGCATGTTCCACTTCAACGTGCAGACCGTGATCGAGGCGTTCCTCGCGCACGCCGTCGCGATGGACTTCGCCCCCGAGGTGATGGCGTACCTGAAGGTCCGACCCGACCGGCTCGACGACACGCAGACGCAGCTCGCGAACGACCACCTCATCGGAGCCAGTCCGCGCGGGTGGGAAGACATCTCCAACGTGCTGCGCTCCGGACTCTCCGACGCCGCGAAGCGGGTCTTCGTGCAAGGGCGCATCGGTGCGGCGAACGCCGCCGAGTTCTTCGGCGTGCTGCGCGAGATCCAGGCCGCCGTCGATGTCGTGCGCCTGCTCGCTGCGAAGCCGGGCGACGAGACTGCCGCGCTGCTGCCGCGGACGCTCGACGGCCTCTACGGGATGATCTACGGCCTGCTCGCCGCGAGCCGCGAGTCCCCCGCCCTCGGACGCGCGCTCGAGATCGTCGAACAACTTCCCGAGGCGCGCGGCACGACCTCGCTCCCGGTGCGCGAGGCCCAGACGCTCGCGATGGAACTGCTCATGCAGGAGGCCCTGGAGCACGGCCTCGAGACCACGATCCTCGACAGCCCCGCATACCAGCGCTACAGCGACGCGCGGCGCGCGGCGGAACGCGGTGCCTGAAGGCGCGGCACCGCCCTCCCATCGCGGCACGCGCGCGATCCAGCGCATGGTGGAGTTCGCGCCGTCCACCGGCGGGCTCGCGCTGTGGATGCACCACCGCGACCTCCCCGACGATGGCGCGGCGCCGCTCATCGCCACGGACGGTCGGACGATCTTCTACGGGGCGGCGTTCGAGCGACTGCCCATCGCGCAACAGGCGGGACTCGTCGCCCACGAGGTGCTGCACGTGGCGCTGCGACATCCGCAGCGCTTCCTCGATCTGAAGAGCCTCGTCGGCGATGTCGACCTCGCGCTCTTCAACCTCTGCGCGGACGCCATCGTGAACAGCGCCCTCGACCACCTGACTTGGCTGACGCTGCCGGACGCGTCGGTGTTCCTCGACAAGCTGCTCACGACGGCGCTGGACATCGATCAAACCGTCGAGAAATCGCTGCTGCAGTGGGACGTCGAACAGCTCTATCGCGCCATCGACGATCGTCGTCCGCCCGATCGCGGCGGCAAGGGTCGCGATCCGCGTCGCGCGGAGGGCGGCGAGGCGCAAGGGGCACGCGGCACGGCGGCGGCAGCATCGCGCCGCGAGGATCCCGAACCCGCCGATACCGGCCCGCGCGCCGACGGTCCGAAGTCCGCACGCGCGCGGGCGATGGCCGATCCACGACACGCCGACCTGCTGCCGACGCCCGACGCGCAAAGCGCTCCGGAGCAGGAGGCCGAGCAGGCGCGGGAGTGGAGCGAGCGCCTCCTCCGCGCCCACGCGGGCGACGGCGAGCATTCGATGCTGCGCGCACTCATCGCGGACCTGCCGAAGGTACGCACGCCATGGGAACAGGTGCTGCGCACGCGTCTCGCGCGAAGCCTCACGCCGAAGCCGGAGGTGTCGTGGTCACGGCCCTCGCGCTCGTATCTGGCGAACCAGGGCCGCGCGGGACCCTCGCGCCGCATGCCCTGGGAGCCCGGCTTCAGCGGACGCAGGACCGCCCCGCGGCTCGTGGTGGTGGTGGATGTGTCGGGCTCGGTCGACGAAGCACTGCTGGAGCGCTTCGCGCGCGAGATCGAGGCCATCACGCGACGGCTCGCAGCATCACTCGTCCTCGTGATCGGTGACATGCAGGTGCGACGCGTGGCGCACTTCGCCCCGGGGCGTTCCGACCTGCGCAGCATCGAGTTCCACGGCGGCGGCGGCACCGACTTCACGCCTCTGCTCGAGGAGGCCGATCGCCACGACCCGGACATGACCGTGGTGCTGACGGACCTGCAGGGGCCCGCGAGATTCCGGCCGCGGTCGGCCGTACTGTGGGTGGTGCCGGAGGCGTGGCGGTCGGCGGAACCGCCGTTCGGGAGGAGGCTCGTGCTGGGGATGACGTGACGGCTGGCCGACGCGATCCACTCATCGACGGCGCACGGGCTCCGTCGCTCGACACGCCGGCGCTCGCGGCCTCTGCTGCACCGCGACCGCCGACGAACAGCCCGATCACTCCGGTAGCACGACGCCGGAACCTCCCATCTCCGCGGGAATGTCCTTCATCTTGGGCAGGCCGTCGTGGATATGGAGGACGGTCTCCTCGTAGAACACGTGCAGATGCGGATCGAACGGCATGTCGGGGATGATCGCCGCGTAGACATCCACGAGCTTCATCTCCGGATGATCGGTGAACACGTGCCCGCCGCAGGTCTTGCACCACTTCCGGAAGCTGCGCGAGGTCTTGTTGTAGGTCCCGATGTTGTCGGCACCTTTCGTGACCACCACGGCATCGGGCTGCCAGAGCGTGAAGGCGTTCACCGGCCCCGCCGACCACGTGCGGCAGGAATCGCAGTGGCAATAACCCATGGCGACGGGTTCACCAGTCACTGTGAACTCCACCGACCCGCAGAAACACTTTCCCAGGTACGACTTTCCTTCGCTCATCTGCTCTCTCCATACGTTTCGTCTTGCCGCCGGAGGCGGGGCCGACATGGGTTCGGCCTGGGAAGGACGATACCCCGATGAAGACAGCGACGTCGTTGATCCGACGCATTCCGCCGCGATGGGCGGACCCGTCACTCGTAGCCGCTCTCCTCCAGCTTGCGGGTCACGCGCTTCTCGTGCCGCATCGCGTTGAAGATCACGAAACCGGCCACCAGCAGCATCAGGACGAAAATCGCCTTCAGCATTCCCGGGGAGTCCGCCCCGGTGAAATAGGCCGTGGCACCTTCCCAGCTCTTGATCGGACTGCCCATGATGGCTCTCTCCGCTTTTCGGGAATGCTGCGAACGTGATCAGGTCGCTCGCGCCGCGAGGCGCTCGCGCCCGTTGCCGGTGGCGGGCGTGCTGTTCTCGGGATAGGGGTGCGTGGCGATCTCGGCGAGATCGAGACCGAGTTCCTCCACGGACGACGCCACCCGAAGACGGCCCAGTGCCTTGAGGACATAGGCGATGACGAAGCCCGGGACGAAGCCGAGCAGCGCCATCACGAACGCGCCCCCGATCTGCCCGCCGAGGTTGATCGGCGGGGCCTCGCCCGCATTCGGGTAGCCCGAGGCAAGAACACCGACCATCACGACGCCGTAGAAGCCCGTCGCACCGTGCACTGCCACGGCGCCCACGGCATCGTCGATCCGCGCCTTCTCGATCAGCGTCGCCACCGGCTTGATGATGCACCCACCGATGAAGGCGACCAGGAACGCGAGCGGCGGATAGTAGAGCTCGAGCCCGGGCGCGACGGAGATGATCCCGGCGAGGGCGCCGGACATCATCCAGAACGGATTGCCGCGGCTCATCACGTACGCACCGATCACGCCGCCGGAGAATCCCATGAGCGTGTTGAATGCGAAGGCCGACAGCGTCGCGGGCGTGTTGAAGATCGTCATCCACTGCGCGTTCTGCTGCCAGATGATGCAGCCACCCAGGAAGCCGAAGAAGCCCACGATGATCATCATCAGCCCGATCACGGTCATCGGCATGCTGTGCCCCGCGATCTCGTTCGCAGTGCCGTCCGGGTTGAACCTGCCGATGCGCCCGCCGAGCTGGATGAGCACACCGAGAGAGAAGAAGCCGGCGACGGTATGGACACAGCCGGCCGCGGCGGTGTCGTGGAAGCCCCATCGGGTGGTGAGCCAGCCCGTCGGATGCCAGCCCCACGACGCCGCGAGGATCCAGACGAAGGAACCGAGCGCGATCGCGAGGATGATGAAGGCACTGAGACGGATGCGCTCGATGACCGCACCCGACAGGATCGACGCCGTGGTCGCCGAGAACATCATGAACGCCGCCCAGAAGACGCCGGTCGCGTTGTCCCCGAGATTCGGCCCCATCGACATGCTCCACGGGACACCGGCGGCACCCGCCTCGAAATCGGGAGACAGTCCCTTGTACATCGCGAGGTAGATCCACCAGCCGATCGCGTAGAACGCGGGCACGGTGAACGCGAAGGCCAGGATGTTCTTCACGCCGGAGGCGAGCGTGTTCTTGACCCGCGAAGCCCCCATCTCGTAGGCGAGAAAGCCGGCGTGGATGAGCACCATGACCGCGGTGCACCACCAGTAGTAGACCTCCATGTTGATGGTGCTCGCCATCTTCACCGCCCGTTCCAGTTCTTCCGGAGTCATGCCGCACACCTCTCGAATGCCCGTCGCGTGAAGATCGAAGGGCCGACTCACAGGGGAACGCGGCCGCCGGGCGTCGCGGATTTCCTCATGGTTCGGCTGGCCGCTTTTGCAAGACCCTTTTCGCAACAACCGAGCCATCACGCCAAAGCCCCGTGCCCATCGTGAGATCACCGTCCGGCGCCCCGATTCCCGCACCCGCGCAGAGCGAGCCACCGTCCGGCGCACCTCGGTCGTGCACCACGCGAACCGCACCGGCGTGCGCACCGGCGTGCGCACCGAAGGCGGTACGGCCATCGGTCGCCATCCAGAAGACCGACGCATCGTCCGGGGCATGGTGTCGTCCCGCGAGGCGCATCCCCGGCGGGAAGAACTCGCCGGTTCCGCGGGCGATGCAGGGCCTGTGTTCCGGGCGCTTCCGGTGCATCCTATGGGGAGGCGGCCCGAACGGTCGTCGATCCCGAGGAGAACCCCCAGTGCCGAACAACCTCTTGCCGGCGATCAACCTCCAGCCCGTAGCCGCCGGCGGTCTGCTGGACCGCAGGGGATTCCTGTCCGTGGGCACGGCGCTCGCGGTTGCCGGTACGACAGCCCTCACCGGCCAGGCCGCGCCGCTGGAGGTGCCGAGCCATTCCCGGGTGCCGGGGCGTTCTTTCCTGCCCTACGGCGAGCCATCCGCATTCGTGCTGCCGGTTCTGAAGCGTGGCCTCGGCCAGCCCTACGGCGACATCGCTCCCGGCGCCGGCTCGGCCTTCACGCCACTGCAGGCGCTGCATGGCACGATCACTCCGGCCAGCCTGCATTTCGAGCGCAGCCACAGCGGCGTGCCGGACATCGATCCGGCGCAGCATCGGCTGGTCATCCATGGCCTCGTGAAACGCCCCCTCGCCTTCAGCCACGAGGCGCTCCTGCGCTACCCGATGGTGAGTCGGACGCTGTTCATCGAATGCTCCGGCAACAGCTTCTTCCAGACGCTTCCGACAGCGCAGCAGTTGCCGATCGGCATGCTGAACGGCCTGCTCTCGTGCAGCGAGTGGACCGGCGTGATGCTCTCGACCCTGCTCGATGAGGCCGGTATCGATCCGCGAGGTCGGTGGCTCATCGCGGAAGGGGCCGACGCCGCAAGCATGAGCCGCAGCATTCCACTGGAGAAGGCGATGGACGACGTGATGGTGGCGCTGTACCAGAACGGGGAGCCGATCCGCCCCGAGCAGGGCTTTCCCATGCGCCTGGTGCTGCCCGGGTTCGAAGGCAACATGAGCGTGAAGTGGCTGCGCCGTCTGAAGGTCACCGAGGGTCCGGTGCACAGCAAGGACGAGACCTCCAAGTACACCGACCTCCTGCCGGACGGCAAGGCCTTGCAGTTCACGTACGTGATGGGCGTGAAGTCGGTGATCACGCGACCGTCACCGCGGATGACCATGGGCGCGCCCGGCTTCTACGAGATCTCCGGCCTCGCGTGGTCGGGCGCCGGCCGCATCCGCAGGGTCGAGGTGTCCGCCGACGGCGGCCGGAGCTGGGCCGATGCCGCACTGCAGGAACCCGTGCTGGACCGCAGCGTCGTGCGGTTCGGCTTGCCCTGGCGATGGGACGGCGCGCTGGTCACGCTCGAGAGCCGCGCGACCGACGAACTGGGTCGTGTGCAGGAGCCGCGCGCGACCTGGAAGGCCCGGTATGCGCCGGGCAATCGCTATCACTTCAACGCCATCCAGACCTGGCATGTGGATGCCCAAGGGGAGGTGACCAATGCCTACGCCTGATCGCACGGCGCGCATCGCGCTGCTCGTCGCACTGATCGGCACGCCGGCCGCGGCGGGACCCAACCTCGGCACGCCCATCGACGAACGGGACGTCGCGTCCTGGGACATCAGCATTCCCCCGAGCGGCACGGGTCTGCCTCCCGGAAGCGGGACGGCACGCCAGGGAGTGAGCGTCTACCAGCAGAAGTGCCAGGCGTGCCACGGCGCCGACGCGGCCGGCAAGCCTGCCGACGCGCTCGTGGGCGGCATCGGCACCCTGGCCACGCCGCAGGCACGGCGCACGGTCACCAGCTTCTGGCCCCACGCCACCACACTCTTCGACTACGTGCGGCGTGCGATGCCCTATCAGGAATCGAAGACGCTCTCGGCGGACGAGTTGTACGCGGTTTGCGCCTACCTGCTGGCGCAGGACGGCATCGTCACGGACGACTTCGTGCTCGATGCAGAGACACTGCCTGCGGTGATCATGCCGAACCGAGAAGGGTTCATCCCGTCGTGGCCGGAACGCCGACCGACACGGCCATGACCACCGAGTCCCGCACCGTGCCGCCGGAAACTCCCGACGCAGTGCTCGAATTCTGGTTCGGCCCCGAGGACCGGCCATCGATTCCGAAACGGGAGTGGTTCGCGAAATCCGCCGAGTTCGACGCGGAGATCCGTCGCCGCTTCCTGACGACGCTCCAGTGCGCCCGGGCCGGGGCACTCGACACATGGCGGCAGGCGCCTCGCTCGTCGCTGGCGCTCGTGGTCGTGCTCGATCAGTTCTCGCGCAACGTGTTTCGCGATTCACCCGAAGCGTTCTCCGCCGATGGTGCTGCATTGTCGATCGCGCGAAGCATGGTGGCGACCGGCTGGGACCTGCTGCTCACGCCGATCGAGCGTGGCTTCGTCTACCTGCCCTTCGAGCATTCGGAGGCGCTCCCCGACCAGCACGAATCGCTGCGGTGCTTCGCCGATCTTCGACCGTTCCCGGAGACCGCGGACCTGTACACGTGGGCCGAGAAGCACCATCGCGTGATCGCGCGCTTCGGACGCTTCCCGCACCGCAATGCGATCCTGCGGCGCCCCAACACCCCCGCGGAGGACGCCTTCCTGCTGGAGCCCGGCTCGCGCTTCTGAGCCTCGTCGCCAGCCGCGGGGTCCGGCCATCCGGTCCACGACACCCACGAGCCGCGCGGCCTCCGGCTTCCACGCCGTCGCGATCCGCGGCCGGCTCGATGCCGAACCTGTTGCCGCTCCGGATCCGCGCGTCGCCGGCGGATGCGAGGGATGGGTCGATCCACGCTTCGAGATCGGGTCCCGCTCGTCGAGCGGCGCGCCGACTTCGGGCTGGTGCTCACCCGCGCCGTCGTGCCCGTCCCGCAACCGGCCTCCGTCGCGCGCTCTATCCCATCGATCTTCGGGTCGCAGCGGGCATCCACCGGTCACGGGCGCTGACGCTGACGCGGCACGCTATGCCGTTGGTCAGATCCGCCTCGGGTCGACGCTGCGTTAACTTCGTTCTCGGAAAGTACGTGGGCATGCGCGATTGCGCCGGAACCCCTGCATGCCCGTTCTGTTCCTCGGCATCGGAGCGACGAGAACGCACGGCCTTTCCCCGCCATCGCCATGCATGCGTCCGGCCCGGGTGACCCGGTACCCCGTGGATCCCCGGCCGGATCGCCACCGAGGAATGCCCTGCCGCGCGGCCGTCCGCACGGCCCGCCAAGAGGAGGAACAGGCCATGTTCCGGATCGTCGTCACCGCAGCGCTCGTATCGTCGTTCGCACTGGCCTTTTCGACAGCCCGCGCCGAGGAAGCACGCCGCCCCGTCCAGGGCTACGTGCTGACGCACGAACATCCGACCTACGGTATGGCTTTCGGCGGCAACTACGCTTTCGCGGGCGCCCCGGGCAACTACCGCCACGGCATCATGGTGAACGGCTACACGGCCGCGTGCGGCGGCTGCAAGATTCTCGGCAAGTGCGACCACGGGGAAGTGAAGGGGAGCTTTGCAGCGTTCACCGGCGGACTCGGTGGCGACATGGGGGACCACGCGTCGCACATGGGTCCGCTCCACAACAGCAACTCCCACCTGCGGTACAGCACCGAATGGATCAAGGCCGCGGCGCGACCGACCGGCGCGGACGCCGATGGAGCCGCGATGAAGATCATGGTGGCGTTCGCCGTCGAGAACGAGGCCATGTGCGAGCAGCTCTACTACGTGAACAAGGGCAACGGCGGCGCGGGCGGTGACGGCTATGCCTGCTCGACCGGCGACAGCTGGGCATCGCTCAAGCGGCAGCTGGACAATCTGAAGGCGTGGGCTGCCGAGAACAACGACTGGATGGGCATCGCCTACACGGCCACCGATGCGCGCAACATCATCGCGGCCGGTAAGCTCGCCGTCGTGCTCGCGATCGAGTCGGAGTACTCGTTCGGCTCCGAGGCCCGGACGTTCGATCCGGTGGAGCGCCTCGCCAGGTACCACGAAGAAGGTGTGCGCACCTTCTACCTTGCGCACAAGATCAACTCCCGGCTCTCGGGTGCAGACCTCTACCTGCCGCGAGGATCCCTGCCGGGCCGTGCCATCCGCGCAGTGCAGGCGATGTCCGGATGCTTCCACTACGACGACAACGTCGCCCATTTCCCGCTGGAGGGTCGTCTCGGCGAGAACCTCTGCGACAACACCAACCAGTGCGGTCCGAATGCCTTGAAGGGCGGCAAGCTCAAAGACAAGTGCAACTACAAGCTGAGCGACATCTCCGAAGCGAACTACGTGGACTACCTGTCCCGAGGCGCCGGGGCCTTCAACGGCTTTGACCTGTACCCCCTGCCGCCCGGATTCACCCGGGAGGCCGTCACCCTCGGACCACCGAGCGGACCGGGCACCCGGCTCGACGATGACGACATCGAGCGCAACAACCTCGGACTGTCCCACGACGGCGAGCGCGTCGTTCGCGAGGCGATGCTCCGCGGCATGATCGTGAACATCGACCACGTGTCGAGCCGGGCCCGCGTCCAGATGCACGCGCTCGCGACGCAGGTGTTCGACGGGTATCCGCTGAACGCCCTGCACAACAAACCCAACGAGCGACTCTCCGGAGGAAAGAACTTCGAGCGGCACGAGTACGACCTCGATGGCCCGGAGCTTCGCTTCATCCGCGACACCGGCGGCTTCTTCGGCCTGCGCATGGGGCCGACGGAATCGGTGAAGTACCCCGAGTCGGGCATCCGGCAGAGCTGCGCCAGGACGAGCACCGAGACCGCGAAGATGCTGGCCTGGCTGATCGACGAGGGGATGAGCGTCGGCTACTCCCTCGACTACGCCACGGTCACCGAGGGCGTGCACTCGCGGACGCTCGTCGGCTGCGGCCTGGAACTCGGAAACGATCGCCTTCACATGTACGGCCGCCACCGGGCGGAAGGCCTCTCGCATATCGGGATGATGACGCAGTGGCACGGCGAGCTGGAGGCCATCGGACTCGCCCGGAAGTACCTCGATGTGCTGCGCAACGACGGTGCCGAACAGTTCCTCCGGATGTGGGAACGCTCGGAGGCGAAGGCCGCCAACGGGACCCAGATTCCCCGCCGCGTGTTCACGGCGGCATCGGTCGATCGCGGATGCAAGGAGGACTCCGACTGCGCCGGCGGCGAGTACTGTGCACGGATGGGCGCCGACATCCGGACCAACGTCTGCCGAACCGCCAAGGATCGCGGGTCGTTCTGCACCGACCAGCGCCAGTGCGGCTCCGGAAGATGTGTGGCGGGCGCCTGCGCCGCCGCGGACCAGTGCACCGAGAACCGCGACTGTGCCGACGACCAGTTCTGCGGCGACCCGATCGCCGGCAGGCGCACCTGCAAGTCCCTGCTCGACGACGGCAAGCTCTGCACGCGGTCCGAACAGTGCACGTCCGGACGTTGCTCCGCAGGTGCCTGCGGCCAGGCCGACGAATGCCGTGCCGCCATCGACTGCGCGGCCGGCGAGTACTGTGGCGACCCCATCGCCGGACGGCGGTCCTGCAAGGCACTGAAATCCCGTGGCCAGGTGTGCATCAAGGACGACCAGTGCGACACGAAGCGCTGCACGCTGGGAAAGTGCGCCGACGCGGACGAATGCCGCTCCAATGCGGAGTGCCGCAGCAACCAGTATTGCGGCGACCCCATCGCGGGCAAGCGAAAGTGCAAGGACCTCCTGCCGAACGGCAAGGCGTGCACGAAGTCGATCCAGTGCGCGTCGAACCGCTGCTCGCTCCTGAAATGCAAGGAGAACTGATCGACGCGTGAGCGGGCGGGTGCGCCCGCCTACCAGCGCTGCGGAGGCACGGGCACTTCCACGGTCCGGCCTGCGAGCCACGCGTCGACGACGTCGTCCGCGACAGGGCCCTGCGCCGCCGTCCACAGCACCTCGGGCGGCAGCACGCGGGTGCCGGGCGAGGCCATCGGCAGCGCCGCTGCGAGCCGCGCCGCGACGCACGCCACCGTGCGGCTTCGCACCGGTTGATCGCGCTGCGGCACCATCCAGTGGAGTTGCCCGATCAACCAGCCGGCGAGGCGCACGGGCCAAGGTTCGCGCGCACCCGCATCAACGGCCGCCTGTGCCGACCGCATGAAAACCAGGTGCCCGAAACCCAGCGCCGACACCGCCCCTTCGTCCAGCGATGCGAGCCCCGTCTTCAGCGCCTCCGGCAGGAACCCCGGGGCATGGGGCACCACGACCACCAGCACCGCGACGCCGAGCCCGTGCAGCCGGCCAGCCAGCACGGCGAGGTCCTCGGGCTGCGGCAGGCCGAACGGCTCGTCACGACCGTTCGCGTGCCGCTCGCGATCGAACACGATCACGGCCGTGTCGGGAGCGAAGGACAGCCACGCCGTCTCGTGCACGGCTTCGAGCCTGCGCATGGCCGGCTGCATCGGCAGCACCGTCCACACGCCGACATGCGCGAACTCGCTCCTGGCGAGCAATTGCTCGACGACCTGGGAACCGAGCACGCCACCACCGCCGAGCACGAGCACGCGGCGCCGCGCCGCACCCCCCGCGCGGATCGGGCGATTGGCGGCGGCAAGGGCGTCGGCGGGATCGATCATCGGGATGTGCTCGAGCGAGGAATCTTTGCGTAGTTTGGCGGATCAGGTCGCCGCCCGGAGCGCAACGCATCCACCGCCCTTGTACGAGGGACCCATGGACCCTGTACGAGGGACCCATGGCCCCGAAATCGGTCGATGGCGCACAAGCGCCTCGACCGCATCCCACGCTTTCGCGGGCACGGCCCGCTCCTATAACAGCTCGGTCCGATCCCGAGGGTTGACGGGGCATCCACCGCCCTTGTAGGAGGGCCCCTGTAGGAGGGGCCCATGGCCCCGAAAGCGGTCAATGCCGCGGAAGCGCCTCGACCGCATCCCACGCTTTCGCGGGCATGGCCCGCTCCGACAACATCTTGGTTCGCTCCCGAGGTTTGACGGGGCATCCACGGCCCTTGTAGGAGGGCCCCTGTAGGAGGGGCCCATGGCCCCGAAAGCGGTCGATGCCGCGGAAGCGCCTCGACCGCATCCCACGCTTTCGCGGGCACGGCCCGCTCCTACAACAGCTCGGTCCGATCCCGAGGTTTGACGGGGCATCCACCGCCTCTGTAGGAGGGGCCCATGGCCCCGAAAGCGGTCAATGTCGCGGAAGCGCCTCGACCGCATCCCACGCTTTCGCGGGCATGGCCCGCTCCTACAACAGCTCGGTCCGATCCCGAGGTCGATGACGCATCCACCATCCTTGTAGGAGGGACCCTGTAGGAGGGGCCCATGGCCCCGAAGGCGGTCAATGTCGCGGAAGCGCCTCGACCGCATCCCACGCTTTCGCGGGCATGGCCCGCTCCTACAACATCTTGGTTCGCTCCCGAGGTTTGACGGCGCATCCACCGCCCCGGTAGAAGGAACCCACGACCCCTGTAGGAGGGGCCCATGGCCCCGAAAGCGGTCAATGTCGCGGAAGCGCCTCGACCGCATCCCACGCTGTCGCGGGCATGGCCCGCTCCTACAAGGAAAGCGTGACCGATTCTCGCGGCGGGTGGCACACCGACAGGAGGCATACACCGGGCCCTCTCCTGTTTCGCCATCCGCGCGGGCACCCGCCGCAGGCCGACAGGCACGAGAAACAGGGCCCGGCCCCCTTACCGTTCCGCCAGCCTCCACACCAGCTCGGCTGCCGGCATCTCCCGGCACCCCGTCGCGTTCTGACCGGACCACAGCGGGGAGAAGTCGCCGCTGCCGATGGCCTCGGCCTTCGCGCGGATCGGCGTGATCGCCGCCGTCGCGAGCGGGAATGCCGGTGCCGCGGGGTTCATGGGCCCGACCTCGCGGATGAGCCGATTCACGATGCCCCGCGCCGGACGGCCGGTGAAGAGGTTGGTGAGCGCGGTATGCCGCACGGCTTCGCTTTTCAGCGCCGCGCGGTGGACCGCGCTCGTGGTCGCCTCGGGGCACAGCAGGAACGCCGTGCCGAGCTGCGCTGCACCCGCACCGAGCGCGAGCGCCGCCGCCACGCCCTCCGCGTCGGCGATGCCACCGGCGGCGATCACCGGCACCTTCACGGCTTTCACGATCTGCGGCAGCAGCGCGAACGTGCCGATCTGCGTGGTGAGATCGTCCGACAGGAACATGCCGCGATGCCCACCGGCCTCGACGCCCTGGGCGATGACGGCGTCGACGCCGTGGGCTTCGAGCCATCGCGCCTCTTCGACCGTTGTCGCGGACGACAACACCTTCGCACCCCACGCGCGAACGCGGGCGAGCAGATCCGGCGCTGGCAGTCCGAAGTGGAAACTCACGACCGGTGGCTTGAAGACCTCCAGCACATCGGCCGCCTCGCTGCTGAACGGCGCGCGCCCGGGCCCGGCGGGAATCGTCGCGGGGTCGATGCCGAACTCGTCGTAGTACGACCCGAGCGTCCGGCGCCACGCCGCCTCGCGCGCCGCGTCGACGACGGGCGGCGCGTGGCAGAAGAAGTTCACGTTGACGGGTCGCGAAGTCGCCGCACGGATCTTCTCCAGCTCGGTGCGGATCATCTCCGGCGTGGACATCGCGCACGGCAGCGCACCGAGCCCCCCTGCGTTCGATACCGCGATGGCGAGCGCGCTGCCCTGCACGCCGGCCATCGGGGCCTGGAGGATCGGCAGATCGATGCCGAGGAGCGTCTGGAGTCGGGTCATGGAGGTCTGCCGGGATCGCGTTTCGCCGCGGCGAAGCGGCCGCCGGCGGGAATGTCGGAGACGGGATGGTACCACTCGCCGTCGATCGTGATCCAGATGCGCGGTGCATGCGTAGAGCACCGTGAGGCCGGCACGGATCGCCACGTCGATCCACCCCCTGCGCCGGCCGCGCACGACCCTCACCGGAGACCTCATCATGACGCAAAGACAACTGCATCGCCTCGGCGCGCTCGCGCTCGCCATCGGCGCCATCGCCGCCACGACGTCCGCCCGTGCGGAGATGCTCATCGGGCTCACAACGACCAACCAGCTCGTCACGTTCGACAGCGCGACACCCTGGATGGCCTCGACGCCGATGACCATCTCGGGACTCGCCGCGAACGAGGGGATCCTGGGCATCGACCTGCGGCCGAGCACCGGCGTGCTCTACGGTCTCGGCAGCGCAGGCAATCTGTACACGCTCGATGTCGGCACCGGCAACGCCACCTTCGTCGCTGCGCTCGTGGCCGATCCGACCGACGCCTCCGCGCCTTTCGCCGGGCTCATGGGCGCCACCTTCGGGGTCGACTTCAACCCGGTGCCCGATCTCGGCCAGACGCTGCCATCCCTCCGCGTCACCAGCAACGCGGGCATCAATCTCCGGATCAACGTGAACGGCGCGAACGCCGGCCGGGTCTTCACGGACGGACCGTTGAACGGCAGCGGCACGCCGACCATCGCCGGCTCGGCCTACACGAACAACGACCGCGACCCGTCCACCGGCACGACGCTCTACAACATCGATTCGGCGACCGATGCGCTCTTCATCCAGAGCCCGCCCAACAACGGCACGCTGACCATGGTCGGCGCGATGGGCGTCGACACGATCGGCGTGGTCGGCTTCGACATCTCGTTCGCCGGCGTTCCCTACGCGTCGCTCACCGACGGCCTGACCGGCAAGAGTTCGCTCTACACGATCGACCTGGTGACGGGCGGCGCGTCGCTCATCGGCGCGTTCGGCATCGGCGGCGACGCCGCCATCGCCCCCCCTCTGCTCGACCTCGCGGCGCCGGTTCCCGAACCGGGCACCTACGCACTGATGTTGCTGGGTCTGCTGGGGTTGGGCGCCGTCGCACGCCGGAAGGCAGCATGACGGCGTGATGCGGCACTGCTGTCGCCGTCAGGCATCGAGTCCGATGGCGACAGCACCACTTCCCGCCCCCACGTCGACCGTCCAGTTGGCCCCCGAGCGCGATCCTCCGCGCCATTCCCGGGTGCCATGCACCACGGCTGTCCGTCCGGTCCGCCCGTGACTCGGTCCGGCGCCATCGCCGCCAAGGTCAAGCCGGCCACCGCCGGACAGCCGCTCCAGACCTGTCGTCCCCGTCCAGACACGCAGAAAGGCATAGCCCCTCGCCGGGACGCGTAAGACCTCCGTGGGTTCCCGCCACTTACCTTCGCTGTCACCCGATCCGAGCGCACGCGCGGTCATCGGGGGCGCGGTAACGATCGGCCGTCCATCCCTTCAACCCGAGGAGCTCTTCCATGCACCCGTTTCCCGTTCGTCGTTCTGCCTCCATCGCGGCGACGCTTGCCGTCGCGATCGGCATCGGATGCTCGCCCTGCGCCGAGGCGCAGTCGAGCGCCGAACCGGGCATGTTCCAGCTGTACATCGGCGGCGGTGGCGGTGCCTCGCCGATGACGCTGGACAGCCGGGACTACAGCGCCACCGGCCACTTCGTGACCCAGATCGGCACCACCACGGAAACGGTTTCCCAGGACGAGACCTTTGCCGGGTCGTACAAGGGATTCGTGGGACTCCGCTTCCTCAAGTACTTCGGTATCGAAGCCGGGGTCGGCCATCTCGGCACGGTCGGATTCACGGCGGAAGGTGTCGGTGGTAGCGGTGGAGGTGCGTACGCCTTCACCGATCGCGGGGATTACTCGGCCAATATGACCTACGTGGCGGCGCTGCTCACCCTGCCCACGGGGAGCGACGGCGGGTACTTCCACTTGAAGGGTGGAACCGCGCAGGTGAAGGTCGACGTGACGGAAACGCTCACGCAGGAGTTCCTGCTCTCCGGTCTCACCGTCGAGGCCGTCTACAAGACGAGTTCGAAGGTGACCCGTCCGTTGATCGGCGTCGGGTACACGACACCGATGGGAACCGGAAAACTGCTGCGTGTGGAGCTGGAGCATCTCGGCGAGATCGGCAAGCCCTACATGTTCGGCACCCAGGATGGCACCGGGCGCGCAAGCGTCACGATGTTGACGGTGGCCTACATACTCGCGTTCTAGGAGCCTGTCGGACTCGGGTGGTCGATAGCGAAACGGCCGGAGAGCGGGGACAGATCTTGACGATTGCGACGAACGTATCGGGAATACGTGAGGAGAAAGCGGCGAGACATGGACCGCTCTCCCGCCGTTGCAATCGGATGATCCCAAGTCCGACAGGTTCCTGGGAGGCCGCTTTCCGCCACACGAGTACGGCGCCGACAGCTCGCGGGCCGAAGCGGGTATGGCGGTGGGGCTCCGAGCCCGCCTAACCCACCGTCACGCGCGCCCTCTCCTCCACCACCCCGCCCCGGTCATCCGTCCACGTGAAGACGAACTCCCCTTCGCCCTTCACGACGACGGAAAACGCCACGTACGGATTCGTCGCCACCGCCGGAAAGAATCTCGCGCGGAACACCTCCTCGCCCGCGTAGGTGCAGACGAAGCGCTCGACGATGTGCCGGGGGATGGGCTTGCCGACGTTGTCCAGTCGGAAGCCGGATTCCATGGTGTGGAAGACGAGCGCCTTCACTTCGATGATCTCGCCGACGCGGGCCTTCGCGGGCATGCGGATGCGGGCGTTGGCCATCGGTCAGGCGCTGGCCACGCGGCACAGGGAAGCAGTGCGGAACACTACCCGCACCCCGAACTGACCACTTCGACGCGCGCCGCGCCGGACCACAGGGACCCGTCGTGCATCCGCGCGATCGCGAGGAGGTCCTGCGAGACGGCCATGCGGATCCGGGTCGACACCTTCGCGATGCCGTTGCGCGGGCCGAGGTGGAACTCCGCGACCTGCGCCAGGTTGTTGCGCGGCGCGAAGAGGTCGATGCGGGTGACGTGATCGTCCGGGGTCATCGGGCTGTCCACCCGCACCGTCACGGGTACGACGAGGCCGTTCTCCGCGAGCGGTGGGACCTCGATCATGACGCGGCCCGGCGTGATCGGCGTGGTGCCGAACGCCGACTGCACCGCCGCCGAGAGCTTCGCGAGCTCTTCCGGCTCGGCTGCCCTCACGCGGAGCGCGTGCAACACCGCGCCGGCCGCGACGCCTTGCAGCCAGCGGCGACGCGGTCCGGAGGTGCCCATGCCCACGGGACGGCCGACCTCAGGCGTAGCTGAACCCGTGATGCTTGAGCGGCATCGAGCGGATCCGCTTGCCGGTCGCAGCGAAGATCGCGTTGCCGAGCGCCGCGGGGATCGCCGCGAAAGGCGGCTCGCCGACACCCCCCCAGAAGCCGCCCGAGGGCACGAGGATCGGCACGATCTCCGGTGTCTGCCCCATCGTGAGGATGGGGTAGTCGTTGAAGTTGCCCTGCACGACGCGGCCCTTCTCGATGGTGATCTCCTCGTGCATGGTCGAGCTGAGCGCCCACACCACGCCGCCCTCGATCTGGCCCTTCACCGCGTCGGGGTGCACGATGTAACCGGGGTCGAGCGCGACGTACACGCGCTTCACGTCGATCACGGTGCCGTCCTTCACCGACAGCTCCACCACCGCGGCGGAGTAGCTGCCGTAGGAGTCCTGCACGGCGATGCCGCGGAAGACACCCTTCGGCAACGGCTTGCCCCAGTTGGCCGCCTTCGCGACCGCGTCGAGCACACCGAGATCGCGGGTCTTCTTCGCGAGCAGCGGACGCCGGAACTCGTAGGGGTCCTTCCCGGTGGCGTGACAGATCTCGTCGATGAAGCTCTCGCGCGCGAACGGATTGTTCGTGTGGGCCACGGCCCGCCACGGACCCGGAGGCACGTGGGTGTTCCGCATCGCGTAGTCGTTCGTGTAGTTCGGGATGTCGTATGGCTGGTCGGAGAAGCCGCGCACGCCGATCTGGTCGATGCCGTCCTTCACGAACTGCTGAAGATCGCGCGCGGCGAACGACTGCTCGGCCTGACGCACATGCATCGCCACCAGCTTGCCGCCCGCGTCGAGGCCCGCCCGGAGACGGACGAACGACACCGGGCGGTAGCGGCCCTGCTTCATGTCCTCCTCGCGCGTCCACTGCACGCGCACCAGTGTGCCGGGCATCGTCTGAGCGATGCGGATGGCCTGCTTCACGTACTCGTTGTAGAGGCCGCGCCGACCGAATCCGCCGCCCGCGTGCATCTTGTACAGATACACCTTGTCGAGCGGCATGCCCGAGGCCTCGGACGCTGCGGCGATCGTGCTCTCGCCGTTCTGCGTGCCGACCCAGACCTCGACCTTGTCGTCGGAGACGAGTGCGGCGGCCGTCTGCGGCTCCATCGTGGCGTGGTTGAGGAACGGGGCGTAGTACTCGGCCTCCATGACTTTCGCGGCGCCGGCGATCGCTGCTGAGGCATCGCCATCCTTCCGCGCCACCGGCACGTCGGTCGCATCCAGACCGGCACGGATGAACCTCGCGATGGATTCGCTGGAGACATCGCCGTTGCCGCCATCGTCCCACTCGATCGGCAGCGCGTCGAGCGCCTGGCGCGCACGCCACCAGTTGTCGGCGACGACGGCGACCCAGTCCTCGGCGGTCACCACGGCCTTGATGCCGCGGCGGCCCGTCACGGCGTCCTTGTCGACGCGGATCAGCTTGCCCCCGAACACGGGGACCTGCGTCACGGCGGCGTGCACCATGCCGGGCATGCGCACGTCGGCCGCGTAGATCTGCGCACCGGTCGTCTTCTCGGGCACGTCGAACCGTGCCGGCGACGTGCCGATGAGGGTCCACTCGGAGGGGGCCTTCAGCTTCGGTTCCTTCGGGATCTCGAGCTTCGCTGCCGCGGGGGCAAGCTCACCGTAGCGCGCGCTGCGGCCGGTCTTCGCATGGCTCACCACACCCGCCTTCACGACGAGTTCGTCGATCGGCACACTCCATTGGTGCGCGGCGGCGGTCAGCAGCATCTCGCGTGCGGCGGCGCCGGCCTTGCGGAGGTACTCCTGGGAGTCGCGGATGGCGCGGCTGCCGCCCGTGGTCATCGGGCCGAACACGCGGTTGCGGCGCACGTGCTCGTTCACGCTGGCGTACTCGGAGCGCACCTTCGACCAGTCGCACTGCAGCTCTTCGGCCACGAGCATCGCAAGGCCGGTGAAGCTGCCCTGGCCCATCTCGGACCGAGCGATGCGGATGATCACGGAGTCATCGGCGAGGATCTGCACCCACTGGGTGATCTCGCCGACCGCGCCATCGTCGGCGAGGGCAAGACCGGGGACCTGCACGCCGATCATCAGGCTGCCGCCGAGCGCGGCGGACTTCACGAGGAATGCGCGGCGCGCTTCGTTCTGCGGGGTCGTCATCGTGGCGCCCTCGTCAGACCGACTTCGCGGCGCGATGGATCGCGGCGCGGATGCGGGGGTAGGTGCCGCAGCGGCACAGATTGCTCATGGCGGTGTCGATCGTGGCGTCGGTCGGCTTCTTGTCCTTCGCGAGCAGCGACACGGCCGTCATGATCTGACCGCTCTGACAGTAGCCGCACTGCGGCACCTGGAGGTCGACCCAGGCCTTCTGCACCGGATGGTCGCCGTTCTTCGAGAGCCCCTCGATCGTGGTGACACGCCTGCCCTCGATCGCGGACACCGGTAACACGCAGGACCGCACCGCCTCGCCGTCGAGATGCACCGTGCACGCACCGCACATGGCGATGCCGCAACCGTATTTGCTGCCGGTGAGTCCCAACTCGTCGCGCAGCACCCAGAGCAACGGCATGTCGTCCTCGACATCCACCGTCACCGCCTTTCCGTTCACCTCGAATGTCGCCATGTCGGCCCCCTTGATGCATTCTGTCGTCGACGCGAGCCCGCGTCGGTCCGGCCTCAACCGTACAGGAAAAGTTCCGAACCGTGGGACGCCGCGACGCAGCGCGATGCGGGGCACGATCGCAGCGCGGTGCACGCACGATGCCGTTACGCTTCGCGCTCCGCAAATGACGTCCTCGCCATGAACTTCGAATCCCCGCTGGTCCCCGCGCGCCTCGAGCGCCGCTACAAGCGCTTCCTCGCCGACGTCACGCTGGCCGATGGCAGCCCGCTCACCATCCACTGCCCCAACACCGGATCGATGATGGGCGTGGCGGACGCCGGCAGCCGCGTCTGGCTGCTCCACCATCCGTCCCCGACGCGCAAGTACGCGTACTCGTGGGAACTCACGGAACTTCCCGACGGGACGCTCGTGGGCGTGAACACGCATCGCAGCAATGCGCTCGTCGCCGAGGCGGTGAGGGCGCAGCGCTTCGCGGTCCTCGCGGGCTACGACGAGATCCTTCCGGAACAGAAGTACGGCAGCGAGAAGAGCCGCATCGACCTCCTGCTGCGCGGTCCGGACCGCCCCGACTGCTACGTCGAGGTGAAGAACGTGACGGCCGCCGTGACCGACGGTGTCGCGCTCTTTCCGGATGCGGTGAGCGAGCGCGGCGCGAAGCACCTGCGCGAGATGACGGCGATGGTGGCTGCCGGCGCGCGGGCCGTGCTGGTCTTCTGTGTCCAGCGCACCGACGTCACCGAGGTCCGCCCGGCGGACGCCATCGACCCCATCTACGGTCGCACGCTGCGCGAGGCCATCGCACGCGGCGTCGAGGCCGTGGCCTGGCGGGCCGACCTGTCGCCCGCCGGCGCGACGCTCTCGACAACGGTGCCCGTGGTGTGTCCGTAGTCCCAACGGCGCCCCCATCGCCTCTCGATTTGGTCACACGCCGGCCGATAGGGACAAGGAGTCGTTGCATCGGCTGCGCAGCGTAGTCCTGCGGGTCCTGCACGAATTTCCCACACTCCCACCGGCTGCGTTGTGGCCGGGGTGCCGGACACCCGAGGTGCGATGGCCAGAATCGTGACATTGACAACTACAACTCTGTTGGCTGCAGCACCGCTGCTGCTGTCGGCCTGTGCTGCCGTACCCGGAGCACCGCAAGAGGGCACCGTCTCGGCCGTATTCGTCGAACCGCTTCCCGGGATTCTTCTGAGCCCCGAGCTCACGGACCCCAACGACACGCTGCCGCAATGGGTGGAGGTCCGGCTGGAATCCGGGACCGCACCCGCGACGAGAACGCTGGCCCGGATCGACGTCCGTGAAGGTATCGGCATCGGTGACCGCGTCCGCCTGCAACCCCGCACCGCAAGCCCCGGGATCGAAATCGCCGTGTCCGGCATTCCAGGCATGAAGGCAGTCCGCACCGGAACCGGCGGTTCTCCACCGGCGATGGTTGCCTCCCTCGAGTCCCGCGGCGTCCGGATCGAGATCATGCCGCCCTGACCGGGGCGGCTGCACCACGCGCTGAAGCTCCCGGAACGGAAAGGGCCCGACGAACGATCCGCCGGGCCCTTCGATATCTGTTCCACCACTCGCGGACGATCTACTTCCTGCGCCTCCGGGCCACCCAAGCACCGGCAGCGACCGCGGCGGCAATCAGCCCGAGCGTTTCGGGTTCGGGGACGCGGCCAGGAACTGAAGTCGACTGGGCGAACGCGGAAGCGCTGGCCGCAAGGCCAAGCAGGAGCGTGGCGAGCTTCATGGTGAGTCCCCCTTCGGTTGGTGTTTCGAAAGCCCCCTCGAAGGGGCGTTGGAACAATGCACCCGATTCCATGCCCGTGACAAGAGAAGACCTTCGGCGAAGAGGTCGAAGGCACCAAGAACAACCCCCGTGGGTCGGGCTTCGCCCGACGCCCGCGTTCCTGGATTCGCTGCTGGGCCCGAGCCGGCGCCGCGTCGAGCGATGCTCGACCCACGCAGGACCTTCGCGACTGGATGCCGAGTCGCTGGAAACCACCCCCGTGGGTCGGGCTTCGCCCGACGCCCGTGTTCCTGGATTCGCTGCTGGGCCCGAGCCATCGAGCGTCGAGCGATGCTCGACCCACGCAGGACCTTCGCGACTGGGTGCCTCAGCGATGGAAACCACCCCCGTGGGTCGGGCTTCGCCCGACGCCCGCGTTCCTGGATTCGCCGCTGGGCTGGAGCCGGCGCCGCGTCGAGCGATGCTCGACCCACGCAGGACCTTCGCGACTGGATGCCTCAGCGATGGAAACTACCCCCGTGGGTCGGGCTTCGCCCGACGCCCGCGTTCCTGGATTCGCTGCTGGGCCCGAGCCATCGAGCGTCGAGCGATGCTCGACCCACGCAGGACCTTCGCGAATGGATGCCGAGTCGCTGGAAACCACCCCCGTGGGTCGGGCTTCGCCCGACGCCCGTGTTCCTGGATTCGCTGCTGGGCTCGAGCCATCGAGCGTCGAGCGATGCTCGACCCACGCAGGACCTTCGCGACTGGGTGCCTCAGCGATGGAAACCACCCCCGTGGGTCGGGCTTCGCCCGACGCCCGCGTTCCTGGATTCGCCGCTGGGCTGGAGCCGGCGCCGCGTCGAGCGATGCTCGACCCACGCAGGACCTTCGCGACTGGATGCCTCAGCGATGGAAACTACCCCCGTGGGTCGGGCTTCGCCCGACGCCCGTGTTCCTGGATTCGCTGCTGGGCCCGAGCCGGCGCCGCGTCGAGCGATGCTCGACCCACGCAGGACCTTCGCGACTGGATGCCTCAGCGATGGAAACCACCCCCGTGGGTCGGGCTTCGCCCGACGCCCGTGTTCCTGGATTCGCCGCTGGGCCCGAGCCGGCGCCGCGTCGAGCGATGCTCGACCCACGCAGGACCTTCGCGACTGGATGCCTCAGCGATGGAAACCACCCCCGTGGGTCGGGCTTCGCCCGACGCCCGCGTTCCTGGATTCGCTGCTGGGCTCGAGCCATCGAGCGTCGAGCGATGCTCGACCCACGGGGGCCATGGGCCCCTACACCAACGGCGGGACCAATGAGGACCCGCTGCCTACGCGGCCTTCGCACCCTGCGCCGTGCGGATCGCCTGCCACACGCGCTCCGACGTTGCCGGCATCTCCAGATGGCTCACGCCGAGCGGCCGCAGCGCGTCGATCACCGCGTTCACGATCGTCGGCGTGCCGCCCACCGTGCCCAGCTCGCCCACGCCCTTCGCGCCCAGCGGGTTGATCCTGCAAGGTGTCGACTCGTCGCAGTACTGCGCGAAGTCCGGGAGGTCGTCCGCGCGGGGCACGGCGTAGTCGAGCAGCGAACCCGTCACGAGCTGGCCGCTCTCAGGGTCGTAGCGCGCATCTTCCATCAGTGCCTGGCCGGCCGCCTGCGCGATGCCGCCGTGCACCTGGCCCGCGACGATCATCGGATTGATCACGCGGCCCACGTCGTCCAGCGTCGTGTACTTCACGAGCTCGACGACCCCGGTCTCCGGGTCCACCTCGACCTCGCACACGTGCACGCTGTTCGGCCACGACGGTCCGTCGACCTTCTGGAGCGTCGTGATGGCGATGCGCTTCTCGGGCTGACGGCCGGCCAGCGCGAACAGGTCGATCCCGACGTCGGTGCCCGCCACGGTGAAACGACCTTCGCGGTATTCGATGTCGCCCGCGGAAGCCTCGAGCGCGTCGCCGGCCAGCTCACGGCCCTTCTCGATGGTTTCCTTCGACGCGGTCATCATCGCGGAGCCGCCGATGTACAGCGAGCGGCTGCCCATGCTGCCGATGCCCTGCGCGACGTCGCTGTCGCCCTGCACGATGTCGATCACGTCCGGATCGACATCCAGCGTCTCGGCGATGATCTGCACGTAGCTCGTCTCGATGCCCTGCCCCATCGCCTGCATCGCAGTGAAGACGCGCACGCGACCCTCGGCCGTGACCTCCATGCGCACGGTCTCCTCGTGCACCACGCCGGTCCATTCGAGGAAGGTCGATATCGCGCGGCCGCGCAGACGACCCTTGGCCTTCGATGCCGCCTGACGGGCGGGATACCCGGCCCAGTCGGCGAGCGGTAGCATGCGGGACAGCATGTGGGGGAAGTTGCCGCTGTCGAACTTCTCTCCCATGGGCGTCGTGTACGGCATGGCGTCGGGCTGGATCAGATTGCGGCGGCGCAGTTCCGCCGGGTCGACCTTCATCTCCGCCGCGGCCTGGTCCATCAGGCGCTCGATGAGGTAGATGGCCTCGGGACGTCCGGCGCCACGGTAGGCACCGACGACGTTGGTGTTCGTGAGCAGCGCGGTGCCGCGCAGGTGCAATGCGGGGATGTGATAGACGCCGGTGATGACCTTCGGGCCCACGGCCACGACGATCACGGAACCCGGCCCGCAAGCGTACGCGCCGACGTTGCCGAGGATGTCGACGCGGAGGCCGAGGATCTTGCCGTCGGCGTCGAACGCGATCTCGGCGTCGTTGGTCTGGTCCCGGCCGTGGTTGCCGGTGAGGAACTCCTCCGTGCGGCTCGCGCGCCAGTGCACCGGCTTGCCGAGACGCTTCGCCGCCCACGCGCAGACGGCGTCTTCCATGTACAGCTGGGTCTTCATGCCGAAGCCGCCGCCGACGTCGCCGACGATCACGCGCACGGTCTCGGCCGGCACCTTCAGGATGCCTTCGGCGAGCGTCTTCTGCAGACCCGCGGGGTTCTGGCAGCTCGTGCGCAGCGTGATGCGGCCGGTGGTCGCGTCGAACTCGGCGATGCTGCCGCGGGGTTCCATCGTGACGGGGATCAGCCGCTGGTTGTGGAAGTGCACGCGGGTGACGTGCGCCGCCTTCGCGAACGCGGCATCGGTGGCGTCCTTCTTGCCGAACTCGGTCTGCGCGGAGACGTTGCCGGGGGCATCGCCCCACAGCTGCACGCCGCCGGCGCGCGTGGCGTCCTCGATCGTCGTGACGGACGGCAGCTCCTCGTACTCGACGATGACCTGCTCGACGGCGTCCTCGGCCTCTTCACGCGTCGCGGCGATCACGGCCGCCACGGCCTGCCCGACGAAGCGGGCCTCGTCGGTGGCGAGCACGTGGTACGGCGGCGCGGTCATCGCCTTGCCCGCCGCGTTCTTCAAGCCGGGATTGATCGGCATGGCGCCCAGGCCGTCGGCCAGCGCGTCGGCGCCGGTCAGCACGGTGATCACGCCCGGCATCAGCAGCGCGTTGGCCGGGTCGATCGAGACCACCCTGGCCCTGGCGTGGGGGGACCGCACGAAAGCCACGAAGACCTCGCCGGGCACCGCGACGTCGTCCACGTAGACGCCCGTGCCGGTGAGCAGGCGCTGGTCCTCGCGCCGGGTGATGGCCTGTCCGATGCCGTACTTCGCCATGCTGGAATCTCCTCGGGATGCGTTGCGCCGGTCGGCGCCATCGATGCCCGATTCTACGGCAGCCCACCCGTCTGTCGACACGTCCGCCACATCGCGGTGCATGCCGGCCGGGAACCGCATTTCTGCGTGCGGCGTTTGTCGCCGGAACTGGGCGTGGTGTAGGGTACGGGTCTTTCCGGGACTCGCACGCCAAGACCATGTCCGTCACCCTCTCTCTCGAAGTCAACGGCAAGCCGGTGTCGCTGGAAGTGGCGCCGCGCACCCTGCTCGTCGATCTGCTGCGCGACAGCCTCCGGCTGACCGGCACCCACATCGGCTGCGACACCGCCCAGTGCGGCGCCTGCACCGTGCACCTCGACGGCCGCGCCGTGAAGAGCTGCAACGTGCTCGCCGTGCAGACCGCCGGCGCCAAGGTCACCACCATCGAGGGGATCGGCAGCGACGCCGCGCTCCATCCGATGCAGGCCGCCTTCCGCGACCACCACGGGCTGCAGTGCGGCTACTGCACGCCGGGCATGGTGATGAGCGCCCTCGATCTCGTGGCGCGCCATCCCGCGCCGTCCCGCGACGAGATCCGCGAGGCCCTCGACGGCAACATCTGCCGCTGCACCGGCTACCACAACATCGTGACCGCCATCGAGGCGGGCGCGAAGGCGATGAAGGCCTGAGGAGACCACGCATGTACGAATTCGCCTACCACCGCGCCACTAGCCTCGAGAACGCCGCCTCCCTCCTCGCCTCGGCCGACGACGGCCGCGTCCTTGCCGGCGGGCAGACGCTCGTCGCGGCGATGAAGCTGCGCCTCGCCGCCCCGTCCGACCTCGTCGACCTGCGCGGCATCCCCGAACTGTCGGGCGTCTGCCGAGACGGCGACACGATGATCATCGGGGCGATGACGACCCACTCGGCCGTCAACGCGTCCGACGATCTGAAGGCCACCATCCCCGCGCTGGCCGAACTCGCCGGCGGCATCGGCGACGCCATGGTCCGCAACCAGGGCACGATCGGCGGGTCCGTCGCGAACAACGATCCCGCGGCCGACTATCCCGCAGCCCTGCTCGCGCTCGGCGCGACGATCCGCACCGAAAGACGCACGATCGCTGCCGACGATTTCTTCACGGGCATGTACGAGACGGCGCTGGAACCCGGCGAGATGATCGTCTCGATCGGCTTCCCGATCCCGAAGCGCGCCGCATACGTGAAGTTTCCGAACCCTGCATCGCGCTACGCACTCGTCGGCGTGTTCGTGGCCGACGGCCCGGCCGGTGTCCGCGTGGCAGTCACGGGGGCAGGCTCCGGCGTGTTCCGCGCGACGGCGTTCGAATCGGCGCTGTCCGGTCGATTCGCACCCGAGGCGCTCGACGGCCTGACGGTCGACGCTTCCGAACTCTCCGGCGACATGCACGCGAGTGCCGAATACCGCGCCCACCTGGTCGGCGTGATGGCCCGCCGGGCCGTCGGGAAATCGACGGGAGCCTGACGGTGCCCCCCCGGGCCCTGCCCGGTTCGATCGACGACACCGCTGCGCTGCTGGCCGCCGCCGACTACGTGGCGGAACGCAGCCTCGCCACCGCCGTCTTCCTCGCGCTGAAGCTGGCCCGGCCGCTGTTCCTCGAGGGTGAGGCCGGGGTCGGCAAGACCGAGATCGCGAAGGTCCTCGCTGCCACACTCGATCGCCCGCTCGTGCGCCTGCAGTGCTACGAGGGGCTCGACGTCGCCTCTGCCGTCTACGAGTGGAACTACGCGCGCCAGATGATGGAGATCCGCCTGGCGGAAGCGGCGGGCGGCGTCTCGCGGGATGCCCTCACGCAGGATCTCTTCTCCGAACGCTTCCTGATCCGCCGCCCCGTGCTCCAGGCGCTGGAAGGCACGCCGGGCCGCATGCCCGTGCTGCTGATCGACGAACTCGATCGCGCCGACGAACCCTTCGAGGCCTATCTGCTCGAGGTGCTGTCGGACTTCCAGGTGACCATTCCGGAAATCGGCACGGTTCGCGCCGCGGAACCGCCGATCGTGGTCCTCACCTCGAACCGCACGCGCGAAGTGCACGACGCCGTGAAGCGCCGCTGCCTCTACCACTGGGTCGACTATCCGTCGGCCGCGCGCGAATTGGACATCCTGCGGCGCAAGGTGCCGGGGATCGAGGCGACCCTTGCGGATCGCGTCGTGACCTTCGTGCAATCGCTCCGGGGCATGGACCTCTTCAAGCCGCCGGGCGTCGCCGAGACCCTCGACTGGGCACGGGCGCTGGTCGCGCTCGACACTTCCGCACTCGATGCCGCCCTCGTGGACGACACGCTGGGTGCGCTACTGAAGTACCGCGACGACATCACCCGCGTGCGGGCACAACTCGATTCGATGCTGCCGCGCTGATCGCACGCGGCAGGTGGCGTCACGCCGGCCGGTTCCGGTCGAACCAGGCCGAGCGGTACATCCGCCGGAAGCGCTCCACGCCGGCGTCGGTGGTCGCCTCGGTCGCGCCGGAGGGCATCGGCCGCACACCGTGCAGCGGACGGAACCGGCGGTCTCGCACGAGCAGCCGCAACGCCTTGCGGCCCAGACCCATCATCCGCAGGTGATCCTGGATGCGGAAGTAGAGCATCTCCAGCTCGCCATCCACCTCGCGCGCGAGGGCGAAGCCGAAGCTGAACCGCAAACCCGGGCGCGCGTCCGGTGCCGGCAGGCTCGTGTCCGTCGTGCTGAGCGGCAGGCCGCTCTCCAGCCGGGTCTGCAGGATGAAGAGACGGGCACCGCCCGACAGGGCATCCGCGTGCGAACGCGCGAAGTCGCGCAGCAATCCGCGCTCGACGGGATTCAGCGCCTTCCACTCATCGAGCACCAGCAGCGAGGTCTCCAGGGTCTCGCCGGTCGTCGCGCGGATCTCCCACGGCATCTCGATGTACGTGACCTCGCCCGCCGGCAACCCCAGCCGCCATTCGCAGAAGCGCTGGAACCGCGCCTCGAAGGTACTCGCCGTCACGGCCCACGTCGCCTGCAGCATCGCGGACCCGGTCCAATGGCGGAACAGGTTCATCCAGCCGCGGTTGTCGGGGTGATCGAAGTTGTCCTCGAGACGCAGATCGCGATAGATGTCCTCCATGAGTTCGATCACGCGGCTGCACAGGTAGAACCCGGCGCGGAGTTCTTCCATCGTCTCCGGCAGCCACAGCCTGCCGGCGTAGTCCGGTGCGACGGTTTCGGCGAGCGCCGGCCACTCCGGATAGATCTGCGCGTCGAGGAAGGCCAACTGCGGCGCGGTCCGGATCTGTTCGTAGATGGTCTGCAGCGCCTGCGAATGGGTCGTGACGAGACCGTCTCCGGGCGCGGGCGGATACCACTGCTCGCGCACCGCCTGGAACAGCTCCTCGTTGGTGACGCCCTCGCGCGGCCGGCCCTGCGCATCCAGCGCGGCCGCGGAGAACACGGTCGTGCAGAGGTGATGCCCGAGCTTGCGATAGCTCTCGAACTGCTGCTCGTCGAACCACTGGTCCGCGGTGGACTGGTGCGGGAAATCGGGATGCGCCGACGCGTAGTTCGCGATGTCGGTGGGTTCGTTGCCCGTCAGCGTCGGCTTCAGGTAGACGATGAGACCCGGTGCGGCCGACGGCCCGTCGACGCGTTCGTAGTGGATCAGTCCGACCGCGCAGTGATGCAGGGAGCGCCCGGTCTCCTTCGACGGACGTATCGCATCCACCGACAGATCGATCTCGATGCCGAGGTCGATCTGACACTTGCGGATCATGTTGCCGAGATCCTCGAACGTCGTCGCGCTGTCCTGCCCGGCGTCCGACACCACGATGAACCGGCAGCGGCGCCGCACCAGTTCGTACACCGCAAGATTCTCGAAGTGACCCCCGTCGGAAAGGTAGACGAAGGGCGTCGTTTCGCTGGTGAGGCCGAACAACTCGCTCAGCAGATAGCGCCCTGAGAAGCGCGGCCCCCGATTGCGCCACGCGGTGTCGTGCTGCGGGTTGCCGCACCAGCGGCCGAGCCGCACGTCGAAGAGCGTCATCAGGAAGGAAAGCGCAGGGGACGTGTGATAGCCCATGTTCGGGCTGGCCGCGGCACCCGAGATCGCCATCGCGCTGCCGAGCGGAATGCCGCCGGGCTTAAGATAATCTTGAGCCGGACGGAAGCTGCTCTGCGGCGCCGCCTCGCCGCCCTTGCCGTCGATCCGCTTGTCGACCCGCTTGTCGACCCGCTTGTCGACCCGCTTGTCGACCCAGCTCGGCGGCAGCTCGTACCCGGCCGAGCGCGGCGTGAACACGAACGATGCCGCCTTGCGCTGCTGCCACGCGAGCTGGCGACCGTGCACGAGATTGAGCGCGGTGTTCACCAGATGGAAGGGCCGCTGATAGATGTTCCGTGACGCATTCCCCTGCGTCACCGACCGCCACAGCGATGCCATGGGGAGATCGTCCAGCGCATCGAAGCCCGTGATGACATGGGGCTCGCGGCGCTTGCGCGACGCGCCCAGATAGCAGCGCGCAAGACGGTTGTGATAGAAGTGATGCAGCGAGAACAGGTTGATGTCCACGCGCCAGGCGAGCAGCAACCAGACACCGAAGAGGCCCAGCGCCCACCACACGAGCGCAGGCTGCGACGCCGCCTCCAGGCTGGCCATCGCGTTGAAAAGCGCCTCCTGGTAGGCGATCGGGCACACGAGCGGTGAGGCCGGGCAGCCGGTTGCCGGGTCCATCGAACTGCTGATCACCTGGCGCCACGCGGCGTAGCAGCCGCCGGCCTTCTCGTCGCAGGGGTAGACCTTGTCGAGCATCGCGTGCTGCATCCATGCGAGCACCATCAACAGCCCGACGACGAACACGTACGGTGCGATCCGGGCAAAGCGGTCGGCCCATCGGCCACCGTTGGCCCGGCCCGTCAGCGAGCTCTTGCCGAGGAGGATGCCGCCGATGGTGGTCGCGATCCACGCCGGCCCGAGGAAGACGAGCCACGAACTGCCCCAGGTCGCCAGGATCGGCGTGAACACCACGAGGGCGAACAGCGCCGCCCAGACGAGCTCCCCGAGGATGAACCAGCCCCCCAGCGAGCTCCACCATTCGCGCTCGTCCTCCGTGAACGCCTGACCCACCAGTCCGATGTGGAACGCGATCATCAGCGTCAGCACCGCCACCACGAGCGGCGTGCCGAATCCGAGCACCATCCAGAATCCGGTGACGCGTTCGACGAGCAGCACGCCCTCGGCACGCGTCGGCGACCACACGCCGAACGACCAGGCGTCGAAGAGATCGCGCAGCCACGAGAACAGGCTGCCGCCGGCCGCTCCCACGAGCGCCGCGGCGAGCAGGATCTTGGCCCACTTGCGCCACTCGAACTGCTTGCGCTGCGAACGCGACGACACCAGCGCCACGAGGGCCGCGGAGATCCAGGGCACCAGGTAGAAGAGCAGGGTGACCATGGACCATTCGAGCACGGCATCGTTGAAGGTGGTCCGGTCGGTGAGGATCCACCACGCGATCAGCGCCGCCCCGCTGAACCCGGCGCCGACCGTGATGGCCGCAGCCGGCAGCATCCGCGCGAACCAGGGGACGGGATCTCGCAAACGCGAGCTCACGTACATCAGGTTGAGCGCGATCACGACCGTCGCGCCCCCGAAGAGCGCGAGCCCGGCGATGCCCGCCCAGGGGCGCAACCACTGGTCCATCGGCCCCGACAGCCGCTGCATCCCGAGCACCAGCGCGCGCGGCACCAGCAGCAATGCCGCGAGCGCGGCGATGAGACCGGTGAGATTGAGGATCAGGTTCCGGAGATACGCCGACACGGCAGCGAGCGTGTCGTTGTTGAGGGCGCCCAGCCGCGGCGTCAGGTAGTTGCTGTAGGCGCGCAGGAACTGGATCGGGTCGGCCTCCTTCGGCTTCGGGTTGTACTGCGTGCCCGGGACGAGATCCTCCTCGACTCCTCGCAGCCCGTTCTCGTGCCGCTTGATCCACGCCGACAGCCAGCTGCCGATGTAGCCGCCACCCGAGACCGTCGAGAGATAGTCGAAGCGCGAAAGCAGCCGCATCTCCGCGAGCCCCTGCAGCACGCCGAGGTTGAAGGTCGCGCTGCGGATGCCACCACCGGAGAACGCGAGGCCCACGGTCTGGTGCGCGTGCGCGACGGATACGATGTCAGCGTCGTCGGCCTGCGCGGCCGCGACGTCGATCTCCGGGGCGGCGTGCGCCGCGTCGACGCTGCGACCCGCCGTGATCTCGCGCAACTCGTCCCGCAGGACTTCTTCGAAGGTCCAGGGGCGATCGTTCGGATCCGGCGCGGAGGACTCCGTCATGACTGTCCTCCGCGTGGCTGTGCCGACAGGATTCGCGGCCTCGCGGCGTGGGCGTGGACGGTCAGTGGCATGCGGAGGTCTCCTCATCCGTTCTTGTGTTGTTCCGAGTCCGCGCGATCCGCAGACCTTGGGGATGTTACCCCCGTATGACGTCCGGGCGTGCCATCCCTCGCTCCACGAGGACCATTGGACCTGCAATCGACGGAGGTCACCACAGCCCCCGTGTGGTCGAGCTAGTGCTCGACCCACGCAGAACCTCGCGACTGGATGCCTCGGGGCTGGAAACAACCCCCGTGGGTCGGGCTCCGCCCGACGCCCGCTTTCCTGGATGCGCCGCTGTGCCCAAGCCATCGCCGCGTCGAGCGATGCTCGACCCACGAAGGACCTCGCGACTGGATGGCTCGTCGCCGGAAACATCCCCCGTGGGTCGGGCTTCGCCCGACGCCCGTGCTCCTGGACTCGCTGCTGTGCCCATGGAAACGCAGCGTCGAGCTATTGCTCGACCCACGAACACCTTCGCCCCTGGAGTCGTCGTCGCCGGAAACATCCCCGTGGGTCGGGCTTCGCCCGACGCCCGTGCTCCTGGACTCGCTGCTGTGCCCATGGAAACGCAGCGTCGAGCTATTGCTCGACCCACGAAAGACCTTCGCCCCTGGATTCGTCGTCGCCGGAAACATCCCCGTGGGTCGGGCTTCGCCCGACGCCCGTGCTCCTGGACTCGCTGCTGTGCCCATGGAAACGCAGCGTCGAGCTATTGCTCGACCCACGAAGGCTGTGGCAACCAGCCCGCTTACACCCAGATCGCATCCCACAACGAATAGTCGCCCAACCGCTTCACAAGCCTCGCCCGCAAGGGATTGGCCACGATGTACCTCGCCATGGCGCGCAAGTCGTCGTCACGCCGCACCGCCCGATCGAAGAACCCCGTTTGCCACACCGACTCGCCCATCCTCCCGGACACCCGGGCCTTCATCCGCCCGACGGCCGCCGGCAGGTTCGATGCGCCGAGGACGAACAGCCAGTGCACGTGGTCGGGCATCACGACGTAGCAGAGCGTCTCGGCCACGCCTTCGCGCTGGAGACGCATGAGTTCCTCGACCACGACGCGGCCGGCGTACAAGTTGGAGAAGACCGGGATGCGATCGAGTGTCGTCGCGACGACGTGATAGGCGCCACCCTGACGCGACACGCGTCCGGTTCGAAGATCGTTGTAGGTCATGGCCGGCTCCGTGGATGCCGGCAACGTAGTTCCCGATTCTCAGCGGGCGCATCGAGTCATGCGCTGTCGCTCGCGATGCGTCGGAGGGTTGCGCCGGATGCGTCGCTGCTCGCGGGTAGTCGACGTGATACTTCGGCGACCACATCCAACGCCGCGTCGAGCCATGGCTCGACCCACGAAAGACCACCGCCCGAGGTCTTCACAGCCCCCGTGGGTCGGGCACTGCCCGACGCCCGCGCTCCTGGATTCACCGCGGCAACCACGCCATCGCCGCGTCGAGCCATGGCTCGACCCACGAAAGACCACCGCCCGAGGTCATCACATCCCCCGTGGGTCGGGCACTGCCCGACGCCCGCGCTCCTGGATTCGCCGCGGTGCCCACGCCATCGCCGGGTCGAGCCATGGCTCGACCCACGAAACCACCGCTCAAACCCCGATCGCCGCCCCGTCGCTCCGCGGGTCCGAGCCGCCGTACCGCGTGCCGGACTCAGGATCGATCACGATCCCGTGCGCGTGGCCCGCCAGTTCGTGCCAGTCGCCCCAGCGATTCAGTACATGCCCGCGACGCTCCAGTTCGCGCAGCGTCGCCTCCGGGAATCGCGCCTCGATGTGCAGCGTGTCGCGCGCCTCGCCGAGGGCAAAGCGGCCGGACAGCCAGCGCGGCGATTCGAGGGCTTCCTGGATGTTGCAGCCGTAGTCGATGAGGTTCACGTACGTCTGCAGGTGGATCTGCGGCTGACCGTCGGCGCCCATGCAGCCCACGACGCTCCAGAGCTTGTCATTCCGGAATCCGAGGGATGCGATGAGCGTGTGCAGCGGCGTCTTGCCCGGTTCGAGGCGGTTCGGATGCGCGGGATCGAGCGAGAAGTACGCGCTGCGGTTCTGCAGCACGACGCCCGTGCTGCCCGCGACGACCGCGGATCCGAACACGCCGTACAGGCTGTGGATGAGCGACACGGCGTTGCCCTCGGCGTCGACCGTCGCGATGTACACGGTGTCGCCGCTCAGGCTCCCGTACGACGGCACCTTGTCCCACGGCAGCGCGCGGGCCGGGTCGATCAGACTGCGGCGCTCGTCCGCGTAGCGCTTCGAGATGAGGCGGTCCATCGGCACGTCGGTGAAGCGCGGATCGCCCAGATGCCGGTCGCGGTCGTGATACGCGATCTGCTTTGCCTGCACGAGCAGGTGCGCGTGGTCGGCACCGCGGAACTCGCGCTTGTGCAGTTCGAACGGCTCCACCAGGTTCAGCATCTCGAGCACGGCGAAGCCCTGCGTGGGGGCCGGCGTCTCGTAGATCGTCACGTCGCGATAGGTGCCGCGGATCGGTTCGCCCCAGCGCGCGATCTGCGCGGCGAGGTCGGCCTCGGTGAAGAAGCCGCCCTTCTCGCGGGCGAAGCGCGCGAGCTCACGGGCCACCTCGCCTTCGTAGAACCCCGCACGGCCGCCGGCAGCGACCGCCTCCAGCGTGCGCGCAAGACCGGGATTGCGCAGCAGGCTGCCGGCGCGCGGCGCCTTGCCGTCCGGCATGAAGATCGCCATCGTCTCGGCGTGCGGCGCGAGGTCCGCGGCCACGAGCTCGATGAAGCCCGCGACGCGCTCGGTCACCGGAAAGCCGTCCCGTGCGTAGCCGATGGCCGTTTCCAGATTGCGTGCGAGCGGGAGGCGACCGTACGCCGCGTGCGCCTCGGCCCAGCTCGACACCGCACCGGGTGTCGTGAGCGTGGCCGGCAGGATGCCGCGGAACGGCACCTCGGTGTGTCCGCGCGAACGGAACCAGTCGAGCGTGCCGGTCGCCGCCGCCCGTCCGCCGCCATCGAGATGGCGCACCGACTTCGTCTTCGCATCGTGGATCAACCAGAAGGCGTCGCCGCCCAGACCGGTCATGTGCGGGTAGAGCACCGACAGCGCGGCGCTCGTCGCAATGGCCGCATCGACCGCGGACCCGCCCGCGCGCAGCACATCGACGCCCGCCTGCGAGGCCAGCGAATGGGGGCTGGTGACCATGCCCTTGGGGCCCATGGTGACCGGACGGCCGGTGGTGATGTGCATGGCGGTTTCCTGGAAGAGTGGTGCGCGATTCTCTCGCAGGCGATGCCTCTCGCGATACGGCGAATGCTCGGGCGCCGCGCCCCCGACCGTCAGAACGCCGCGCTCAGCGCCACGTTGAGAGAGCGGCCCAACCCCGGCACGGCGACACCCCAGGGGATGCCGTTCGTCGTCATCGACGGGCCCTGACCCAGATAGGCGCCGCCCAGCGGCAGCGAATAGAAGCGGTCAAAGAGATTCTCGACCGCGAGGTCGAGGCGGATCTTCTGCCACTCGTAGCTGGTGCGCAGGTTCACGAGGCCGTAGCCCGGAGTGCGGACTTCGTTGCGCACCCGCGAGACGTTCGATTTCGCGTCGACGCCGATCAACTCCAGCGTGGTGGTCCATGCGGCCTTGCGGTGGACGAGCGAGACCTTCGCGTTGATGGGCATGATCTGATAGAGATCGTCGCCGGTCGTGAGGTTCTCCCCCCGCACGTAGCTCACGATCGCGCCGAGGTCGACGCGCCCGAGGCGCGGCCCTTCGCCGAGGATCGACGTGCCGGACAGATCGAGTCCGTAGAGTTGCGCCCTGTGGTTCGCGTACTGCAGCAGGACGAAGCCCGTGGTGCGGGACACGTTCGCGGCGCCCCCGCACTGGCCGAAGTCACAGCGGCGCGCGTCGACGTAGTCCTCCACATAGGTGTAGTGCGTCGTGGCCTTCAAGCCCCAGCGATCGCGGGCGGCGTCGTGCCAGTCGCCGGAAAGGCTCGCGGTGTATGCCGTCTCGGGCCGCAGATCGGGATTGCCGATGTATCCGTTGCCATCGCCCACGAAGTTGTTCATGAGCGCCGCCATCGGCTGGGTCGACCAGGCGAAGCGCTCGTAGAGGTTCGGCGATCGCATCTTCCGCGCGAACCCCGCCTCGAAGGTCGCGTTCCCGGTCGGCTCCTGCCGCAGCAGCGCCGTCGCGCTCCAGTGGCGGTCGGTGCGGCGGCGGTCGCGGGCGTTGAAGGGGTTCGCGTCGGAGGCCCAGATCCCGCTCGTGCTGTAGCCCTGCACATCGTCGGCATCGCTCTGCACGAGATCGGCGCGAAGGCCGACGAGGCTCATCCATTCCGTGCTCCAGCGCGTCTCGACCTCACCGAAGACGCCGAGGCGGTCGCGGCGGCCGTTGCGGATGTTCACGAAGCGATTGCAGCACATGGATCCGCTGACGCCGACCGGCGGCCACCAGTCGTCGAGATCGTGGGTCAGCACGTCGGTGCCGAAGCGCGCGAGGTTGCGCTCGGAAAGAGGCAGGGTCGCCTTGGCCGACACGCCGCGCGTGAGGGCGCTGCTCTCCATCGGCATGCCGGTGCCGTACGAGAAGCGGTTGGGGCCCATGTCCATACGGTGCCGCGTGCGCTGTTCGAAGACGCGCGCCTCGAGCGAGCCCCAGTCGTACTGACCCGTGTAGCGCAGGTTGACCATGGTGTTCCGGTTGTCGGTCATGTCCATGCGCTGGTTCGGAAAGCCCTCGAAACCCACGGACTGCTCGCTCACCGCCGCCTGGATCAGATGCCGCTCGTGCTGCGCGGCCAGGTTGATCTCGCGATTGCGCGAGCCCCGGAAGGCGCTCGATCCGACGACGTCGCCTTCGAGAAACTCGCCGCCGGGCAGGAGTGAGCCGATCCCCGCTGCCTTGAAACTCCGCCCCGCCCGGTAGTTCTGCGACTGCGCCATCGACTCGTCGAACGACAGGCTCACGCGCTCACTGGCGAGCGTCGCGCCGAACTGGTGCCCGTGCGCGTGGCCGTTGCTGCGGTAGAAGGTGCCGACGCGGCCCGTCGCGAGGAGCGGTTCGCCAGGCGCGGTAAACCGCGGCGGCGCCGATTCGACCTGGATCGTGCCGCCGATGCTGTCGCCGCCGGCGCTGACCGGTGCGATCCCCGCGAACACCGTGACGCGGGCCACCTTGGTCGGGTTGATGTACGACAGCGGCGAGTTCATGTGATTGGGGCATGCCGACATCGCATCCACCCCATCGACCTGGATGCGGAGTCGGTCGTCCGCGAGACCGCGGATCACCGGCAGGCCGGCGATGCCGCCGGCACCGTAGACCGTCACGCCGGGAATGTCCTCCAGCAGGCGGGAACTGTCGCTGGTGACGGCGCGCTTCGGGGCGAAGTCGGCGAGATCGCGCGTGGTGGCCCCGGGACCCTCGGTCCTGGCGCGGCCCGACACGACGACGGTGGGCACGCGAAGCGACTCGAACCCGCGCACCGGCGGCGCATCGGAAGGGCCCGGCGCGCGTGGCGCTCCTGGGCGCGCCCGGATGTCGTCCGCTGCCGCGAAGGACATACCGTGTACGCCGAGACACAGGGCACCGAGGACTACGATCGGACGAACAGCGGACAAGCTCGCGATGCTTCGCCGTCGTCCGGAAGTGATGCGCACTGAACCTATGTCGACGCGAACTCAGCGCGCTGCGCGCTTCCTCGCCACCACGCCGAGCAGCCCGAAGCCGGCCAGGAACAGCGCGTAGGTCTCCGGCTCCGGAACCGCAGCGATGGTCTGCGAGATCGGGTAGCCACCCATGGAGCCGATGGTGCCGTAGCCGGCAACGGTGGTGCCGCTCATGCAGGTCGCGCCCATCATGCCTTCCGGCGTGCAGTCGGCGTACGCGAGCCTGTCGAGCTGCGCCTGCGTGAGCGGCGCGGTCGGGTCGGTGATGTTCACGAAGATGCGCGCGTACGCGTTCCCGGGGTTGGCGCCCGGAAAGCCCGAGTAGAGGCCGAACCCGGTGCCGGGCGACCAGCCGTCGCCACCGCCCATCGTCGAGAAGGTGTTCGTGTTGCTGTTCAGGAAGGTCGTCACGAGCAGCCCGCCGAGGACCGGATCGAGAATGGCGGACAGCTGATGCGTGAGTTCGATCTGCGCCATGTCGTAGAACGGACCCGTACCACTGACCGTGCCCGTCATGGACTGCGTGAGGAAGCCGCGCAGGCCCGAGACGGTCTGCGTGTGCTCGTTGAACGAGAACGTGCCGGTGAAGATCGTGTTCCGGGGCTGCGTATCCGGTTCAAGGTACACCTGGGTGACGTTGTACATCATCTCGTGGGCCTGCGCCGCGCCCGCAAAGGACAGGATCGCGGCGGCGATGGCGAGCATCTTCATGGAAGTCTCCTGGTGAATGCCGTTCCGGCGGGCGTCATGGGACGCCGGGCAGCACACGGCACCGCGACGTGGAGTCCCGAGGTGCTGCGTCGACGCAGCACCGACCCGCTCGATCACCGGAAGATTAGGCGGGTGCTGATGCGAGGGGAATGCGACCAGTTGTCGCACCTCGGATACCGGGGTCGCCGTTCGGCATCTTCGCTGCACGCGAGGTCGGATGCGGCGCCCACCTTCGGCACCTGCCTCGCGCCGACGGCCTCAGAAGATGTCGATGACGACCTTGACGCCGACGCTGTAGCGGTCGCTCGCGGGCTGGAAGATGAGGTTCTGACCCTGCGTCGTGTGGGTCACGGGTTCCATCGGTGAACGGGAGAATCGGAAGCTGTCGACGTAGAGCACCACCGCGATGGGATCCTGGAAACGGTAGCCGAGGTGCAGATACGGCGAGGGGCGTTTGCCCGGCCTCAGGATCGGGTTGCTCGCGAAACCGATGTCCGAGAGGTGGGCGTTCTCCCACGTGTAGAACGGCATCTTCACGCCGGCGCCCGCGAGCCAGCCCGTGCCCTTCGCCTCCGTCTCGACGCCGAGCCGAGCGAAGCCGATGACGAAATCCTCCTTCTGCGATCGCGAAAGGCTGCGCTGCCAGACGTCGACACCCGCGCCGAGGACGACGTCGACCGCGCGCGATCCGTGGACATCGAACCGATAGCGCACCTGACCCTCGTTGCTCGTCCCGAGGTAGCCGGTCTGGCTCTGGATCGGCGTGTTGGGCGGAAAGAGCGTCGCGCCTTCGTAGTTGACCTCGCCGCCGTAGAGTCGGCCGCGATAGGCGAACAGGACGCCGGCATCCCGCGGCATCGTGTACTCGGCACCGGCCGACAGCAGCGCGCCGGTTTCCTTCACCTCGGGCCTGGTGTCCTCCTTCCAGGAGAAGTACTCGGTCCCGATCGAGACCCGCAGCTGCGCGTGGGCGGGCAGCGCGGATGCCGCGGAGATGGCGAACAGCGCCAGACTGGCGGCGGTGGAAACGATCTTCATGGACGAACGATTCCCGCGGAAGTGGATGCCCGCGGAATGTAGGCGAAAACCCGAGGGCGGGATAGCGCGGATCAGCAGGGGCGGAGACTGAAACCCGCGCCCTCGAGGGCAACGCGGAGCGCCCGTGCGAGGCTCACCGCAGCCGGCGAATCGCCGTGGACGCAGATGGTGTCCGGGATCACCGGCACCCACACGCCGTCGACCGACAGCACCCGCCGATCGCGAACCATGTCGAGCGCCTGCGCCACGGCCTTCGACTCGTCGTGGATGACGGCGCCCGGCTCGCTGCGATCGACGAGTCCGCCGTCGCGCTTATAGGCCCGATCCGCAAAGACCTCCGACGCCACCGCGAGCCCGATGGCCTCCCCGGCCGCAGTCAGCTCGCTCCCCGCGAGTCCGTAGAGCACGAGGTCGGGATCGAAATCGCGCACGGCGCTTGCGATGCCGCGCGCGAGCGACACATCGGTGGCCGCCATGTTGTAGAGCGCACCGTGCGGCTTGACGTGATGCAACCGGCCACCGGCAGCACCCGCGAACGCGGCCACGGCACCGATCTGATACAGCGTGAGATCGTAGGCTTCCTCGGCGGTGATCTGCATGCGGCGACGACCGAACCCCAACAGATCGGGCAGCGACGGATGCGCACCGATCGCGACGCCGTGAAGCAACGCCCGTCGTACCGTGCGGCGGATCGTGGCCGGGTCACCCGCATGGAACCCGCAGGCGATGTTCGCGGACGTCACCACCTCGAGCAGGCTGGCGTCATCCCCCATGGCCCAGGGCCCGAAGCCCTCGCCGAGGTCGCTGTTGAGATCGATCGTGTGCATGGTGCGCAGGCCGGAAGAATCGGAGAAGAAGGATAGCGCGTTGCGATCGGGGCGGATGCGTCGAGGGCCGTGGCCCCGTCGGAGAGGCCTTTGGCCCCTGTAGGAGGGGCCCATGGCCCCGAAAGCGGTGAATGCCGTGGAAGCGTTTCAACCGGAACCATTGCTTTCGCGGCCATGGGCCGCTCCTACAAAAGCTTGGCCCACTTCCAGGGCGGATGGCGATTCAACGGGGGGATATACAAGGGGCCCTCCCCTTGTTGGTACACCACGCGGCCAAGCCGCCGCGGGCCAACGGCCCGAGAGGCGGCCCCGCCTACATCAACTTCGCCGCCAGCGCCTGCCGGATCATCCCCAACTGGTGTTCCCTCTGCCCCGACGCCGCATAGCCTTCCTCGGGCGTGATCAGCTTGAACTGCACGATCTCGTTCGGTGGCATCTGCGCCATCACCGGGAGGTCCACGCCCGCGACCACCGCGATGACCGGATACCCGCCGGTCGTCTGGTGATCGGCCATCAGCACGATCGGCTGGCCACCGGGCGGCACCTGCATCGCGCCCATCACCACACCTTCGGACAACACGTCGTGGCTGCGTCGTGCTTCGAGCACGGGCCCGGCCAGCCGGTAGCCCATGCGGTCGGAATCGAGGCCCACCTTGTACGGCGCCGAGGTGAGCAGTTCGCGCACCGCCACCGAGAAATGCTGCCAATGGCGACCGGGCACGATGCGCACCGGCTGCGGCGAGACGCGATACGGCATCCGGGCGCGGCTCACCGACCAGTTCGGATACGCGATGCCGTGATGGCTGCGCACGAGCAGGCGCACCCAGCGCGGCGTATGGGCCTCGTCGGGCTGGCGTGGGAGCAGCACGTCGCCCTTCTTCAGCGCGCGGCCGTGGAAGCCGCCGTAGCCGCCCATCAGCGCCGTGGACCGGCTGCCCAGCACCACGGGCAGATCGAAGCCGCCCGCGATGGCGAGGTACGCGCGGCAGCCGATGGCGGGCCGGCCGAAGACGATCTTCGAACCGCCAGGTACGCGGATCGGTCGCCACCACGGCACCGGCTGGCGGCCCACGGTGCCGCCCATGTCGGCTCCGCAGATCGCGATCACGGCGTCGGTGGTGAAGCGCAGCGTCGGGCCGTTCAGCGTGAGTTCGAGCGTCGCCTCGTTCTCGTCGTTGCCGACGAGCAGGTTCGCGAGCCGGTGGGAGATCTCGTCCATCACGCCGTTCACCGGCACGCCGAGATGCTGACGGCCGGGCCGGCCGAGATCCTGCACCGTCGTGAGCAGGCCGGGACGCTCGACTTCGATGGTCACTGGCGGCGCTCCGAGAGGCGCACGAACTCGGCGGCGTCGATGGGATGGAAGCGCACGTGGTCGCCGGCCTCCATCTCGGAAGGCGAACCCGATCGTTCGAAATCCACGAGCCTGCGAGGCGTGCGGCCGATGAGGTTCCAGCCGCCGGGCGTCTCGACGGGATACACGCCCGTCTGCTCGCCGCCGATCCCGACGCTGCCCGCCGGCACGCGCTTCCTGGGCTGATCGCGACGCGGTGTGACGAGACGCCGATCGAGCCCACCGAGATAGCCGAAGCCGGGTACGAAGCCCACCATGGAGACGTCGTACAGCACGCTCGAATGCAGGCGGATCACTTCGTCGGCGGTGAGCTTGCAGTGCTTCGCGACGTCGGCGAGATCCTCGCCGTACTCGCCGCCGTAGCAGACCGGGATGTCGAGCGTGCGGGCACGACGGCGTGGCGCGAGCGGTGCGCGCTCCACCGCCTGCTGCAGGACCTCGCGCATGGCTTCGAGCGGGCTCACGGCGCGGAAGTGCGCGACGGCGGCAATCGAATCGAAATGCACGGTGACGGACGCGTACGACGGCACGACGTCGGTCATGCACGGCAGCGGATGCGCGAGGAGGTATTCGCACAGGGCGCGGGCGCGCAGCGTGAAGGCGTTGTTCAGCGTGCGCCCGAACTCCACCACGAGGGCGCGATCGCCCATGGAGAAGATCTGCGCGGTGGTGTCGGTCTGCGGCATCGTCAGCGCAGCCGCGCCAGCACGCGCGAGCGGTAGGCGGGGTCGATCGTCGCCCCGGGGCGGGCCGCGGCGATCCGCAGTTCCAGCGCCCGCAGCTTGCGCAGTGCGACCGCACGGGCAGCATCGTCATCGCAGCGCGCGATGGTCTCGGAGAGGTCGTGCGCCTCCCGGCGGTCGGTGATCTCGGGCGGGACGAGGCCCGCGTTCTTCATCACGCGCAGCATCGCGCGGACGTCCTCGGGGACGAGCGCGGCATCGTCGAAATCGAGCGGCCGGCCGGCGCCGGGGAGATCGTCGAGGTCCCCGCGCGCCACGGCTTCCTCGATGCGGGATTCCGCGAGGCGGTCGAACAGGGCCACGGAGTTCAGCTCGCGTAGCCCGGGAACGTGCGATCGAGCCGCCGCAGAAGCCCGGGCCACACGATCCCGCCCATGCGGCCCTGGGTGCCGATGCGCGCCTGCTCCATCGCCGTGCCGACGATCGCCTGCGGGATGCGTGTGAGCGGCACGCCGCCGCTCTGCGCGGCGATCTGCACCTCGCACGCGCGCTGCAGCACGTACATGTGGAGGAAGGCGTCCGCGACCGTCTCGCCCACGGTGAGCAGGCCGTGATTGCGGAGGATCAGATAACTGGCGCCTCCGAGATCCGCGACCAGCCGGGGCCGCTCGTCCTCGCGCAGGGCCACGCCTTCGTAGTCGTGGTACGCGATGGAGGCCAGCGGGAAGATCGACTGCTGCGACACCGGCAGCAGGCCGTCCTGCTGGGCCGAGACCGCGACGCCGGCCGTCGTGTGCGTATGGAGGACGCAGGTGACGTCGTGCCGCGCCGCGTGCACGGCGCTGTGGATGGTGAAGCCCGCAGGGTTGATCGAGAACGGGGAGTCAATCACCACGCGCCCGTCGAGATCGATCTTCACCAGGCTGGAGGCGGTGATCTCCTCGAACGTCGCGCCGTAGGGGTTGATGAGGAAGTGCGTCTCGGGCCCCGGCACGCGCGCCGAGATGTGCGTGAAGACGAGGTCGTCCCAGCCGTGCATCGCCACCAACCGATAGCAGGCCGCGAGATCCACGCGCAGTTGCCATTCCTCCGCACTCACCCTTCCCCGCACGTCCAGCGCGGCGATATCTGCTGCCATGTCCATGATGCTTGCTCCTGATCCGATCACTCGTCCGATGATAGCGCCCTACGCTCTCTGCCGTGCCATCCGGCCTGCGGGCGCCGCATAATCGGCCACCCAACGGGAGGAGAACAACGATGAAAACCCTGCTGCAACTGGCGCGCGCCGCCGTGCTCGCCGTCCTGACGACCGCCCTGCCGCTTGCCGCAGCGCCGCTGCCCGTCGCGCAGCCCGAGGAGGTCGGCCTGTCGTCCGAACGCCTGGCGCTCATCGACGCGAAGGTCAAGGAGTGGATCGACAGGAAGGAAATCCCCGGCGCCATCGTCATGGTCGCCCGCAACGGCAAGCTCGCGTACGTGAACGTGCAGGGCTTCCGCGACTCCGCGAAGGGCGAACCGCTCACCGAGGACGCCATCTTCCGGCTGTACTCCATGACCAAGCCCATCACCAGCGTGGCAGCGATGGCGCTGATGGAGGAAGGGAAACTGTCCATCGACGAGCCGGTGTCGAAATACCTCCCCGAGTTCAAGAACATGGTGGTCGGCGTCGAGAGCTTCGACCCGAAGACAGGCGCGCAGAGTTTCCACACCATGCCCGCCAAACGGCAGATCACCATCCAGGACCTCCTGCGCCACACCTCGGGCCTGACCTACGGCCCGCCGCTGTCGGAGCGCACGCAGATCCAACGCATGTACAAGGAGGCCGGCATCTGGTCGCAGAACTGGGTGCTCGCCGACTTCGCGAAGGCGCTCGCCAAGATGCCGCTCGTCTTCGAGCCCGGCACGATGTGGGAGTACGGCTACAACACCGACATCCTCGGCCGCGTCGTCGAAGTCGTCGCCGGCAAGCCGCTCGACCAGGTCTTCGCGGAAGGCGTCCTCGACCCGCTCGGCATGTCGGACACGCACTTCAACCTGCCGCCCTCGAAGCACGGCCGGATCGCGCAGCCGCAGCCCGATCCGTACACGGGTGTGACGCCCGTGATGCTCGACTTCACGCAGCCCACGCAGTTCTTCGCTGGCGGCCACGGCCTCGCGGGTACCGCCGGCGACTACATCCGCTTCACGCAGATGCTCGTCAATGGCGGCACTCTCGATGGCGCCCGCATCCTCGGCCCGCGCACGGTGGAGTTCGCGGCGTCGAACCACCTGCACCCCGGCATCGACAAGGGCCCCGCGTTCCTCGCCGGCCCCGGCTACGGCTTCGGCCTCGGTTTCGCAGTCCGCACCGACCGCGGCATGTCGACGTGGAACGGCTCCGTCGGCGACTACTACTGGGGCGGCTACGGCGGCACCGCGTTCTGGGTCGACCCGAAGGAGAAGCTGACCTTCGTCTTCATGACCCAGGAACCCGTGCGCCGCCTCGCGTACCGCATGGCGCTCCGCGCACTCGTGTACCAGTCCATCCTGGAGTAACCCAACCATGAAATGGATCGCCGCCCTGCTGCTCGCTGCCCTGCCCCTCGTCTCGTTCGCAGGTGTGGAGGACGACGGCGAGGCGGCAATCCTCCTCGCGAAGCCCGACATGCCCGACCCGCGCTTCGCGAGAACCGTGGTGCTCGTCACCTTCCCCCAGGACACCGGCCCGATGGGCGTGGTGCTGAACCGGCCACTGGACCTGCAGCTGGGCAAGTTACTCGGGGCCGACCGCCCCGAACTGGCCGGCCTCGCCGACACGCTGTACTCGGGTGGCCCGGTGGAGCCGAGCGGGATCCTCTTCGTGTTCCACGCGCCAGAACATCCGCTACGAGCGCTGCCGGTGATCGGGGACGTGTATCTGTCGGGGGATGGGAAGGTGTTCGAACGGTTGGCCGGGGAGGTCACCGACCCGAAGGCGCGGCGTTTCTATGCGGGCTACGCGGGCTGGGCCGAAGGGCAACTCGACAAGGAGATCGAGGAAGACGGCTGGTTCGTGATCCCGGTGACCGAGGAGATTCTGTTCGGGATGCCGGTGGAGGGGATGTGGGAGGGGTTGGTGAAGAGGGCGATGGGGGCGCGGGCGGGGCGGTAGGAGATTCGGCACCTGCAGCGACCGTGCAGTGGCTGGAAGGGCAATCGATCCCGGACTAGCGTACTCGCGAACCACGCCGCAGAACGAGGAGGGGTCCATGGCCCCGAAAGCGGTTAGTACTGCGGAGACGCTTCAACCGGAACGATCGCTCTCGCGGGCATGGCCCGCTCCTACAGTTCGTGGCGCATCCACCAGCCGTGATCGCAGCGACGGTGTTGTAGGAGGGGCCCATGGCCCCGAAAGCGGTTAGTACCGAGGAGACGCTTCAACCGGAACGATCGCTCTCGCGGGCATGGCCCGCTCCTACAGTTCGTGGCGCATCCACCAGCCGTGATCGCAGCGACGGTGTTGTAGGAGGGGCCGATGGCCCCGAAAGCGGT
>JALHMS010000034.1 GCA_022843925.1 Burkholderiales bacterium
TGGCCCCGCCAAGCTGACGCCCATCCGATGAACCGCACATTTCCAAGGAGGCTTCATGCGCGTGTTCCTGTGCGAGAAGCCGTCCCAGGGCAAGGACATCGCCCGTGTGCTGGGTGCCGGTCAACGCGGCAACGGCTGCTACAGCGGCGCCGGTGTCGTCGTGACCTGGTGCATCGGTCATCTGGTGGAGGCGGTTCCACCCGAAGGCTACGGCGAGCAATACAAGCGCTGGGCCATCGAGCAACTGCCCATTCTTCCTGAGCGTTGGCGTGTCGAGCCCAAGGCGGCGACCGCAGCGCAATTCAAGGTCGTGCAACAGCTCGTCGCCAAGGCGGGCGAGCTGGTGATTGCGACCGACGCCGACCGCGAGGGCGAGATGATCGCCCGCGAGATCATCGAGCTATGCGGCTACCGCGGGCCGATTCAGCGTCTGTGGCTGTCGGCGCTCAACGATGCGTCGATCCGCAAGGCGCTGGGTGTGCTCAAGCCGTCCGCCGAAACGCTGCCGCTGTATTTCTCCGCACTCGCCCGATCGCGCGCCGACTGGCTGATCGGCATGAACCTGAGCCGCTTGTTCACACTGCTGGGGCGCCAGGCCGGCTATACCGGCGTGCTGTCGGTCGGGCGTGTGCAGACACCGACGCTCAAGCTGGTCGTGGACCGTGATCGCGAGATCGCGCGCTTTGTCTCCATGCCGTTCTGGGCCATCGAGGTGGCGCTTTCGCATGCGGGACAGTCCTTCGTCGCAAGCTGGACGCCGCCGCAGGGCAGCACCGACGACACCGGCCGCTGCCTGCAGCAGCCGGTGGCGCAGCAGGCTGCCGAGCGCCTGCGTGCGGCCGGCGCCGCCCAGGTGCTGTCGGTCGAAACGGAGCGCGTGCGCGAAGGGCCTCCGCTGCCGTTCGACCTCGGCACGCTGCAGGAGGTGTGTTCCAAGCAGTTGGGCCTCGACGTGCAGGAGACGCTGGACATCGCCCAGGCGCTGTACGAGACACACAAGGCGACGACCTATCCGCGCTCGGATTCGGGCTACCTGCCCGAGAGCATGCTGGCCGAGGTGTCGACCGTCCTCGACAGCCTGGTCAAGACCGACCCCAGCCTGCGGCCGCTGATCGAGCGCCTGGATCGCCAACAGCGCTCGCGTGCATGGAACGACGGCAAGGTGTCGGCTCACCACGGCATCATCCCGACGCTGGAGCCCGCCAACCTGTCGGCCATGAACGAGAAGGAACTGGCCGTCTACCGGCTGATCCGCGCTCATTACCTCGCGCAGTTCCTCCCGCACCATGAGTTCGACCGGACGGTAGCGCAGTTCTCGTGCGGCAGTCAGTCGCTGGCGGCCGTGGGCAAGCAGATTGCCGTCATCGGCTGGCGTGAGGTGCTGGCGACGCCGGGGCCGGACGATGCCGATGGCGAGGATGCGCAGCGCAGCCAGGTACTGCCCGCCCTGCATGCGGGCCTGTCCTGCCCGGTCGGAAAGGTGGATCTCAAGGCGCTGAAGACGCTGCCGCCCAAACCCTACACGCAGGGCGAGCTGATCAAGGCCATGAAGACCGTCGCCAAGTTCGTGACCGACCCGCGCCTGAAACAGAAGCTGCGAGATACCACCGGCATCGGCACCGAGGCGACACGCGCCAACATCATCAACGGTCTGATCGGTCGCGGCTACCTGGTCAAGAAAGGCCGCGCCGTCCGCGCTTCCGACGCGGCATTCACGCTCATCGACGCGGTGCCCTCGGCCATCGCCGACCCCGGCACCACGGCGGTGTGGGAGCAGGCGCTCGACATGATCGAGGCCGGCCAGATGGCGCTGGACACCTTCATCGAGAAGCAGTCCGTGTGGGTCGGCCAGCTCGTGCAGCAGTACCGCGGCGCAACGCTCTCGCTCAAGCTGCCGCCGGCGCCGGCCTGCCCGCAGTGCGGCGCACCGATGCAGCAGCGCACGGGCAAGAGCGGCGCGTTCTGGTCCTGCTCGCGCTACCCGGACTGCAAGGGCACGTTGCCGATCGAGTCCCCGACGGGCCGGCGCAGCGCACCGCGCAAGCGGCGCGCTGCCTCCAAGGCGTCCTGATCCTCGCTTCCCCCTGCCGCGCCGGCCACTTCACTGGCGGCGAGGCAAACGTCCCGCACCGCGCGGGACTCCAAAGCGCGCGTCTCCTTCTGCAACGGTGTGCGCGCCCCGTCTGCCCGCCATCGGGCGACGGGGCGAGAAGGTCATTGCTCCCACGAATCGCGCCCGCCGCCATTCCCTTGATCGGTGTGCCTTGCCTCGGTCATGAGGGGCTTCCTGACGCCTTGCCGCCGCGCGAGCCGTGAGGAGGCCCCTTGGGCCGAGGGTATTCCGTGCCGGTGCCCGCCGGCGGAACAACGGGCTCCCTTTGTGTGTGGATGCACGCCAGAGGATTCCGGCCCCAGCCACGAAACGGGCCGGGTGCGATTGCTGACGCAGCGAACGGCTTTGACGACGGCCCGCGCTGACGCAGCCCACAGGTGGTTTTCCTTCCTCTCCAGCCGAAGGCCCGCGTGGCCTTCGGCGCCCTGGTCCTTGCCTTGTCCCGTGACGCGGGCCTGCGCTAAAGCGGGCCGTCCGCGATTCGGTTTTCCCTGCGACGGCAGCCATGCTTCGCGCCCATCCTCACGCCATGCGTTGCTGACAGTCGTCAGCGGCATGCCCTGGCAGTCCCGGTCTTCAAGACTGCAACGCGGTTTGCCGCGTTGACCGATCCAGTCCGCTTCGCATCGCCCACCGCGGACGCTCGCCGGCCTGGCGACGATGCACTTTTCTCAACCACCCGAGGGGAACCCCATCCCCTGCGGGATGCGTGCTCCCCGACCCACCAAGGAGCACGGCATGTCTGAACCTTCCGCATCTTCCTCTGCAACCGCAGTGCGCAGTGGTGCGCTGGCGCTGAGCTGGACCGGCAAGCGTTTGCCGCTACAGGTGCTGCGCAGCGCGGCCGGCCACTACATCGGCACACAAGACGACGAAGGCCCGGTATCGCGGGAGTCCGTCGAGTATTTCCCGAACCACCTCGCAGCACAGCGCGCCCTGGATACCCATGCCTGGACACAGCGCGCTCACCCCTGATTCCCACCCTTCAAGGAGTTCTCTCATGAATCTGTCTTTACCCGAAGACGTGCTCGATCAGATGGCGCTGGAACAGGCGCACTTCGACGCTGCACCGCAGGCCTTCTTCGAGGCCTGGAAGCGCGGCGCGCAGATCGCCGGCCACGAGTGGTTCGGCGACGGCACACGCGAAGGTCTGCAGCGTGCCACCACCAAGTGGGACCTGCGGCCCAACATGCTGATGCTCAACGACGCCCTGGGTGTGCTGAGCAGCGGTCAACGCATGTTCCTGTCCGCGATGGTGAGCTTCTACAACTCCCGCGAGGGCGGCGCGATGCTCAAGCGTTGCGGCTTCGAGGGGCTGTCCGACTTCGGCGGCCTCGATCTGGAACGGCGCCAGGTCATCGCTGACCTCACGCTGCACTACAACGGCTGGTGAGCCGCGCCTGGCAACCCACCGTCTTTTCATCCCACCCCACGAGGGACATGCGTCCCCGTTCGGGGCCATGTCCCTCCTTCTTTTCGCAGGAGCGGCTATGTCCCGAATCAGCATCTTCCACTGACCTGCACCGCCCGCCACCAGGGCGGTCCGACGCCGCGGCCGGCTGACCGGCTGCCACTTCATCCACCCGCTGGGGTTCAATCCCCGGCAGGGGATTGCCTCGGCCATCCTCTGCTGGAGGAATCCCATGTCCCATTCCAACAACCCCTTCGTCCGCGGCTACGATGGCCTGTCCGTGCAACGGCTGCTGGCGATTTCCTACGACGACGACTGCCCGCTGAGCTATCTGCCGCTGCACGTCTCGCAGTCGCACCTGTCGGACAGCCAGGTCGAGCGCCATGCCTGCGTCTTCTGCGACGACTTCGCGCTGATCACCGAGGGCCAGAACGTGCCGCCCGAGCTGGACGCGCAGTGCCCCAGCCACGGCATCGCCCGAAACCTCGTCTACGCCGTCATGGCCGAAGAAGCCGGCCAGCCGCTGCACGTCGGCGATACCTACTCCGAGGAAGCCGCGCGCGAGGTGGTGCGGCGCCTGCGCTTCGAGACCGGCTTCTACAGCCGTGCCTGGGAAATCAGTTCGGCGCACATCACCGAGGAGGCCGGCCGCTTCCTCGCCGAACTGGCGGACATCGCCACGCCGAGCGGCTTTCTGTTCGTCGCCTTCCGCATTCCCTACAGCCCGGCGGTCGGCGTGAAGCTGATCGCCACCCCCTGGACGGATGCGAACCTGCAGCATGTCGAGGGCATCGCTGCCGAAGAGCTGCGGCAGGAGCACCGGGCCAAGGGCATGCCGGAGTCCCTCGTGGAAGTGTTGCACCTAGCTGCGCTGGCCGACGTTCGCATGTTGGTGTTCGATGCCGACGCGCCCGTGCTGGACGGACTGACGCTCTACGACGACGAGTAACCCCCTCTTGAGCCCCGTGCGGGGCTCTTCTTTTTCGCGGAACGCGGTGCCGGCGCATTGCCGATTCCCAACGGATGGTCGCCGCCATGTGCCGCACGCTGGCCGCATGTTCGCTGGCGTTGCCGGCAGCATGCCCAGGCAGTCGAGACCTTCAAGACTGCGGCGCGGTTCGCCGTGCTGGTTGCTTCGTTCTCCGGGCGCACCCGCGTCCATCCACCTCACCCTCAAGGGACAGACCTCCCTTGCGGGCGGGAGTCCCTTGGTTGCCACAAGGAGTCTCCCCATGGATACCCAAGCCATCCGCGCACAGATGCCGACGCTCGTTGTCGGTCATGTGCCTTCCAACGTCCGTTCGTTCAAATTCAACATCTTCGACGGCCAGCCCAAGGTTTCGACGCTGGGCTTTCACATCGACCCGAAGCCTTTCGAGGGCAAGGTCATCGCCACCACCGACGAGGCCATCGTCGTCAAGACGGGACGAGCCGAGTTCGCGGTGCTCGATCGCACGCTCGTGACCGAAGTGCCCGACGAGGGCGCCAAGGTGCAGGTCGAACCCTATGTCAGACGCCGCTTCGACGGTCAGCGGGCGGACACGCCCGAGGAGCAGACCGAGTTCACCGCCGACGGCCAGCCCTACACGGTGAAGCGGTTCGTGCTCGGGTCCGCACCGGCGAAGCTGCCGATCCCCGAGCCGCGCTGCCCCGAGCTGCAGGAACTGGTCGACCAACTGGAGCAGTTGCCCGCTCCCGACGGTTTCCGGCGCGTCACCCACATGCTGGTGGATGCCGGCGCGCGGGACATCACCTGGGTCGATCCGCTGCCCGCCGACATCATCCGCACGCCGCCGGCCATCGGCTTCACCGTCGCCACGACGAAGTTCCAGGGTCGCGTCACCGTGCTGTATGAGCGTGGCCTCGACCTCTACGCGGTGGAGCTGCACCGCGACGGCGAGCTGGTCGAACGGGTCGATGAGGTGTTCTTCGACACCCTCGGCGAGACGCTGGAACGGCTGATCGACGACGGGAGTTGGCGGCGCATCCGCGTGCAGTGCCTGTCGTGTCGTAAGGCTATCCGGCACTGATCTCACAGCAGCTTCCCGCCCTCGCGGCGGGAAGCCTCTTTTCCTGCCCCCTGGAGATCACACCCATGACTGTTCGATTCAAAGGCACGGAGCTGCGGCCCGTGCTCGCCGAAGCGGTGGCGAATCAATGCCGCGTCATCCTGGTCAAGGATCAGGGCGTGTACTTCCTGGCCGAGTGCGGCGAGCGCCGACCCGATGGTCGCCAGAAGACCATCGCCTATGCCGCTGGCTGCAACCCGGATGTCGATGCCTTCGATGACTGGTGGGAGCTGGCGCGCGCCGAGTTCGGTGGCGACGACTTCGGCGAGTTCTTCGATCCGCAGGAGGGCGTGTTTGCGCGCATCCTGCGCAGCGAGGACGACCTCGACGTGTCCGCCTCCGCGACACACCTATCGCTGCAGGCGGTTCCTCCCACGCCCAGCGGTAACTGACCGCCCATCCCTGGCCCCCGCTCCGGGGGCCTCTTTCTTCCCGGCAATGCGGACAGCCGCGAGTGCCGATTGCCGCTCGCCTGCGCGCCGTCCTGGCGCCACGCTTCCGGCCATGTTCCGCTGACGTCCGTCAGCGACATGCCCAGGCAGCCACGATCTTCAAGGCTGCGACGCGGTTCCGACCGCGTTGATCACTCCAGTTCGCACCGGCATCCATGCGCGAACGGCCATCGGTTCTCGATGGCGATGCCTCCAAGCTGTTCCATCAACCCACGCGGGGGTTCCACACCTTCCCCGCCTTGGGTCGGGTGTGTCTCCGCCTCATTGTTCCCAGGAGATTCACCATGACCACTTCCACCGAAAAGTCCTACTTCGATCTGCACATCACCGGCCTCGGGTATCTCAATCGCATCCGCGAAGTGAAGCCCAAGAAGGGCGATGCGTTCCTGGCCTGCGACATCGCGGCTCTGAACGGTCCCAGCGACGACGTCTCGTATGTGCGTTTCGACACGCGCGTATCGGGTTCGGAAGCGCAGCACCTGGTGCGCCGCTGCATTCAGGCGGTCGACGCCGAGAAGAAGGTGATGATCGGCTTCCGCTTGGGCGACCTGTGGACCGACACCTTCACCTACTCCAAGGGGAAGCGTGCCGGCGAGCAGGGTGTGAGCCTCAAGGCCCGTCTGCTGTTCGTCAGTTGGATCAAGGTCGACGGCAAGCTCGTCTACAAGGCCGAACCCAAGCCGACCGAGACCGACGAGCGCGACCCGGAAGTCCCCGTGACGTCCGACGCGCCCGCCGCGCAGCAAGCCTCGGCACCGGAGCCTTCCAGGCCCGTCGCCGATGCTGCCGACGACGCTGCCGATGCCCCCGCATTGGCCGTTGCCGAGTCGTTCTGATCCGCAAGGCCCCATCCCCGGGGCCTTGTCTTCTCTTCGTCCGCAGGAGACCTTCATGATCACCATTCCCGGCCAACTGGCCATCAAGACCATCCACGGCAGGAACGGCGACTTCAACGTCGGCCGCCTGGCGACCTCGATCGGCGAGTTCGTCGTGAAGAACGCCGAACTCGATCAGTACCGCGAGGGCAAGTACGACGGTGATTTCGTCATCGTCGAGATTCGCCCCTCCACGTACAACGCCAACGGCCGCATGGTCATCGAGATCCGCGCCCATCTGGGCGGGATGACCCTGTCCAACATCGACGCCCTGAGCCGCGACGAAGCCCGCCGGCTGAGTCCGCAGGAAGTCGATCCAATCGACGAGGAAGCGCAGGCGCCCGCGCCGGCAACGCCCCCGGCCAAGCCGAAGGCGAAGCCGCGCAGTCCGCGCGATCCCCTGGTCGATACCACGCCGTTCGGCAGCGAACCGGCTCCCGTGTCCGCTGCGGCCTCGGCCGAGGCAGACGACGCGGCGCTGTTCGGTGCCTTGTGGCCCCTGGGCGAGACCGTAAAGCTCGATGCGACCGTGGATCGTCGTGTGCTGCGTCAGCAGCGCGACCGTCTCGACAAGCTGGGCTACGAGTTCGCTCCGCTGTCCCAGGACTGGCACCTCCAAGCTGCCTGATCCATCCGCCGCCTTGCGCGGCATTCCGCCACCCGCCGGGGTTCTCCCCCGACGGGGAGGGCTCCGGCCTTTTCTTCAAGGAGACCCTCATGGGCTGGACCTTCGTTCGTCAGACGCGCGATCAGTTGATCCGCGAGCTGCTCGCTCCGCAGGCGTCCGAACGCGCTTGCTGCGAAGTCATCGACCACACGCTGGACGGCGACGTTCTGTGGACCGTGGTTCGCGTCACCGCCAGGCAGGCGGGCGTCATGGGCCTCGCGGCCGGTGAGTCCGTCTGCTACATCGGCTGCAATCTGCTGGAAAGCTCGGGCGGCGATTGGGGCTACAAGTCCCTCGATGAGTCCGTGCATCCGTACTACTACTCGTGCCCGCTGCGCTATCTCGACATGGCGCCGGTGCAAAGCTCCGAGTGGCGCGAGCGGGTTCACCGCTTTCACGCGGGACGCGCTGTCTAGCGGCACGCATCTTCCTTCACCCAACCGGGGCGAGCACGGCCCCGCGGGCTGTGGTTGCTCCTTCTTTTCCAAGAGGACATCACCATGCCTGCACCTTCTTCCGCGAAACCGCTGTACCGCATCGACGAATGCCCCGACCTCATGGCCGACGGTTGCGTCGGTGACGAGCAGGGCAATCTCGTCTTTCTCTCGATCTGGGCGCGCGACACCGCCGTTCAGGAGTTCCTCGCCCGCCTGACCCTCGGCCGGGATGAACAGGGACTGGATCAGTTCCACGTCATCACCGAGCAGGGCGCATCCATCCCGGTCTTCGTCGGCAACGTCGAGAACCTGGAAAAGCGCATCACCCGCGCCTATCGGCGAACGCTGTTCGGTTCGCTGACGAGTGTGTGGCTGTTCGATCGTCGCTGCGTGAAGCCAGACAAGGCCAACGCCAGCGCGCTGGCGCTTCTGCCCAGGGATTCCGCTCACCGGCTCGACCGGCTGTGGACGCTGGTGCAGGACACCTGCCCGCTGCCACTGCTCGACCACTGGCGCGACACCGTGCTGGAGCTGTTGCAGACACGGCGGATGCTGACCGGTCTTCCCTTGGCCCTCGGGCCGCTGGAAGGCCATCGGCTGGCCCTCGATGTCCCGGCGCTGACGAAGGCGTTGGGCGAGCTGATCCGCAACGGCACCCTCGGCGCCACGCAGTACGAACTGGCCGCGAACGCACCGCTTCGGCGTGTGGCGTGAGCCATCCCCACGGGCATGCGCGCCGCGCGTGCCCGCCTTCCCTCATCCATCACCAGGAGAAATCCATGACACTCATGTTTCCGCGCCTGGCGCGCAATTTCATTCGTAACGGCTACTTCCCCACGGATGAACCCACGCTCGAAAGAGCGCTCGCCGCACTGGCGCCCGCCGACGGGCCGATGTGCATCCTCGATCCCTGCGCCGGCGAAGGCGTGGCGATTGCCGAAGCCGCCCACGCCCTCGGGCGCGAGCAGGTCCAGGCCTTCGCCGTCGAGTACGACGCCGAGCGTGCCCGCCACGCACGGCAACTGGTCGATCGCTGCATCCACGGTGACCTGATGGACACGCTGATCTCGCGCCAGTCCTTCGGGCTGCTGTGGCTGAACCCGCCGTATGGCGACCTGAGCAAGGACGTGAACGGCAACATCGGCTATCAGGGCCAGGGCCGTGCGCGGCTGGAAAAGCTGTTCTATCAGCGCGCGCTGCCGCTGCTGCAGTACGGCGGCGTGCTGATCTTCATCGTGCCGTCCTACGTGCTCGACGCCGAACTGGTCGGATGGCTGACGCGCCACTTCGCCGACCTGCGCATCTACCGTGCGGTGGAAACGCAGTTCAAGCAGGTGGTGATCTTCGGTCGCAGGATTCGTCAGCGCGACCAGGCATCGGATTCGGTCAAGGCCACCCGCGGTCTGCTGCTGCAGATCGGACAGGGCGACGCCGAAGCCGAGGAGCTGCCGCTCGAATGGCCGTTCCTGCCGTACACCGTCCCTGCCAGCCCGGCCGAGCCGGAGCACTTCTATCGCGTCACGATGGAGCCCGAGCAGTTCGCCGATGAAGTCGGCCGGCTGCAAGGACTCTGGCCGGCGCTCGATACGCACCTGGGTGGCGCGCAGCAGTCGCTGCGTCCACCCGCGCGGGCCTTGTCGCACTGGCATCTCGCCCTGGCTCTGGCCGCAGGCGCGATCTCCGGCGTGGTGACGTCCAAAAGCGGGCGCGTGCTCGTCGTCAAAGGTGACACCCACAAGGAGAAGACCCTCCAGACGGAATACACCGAGCGCGACGACGGCTCCGTGGCCGAGACGCGCATCCTCACCGACAAGTTCGTGCCGGTCATCCGCGCCTGGGACATGACGCCAGGCTCCCCGACACGGGGCGAGGTGCTGACCATCCGCTGATCGCTGTTCCCTGACGGTTCGCCGTCGCTTTCATCCACCCACCGGGGTCATGTCGCCCCGAAGGGGTGCCGTGGCCCTCTTTTCCGAAAGGAGAAACCACCATGGCACTCGAAGTCCTCGACCTCGCGTCACAAGCACGCTTTTCGGCCGGGCAGGTGGTCATGACCACCGGTGTCGACGAACTGGTCCGCCAGGGCCGGCTCGACCCCGTGCCGTACCTGCGCCGCCATCTTCATGGCGACTGGGGCGACCTCGACGAAGGTGACCGACGTCTGAACGATGTCGCGTTGCAGTCCGGCGAGGATCGTCTGTTCTCATCCTATTTGGTCGAGCCCGGCCTGAAGCTCTGGATCATCACCGAATGGGATCGCAGCGTCACCACACTGCTGCTGCCCAGCGAATACTGATCCGCATCCAGCGGTCTCGCGCCGCTTCTTTCTTCCCACCCAGGGGCATGTCACCGCCCCGTGGGGGAGGTGCATGCCCCATTGCTTTGGAGCATCACCATGTCCCTCGATCTCGAAACTGTTCCCGAAACCGCTGTGCAGGGCGACCTGCTCGAAGCGGCCGCTTCACCTCTCACGCTCAGCCTGCAGGACTTCGTATCGGAGTTCGGCGACGAGCTGCTCGATTCGCTCAACCGCGCCAATCCGCCGGTCTACACCGGCCAGGTGCGGGTGCATCGGCAACTGATCCTCGCCGCGCTCAAGCGCAAGCTGTTCCCGGCGCAAGCCGATGTGGTCCACGCCGTCACCGAGCTGTTGGTCGATCGCGGCGAACGCGCCGCGATCGTCAACGGCGAGATGGGCTGCGGCAAGACGACGGTGGGTATTGCCACCGCCGCCGTGCTCAACGCCGAAGGCTACCGCCGCACCCTGGTGCTCTCGCCACCCCACCTGGTCTACAAGTGGCGGCGCGAAATCCAGGAGACGGTTGCCGGTGCCAAGGTCTGGGTGCTCAATGGCCCGGACACGCTGGTCAAGCTGCTGAAACTGCGCGAGCAGTTGGGCGTGCCGGCGCAGGGCCAGGAGTTCTTCGTCCTCGGCCGCGTGCGGATGCGGATGGGGTTCCACTGGAAACCTGTCTTCGTTCGCCGGCGCACGCCTCACGGCGACGTGGGGGCCTGCCCGGCTTGCGGGCACGTCATCACCGACCTCGACGGCGAGCCGATCAACCCGGTCGAACTCGAAGCCGAGGAGTCCCGCCGCAAGTGCAGCCACTGCCGTGCACCGCTGTGGTCGTTGGTCCGTCCGAGAGGCCTGTCCGCCAGCGACCAGTCCTCGACCGTGCTCAAGGCACTGAAGCGTATTCCAACCATCGGGGAAGTCACCGCGCAGAAGCTGATGCAGAAGTTCGGTGACGCCTTCCTCGCGTCGATGCTCGGGGACAACATCCACGAGTTCATCAACCTGATGGATGGCAACGGCGAGCTGGTCTTCTCGGACCGGCAAGCCCATCGCATGGAACGTGCGATGGCCAACATGGAGTTCGGCTTCGGCGAGGGCGGCTACCAGCCGTCCGAGTTCATCAAGAGGCAACTTCCCCAAGGCACGTTCGACCTGCTCATCGCCGACGAGGCGCACGAGTACAAGAACGGCGGCTCTGCACAGGGCCAGGCCATGGGGGTGTTGGCGGCCAAGGCGCGCAAGACGCTATTGCTCACCGGCACACTGATGGGCGGCTACGGCGACGACCTGTTCCACCTGCTGTTCCGCGCCCTGCCGGGGCGGATGATCGAAGACGGCTACCGGCCGACGAAGAGCGGCAGCATGACTTCGGCCGCGATGGCGTTCATGCGCGATCACGGTGTCTTGAAGGACATCTATTCCGAGAGCACCGGCACGGCGCACAAGACGGCCAAGGGCACCAAGGTATCGGTGCGCACGGTCAAGGCGCCGGGCTTCGGTCCGAAGGGCGTACTGCGTTGCGTCCTGCCGTTCACCGTCTTCCTCAAGTTGAAGGACATCGGCGGCAATGTGCTGCCTCCCTACGACGAGGAGTTCCGCGAGGTCGCGATGGACACGGCGCAGGCCGCGGCCTACCGCGATCTGGCCGGTCGGCTGACCCAGGAGCTGAAGCAGGCCCTGGCGAAGCGCGACACGACGCTGCTCGGTGTAGTCCTCAACGTGCTGCTGGCCTGGCCGGACTGCTGCTTCCGGTCGGAGACGGTGGTGCATCCACGCACGCGAAACACCTTGGCGTTTGTCTCCGCTCAGTTCAACGAGCTGGAGGTGATGCCCAAGGAGCGCGAGCTGATCGAGATCTGCAAGCAGGAGAAGGCAGAAGGTCGCAAGACCCTGGTCTATTCGGTCTACACCGGCACGCGCGATACCACGTCGCGTTTGAAGGTGCTTCTGGAGCAGGAAGGCTTCAAGGTGGCGGTACTGCGCGCGAGCGTGGATGCCTCCCGCCGCGAGGACTGGATCGCCGAGCAGTTGGGCCGTGGCATCGACGTACTCATCACCAATCCCGAGCTGGTGAAAACTGGCCTGGACCTGCTGGAGTTCCCGACTATCGTGTTCCTCCAGTCCGGCTACAACGTGTATTCGTTGCAGCAGGCCGCCCGGCGCTCCTGGCGCATCGGCCAGAAGCAGCCGGTCAAGGTGATCTACCTCGGCTACGCCAACTCCTCGCAGATGACCTGCCTGGGGTTGATGGCCAGGAAGATCATGGTGTCGCAGAGCACGTCGGGCGACGTGCCCGAGTCGGGCCTGGATGTTCTGAACCAGGATGGTGATTCCGTCGAGGTCGCCCTGGCCCGGCAGCTTGTCACGGTCTGATCCATGTGCCCATGCCGGTGGCCCCTCGGGGTCGCCGGCTTCTTTCCACGGCCCTTAGGGGCCGTTTTTCTTGGGCGTATGACAGTCCATGGCGACTGCCCCGCCATGTATTCGGGCGGGCGCCAGTGCGTTTTGTTTGCTGCCCGCAGGCCAAGCGGCGGCGATGGTGAGCGCTCCGTGTTCCAGGGAAGCGCCCTCCATGCAACCATCTATCCGCGCTGTTCACCGCCTGGCCCTCGTCGCTGGCTTGCTGGCCGGCAGCCTGTTGGCCGCCGGCTGCGCCACGACCGCCGCGCCGTCTGCGCCAGCGGTGCCGGCTGCATCGCCAACCGCCGTCGCGCCGGAGCCGGGTTTCGTTCCGGTGGCCCGCTACGGCCGCTACACCCTGGTCGAGCTGGTGCCGGAACCTGCGCAGCGTGATCTCTTGCAGCAGGCGGTGGAAGTCTCGATTCCGCCCATGCTCGATGCCAGCGTGGGCGATGCCATGCGCCACGTGTTGCTGCGCTCCGGCTATCGGCTCTGCGATGCGGCCGAGGCCGCCACCCTCTACGCGCTGCCGCTGCCTGCCGCACACCTGCGCCTGGGTCCGCTGATGCTGCGCGATGCCTTGCTGACCCTTGCCGGCCCTGCCTGGGAGCTGTCGGTCGATGACTTGAGCCGCCAGGTCTGCTTCAGCCGGCACGGTGCTCCCACCTTCCTTTCCGCCAACCCGCCCGGCACCGCCACGCCCGTGCCGGACGCCGGCCGGCCCGAGGAGATGCAGCCATGACCCTTCCCCAAGCGCCAGCCGAGCGCAATTCCCGCAGGCGCTGGCTCAAGGTCGCCGCGGCCTTCTGGCTGCTGCTCATCAGTGCCGTGGCACTCATCAACAGCGTCGGCCTGTCGCGGCTCGCCGAACAGACCCAGGGCAGCACACAGGATGCGCAGGTCAATGCGCTGGGCCTGCGCGTGGCCGATCTCGAACAACAGGCCGATGCGGACAAGCGCCGGCCGGCGCCGATCAGCCAGGCCGAATTCGCCACCGCGCGGCAGGCGCTGGACGAGCGGATGACGCGCCTCGAAGAGGCCGACGAGACGAGGGCCTTGGCCGTCGACCTGCAGACGCTGCAGGCGCGCGTGAGCGGAATCGAAACCCGCCTGGAGAAGACCCGGCAGGTGGCATCCGCCGCTCGCGCGCGCGCTCCGGTTGCGACGAAGCCCAAGGTGCCGGAGCCGCCGTTCCGGGTGCTCGGCGTGGAGCTGCGGGGAGGCGAGCGCTTTCTGTCGATCACCTCCACCGCCGCGGCCTCGCTCGCGGGCGCCCGGCTGCTGCGTGAGGGCGATGCCGAGGGCGGCTGGCAACTGCAGTCCATCGAGGCGCAGGCGGGCGTGTTCCAGGTGAACGGCCAGACGCAGCGCATCGCGGTGCCGTAGGAGGTGTCATGACCCCCACGCTCACTTCGTTCGCTGCCCCCCGAGGGGGCTTCAGCCTCCTTGAGGCGGCTCGGCGGAGGCTGACCATGATCCTGCGGTCGTTGCTCGCTGCCGTCGTCCTGTTCGCCGCCTTCGGCGCATCCGCCCAGCCGGCCCCGGTGACGAACTCGCGCATGGTGCCCGCCCAGGTGCAGCCGGGCGCCGATGCCGCGCTCGACGAGAGACAGGCGCGGGAGTGGGGGCTTCGCTCCGAGGAGTGGGCACGTTACCGGCAACTGATGCAGGGGCCGCTCGGGGTCTATTCGCCCCAGCTCGATCCGCTCACGGCGCTGGGCATCGAGGCCCGCAGCGAGGAGGAGCGCAGGCGCTACGCCGAGCTGCAGGTGCAGGCCGAGGCTCGGCGCGTCGGCAAGACGCTGGCCTACCAGCGGGCCTACGACGCGGCGTGGCAGCGCCTGTTTCCCGGCCAGCCGCGCGTGAGCCTGCCCGGCGCCAAGGCGCAGGGTGCCGGCAACACCGGCTCCGGGCGCCTGGCGGTCTTCGTCAAGGCCGACTGCACACCGTGCGCCCAGCGCGTGCAGCAGTTGCAGGCGGCCGGCACGGCCTTCGACCTCTACATGGTCGGCAGCCGTCAGGACGACGCGCGCATCCGGCAGTGGGCCACCCAGGCGGGCATCGACCCGGCCAGGGTGCGCGCCCGCACCATCACGCTCAACCACGATGCGGGGCGCTGGCTGTCGCTCGGCCTGCCCGGCGATCTGCCGGCCGTAGTGCGCGAGGTGAACGGCCAATGGCAGCGGCAATAGGTGCTCCGGGCCGGGAGCGTCGGCCATCCCGCGCCATCCGCTGCGCCAGCGCCGCGCTGCTTCTTGCCACCGGCGGCTGGGCGTTGGCCGCCCTGGGGCGGGAAGCACCGCCGCCGGCCTATCAACTGGCGGCGCATCGTGCAGACGTGCCGGCGGCGGTGCTGTACGCGGTGGCCTTGCAGGAGAGCGGCGCCATGCTGCGCGGGCGCCTGATCCCCTGGCCGTGGACGCTCAACGTCGCCGGCACGCCACAGCGCTACGCCACCCGCGCCGAGGCCTGCGCGGGGTTGCGCCGGGCACTCGCCCGCACGCCGGCCAATCGCATCGACGCCGGCCTCGGCCAGGTCAATCTCGGCTACCACACGCATCGCTACACGCAGCCCTGCGAGCTGCTGGACCCGTACCGCAACCTCGCCGTCGCTGCGGAAATCCTGCGCGAACAGCACACGCCGGGCGAGGACTGGCTGCTTGCCATCGGCCGCTATCACCGGCCCGCCGGCGGAGCACCCGCGGCGCGCTACCGGCGCAGTGTGCATCGGCACCTGACCCGCGTGCTCGACGCCGGCGTTCCCGTTCCAACCCTCCAGGCCACCACGCCATGAACCACATCGTCCTTATCGCCGCCATCGGGCTGCTGCCCACGACCACCGTCTTCGCGCAGACCGCCTCCGCGCCGTTGATCGTCGTCGAAGACCGCGGCGGCGACTCCGCGCTGCCGTACTACCGGTCGCTGAATCCTCAGCCGGATCAGGCCACACCGCCGGCCCCGATGCCAGCCCCGCGCGTGGGCAACGCGGCCGACGCCGAAGCCGCCATGCTGCCGGTGCGCTCGACGCAACTGTCGCCGGGCGAGGTGCAGCGCCGCGTCATCCGGGCGCCGGGCCTGACGGCGCTGTTCCTGGTCGGCGACGACGAGCGGTCGCGTGCCTGGCTGCGGCAGCGGCAGGCGGCGCTGCGCGAGCTGCAGGCCGTGGGCCTGGTGGTCAACGTGGAGTCGATGGCCGCGCTGACGGCGCTGCGCAGGCTGGCTCCTGGCCTGACCCTCTCGCCGGTCTCCGGCGACGACCTGGCCCAGCGCCTGGGCCTGCGCCACTACCCGGTGCTCATTACGTCCACCGGCGTCGAGCAGTAGGTGCGCCAATGGCCCAACCGCATGCGGTCGAGGTGCTGCTGCGGCCAGCGGTGGAGCTTTACACCGTGGCGGTCTGCACCGGCGCCGCGATTCTGTGCCTGGTGGCACCGTGGTCGCTCGCGCTGAACCCGCTGCTCGGCCTGGGCTCGGCGCTGGCCTTCCTGACCTTCGGCGCGATTCGCCTGCGCGATGCCTGGGCGATCCTGCGCTATCGCCGCAACATCCGCCGCCTGCCGCGCTACGTGATGACAAGCCGCGACGTGCCGGTGAGTCAGCAACGGCTGTTCGTCGGCCGCGGCTTTCGCTGGGAGCAGCGACACACGCACCGGCTGATGCAGACCTACCGGCCGGAGTTCCGCCGCTATGTCGAGCCGACGGCGATCTACCGGGCCGCTCGCCGGCTGGAGGAGCGGCTAGAGTTCGCGCCGTTTCCCGTCTCGACGCTGGCGCGCGCGTTGGCCTGGGACAGCCCGCTCAACCCGGCGCGGCCGCTGCCGCCGGTCGGCGGACTGCCGCGCCTGCATGGCATCGAGCCGCACGAGGTCGACGTCACCCTGCCGCTGGGCGAGCGCGTCGGCCATACCCTGGTGCTGGGTACCACGCGCGTTGGCAAGACGCGGCTGGCCGAGCTGTTCATCACCCAGGACATCCGCCGCAAGGTCCGCGGCGAGCACGAGGTGGTGATCGTCTTCGACCCCAAGGGCGATGCCGACCTGTTGAAGCGCATGTACGTCGAGGCCAAGCGCGCCGGGCGCGAAGGCGAGTTCTACGTCTTCCATCTGGGCTGGCCGGACATCTCGGCGCGCTACAACGCCGTGGGCCGGTTCGGGCGGATCTCCGAGGTGGCCACGCGCATCGCCGGACAGCTCTCGGGCGAAGGCAACAGCGCCGCGTTCCGCGAATTCGCCTGGCGCTTCGTCAACATCATCGCCCGCGCCCTGGTCGAGCTGGGGCAGCGGCCGGACTACCTGCTGATCCAGCGCCACGTCATCAACATCGACGCGCTGTTCATCGAGTACGCCCAGCACTACTTCGCCAGGAACGAGCCGAAGGCCTGGGAGGTCATCGTCCAGCTCGAAGCCAAGCTGAACGACAAGAACATCCCGCGCAACATGATCGGGCGCGAGAAGCGCGTGGTGGCCCTCGAACAGTACCTGTCCCAAGTGCGCGTCTATGACCCGGTGCTCGACGGCCTGCGCAGCGCCGTGCGCTACGACAGGACGTACTTCGACAAGATCGTCGCTTCGCTGCTGCCGCTGCTGGAGAAGCTCACCACCGGCAAGATCGCGCAACTGCTCGCACCGAACTATTCCGACCTGTCCGACCCGCGGCCGATCTTCGACTGGATGCAGGTCATCCGCAAACGCGCGGTAGTCTACGTGGGGCTGGATGCACTGTCCGACGCCGAAGTCGCAGCGGCGGTGGGCAACTCGATGTTCAGCGATCTGGTCTCGGTCGCCGGCCACATCTACAAGTTCGGCATCGACGATGGGCTGCCCGGCGCCGCGGCGGGCACAAAGATTCCGATCAACGTCCACGCCGACGAATTCAATGAACTCATGGGCGACGAGTTCATCCCGATGGTCAACAAGGGCGGCGGTGCCGGCGTGCAGGTGACGGCCTACACGCAGACCTTGAGCGACATCGAGGCCCGCATTGGCAACCGAGCCAAGGCCGGCCAGGTGGTCGGCAACTTCAACAACCTCTTCATGCTGCGCGTGCGCGAGACCGCCACCGCCGAACTGCTGACGCGACAACTGCCCAAGGTCGAGGTGTACGCCACGGCACTGATGAGCGGCGCCACCGACAGCTCCGATCCGCAGGGCAACACGGCGTTCACGTCCAACACCCAGGACCGCATCAGCAGCAACAGCGTGCCGTTGATCGAGCCGGCGCATGTGGTGGCGCTACCCAAGGGGCAATGCTTCGCGCTGATCGAGGGCGGCAACCTCTGGAAAGTCCGCATGCCGCTGCCGGCACCCGACCCCGACGAAGCCATGCCGAAGGATCTGCAGGAGCTGGCCGGCTACATGCGGCAGCACTACGTCGAGGCAGGAGACTGGTGGGAGACCCAAGGCATCCCCGGCCTGCAGGACAAGGCGCTGCCCGACGACCTGCTGGACGACTTCAAGCAGATGGCCGCCGCTGAAGAGGCCGAAGCATGAGCGATCCGGCCGTCGCGGCCCAGCGCCAGCAGCAACGACAGCAGGGCCTGATCGCCGGCCTGGTCACGCTGCCGTTCCGCTTCTTCGGCGTGCTGTGCGGCGCGCTGCTGCTGTGCATCCTGATCGAATGCGTCGGCATGCACTTCTTCTGGCCCGATCAGGGTTGGCGCCACGCGCAGGGCATGCTGCACCACGAGCTGGATCAGCTCTCGGAGAACTTCACGCGCAGCGCGCTGGTGCAGGAGCCGGGGCGCACCGCGCACCGGCTGGTCGAGCAGGGTTACGACTGGCTGTTCGTGAAGAGCGGTCTGTTGGACTGGATACGCGACGCCTCGGCGCAGGCCAGCGCCGGCAGCCATCGCCCGACCAAGGATTTCCGCTACTACATCGGCTTGGTCTACGTGAACGTGGAGAGCTACCTGATCGCGGCGGCCTACACGACGCTGGTCTTCCTCGTGCGGCTGCTGGTGCTGTGCCTGACCCTGCCGCTGTTCCTGATGGCTGCCTTCGTCGGGCTGGTGGACGGCCTGGTGCGCCGGGACATCCGCCGCTTCGGCGCGGGACGCGAATCGGGGTTCATCTATCACCGCGCCAGGGCCAGCCTGATCCCGCTGGCCGTGCTGCCGTGGGTGACTTACCTGGCACTGCCGGTCAGCGTGAACCCGCTGCTGATCCTGCTGCCCAGCGCCGCATTGCTCGGCGTGGCGGTGTGCATTGCGGCGGCAACGTTCAAGAAGTACCTGTAGCTGCAGCCCTGCGCCAGGTCAGATAAACGATGCCATAGTTTCGGTTCTCTGCTTCGTCAAGAACGTCAGCATTGGCGCGAACAAACACGTTTCAAGCAATCTTCTTCTGCCTGTCTCGCAGAGACGCGGCCCAGTCCTTCAAAGCCTGGATGTCCTGAAAGAGATCAGCAGGTGGTGGCGGCGCGGCATTCCTACCGCTGGATGGATCGTGTGCGTCAACAATGTCGCAGCACTTCTTGAATCCGGCGGCGAAAGCATCGCAGTCAGCCTCGGTGAGCGCACTGACCTTCTTCAGGTCCTTGGCGTTGATGTAGTCCCTGTGGCGTTGAATAACGTGGACGAAAGCGATGTCCTCCAGGCCGCGCTCCCATGTGGCGCGCAACGCGTTGTAGAGCTTCGCCACCTCGACCGCGTACTCGTCTTCCTGGTTGTTGTCATGCAGCAGCTTTGCCGCACGTGCCGCCTTCTCCAGTTTGTCGATGCGATCTTCGACGCTCTGGGCCTTCCAGGGCAGGCCATCGGCCACCATACCGGCTCCCGCGGCGCCACGACTGAGCGTCGTGAGCCGCACTGCCCGCCCGGTCTTCGTCGCGTGGTCATTCAGATCGTTCACGAACACCAGATCATGCGTGAAGACGATGACCTGGCGGTTCTCCGCTTCTTCCACGAGACGCTTGGCCACCTGCCCACGCCAGCGATGGTCCAACGAGGACACCGGGTCATCGAAGACCAGAGCAGAGCGGTGCATCGCGGTGGCAAGCTCGGTCATGAAGGCGGCCAGCGCCACGCAGGTCTTTTCCCCTTCGCTCAGGATTTCGTGGACCTTGGCATCCGGCTTGGCGAAGAGGCGCACCTGATACTGCGGTGAGCCGTACTTGCCGCCGGAGCGCACGATTTCGACGCGAACCTTCGAGGCCGCAAGCCTGACAATCTCTTCCTGAAATCTGTCGCGCAGCCGAGGCGTAATCACGGTGTCGGCAATGTCGTTGCCCATCTTGGTGATGGTGTTCGTCGCCGTGTCGCCCGCACACTCGGTCAGAAACTGGATTGTCTTCAGCCGCTGGATTTCGTCAGTAACGACCGGCAGCATGCCGGCGAGCAGCGCCCGGTCGCTCAGCTCGGCGAAATCGGCTTCGAGCTTCTTGCGTTCATCCGCGTCAGCGGACTTGCGCAGCTCGGCGGCGTAGTTGCGGATCGTGGTCTGAAGCTGGCCGAGATCAGGCAGCGGCGACAGTGGAACGGGCGGGAGCTGTACCTCGCCGTTTCCGCCCAGGGCTTTGAGCAGAACGTGGCGCCGCAGCCGGGCTGCGGCGATGAAGCGGCGCGTCTGCTGCTGCAGCACCTCATTCTGGAGGCCCAGCTCGTCAAGACTGGCCTTCACCGCCCGCGTGCCGATTGCCCCGGCAGCTATGGTCTGCCGTGCGGTCTGAGCTGCCTTCTCTGCCTCGCGTGCCAGCTGTTCCGTGTCCTTCTGGATGAAATCCTCGAAGCGTGCCATCCGTGCACGTGCCTCAGCTTCCAATGGCTGCTGGCAAAGCATGCAATGCGCGTCTTCGGCCGACGGCGGGAACGGCTGTCCGGGGTATGCGATTTCCGTCGAGTAGCGCCGCGCGGAATCCCAAAGCACCCGCCATGCCTCGCCGCCGACCCCGGCAAGGGGTTCGCCCGTGAAGGCCTTCTCCGCGGCAAGACGTGCAGCACCCCGTTTCGACCGTGCGTCCCTGGCGAGGGCAGCGGCTGCCAGCAGCTCCTCATCGGTGGTTCTGGCTGCAACGCTGTTCACCACGGTAATCAGCCGCATGACGTTGTCGGCTTTGACGGTCTGTTCCGCCGCTGCCTTGGTCGGATTCTTCGACAGGTCTTCCCGCAGACGCTCAAGACGGGCGCTTTCGTCTGCCGAGAGTGCCGCCAGGGCTTCGATCTTCTTTGCGTCTGTGTTGGCGTTCAGCGCGGCAAGCGCCTTCCCCACGGCCGTGGCGGCCTTCCAGGTCGGCGCCGCAAAGATCGGATTGCGGGCCTTCTCAAGCTGCTTCTGTTCAGCTGCGAGGGCATCCTTCACCGCCTGACAGGCTGCAGCAAGCTCATCCGGCACGTCCAGACCAAAGGGCCGGAATGCAACTTCGTTCTTCTCGCGGATATGCACGGAGGCGCAGTCGCTATCGAACACGCTCACTGCAGACAGCGTTGCATGCGGATTTGCGCCGTTCTGCCACTGCTCGACCGGCTGCGGCACACCGCCGACCCCGTACGCGATGTTCGCGCCGACGCGCTTCGGGGGCTGATCGGCATACACATTGGGTTCGATTTTTCCGGCATGCCTTGCACGACATGCGCGCTTCAGGATCCGTGCGTAGCCGGACTTGCCCGCACCGTTGTCGCCGTAGATGATCGTGATTCCATTCGGCTCGAAGCTGAGGGTCTGGCCGGCGGCAAGGTTGTTCACGCCGGTCACGTCGGCGATCGACAGAAGCGATACCGCGGCGGTCTGACCGGGGTTGGCCGGAAGGTGGGCCTTCTCCAGCGGTACCGCTTTCAGCGCGCCTACGGGTGGACCTTTGCCCTGTTTGCAAAGGTCCACGAGTTCGCCGATATCGGCGTCCGTCAGACGGCCGTTTGCGATGATGCGGCGCAGGGCGTCACGCTGCCAGAGTGGACGATCCTTTGACCAGTCCAGAATCGTCTCCAGGACGGTCTTTTGCGGTGCGGCGGGTTTCTGCATTTCTTGTTCCTCCGTCGCGCTCCAGGATGATGGCAAAGCGCCGCTCGGTGTCCGAATCGAACTTCTCGGCGGGGCGCTTCAAGAACTTGTGACCGCCAATCTTGGGCGCTCAGGGTTCGCTCACAACCACGCCTTCGAGACGCCCCTTGTCGAGAATATCCAGCAACACCACACTCTGCTTTTCTGTCGGGAGCTTGGAGGGAATCTGCATGGCAACCCTAAGCACGCCGTCTTCCTTTGGCGTGAGCAGATCCTTCTCAAGCAGCGACTGATGGATGCGAGCCCATTCCGCAGCGGGAACAGCCAGCACTTTTTGCTGCGCCTCGATGCCGTTGTCGATCCTCTGCGTCTGCTTCGCAGTCTTCACGATCGCTGCCTGATCATCCTGCGGAACAAGTCGATCGTAGAACTCGGGCGGGAGAAGATTGGCAATGGCGTCGGTACGAGCCTGTATCCTCGTCCAGCACGCCTCCTTCTTGCACCACTCGGAAATGTTGGAAATGCCTTGCGGTGGTCTGATGATGTCGTCGTTCACGACCCCCGACACGGCAGCGATGGCACTTTCGAGCACTGGGTCGACCTTCTGTGCGTTCCAGATGCCCAGAAAGTCGATGCTCTCCTTCCTGCGCTTCGTGATGTCACCGAGTACCGCCAGCGTGTAGGCCACGATGTTTGCTCGGTACCCGCCGTTGTACCAAGGCTGCGCAGAAACGATGCGCTCCGTGGCGCGGAAGATCAGACCACGTGCGACAGCCCTCTTGAAGTAGAACTCGTTGAACGCGTCGGATGATTTCTCCCACTCGCTGCCGATTCGGGCGGCGTAGCGCGCAAAGTTCTTCTGGGAGCCAAGATTCACCCACCTGGGGTGGTCATCCCAGACATTCTCGAACTTCGCGAGGTCCGTCTTCGTGAACATCTGTGGCTTGGGATGCTCCGCCTTGAAGCGACGCTGCTCCGCGGGTGTGAGCTTCGACTGTGCATCGGCATACTGGCCGCGTGCGCGCTCATAGAACCACCTCGTCTCGCGCTGGGCGCCCTTCTGCGCGGGTGCCCAGATCCGTCGGGAAAACCCTTCCATCCGCACATGGAACGGGTGGTTCGAGAAGAAGTCGGCGGCATTCACCCGATTCTGGGTGTTCGCATACTCCGATATCCTTGGAACGACCGTTTCGCTCTGCAGGCTGTCGATGACGGACAGCTTCAACTGGACGAATATCTGGGAAAGATCGGCCTTGTCCCGCTTCCGTGTGTGGAACAGCGATGCTGTGGTCTGGCCACCATTGACGATCTGGAGATCGACAACCCTCGTGATCGCCAGACCGGAATCCGTCATCCCTGTCTCGACACTCTGTGCAGTAGCCGTGATCCCGTTGTTGTAGGCAAAGAACATCCCAGGTTCGTTCAGGATCGTCGCCCTTATTCCCTGGTTCACATTGCCGCGCGCCTGCAGGAACGTACGGACGTTCTGCTCAAGCAATCGTGCTCCGAATCTTTCGTACAGGGTCGCCAGCACCTCGGCAGGCATGACCATGAGATAGGATTGATAGGCATCGGTCCCCAGGTGTGCGGGAAGGCAGGCGATGCCCTTGCCGAACATCTGCTCGAAGTCGAGGTCGAGTGGCTCCTTGTGGCTGCGAGAGCTTCGCTGACGATGAAGTCGTGAGATGTCCCAGATGTGGTGAGCAACCGGAACACCTGCCACTTCCGTATCGGGAAGTGCCTGGATTTTCTCGCTGAGCGTGCGCTCGGAGAAGAGAACCAGGTTGACCTGCCGAATGGCGTCCTTGCGATCCGCAATCTGCCTGGCAAGGCCGTACTCCGGCGATGTGACCTCCAGTTCGCCGGCCAGGCCCTTGTTGGCGCTGGCCTCGAAGAAGTTGGCAACACGCTTGAATGCCGCGGCCACTTCCGTTCTGGTGAGCGATGCCAGCTCGTTTCGGGAGTCGAAGTCCGCGATGAAGAGGTCCAGAACTCCTTCGTCATTGAACCAGTAGCCGTCCACGCGCATACCACGCTGCGCCCGGAAATGGCAGAGTTCGAACCCTTCCGTGAAGCCTGTCTCGACAAGGTCGTTCGCGATGGCCTCCATGAATTCGGAGAGCTGGAAGCTGCCATTGGCCTCGGCGCCCGCCAAAAGTTCCTGTCGGAAGTCATGGAAGAATTCTTCGCCGGTCTGCTCCATCAATCCTCTCCGAAGATGGCTGCTTCGTCACACTCGTACGGAGCAATCGTTTCCAGCCTGATGTCGTAGGCCACGTTGGCAATCCCTGGCGGCAGTTGCGACCGCATCAGCCGCGGAAATCCGTCACCAACACGATAGCTGCGCACGTCGCTGACGACAAAGCGAGGCTCATCGTAGTCAGGGAGCGGCGCATAGCCGTGCGCAACCAGCTTCCGGTCAAAGGCCTCGACGGCGTCCGCCTCGCCGAGCCGTGCCTGGACTGCAGTGACGATCTCGTTGAGCGATCGAGCTCCTGCCGCGTCGGCCAGACTGCTCAGCCGGTACACGCGCAGGAACAGCGCATCGTTCAGGGATTCGAGCTGGTCTTCCGATGAAATGCGGACGCTGCTCCGCTCTGCGCCAGAGAGCGATTTGACCTCGACGGCTGTGTTGCCAAAGATGAAATCCTGATGTGATCGTTCCGGACCGAGCCAGGCTTCGACGGCGTCACTGCTCGACATCTGCCGATCGATCAGTTCCGTCAGAAAGACGATTTCGGCGAAGAGACCGCGGACTTCCTCGATGGACAGGTGCTGACTCCGGCCTGACAGGAAGGTCTTCCAACGGCGGATGTGTGCCAGAGAGACCGCGAGAGAACTCGCCGAGTCGGTGGCGTGCTCCAGCGAGGATGCAAGGGTGCGGCACAGTCCTTCGAAGAGATCGCGGTCGACCTGCCTTTCAAGGGCGAGGACCAAGTGCTGCTGCCCCTGATCTCCGGCACGAAGATCGACATCGATGCCGTTCACCGTGACCGCGTTCTTCCGGTACTGGGCTGCGTGGTCGCCATGAAGCTCCACGATGAACAGGCAGGCGCCACCGGCATCGCGTCCCCAGAAACAGGGCACGGCCGTTCCCACCGCAACCTGGCGGACATTGAAGTCCGCTCCCGGAACGGCGATGTCATCCCACGGGGAGGACTCAGGCATCGTAGTCATCCTCCTCGTCAGGATCGTCGGCGTAACCCTGCATCTGCTGGAGCCAGACCTTGTTCACGACGACATTGATGGTCGTCGAATAGTCCCCGTAGGGAAAACTGACGCCGAAGGCGGCGATCGGTCCCGTCACGGCCTCGCCCTTGGGCTCCAGGCTGTGAATCATGAGGAGCGGCTTGTTCCGAACCATGCGGTAATGTGTGTCGGATACCGCTCCTGAGCCATCTTCGCCGCCTGCCAGCGTCCTGGCCTCATTGCGTTGTGCGTCGCTGAGCCCAAGCTTCTCGTCGCCACGCGAGGCAACCCTGTCCTTGTTCAGGCGCCACGAAGTGCCGTTCGGCTGATCCTTCCCGACGACGCGCACCTGATTCCTCAGGGTGAACGGGTTTTCACCGCCTGAGCCACCCGAAGGGGAAATCAGCAGAACATCGGCCAGCGGGCGCTTCGTCGCAATCCGTTCGAGATAGCTCACCACGTCCGACTTCTGTCCAGAAAAGGTCGAGTGGCATTCGAACCGGGTGAGGAAGTCGTCGATTACCTCGACGGGCACGTCCCTGAAGATGACGCCCTTTTCGGTGGACTCCTCCGGTCGCCCGCCGAATCCACTTCGCCAGTGATCGCCGATCAGCGCAAGGTTCCTAGCATTCACGTCAGGGTCGGTGGAGACAATGTAGCTCTCCCGCAATCGCCCACTGAAACTCTGCTCGACCGTGACCTCCTGGCCGGATCGCATCTTGTTCGCCGCCGTGATCAGCAGGCTGTCCGGATGCGAGCGGACGTACAGGCCAAAATCCTTCGGGCTAAGGCGATCGCGCCGCATGCGCTTGACCTGCTGTACAAGCTCTTCGGCGGCATCGGCGATGTGGGAGTACCAGTTGATCGAATCGCGTGAGAGATGGACGCGGCAGAGGTCCTCGAAGCCCGGCCGGTAGCCGAACCAGCGGCCCATCTGCATGAGGGTGTCGTACATCTTCGTGTTGCGGTACATGTAGCTGACGGTCAACCCCTCGATGGTCAGGCCTCGGGAGAGGCTCAGACCACCGACCGCGACCGCGGTCAACCCGACTCCTTCCTTCGCGTAGCGGGCGTAGTCGAGCACCTCGTCACTCTTGCTGTTGATGACATAGAGGTGGAGGTGCTCGAAGACGCCGCTGAGGGCAGCCTTCACCTCCGCCCAAGTAAACCCAGCATCGGCATACTCAGCATCGAAGGCGTGCTTCAGGCCCTGCATGTACGCGTTTCTTGCGGAAACCTCTTCCGGCATCGCGTAGTTGGCGAGAACCGCTTCCCTGATCTTCTTCTCCCTGAGACTCAGGAAGTCACGCACGGCCTTCTGAACGGGCACGAAGCGCGACACATTGACCATCATTGAGCAATGCTTGCCGGTCTGCCCACGCAGGTTCCGGATGGCGCGGGCGACGATGAATTCGTCGAGTGCGCGATAGAGGCTGGGGGGCAACTCGGGGACAGGATCGTCACGCTTGTGGGCGTACGGGATGAGATTCTCGCAATCGTCGATCGGCCTCACGATCGATTGACTGGTCGCCTCGTCGAGGAACACCTTCTCGGCACCGAAGTACGTCGTTGGCGCGTCCAGGCAATAGATGAAGTCGCGCGGGAACAGCTCCTCACGCACATCATCGCCATAGGCGTCGGGGTTGATGAAGATGTTGGCGAACGGTGTCGCCGTGTAGCCGACATAGCACGATTTCGCGAACAGCCCGAGGATGCGCCGGATCATCGCATTCGTTCGGGTCGGATCCAGATCCTCCTTGTTCGTGTTGATCGACGCGTTGTCGGCCTCGTCGTCAATCAGCAGCATCGGCACGTCGGAAATCCGGCCATCGCCCTCGGCGTTCAGCTCCTTCAGCCACTTGTGAAGAGCCGTGAGCGTCGTGACGTTCTTCTTGATGACCAGAATGATCGGCTTGCTGAAGTCGTTGATCTTCCAGCCGCTCTTTTCCGCCGTGTTCTTGTTGAAGTCCTCGTTGATGTTGGTGAGGGTAGCCGGATGCGGATAGCCCGGCGCGAGGCCGACACCGATGTTGCGACGATCCTCGGGATCGCTGGACCGGCCGATGAAGGCCTCATCGATGCGCTGCTGCGTCTGCTTACGCAGATTGTTGTGAATGCCGGCGACAACGATGATGAACTTGTAGCCGGCGTCGGCGGCGCGTGCTATCAGGCCGGTGTAGTTGGCCGTCTTGCCCGACTGCACATGACCGATGACAAGGCCGCGACGGTTCCAGGTTGTGCCCTCGCTTAACGGATCCTGCAGGTGGCCGAGAATGCGGGTCGTCACATCGCTCAGCGACTGGACCATCTGCGGTGGCCAACTTTCCTTGAGAAGAAAGTTTCCATAGGATTCCGCATACGTCCAGGCGACATCCTCACGCTTGTGGACCCACTGATCGTCATGCTTCGCAGTGACATCCACCAGCGAAACACCGGCCCCCATGCGCGTGTCGACCGAGATCATCGCCTCGGTGACGATATTACGGAGATCACCCGTATAGCCGAAGATCGCGGCGATCTGTCTCGCCTTCTCCTCCACCTGCTCGCGCGTCGGCGTCTCGGCCATGTTGGCAAGGCCTGAGATGAGCGCGTTGGCAATGTTCCGTTCTTCCGTGATGACTGTGAGGCTCATGCAAAGGTCTCGCTGATGAATTTTTCGGCCAGTTCGATCTGGCCATCGAAAAGGTGCGTCGAGCGCACGATCTGGAGAAAGGCATTCGGATCGCCCGGCCCGTCGCCGTAGAGCACCTTCCTGAGACTCTTCAGGCGCTCCAGAGTCTGGCTTTCATCCACCGCCCTCTGGTTGATCTCGCGCGGATGGGTCGAGTAATCCGAATAGATCATCTCCACCGGTAGGGAGGCGGCAATCGAATCCAGCAGGACACGAAGCAGATCCACATCCTCGGACGAAAGTCTTGTGCCCAGGGATGCGATGAGCGGGTGCTGCTCGTTGATTGCGAAACGGATGCCGCCGTGATCGGCGTAGCGCTCCCAGAACGGGGCTTGGCTCTCCTGAAAGAGCTTCTGCCCACGCCCCCTATGCACCGTTACGCTGCGGGCAGTGATCCTGTTGATGATCTGACGCAGCCGCTCCCGCACCCCATGCGGCGGGCGGGCACGGGATTTCTTGATGTCGATGGTCCAGGCTTCGTCCAGGCTGTTGGGAAAGTCGATCTGTACCCGCGCCAACTTGGTGGCCTCGCCCTTCGGCACGAGTCTGAACCAGTCGCCCCAGGCCATCAGGCGGCCGTTTCGATAGACGTAGCCCCCCTGATTGGAGATGAAGTCACTGCGATCCTGGTAGTAGTCGTACTCGGACGCGGACAGACGACTGTGGTGTGGAAGCACGTAAGGCTGCAGGCGCACCTCGGCCTCGCCGATGCGGACGATCTCCTCCGGAAGCACCTGGGTGGCAGGATTCTTCCTGCAGAAGGGATCGAATGCCGTAATCGGACGACCATTGACGGTGAGAGAAATCCTGGCATGTCCCTTGATCTCACCCGAGAGAAACCGGTGGAAGACAAGTGACAGATGTCTGCCTACTGCCTCAAGCTTCTCATTGACGATCTCGTCTCGACGATCCCCGGCCTCGTCCTCCATCAATCGGTCGAGCTCTCGCCAGATAACGGCCGTGCCCCGGGCGCCGAGCCGTTCGACATAAGGCAGCCCATGGATGTCCGCATCGTCCAGGATGGAAAGAATCCAGTCGTCGGCAGCATCGATGCGATCCAGATTCCATTCGGCTCCGCAGACAGTTCCATCGCGTGTGCTCACAACGGTCAGCGAGCGACATTGGGAAAACGAGGCTGTCTTCAGGCCAAGGCCGAAGCGCCCAAGATCCTTCGGCGACCGATGCTGCCTGGGGTTGCCGGTCCCATGACGCATCGCATCGAGCAGCTCGTCTTCCGTCATCCCCCTGCCGTTGTCGAGGATGACCATCACAGGATGCTCACCGGACACATCGCAAATGATGTCGATGGTGTCCGCGCCAGCGGAAATGCTGTTGTCGATCAGATCGGCAATCGCAGTTTCGAGCGAGTACCCAAGGTCCCGCATCGATTCGGAAAGGCAGGCCGCGCTCGGCGGATGACTGCGATCACGAGCCATCGGCTTCCTCTTGCGTCTTCTCGTGAGTCACGTGCATGGTAAGCTCCGAATTGCTGCTTCGGGTGTCGTCTTCATCCGTTCGCATTGCCAAGCGGAAGCGCGGAGCTGCCATTTCTGCAGACATTCAGGCGGAAGATGCTCAAGACCATGCGCGTTCCTACCACTCCGCAGCGCAGCCGCATGATGTCGAGCATTCGCGGAAAGAACACCCGGCCGGAACGGATACTTCGCTCCCTCCTTTTCGCCAGGGGTTTTCGATATCGACTTCATGTGCGGGGGCTGCCCGGCTCCCCCGACCTTGTGTTCCCGAAGCGCAAAGCAGTGGTGTTCGTCCATGGCTGCTTCTGGCACCGACATGAAGGCTGCCGCTACACAACCACTCCCAGGACCAATGAAGATTTCTGGCGGCAGAAATTCCAGGGAAATGTCGCTCGCGACAGGCGCCATGCGGAGATGCTCCATGCTCTCGGCTGGCGCGTGGCGGTCGTCTGGGAGTGCGCCTTGAAGCACTCGGTCGAGGAGACTACGCAAGCGGTTGAGGAGTGGCTGCATGGCGATGAGGATGTCCTGGTGATTGGTCAGAGCATTGGCTAGCCCGCTTCGGCAAGCACCGGAAGCTGTTCTGGCAGGTTTCGCGGCACGCTTCCCGCCGGCCTCTTCTGTACGGCATCACCAGCCTGCCTCCGCCTCCTCCTGCTCATCTCGTTCAGAAGGCTACGAACGATCCTGGCCAGCTTGTGAGCAAGCAACGGAGGCACCGCATTGCCTACCTGGGTGTACTGCTCAGTGCGGTTGCCCGCGAAGACGTAGTTGTCGGGAAACGTCTGAAGCCGTGCTGCTTCCCTGACCGTGAGACTTCTGCATTGGGAGGGGTCGTAGTGGATGTAGTAGTGCCCGTCCTTGGCAATGTGAGCCACCACCGTGGTGGACGGTTCGTTCCTGCACTGCACGCGGAACCGATCCTTGAACGGGATCGTTTCGGATTCCCGATCGACATGCACATTGATGTGATCGGGAAGCAGCTTGGGAGGGAACACATCCAGCCGTGGGCAATATCCCCATAAATGAGCGAAGCTGGCCGAGAAAAGATAGCGAGCAAGATCGGATGCCATGTGCGCGCGCGCTTCATGCTGACAGACACCACCCAGGCTTCGGTCGTGAAGCCATTGCTGAAGCTCGGTCGGCTTCTTCGGCCTTCTGTAGCCTCGTGAAATGAAGGCGCCACCGGTCGTGGTGCTGGTTGCCGCAGCGGCAAAGGCACGCATTGTCCCGATCATGACGGACTCGTTTTCTGTCCTCCATCCCTTGACGTAAGAGGGGCCAGCCTGAACAGCCTTGCGCCATGCCTCCACTGAATCGCCACGCGACAGCTTGCTGCGGATTCGGGGAAGATCGTCAATGGCCTGTTTGACCGTGACAGGCCTCGCTACTGGTGCCAGCAACTGGTGTTGAGGCATGTCCAGCCCCTTTCTCACTCCGAGCAGAATCACGCGATGCCTGCTTTGCGGGATCCCATGGCGCTCAGAATGGATAAGGTAGTCGGTGGGTTCCAGCGAACTGCCGTCGCCCTTCTTGGTGAAGGATCGGATCTCATATTCGAGCCCCTCGGTCGGCATCGAAAGATCCGCAATGATCTTCTCGAACATTGGGTCGCCGGAGTGCTTCGAGGAAAGCAGACCCTTGACATTTTCCATCACGAAGATGGTGGGCTTGTGCACTTGGATGATTCTCAGGTATTCCCTGTAGAGGAAGTGCTTTTCATCCTTGTGAAAGTCCTTGTCGTTGGCGCGTCTGGAGCGCCCCGCCAGCGAATACGCCTGGCAGGGCGGGCCGCCGATCAGCACCCAGGTTTCCTGCCCCTTCAGTGCAGCGCGAATTTCCCTATCAATACTGGCTTCGTCGGACTTGCCAAGCTCTAGGCACCTCGCTTCGGTGGCAGCATGCTCGAAGGCGCTGGCCACGGCAGGGATCCTGCGGAAAGCGGCCTCATCGATCTCGCCTCGTATGTAGCTGTAGTAGTGCTTGACGTCCTTGGTGCCACGCAAACGCCTGAACACTGCCCTGAGCGTCAGCGTGCGATGTGCGACAGCATCCTTTTCAATGGAAAGGGCGATCTCGAAGAATGGCTGCCGTTTGTGGCCCTGCAGGGAAGCAAATCCTTCCCCGAGCCCTCCTGGGCCAGCAAAAAGATCAATTATGGGAACTGGCACGCCAGCAATCCTCCCCTTGGTTCTTTCCCGAATGTGATTCGGTTGCTGATTTGGTGCACGCTCACTCTGCCTCCGGCTTCTTCTTGCTGATGCTTTCGGCGATCCACCGATCCAGCTCCGAGCGGCGAAAGCGCCAGGTTCCCCCAAGCTTGAACGCCGGAATCTCGCCTTTCTGGGCAAGGCGATAGACCGTCCGTTTCCCGGCTTTGAGGTAGGCCGCGACCTCCTCAAGCGTGAGGATCTCGCTCTCGACTTCAGTCATCCGGAAACCATCCGATCTGGCCTTTCGTTGATTACGATTGCCAAGTTTAGCCAATTCTACCAAGCTGCGGTAGGTGCTGGCCAACTCCACAATCCCGGGAGCATTGGACGGTTGATCGCCAGCTCGCCCCGGAAATCCGGTCATGCCGTAGTTCCCATTCCCTGCGGCGCAAAGCGAGAGCGCGCCACAGCATCTGGCCATCCGCTTCAACGGGGAATGGCACGATGGGACAGACCAACCGCCGCGCATCCGCATGGCCTTCGCTGGCCGTGCTGTTGGCCGTGTTGCTCTCGGCCATGCAACCCGCCATCGCCGACGACACCCCGGAGCGTGAGCAGCTCGCCGCGCTCGCCCGCCAACTCGACCTGATCGACCGCCTCGCCGAGCACGCCGCCCATACCGCTCCGCAGGAACGCGCCCGCTACCACTTCGACTACGCCCGGCTGCGCGCGGACCTGAAGCGCGTTCGCGCCGGCCTGCAGGACTACCTCGTGCCCCAGCGTGCCCAGCCGCGCGATCCCGTCCCGCTGGTCGGCGATTACGTCCGCCGTGACCGCGCCGACGACGAGGACGAGGAGCCATCGCCATGACGCCCTCTGCCGATCAGGTCGCCGCCTTCCAGGCCAACGGCGGCTTTGCGCCTTCGGCCGTCTCTGCCGTGGTGCTGGGCTTCGTGTTCGCCGTGTTGCTGCTGTGGGGCGTGTGGGCCATGCGCACCGCCTACGTCGGCTGGGCCGAGCACCGCATCACCGAACGTCAGTTCCTCGCCGTCGTCGTGCGCTTCGTGGCGATGTACCTGGTGCTGACCTTCTTCCTCCTCTCCTGACCGTCACGAAAGGCCATACGCCATGAACACGCCACCGACATCCCATCGCATTCCGTCCCGCATCGCCGCACCGCTGCTGCCGCTGGTGCTCGCGGGCCTGCCGCTGTCGGCCTTCGCGCAGGGCCTGCCGACCATGGAAGACCCATCGCGCGGCCAGGGCAGCGGCATCCTGCAGACCTTGCAGAACTACGGCTACGACATCGTGCTGCTGATCGCGCTGCTCGTGGTCGCCTCGATGTTCGTCGGTGTCTGCTATCACGCCTACACCCGCTACTCGGAGATCCACACCGGCCGCGCCACCTGGGGCCAGTTCGGCCTGACGGTCGCCGTGGGCGCGATCCTGCTGGTGGTCGGCATCTGGCTGCTCACCAAGGCCACCGGCGTGCTGTAAGGGCGGCAAGCGATGACTGTCTCTTCGGAGAGCCCGCACGACACGCTGGTGACCTTCCTGCCGCACCGACTGAATCGCCAGCCGGTGGTCGTGCGCGGGCTGACCGCCGACGAGTTGTGGATCTGCGCCGGCCTGTCGGCCGCAGCCGGGTTCGCGCTCGGCCTGCCCTTGGCCTGGCTCACGCACAGCATCGCCATGGTGCCCACGCTGATCGTCGCCGGCATCGCGTTGGGCGTCTTTGTCGGCGGAGGCTTCCTGCGCGCGCAGAAGCGCGGCCGGCCCGACACCTGGCTGTACCGGCAGCTCCAATGGCGGTTGGCCCTGCGGCATCCGGCGCTGGCGGCGCTCCTGGGCGGGCAGCGCCTCATCACCCGCTCGGGCTACTGGACTACCCGGCGCAACACCGATCGAGGGGCGCCATGAGCCGTTTCAAGAACGAGGTTGCGCACCTGCAGGCGCACGTGAAGACGTTGCGTCTGGGGGCCGGCGCGCTGTTCGTGGTGGCGCTGCTGCTCGGCTTCGGTTGGTGGAGTGCGCCGAAGAGTCTCACCATCCATGTGCCGCCGGATCTGCGCTCGGGCAGCACGCGCAAGTGGTGGGACGTGCCGCCCGAGAGCGTGTATGCCTTCTCGTTCTACATCTGGCAGCAGGTACAGCGCTGGCCCACGAACGGCGAAGAAGACTATCCGCGCAACCTGCGCGCGCTGTCGGCCTACCTGACGCCGAGCTGCCGGGCCTTCCTGCAACAGGACTACGAGTACCGGCGCGCCAGTGGCGAGCTGCGTCAGCGCGTGCGTGGCATCTACGAGATTCCCGGCCGCGGCTACGGCGATGATCCGGCCACGCGCGTCAAGGTGGTCTCCGACCGCGATTGGATCGTCACGCTCGACGTGAGCGCGGACGAATACTACGGCTCCGAGCAGGTCAAGCGCGCCCTGGTGCGCTACCCCATCAAGGTCGTCCGGCTGGACATCGACCCGGAGCACAACCCCTTCGGCCTGGCGCTGGACTGCTACGCCGGCGCACCCCAGCGCATCGAACCGCCGCCGACGCCGACCCAGGCCGGCGCGCCCGCCAACGCCTCCGGCCATCTGCAGGGAGACTCCCCATGAAGCCCATTGCCTTGTCGGCCCTGGCCGGCGTCCTGCTGATCCTCGGTGTCGTGCCGGCCAGCCAGGCCGTGGAAATCCTGCGCTGGGAGCGCCTGCCCCTGCCGGTGCCGCTGGTGGTCGGCCAGGAGCGCGTGGTCTTCATCGACCGCAATGTGCGCGTCGGCGTGCCGGCCAGCGTCGGCGATCACCTGCGCGTGCAGAGTGCCGGCGGCGCGATCTACCTGCGGGCGAGCGAGCCGATTCCGCCCACGCGGCTGCAACTGCAGGACGTGGAATCCGGCGCGCTGATCCTGCTCGACATCGCCGCCGAGCCGGCGAAGGACGGTCAGGCGCCGCTGGAGCCGGTGCGCATCGTGGAAGCGGAAGCCCCCGCGAAGCGCTACGGCGGCGGTGCGGCAAGCGGCGCGGACGAGCAGGCCGACGCGCCCGCAGACAAATCCGTTCCCCGGCGCGAGACGCCGGTACCGGTCGTGCTGACGCGCCATGCCGCACAGAACCTGTACGCGCCGCTGCGCACCGTCGAGCCGGTCGCCGGCATCGGGCGCGTGAACCTGCGCCGTGGCCTCGCACTGGACACCTTGCTGCCGACGCTGCCGGTGCACGCGCGGGCATTGGCCGCGTGGCGCCTGGAAGACCAGTGGGTGACGGCCGTGCGCCTCACCAACACCTCGGCGCGTTGGCTCGACCTCGACCCGCGCGCCCTGCAGGGGAACTTCGTGGCGGCGACCTTCCAGCATCCGAACCTGGGGCCGGCCGGCACCCCGTCCGACACCACGGTGCTCTACCTGGTCACGCGCGGCCACGGCCTGGCCGAGTCGCTGCTGCCGGCGCTGAGCCCGATCGATGCCACCGCGAACCTGCCGCCGGCCGCCGCGGCCGGCTCGACCGGAGGAGCGCGCGATGAAAAGTAATCCGCTGCTCAAGTGGCTGCTGATCCCGATGGCGCTGCTGCTGGTGTTCGTCGGCGTCAAACTGTTCTCCGGCGCCCCCGGCGGCCAGCCCGCCCCCAAGGGCGCGGCCAGTACGCTCACGCCCGAGGAGATGAAAGCCCTGGGCATCGCAGGCGACACGCCGCGCGATACCGTCGCCACGCTGGTGGCCCAGGTGAAGCAGTTGCGCACCGAGCTGCAGAGCGCGCTCGGCGACAACAAGCAGCACAAGGCCGAGAACGAGCGCCTGCGTGCCCGGGAAAGCGCGATCGACCAACGCATCCAGAGCGCGCTGGAAGGCGAACGCAGCCGCCTGGAGCAGGAGCGCAATCAGGTGGCCAGCGACAGGCAGCAGACCCAGGGGCTGCTGCAGGATCTGCAGCGGCAACTGGACGGCCTTTCCGGCAAGGGTGGCCGGTCCGATCTGCCCGTCGGGCTGGGGCTGGAAGAGGGTGACGGCCAGCGCTTCAACCGCGGCGTCGGTGGCACGCAGTGGGTCGAGCCCGACGATGCCAAGGTCGACGCCAAGAACGCCAGCAAGGAGCCGAGCTTTCCCCTGAGCTTCGGGCCGGCCCAGAAAAGCCTGTCGGCCGCAGTGGAATCCGTCGCCGACGTCGGCAGCCGCGCGGTGGGCGCATCCACGAAGGCGGTCTACACCGTGCCGTCGAACTCGACGCTCATGGGGTCGATTGCCATGACGGCGCTGATCGGGCGCGTGCCGATCGACGGAACCGTCAACGACCCGTACCCGTTCAAGGTGTTGATCGGCCTGGACAACCTCACGGCCAACGGCATCGACATCCCCGACGTGGCCGGCGCCGTGGTCAGCGGCACGGCCTCGGGCGACTGGACGCTCTCGTGCGTGCGCGGGCAAATCCGCTCGGTCACGTTCGTGTTCCAGGACGGCACCATCCGCACGGTGCCGGAGGACCGCAGCAAGGACGGCAGCAACAGCGGCAACTCGGGGCACAACGGCGCCAGCATCCAGGGCGGCCTGGGCTGGATCAGCGACCCCTACGGCATTCCGTGCGTCAGCGGCGAGCGACGCAGCAACGCCCAGCAGTACCTGGGCAGCCAGGCGCTCATCACCGCAGCCGGCGCCGGCGCGGCCTCGCTCATCAAGTCCGACAACGGCAGCGTGGCCGTGGTCGCCAACAGCAACGGCTCGCTGGGCACCGTCGGCATCAGCGGCAACGAAGCGATGGGCCGCATCCTCGCGGGCGGCGTGCGCGACATGGCCGATTGGGTCAACAAGCTCTACGGCCAGGCCTTCGCGGCGGTCTACGTGCAGCCCGGCGCCAAGGTGGCCGTGCATCTGGAGCAGCCGCTCGACATCGACTACGACGCCAAGGGGCGTCGGGTTCACCACCGCACCGGAGAAGCCCATGCCTCGGATCTGGATTGACGCGGCCGCCGTGCTGCTGGCGGCCACCCTGCTCGGCGGCTGCGCTACCAGCAAGGAGAAGCTGCTGCCGCACGGCGACAGCACCATGCTCGACATCTGGCATCGGGAGACCGGCGGCAGCGCGGGCGGCGGCCAGGCCGCGCGGCAACTGCTCGATGCGCGCCAGGGCCTGCGCCGGCCGCTGGCCGAGGCCGATGTGCAGGCGGCGCCCGGCGTGCAGGCGCGCTACACCCGCACCGCGCAGAACGAGATTTACCGCCAGTTCCACCGCCTGCCGAACCCCGACCTGGTGATGTACGTGTTCCCGCACCTGGCGGGCACCGACCCGGTTCCGGTGCCCGGCTACAGCACGGTCTTCCCGCTCTACCAGCGCGTGCAGTACGCGATGCCGGGCGAGCGCGTGGAGGACTATTGATGGCCTGGTCGCTGCCGTGGTCACGCAAGCCCGACGCTGACGCCGTGGATGCGGCCGATGATGCCTGGACACGGCACGTAACGGCGCTGGCGGTACAGGGTGTCGCCGAGCCGGGCAGCGCGCTCGGCCGGGGCCGGCGCAGACCGGCCACCCAGGCCGACCACGATGCGCTCTATGGCGTCGCGCCGTCGTTCGCGGACTTGCTGCCCTGGGTCGAGTACCTGCCCGACACCAAGTGCATGTTGCTGGAAGACGGCCAGTCGGTGGCGGCCTTCTTCGAGCTGGCGCCGGTCGGCACCGAGGGCCGCGAGATGGCCTGGCTGTGGCAGGCGCGCGATGCGCTGGAGAACGCCCTGCAGGATTCCTTCGACGAGTTGGACGACAACCCCTGGGTGGTGCAGCTCTACGCCCAGGACGAGGCCGACTGGGACAACTATCGGCGCTCCCTGGCGAACTATCTGCAGCCGCGTGCACAGGGCAGCGCGTTCAGCGACTTCTACCTGCGCTTCTTCGCCCATCACCTGCGGGCCATCGCCAAGCCGGGTGGCCTGTTCGAGGACACCACGGTGACGCGCCTGCCGTGGCGCGGCCAAGTCCGGCGCGTGCGCATGGTGGTCTACCGCCGCACGTCCGCGGCCCAGACCTCGCGGCGCGGCCAGTCGCCCGAGCAGGCGCTGACCACGATCTGCGACCGCCTCGCCGGCGGGCTGGCCAATGCCGGCGTGAAAGCCCGGCGTCTCGGCGCGGCGGACATCCATGCCTGGCTCCTGCGTTGGTTCAACCCGAATCCGACCTTGCTCGGCGCCACTGCCGAAGATCGGGAACGCTTCTATGCGCTGAGCCGCTACCCGGAAGAGCGGGAGGAGGGCGAGATCGAACTCGCCAGCGGCACCGATTTCGCGCAGCGCCTGTTCTTCGGCCAGCCCCGCTCGGACGTGCCCAACGGCCTGTGGTTCTTCGACGGCATGCCGCATCGGGTGATCGTGATGGATCGCCTGCGCACGCCGCCCGTGACGGGCCATCTGACGGGCGAGACGCGCAAAGGCGGCGATGCCATGAACGCGCTGTTCGACCAGATGCCCGAGGACACGGTGATGTGCCTGACGCTGGTCGCCACACCCCAGGACGTGCTGGAGGCGCACCTCAACCACCTCGCCAGGAAGGCCGTCGGCGAGACCCTGGCCTCGGAGCAGACCCGGCAGGACGTGCAGCAGGCGCGCGGGCTGATCGGCAGCGCGCACAAGCTCTACCGTGGCGCGCTGGCGTTCTACCTGCGCGGCCGCGACCTGGCCCAGCTCGATGCGCGCGGCCTGCAGCTCGTCAACGTGATGCTCAACGCCGGCCTGCAACCGGTACGCGAAGAGGACGAGGTGGCGCCGCTGAACAGCTATCTGCGCTGGCTGCCGTGCGTGTTCGATCCGGCGGCCGACAAGCGCCAGTGGTACACCCAGCTCATGTTCGCGCAACATGCGGCGAACCTGGCGCCGGTCTGGGGCCGCAGTCAGGGCACGGGGCATCCGGGCATCACGTTCTTCAACCGCGGCGGCGGCCCGATCACCTTCGATCCGTTGAACCGCCTCGACCGGCAGATGAACGCGCATCTATTCCTGTTCGGCCCCACGGGTTCGGGCAAGAGCGCGACGCTCAACAACATCCTGAACCAGGTGACGGCGATCTACCGGCCGCGCCTGTTCATCGTCGAGGCGGGCAACAGCTTCGGCCTGTTCGGCGACTTCGCGGCACGGCTGGGCCTCACCGTGCATCGGGTGAAGCTCGCGCCGGGCGCGGGCGTCAGTCTGGCTCCGTTCGCCGACGCCTGGCGCCTGGTCGATACGCCGAGCCAGGTACAGACGCTGGACGCCGATGCGCTCGACGAAGACCAGACCGATGCCGGCATGGCCGTGGAAGGCGACGAGCAGCGCGACGTGCTCGGCGAGCTGGAGATCACTGCACGGCTGATGATTACCGGCGGCGAGGACAAGGAAGAAGCGCGCATGACGCGCGCCGACCGCAGCCTGATCCGCCAGTGCATTCTCGATGCGGCCCAGCATTGCGTGGCGGACAGACGCACGGTGCTCACGCGCGATGTGCGCGACGCGCTGCGCGAGCGCGCCCGCGACGCCACGCTGCCGGAGATGCGGCGCGCACGGCTGCTGGAGATGGCCGACGCCATGGATATGTTCTGCCAGGACGTGGACGGCGAGATGTTCGACCGGTCCGGCACGCCGTGGCCCGAGGCGGACATCACCATCGTGGACCTGGCCACCTTCGCGCGCGAGGGCTACAACGCCCAACTCTCGATTGCCTACATCTCGCTCATCAACACCGTCAACAACATCGCCGAGCGCGACCAGTTCCTGGGCCGTCCGATCATCAACGTGACGGACGAAGGCCACATCATCACCAAGAACCCGCTGCTCGCGCCCTACGTGGTCAAGATCACCAAGATGTGGCGCAAGCTCGGCGCCTGGTTCTGGCTCGCCACGCAGAACCTGGACGACTTGCCGAAAGCGGCCGAGCCCATGCTCAACATGATCGAGTGGTGGATCTGCCTGTCGATGCCGCCTGATGAAGTCGAGAAGATCGCGCGCTTCCGCGAACTCAACGCTTCGCAGAAGGCGCTGATGCTCTCGGCACGCAAGGAGGCCGGCAAGTTCAGCGAGGGCGTCATCCTGTCCAAGTCGATGGAAGTGCTGTTCCGCGCTGTGCCGCCCAGCCTCTACCTGGCGATGGCGATGACCGAACCCGAGGAGAAGGCCGAACGCTTCCAGTTGATGCAGCAGCACGGCATCAGCGAGCTGGATGCCGCCTTCCGCGTGGCCGACAAGATCGACCGTGCGCGGGGCATCGAACCCCTGGCGCTGGACACGTTGGCCTGACGGGAGCAACACGATGCGCCTGCCTTCATTCGCCCGCCGTCATCCCTGGATCGGTCTGCTGATCGTGGCGACGATTGCAGTGGCCTCGTGGATGCTGCTGCGCGCGCCGCATCCGGCAACCGAGCCCATGTCCCCGGCCGCCGCCGGTTTCGAAGCGTCGAAACCGGCTGGCCCGCCCTGGCTGTATGGCCGTGCCGATGCGCGCTTCACGGTGGTCGGGTACGCCGACCTGGAGTGTCCGTACTGCCGGGCCTACTTCCCCGAACTCAAGCGCTGGATCGACGCCCATCCCGAGGTGAACTGGCAGTGGCACCACCTGCCGCTGTCCATGCACGAGCCGGCTGCGACTGCCGGGGCACGCCTGGCCGAGTGCGCGGGCGAGACGGGCGGGCATGCCACGTTCTGGCAAGCCGTGGCGTGGCTCTACGCGAACACCCGTGGCGACGGCCAGGGCCTGCCGGAAGGCCTGCGCTATCCCGACCTCACGCCAGCCATGCAGGGTTGTCTCGACAGCGATCGCCCCGATGCCGTCATCCGTGCCCAGGCGGCGGAAGCGGCACAGCAGGGCATCGCGGCCACGCCGGCCCTGCAACTGCGCGACCGCGAGTCCGGCAAGACCCTCCTGCTGCACGGCCCCGTCGAAGGCGATGCCTTGCTGTCGGCCATCGACCTGCTCGCCGCCGGCAACACGACCGCAGCCGAACCTGCCCATTCCCCAGACATGCCCGCCGGCGTTGCCGGTGACATGCCCAGGTAGCCATCGATCTTCAAGGCTGCGGCGCGGCTCGTCCGCGTTGATCGAAACCCGTTCGCATCGCATCCCTTGACGCGAACAGCCACCGCATCCGCGGTGGTGGATGCCCGCTCGTCACCTGTTCCATCCCCATCGTCCCCAGGAGGGTTTGCCCTCCAGGGGCAGGCGCCCTCCGATCTCATCCATTGGAGGTTCGCCATGTCTCTCGTCATCGCCGACTCCCGCCCGGAGTCGCTCACCCTGATCGCCGCCCAGCACGAAGACTGGATCATCCGGCAGGCCATCACCCTGCTGGAGAACCGCGTGTTCAAGGCCGGTCCGGCGCTGGGCAGTCCCGCCGCCGTGCGCGACTACCTGCGCCTGAAACTGGTCGCGGAGCCGAACGAAATCTTCGCCGTCGTGTTTCTCGACAACCAGCACCAGGTGCTCGCCTTCGAGCCGCTGTTCAAGGGCACGGTCGACCAGACTTCGGTGTATCCGAGGGTGGTGGTCCAGCGTGCGCTGGCGCTCAACGCTTCGGCGCTGATCCTGGCGCATCAGCACCCCTCGGGGAACACCGAGCCCTCGGCCGCTGATCGTGCGATCACCGAGCGGCTGAAGAGCGCCCTGGCCACCGTCGATGTCCGGGTGCTGGACCACTTCATCGTCGGCAAGGGCAGCCCGTACTCGTTCGCCGAAGCCGGCTTGTTGTAGCCCGCAGGCGTCCCTTTCGGGGGGCGCCTGCCTCTTGCCCCTATCCACACGAACTGCCATGGAAAGTTCCGGTTGCCACGTTCGCGATGCGCTCTGATGGTCGCGACTTTCGGAAGCGCGCCATGTGCTTGCGCGCGAGTGCTCTCAAGAGGAGGGTTCCTCGTACTTCCGAAACGCGCGCCAAAGTGCAACGTCATAGGCGATCTTGAGCAGGCCGCAGGCCACCAGCGGCGCCGCCAGCCAGCCAGCGGCGAACAAGGCGCCGCCAATGGCGGGGCTTGCTGCGGCGGCGAGGCTCCTGGGTACGGCGGTGAAGCTTGCCGCCGCGGCGCGCTCGGCCGGCGTTACCACCGCCATGACGAAGGCCGAGCGCGTCGGCACGTCCATCTGCGACAGGGCGCTGCGCAGGAACAGCAGCGCGAGCGCCACCGGCAGGCTGTCGGCGAAGGCGGCGAGGATCAGACAGACGCTCGACGGGATGTGGGTGAACACCATCGTGTTGATCAGGCCAATATGGCGCGCCACCCAGGGGGCGGCGAGCTGGGAGCCGGCCGACAGCAACCCGGCCCAGAAGAAGAACTGGCCGGCGGCGGCGAGCGAGAGGTCGAAACGCTCGAACAGCCAGAGCGCGAGCAAGGTATTGACGATCAACCCGCCGGCGAAGGCATCGACCGAGAACAGCGCCGCCAGTTTGATCACGATGCCGCGCGAAGGCCCCAGCGGCACGGGTGCCGCCTGCGCATGCACACGGTGGTCCGGCAAGGCGCGATACAGGACGAAGATCACGACGCCGGTCAGCCCGTAGGCGACGAACATCAGACGCAACGCGTCGAGCTGGGCCATGCCGGCATCGGTCAGCACTTGCGGGATCACGGTCGCCAGCGAGCCGGTCGCGGCACACAAGGCACCGACGAAGGTATAGCGCGCGAACAGGAAGGTGCGCGCCTCGCCTTGCGCCGATTCGGCCAGCCGCGCCTGCTCCAGCGGCAGGAAGACGCTGACGTCGCCGGAGCTGGGGTTCATCGTACCGACGAAGGCGACGATCAGCAGCGGCCAGAAGGCGCCGATGCCGCCCAGGCCGGCCAGCAGCAGACCCGTTGCGACCATCAGCCAGGCGGCGGCGAGGAGTAGCCGGCGCTGCGGGAAGCGATACCCCCACTGCCCGACCGCCAGGGTTGCCAGCGCCGACCCGAACAGGGTGGCAGTGCTGATCAGCCCGACCTCCCACTTGCCCAACCCCAAGGCCAGCAGATAGACCGGCAGCAGGATGGCCACAAAACCGTCGGTGAAGGCCCGCAGCGCCCGACCGATCAGCAGCAGACGTGCCTCGGGCGCAGCTCCGGGGGGCAGCAGCATCACTTCAAGCCAAGCAGGCGGGCGACCTTCTTCAGTGGCGTGTCGGCGCACCAGGCGTAGAGCGCGTCGTACATCACCATGCCTGCCTTCAGCATCTCGTGGTCGTCGGCGAAGTTGAGCGACAGCCCTTTCGAGATGGCCAGCAGGCCGGCTGCCTCCTTCGCGAGCTGGGGCTGGCCGCAATCGGCAGCGCGCACGATGAGCGCCAGCTTGTTCAGGGCCGGGTCGTCGAGTTCGTATTTGTCGATGAAGGCATCGAAGCTGCAGCGGTCGCCATGGTGGCCGAGCTCGACATTCGGCACGTCATAGGGAATCGCGCCGGTGTCGACGGCGACCTTCAGGACCTCGCCAGCCGGCACGTAGAGGAACTCGGGGGCCTCGTCGATGAAGCGCGTTACCAGCCAGGGGCAGGCGATACGGTCGATCTTGGGGCGTTCGCGGGTGACCCATTTCATCGGGGTCGTCTCCTGTTCAGAAGCCGTCGGCTTCGCTTTCCTGATAGGCCTGATAGGCGTTGCGGCCGTTCAGCTCCTTGAAGTTGGCCAGCGATTGCCAGGCCGAGGCGTCGAAGCCCGACTTCGCCGATTCAATGTCGGTGCCTTTCTTCACCGCATCGTCCATGTGGCGTTTGATGCGTGCCAGGTAGTCGCGGGTTGGATGCTCGAAGGCGGCGAGCGGCGCGGGCTCGCCATGCCCGGGCACGAAGATGGCGCCGTCCAGGGCGCGCAGCGCATCGAAGGCTTCCAGCCAGCCCTTGACGCTGCCATCCGGAATCAGGGCCGGCACTCGGCCGCCGTACAGGATGTCGCCGGCAAACACGGTGCGGTCCGGAAGCACCTGCACCACCAGGCTTCCCTTGGTATGGGCCGTGCCGGCGTGGCGCAAGCGCAGCACGATGCCGCCGCCGAGATCCAGATCGACGGACTCGCCCGCGCCAAGCAATCGGTCCGGTGCGGCCGGCACGGGCCATTCGGCGATGCCGAGAATGCCCGCCGCCGCGCCGGCCATCATGGCGCCGTCGCGGCCCATGCGCTCGGCCGCCTCCCGGCCGGCGAGGATATGGGCACCGGCCCGGCGGAAGACATCGTTGCCGAGAAAACGATGGGGCTGCGAATTGGTATTGACCACATAGCGCACCGGCAGCGCGGTGCGCGCGCGGATGTGGCGCAGCATCGCCTCGGCCATTTCGGGTGAATAGCCGCTGTCGATGACGGCCACGGCCTCCTTGCCGACTACGAAGCCGAGATTCATGCGGAAACCCCGATTGGCCGTGCTCGGGCCCTCATAGGGACCGATCCAGGCCCAGGCATGGGGAGACAACTGTCGAGGTGCAGGCAGAACGTCGGCGTATGACGCCCCCACCCCCAGCAGGCTCAGGAGCACGAGGCCGATCGACCGCGCGAGGCACTGCACGGCTCGACGCGCGCCGCCCCCATTCGGCGTCGGCCTGCTGATCGGTTCATGCGAGAACGATGCAGAGGTAGTGGCGTGCTTCATTCAGCCCTCCACGTTGGCCAATGCGGCCTCGGCCGCCGTCCAGGACAGGTTCTGCATGAAGGCGTCCACATAGGCCGCGGCCTTGGCGCCGAAGTCCATGTGGTAGCTGTGCTCGTACATGTCGAGGGCGATCAGCGGCGTGGC
>JALHMS010000035.1:0-32700 GCA_022843925.1 Burkholderiales bacterium
CGGAAGGGCGACACGCCGATGATCGTTCTCATGACCGACGGACGCGCCAACATCGGCCGCGAAGGCACCACCGATCGCGCCCAGGCCGCGCGGGATGCCGTTTCCGCAGCGCGTCGCGTCCGCCTTGCGGGCTACGCCGCCGTGCTCGTCGACACCTCGCCGCGGCCGGCCGCCGCGGCGGCCGAGGTCGCTGCCGAGATGGGGGCACGCTATCTGCCGCTGCCGTACGCCGATGCCGCGGTCGTCTCGCGCGCCATCCGCGCGGGCGGCACGCCTTCCGCGTCGAGAACGCGCCCATGACGCCGCCGCTCGAGCCCGGGCATCCCTGGCACGCACTGGCCTGTGCGCCGGCGCGCGATGCCGCGGCGGTGTCGTCGGGCAGCCTGCAGTGGGAGGTCGATGGTGCCCACTGGCCCCATCGCGAGACGAGCCGCTTCGTGAACGCCGGTGGGCGGCAATGGCACGTGCAGCGCATGGGCGCGGGCCCGGTTCTGCTCCTGTTGCACGGCACCGGATCGTCGACGCATTCGTTCCGCGCACTGGCGCCGCTCCTCGCCGCGCACTTCACGGTCATCGCCCCCGATCTGCCGGGGCACGCATTCACCCAGGGCACGGATGACGCCGGTGCGGGTCTCCCCGGCATGGCGCGCGGGCTCGCGCAACTGCTGCGGGTCCTCGACGTCCGACCCGTCGTCGCGGTGGGGCACTCCGCGGGTGCCGCGATCCTGGCCCGCATGTGTCTCGATGGCCGGATCGCGCCTGCGCTCGTCGTGTCGCTGAACGGCGCGTTGCTGCCCTGGCGCGGCATCGCCGGCCATGTGTTCCGCCCGCTGGCGCAGATCCTCGCCGCGACGCCCTTCGCACACCGTCTCTTCGCGCGCCGCGCCGCCGACCGCGCGGCCGTGGAGCGTCTGATTGCCGGCACCGGATCGCGGCTCGATCGCGAGGGTGTCGATCTCTACGCGCGGCTGACCCGCAATCCGGGTCACGTGGCCGGGGCGCTTCGCATGATGGCGGCCTGGGACCTCGTGCCGCTCGCGCGCGACCTGCCACGCCTGTCCCAGCCGCTCGTGCTGGTGGCCGGCAGCCGCGACGCCACGGTGCCGCCGGACCAGGCCCGTGACGTGGCCGCCCTGCTGCCGAGCGCCCGCATCGTCCCGCTGCCCGGCCTCGGCCATCTGGCCCACGAAGAGGCGCCGGATACCGTTGCCGCGCTCCTGCTCGACCTCGCCTGCCACGCCACCGGGCGGGCCCACACATGAAGACTTCGCCGCTTCGCACGCCCGATGCGCGGCGCAACCATCAGGCCCTACGGCCCCTGGGGAGGTACCGTTCATGACGTTCCAGCTGTTGTCCACCATCGACAGCCCTCAGGATCTGCGGGCGCTCCCCCGCGATGCGCTGCCGCGCCTCGCCACGGAGCTGCGCGATTTCCTGATCGAGTCGGTGGGCCGCACCGGCGGTCACCTCGCCTCGAATCTCGGTACGGTCGAGTTGACGGTCGCGCTGCATCGCGTGTTCGACACGCCTGCCGATCGCATCGTCTGGGACGTCGGGCATCAGTCGTATGCGCACAAGATCCTCACGGGTCGGCGCGAAGGCATGGGGCGGCTGCGCATGCTGGGCGGACTCTCGGGATTCCCCAAGCGCAGCGAGTCGCCCTTCGACGCCTTCGGGACCGCGCACTCGAGCACTTCGATCAGCGCAGCGCTGGCGATGGCGGTGGCGGCGAAGCGCCGCGGCGACGGCCATCAGGCGATCGCGGTGATCGGTGACGGCGCGATGTCCGCAGGCCTCGCCTACGAGGCGCTGAACAATGCGGGCACGATGAACGCCGATCTGCTCGTGATCCTGAACGACAACGAGATGTCGATCTCGCCGGCGGTCGGTGCCATGCATCGCCTCCTCGGCCGGCTCACCAGCGGCGCGCCGATCGTGGCTGCGCGGAAGTCCGCCGAGCGCCTCATCGGCCGGTTCCCGCCGCTGCGTCGTCTCGCGGATCGCGTGGATGTCGAGGCGAAGGGCATGGTGCTGCCCGCGACGATGTTCGAACAGCTCGGCTTCGAGTACACGGGGCCGGTGGACGGTCACGACCTCGGCGGCCTCCTGGCGACCCTCGAGACCCTCCGCGGTCAGTCCGGGCCCCGCCTGCTGCACATCGTCACGCGGAAAGGCTGCGGCTACGAGCGTGCCGAGGCGGATCCGGTCCTGTACCACGGCGTTTCCAAGTTCGAGCCCGGCGCCGGGATCGGCCCCTCGCGGCCCGCGGCGGTTCCGACCTACACGCAGGTGTTCGGCGAGTGGTTGTGCGACGCGGCCGCCGCCGACGATCGCGTGATGGCGATCACGCCGGCGATGCGCGAAGGGTCAGGTCTCGTGGGCTTCTCGAAGCGGTTCCCCGATTGTCACTTCGACGTGGGCATCGCCGAGCAGCACGCGGTCACGTTCGCCGCCGGCCTTGCGTGCGAGGGCCTGAAGCCCGTCGTGGCGATCTACTCGACGTTCCTGCAGCGCGCCTACGACCAGCTGATCCACGATGTGCAGATCCAGAATCTGCCGGTGCTGTTCGCGATCGATCGGGCCGGCCTCGCCGGGGCCGACGGCGCGACCCACCACGGCGCGTTCGACCTCTCGTATCTGCGGTGCATCCCCAACCTCGTGGTGATGGTGCCGTCCGACGAGAATCTCTGTCGGCAGATGCTCGCCACCGGTCTTGCGCACGACGGCCCGGCCGCGGTGCGGTATCCGCGCGGTGCCGGCGTCGGTGTTCCGGTCGAACGCGATGTCCGCACGCTGCCGATCGGGCGCGGCGACATCCGCCGCACGGGCCGGCGCGTCGCGATCCTCGCCTTCGGGCCGCTGCTCCACGCGGCGCTCGAAGCCGCGGAGACGCTCGACGCCAGCGTCGTCGACATGCGCTTCGTGAAACCGCTGGACGACGCGCTCGTGGCGCACATGGCGCGCTCGCACGACCTCATCGTGACCCTCGAGGACAACGCGATCCAGGGCGGCGCAGGCAGTGCGGTGGCCGAGAGCCTCCACGCGCAGGGCATCGATGCGCGTCTGCTGCATCTCGGGTTGCCGGACGAATTCGTCGATCACGGCGAGCAGTCGGTCCTGCTGTCGCGGCTCGGACTCGATGCGACAGGGATCGTCGCCTCGGTCCGCAGCCGCATCCCGTCGGCAGGGCGGGTCGTCCGGGTGCAGACAGCATGATGAACGGCGCCCCCCCCGAAGTGATGGCAACGGAGACGGCCGCATTCCTGCGTGGTCGTCGGCACGCAGTGGTCATCGGCAGCGGCTTCGGCGGTCTCGCCGCCGCCGTGCGGCTCGGCGCACGCGGCTATGCCGTGACGGTGCTGGAACGGCTCGATCAGGCCGGCGGCCGCGCGAACGTCTTCCGTCAGGACGGCTTCACGTTCGACGCCGGTCCGACGATCGTCACCGCGCCGTTCCTGTTCGAGGAACTCTGGACGCTGTGCGGGAAACGTCTCGCCGACGACGTCGACCTGCGATCGCTGTCCCCCTTCTATCGCCTGCGCTACGACGACGGCAGCCATCTCGACTGCTCGGGCGATGCCGCGGAGATGCGCGCCGAGGTGGCGCGGCTCTCCCCCGGTGACGTCGAGGGTTACGAGCGCTTCATGGAGGCTGCGGAGGCCATCTATCGCGTCGGCTTCGAGGAGCTGGGCGACGTGCCCTTCGACTCCTGGACCGACATGGCGCGCATCGTCCCCAAGATGCTCAAACTGGGCAGCCTGCACAGCCTCCACAGCCTGGTCTCGAAGTACGTGCGCGATCCGCGGCTGCAGATCGCGTCGAGCTTCCATCCGCTGTTCGTCGGCGGCAACCCGTTCACGGTCACTTCGATCTACGGCCTCATCGCGTTTCTCGAGCGTCGCTGGGGCGTCCACTTCGCGATGGGTGGCACCGGGCGGCTCGTCGACGGTCTCGTCAAGCTGATGCAGGGGCAGGGCGGCCGATTGCGCCTGAACGCGGAGGTCGCCGAGATTCTCGTGGAAGGGCGGCGCGCCACCGGCGTCCGCCTCGCCTCGGGCGAGACCATTCCCGCCGATGTCGTGGTCTCGAACGCCGACGCCGCCTGGACGTACGGCAAGCTGCTGAAGACCGTGCCGAGACGCACCTGGACCGACCGCAAGCTGAAGCGTGCCCGCTACTCGATGTCGCTGTTCGTCTGGTACTTCGGCACGAAGCGCCGCTACGAGGACGTCCCGCACCACACGATCGTGCTCGGGCCGCGGTACAAGGGCCTGCTGACCGACATCTTCGAGAATCGCAAGCTCGCCGACGACTTCAGCTTGTACCTGCATCGGCCCACGGCCACCGACCCGTCGCTGGCGCCGGACGGATGCGACGCGTTCTACGTGCTCTCACCGGTGCCTCATCTGGATGCCGACGTCGACTGGGCGACGCGTGCGGAGCCGTATCGTCGCGCCATCGCGCAACGGCTGGAGGAGACCATGCTCCCGGGTCTCGAGGCCGAGGTGATCTCGTCCCGCGTCATGACACCGCTCGACTTCCGCGACCGCCTGCTCTCGTACAAGGGCGCCGCCTTCGGCATGGAACCGGTGCTCACGCAGAGCGCGTGGTTCCGTCCGCACAACCGCAGCGAGGACGTCGACGGCCTGTATCTCGTGGGTGCGGGTACGCATCCCGGCGCAGGTCTCCCCGGCGTTCTCTCCTCCGCACGCATCCTCGACACGGTGGTTCCCCATGCCGACGCGCTCGTCTGACCGCGCCTTCGCCGACCCCGACGATCTCGCCGCGTGCGCGGCGCTGCTCCGGCAGGGTTCCCGGACGTTCCACGCCGCATCGCTCGTGCTTCCGCGCACGCTGCGGGACCCCGCGACGGCGCTCTATGCGTTCTGCCGCCTCGCCGACGACGCGGTCGATCTCGGGGGTGAAGACGCCAATGCGGTGGCCGTGCTGCACGCGCGGCTCGACCGCGCCTACGCAGGTCACCCGTTGCAGATTCCCGCCGACCGCGCGTTCGCCGGCGCAGTCCGCCACTTCCGCATTCCGAGGGCCGTCCCGGAGGCGTTGCTGGAAGGGTTCGCGTGGGATGCCGAGGGGCGCCGCTACGAGACGTTCTCCGATCTGGTCGCCTATGCGGTGCGCGTGGCGGGCACGGTGGGCGCGATGATGGCTGCCCTGATGGGGGCACGGGCCGCGGACGTCGTCGCGCGTGCCTGCGATCTTGGCATCGCGATGCAGCTCACGAACATCTGCCGCGATGTCGGCGAGGACGCCCGCGCCGGCCGCATCTATCTCCCGCTCGCCTGGTTGCGCGAGGCCGGCATCGATCCGGAGGCCTGGCTCGCCCGGCCGACGCACAGTGCTCCCCTCGGTGACGTCGTGCGCCGGCTGCTCGCGGAGGCGGACGTGCTGTACGAACGCGCGGCCGGTGGGATCGGTGCGCTGCCAGCGGCATGCCGCCCCGGCATGCATGCCGCACGGATCCTGTACGCGGAGATCGGCCGTGAAGTCGAACGGCGCGATGCCGACTCGGTGTCGACGCGGGCGGTGGTCACCTCTGCGCGCAAGCTGCAGTGCCTCGCCGCGGCGGGCGTCGCTGCGGCCACCATGCCGCGGCGCACCGCAGGACCCTGTCGCCCGGAGGCCCGATTCCTCGTGGAGGCGCTGGCCGTCACGGCCCAGCCCGATCGGCAGTACGAGGGTCGTGTCGCCTGGATGGTCGATCTCTTCGAACGCCTTGAGCGCCGCGACCAGATGGAAGGCGCCACGTCGCGCACCGGTTCGGCCTGATTCCGCCTCTGACCTGGCACCGACGGCCCATGGCGTCCGAGGAGATCATCCTCTACGAGGGGCTCGTCGTGCTGGTGCTCGTGCTGGGCTTCGGTTTCTGGGAACTCTTCTCCTTGAAGCGCGCGAACCGCGAGGCGCGCGAGCGGGAGGCGAGGCAGAACCCGGCGTCACGCGAGGCGCAAGCGCCACCCGCCGATCCCCGCGAATGAGTGTCGGCGTGGATCGCACCGCGGCGCTCAGGCTTCGGATCGGTGTTTCCGGATCCTGAACGGCAGCAGCCTCTGCACCCAGCCGCTGGCGAAGCGTTCCATCGACAGGCTTTCATGCACGGCGACGGTGTCCGCGCCAAAGAGGCGTGTCCCGACCAGCGATCGGGCGTAGAACGGCGTGTCCTCCAGGGTCTTCACCACCGTGGCGCCTTGCGGGGACTCCGAGCGTGCGCGCCGTTGCACCCGCCAACCCGTCGTCGGCAGCCCGCCCAGGGCGGGCGGATCGAAGGTCGTGGTGTTGCCGTCGGCTGCGACGTGCAGTGCGACACCGTGCGTCGTTCCGTCGCGCTCGATCGTGTCGTACAGCAGGGCTGCTGCGCCGTCCGGCAGCGGCGCGCGGCACCAGTCCCAGCCGCGGAACGTGTTCTCCAGCGCGCAGTCTCCCGAGTTCGAATCGAGATAGGCCGTCCCCGACCACGCGAGCGACGGATGCGTGAACTGCACGTCGACCCGGGAGGCGGGGGCGATCGGATGCCAGCGATGGTCGCCATTCGCGTCGAGCGGATACGTGCGGTCGCGCGGCGCGGTCGTGTCGATCGTCACGCGACCGCGCAACCGTCGGGGCAACGGCACGCCGATCTCGTCGATGTCGATGACGAGCTTCCGGCCATCCCAGTGGAGGGCACTCGGGCCGACGCGAAACCGGTTGGCCGTGCGCTCCACGGTGCCGCGTTCGCGCTCCGCCAGCGCCCACCGACCCCCGGGCCCGTAGATCGCCACGTTGAAGGCGCAGTGGTTCATGGGGTCGCCAGCGCCACGCCTTCGCGCTCGCGCGTACCAGGGCGAGAAGACACTGCCGATGAACGCGATGATCGTGAGCCCGTGGCGCCCGTCGTCCGAGAGGGCGTCGACATACCACCAGCGATAGCCGTTCCGCGGCACGGGTCGCAGGAAGCCGAGATCGTCCATGTCAGCGCCCGGCCTTCAGCACCGCGGCAGCGGCGTGCCGGCCGGAGAGGGTCGCCATCGGGACGCCCGGTCCGGGATGCACGCTCCCGCCCGCCAGGAACAGGCCGGGCAGCCGGGTCGTCGCGCCGGAGCGGTCGAACGCCGACGTCCATCCGTGCGGCGCCGAGCCGTACAGCGCGCCACCCGAGGCGGGGAAGAGCCGCTCGAACCCGGCGGGCCCGGTCACCACGGGTGGGCCCGTCGGTGTCAGTTCCAGGCCGCAACGGGCGAGCAGCGCGAACATGCCGGCCTCGCACCGGGCGATGGCCGGTTCCCCCGGCGTCGATTCGTCGCCGGATGCCGGCGCGTTCACGAGCAGGAAGAGTCTCTCGGGCCCTGCCGGGCCGCCGCCGTTGCGGCCGTCGCGGTCCTGCGCGCACACGTACACGGTGGGGTCCACGGGCAGGCGCCGCTGGCGGAGGAGATCGTCGAACTCGGCGGCGTAGTCGCGCGAGAAGAACACGGTGTGGCGCGACAGCGGCAGCCCGGACGTGCGTGCCGTCATCGCCCACGTGAGCGCCGAGAGCGAGCGCTTCGCGCGGGGCCGTGGTGGCGGGACGGCCCGCCGGGCCGCCGGTCCGAGGCGCCCGGTGCCGAGCGCTGCGATGTCGCCGTTGAACACGACGGCGTCGGCATCGATGTGCTCGCCGTCGGCCAGGGTCACGCCGTTCACGCGCCCGCCGCCCGCCGTGATGTCCGCGACCTCCGCGCCGTAGCGGAACCGTGCCCCACGCTGCATGGCCAGCGCAGCGATCGCGTCGGCCAGTCGCTGCATCCCGCCACGCACCGCCCAGACGCCTTCCTGCTCCACGTGCGCGATCAGCATCAGCGTCGCCGACGCGAGGAAGGGCGACCCGCCGCAATAGGTCGCGTAGCGCCCGAACAACTGTCGCAGTCGCGGATCCTGCAGATGGTCCGACAGCGCCTGCCAGAGCGTCGCGAAGGGGCGCATGCGGAGGAGATCCGGAACGCCGCGAAGTCCCGCATCCCGCACCAGCGTGAGCGGCGTGGGCTGCGCTGCGTGCAGGTAGGTGCGGTCGAGCGCCTGGAAGGTGCGCCGCGCCGCGGTCATGAACGCGAGGTAGCCGCGCGCCTCCGCGGGCCCGGCGAACTCGCCGATGGCCTCGGCGGACTGGCGGAGGTCGGCGTGGAGGTCGAGCGTCTCGCCCGCGCTCCACGCGTGCCGGGCGAGGATCGGCAGGGGATCGATCGCGATGTGTTCTTCGAGCGAGCTGCCGGCCGCGGCGAAGAGCCCGTCGAAGATCGACCGCATCGTGAAGACCGTCGGCCCCGCATCGATCGCGACGCCGTCGACCGGTACCTCGCGCATCTTGCCGCCGTGGGTCGCGCCACGCTCCAGCACGAGCACGTCACAGCCCCGCGCCGCCAGTTCGAGCGCCGCCGCGAGCCCCCCCATGCCTGCGCCCACCACGATCACACGTCTATCCCGCACGCCGAGTCCGCCCTTTTTCCGTCGTTGACCGGCCAACGAACGGTGTCTATAGTACCTGACACATGCACTGACAACAGAACGTGACACTTCGACGTGACCCTCCCGGCGCCAGGCTGGGATGTCAGCCCCGCGGGACCACTCCGCGGGACGGGGTGATCCAGCGCGGTGCCCAGGGTTGAACGCAGTCGGCGACAGTTTTGAACGAAGTCGGCGACAGTAGTCCGCAACAGAACTTCCGGCGAAGCTGGCACGCATTTCCCGAACAGAACCCCGCAAAGGAGAACTCCATGGACGGCACGAGGCGCATCGAATCGGTCCTGGAAGCCGCAGTCGCCAGCGTGCAGGGACGGAGGTGTCCTCCCGGACTCGCCGCCGCCGTGCAGCACGCCGTCTTTCCCGGCGGCGCGCGGATCCGCCCGCGCCTTTGCATGGCCGTGGCCGGTGCCTGCGGCAATCCCGATTCGCCGGTGGCCGACGCCGCAGGGGCGTCCATCGAGCTGCTGCACTGCGCCTCGCTCGTCCACGACGATCTGCCGTGCTTCGACGATGCCGCGACCCGGCGCGGACGCCCTTCCGTGCACCGTGCCTTCGGTGAGCGTCTCGCCGTGCTGGCGGGCGACGCGCTGATCGTGCTCGCGTTCCAGACCCTCGCGCGCGGCGCAGCTTCGGCGCCCCAACACCTCGTTCCCCTGCTGGAGACCGTCGCCGCCGCGACGGGGATGCCCGGCGGGATCGTCGCCGGACAGGCCTGGGAGTGCGAGCCCGAGGTGGCCCTCGACGTCTATCAACAGGAGAAGACCGGCTCCCTGTTCACCGCGGCGGCCGTCGCCGGCGCGCAGGCCGTGGGTGCCGACGGCACGCCATGGCGGCTGTTCGGCGACCGCCTCGGCGAGGCCTACCAGGTGGCCGACGACATCCGCGACGTGCTCGCCGAACCCGAGGATCTCGGCAAACCGTGCGGTCGCGATGCCGCGCTGCATCGCCCGAGCGCTGCCCAGACCTTCGGGGTCACGGGCGCCATCGACCACTTCCGGCGTCTCGTGAACGATTCCATCGAGGCGATTCCGGCGTGTCGCGGCTCAGCGCAGTTGCGTGCGCTCATCCTGCTCGAGGCGCAGCGATTGCTGCCGGAGCAGCTCACGCGGCGCGCGGCGTAACGCGGTCATGGCAAGGATCGAGGCCCCGGCGGTATCGATGCCCCGCGGACCTGCGTCTGCGACCTGGGGAGACGGGTTCCTTCGACTGCGCAACCGCCTCCTGGCGAACCCCGCATTCCAGCGGGCCGCGGCGCGCTTCCTCCCGACGCGATTCATCGCTCGTCGAAGGGCCCGCGAACTGTTCGATCTCGTGGCGGGCTTCGTCTATTCGCAGGTGCTGCTCGCCTGTGTGCAACTCCGACTCCTCGAAGCGCTGGCCGACGGTCCGCGCACAGTGGCGGATCTCGCCGAGACCCTCGCTTTGCCGCACGAGGGCATGCAGCGACTGCTCTGGGCGGCCGCGTCGCTCCGCCTCGTCGAACGCCGCGGCGACGACCGCTTCGGCCTTGGGGTCCATGGCGCGGCGATGCTCGGCAATCCGGGCATCGCCGCGATGGTCGAGCACCACGGTCTTCTGTATGCGGATCTCGCCGACCCCGTGGCGCTGCTGCGAGGGCGGCGCGACCGGACGGCCCTGGGCGCGCATTGGCCCTATGCCATGGGCGGCGACCCCCGCAACCTTTCGTCGGAGCAGGTCTCGGCCTACACGACGCTCATGGCGGCTTCGCAGCCGCTCGTGGCGGCCGAGATCCTCGACGCCTACCCGTTCCATCGTCATCGCTGCGTCCTCGACGCGGGCGGGGGCGATGGCAGTTTTCTCCTCTCGGTTGCCAGCCGGATACCGACCCTGCGCCTGATGCTCATCGATCTCCCCCCGGTGGCGGATCGGGCCAGGGTCCGGCTGCGGACTGCCGGACTCTCCGAACGGATGTCCGTGACCGCAGGGGACTTTCTCTCCGATGCATGGCCCGATGGGGCCGATCTCGTCACCCTCGTGCGCGTCGTGCACGACCACGACGATCCCGCAGTGCTCGAGCTGTTCCGGCGCGCCCATCGGGCGCTGCCACCCGGCGGAACCCTGCTCATCGCCGAACCCATGGCCGACACGCCAGGGGCCGAACCGATGGGCGACGCCTACTTCGGCTTCTATCTGCTCGCCATGGGCAGCGGCCGTGCCCGCACCCCCGACGAACTGGGGGCGTTGCTGGACCGGGCCGGGTTCGATGTACCCCGCCTGCTGCCCACGCGCATGCCCCTGCAGACCCGCGTCCTGGTTGCGCGGCGGCTGTAAAAGTGTCGGATCGGACAGAGTGTAAATGTACGTTGACATTTATTTGCGTAAGAATAGACTGACACTCGTCGATGGCAGTCCCGTCGATCGGCAGGAAAGCGAACGGAGCAAGACCATGTCCCCCCTCGAAACGCCCCCCACGATGTCCTCCGCGGTGAACTCCGCGGCGCGAGCCGGAAGATGAAAACGGTCGCCGTCGTGCTCGCGTCACCGGAGCATCTGGCGCTCGACCAGCTCGATCTCACGCCGCCCGGCGACGGAGATGTGGTGGTGGACATCGAGTGGAGCGGCATCAGCACGGGCACCGAACGGCTTCTCTGGTCCGGCCGCATGCCGCCCTTCCCTGGCATGGGCTATCCACTGGTGCCCGGGTACGAATCGGTGGGGCGCATCGCCGAGGCAGGGCCCCTCGCGGGACGAAAAGCCGGTGAGCGCGTGTTCGTGCCCGGTGCGAAATGCTTCGGCGACGTGCGCGGCCTGTTCGGTGGCGCAGCGCGTCGGCTCGTCGTCCCGGGTGCCCGGGTGACACCGGTCGGCGAATCGCTCGGCGCGGAAGCGGTGCTGCTCGCCCTCACGGCGACCGCGCAGCACGCGATCAATGCCGAAGGGGCCCGTCCGCCCGATCTCATCATCGGCCATGGCGTGCTGGGCAGACTGCTCGCGCGACTCACGCTGCTCGCGGGCGACCCCGCGCCGACCGTCTGGGAAACGAATCCCGTGCGCGTCGAAGGCGCGGCGGGCTACCAGGTGATCGACCCCGCGAACGATCCGCGCCGCGACTACCACTCGATCTACGACGTCAGTGGCGATTCGGCGATCCTCGACACGCTCATCGGTCGGCTCGCGCCCGGCGGCGAGGTCGTGCTCGCCGGCTTCTACACAGAACCGCTGTCGTTCATGTTCGCCCCTGCCTTCATGCGCGAGGCCCGCATACGCGTCGCCGCGGAATGGCGCCCGGCCGATCTCGCGGCCGTGCGTGCCCTCGCCGAGTCCGGCGCCCTCTCGCTGGACGGCCTCATCACGCACTGCCTCGCCGCGGAGGAGGCCTCGGCCGCCTACCGCACGGCGTTCACCGATCCCAGCTGTCTCAAGATGATTCTCGACTGGAGAAACTGCTCATGACCACTCCCCAAGCCGGTCCTGCCGATGCTTTCCTGCAGGGCGTGAAGCAGCAGATGATGGGCGAAGCGGCCGAGGCCATCGCCGAGATCGCACCGAAGGAGACGCAGATCATCGCGATCTACGGGAAGGGCGGCATCGGCAAGAGCTTCACGCTCTCGAACCTCTCGTACATGATGGCGCAGCAGGGCAAGCGCGTCCTGCTGATCGGCTGCGATCCCAAGAGCGACACGACCTCGCTCCTGTTCGGCGGTCGCGCGTGCCCGACCATCATCGAGACCTCGTCGCGCAAGAAACTGGCGGGCGAGCAGGTCGAGATCGGTGACGTCTGCTTCAAGCGCGACGGCGTCTTCGCGATGGAACTCGGCGGGCCCGAGGTGGGCCGCGGATGCGGTGGCCGAGGGATCATCCACGGCTTCGAACTGCTCGAGAAGCTCGGCTTCCACGAGTGGGGCTTCGACTACGTCCTGCTCGACTTCCTCGGCGACGTCGTGTGCGGCGGCTTCGGCCTGCCCATCGCCCGCGACATGTGCCAGAAGGTGATCGTGGTCGGCTCCAACGATCTCCAGTCGCTCTACGTCGCGAACAACGTCTGTTCCGCGGTCGAGTACTTCCGCAAGCTCGGCGGCAACGTCGGGGTCGCGGGACTCGTGATCAACAAGGACGACGGCACGGGCGAGGCGCAGGCCTTCGCGGAGGCGGTCGGCATCCCGGTGCTCGCGGCCATCCCCGCCCACGAGGACATCCGCCGCAAGAGCGCCAACTACGAGATCGTCGGTATTCCCGGCGGCGAGTGGGCACCGCTCTTCGAGGAGCTCGCGACCAACGTCGCCGAGGCGCCTCCGGTGCGACCGTCACCGCTCACGCAGGACGGTCTGCTGGGCCTCTTCAAGGGTGAGACGGTCGGGCGTGGCGTCGTTCTGCAGCCGGCCTCCGCGGCCGACATGATGGGCGGCATCCTGATCGAGAAGCCGTCCCTCGAAGTCGTGTACGACGCCATCTAGGTCCGCGACCATGGCCAACTTCAACGATCCGAAGCACGTCGACCCCCAGGACCTCGGGGCACCGACACTCGGCACGCCGCGGCGCATGCCCTCCAGCGTGCCGTCCCGCGTCATCCCGATCTTGAACGCGACCGCGGCGCCCCCGGCGCCGGCCGGCGACGGCGTGGGCTGTCACGGCGGCAAGGAAACGATGCAGCAGGCCGCGGCCGCCGCCGGCATGAGCGATACGATCGAGCGCTACAAGGCGGACTACCCGGCAGGTCCGCACGACCAGCCGCAGAGCATGTGCCCCGCCTTCGGCTCCCTGCGCGTCGGCCTGCGCATGCGTCGCACCGCGACGATCCTCTCGGGCTCCGCGTGCTGCGTCTACGGCCTCACCTTCACCTCGCACTTCTACGGCGCCCGCCGCACGGTGGGCTACGTGCCGTTCAACTCCGAGACGCTCGTGACGGGCAAGCTGTTCGAGGACATCCGTGAAGCGGTGTTCGAGACTGCCAAGCCTGCCGACTACGACGCCGTCGTCATCATCAATCTGTGCGTACCCACGGCGTCCGGTGTGCCGTTGCGTCTGCTGCCGAAGGAGATCGACGGCGTGCGGATCATCGGCATCGACGTGCCGGGGTTCGGGGTGCCGACGCACGCCGAGGCGAAGGACGTCCTGGCCGGCGCGATGCTCGCCTACGCCCGCACCGAGGCCGAGCAAGGGCCGGTGGCGGCGCCGCGCAACGGCGTCTCCGATCGTCCCACGGTCACGCTGCTCGGCGAGATGTTCCCCGCAGACCCCGTGGGCATCGGACGGATGCTGGAACCGATGGGCCTCGCGGCCGGACCGGTCGTGCCGACGCGCGAATGGCGTGAGCTGTATGCGGCGCTCGACTGCGCCGTCGTCGGCGCGATCCATCCGTTCTACACGGCCTCCGTGCGCGAATTCGAGGCGGCCGGTCGCACCGTGGTGGGCTCCGCCCCGGTGGGCTACGACGGCACCGCCGCGTGGCTCGAGAAGATCGGCGAATCCTGCGGCATCCCGAAGGCTCGGATCGAGGCCGCCAAGCAGGCCGTGCTGCCGGCGATCCGTGCCGCGCTCGCCGCTGCCCCGATCAAGGGCCGTGTGACGTTGTCGGGTTACGAGGGTTCCGAGTTGCTGGTCGGCCGCCTGCTGGTGGAGAGCGGCGCGGATGTCCGCTACGTCGGTACCGCCTGCCCGCGGACGCGCTGGTCCGACGCCGATCGCGAGTGGCTGGAAGCGAAGGGCGTACGCGTGCAGTTCCGCGCCTCGCTCGAACAGGACCTCGCGGCCATGGCTGAATTCGAGCCCGATCTCGCGGTCGGCACGACACCCGTGGTGCAGAAGGCCAAGGAACTCGCGATCCCCGCGCTCTACTTCACGAACCTCATCTCCGCGCGCCCGCTCATGGGGCCGGCCGGAGCGGGCTCCCTGTCGCAGGTGGTCAATGCCGCCATGCGCAGCAAGCCGCGGTTCGACACCATGAAGGCGTTCTTCGCCGGTGTCGGCGAGGGCCACACGAGCGGCGTCTGGGAAGGCACGCCCGTGGACCGACCCGCCTTCCGTGAGCAGTACGCACGGACCCTCGCGCGCCAGGCGAAGGCGCGCAAGGCAGAGGAGACCCACTGATGCTCGTCCTCGATCACGATCGCGCCGGCGGCTACTGGGGCGCCGTCTACGTCTTCACCGCCGTGAAGGGTCTGCAGGTCATCATCGACGGGCCGGTGGGTTGCGAGAATCTCCCGGTGACCTCGGTGCTGCACTACACCGACGGCCTGCCGCCGCACGAGCTGCCCATCGTCGTCACCGGTCTCGCCGAAGAGGAACTCGGCCAGACCGGCACCGAACAGGCGATGAAGCGCGCCCACGCGACGCTCGACCCGACGATGCCGTCGGTGGTGGTGACAGGCTCCATCGCCGAGATGATCGGTGGCGGCGTCACCCCCGAAGGCACGGGGATCATGCGGTTCCTGCCACGGACGATCGACGAGGATCAGTGGCAGAGCGCCAACCGCGCGATGAACTGGCTCTGGACCGAGTACGGCACCAAGAAGATCGCGCCGCGTCCCGCGCGGAAGGAGGGCGTGAAGCCCCGCGTGAATCTGGTCGGACCCATCTACGGTTGCTTCAACACGGCGTCCGATCTCGCGGAGATCCGCCGGCTCGTCGAGGGTATCGGCGCCGAGATCAACATGGTGTTCCCGCTCGGCAGTCATCTGGCCGACGTGCCGAAGCTGGCCGATGCAGACGTGAACGTCTGCATGTACCGCGAGTACGGCCGCCTGTTGTGCGAGACCCTCGAGCGGCCGTACCTGCAGGCGCCCATCGGTCTGGAGAGCACGACGCTCTTCCTGCGGAAGCTCGGCGAGTTGCTGGGCCTGGACCCCGAGCCCTTCATCGAGCGCGAGAAGCACACGACGCTGAAGCCCATGTGGGATCTCTGGCGCTCGGTCACGCAGGACTTCTTCGGCACCGCTAGCTTCGCGATCGTCGCCACCGAGACCTACGAACGCGGTGTGCGCCACTTCCTCGAAGACGAACTCGGCCTGCCCTGCACGTTCTCGTTCGCGCGGCGTGCCGGGGCGAAGACGGACAACGCGGCCGTGCGTGCAGCCGTCAAGTCGAAGACGCCGCTCATCCTCTTCGGCAGCTACAACGAACGCATGTACCTGGCCGAGGCCGCCGGACGCGCGATGTTCATTCCCGCGTCGTTCCCCGGCGCAATCATCCGCCGGCACACCGGTACGCCCTTCATGGGCTACTCGGGCTGCACGTACCTCGTGCAGGAGATCTGCAACGCGCTCTTCGATGCGCTGTTCCACATCCTGCCGTTGGGTCCGGACATGGACCGCGTCGAGGCGACGCCGGTTCGCAACAACGCAGCCGCCACACAGATGCCATGGGACGACGAGGCACACCGCCTCCTCGAGCGCATGGTGGAGAACGAACCATTCCTCGTCCGCATCTCCGCTGCGAAGGGACTGCGCGATCGCGCGGAACGCGCCGCGCGTGAGGCCGGGGAAACCAGGGTGACCGAAGCCCGCGTCGCGAAAGCGCGCGTGGGCGCGCCCGCCTGAGAGGGCGGGCACAGGAGCAGGAGATCCGCCCGGGGCACCGGGTGGTGGTCCGTCAGGGCTTCACGGCTCGGGCGATCCCTTGCCGCGCGGGAGGTGCGCGGTAACGGCCGGCAGGCCTATTTGGAGGTAGCACCAATGGCTGAGGAGAAGAAGGGCTCCTTGTCGGGGCTGACGGAGAACGAGGCGCGCGAGTTCCACGGGATCTTCGTTTCGAGCTTCATCATCTTTCTGGTAATCGCGATCGTCGCCCACATCCTGGCGTGGCAGTGGCGTCCCTGGCTTCCGGGCTCGGGCGGCTACACCTCGATGATCGATGGGGTGAAAGCTGCAGTGAACTCGTTCATGCCTTACGTTTTCATGGCCTAGGAGGATAGAAGCATGTGGCGAATCTGGTTGTTGTTCGATCCGCGCAGAACGCTCATTGCGCTGTTCACGTTTCTCTTTGCGCTGGCCCTGTTGATCCATTTCGTGCTCCTCAGCACGGACCGCTTCAACTGGATCGAAGGTCCGCGCGCCGGCCACGGTGCCGCGAAGACTGCGCAGATGTCCCCGATGCCGCCGGTGGTGGCAGCGGTCCGGACGGACGCGCAGGGTCTGGCGAAGTAGCGTCGCTTGCCGATGGCGGCGGGGGAGGTCCGGGGAAGTTCCCGGCCTGCCCCGCGATCGGGAAAGCGGGTAAGACACGGGGCCGCGACCACGACGGCCAACGGGAGGTCCAGCAATGGCCATGCTCAGTTTTGAAAAAAAGTATCGCGTCCGCGGCGGCACCCTGCTCGGCGGGGACCTGTTCGACTTCTGGGTGGGGCCCTTCTATGTGGGCTTCTTCGGGATCACGACCTTCTTCTTCTCGTTCATCGGCACTGCGCTGATCTTCTACGGGGCGGCCACCGGGCCGACGTGGAACCCTTGGCAGATCAGCATCGCGCCGCCGGACCTTTCGTACGGCCTGGCGCTCGCGCCACTCCAGGAAGGAGGACTCTGGCAGATCATCACGTTCTGCGCGATCGGCGCCTTCGGTTCGTGGGCGCTGCGCGAGGTGGAGATCTGCCGCAAGCTCGGCATCGGGCTGCACGTGCCGTTCGCCTTCTCGGTGGCCATCTTCGCGTACGTCACCCTGGTGGTCTTCCGGCCGCTGCTGCTCGGCGCCTGGGGCCACGGATTCCCGTACGGCATCCTGAGTCACCTCGACTGGGTGTCGAACACGGGCTACCAGTACCTGCACTTCCACTACAACCCGGCGCACATGCTGGCGGTGACGTTCTTCTTCACGACCACCCTCGCACTGGCCCTGCACGGCGCGCTCATCCTCTCGTCGACCAACCCGCCCAAGGGCGAGGTCGTGAAGACGCCGGAGCACGAAAACACTTTCTTCCGGGACACCATCGGATACTCGATCGGCACGCTCGGCGTACATCGGCTGGGACTCTTCCTCGCGCTGTCCGCCGGCTTCTGGAGTGCGGTTTGCATCGTGATCAGCGGCCCGTTCTGGACTCGCGGCTGGCCCGAGTGGTGGGGCTGGTGGCTCAACCTGCCGATCTGGCGCTAGTGCGGAGACCCGACCATGCCTGAATACCAGAACATCTTCACGCGGGTGCAGGTGAGGGCACCCGCCCACCCGGGCGTGCCCCTGGGCCGCAGCACCTGGGTGCGCCAGGGCGATCCCTTCTTCGTCCACCTCTTCGGCCGCTTCGGCGATGCGCAGGTGGGGCCCTTCTACCTCGGCTGGCTGGGACTCGCGTCCCTCCTGTGCGGCTTCATCGCCATCGAGATCATCGGCCTCAACATGTGGGCTTCGGTCAACTGGGATCCCGTCCAGTTCGTCCGCCAGCTCCCGTGGCTCGCCCTCGAACCGCCACCCCCCGCGTACGGCCTCCGGCTGCCACCGCTGAACGAGGGCGGCTGGTGGCTGATGGCCGGCTTCTTCCTGACCTGCTCGATCCTGCTGTGGTGGCTGCGCATGTATCGCCGCGCCCGCGTGCTCGGCATGGGGACGCACGTCGCCTGGGCCTTCGCGGCCGCGATCTGGCTGTATCTCGTTCTCGGATTCTTCCGCCCGGTCCTGATGGGCAGCTGGGGTGAGGCGGTGCCCTTCGGCATCTTCCCGCACCTCGACTGGACGGCAGCGTTCTCGCTGCGCTACGGCAACCTCTTCTACAACCCGTTCCACATGCTGTCGATCGTGTTCCTGTACGGCTCCACGCTGCTCTTCGCGATGCACGGTGCCACGATCCTGGCGGTGACGCGGCTGGGCGGTGAGCGGGAGATCGAGCAGATCACCGATCGCGGCACGGCATCGGAGCGCGCGGCGCTCTTCTGGCGCTGGACGATGGGCTTCAATGCCACGATGGAGTCGATCCACCGTTGGGCCTGGTGGTTTGCGGTGCTCTGCCCCCTCACCGGCGGCATCGGCATCCTGCTCACCGGCACCGCCGTCGACAACTGGTTCCTGTGGGCCGTGAAGCACGGCGTTGCGCCGCCGCTGCCGCAGGTGTTCCCGCCCGTGCCGGATCCGGCGCAGCTGACGATGGGGGTCACGCAATGAAAGCCTTCCGATCCCTCGCAATCGCTGCCGTCGCGCTGACCACGTTGCTCGCCGGTTGCGAGCGCCCCCCGGTCGACATGGTCCAGCGCGGTTTCCGCGGCACGGGCATGGCGCAGGTCTACAACCCGCGCACGGTCGACGCGCAGCTCGCGCTGCACCAGGCACCGGAGGCGATCCCGCCTGCGGCGCCGGGCGGTCCCGCGGGCTCCACGATCTACCAGAACGTGCAGGTGCTCGGCGATCTCTCCGTGGCCGAGTTCACGCGGACGATGGTCGCCATGACGGCCTGGGTGGCGCCCAACGAGGGCTGCGCCTACTGCCACGCGGGCGCCAACTTCGCGAGCGACGAGAAGTACGCCAAGGTCGTCGCCCGGCGCATGCTGCAGATGACCAAGCACCTGAACACGGACTGGAAGGATCACGTCGCGGAAACCGGTGTGACCTGCTACACGTGTCACCGCGGTCAGCCGGTGCCGGCCAAGATCTGGTTCAAGGATCCGGGTCCGAAGACCGCTGCAGGCCCGGCGGGCACGCGCGCCGGCCAGAACGCGCCCGCGGACTCCGTGGCGCTGTCGTCGTTGCCGTTCGATCCCTTCACGCCTTTCCTGAAGGAGGAGAGCAGCATCCGCGTTGCCGGCACCACGGCCCTCCCCGAGGGCAACCGTCAGTCGATCAAGCAGACGGAGTGGACCTACGGCCTGATGATGCACTTCTCGGATTCGCTGGGTGTGAACTGCACGTACTGCCACAACAGCCGCGCGTTCTCTGACTGGAACCAGAGCCCTCCGCAGCGGGCCACTGCCTGGTACGGGATCCGGATGGTGCGCGACCTCAACAACGCCTATCTGGAACCGCTGGGACCGACGTATCCGAAGGAGCGCCTCGGCATGACGGGCGATGCCCCGAAGGCGAACTGCAGCACGTGTCACCAGGGCGCCTACAAGCCTCTGTATGGTGCGGCGATGGCGAAGGACTATCCGGCGTTGCACGGGGCGGCACCCGCGAAGGTCGCAGAGAAGAAGTGATCGCGCTCCCCGGCGTGCGGTTCGACGCCGGCGGATCGAAAGACATCGGGGCCATGCGCGTTGGCGCATGGCCTCGATGTCTTTACGCGACCGACGCGCTTCACGAAGGCATCGCGATCTCGAACACGGCATCGACCTCGACCGCGGCCCGCCGGGGCAGCGACGCGACGCCGACCGCCGTGCGGGCGTGACGACCGGCGTCGCCGAGGAGTGCCACGAACAGGTCCGATGCGCCGTTCACCACCGCCGGCACGAACTCGAACTCCGGATCGCAGTTGACGAAGCCCCGCACCTGGATGCACTGCGCGACGCGATCGAGATCGCCCTCGCATGCGAGCTTCAGGCAGGCGATGAGGTTGAGGGCGCAGAGTCGCGCGGCGGCGAGACCGGCGTCGAGATCCAGCTCGCGGCCCACCTTGCCCACGAACGGGACCGTCCCGTTCCACTCGTTGACCTGCCCCGCGAGGAAGACGAGTCGGCCGCTGCGGCGCCACGGCAGGAAGTTCGCGATGGGTTTCGGCGGATCCGGCAGCCCGAGGCCCATGGCACCGAGGGTTGTCTCCAACGCGCTCATGGCGCTGCATCCAGGCCGGCCGCGAGCGCGGTCGAGTCGGTCATGAAGCCGAAGAGCAGCTTCACGTTGTAGCGCGTTGCCTCCATGCAGTACGCGGGCGATGTCGTGGCGACGCAGTCGTCCAGCATCAGCACGTCGTAGCCGAGATACGAAGCGTCCTGCAGCGTCGTCAGCACGCACTGGTCGGCGTTGACGCCGGCGAAGAACAACGTGTTCACACCGAGATTGCGGAGGATGCTGTCGAGCGGCGTGTTCCAGAACCCGCTGAAGCGGCACTTCGTCACGTGGATGTCCGAAGCCAGTGGATCGAGACCATCGACGACCGCGGCGCCCCAGCTTCCCTGCCGCAGGATCGGTGCGCCGCCAGGGATCGTCTCCCCGAGACCGGCGCCGGTGCCGTCGTGCGTGTGGGCGTGCAGCAGGGACGGGTAGATGTCGAGCAGGTCCGCGCGTACGCCCCAGTTGAGCCACACCACCGGGATGCCTTCGGCGCGCATGCGCGGCACCAGCTTCGCCAGCGGTGCGATGGGGGCACGGTCCGGCGTGTAGTCGACGCCGCGGTAGTCGAGATAGCCGCCTGCGGCACAGAAGTCGTTCTGCATGTCGACGATCACGAGCGCGGATTTCTTCGCGTCGAAGACCACGCGTTGCGGTTCGGCGGCGATGGTGACGGCGCGCACGACGTGCGGCGCGGCCCGCGAGAGGTCGGCGGTGTCGGCGTTCACCAGCCAGCGGTGGGCGGCGGTGGCGCCCATGGGGATCGGGGTGTCGGGCATCGGAGGCTCCTGGGGGATTGGGTGATGGATGGCGTCCCGAAGCGGACCTTCGGAAAGGGGGTTGCGCGGGTCGGACTGCAGTCCGGCGCGGCGTGGGTCAGGGTGACGAAGCGGTCACCTTCACCAAGGGCGTCGGGCCATGGCCCGACCCACGCAACCAGCCTGGGAACCGATCTACTTGATCGTCCCGATCACGCCCTTCACGAAGAAGCCCATGCTCTCCAGCATGTCCATGGGCATCGCCTTGCCCGCCGGCAGCAGTTCCTTGCCGTCCTGCGCCGTCATCGGACCGGACCACACCTCGAACTTGTCGGCGAGGATGTCGGCCTTCTTCGCGAGGATGGTCTTGCGCACGGGCTCGGTGACCGCGGGGCCGAAGGGATCCAGCACGACGGTGCCGTCCTTCAGATCGCCGCGGATGTGCGACGGCTTCCACGTGCCGGCCTTGATCTCGTTCACCACCTTCACCATCGTCGGGCCCCAGTTCCACGAGGCGCCGGTCAGCACCGACTTCGGTGCGAACTTCGAGACGTCGACGTCCTTGCCCACCACGAAGATGCCGCGCTTCTCGGCCGTCTGCGCGATGGTGATCGGGCTGTCCACCTGCTCGCCGATCACGTCGATGCCGGCGTCGACGAGCGAGTTGGTGGCCTCGGCCTCCTTGGCCGGTTCGAGCCATCCACCCGTCCAGACGACCGTGGTCGTCACCTTCGGATTCATGGCCTGGGCGCCGAGCGTGAACGCGTTGATCGAGCGCACGACCTGCGGGATGGGGAACGCGGCGATGAAGCCCAGCTTGCCGCTCTTCGTCACGGATCCGGCCGCCATGCCGGCGAGGTAGATCGCGTCGTCGGAGTTCGCCCAGTAGGTGCCGACGTTGTCGCCGGTCTTCAGGCCGCCCGCGTGCATGAACGCGACCTTCGGGTACTTCTTGCCGAGTTCGATCGCGTAGTCGAGATAGCCGTAGCTCGTCGCGAAGACGATCGACGCGCCGGACTTGATCATGCGTTCCATCACGCGCGACACCTCGGCCGTCTCGGGGATGTTCTCCACGTGCAGGGTCTTGGTGCCGGACACCGTCTTCTCGACGTACTGCCGGCCGAGGTCGTGCGACGTGTTGTAGCCGTAGTCCTTCTCCGGGCCCACGTAGATGTAGCCGATCGTCTGGCTGTGGGCGGCGTGGGCGCCGAGCGCGAGGGCGGCGGCGAGCAGCGGGCGGACGAGTCGATGCAGTTTCATGGCGGGTACTCCTTCTGGGTGGGTCAGCGATCCATCACCGCGCGCAGTCCTGCGGGCGCCGCCTGTCCGCGGTCGCGGAGGCAGGTGAGCGTCAGCACGGCCAGGCTCGTGATGTAGGGAAGGGTGAGCAGCAGATGGGCAGACACGCCGGCGTCCGCGGTCTGCAGGCGCAGCGCGAGGGCCTCGGCGCCGCCGAACAGCAGGGCGGTGGGCAGCACCCACCAAGGGTTCCAGCGCGCGACGATGACGAGGCCGACCGCGACGAGGCCGCGTCCGGCGGTCATGCCCTCGGCCCAGGTGCGCGTGTGGTCCACCGACAGCGCGGCGCCGCCGAGCCCCGACAGCAGGCCGCCGAGCAGGATGGCCTGCAGACGCACCCGGATCGGGCGCAGCCCCGCGGCGCGCGCGGCCTCGGGCGATTCCCCCACGGCCCGCCAGACGAGGCCGGTGCGCGTACGCCAGAACCACCACGCGACCGCGGGCGCGACGACGAGGGCGAGCAGCACGGTCGGCGTCATGCCGGCGACGATCGGTCCGAGCACGGGCACGCTGTCGGGCCCTGCGCCGCGCCAGGTGCCGAACCCTTCGATCTTCCGGCCCACGAGCCCCGCGCCGTAGTACGCCGACAGGCCGAAGCCCAGCATCCAGACGGCGAGTCCCGAAGCGAACTGGTTGGCGCGGGCCGCGAGCGTCAGCAGTCCGTGCACCGACGAGAGCAGCATCCCCGCGACCGCGCCCGCGACGAGCCCCAGCCACGGATCGCCCCAGAGCGCCGCCGCGCCGTAGCCGGCCATCGCCCCGACGAGCATCTGCCCCTCGACACCGAGATTGATGGAGCCGGTGCGCTGCACGAGGGTCTCGCCCACCAGCACGAACACGAGCGGCGTCGCGCTGCGCAGCGCGGACACGAGGAAGCTGCCGAGGACGATGTCGAACGTCGTCATCCCGGCCGCTTCCGGTCGAGCCAGCCGTTCACCAGCAGCACGGCGACGAACAGCAGGCCCTGGATGACGAGCGTCACCGACGACGGCACCTGCGCGAACATCTGCAGGCCGTCGCCCGATGCGAGCAGGGCGCCGACGAGCAGCGACAGCGGGATGATCCGCAGGCAGTGGTTCCGGGCGAGCCACGCGACCAGGAACCCGCTGAAGCCCGCGCCGCCCGCGATGTCCGATTGCAGTCGCCCCTGGATCGAGGCCGTCTCGGCGATCCCGGCGAGACCGGCGAGCGCGCCGCCGAGCGCCATCACGATGAGCGCATTGCGCCGAAAGTCGAGCCCCGCCACGAGCCCCGCCCGCGGATTGCTCCGCAGCACGTCCAGCACGAGGCCCCAGCGCGAGCGGGTCAGGACGAGATGCAGCACGACCGCGAGCGCGATGCCGATCAGCAGCCCCGCGTGCACACGGCTGTCGAACAGCGCCGGGAGTTTCGCCGCAGCGGGAAACTCCACTGTCGCCGGCCATCCCTGGCTCGCGGGACTCTTCCAGGGCCCGTACACCAGCCACGTCACCAGCAACGCCGCGACATAGTTGGTGAGCAGCGTACTGATGGTCTCGTTCACCTGCAGCCCGGTGCGCAGCAGGCCGGCCAACAGCGACAACGCCATGCCGCCCAGCGCCCCGGTGACGAGCATGAGCGGCAGCATCGTCCAACCCGGCGTCGGGAGCATCGACAGCACCGTGCCCGTCCCGGCAATGGCGCCCGCGTAGAACTGCCCCTCCGCGCCCACCGAGATGAGGCCCACGCGGGCCGGCAGCGCGGTGGCCAGCGCGCAGAGCAGGATCGGTGTGGCGCGCACCAGCGATTCGCCGATGGCGTAGCTGTCCCCGGCGGCAGCCTCCAGCACCACGCCGATCATGGACAGGGGATTGCGCCCGATCACGGCGAAGAACGCGGCGGCGAGCACCACGAACGCCGCTGCTGCCAGCGCGGGGCGGCCGAGTGGAGCGGCCATCGCGCGGGCTCGATCCACCGTGCCGCCGCTCATGCGGCCTCCGCATCGGCATGGCCGGTCATCCACGCGCCTATCGTCTGGCGGTGTCGCTGGTCCGCGGGCACCACACCGGCGATGCGCCCTCGATGGAGCACGGCGATGCGGTGGGCGTGATGCAGCAGGTCGTCGAGATCCTCGGAGATCCACAGCACCGCGCTGCCGGCCTGCGCCAGCGCGAAGAGCTGGTGGTAGAGAAACGCGCTCGCGGCGAGATCCAGGCCCATCGTCGGGTGGCTCGCCACCACGAGGGCCGGTGCACCGCAGAGTTCCCGCGCCGCGACCAGCTTCTGCAGGTTGCCGCCCGACAGGCGACCGGCGGCCATGGTCGGATCCGCCGGCCGGACGTCGAAGCGCGTGAGCAGCGCGCGCGCATCGGCCTCCATGCGGCGGCGATCGGGGATGGCGGGCAGCGTGTGCAGGCGATCCAGATGCAGATTGAGCGCGAGTGGAAGGTCGGGCGCCACCGCGTTGCGGATCGGCTGCTCGGGGATGTACGCCACGCGGCCGGCGCGAGGCGCGCGCTGCCGCGGCGCGAAGAGCGTCTCGCCGTCGACGATGACCTCGCCCGCGTCGGGCGACAGCACCCCCGCGCACGCGTCCGCCAGAACGTCCTGCCCGTGCCCCGACACGCCCGCGATGCCGAGCACCTCGCCGCGGGCGATCCGCAGATCCACGCCGTCGATGCGGCTGCCGGGTCCGCGGGCGGACAGACCGCGGATCCAAACGCGGGTGGGCGCGTCGGCAGGGAGCGGCGCCGTCGATGGTGCGGCGAGATCGCGCTCGCCGACCATGGTGCGCAGCAGTCTGGTGGCATCGAAATCCCGGGCGGCACCCGACGCGACGACGCGACCTCGCCGCATCACCGCCACGCGATCGGCGCACGCCGCCACGTCGGCGAGCTTGTGCGTGATGAGGACGACCGCGAGACCGCGCGTCGCGAACCCGCGGATCAGGGACCACAGCCGGCGCACCTCGTCGTCGCCGAGAACGGCCGTGGGCTCGTCGAGAATCAGCAGACGAGGATCCTGCTGCAGCGCCTTCGCCAGTTCGACGAGCTGCATCTGACCCACGCTCAGGGACGACACCCGTGCATCCATGGGCACGTCGGGGGCGATGGCCGCGAGCGGTGCCAGACCCGCCGTCGCCCGACGCGCGCCCCGCCCGGTGAACCACGGCGTCGATGCGTGGGCGAGCGCGAGGTTCTCGCGGACGGTGAGTGCGGGGATCACGCTGAACTGCTGGAAGACCATGCCGATGCCGCTCGCCATGGCGTCTCGCGGGGAATCGATGCGGGTCGCCCTGCCGTCGATGGTGACCTGTCCGGCATCCGGTCGGTGGACACCGTAGAGCAGCTTCATCAGCGTGCTCTTGCCCGCGCCGTTCTCCCCGAGGAGCGCGAGGACCTCACCGCCGTCGACGTCGAGATCCACGCCATCCACGGCGAGGATGGCGCCGAAGCGCTTGGCGATGCTGCGGAGCTGGAGGTGCATGGCGTCGAGGGGCAGGTCTCGACATCGACGCTAGTGTCCCGACACGGAACCGGGTGTCCGATCGGGCTGCGGTTCGCGCGTCCCCCGGCGCCCGGTGTCGTGCGCCGACGCCGGACCAGCGCAGTGCTTGCTCATGGTCGAATCCTCTCCGCTCACCGATGCCGCGATTGCGATCAATGCCTGCGAGCTTCCGTGTGGAGACACTAGAGGCGGCCGGCTGCGCCGGGTATCGCGCCATCCGTGGATCGTCGGTCACGTCATCCGCGGGGGCGGGGTGGTGGAATCCGTGAGGGTCGCAGCGCGTCCCGCTGCGCTGGCGGGTCAGGCGCGCGGTTGAAGGGGCTGGAGAAGATCGCGCACGAGTGGGTTCGGGAATCGACGACTCGTCGTGACCGCATGGAAGCTCTCGCGGATCTCCGGGATCCGGCAGCGTTCCACCAGCACCTTGGTGCGAAGTTCGTCCTGCACGACCACCGGTGGTACGAGAGTCACGCCGGGGGTCTCGCGCGCGAGCAGACGCAGCATCGCCATGTCGTCGACCTCCGCCAGGATCTGCGGACGGATGCCCGACCGTTCGAGTGCGAGATCGAAGGCCACGCGGATGCTGCTCTGCACGCTGGGCAGCACGACGGGTGTCGTCGCGAGATCCTCGGGAAACCGGAAGCGCTTCCGCCCGCGCACCGGCCGGCCGACGAGGCTGACGGGCTGCTCCGCGATGCGCTGGCTGTGCCATCCGGTCTCGGCGTCGCGCGGCACCGCGAGATTGGTGAGCACGACATCGATGGTGTGCGCCGAGAGCTGGGCGAGCATCTCCCGCAGGCTGCCCGAATGGATCACCAGCTCGACGTCCTCGCGGCCCAGCAGCGGGCGCAGCAGTTCGAGCTGGAAGTTCCGCGACAGCGTCGCCACGGCGCCCACGCGCAACACCTGGCGCGCCGGGCCGCGACGACCCTGCAGGGTGCTGAGCAGCTCGTCCCCGGCGTCGAAGATGGTCTGCGCGTACCCGAGCGCGATATGGCCGGCTTCCGTGAGGACTAAGCCCCGGTGACCGCGTTCGAAGAGTGGGTGGCCCAGGCGGTCCTCGAGCTGACGGAGCTGGATGGACAGCGCGGATTGCGACACGTGGAGCGTCTCCGCCGCGCGCACGAGGCTGCCCTCCTGCGCGATCGCGCGGAAGTAGCGCAGATGGTGATAGTTGAGCTGGGGCATGGGCGATCTCCCGGGACTGAGTGACTACAAAATAGAACGAAACGGGACGATCGTTCCACCGGGAAGAAGCATGTGGTGCGCGTATGGAGCGCATTCGGCAGGCTCCTACCCCCGCTGGATCGCTGCCGCGGTGGTTCCCGGTTCCGACGAAACCGGACGACGGTCCGCTCGGGGAAAGCGGCCGCCGAGCCCGGTCAGGCGTCCCCTTCGAACGCCTGGAAGGCAAGCCGCGCCAGCTCGGCCCCGGTGGAGATGGCGAACTTGCGCTTGATCGCGGCGCGATGGGCCTCGACGGTGTTGACGCTGCGATGCAGCTCGCGGGCGATCTCGCCGGTCTTCAGGCCCCGGCCGATGAGCCGGAAGACCTCCAGCTCGCGGTCGGTGAGCAGCGTGAGGTCCGTGCCCGGACGCGGGGGGACGGCCGGGGCATCGGCGATACGGGACAGCAGGCGCTGGCGCATGCGCTCGGAGAGCCATATCTCGCCGTCGCGGATGTGGCGCAGCGCGGTGAGGATCTGCCGCGTGGCCTCCTGCTTCATCACGTAACCTCGGGCGCCGGCCCGCAGCGCGCGTTCGGCGTAGAGGGTCTCGTCGTGCATCGACATCACGAGGGTCCGCACCGCCGGATGCTTCGTGCGGAGCGTCTTCAGCAGGTCGATGCCCGACAGGCCGGCGAGCGAGAGGTCCACGATCGCGAGGTCGATCGGATGGCGGGCGAGCTGCTCCAGCGCCTCGGTGGCATTGCCGGCCTCGGCGCACACCTCGAAGCCGGGTTCGTGTTGCACCAGCTCCGCGATGCCGTGGCGGAGGATGGGGTGGTCGTCGACGACCAGGACGCGGCTGTCAGGCATCGGCGGTCTCGGGCATCGCATGCGGCGCCGTGGCCGCGAGCGGGAGTGTGACGCGCACCGAGACGCCGGATCCCGGCGTGCTGTCGATGACGAGCCCCGCGCCGATCACATGGGCGCGGTGGCGCATGATCCGCAGGCCCATGCCGTCTCCTGCGGCGCGCGCGACGTCGAGGCCGCGACCGTCGTCCGTCACCGTGAGCGCGAGGTGTCCTTCGCGATGGGCGAGCTCGATGAGCAGATGGCGCGCGGCCGCGTGCTTCGCGGCGTTGGTCACGGCCTCCTGGGCGATGCGATAGAGGTTGATGGCCAGCGCGCTGTCGTGCACCGGCACCCGCGCGGCGCAGTGGAAGTGGCAGTCGATGCCGAACACGTCGCGCACGGTGGTGGCGAGATCATCGAGGGCCGCCATCAGACCTTCCGCGTCGAGGTCCACCGGGGCGAGGCCGCGCGCGAGCTGCCTCGTCTGCGACACCGCCGCGCTCACCAGTTGCTCGATCCGCGCGGCGTCGGCCGTCTCGGGGATGGCGAGCGCGGAGAGCTTGCGGGCCAGCACCTCGGCGATGAACGCGACGGCGGTCAGCTGCTGGCCGAGGCCGTCGTGCAGTTCCTGGCCGATCCGCATCTGCTCGTGCTCCGCGACCTCGATGATGGCCTGCTCCAGTCGGCGGCGCTCGCCGATCTCGGCTTCCAGCTCGGCGTTGGTCGCTGCCAGTTCGCGCGTGCGCTCGCGGACCCGCCGCTCCAGGTCGTGACGCGCGGCACGCAGGGCTGCGGTGGCCTGGGTCCGCTCGGTGATGTCGATGCCGGTGAGGATCACGTGCGAGAGTTGGCGGCGTCCGGCGCGCAGTGCCGTGTTCGACCACGATACGAGCAGAGGGTCGCCCTGGCGACGCGGCAGGCCGGCGTCGTAGCGCACGCGCTGCGACAACCCGAGCCGCAGCATTTCGAGATGGCCCTCCACCTTGTCGCGCTCGTGCGGGGCGACGAACAGCTCGCAGAACCGGCGTCCGCGGATCTCTTCGGCGGTGAATCCGGTGAGCCCCTCGAACGCCCGGTTGGCGCGGAGCACCGATCCGTCGCCGTCGAGCACCGCCACGAGTGCGCCCTGCACGTCGAGGATGGCGGAGACGAAATCCCGCTGCGCGGCCAGATCCGCCTCGGCCCGGTGACGTTCCGCGCGCGACGCCGCGAGCAGCAGGCTGGTGACTGTGATCACGTTCGCGAAGACCCACCACCGCACGAGGCTGTCGAATCCCGTGGCCTCGACGAAAGGGCCGCGCCCGTCGACCGTGCCCCAGACCGCAGCGATCGACACGACGAGCGTGACAGCCGTGGCGCCGCGCAGCCCGAACCGCAGGGCCGCCCACACGGCGAGCGGAAAGAGCGCGAGCGCGGCAGGGTAGTAGCCCGAGCGGATGAGCCCGAGCCCGCCGAAAACGGCCTCGCACACGACGAGCAGCGTGATCAGGAGCACCGCCGCTTCCGCAGCCACGGCGGGCGCGGGCCGGGTCGGCCGCCATCCGGTCCAGGCGAGCAGGAGCGGGCAGAACACGATCACCCCGGTGGCGTCGCCCATCACCCACTGCAGGAAGACGGTGCCGAAGAGTCCCGGATCGAATGCCCCCGCCAGCGCGAGGCAGGTGGGCCCGAAGATGGCGCTCAGCAGTGCGCCGCCGCTACCGACGACGAGCAGCGCCAGCACGTCGCGGGCACGGTCCAGCCCCGGATGAAAGCCGCAGAACCGCACGAGGAGCATCGCCACCGCAAGCGTCTCGACGATGTTGCCGACGGAGATGCCGAGCACCGCTGCGAGCGGCGCGCCCGTGCCGGCGTTGCCGAGGAGATCGCCCAGCACGATGCCGGGCCAGAGTCGCCATCCGAACCGCAGCACGACGAAGAGCGCGAGCCCGGACGGTGGCCATATCAGCGTGACGTTGCTCGCGGTGCTCGAGTAGTGGAGTCCGATCTGCGCGGTGAGGCCGTAGACGAGCGCGAAGAGCGCGATCTGCCAGGAGAGCCGTCGGAACTCGTGGCTCGGAGCGCGGGCGGACGCCGGTGGCAGGGGCATTGCGGAAGGGATCACGGACTCTCCTCGCCGCGGGTGTGGCCCCGCGTTGGCGTGGGGTGTACGGTGCACGGGACGTTCCAGGGAGGGACGTCCATTGGCCTCAGATGGCGCAGGAGCGAGAGCGAGGCCCTGCCTGGCGAATGTCCGCACGATCGCGGGCAGCGAATGCGTTGGGCGCACCGGGATGGCGCGCCATCGCGCGAGTGGCATGCCGTGGGTGGGCCGCATCCACCGAGCATGACCGCAGCGACGGTGCCTGTAGGTGGGGCCCATGGCCCCGAAAGCGATCGATGCACGGAAACGCTTCAACCGGAACCAACGCTCTCGCGGCCATGGGCCGCTCCTACAGTGCGTGGCGCATCGACCGGACGTGACCGCAGCGACGGTTCCTGTAGGAGGGGCCCATGGCCCCGAAAGCGGTCGATGCACGGAAACGCTTCAACCGGAACCATCGCTCTCGCGGCCATGGGCCGCTCCTACAGAAAGCGTTGCCAGAACGCGATCGGAGATGGTGTCAAAGCAGAAGGCGACGGCCCTTCTCGGCAGGACCGGCGAGCGTCATCGGAGTGCTGCGTAGCTTCGAATCTTCAGCGCGATATCGTTGGCGGTCGGCGTGGCGCCGTGTGGCGTGGCGGCTCAACGCGCGTTACCCGCCGCTGCCGGCATGGCGTCGAGCATGGGCAGCGCCATGGCGGCCACCGAGGCCTTGAGCGCAGCCCAGCCGGCATCGCTCTGCAGGTCGATGCCGCCGAAGATGCGGATCTTGCGCGAACGTACCAGCAGATACTGCACACCGGCGACGAGCAGAAGCGTGATGCCGCGAAGCTGCGGCATGCGCTCGAAGTCGGCGCCGCCGAACAGCGCCTCGGCCTGAACGCCCCATTGCTCGCGTTCGGTCTCGAGGATGGCCGTCAACTCGTTGCGTTCGACGACCTCGGCCGCCAGGATCTCCACCGTGAGAGGCCGGGCGCGCAGCGCGTCGATGAAGCGGTCGAAGAACAGCGCATAGCGCTGCGGCAGTGGCAGGGCGCGCACGGCTTCGTCATCGTCGCCCAGCAGCTCCTGCACACTGGGCCAGAACTGGCCGCTCGATCCCCAGCGCTGCAGCAGTTCGGGCAGGCCACCGAAGTATCGGTAGATCAGCACCTTGTCGACCCCGGCCTCGCGTGCGATCGCGTTGATGCCCAGCGCGCCGAAACCGTTGCGCGCCAGCACCACGCCCACCGCGGCCACGATGCGTTCTTCGGTGGCCGCGCGGTCGCGCTGCCGTGCCGTCGGGGTCGCCTTCATGTGCGCACGATGTGCGCGTCGATGCCGCGCCGGGGTGCCGGCGGAGCGGGCGGTGCGTGGCCCACGCGCGCCCACATCTGCACCGTCTGCCCGGGTGCATCGGCACCGAGCAGGCGTCGGATCTCTCCATGCGGCACCGCCTGCTCGGGGTATTCCTGCAGTGCCTGCTGCAGCGGCTGCATGACCACCCCCTTGGCGGTGGCCGCCAACTGCACCCGCACAAAGGCACGCCCGGCGTTCACCTGGGTGATACGGTCATTGTCGTCGGTCACCATCCAGAGGAAACCCGGGGTGGTGGCGAGCTTCTCGCTGAAGTCCTTGATCTGGCTGGTGGTGGCGTAGTCGTCCGGGCCTGGCGCCTGGCTGCGGTCGAACAGGCCCAGACGTGCCATCCACACCACGGTCGGGTCGAGCAGCGTCAACCCGTCACGATGCTGCGCCACTTCCTTCGAGCCGACGCGCAGCACCTTGTAGGACTCCAGGATCGTGCGCGGCGTCACCATCTCGATGCGCCAGGCCTCGGCGGCCACGGCCCGATGCTGCGCGAGCAGCTCGGGCTGGTCCGCATCGGTAAAGCCGAAGCGCAGCGGGTAGGGCTTCGCCGCATCGGCCATGGCCGCCCAGGCGTCGGCGCCCACCGGCCGTGCCGGGTCGTAGGCGGCGCGATTGGTGTGGCGCTCGAGGATCTGCGCGAACAGCGGATCCTTCACCACGCCGGCGTCGGGCACCAGGCGGATCAGCGCCACCGGTCGCTGGTCCAGCCGGTCCGGCGCGAAGGCACCTTCCGGGAACAGCGTGATCTCGGCGCGCTGGCCACGTTCGCGAGCCGCCATGTCCAGCAGCTCGATGAAGGTGCCATGGCTCATCATGATCTGGCGCGAGTACGGGTCGGTCTCGGGCAGCAGGCGCTGCAGGTCGCAGCGCAGCAGGATCTGCCCCGGTACGCCCAGGTCCACCACCCAGGACTGCAGGTTGTGCGAATGTGGCGCGAGGATGGCATAGCTCAGGATCCAGCGGCGCAGGTCGGGCTCGCTGCCGGGGCCCTGCCATGGCGCCACCGCCTCGGGCGGCATGGTCGCGGTGCAGCCGGCTGTCCCGGCCGCCGCAGCGAGGATCACCCCGCCGCCAGCGATACGGATGAATCGACGACGGTCCATGGGGCGCTCCTTGTCACTGGAAGGTGACTTCATTCTAGTCACCGCACGGTGATATGCAAGGGGTGAAGTGGAAAGCATCTGCTTTCAGCATCAATACAACGCCTGCAGCACTCGGCTTCGCAACGCCTTTGCCGGCGCGGTGCGGCGAAGTCAGCGGCCATGGACAAGATCGGCGTCAGCACCGGGGTGGGACGTGATCGACGCGACGGTTCCTGTAGGAGAGGCCCATGGCCCCGAAAGCGGCGAGTGTTGTGGGAGCGCATCGACCGGAACGAACGCTCTCGCGGCCATGGGCCGCTCCTACAGAATCGGCACCCATAGCCAAGACTGGTGGCACATCAACGGGGGATATACGAGGGGCCCACCCCTTGTTGGTACGCCCTGCGGCCAAGCCGCCGCGGGCCGTCAGGCCCGAGAGGCGGCCATGATCCGCTCCTACAGAATCGGCACCCATAGCCAGGACTGGTGGCACATCAACGGGGGATATACGAGGGGCC
>JALHMS010000035.1:32710-42725 GCA_022843925.1 Burkholderiales bacterium
GCCCTGCGGCCAAGCCGCCGCGGGCCGTCAGGCCCGAGAGGCGGCCATGATCCGCTCCTACAGAATCGGCACCCATAGCCAGGACTGGTGGCACATCAACGGGGGATATACGAGGGGCCTTCCCCTTGTTGGTACGCCCTGCGGCCAAGCCGCCGCGGGCCGTCAGGCCCGAGAGGCGGCCATGATCCGCTCCTACAGAATCGGCACCCATAGCCAGGACTGGTGGCACATCAACGGGGGATATACAAGGGGCCCTCCCCTTGTTGGTACGCCCTGCGGCCAAGCCGCCGCGGGCCGTCAGGCCCGAGAGGCGGCCATGGGCCGCGCCTACAGGTGCGAGCGACGTTCAATGTCCCCGACGGCGTTGCCTGCGGACCAGCACCATGCCTATTCCCACGCCGAGCATCCCCCACGTCGCCGCCTCCGGCACCGGCGCCACGCGCAGCACGAGATCGCGTGCGCCGTAGTCGAGGGACGCGACCATGCCCGAGGGCAGCCCGTTGACACTGAAATGCTCGAACGTGCCGGAGCGACTCGCGTAATGCAGCAACGTGAAGGCATCGCCAGCGCCGGGCGTGAAGTCGTTCACGAACCGGACGTCGAGCGTCCCCTCGAAGGCAGCACTGAAAAACGTCAGGACGTCGTGTTCGGTCCCGGGGGCATGTCCGCCGATCTCCATGCGGAGCGTCGCCTCCGGCGCGTAGATCGCGTGCTCGACGAACGCGCGGGCGGTCGGGGCGCCCGGGCTGTGGACTCCCTCGAATCGGATGTACCCCGTGAACGGGCCACGGCCGGACACGAGGCCGGTGAACACGACGGGCCGTTCCGGATCCCGGCTGCCGCTGACTTGATTGTCCGCGGCGAAGTCCCCATCGATCCGAGCACCTGCGCCTGCTGTGAATGATCCCCGGCCGACGAGCCGCAGACCGGCCGAGGAGCCGAGACGGCTGTCCTCCTCCAACGTCACGGCGCCCGCCAACTCCACGTCGCGTATCTTGACGATCCGAAGCGTGCCGGAAGAGGTGACGTGCACCGAGCCATCGATGCCGAACGTGGAGTCTGCGTTGTCCGTGAGCGTGAGGACGCCGCCCTCGGCGACCAGTGCATGCTGTGGCAGATGACCGAACCGGGCCCGGATGTCACCCGCGCCTGAGAGTCGCAGCAGGGTGCCGAACCCGAGTTCGAGTCCGCGGGCCGTGGTCAGGGCGCCACCCCGGAGGGTGATCTCAGTACCGCCATACGTCCCGCCGTTCAGCGCGAGAGTTGCGCCCGGACCCAGTACGAGGCGATGTTCGACGACGAGCGAGCGCCCATCCACCAGGTTGCCGAGTGCGGCTGGCATGCTGGCGTCGAACCGGGTCTCCGCGGTGCCGGTGATGTGTAATGTCCCCGAGAGCCAATCCACGAGACTGCCTGCGGCAAACGAGATCGACGACGTCTCGAGGAGGCCGCCATCCAGGCGAAGCCTCGACCCGGCGCCGATCGTGGTCGCGCCGGCGGTGATGACGCGACCGTCGCTTCCGATGGCGAGCCGCGCGACGCCTTCGCCGCCGACAGAGAGATCCCCAGACAGTCGCCACGTCGCCTGACCGCCGGTCGTGTCGGCGCCGCTGATGGTGACGTCGGTCGTCGTGCCCGCGCGCTGACTGAGCGACCCGCTCCCGCTCGTCAGACTGCTGCCGTCCTGGATGGTGAGCCGGGACGTCTCCGCGCCGCGCGAGGCACCGCTGGTGACGGCACCGGCGCCGATATCCCACCGGGCGCCGCCGCGGATCCGCACTGCCGCCCCCGGGGCGATGTCCAGCGCGGACCCGCTCCACGTTGCCGTGGTGCCGCTCAGGACGAAGGCGCCTGCGTCGACCTCGGTCATCCCTCGGGCGGTGCTGCGTCCCGTCATCGTGAAGGTGCCCGATCCCCCCTTGCGCAAGCCACCGGGGCCGTTGATCGTTCCCGCGAAGGTGGCATCGGTTTCGTAGTCCACCGACGCCGAGGCGTCGAGCGAAATCCGGCCATCTCCCGAGAACCCGCCGAAGGCGCTGAGCGCGCCGGCGTCGAAGCGCGTGCCCGCATTCATCAGGACCCGCGTCCCGGCGCCGAGCGGGCCGATCCCTGCCGTCTGGAGATCGCCGACCTCGAGTCGCAGGTTGCCGGTGAATGCACGACCGTCGCCGCGCAGGACGAGCTTCCCCAGACCGGTCTTCACGAGGTCCGCCGCGCCCGTCAGGTTGTTGAAGACGTCGAGCGTCCCGCCGTTCACCGAGATCGTCGGCGCCGCGCCGCCGAACCGCAGGGAGAGACCCGCGAGCGTGACGGTCCCCGACGGGAAGGTCTTCTCCAGGCGACCCAACAGGAAGTCGGGCCGGACATCGTTCTCCGCCGTCGCGCTCGACTGCGGAAAGACCAGACTGTCCGATTCGCTCAGACCGTCCGGCGCGAAGGCGGGCGACCAGTTGAGGGGATTCGACCAGGCGGGATTGCCGACGGGCAGTGCCAGTCCGGTCCAGGTCAGGGTGTCGGCGTGGGCGCCCATTCCCGGGAGCCAGAGCGCGGGAACGGCGGCGCAGGCGAACACAAGTCCCGCGGCGCGCGGGCGGCACGAGGAAGGTCTCACGTCGGTCTCCTTGCGGCTCTCGTCGACGCTTCGCGGGCCGGCCGTGCTGGCGGGGAGGGGCCGTCGAGCTTTTGTCGGGATGCTATTTCAGAAACATCTGGTCGTCACCGGTGGGTGCGCGTGATGCGTCCCGTGACCAGCGCGACGGTTCCTGTCGGAGGGGCCCATGGCCCCGAAAGCGGCAGATTCGAGGTGGCGCATCCACGGGATCGAATGCGTTCGCATACGTCCGCGAAAACACTGCCGAAAACTGCCTTCTAAGCGGAAGAGAGTGCCATTGAAGCAACAAGAATGGAACGCTGTCAGCGTGTTGCGTGGGTCGGACCCTACGAGGCTACCGCCCTACGCGGCTACCCGCAGCGAATACGCCGTCCAGACCATCAACCGCCGCTGACACGATCCAGGACAACCTCGACTGTTTCGCCAGAATTCGAAGCGGATTCCCACAGGTTGGTCAGGCGAGTGATGCTGCTGCGCTCTCGATAGGAAATGCGAACCATGCGCTCCCCGGACCAACTCAACGTTTCTGCCATCAATCCGGAGCCGGCAACGCTTGGATACCGCTGATCCAAGGAGTCGTCCCTTTCAACGAGAAAGAGGCCGAACGACGAGCTTGATGTCGCATGCGTTGGCCATCGTACGAGTACGGCCTGGTACGTACGGGCCAGCGATGGAACCTGTCTCACGATCTCATGATCACGATCACTGCAGCCGCCCAGGGTTGCCAATGCGAGTGCGACAAGAATCGAGCAGACAATGATCGAGCAGAGAATGGATGACGATTCGCATCTCCCGTCGCCGCCTCTCGTCCTCCGATGCGGACACACGGGAAACGACTCCATCTAACGAGCGGGCTGGGGTATGACAGCCTCAGGTCGGACGCCGCTGGAACCGCCATCTGGCCCCAATCCCTTGGAGACCAGCGGATACGCCGCAGGATCACGGATGGACTGAACAGCGATGTCCACGTCCAACTGCGGCCAGTACAAGTGGTCGGCCGTCGGCCTTTCGACGACGGACAGTTGTTCGATGGTCGCGCGGCGGAACCAGGGGAACGCTTCGAAGGGCAGGAAGAGCTCTTCGTCGTCGAGCAGCAGCCACAGCCCGTAGCGGGAAACGTTCGTAAGCTCAGGAACCGAAGTGTTTGTGCCAGGCATCGACAATCTCCTCCGCGTGCGCCTCCACGATCGTCTGGGCTTCGCGAAGCTGCCGGTCGTTCAGTCCGACAGAGTGCGCGAGACCGACGCTCGGGGTCAGCCAGAATTTCGCCTCACCCTCCGGATGCGACACATGTACGTGCATCCGCGTCTCCTCCCGCGAGAAGAAGAACAGACGGAACGCGCCTTCGCGAAGAACGGTGGGGGCCATGCCGTGACTGTACCGGAGAGTGGGGCTGGCGATGAAGCATGCGCTCTGGCATGGCCCGGCGGGCAACGAGCCAAGTCCCGCACAGATCAATACGTCTCGAGATGCAGCCTTCCCTCGCGCGCCCACGTATCCGCCAGCGACTCCCACGGAAGCTCCGCCCCGCTTGCGATGTCACGGAGCGCAGCAAGCACGCCCTCTTCCATGCTTTTCAACCCGCAGACGTAGATGAACGTATTCGGATCCGAGAGCAGCGGCGCCAGTGAGGCCGACGACTCGCGCATCAGGTCCTGCACGTAGCGCTTCGGCTCGCCCGGCGTGCGTGAGAACGCCAGGTGGATGTCGATGAAGTCCTTCGGCAGCTTGGTCAACGGTCCGAAGTACGGCAACTCGTCGGCGGTCCGCGCGCCGAAGAACAGCGTCAGGTGGCCGTCGCCGAAGCGCTCGCGATAGCGGCGGCGGTATTCCGTCATCGCGCGCATCGGTGCCGAGCCGGTGCCCGTGCAGATCATCACGAGGTGCGTCCCCGGATGGTTCGGCATGAGGAACGATGCGCCGAAGGGCCCGATCACCTGCACGGTGTCGCCCTTCTTCACGTCGCAGAGATAGTTCGAGCACACGCCGCGGACCGGCTGGCCGTCGTGGTCGGCGGTGACGCGCTTCACCGTCAGTGAGAGGTTGTTGTAGCCGGGCCGCTCACCGTCGCGTGGACTCGCGATCGAGTACTGGCGGGCGTGGTGCGGGCGGCCCTGCGCGTCGGTGCCCGGAGGGATGATGCCGATCGACTGGCCTTCGAGCACCGGGAACGGCAGCGTTCCGAAGTCGAGGACGATGTGGCGGGTGTCGCTGCCGGAGTGCTCGCCCGTCACGCGGAAGTTGCCCATCACCGTGGCGGTGACGGGCGCACTCGGGCGATAGAGGTTGGTGTACGGATGCGCGGCGGACCACGGCGGAACGGTGGCGCCGCGCACGGGTGTCGCCGTGGCCGGTGCCGCCGAGGCGCTTGTCGTCTCGACGATCGGTGCTGGTGCAAATGCTGCACCCCCCTCCGCCGGCGGCAACGCCTGCTCCGCCGGCAACTCGTCCCACCCGAGCTGCGCCTCTACCGAATAGGCATCCACGCGCAGCACGGTGCGCCAGTTGTCGATCGCGCCGGTGGGGCAGGGCGGCACGCAGGCGCCGCACCCGTTGCACACATCCGGCTTCACGACGTAGTTGCGGCTGTCGTGCGTGACGGCGTCGATGGGACACGCCTCTTCGCACGTATTGCACCGGATGCAGATCTCCGGATCGATGACGTGCTGGCGGAGGGCGTCCGCGCGCCCGGCGTCGGTGGCGTTCACGGCGTGCTCAGTTGAACCGGATGTATTCGAAGTCGATCGGCTGTCGGTTGATGCCGACCATCGGCGGCGCGATCCAACTCGCGTACTTGTTCCGCTCCACGACGCGACCCATCAGCGATGCGACGAAGGCGCGGTCCTCGACGCTCGGCAGCCACTTGGTCTCGTTCGCGTTCCATTCGGCTTCCGAAACGACGCGGCCGTCGGGCGAGACGTGCACGCCGGCGAGCGTGCCGATGCGGCGGTTGAACGCCTTGTGCGGGACCGTGAGCCGGTGCGGCAGACCGGCCTTCGTGATCACCTTGTTCCAGCGCTCGACGCCGGCCACCGAGTCGCGGATGAAGTCGTCGCGCAGGACTTCGTTCAGCGCGTTCAGCATCGGCACTTCCTTCTCGACGAGCTTGCCGTCCTGTACTTCGAGCACGCGGTACATGCCGCCGCGCAGCACGTGGTCGTCGTCGCGCTTGCTCTCCTCGAAGCGCCCCTTGAGGCCGGCGCTGTAGAAGATGGCGGCGTTCGACGACTGGTCGGCACCGAAGAGATCGATGGTCACGCTGTAGTGGAAGTTGAGGTACCGCTGGATCGTCGGCAGGTCGATCGCGCCGGCCGCGCGCACGAGCGCGGGGTCGTCGGTCTTGAGTTCGTTCATCACTTCGCACGTGCGCTGGATCGCGCGCGAGACGCCGGATTCGCCCACGAACATGTGGTGCGCTTCCTCCGTGAGCATGAACTTCGTCGTGCGCGCGAGCGGATCGAAGCCGGATTCGGCGAGCGCGCACAACTGGAACTTGCCGTCGCGGTCGGTGAAGTACGTGAACATGAAGAACGCGAGCCAGTCGGGCGTGCGCTCGTTGAAGGCACCGAGGATGCGGGGGTTGTCCTCGTCGCCGGAGCGGCGTTCGAGCAGGGCTTCGGCCTCCTCGCGACCGTCGCGGCCGAAGTGGCGATGCAGCAGGTACACCATGGCCCACAGGTGCCGGCCTTCCTCGACGTTCACCTGGAAGAGGTTGCGCAGGTCGTACATCGACGGCGCGGTGAGGCCGAGGTGACGCTGCTGTTCCACCGATGCGGGCTCGGTGTCGCCCTGGGTCACGATGATGCGGCGCAGGTTCGCGCGGTGTTCCCCGGGGACGTCCTGCCAGACCTCCTCACCCTTGTGGTCGCCGAAGTGGATGCGGCGGCCTTCCTCGCGCTGGTTGAGGAAGATGCCCCAGCGGTACTCGGGCATCTTGACGTAGTCGAATTGCGCCCAGCCGGCGGGGTCGACGCTCGTCGCGGTGCGCAGGTACACGTCGAAGCCGTGGGAGCCGTCGGGCCCCATGTCCTGCCACCACGCGAGATAGTTGGGCTGCCAGTGCTCGAGCGCGCGCTGGAGGGTCTTGTCCTCCGAGAGGTTCACGTTGTTGGGGATCTTCTGGCTGTAGTCGATGCCGTTCATGGAATGCTCCGGTGCGGCGCGGGCCGCGGATAGTGGTGTGCGGTACCGCGGCTCACCCGCGGCTCACTTGCTTCTCACTGGCGGCTCGGACGCCGCTCAGATGCGGTTCCAGTCGAAGGCGGTCTTCTCGCCCTTGCCGTAGACCTTGAGCGCGCCTTTCTCGCCGACGGCGTTGGGGCGGATGAAGATCCAGTTCTGCCACGCGGACAGGCGGCCGAAAACACGCGTCTCCATGGTCTCGCCTTCGCCGAAGCGAAGGTTCGCCTCCATGCCGGTGAGGGCGTCCGGCGACAGCGACGCGCGTTCCTCGATCGCCATGCGGATCTCGTCGTCCCAGTCGAGCGTGTCGGGCGTCATCGTGACGAGGCCCAGGGACTGCGCCTCGGATGCTTCGAGCGGCTGGCCCGCGATCGCGTGCACGGCCTCGATGGGCTCGGTCTCGTCGTGGAAGCGCCGTGCGATGCGCGACTTGCCCTGGATCATCGGATACCAGCCGAAGTTCGCCTCGGTGGGCGTGATGCGCGGGGCGAGCGTCGGATCGTCGGGCGTGTCGAGCATGTACGAGCGGTCGGCCGCGAGTGCGAGTTCGAGGAGCGTGCCGGCGAAGCAAGAGCCTCCGTCGACGAGCGCGAAGAGGGTCCGTGACGAGACGTCGAGCCGGGCGAAGGTGCGGCGGAGCATCCCGCGCGTCTCGCGTACGAACCAGTGATCGCCGTGCAGCGCCATCACGTCGTCGACGCCGATCACGGCGGCGGCATCGCCCTCCGTGCGCAGCAGCCAGATGCCGATGGCGGTCTCGTTGGTGCGCATGTGGAGGATGGCATCGTCGAGTTCCCGCGCCATCGCGAGCGGCCACCACGAGGCCCCGGCCGCCTCGACGCCGGCCAGGTCGCGCGGCTGTGCTTCCATGGGTGCCTTGACGGTGAACGTGGCGACGCGACGTGCACGATCGATGTCGACGGTCACGTGGCGATAGCGGCAGCCGGTGTCGTCGATCGTGCGCTCCAGCGGGACGAGCACCACGCCCTTGGCGCCTTCGGGGCGGTCGCTCTTCGCCGCGAGGGCGGTGGCGCGCTCGCGCACCGTCGCGATGAAGTTCGCCGGCTTCGCGATGGCGTCCACGAGGCGCCACTCGACCGCGCGCTGGCCGCGCACGCCCTCGGTCGTCGTGCAGAAGACGTCGGCGAGATCGTGGCGCACGTGGCGCTTGTCGATGATGCGCGTGAGTCCGCCGGTGCCGGGCAGCACCCCGAGCAGCGGCACTTCGGGCAGGGACACCGCCGACGAGCGGTCGTCCACCAGCAGGATCTCGTCGCACGCGAGCGCCATCTCGTAGCCGCCGCCTGCGCACGCGCCGTTCAGGGCCGCGAGGAATTTCAGGCCCGAGTGCCGGCTGGCGTCCTCGATGCCGTTGCGCGTCTCGTTCGTGAACTTGCAGAAGTTCACCTTCCACGCGTGGGACGAGAGGCCGAGCATGAAGATGTTGGCGCCCGAGCAGAAGATGCGGTCCTTCGCGCTCGTGACGACCACGGTGCGCACTTCGGGATGCTCGAAGCGGATGCGCTGCAGGGCGTCGTGCAGTTCGATGTCGACGCCGAGGTCGTACGAATTCAGCTTCAGCTTGTAGCCGGGGCGCAGTCCAGCGTCCTCCGCGACATCCATCGTCAGGGATGCGATGGCGCCGTCGAACGCGAGTCTCCAGTGGCGATAGCGCGACGGATCGGTCTGATAGTCCACACGGACTTCGCTGGTCATGGTTGGGCTCCGGTGGCGCGTTCTCGGCAGGCGTGCACGATCGCGCCGACTGCCTTCAGGGAGAATGCAAGATAGTGCACGTTCCCGGCGCCGTCAAGGTCGGGGGAGCCAGCGGTGAGGCCGTCAGCGTGCCGCGGCGTCCGCCGTCCGGGCCGACCGCACGGCTGCCTCGAGGGCCTCGAAGGCGTCCTGCAGGGACTGCCCGCCGGTCTCCACCGCCACATCCGCCTTGGCGTAGAAATCCGCGCGACCGGCGAGGATGCGCTTGAGGTCGTCCATGGCTTCGCGATGGCCGGCCATGGGTCGCGTGTCGCCCTGGGCCACGACGCGCCCCATGTGTTCCTCGGGGGAGGCGCGCAGCCACACGGTGAAGCAGCGGCCGAGCAGGAGTCCGAATGTCGCCGCCTCCGACACGATGCCGCCCGGCGTGGCGATCACCGCCTCGGGCAGGGTGTCGAGGGTCTCCTCCAGGGCGCGCCGCTCGTAACGACGGTAGGCGTTCGCGCCGTACAGCGCATGGATCTCGGCGACGCTGCAGCCGGCGATGCGCGCGACCTCGCGGTTCAGCTCGACGAAGGGGCGCCCGAGCGCGTCGGCGAGCATGCGCCCCAGGGTGGACTTCCCGGCGCCCCGCAGGCCGACCAGCGCGATGCGCTGCATGCGATCGATCGCATCGCGGTTCGCGCCGAACAATTCGGTGAGATGCAGCCGCGCGCGCCGCAGGTCGGGTTCGTCCCGGCCATCGAGCACGTCGCGGATCAGCAGCCATTCGGGCGAAGACGTGGAGACATCCCCCAGAAGCGCGGCCAGCGGACACTGAAGCGCCGTGGCGACCTGCTGCAGGACGAGGATGGATGCGTTGCCCGCGCCGGATTCGAGGTTGGCGAGATGCCGCTCGGAGATGCCGGCACTCGCGGCCAGCGCCTTCCGCGTGAGGCCGCGGCGGGCGCGGATCGCGCGGACGCGCTCGGCGAGGATGCCAAGCAGGGGCGGGTCAGCGGCGGAATCGGCCTCGCGGGGGGCGGGGCGCCGTGGCGTTGCTTTGCGCGGGCGGGCGAGGGCTTTCGAGGCGGGGCGAGAGGGCATGCATTATTGTGCATGTTCCGGCGGCGGAGGGATAGCTGGCGGCCGGGTGCGTGTCGGGTTCACGGAGGAGGGAGTGCGAGCACCGCGCTGCCGGGGGCATCGCCATGGTTCCATGCGTCGCCGTGGTTCGCCGAGTCCCCATGTGCCATCGCGGCGTCGGACTGCAGTCCGACCCACGGGGAATCGGGATCCGGCGTCGCAGTGATTTCGTAGCGGTGTCGTGGGTCGGGCTGCAGCCCGACGCCGCGCATCCGCCCCGATCACGCCGCCCCTGATCCCCGTGCGTGCACTTCGTCCAGGCCCTAGTACATTGAACCAATGAATATGCACCTAGTCGAAGGTGCATGAACAAAATGAACCTGAGTGCTTCCGAGCGGCAGGAACTGATGGCGATGCAACGCAGCCGCACATTGGCCGTGG
>JALHMS010000036.1 GCA_022843925.1 Burkholderiales bacterium
GGATCGTCCCACGACAGCGGCAGGTGCACGATGCGCGTCGGCACCTCCATGTCGTCGATGGACGGCAGTTCGGCCTCGCCCGCGACGAGCAGATCCACGAGGCGTTCCACCGGCAGGCGGCGATCGTCGTAGTGCACCTGCAGCGAGCGGATGCCCGGCGTGAGATCGATGATGCCCGTGAGCTTCTGCCGTGCGAGCCAGTCGGCCGCGGCGTGCACGCGGAAGCGCAGCTCGAGGTCCAGTTCGAGCGGCCCGTACTCCACGAGCAGATAGCGATCGCCCGCACGGCGGTAGACGACCTCTGGCCGCGTCGCCGTGGCGGAAAGGCGATGGAGGATGGGCGACGGATCGACGGCCCTCGGCCGCGCGAGCCTTGGCTTCGCAGGCATCGAGAACGTGTCGAGCGCATCCTGCGCGCTGGCATCCATCGCCCTCGCCCACGCGTGATCGACGCGGACGAAGCGCACGCGATCGCCCGGCCGCAATTGCCCCAGCTTCCACAGCTCGCAGTCGGCGATGACGGCCGGACACACGAACCCGCCGAGGCTGGGCCCGTCGGGCCCGAGGATCACCGGCATGTCGCCGGTGAAATCGATCGCGCCGATCGCGTAGGCGTTGTCGTGGATGTTCGAAGGATGCAGGCCCGCCTCGCCGCCATCGGTCCGCGCCCACTGCGGCTTCGGGCCGATGAGGCGCACGCCCGTTCGCGACGAGTTGTAGTGCACCTCCCACGCCGTCGAGAAGAACGTCGCGATGTCGTGCGGCGTGAAGAAGTCCGGCGCGCCGTGCGGCCCGTACAGCACCGCGATCTCCCAGTCGTGCGTGTAGCGCGGGACGAGCGCCTTCGGGAGCGGTCTCGGGTTCACCTGGGCAGGCGACGCGAGATGCAGCACGTCGCCCGACCGCAGGGTGCGGCCGGCGTGGCCACCGAACCGACCGAGCGTGAAAGTGGACTTCGAGCCGAGATGGTCGGGCACGTCGAACCCGCCGCCCACGGCGAGATAGGTGCGCAGGCCCGCACCCTGGACGGGGCCCAGCTTCAGGATGCTGCCGGCGGCCACGGGCACGGCCTCCCAGAACGGCACGGGCGCGCCGTCGAGCGATGCCGCCATGGCCGCACCCGCGAGGGCGATGTGCGTGTCGGTCTGGAAACGGAGCGTCGGGCCGGTGGCAGTGCACTCCACCGCAGCCGCGCCTTCGGCGTTGCCCAGCACGCGATTCGCGAGCCGCAGCGCGAGTGGGTCCATCGGCCCCGACGGCGGGACGCCGACGTTCCAGTACCCGACGCGACCGGGCCAGTCCTGCACCGTGGTCTGCACGCCGGGGTCCACCACGTCGATCGTCGCCGGCCGATAGTGGAAGGCGCCGAGCATGCGGGTCGTCTGACGCCCCTCGGTGAAGACGCGGTCGGCCGCGATCTGGCGCAGATACACGAGGTTGGTCTCGATGCCCGCGATGCGCGTGGCTGCCAGCGCGGATCGCAGCGCCTGCAACGCCTTGTCGCGCGTCGGCGCCGTGACGATGAGCTTCGCGATCATCGGGTCGTAGAAGGGCGGCACTTCCACACCCCGCTGGACCCACGTCTCCACGCGCGCCGAGGCCGGGAACACCACTTCGGTCAGCGGGCCGCTCGACGGCTGGAAATCCTTCGCGGGATCCTCCGCGTAGAGCCGCACCTGGATCGATGCGCCCTCGGGCTTCGCCTCGAACCCCGCGAGGTCGAGTTCCCCAGCGGCCTGCCGCACCATCCACTCGACGAGATCGATGCCCGTCACCTGTTCGGTGACACCGTGCTCCACCTGCAGCCGCGTGTTCACTTCCAGGAAGTAGAACTCGCCGGTGGCGTCGTCCAGCACGAACTCGACGGTGCCTGCCGACTCGTAGCCGACCGCCTCGCCGAGACGCACGGCCGTGTCGAGCAGGCGCTGCCGCGTGCCCGCCGAGATGCGCGGCGCCGGTGTCTCCTCGATGACCTTCTGGTGGCGGCGCTGCACGGAGCAGTCGCGCTCGCCCAACGCGACGACGTGTCCGCGGCCATCGCCGAAGATCTGCACCTCGACGTGGCGTGCCTGCTCCACGTACTTCTCGAGGAAGAGACCGGCGTCCTTGAAGTTCGCACGTGCAAGCCGCCCGACCGACGCGAAGGCCTCGGCGAGCGCATCCTCGCTCCAGACGAGCCGCATGCCGATGCCGCCACCACCGCCGGTGCTCTTCAGCATCACGGGGTAGCCGATGCGCAGCGCCTCTGCACGGGCGTGGCCCACGTCGGTCAGCAGCCCCGATCCCGGCAGCAGCGGCACACCACGGCCGGCCGCGATGTCGCGGGCGGTGTGCTTCAGCGCGAAGGCGCGCATCTGCGCAGGCTTCGGCCCGATGAACGCGATGCCGGCATCGGCACACGCCTGCGCGAAGTCGGCGTTCTCGGAGAGGAATCCGTAGCCGGGATGGATCGCCTGCGCGCCGGCGAGCCGCGCCACCTCGAGGATCCGTTCCGCACGCAGATAGCTCTCCCCCGCCGGCCCCGGCCCGATGCCATGGGCCTCGTCAGCCTCGGTCACGTGCAGCGAGGGCGCATCGGCCTCGGAGTACACGGCGACCGAGCGCACCCCCATGCGGCGCAGGGTGCGGATCACGCGGCAGGCGATGGCGCCGCGGTTGGCGATGAGGACAGTGGTGAACACGGAGCGGGTGAGTGGGTTGGGGGCTGGGAGCTAAGGGCAAAGGATCCTGGGGCTTCCACCGCTTTCGCGGGCATGGCCCGCTCCTACAGTTCGTGGTGCTTCACCGATCCCGACCAATTCAAGTTGAGCGTGTAGGAGCGGGCCATGCCCGCGAAAGCGGTGGCACGCAGGTATCCGTTGCACGCCATCGTGGACGCGATCACCCGAACCATGGCGCCGCGGGATACGAAGGCAAAAGCGGTGGCGCACCACGGGGGGATAAACAAGGGGCCCTCCCCTTGTTCGTACTCCATGCGGGCCAACCCGCCGCGGGCCGACAGGCCCGAGAGGCGGGCCATGCCCGCGAAAGCGACGGCGCACCGGAGGACGTCGCATGCCATCAATCTCCGTCGCCCGCGCCATCGCCCCCATCACACCCCATCCCACACCAGCAACCGGATCTGCGTCGGGTTGTACGCGTTGCACGGGTTGTTCAACTGCGGGCAGTTCGAGATGAGACAGACCACGTCCATCTCCGCGCGCATCTCCACGTACTTGCCCGGGGCCGAGATGCCGTCCGCGAAACGGAGATCTCCCGCCGGCGTCACGGGGACGTTCATGAAGAAGTTGATGTTGTGCGTGATGTCGCGCTTGCCGAGTGCGTGTCGGTGATCGTGGGCGATGGCCGACAGGAAGTTGTCGCGGCAGGCGTGCATGGGGCGCTTGTCGAGCGAGTAGCGCACGGTGTTGCTCTCCTGCGCGCAGGCGCCGCCCAGGGTGTCGTGCCGCCCGCACGTGTCGGCCACGATCGTGAGGAGCGCGCGCCCTTCCGTAGAGATCAGCTTCGTGCCGACGCCGAGGTAGAGGTTGGCCTGCCGCTGGATCGTGTCGACCGCGCTGTAGCGTTCCTCGGGATCGGCGGCGTTGTAGAACAGCGTGTCGACCGCCTGGTTGCCCTCGGTGTCGAGGATGCGGAAGACCTGGCCCTTGCGGATCGTCTTCATCCACGGCTCGCCCGCGGGGCAGATCTCGTCGATAACGGCATCCGCCGGATCGAGCAGGCTCTCGGTCAGTGACTGCGTCATGTTGCCTTCCTCCGTGATGACGTAGCGTGCGCGGGTGCGGGGCGCCTACGCCGCGAAGTACCGCTCGGTGTTCTCGAACGCGCGCCGGTTCTCGCCGCGGAAGTTGCGACAGAGATCGTCGACCGGCGCGAGGCCGCAACGCCAGGCGGTGAGCGCGATGGGGGACGGCGCCCACGTGGTCCGCGGATCGAGCGGATGCATCGCCGCCGAGACGATCACCAGCGCGTGCATGTCGAAGCGGAGGTCGACGAACTGACCCGGGGCGCGATGGGCTGCGTCGAAATGCAGACCGCCGTCGTCGTCGGCCACGAGCTTCGTGAACCAGTTCACGTTGGCGTGCAGATCGCGCCGGCCAAGACCCCAGCGGCCGAGCTCCTTCAGGAAGCCCTCACGGCCGCTGCGCTGCATGTCGTTCCGATGCTCCTGGAAGCGCCGCACACCGAAGCGCTCGAGCAACTGGTCGTCGTGGCTCACGCCAGCCACCGTGTCGTGCCAGCCCGCGGTGTCCTCGACGATGGAGGCGATCGCGCGCCCCATGTCCGTCATCAGCACGCGGCCCTTCGACAGGTAGGCGGTGTGCTGCGATTTGAGGGTGTCGGGCATGTTGTAGCGCTCCGACTTCTCCTCGAAGTTGAAGATGAGCATGGCGAGATTGCCCGTGCCGAGCGTGTCGGTGATGCGCAGCCCGACGCCGCGCCGCACGACCCCCGACCAGTGGCATCCGCCGGGGATCGTCTCCTCCCAGAGCACCGGCCCCGGGGGCGTGCCCATCGTGTTCGTCGTCATCCTGCCTCCGTGTGTCACGCGCGGCTCTCGGGCCGCGACGGTGATGGTTCGAAGCGCCTAGTCCGCTGCGCTCCGCGACATCTGCGCCAGCAGATCCGTGTCGGTCCTGATGCCCGAAGTCTCGCGGATGCGGTGGAGGATCTCGCGCTTCATGTCGAGGAACTCGCGGCTGTGCTTCATCTCCTGGTGCCGCTCGGCGGGCAGCGGCACGTCGTAGATCGTGTCGATGCGCCCCGGCCGCGGCGCCATCAGCACGACGCGACTGCCGAGGTACAGCGCCTCCTCGACGTCGTGGGTGACGAAGACGATCGTGGCCTTCTCGAGCTTCGCGACGTGCAGGATGAGGTCGTGCATCACCTCGCGCGTCTGCGCATCGAGCGCGCCGAACGGTTCATCCATCAGCAGGATCTCCGGCCGCGGCATCAGCGCGCGCGCGATGGCCACGCGCTGCTGCATGCCGCCGGAGAGCTGGCTGGGGAACGCGTTGGCCATCGCGGGCAGGCCCATGAGGTGCAACAGCGCATCGGCACGGCCGGCGGCCCGCTCGACGTCGGCGGAGGTGAGGTCCTGCCGGTTCACCGCGAGCCGGCGCGAGAACTTGATGTTGTCCATCACCGAGAGCCACGGATACAGGCTGTAGTGCTGGAAGACCATGGCACGGTCGGCGCCCGGCCCGGCCACCGCCTTGCCGGCCGCGACCAGCTCGCCGCTCGTGTGGTATTCGAGCCCGCCGATGATCCGGAGCAGCGTCGACTTGCCGCATCCCGACGCGCCGACCAGCGTGACGAACTCGTTGTCCTGCACGTCGAGGCTGATGTCCTCCAGGGCAACCACGCGCTGGCGGCCCTCGAAGATCTTGCCGAGGCCTCGGATGGAGATGCGCGGAGCAGGCGCCGTCATTTGAGATGCATCCAGGGGAACGCCTTCCGGTGCCACAGGCGGAAGAGCTGATCGGTGATCAGCCCGACGAGACCGATGATGATGATGCCGGCGAAGATCTTGTCGGTCTGGAGGAAGCGCTGCGCCTTCAGGATCGCGTAGCCGAGGCCCGAGTTCGCGGCCACGAGTTCCGCGACGACGAGATACGTCCAGGCCCAGCCCATCGTCACGCGCATCGTATCGAGCAGCGCGGGCTTGGCGGACGGCAGCAGCACGAGCCGGATGATCTCCGACCGGTTGGCGCCCATCGTCTGCGCCGCCTCGATCTGCGTGAGCGGCACGCGGCGGACGTCCTCGGCGACCATCAGCACCATCTGGAAGAAGGTGCCGATGAAGATGATGCCGATCTTGGAGCCCTCGTCGATGCCGATCCAGAGCATCACCAGCGGAATGAACGCGACTGCGGGCATGTACCGGATGAAGTCGGTAAGCGGCTCGAGCACCGCCTGCACCGGACGGAACGTGCCGATCAGGAGGCCGAGCGGCAACGCGATCACCGCGGACAGCGCCCAGCCCGCCGTGACGCGGTAGATGCTGATCGCCATGTCGGCCGAGAGATGGTCCTCGACGACCCAGGTGGCGACGCGATCCCAGACGGCGCTGGGCGAGGGCATGAACACCTTCTCGATGCCGCCGAAGGTCGCAATGCCCCACCACGCAGCGAGCGGCAGCACGAGGCCGGCAACCGCCAGCAGCCAGTAGTGCTGGCGGGACAGCGGTCCGCGGATGGACCAGAAACCGGGGCGGGCGGTACGAAGACTTGCGGACATGGGCGGGGCTCCCTACTTCTTCGCCACTTCCTTGACGAGGGAGGCGTCGAGCGCCTTCGCGAAATCGGGCTTGCCCTCGACGAGCTTGTAGGCGTCGAGGAACTTCACGATCGCAGGGGCGGCGCCGATGAGCGTCCTGGTGGTCGAGGCGTCCGTCCCGAAGGCTTCGAGGTTCTCCTTCTCGCCGAAGAAGCGCGTGCCCGGCAGGAAGACCTTGTACTCCTCGGGCGTGAGGCCGACGATCTTCGCCATGATCTTCACGGCTTCGTCGGGATCCTCGCGGATGAACCTCTCGACGTCGTACCAGGCCTTGACCATGCCGATGAAGTCCTTGCGGTGCGCGGCGAGGGACTTCTCCTGGGCGACCAGCAGGTCGGGCACGAGTCCGGGAATATCCTTCGACGAGAAGAGCGACCGGCCCTTGCCCGACAACTCGATCTTGTTGACCCACGGGTTCCACACGGTGGCGGCATCCACGCGCCCGCTGAGGAACGCTGCTGCAGCGTCGCCCGCCGAGAGGTTCACGATCTTCACGTCCTTCGCGCTCAGCTTGTTCCGGGTGAGGGCGGTCACGAGCAGGAAGTGGGACACGCTGAACTCCTCCAGCGCCACGGTCTTGCCCTTCAGGTCGGCGAAGCGCTTCACCTTCGGGCCGGCCATCACGGCGTCGTTGCCGGCGGAGTTATCGTTGACGAGAACGACCTTGAGCGGGATGCCCTTGGCAAGCGGCGCCATGGTGTCGGACCAGGTCTGGCAGTTGGCATCGACCTGCCCGGACGAGAGGGCGGAAATGGAATCGCTGTAGTTGGCGAACCAGACGAGCCTGACGGCGGCGCCGTGCTTCTTGAAGTAGCCCTGCTGTTCGGCGATCGCCCAGGCGACCCAGCCCGGCCAGTCGCTGTAGCCCACCTTGATCTCGGCCCGGGCGGGCAGGGTCGTCATGGCCAGCGAGCTGACGGCCGCAGCAGCGATCAGCGGGCGGAAGTGAACGCGTAGAAGCCTGTGAAGGCGGCTGCGGGCAAGCTCGAACATGGACATCGCATGCTCCCGGTTGGACGTGACGGCGGGACGACGAATGAAAGGACCACACTCGTTCTCCCGGGCTTTTGTCCCGCCGTGGAGCCCCGCGATGCACCCGCGGGACCGTCGGCTCTCGGACCAGCAGCGCCTCCGCGCCCGGAACCCTAGCCGACACCAGAGCGAAGTCGATCCGCTCCTTTCGTGGCTCTACTTGGCAATCGGCATGCCATCGGAAAACGGTGCGCATCGCGACGAAACTCTCCGGAAAGCACCGCCCCGCGCACCATCCGGGGGCGGCCCGAACGGCTGCGCACCTCGTCCGTGCCCGACCGTCCGGCAGCGACAGGGCGAGCAGACCGCGCGACAATCGCAGCACCTTCCCGTCCGGACGGAGCGCCGCCATGAAACCCGCCGCAGCCATCACGCTGGCCCTCCTCCTGGCCACCTCTGCAGGCCACGGCGTCGCGTGGGCCGCCGACGCGACGCGTCTCGAGGCGCTCGAGAGCGCGTGGCGAAGCGGTGTCCTCACGAAGGACGAATACGAAGCGAAGAGGCGCGCCCTCCTCGCGGCCACACCGAAGCCCGCGGCAGCGAAGCCGTCGGCAGCCGCGACCGGAAAGCCGGCGTACCAGCGCATGCGCGTCGTGCGCGTGATGGACGCCGAGGGCTGGGGCGAACCCGTCGAGGTGTTCCGCTTCCTGGTCCCCAGCGACTGGAAGAGCGAGGGCGGCGTCCGCTGGATCTCGAACCCCGGCTGCCCGTCGAACATCATCCAGCTCCGATTCCGAGCGACGGCCCCGGACGGCATCACGGGCGTCGAGTTCCTGCCGTCGTACACGTGGGCGGCGGCGGAGGATCCGCAGATGCAGCAGATCCTGCAGCAGAACGCGCAGGCGCAGACCGGCTGCCAGCCCGGTCCCGCCGTGGGCGCTGTGGATTTCCTCCGCGGGATGGTCGTCCCGCAGATCCGGCCCGGCGCGCGGATCGTCGCCGCCGAGCCGATGCAGTCGGCCACCCAGACGCTGCGACGCAGCTTCGCGCCGATCAATCAGCAGTACGCCGCAGCGGGCATCGAAGCGCAGCGCACCGGCGACGTCGGCCGCGTCAGGCTCGCCCTCGACGTGGGTGGCCGACCAGCGGAGGAATGGATCACGGCATCGGTCGTCGCCAACATCTCGGTGGGGCTGAACAGCGCGGCGATGCTGCAGGGCGACTACAACGCGAAGTCGCGCAACTTCCAACTGACGGGGCAGGACATCCAGGCGATGCGCGCGCCGAAGGGAGAACTGGACGCCCGGGCACCGCTCTTCGCCCAGATCCTCGCGTCGGTTCAGATCAATCCGCAGTACGTCGGTGCCGTGTCGCGGTTCTATCAGGCGATCGGCCAGGTGCAGAACCGCGAGAACGCGAACCGATCGCGGATGTGGCGGGAAGCGCAGCAATCCATCGAACAATCACGTCAGGAGGTCGCCGCCTACCAGCGCCAGAGCCAGGATCGCATCCGGGAGCAGTTCGGCCAGGCGCTCCGCGGCGTGGAGACGTACACCGACCCGCGGACGAACGAGCGGGTGGAGCTGTCGGCGGGCTGGAAGAACGCGTGGACCAACGGCAAGGGGGAATACGTCGTTAGCGACTCGCCACTGTTCGACCCCGCAGTGGCACTGCAGGAGGACTGGCGAGCGATGCGGCGGGGCGGGGAACGGTAGGACGGCGTAACGACCTCGGCGTGGCGGGAGTCACTGTTGTCCCCAAGCCGACGCCGCGTCGAGCGATGCTCGACCCACGAAGGGCCCTCGCGACTGGAGTCTTCGACGCTGAGAACAACCCCCGTGGGTCGAGCTTCGCTCGACGCCCGCGTTCCTGGATTCGCCGAGGTTCCCAAGCCATCGCCGCGTCGAGCGGAGCTCGACCCACGAAGGAGCCTCGCCACTGGATTCCTCGGCGATGGAAACAACCCCCGCGGGTCGGGCTTCGCCCGACCCGTGCGTTCCCGGACCCGGAGGATCAGCGCACCCGGCGGCGGCGCGCCAGGGTCGCCACACCGAACAGTCCGATCCCCATCAGTGCGTAGGTCGACGGTTCGGGTACCGGGGTGATCTCGAAGAGGGCGGTGCGATGCGAACCGGTCAGCGACGGAACGTCGTCGATCGATTCGTTGGCGACAGCCAGGAAAATCCGCCCCGCATTCTCGAACACCAGGATGCCCTCGGGTCGGACTTCCGTGCCCGCCTCGCCGACGATCATCTGCAGGAAGCTCGAGTTCACCGGATCGGTGATGTCGAACACGGCCACGGCGCTGCGGGTGGTGCGCTCGAGGCCGACGAAGGCGAGGGTCCGGCCGGCCACCGTGTACAGCGCGATGCCCTCCGGCTCGACGCCCTTGTCGTCGCTGCGGCCGTCCGCATACAGGCCGAGCGCGTGGGCCTCGCGGTCCAGCACGTCGCCGCTATCGAAGACGAGGGCGCCGCTCTCATCGCGGATCGACATCGAACGCCCGCCGATGCCGATGATCTCGGTGAAGCCACTCGGCCCGGCACCGAGCCCGTCGGCGCCGATGAGGGAGACGTTCAACCGGCCGAGATTGGCTTCCAGCTTGAGCGCTGCGGCATCCGGGAACACGGTCGGGTCGAGGACCACCGCAGAGCTGGAGAGACGCCGCATATCGGCATCGTCCGTGAAGGCATCGCCTTCGTTCGCCATTGCGTAGTAGGTCTTGCCGTTGGCGGTGAAAGCGGCGATGCCGTCGGGCTGGTAGAGCGACTTCACCGGGACATTGCGGAAGGCGACGCCGCCGTCACGATCGGAGGGGTCCATCGTGACGCCGGGCGCGTTGAAGTCCTTGGTGCCAAGGCCGACGATGCCCGTGAAGGTGAGCGTCTGCAGGTCGAGGGTCGCGATGGCGTTGGCCTCCTGCAGCACGACCTGGGCGGTCTTGCCGTCCGGGGCGATCGCGATGTACTCGGGCTCGAGCGCCACCGAGGCGCTGGTGCCCGCCTGGATGCGCACGCCGGCGGCACGCAGGGATGCTTCCTGGCCGTCGAACGATTCGAAGCCGACGGTGGTGACCGCGGAGCTGCCCGGTGCCGCCGCGTTGTACGCGATGACGCCGACGCTTCCCACCGGGTTCACCGTCACGCCCGACGCCACGAAGCGCTCCCCCTCGTTCGCCACGAGGAGCCGGCCGTCATTGGTCCAGGTGATCATGTCCGGGACGTTGCCGACGGTCACGCTGCCCAGGCTCGCGGCGCCGACGGACGCGGCCGACAGGAAGGTTGTGGTGTCGAAGAAGTGGACGGTGCCAGCACCTTCGCGAGTGGTGAGGTTGTTGAAAGCGACGGCGGCGATGCCGTTGCGGATCGCCATGCTGTTGGGGCTGCCGAGAACGGTCGATGTCTCGAACGACTTCAGCAGGTTGCCGTCGAGGTCGAGCACGTCGAGGCCGTTGCCGCCGAGCACCCACAGGTTCGCCGTGGCGGCATCGAAGGCGACGATCTCGGCCGACCGGCCGTTGCCCGTCGGCACGGTGCCGCCGGCGGTGAAGTGGTTGAACGACCACAGCTTCGACACGCTCTCGATGGGGCCGGCGGCGTGGCCGGTGGCGCTGGCGATGGAAAACGCGGTGCCGATCAGGGCAGCCAGAATGCGGGGGCGGAAGTTCATGGTAGGTCTCCGGTCGTATGCCGTTTTGTCTCGGGATGGCGACGCTAACAAGCACGGATGACACGGCGCCGTCACCGGATGTGATCCGATCGGAGGATCTCCTCGCAGCGCCACGGTCGCACGGTCTCGACCCGGGTGGACGGAACGAAGCGTCCCATCCGGCGGTCCCAGTGCGGCTCGATGGGCCGTGCTGCGGACGTTGTCCGGGCGCGCACGACCCACTATCCTCGCCCCGACCACCCGTGAAGAGTTCCCCATGCCCGCTTCGTCCGCCCGCCGTTCTGTCCTCGCCTGCATTCTCGCCATCGCAGCCCTCCCAGCCCTCGGCGCCGAGGAGCCGCCCGCAGAACGCGCCTCGCTCGGCGTCGTCACCCGCGATCCCATGGATTTCGAGCGCGAAATGTGGCGCCTGGAGGGCGGCACGTGGATCGTCAAGGTGAAGCCCGACGGGGCCGCGCGCCGTGCGGGCGTCGGTCCCGATGACGTCATCGCCGCGATCGACGACGCGGCCATCGCCAACAGCGCGGCCCTCGTCGCGGCACTCGGCGCCCGCAAGCCCGGCGACAAGGTCCGCCTGCGCATCATCCGGAATGGCCGCCCCGTCGAGATGGACGCCACGCTCGGCGCGGCCCGCTGATCGCCCCGTCTTCGATCGCCGATGCCCGGAGGCTCCATGGCCCGCTGGTCCGCCCGTCGTGAACGTTTCCGTGGCCTCCTCGCCGGCGACGCATGCGTGTACCCCGGCTCGGTCTTCGACCCCGTGTCTGCGCGGATCGCCGAGGATCTCGGCTTCGAGGTCGGCATGTTCGCGGGGTCGATCGCGTCGCTCACCGTGCTGGGGGCACCGGACATCATCGTGCTCACCCTCACCGAATTCGCGGAGCAGGCGCACCGCATCTGCCGCGCCGGCGAACTGCCCCTGATGGTCGACGCCGACCACGGCTACGGCAACGCGATGAACGTGATGCGGACGGTCGAGGCGCTGGAAGCCGCCGGCGTCGCAGGGCTCTCCATCGAGGACACCGACCTGCCCCAGCCCTTCGGCGCCGGGGGCAAGGCGCGGCTGCTGTCGGTGGAGGAAGGCATCGGCAAGATGCGCGCGGCGCTCGAAGGCCGCCGCGATCCGAAGCTGGTGATTGCCGGCCGCACGAGCGCGCCGTCCATCACCGGGATGGCCGACACCATCGCCCGCGCGAAGGCCTATGCCGAGGCGGGCGTCGACGCGATCTTCGTCGTCGGCATCAAGCAGCGCGCGGACCTCGAAGCACTGGCGGCCGAGGTGAAGCTCCCGCTCATCCTGGGCGGCGCAGGGAAGGGGCTCTTCGACAGGCCGTGGCTCGCCTCGCAGGGCGTACGAATCTGTCTGCAGGGGCACCAGCCTTTCATGGCCGCGGTGCAGGCGGTGCACGACACGTTGAAGGCGCTGCGCGAAGGCGCGACCCCCGAGTCGCTGGAAGGCGTCGCAGACGACGAACTGATGCAGCGCGTGTCGCGCGGCGCCGACTACGCGCGCCGGATGAAGGACTGGCTCGGGTAGCGGGCGGGGCGCGGCATCACCCCAGGCGGGGAAATATCCAGGGGCCGCCCGCTTCGGCATCGGCATCGCGCAACGCGGCCTGCCCGGCGGGAGAGACCAGCCAGTCCGCGACACGCCGCGCCAGCGCCCGGGTGACCGCCCCTGCCGGATGGGCCGGTCCAGGTTCGACGATCACGTAGGCGCGCCGCATGTCGGGGTCCCCGGTGAACAGCACCGCCATTCCCTCCCCGCGCAGCTTGCCGAACGCGACGGGAATGTGTCCCACCACCACGTACGCACGCTGCACCGACGCCAGTGCGAGCACCTCATGCGGGTCGGTGGTCTCGTCGGTCATCACCCAACGGGGCGACGGTCTCGCAACGCCGCCTTTCCTCCACAGTCGCTGCACGATGGCATGGCTGCCAGGATCACGGAACGCGAGGAACGGGGCATGCTGCCGTGCGATCCGGGCGAGCGCGTCCACCGCGCTGCCGGCCCCGGCGACCTCCGCCGGATCCTCGACCGGCCCGACGACCACATGCTCGTTGAACGCCCACACACGGAGTGGCGCGCCCAGCCCCTCGGCTTCGAGTGCGAACGTCTCGTCGCCACCGTGCACGATCAGCAGGTCGGCGGTACCGCGACGGAACTCCGGGACGACCACTTCCTTGGGCGCGGCCGACGCCGGCTCGACGCGAACACCGGTCGCGCGCTCGATGCGCGGCACCAGCCGGTCCCATACACCGCACATCCGGATGCCTCCGACAACAGCGACGCGGAGCAGAGGGTCGGCATCGGCGCGGGCCGGGAGCGGCAACATGGCCGTCGCTGCGAGCGCGAGCAGCAGCCGACGACGATGACGGCGGCCCGCCTCGTGGCCGCTCACAGATCCACCCTCAGTTCGACGCCCCAGATCGCACCAGGATCGCGATAGCCGAGCTGGGTCTCGTATCGGGCATTGCCCACGTTGCGGCCGTATACGGAGACGCGGGCCAGCGTCGGACCCACGTGGAAGTTCCGGCCGACATTGGCGTCGACGCGCACGTAGTCGCCGATCGGATGGAAGCGGTTGTCGAGGGACCTCCAGTTCGACAGGAACTCGTCGGCGCGGGTCGCTGCGATATTCGCCTCCCAGAGGCCGCGGACGTGGCGGATCGACGCGTTGAAGAGATTGCGTGGTGAGGTGCGACCGTAGTCCTCGCTCGTCGTGTCGCCCCCGACGACGGTCCATGCGAACCGATAGTGCGTGACGACATCCTCCGACCCGAGCACACCATTCACGACCGCCTCGAATCCGTGCCGGTCCACATCGGTCTGGCTCCAGAGCGACGTGACGACACCGGCGCGCGTTCGCACATCGCGCGCCGGAAACTTCGCATTGCGGATGCGGGTGCGGAACACCGTGAACGCCGGCTGCAGCGCGCGCGATCCCGTGAACGCGACGCCGGCCTCGAACTTCTCCTGTGCCTCGGGATCCAGTACGCGATTGTCGACGGCCGGGACGCTCTCCACACCGCCTTGTCGCGCCACGTAGGCCCGAGCTGTCACCTTCCACGACGGCGCAGGCGTCCACGCGGCGCCGATCGAACCGAAACGGTTGGCCGGAAGATCGCGATCGCGGATCGCGGGCTTCTGCAGCAGTTGCTGGTCGGCGAAGTAGTGGTCGACGCCGCGGACGATGTGCTGGTCATCGATGCGGACCGCACCGTCGACGACGAGCTGCCGGTCCAGGAAGCCCTGCTCCAGCGTCGCAAAGGCACCGCGCACGTACTCCTCGCGCGGATAGCCTTCGTAGTAGCTCTGGCCCGTGGGCGTGTCCCAGTGCATCGCCTGGGCGCCGAAGCGGACGAGCGTGTCGCCGAAGCGGGCGGTGTGCTTCACGTCCAAGTTGGTCAGAGCCTCCTCGTTGGGAAAGATGTTCGGTTCCACCGGCAGCACGCTCGCCGCGACGAGCGTGGCACGCACCCGGTAAGACGACAGCACGGCCAGGGTGCTGTGGACATCGTTCCACTGCGCGCTGAAGTTGCCCGCGAGCATCGTCGTATCGATCGGCGCGAACGACCATCGCTGCGGAGCGAGCGTGCTGCGGCGCGGATCGGCCGCCTGGAACTGCTGCATCGTCGTGTCGCGAAACGCCGAGAACTCCGCCCGCAGGCCGGCGCCGGAGAAACCGGTCCGGACCATCCAGGCTTCGGACTCGCGCGCCATGTGTTCGTCGGGCCGGCCGTCGGTCGACTGGCGGGATGCGAGGGCGGACACGTAGGCATTCTCGCCGGCGATGCCGGTGAACACGCTGGCTCCGCGGCCCTCGAAGCGCTCGGCACGCGCGGCAATCGATGCCTCGGTACCGCGGGGCCGGCGCGTGCGGATGACGATGAAGCCATCGTTGGGTGCCCCCGACGGTCGCCCGAAGTCGACCATCGGACCGAGCGTCAGCGCCGTGCTGTCACGCACGATGTCGACCTGCTCGATGGCGGTCACCGGCAGCGTCTGAAGGATCCGCGCAGCCGATTCGGAAGGCATGTACACGCCATCGATCACGTATCCGAAGTGCAGGTCCCCACGGATCCGGACCGAGTACGGCACCTTGCGCCCCTGGTAGAGCGAAAGCACGCCGGCCGCGTGATTCAGCAGATCGAAGACGTCCGTCGGCCGCAGCGCATCGATCTCGCGCGCGGTGAAGGTCTGGACCGCAAGCCGACTGCTGGGTGGCGTCCGGTAGGCGTTCAGAGGGCTGTCGGGCTGGAGATCCGGGTAGATCTCCGAGATCTCCGGCAACCGTCGGGCACGGACCCTGACCTCCGGCGCGACGATCCCGTCGGCGACGCACGCGTCCGCCAGCAGCAACGCGGACGTCAGCAGAATCCCGAGACACGGCGCGCGGCCTGCGCGTGCCGTCACCCCCGGCTGGTGGCGGACCGCCGACGGCGCCCTACCGCACCCACCAGCAGCAGGCCTCCGGTCAGCAACGCCCAGGTCGAGGGCTCGGGGATCGGCGGCGCGAGGTCGTACGTCAGGCGTAGGTTCGGCTTGAGCCAGTCGTCGACATCCGCATCGCTGCTCACGAAGCGCTTCACGGACTGCGTCGCCGACTCGTTGCCGACGAGGATCCAACCGAAGTTGGTGTCCGGGGCGTCCAGCCATCCCTGCACGCTCGCCACCATGCCGGGGCCGGTCCACGTGTAGACCGATGCCGGATTGCCGGCCACGCTCAGCGCACCCACGGACGCGCTCGCGACCACTGCAGGGTCGAACGTGCCCCCCTGACTGGACCAGAGGGCGCCGGCGTTCCCGCCGCCGGGGAAACTGCGATACAGCCAGGTCGCATCACCGGCCTGCGCCGCAACGCCCTGGCCGGGGGACGCAGCGGCATTGGACGTTCCGGTCGTCCACGCCTCCGTCAACTCGAACAGGGAGAAGGTGCGCACCGTCGCGTTGGGCGCCTGGTCGACGAAGAGCGTGAGCGCGGCACTCGTGATGGTGGCGTCGTCGGGAATGGCCCCGAGGTCGAACTGCAGCAGCGACCGCCGTGGGCTCCCGCCGCCGGTGTTGCCCGCAAACAGGGCCTCGCCGACGCCGCTCGCATTGCCGGTGAATCCGACGCCGTAGATCACCGCATCCTGCGACGGCAGCAGCGAGACCTGCAGCGCCCATGCGCCCGGCGCGGCCAGCAGCAGCCACGCCGCGCCCACCCATGCACCTCCGATCCGACCCGTTCGCGCTCTTTCGTTCGTATGCATCTCGAGGCTCCTGTGTGTTCCGGGCGGATCGCCGCACGCGCGGTCGAGCCCACCTCTTTTGATATTCGAATGGATATAACGATAGTCGCCGTAACGATCGACGAATCGACCCCACGGCGCCGACCCCCATGCATTGCAGGCATCGGCTCTCGCTACGTTTGCAAAGATACATCGAGACCAAACCGAGCGACAAGCACCGATGGATGGCTTCCGCGACCCATGACGCCGGCGGGGTCGGGCGGCGCCGCGAGCGGGCGCGCTCGAAGCCGATCGCCTCGACGTCGTGCCGGCGTGTGCAATCGCATTCTCGATGGAACCTGCCAAGCCGCCGGATTCCCGGTGCCTCGCCCCTTGGATCGAACGTGGCACGCGTTGGTACCTCGCTTGCCTCCGCAACGAGAGACGGCAACGCGCGCAGGCCGATTCGACCACCCCGAGGAGATCGCGGCCACCGCCCTCTTCCTCGCGTCCGATGCCGCAAACTTCTTCCGCGGTCAGGTACCCGGGCCGAGCGGCGGCGCCCCTATGGGTCGAGGCGCTGTCCCAGGGCGCAGCACACGCCGGGCGCTCCACAGCACGGCCACGGACGGGAGCACGGCTACAATCGGTCGCTGGAGGACGTCCGATGACAACAACAACGCAACGCCGCACCGCGCGCGCCTTCACCGGTGCGAGATCCGGCGTCTACGGCTGGCTCCTGACGATCGCGGCCGCCCTGATGGTCGTGCCGGCCTGGGCCGCCGAGACCGGCGAGTATCCGAACCGCCCCCTCCGCCTCGTCGTGCCCTTCGCCCCCGGGAGCGCCACCGACACGATGGCGCGACTGCTGGCCCACGAGCTGTCGCAACGGCTCGGTCAGACGGTCGTGGTGGACGATCGCCCCGGCGCGTTCGGCCAGATCGCCGCGGTGCACGTGGCCCGGAGCGCGCCCGACGGGTACACGGTGTTCATGACCACGAACACGACGCACTCGGCGAATCCGCACCTCTACAAGACGCTCGCGTACGACCCGGTGAAGGACTTCGATCCGGTGGTCCGCAGCGCCACGCTGCCGTTCGTCGTGATCTGCGCCACGGCGCTCCCCGTGAAGACGATGCGCGAGCTCGTCGACCTCGGACGCTCGCGGCCCGACGGGCTCACGTTCGCGTCGGCCAGCAGTTCGTCGCTCGTGGCCGCGGAGACCATCGCGCGGCTCGGCAAGGTCAAGCTCGTGAGCGTGCTGTACAAGGCGAGTCCGCATGCCATCGGCGACGTCGCATCGGGCCGTGTGGACATGATGGTGGCGGACGTCGCGACGGCGATGCCGCAGATTGCCGCCGGCCGCGTGCGACTGCTCGGCGTCGCCACCGAGAAGCGCATCGCCTCGCTGCCCGACACGCCACCGGTTTCCGACACGCTGAAGGGCTTCGAGGTCGGTTCGTGGAACGGTCTTCTCGTCCCCGCCGGTACGCCGAAGCCCGTCGTCACGCGCCTCGCCCGGGAGGTGATCGCCATCCTGACGCGCCCCGACATGGCGGCGCGTCTCGCCGCCCTCGGCTTCGAGGTGGATCCGCTGGGCCCCGAGCCCTTCGCGGCCTACCTGCGCAGTCAGCTCGACACCTGGGGCCGGCTCATCCGCGACGCCGGCATCCAACCTCAATAGGAAACTCGACCCATGGCCGGTCCGCTGTCCGGAGTGAAGATCCTCGACCTCACCACCGTGGTGATGGGTCCGTTCGCCACGCAGATCCTCGCGGAGCTGGGCGCGGAGGTGATCAAGGTGGAATCCCGCGAGGGCGACAACATGCGCCACGTGGGGCCGATGAAATCCCCCGGGATGGGCCACCTCTTCCTGCATCTCAATCGCGGCAAGCGCGACATCGTGCTCGACCTGAAACAGCCCGAAGGCCGCGAGGCCGTGCTACGGCTCGCCGCGCGCACCGACGTGCTCGTCTACAACGTGCGACCCGCGGCGATGGCACGCCTGGGGCTGTCGTACGAGGACGTCCGCGCGGTCAACCCGCGGATCGTCTACGTGGGTGCCTACGGCTACGCCGAGAAAGGTCCCGGCGCAGGCCGCGCCGCCTACGACGATCTCATCCAGGGGATCACGGGCCTGCCGTGGCTCGCATCGCGCGACGGGACCGCACCGCCGCGCTACGCGCCGGTGAACCTCGCGGATCGCGTCACCGGCCTGCACGCCGTCTACGCCATCACGGCGGCGCTCTTCCATCGCGAGCGCACCGGCGAAGGCCAGTCGGTCGAGGTCCCGATGTTCGAGAGCGTCGCGCAGTTCGTGCTCGGTGACCATCTCGCGGGGATGTCGTACGAGCCCCCGATCGGCGGCACCGGTTACGCGCGCCTGGCGGAACGGCGCCCCTACGCCACGAAAGACGGCTGGATCTGCGCGCTCGTCTACAACGACCGCCAGTGGGATCGCTTCCTCCGCGCGGTGGATCGCGCCGACCTGCTGGAGGACGCCCGCTTCACGTCGCACGGCATGCGCGCCGCGCACATCGCGGAGGTATACGAGTTCCTGGCCGGCCTCATCGCGACGCGCACCACCGCCGAGTGGATGGCCCTGCTGTCGTCGATCGACGTTCCCGTCGCTCCGATGAACAAGGTGGCCGACCTGCTCGACGACGAGCATCTCGCCGCCACCGGCTTCTTCGAACCGGAGGCGCATCCGACGGAAGGACCGCTGCTCGCGCCGCGCACGCCCACGGGATGGTCCGCGTCACCGCCTGGTCCGCGGACGCCGGCGCCACTGCTGGGTCAGCATTCCGCCGAGGTGCTGCGCGAGGTCGGGTACTCCGACGACGAGATCGCCGCGATGGTGGCGAAGGATGTGACCCGCACCGGATCGGCCGGCTGATGGACTTCGGCTTCACGCCCGAGCAACGCGCCATCCGGGATGCCGTGACGGCGCTGTGCGCACCGTTCGATGCCGCGTACTGGCTGGCGCGCGATCGCGACGGCGGCTTTCCCCACGACTTCCACGCCGCCGTGGCGCGCGACGGATGGCTGGGGATCGCGATGCCGCAGAAGTATGGCGGCGCCGGCCTCGGCATCGTCGAGGCCTCGATCCTCACGCAGGCGATCAGCGCGTCCGGTGCCGGCTTCTCGGGTGCGTCGGCGATCCACATGAACATCTTCGGCCTGAACCCCGTCGTGGTGTTCGGCACCGACGAGCAGAAGGCGCGCTGGCTGCCGCCGCTCATCCGCGGGGAAGAGAAAGCGTGCTTCGCGGTCACGGAACCCGACGCCGGGCTCGACACCACCCGCCTGAAGACCTCCGCACGCCGCGAGGGCGACCGGTACGTGCTGGACGGCCGCAAGATCTGGATCTCCACCGCGCAGGTGGCCGACCGCATGCTGATCCTCGCGCGCACCACGCCCCGCGAGGCGTGTCGGAAACCCACCGACGGACTGTCGCTCTTCTACACGCGCCTCGACCGCACGCACGTCGAAGTCCGCGAGATCCCGAAGATGGGCCGCAAGGCGGTCGATTCGAACATGCTGTTCATCGAGTCACTGCCTGTGCCGGAAGCGGACCGCATCGGCGAGGAAGGACGCGGCTTCGAGTACCTGCTGCACGGCCTGAATCCGGAACGCATCCTGATCGCCGCCGAAGCGGTGGGCCTCGGCCGCGCGGCACTCGCACGCGCCGTGGCGTACGCGGGCGAGCGCATCGTGTTCGACCGCCCGATCGGCCGGAACCAGTCGATCCAGCATCCGCTGGCGCGCTGCTGGATGGCGCTGGAAGCCGCGGACCTCATGGTGTTCAAGGCGGCCTCGAAGTACGACGCCGGAGAACCGTGCGGACCGGAGGCCAATGCGGCGAAATACCTCGCCGCCGAGGCGTGCTTCCAGACGTGCGAACAGGCGATGCTCACGCTGGGCGGCATGGGCTACGCGCAGGAGTTCCACATCGAACGCTATCTGCGCGAGGCGATGATCCCGCGGCTCGCGCCGGTGAGCCCGCAGCTCGTGCTGTGCTACATCGCGGAGAAGGTGCTGGGGCTGCCGAAATCGTATTGAAGGGGCGCTTCGGTCGGGGACGGTGGGTGCGCCACGCAAACCAAACGCGGGCAATGCCGCTGCTGGAGGGGCCCATGGCCCCGAAAGCGGTGAGCGCACGGAAACGCGTCAACCGGAACGACCGCTTTCGCGGCCATGGGCCGCTCCTACGACAGCGTGACCTTTTCCCATCCCCTGCCCCCCGTAGGAGGGGCCCATGGCCCCGAAAGCGGTGGATGCTGCAGAAGCGCGTCACCCGGAACGATCGCTTTCGCGGCCATGGGCCGCTCCTACAACAGCGTGACCTTTTCCCGTCCACCGCCCCCGTAGGAGGGGCCCATGGCCCCGAAAGCAGTGAGCGCACGGAAACGCGTCAACCGGAATCGACGCTCTCGGGGCCATGGGCCCCGCCTACAAGGGAGCGAACGCCTCCGCGAACGCCGCCGCCGACCGGTCGATCAGGCGTTCGAAACTCTCCGTGAGATGCGCCGACATGCGGATGAGGCGCGAACGGCCGTCTGCCGGGTTGTCGACCTCCTCGAGGTATCCCTCGTCGATCGCACGCTTCACGTACTTCATCGCCGTCTGCACGCCGACGCCCTTCACGTAGCCGTAGGCATCGGTCTTGGGCACGGCCTCGCCGCCGCGGAGCCACAGTTCGGTGAAGAGCCTGGAGAAATAGACGTCCGAGAGGCCGGTGGCATGGAAGGTCTCCACCCAGGCGGTGTCCAGCTCGCGCAACGCGAGCAGGAACCGCGTCCGCTGTTCGCGCACCGCAACGGCCCGACGACGGGGTCTGGCCGCACCGGGATCGGTCGCCGGGGCGGCGGTGGTCCGGCGCGCGCGACTTGCGACGCGGGTTGGATTCGCCCGGGATGTCAACGTCTTGTACCCTGCGAAGGCGTCGCGGAACACGACGGAACGGAATCTGCTTCCATTTTTACAGGTAAATTCGACGTGGACGCGCCGACCATACCCCCGGGCGTGCGTCGCTGCAACCGATCCGGAGACCCACGATGTCCGATGCCACCACCGACCTGCCCCCCGGCGGACTCATGCGGGAGCGCGCCGGCACCATCCCCAACACCATCGCCATCGGCTACGCGACCATCGGCCATGTCGCCGCCCTGGGGCTGCTGGCGCAAGGGACGTGGCCCGCGGTGGTCGCCGGCGCCCTCCTCTCGGCCCACACGATGGTGATCGCGGCCTATCTGATCCACGAGGCTGCGCACTTCACGCTGTTCCGGGAGCCGGTCCACAACCGGCGCATCGGCGAGGTGATGGCCTGGATCTGCGGCGCCGCCTACGTCTCGTTCGAGCGCATCCGCCACATGCACCTGCGCCACCATCGGGACCGCGCGGACGTCACAGTGTTCGACTACAAGGCACTGCTGAAGCGCCATCCGTTGCTCCGCGGCACGGTGGTCGCGCTGGAGTGGATGCATGTGCCGGCGGTCGAGCTGATCATGCATGCGCAGCTTCTGGTGCGGCCCTTCGTGCGCCCCGGCGAGCGGGACCGACGCACCCGCGTGATCGTGATGCTCGTCTCCCGGATCGCCCTGTTCGCGGCCCTCTTCAACGCTTCGCCCTGGGCGCTCGTCGGCTACGCGGCCTCGTACTGGCTGCTGCTCACCGTCCTGAATTGCTTCGACGCCTTCCACCACACGTTCCCGCAGTACTTCACGCACGACGAGCATTTCAAGGTGCCGATGGAGGGTCGCGATCGCGCCTTCGAGCAGGCGAACACCTACTCGAACGTGATCTCGGCACGCAGGCCGTGGCTCAACCTGCTCACGCTCAACTTCGGTTACCACAACGCCCATCACGAACGTGCGGCCGTGCCGTGGTATCGCCTGCCAGCGCTGCATCACGAGTTGTACGGCGCCGAACCCCAGGCCCTGCTGCCGCTGACGGATCTTCTGAAGACGTTCCATCGGAACCGCCTGCGGCGCGTGCTGGACGACGACTACGGCGCCGTGGGCACGGGGCCCGGTCGGGCGGACCGCTTCGTCGGCGCGCACGGCGTTTCGTTCCTGACCGTCGTCTGACCCGTGACCACCCGATGACACTGGCGCTCCCCCGTGAAGTCGCGACCGACCGGGCCGCGGTCGCCGCGCTGCTCGCGAGCGGGCTGCTCTGGGGGCTCACCTGGATAGCGTTCAAGCACTTCGCCTCGCTGGGTCTCGCCGGTGTCACGTTCACCGCTGCGACCTACGGCCTCGTCGGCGCCGCGATGCTGCCGTTCGTATGGCGCCAGCGCCGCATCTGGCGGCACCAGACGGGCCTGCTCGCGGCGATCGGGCTCCTGGGCGGCACGGCGATCGCCAGCTTCGTCGCGGCGATCACCTATGGCGAGGTGATGCGCATGATGCTGCTCTTCTATCTCGCGCCCGTGTGGAGTGTGCTGGGCGGGCGGATCGTGCTCGGCGAGTCGATCACCCGGCCGCGGGCCATCGCCGTGGGCATCTCGATCTCCGGCGCGGCGATGCTGCTCGGCGGTCCGCGCATGCTCGCCGCGCCACCGGGATGGCAGGACGTGCTCGCGATCGCGTCCGGCGTGTTCTACGCCGGCCAGAACATCGCCTCGCGCCTCGCGACCGACGTCCCCGTGGGCACGAAGTCCGCAGCGATCTTCGCGGGCTGCGGTGCGATCAGTGCCGTGCTGCTACCCGTCGCGGGGACCGCCTTTCCGACGGTCACCACCACGCTGCTGCTGCAGCTCGCCGCCTTCGCGGTGATCTGGATGGGGGCGGCCAACTGGGCGACGATGTACGGCGTGACGCACCTCGAGGCCGGTCGTGCCGGGGTCCTGCTCGTCTTCGAACTCGTCGCCGCCGTCGTGTCGGCCCTGCTGATAGGCGGCGAGAACCTCGACCCCTGGGGCTGGGCGGGCTGCGGCTGCATCGCCGGCGCCGCCCTGCTCGAAGCACGCACCTCTTCCCCCAGCGGAGCCAAGCGTCGATGAAAGAGACCCGCACGAACCGGCTCGCGCGGCACGAGTACCGGCGCCCCATGCAATCCGACGAGTCCGTGGACTTCCTGCCCTTAGGCGCAGGGGAGCAACTCCGATGATTCCCTTCGACTGGCAATCCACCGCGCTCTTGGTGATCGACATGCAGCGCGACTTCCTCGACCCGCAGGGCTACGCGGCGATGGCCGGGCTCGACGTGTCGTTGCTGCGCGCGGCGATCCCCGGTGTGGCGCGCGTTCTCGCGGCCGCGCGCGAAGCCGGCCTGCTCATCGTCCACACGCGCGAGGCGAACGCGCCGGATCTCTCGGACGTCCCGCCCGCCTTCATGGAAGCCACCCGCCGCACGGGCGCGCCCGTGGGCAGTGCAGGCCCGCTCGGCCGGCTGCTGATCCGCGGCGAGTTCGGTGCGGGCATCGTCGACGAACTGGCGCCGCGCGGCACCGAGATCGTGATCGACAAGCCCGGCTTCAGCGCCTTCGAGGGCACGGCGCTCGGTGCGATGCTCACCATGCGCGGCATCCGCTCGCTCATCCTCTGCGGCATCACCACCGAGGTCTGCGTCAGCTCGACGCTGCGGACGGCCATCGACCGCGGCTTCCGCTGCGTGACGCTGCGTGATGCGTGCGCGTCGGCGGATGTCTCTTTGCACGACGCCGCGATGCGGATGATCCAGGTGGAGGGCGGCGTTTTCGGCCTGGTACGCACCGTCGACGACGCTGTGGCATGGCTTGCGGAGGTTTGAGATGAAAGGCATCCGACTCACTGCGCTGCTCACCGGCACGCACCGCTACGAGAAGACCCTGTCGACGCGCCATCGCGGCGCGGGCGTGATCGTGCAGGCGCCCATCCTCGCGTATCTGATCGAGACGCCGAACGGCCGCATCCTGTACGACGTGGGCTGCGACTACGCGAAGATCGCCGATCCGCAGAAGCGCGCGCAATACTACGCGCCCGAGGCCTTCGCGTTCGGCGCCCCCGACATGGATCCGTCACAGCGCCTGCCCGCGCACTTCACGCGGCTGGGTCTCACCGCCGCCGACGTCGACGTGGTGTTCCTCGGCCATCTGCATTTCGACCACGCGGGTGGGCTGTGCGACGTGGCAGGCTGCGAGATCCACGTCCAGGCCGACGAACTGGCCTCGGCGCGGGCGCAGGAGGACATGGGCTACTTTCCCGACGACTTCACCGGCGCGTACCGCTTCAAGGAGATGCGCGGGGAGTACGACGTGGCCCCCGGCGTGCGCGCGATCGCGACACCGGGCCATACGGCCGGCCACATGTCGATGTGGATCGAACCGACGCACGGCTCCCCCATCCTGCTCTGCGGCGACGCCGCCGACCTCACCGAGAACCTCGACTACGAAGTAGCGCCGGGCCTGTGCTGGCACGACCGCGAAGACCTCGCCCTCGCCAGCATCCGCAAGCTGAAGGCGCTGGCCACCGAGACCGGCGCGCAGCTCTGGCCGAACCATGATCTCGCCTTCTGGGGCGGGACGATGGCGGCGCGGGAGTGGCACGGAGCGTGAGCCATCTCAGGCACCTCACGGCGATGCATCGGCACCGACTCGATCGAGCCGGTGCCTTGCCCACCGGCCTGGATCAGCCGCGCTTGGAACGCTGCCGCGCGATCGAGAGCAGCGCCAGCCCTGCGAACATCATCGCGTAGGTCGACGGTTCCGGGATCGGCACGATCTCCAGCTGGAGCGTCGGCCGCAGGGACGCGACGGAGATCTCGCTCGCGCCGAACCGCTTGGCGCTGCGCGAGACCGCCTCGTTGCCGACGAGGATCCAGCCGAAGTTCGTCTCCGGGGCATCCAGCCATCCCTGCACGTCGTTCACGAGGGAGGGACCAGCGGACCCCGCGACACTGCTCCAGGTGTAGCTGGCGGGATCGCCGACGGTGGTCGTGGCGCTCGGCGTCGCGGCGAACCATCCGCCGGGCGCCAGCACACCATCTCCGTCGCGCCACTGACGCGTGTCGTCACCGAAGAAGCGATGCGACCACGTCGCATCGCCCGGAAGGGCCGGGACTCCGCCGCCGTTCGTGCTGGCGTTCGAGCCACCGGTGCCCCAATCGTCCAGCAGGCGGTGGAGCGTCATGGCATGTTCACCACCCGCCGTGCGGTCCACGAAGATCGAAAAACTGGCGGAGACGACGCGGGATCCTGCCGGAATGTCGGCGAAATCGAAAACGAAGAGTGCACGCCGCGGCAGACCGCTGGCGGTCGTGCCCGCGAAAGCGGCCTGGCCGGCGCTGCTGGCGGTATCGTCGCTGTCCGCGAAGATCGTGGTGTCGCGAAGCGGTGTGAGAGAAACGACCTCGGCGCCGGCGGCACCGACCTGGAGGGCGACCACGGCAGCGATCGCTGCGAATCGATGGCAGAAGTTCTTCATGGGCATCGCTCGGTGGAGTTCATTCAACGGAAAAAGGCGCAGACCGGGGTCCGCGCCTCGATCACTTCAAGTGCCGCGAAACTCAGCCGCGCTTGGAACGCTGTCGCGCCAGCGTCAGCAGCGCGAGACCGGCGAAGACCATCGCGTAGGTCGTCGGCTCGGGCACCGGCGCCGTGTAGGCAAGATCATCCATGACCGCGTAGGGCGCGGTGACCATCAGCCAGCCGATGTCGGCCTGCGCCCGGCGGATGCCGTAGAAGGCGCCTTCGTTGAATCCGTCGGCCGCCGTCATGATCGTCACGCTGTGACCCTCGAGCGGATTGCCGTCCACGTCGAGCGCCAGCAGCTGCATCGGGTTGCCGTCCGGCGTGCGGAGGTAGTTGAAGAAGCCACCGACGGCATCCACGGTCTTGCCGTTGAACGAGATCAGCAGCCCGCCGATGGGCGCGTTGTTGGCGGCGAACGTCTTGCCGAGGCTCCACGCGCCGTTCTCGCCCAGCGCCCAGAAACCGTTGTCGCCGATCGTGAGGCTGGCGGGAGGAAAACCGATGCCACGGATGGTCACATCGGCGTTCACGGCGACCGCTTCCGGGCCGCCGAACACGGTCTCGAAGTCTTCCGCGATGAGGCTGGCACCGAGGTCCATCGGGTCCATGACGAGTGCGGCGTTGGCGGCCGGGATGGCGAGCGCCAGGACGGCGGCCGCGAGGAGGTTGCTATGGGTCTTCATTGGAAAGGTCTCCTGAATGGTATGGAATCGGGGACGGGGCTCAGCTACCGATGATGCCGCCGTCTTCCTTCGTGATCACGATCACGGAGGAACGGGGGCGACCGGCGGCACCGTTCGGCACCGGCTCACCGGCGCTGTTGGTGGGGAACTGGTTGCCGGGCCAGGAGCTGAACTGCTTCGGGTTGGTCGCGAGCGCGTCGTCGCCGGGGTGCTGGATGCCACAGAACATCGTGCGGCCATCGGGCGAGGTGATCACGCCGGTCACTTCGCAGTTGGGCGGGCTGGTGAGGAAGCGACGAACTTCCTTCGTGTTCGGGTCTGCGCACAGCATCGTGTTGGAGCCGATGTTCCGCCAGTCGCCGAGGGCATCACCCGCCTGGTCGGTCTGGATCCAGAGGCGGCCGAAGTTGTCGAACCACAGACCGTCCGGCGCGCCGAAGTCGGCACCGTTGATGTCGCCCTTGTAACCGTCCGCACCGGCCGGGTTGTACGAAGCCCCCAGCGTCTTCGTCGTGAGCTTGTCGCCGCACTGCACGAACAGGTCCCATTCGAAGCCCATCGCCTTGACCGTGTTGCCGTCCTCGCGCCAGCGGATGATGTGGCCGTAGTCGTTGTCGGGGCGCGGGTTGGCTGCGTCCACCGGCGGGTTCGCGCCGCCGGCATTGGTGGTGCCGTTGGGGTTGTTCGACGACGCCGGGTTGTTGCCGCGGCGGGAGTTGTTCGTCAGCGCGCAGTACACCTCCAGCGGACGGCCGGGGCCGTAGCTGTAGCCGTCGGCGGGGCGACCACCGAACGAGTAGGTGCGCAGCGCGGTCCACTCGGGTCTGTCCATCATCGTCGCACCGACGGCGTCGGCGGCCTCGCGGGTCTTGATGAGGATGATCGCCTGCACTTCGGCATCGGTGGGAGCCGCGAACTGCGGGTGGTCGCGCAGGGCCATGCCGTTGACGCCGATCGTTCCCGGCTTGAGGGCGATCCACTCACCCCGGAACGTCCCCGCCTTGCTGCCGACCGTGCTGGTGAACTTGGCGACGTACAGCGTGCCCTCGTCCAGCAGGTTCATGTTGGCGGCACGGTTGCGCGGATTGAAGGGCTTCGCGCACACGAACTTGTAGATGTACTCGTTCCGCTCGTCGTCGCCCTGGTAGAAGCCGACGCTGTTGTCCGGGCCCACGGCAACCTGCGCGCTCTCGTGCTTGAAGCGGCCCATGGCCGTGCGCTTGACCGGCACGCTCCTCGGGTTGAAGGGATCGATCTCCACCACCCAGCCCTGCGTGTTGGGCTCGAGCGGGTTGGTATCGGCGTTGAAGCGCGGATCCACCGTGTGCCACGCATAGCCGAAGCCGGTGCGGCTGATGCCGTAGCGCGTCTGGCCGGCCAGGATCTCGGCCTTCTGGTCCGCAAATTCGGGTGCGATCGCGGCACCGCTGGTGGGTGCGGCGAAGTAGCCGTTCCAGTTCTCCTCGCAGGTGAGGTAGGTGCCCCAGGGCGTGAAGCCGTGGGCGCAGTTGTTCATCGTGCCGAAGGCCTCGAAGCCGTTGTTCACACCGTCTTCCACGGAACCCGTGGGCAGGATGCGGAACTTCTTGGACTTCAGAAGCGCGTGGCCGGCGGCCGGGCCGGAGATGCGCATCGGCGTGTTGGCAGTGATACGACGGCCGAAGGGCGTCATCCGGTGCACGCCCCACTTGCCACCCGTCTTGCGGACCTCGGCGATCGTCACGCCGTGCGCGGCCTGCGACTTCCGGACCTTCTGGATCGTGACGACGGCGCTCGCGACACCGGTGGCCGCATTCAGCCCGTCGGTGTGGAGGAGTGCTTCGTGCGTGTACTCGTTGTTCACGCAGAGCAGGCCACGCTCGTTCGAGGGCCGCCCAGCGCCCGCCGTCGGGAACGGGAAGAAATGCATACCGTCGGTGTGCATGCCGAACTGGTTTTCCTGGGCAGCGGCATCCTGCGATGCATCCTCGGCCCACGCGGGACCGGCCGGCGTGACCGGGTCACCCCAGGCCATCAGCAACTCGACCTTGTACCCGGCCGGCACCTTCACCATGTCCGCCACCGGGGCGAGGCTGGGGGGGATGCTTTCGAAACCGATGCCGCCAAAACCAGCGGCGGGCGGCAGGGGCGCCGCCTCGACGGTGTCGACGAGGCCGGCGATGGACACGCCACCGAGCGCCGCGAGGGCTGTGCCGCCCACGCCGGACTTGATGAAGGTGCGGCGCGACTCGTCCACGCGATCGATCACGTCGCGGATGGATTCGTTGGCGGAGGGGTTGAGCGTCACGTCGTTACTGGGATGCGTCTTGCCTTTCATGTGTGCTGTCTCCTGTGGGTCGTTGGGCCTCGGAGCACTCGGCACTGCTACCGATCTCCTTTGCCACGGAGTGTCATTTCGCCGTGTTGCATGGCAGATCCCGCCGGCATCGGGGGTACCGGGCAGAACGGACCATGACATGTCATGAAACAGTCGCCTCTCCCCCCGCTCGAAACCAGACCGTGACCTCTGCCACGGCCGGTTCCCAGCAATCCGCACCTTCAGTTCCCGCGCCGCGAGCCGTTCCAGTGCCGGCGCCCTCCATCCCCGGGCGCGGAATTCGGGCATCTCCGCCCCTGGCAGCCGGAGGCACGCATGAAGGGCATCGTATTCACGGAGTTTCTCGACATGGTCGAGACCACGATCTCGGCCGACGCGGTCGACGACGTCATCGAGGCGGCCCGCATCCCCTCGGGCGGCGCCTACACGGCCGTCGGCACGTACGACCACAAGGAGATGGTGTCGCTGGTGGGCGCGCTGTCGGAGTACTCCGGCCAACCCATGCCGGATCTCCTGCACCAGTTCGGGCGGCACCTCTTCGGTCGCTTCGTTGCGCTGTATCCCGTCTTCTTCGAAGGCGTGGAAGATGCGCTCGAGTTCCTCGCGCGGGTCGAAGGCGTGATCCACGAGGAAGTGCTGAAGCTCTACCCCGATGCAGAGCTACCGCGGTTCGAGGCGCGGTGGACGGGTCCCGGCGCCCTGACCCTGGTCTACCGCTCTCCGCGCCACATGGGTGATTTGGCCCATGGGCTGATCGAGGGGTGTGTGGCCCACTTCGGTGATCCCGTGAGCATCCGCAGGCAGCGCCTCCCGGACGGCGCCGAGGAATTCCTGCTGGCGAGGCGATGACCGACCAGACCATCGACGACCGGCTCGAACGGCTGCAGCGTCGCGTCGAGCGGGAGCGCACGGCCCGGAAGCAGGCCGAACAGATGCTCGAGGCCATCAGCCTCGAGCTTCTGTACGCCAACGAATCGCTCCAGAGCACGGCCTCCGACCTCGAAGCCCAGGTGGCGGCCCGCACGCGGGATCTCCACGACGCGCTGGCGCGCGCGGAAGGCGCGACGAAGGCCAAGAGCGAGTTCCTGGCCGTCATGAGCCACGAGATCCGCACGCCCCTGAACGGCGTCCTCGGCATGGCCGAACTGCTCGCCGGCAGCGGGCTCGACGACGCCCAGCGCCATTGGGTGGACACCATCCGGGACAGTGGTCGCAGCCTCCTCGCGATCATCAACGACATCCTCGACTTCTCGAAGATCGAGGCCGGGCGGATGGAGCTGGAGACCCACGATTTCGACGTGCGCGCCGAGCTCGTGCAGATCGAGAGCCTCTTCCGCCCCCTCGCCGTGGCCAAGTCGCTGGCGCTCGCCGTCGAGGGCAGCGTCTCGGTGCGACCCTGGGTGCGCGGCGACAGCGTCCGCCTGCGGCAGATCGTGTCGAACCTCCTCTCCAACGCGATCAAGTTCACCGAGGAAGGCGAGGTCACGCTGCGGTGGGACTGTCATCAGGACGGCGACGCCCTGGCGCTCCAGGTGCGGATCACGGACACGGGGATGGGCATCCCCGCGGACCGCATGCAGCACCTCTTCCAGCCCTTCTCGCAGGCCGAGAGTTCGACGACCCGTCGGTTCGGCGGGACCGGACTGGGCCTCGCGATCTGCGCCCGGCTGGCCGAGGCGATGGGGGGCGTGATCGAGGCCACGTCGAGCCCGGGGACCGGGACCTCGATGAGTCTGATGCTGCGCCTGCCGGCAGGCGAACCGCCGCAGGCGGCCACGATCCCCGAGGTGCCGGCACCGCCGGCGATGGTGGTGGGCAATCTCCGGATCCTGCTCGTGGAAGACAATCGCGTGAACCAGACGCTCGCGCTTGCGATGCTGCGGCGCCTCGGCGTCGCGGCGGACCTCGTCGAGACCGGACGCGAAGCCGTGGCGGCCGTGACGGGAGGCCGCTACGACCTCGTGTTCATGGACATGCAGATGCCCGAGATGGACGGTATCGAGGCCACCCGGGTGATCCGGGATCACCCCGAGGCCCATCAACCGGTGATCGTCGCCCTGACCGCCAATGCGTTTGCGAGCGACCGCGCCCGCTGCATCGAGGCGGGCATGGACGGGTTCGTGAGCAAGCCGTATCGCCTGGAGGATCTTCGGATGGCGCTCGAGCTGGCAGCCGGCGGGGAGCGTCCGGTACTGCCGATGCCGATGCAGCCCGAGTTCCTGATGTAACGCAGTCGTCCGGGGACAGGCGGTATCCTCGACGCCCGGAACGCCAATTGCTCCGCACGGGGCTTCCCCGCGACCCTTCCACATCAGGCTCCCTAGATCCATGAGAATCCACCCCGTCGTTCTGTGCGGCGGCTCCGGCACGCGCCTCTGGCCCCTGTCGCGCAGCGCCTACCCCAAGCAGTTCCTCCGGCTCGCCGGCGAGCACTCGATGCTCCAGGAGACCATCGGCCGGACCAGCGGTCTCGCCGAGATCGCCGCCCCCACGATCATCTGCAACGAGGATCACCGGTTCCTGGTGGCGGAGCAGCTGCGCGCCATCGGCGTGAAGCCCCGTGCGCTCCTGCTGGAACCCATGGGCCGCAACACGGCACCCGCCGTCGCCGCCGCGGCGCTGTCGCTGACCCGCGACGATCCCGACGCCCTGATGCTCGTGCTCGCCTCCGACCACGTCATCCGCGACCGGGCGTCGTTTCATCGCGCGATCCGGCTGGCCGCCGCGGCCGCGGACACCGGGCTCCTCACCACCTTCGGCATCGTCCCGGACGCCCCCGAGACCGGCTACGGCTACATCCAGCGCGGTGCGAGCGTGCCGCGGCTCGAGAGCACCTTCGCCATCGGCAAGTTCGTCGAGAAGCCCGACCGCCCCGACGCCGAGCGGATGCTGGCGAGCGGGGACTTCTACTGGAACAGCGGCATGTTCATGCTGAAGGCGTCAGTGTTCCTGGAGGAACTGCAGGCGCACAAGCCCGAGGTGCTGGCCGCTGTGCGGAAGGCGCTGGAAGCGAGCCGCGAGGACCTCGACTTCTGCCGCCTCGACAAGGCCGCCTTCGCGGAGTCGCCCTCGATCTCGATCGACTACGCGGTGATGGAGAAGACCACCCGCGGCGCCGTGATCCCGGCCCAGATGGGCTGGAGCGACGTGGGCTCGTGGGACGCGCTCTGGGAGATCCAGGAGAAGTCGTCCGACGGGAACGTCACGGAAGGCGACGTGATGACCGAGCGCGTCCGGAACACCTACATCAAGGCCGAGACGCGCATGGTCGCAGCGCTCGGCGTGGAAGACCTCGTGATCGTCGAGACGGCCGACGCCGTGCTCGTCGCGCGCCGCGACGCCGCCCAGGACGTGAAGCTGCTGGTGGATCGCCTGAAGGCCGATGGCCGGACGGAGCACATGCTGCATCGCCGGGTCTACCGGCCGTGGGGCTCGTACGAAGGCATCGACGCGGGCGGGCGCTACCAGGTCAAGCGGCTCACCGTGAACCCCGGGCAGCAGCTCTCGCTCCAGTTGCATCATCACCGCGCGGAGCACTGGATCGTCGTCAGTGGCACGGCGAAGGTCGTGCGGGGCGAGGAGGAGATCCTGCTGACGGAGAACCAGTCGACGTACATCCCGCTGGGCGTGAAACACCGCCTCGAGAACCCCGGGATCGTGCCGCTCCAACTGATCGAAGTGCAGTCGGGAAGCTATCTCGGCGAAGACGACATCGTGCGGTTCGCCGACGTGTACAACCGGGTGGGGTAGGAAGGCGAAAGTCGCGTCGCTGTTCGAGGCGGCGCGGGGTTGCGCCTGGTGAATCGGGCCGCAGCTCGACGCTGCGTTGGCTTGGGCACCTCTGCGAATCCAGGAACAGAGGCGTCGAGCGGAGCTCGACCCACGGGCGATGTGCACAGCGTCGAGGCGTCCGGTTGAGAGGGCCCTTCGTGGGTCGAGCGACGGCTCGACGCTGCGCCGGCTTGGGCTCCTCGGCGAATCCAGGAACAGAGGCGTCGAGCGGAGCTCGACCCACGGGCGATGTGCCCAGCGTCGAGGCGTCCGGTTGAGAGGGTCCTTCGTGGGTCGAGCGACAGCGCGACGCTGCGTTGGCTTGGGCACCTCGGCGAATCCAGGAATGCGGGCGTCGAGCGGAGCTCCACCCACGGGGGATGTGCCCACCGTCGAGGCGTCCGGTTGAGAGGGTCCTTCGTGGGTCGAGCGACAGCGCGACGCTGCGTTGGCTTGGGCACCTCGGCGAATCCAGGAACAGAGGCGTCGAGCGGAGCTCGACCCACGGGCGATGTGCCCAGCGTCGAGGCGTCCGGTTGAGAGGGTCCTTCGTGGGTCGAGCGACAGAGCGACGCTGCGTTGGCTTGGGCACCTCTGCGAATCCAGGAACAGAGGCGTCGAGCGGAGCTCGACCCACGGGCGATGTGCCCAGCGTCGAGGCGTCCGGTTGAGAGGGTCCTTCGTGGGTCGAGCGACAGAGCGACGCACCGTTGGCTTGGGCTCCTCGGCGAATCCAGGAACGCGGGCGTCGAGCGGAGCTCGACCCACGGGGATGTGCACAGCGTCGAGGCGTCCGGTTGAGAGGGCCCTTCGTGCGTCGAGCGACGGCTCGACGCAGCGCCGGCTTGGGCTCCTCGGCGAATCCAGGAATGCGGGCGTCGAGCGGAGCTCGACCCACGGGGGATGTGCCCAACGTCGAGGCGTCCGGTTGAGAGGGCCCGTCGTGGGTCGAGCGACGGCTCGACGCTGCGCCGGCTTGGGCTCCTCGGCGAATCCAGGAACAGAGGCGTCGAGCGGAGCTCGACCCACGGGCGATGTGCACAGCGTCGAGGCGTCCGGTTGAGAGGGCCCTTCGTGGGTCGAGCGACGGCTCGACGCTGCGCCGGCTTGGGCTCCCCGGCGAATCCTGGAGACGCGGACCGCGGGCCCGCGTCTCCAGGACGCATCTCCGATCACTTCAAGGTGGACTGGAGCTTTGCGACCTCGGCGTCGCTGACGCTCACCGGGGTGCGGTTGGTGAGCAGCGTGAGATAGGCCTGCTCGGTCTCCTGGGCACGGCGCAATCGCAGGGCGGCGACGAGTTGATCGCGGACTTCGGTCAGGGGTCGGACACCCTTCTCGCGGACGTCATCCAGCCGGACGATGTGCCAGCCCTGCGCCGTCTTGACCGGCGTCGCGCTGATGTCACCCTTCTTCAGGGCCTGCACGGGCTCGCGCAGTTCCGGGATGAGGCTCTGCTCCGCCACCCATCCCATGTCGCCGCCCTTCGCGGCGCTCTCTGCGTGTTCGGAACCGGTCTTGGCCAGCGCGGCGAAGTCCGCGCCCTTCTTCCTGGCCTTGTCCAACAGGTCGGTCATCTTCGCCTGGGCCTTGGCAAATGCGGCCTTGTCGGATTCGGGTGGCGCGAGGACGAAGATCTGGGAGAGCCGGTATTGGCGGGGCACGGTGAAGGCGCCCGGACTCTGCTCGTAGGCGGTGCGCACGTCCGTCTCCGTGGGATAGCTCTCCGGGGGTTTCGCGACGCTGTTGATGTAGCTGGACACGAGGACCTGGTCGCGGGCCCGCTCCATCTGGGCCGTCACTTCGGGACGCTTGTCCCAGCCCTTGCCGCGGGCCTCGGCGGCGAGGGCCTTGCGCAGGAGTTCGGCCCGCACGATGCGGGACAACTCCGCGGGGTTGGCAGCGAGCTGGGCCTTCGCCTCGGGGGTGATCCCGTCGACGACCGCCTTCAACTCGTCGGCCCGCAACTCGACGTCGCCCATCTTCCCGACCACACCCGGTGGCAGCTTCTCCTGCGCAACCGCCGTCACGGCCACCAGCAGCCCCAGCACAAAAAGCAACGACTTCATCGACGAATCCTCCAGAGGAACGGGCGTGATGGTGCGCACCGAATGTTACAGAAATCGGAAATGCCTCCCGCCAGACGGCATATGGCGGAAAAACATGCGCCAGCCGGATGCGGGTTCGCGGCCGACTGTCGGGGACTCCCGGGACGCCGGGGCGACAAAGACCGGCACGGATCCGATGCCTTCACGCAACGGGCGCCAGCGAGCAGCACGGTCCGTTCCACGCCGGCGGAGGGGTGTGAATAGTTCATAGAGGCGGACGCAACGGCTCCCTACCCTGACGGCATACGGGTCGATCCCCGGCCCGCCCGGACACCGCCACCGCCACGTGTCCGCGGGACCAGGAGAATACCGATGAACGCCGCGCCACCGACCCGCTCCTCCAAGTTCACGCCACCCGCCGGCGGCATCCCGATGCCCCGTCCGGCGCTTCACGCACGCCTCCGTGCAGCCCGGAATTGCCCGCTGGTGTGGTTGGCCGCCCCGCCCGGATCCGGCAAGACGACGCTGCTCGCGAACATGCCCGCGAAAGCGTCCTGCCCGAGGATCTGGTGTCGCCTCGACGCGGACGACGCCGCGGTCCCGGCGTTCGTCGATGCCCTGTCCGAAGCCGTGGCGGCAGCGCTGGGCCGGCGCCGCGCGAGCCCCGGCGCGGGAACCAGCCTGCGCCAGGCGTTGCGCGCCGCATTGTGCGATATCCCCGCGGGGGCTTCCGTCGTCATCGACGACCTCGACGCATCGACGCTCGCCGCCATGGAGACCGTGCTTCCGATCATCGTCGACGAGGTGCCGGCGGGCGCCACGGTCTTCGTGGCCACGCACCTGCCGCCGCCGCAGACGCTGGCCCGTCACGGCGCCAACCGCCGCATGGCCGTCATCCCGCCCGAGGCTCTCCGGCTCGGCGTCGACGAGACCGCCGCCCTGCTCCGGATGGTGGCGCCCGACGCCGCCTGGGATGCGACGGTCGTCCACGATGCGGCGCAGGGCTGGCTGGCCGGGACGCTGCTCATCGCCGCCGGCGCGCCCGGCCGCGGGGCGGCGCTGCAGACGCCCGCCATCGCCGACTACTTCGCCCGTCACGTGTTCGGCAGCCTCGACCTCGAGACGCGCCAGGTCCTGCTGCACGTCGCGGCGCTGTCCGAGGTCAGCGGCACGGAGGCCGCCGCCCTGTCCCAGATGCCCCACGCAGGGCCTCTGCTCGGCCGGCTCGCGGAGGAACATCGCTTCGTGACCCGGTGCGACGACGGACGCTTCGCCATGCACCCGATGTTCCGCACCTTCCTCGTCCGCGAGCGCGACGGCACGTTGCCGGCTGCACGACTCCGGGCGCTGCTCGACCAGAGCGGACGCATCGCGGAGGCCGCCGGCGGGATCGATCTCGCAGCGGACCTCTACGCGGCCGCATCGTCATGGCACGCGTTGCTGCGGGTACTGCGCCGCGCCGTGCCCCGGCTGCTCGAGACCGATCAACACGCGCGGGTCGCGCAGTGGCTCGACGCAATCCCCGAGGGCGTGGGCCGCGAGGACGCCTGGGTGGTGCTCTGGCGCGGGGTGATCGCGCGCTCGAACGACCGCGCGGCGGCACTCGGGCGATTCGAGATCGCGTGGCAGGCATTCAACCGCCAGTGCGACGTCACGGGCCTCGCCGCCACCCTCGATGCGGCTTTCGCTGCGCTGCGCGACCACGGGACCACGACCGGCGTCGGTGCCGTCTGGCGCGAACGGCTCGAAGCCTTCGCCGAAGGCACCGCCGACCAGCTCCCGCCCAGGGCGGAGGCGCACCTCGTCGCGTGCGGGCAGTCCCTCATGGAGAGCGGGCTCGATCACCCGTTGCTCGCGCGCTGGGCGCGCCGGGTCACCGCGGCCGTCCGGGCCATCGATGACCCCGGCCTCGCCGGCCGGCTCGTCGCGTTCGGCGCTGCGTACCACTTCTGGCGCGGCGCGGTGGTGCGGTCCGCGGCGCTGCTCGAATCGCACGATCTGCCGTGCGCCGACGACGATCGCCGGCTCGGCGCCGTGCTGATCGACGGCCTGCTGGGCGGCGGACGGACCGACGGCGCCTGTCCGGATCCCAGCCTGGTGGTGCGCAGCGGCCTGTCGGCGCTGCTGGATTTCGTCCGGCCGGGATCACCCGCCGCGGGCGCGAGTCCCCGTGCCCGTGTGCACGCCCTCGTCTGCCGCGCCCGGCTGCCGGAGGCGGTCGACCAGCAGGAGATGCAGATCGATCGCCTGCGCGAAGCCGGCCTGCGCCTGCCGCTCGCCATGGCGCTCCTCGATGCCGGCGCCCTCTCCGCGATGAACGGGCAGCCGGCCCGGGCGTGGCCTCATCTCGACGAGGCCTGTGCACTCGCCGAGGCGATGGACAGCGATCTGCTGCGCTGGAACGCGGGGCTGTGGCGCGCCCGGTGCGCCGATGCCGCCGGCAGCCCGGCCGCGCCGGAACTGGCGGCCGCGGCGGTCCGCGTGGGCGCGCGGCACGGCTACCAGGGATGCCATCCCTGGTGGGATGCCGCCATGATGACGCGCGTGATGCGACACGCGCTGGAGCAAGGCTGCGAGACCGGCTACGTCACACGCCTCATCCGCGCGCGCGGTCTCGTGCCGGACTCCCCGGAACCGGAGGGCTGGCCCTGGCCCGTGCGGGTGCACACGCTGGGCCGGTTCGGCATCTCCATCGACGGGAGCCCGCTCGTGTTCCACGGTCGGGCGCAGCGGCGTCCGATGGACCTCCTCAAGGTCGTGATCGCGTTCGGAGGCCGGGACATCGGCCTCGGTGCGATCATCGAAGCGCTCTGGCCGGACGCCGAGGGAGATGCGGGCCGCAAGTCGTTCGACGTCGCGCTGCTCCGCCTGCGGCGGCTGCTCGGGCGGGACGACGCGCTGCTTCTCGGGGAGGGCAAGGTCTCGCTGAACGACAAGGTGTGCTGGGTGGACGTCTGGTCGCTGGAGCGGCTCCTCGGCAATCTCCCCGACTGCAACCGGCCCCACGCCGCGCTGCACTGCGCGCAACGACTGCTGGCCCGCTATCGGGGGCCGTTCCTGAATCTCGAGGAGACGCAGTCCTGGATGCTGCGGCTTCGCGAGAGGGTCGCGGGGCGCACGGCGCGCGCTGCGCTCCTGCTGGGCCAGAAGCTGGAAGGCGCAGGCCTGTGGGTCGACGCCTCGACGCTCTACCAGGGCATGCTCGACGTCTCCCCCCTGCACGAGGAGCTGGTGCGCCGACTGATGCACTGCCACGCACAGCTCGGTGACCGCGCGGAAGCGCGCGCCGTCTTCGAGCGCTTCCGCCGGCTGCTGGCGTCGCTGCTCGGACAGCAGCCGGCGGGCGACATCCTTTCGAAGTACCTCGATCTCCATGAACCCCAATGCCGACCACCGGAAACGACAAGGGGACACCGGAGTGTCCCCTTGGTCGTGCGACCCGCTGACGCGCCGGCGCTATCGAGCGCGCAGTCGCCGGCGGCGCGTGACGCCGAAAAGCGTGGCTAGACCCAGGCCCAGCATCGCGTAGCTCCCGGGTTCGGGGATCGGCGCCTGCAGGCCACCGGGGAGCGGATTGCCGAATTCGTCGACCGGGCGGCCATCGAAGTCGAACGGGTCGTAGGCCCCGACGAGCGCCTGACCGCCGTAGCCGTACATGTCGCCACCGCCGCCGCCCACGTACTCGCCGATGCCGCCCAGCGTGTACGTCAGGAGACGTTCCTCACCCGAGGCGAGGATGCCGAGGTGCAGCGTCTTCGCATAGGGTTCGTAGTAGTACTCGGCATCGGAACCGCTGACGCTGAAATCGTCGGCGGCGCCGCGGCGCGAGAGCCCATGGTCGAACGTGCGCACGAGATTGCCTCCGCCATCGACAGTGCCCGAGCTGTAGACATCGAGATCGACACCCCAGAGTTCGGTATCGCCCCAGGTGATCTCGCCGGAGAGCCCTGCGTAGCCGTTGTAGGCGGTGCTTTCGAACTCGCTCTGGACGGCCACGCGTCCGCGGCCGATGAAGAAGCTGAAGGTGATACCGGTGATGGCAGCGGCGGTGTCGTTGCGCACCAGCGCGGAGTAGACGATCTTGCTCTCCGTGCCGACGCCGGCCTCCGCGGCCCCGGCCAGCACACGAATGTTCGTGGAGCCCGTGGGGAGGTCGCCGCTGTAGAACGTATCGTTGCCGAAGCGGCCGCCTGTGTACGCAGAGCCGTAGATGGAGAGGTTGCCGGAGGCGGTGGAGGCGGTCTGATCCGAGACGGTCACACCGTTCACGGAGATGGTGCCGACCATCGATTCGTTCGCGACCGTGAGGGCCGCGGCGTGGCCTGACAGCGTGAGCGCGGCGAGCGCGACGGCCAGCGCGATGGGCTTGGGTTGCAGCATGGGGTCTCCTGGATGTTGTCGAGAATCTTGACGTTCAGTCAGATTTTCACCGACATTCCCCGCACTCAGCAAGACGAAATCCACCGAAGGCCCGATGAAACGCTTCCTGTTCGCCTGGGAACTGGGCGGTGGCCTCGGCCACACCGTCCCGCTCTCGCAGCTCTCCCGCCCGCTCCTCGATGCAGGCCATGAAGTCCACGTCGCACTGCGGGACCTCTCGACCAGTCACGCGGCCTTCGGCGATCTCGCCGGGCATCCACGACTCCGGCTGTGGCAGGCGCCCATCTGGACGGCCAACCTGCGTGGCCTGCCCGAGACCGCCACCTATGCGGAGTTGCTGTTCCGCGCGGGGTTCCTGGACGACCGCAGGTTGATGGGTCTGGTGAGAGGCTGGCGGGCGCTCATGGAATTCGTGCGGCCGGACCTGCTTCTCGTCGACCATGCGCCGACCGCGCTGCTCGCGAGCCGTGGCCTCGGGATCCGCCGGGCCGCCATCGGAACGGGCTTCTTCCTGCCCCCGGCCCTCGCACCCATCCCCGCCTTCCGCGAATGGGAGGCCGTCGACCCGGCCCGCGTGCGCCAGTCGGAGGACCGCGCGGTCGCCACCGCAAATCTCGTCCTCGCCGCGCTGGGCGAGGCACCGATCGGCCGGTTGCATCAGCTCGTCGAGACCGACGAAGACTTCCTCCTCACCTGGCCGGAGCTGGACCACTATCGCCATCGCCCGCCCGCACCCGGCGCGCGCTACTGGGGTCCGCTGCCCACAGCCGACCAGGGCGTCGCGCCCGACTGGCCGGCGGGCAACGCGCCGCGGATCTTCGCGTACCTCAAGTCCGACTACGCCGCGATCGAATCCGCACTGGACGCGCTGAAAGCCGCGCCGCTGCGCACGGTCGCCTACGTCCCCGGGCTTCCGAAGGCGCTCGGGCAGCGCTTCACGTCACCCCACCTCGCGTTCGCCCCCGGGCCGGTCGACATGCGTGCGGTGTGCACCCAGGCGGATGCCGTCGTGTGCAATGCCGGCTCGGGCACTGTGTGCACCGTCCTCCGCGCAGGCATCCCCGTCGCCCTGCTACCGATGCACGCGGAGCAGTTGCTCTTCTCGCGCCGCGTCGCGGAGACGGGCGCCGGCATCCTCGTGACGGAGACCGACGCGCGCCAGAAGCTCACGAAGCACGTGTTGCGGCTGGTGCGGGAAACCGGATGGCGCGAGAGTGCCCGGGCCGTGGCGGAGAACCATGCTGCCGATGCCGCGCGCGATGTCGCGGCGGACGTCGCGGCCCGCTGTATCGAACTGGCTGGCGGTTGATCAGTCGCCGGTGACCAATCCATCGAGATGGCGCACGAACCGGTCGCGCATCTCGGGCCGTCGCAGCGCTTCGATATGCCCCGCGCCCGGGGCAACCCAGAGTGATTTCGGCGCGAGTGCGGCATCGAAGAGGCGGGAGGCGTGGTGCACGGGCACGATGGTGTCGCGGTCGCCGTGGATCAGCACGAGCGGTACGGGCGCGATGCGCGCCACCGCGTCGGCCGGCCGGGCACCGTCGTCCACGAGCCAGCCGAGCGGCCCCGCGAACCAGCGCGTGACCCACCACAGCCGCAGCTTCTCCCGTGCGATGTCGCGGAACCCGCTGAAGGCGCTGTCGGTCACGACCCCGGCGAAGCGCCCGCGATGCGACGGATCGCCCGCATGGACGAGTGCCAGCGCGCCCCCCAGACTCTGCCCGAACAGCACCACGGGCAGTCCGCCGAAGTTCGCCGGGTCGGCCGCGTAGGCCGTGGCCGCGTCGACATCGCGCAGCACGCCGTCGAGCGATGGCCTGCCCTCCGAACGGCCGTAGCCGCGATAGTCGGGAACGACCACGTGATAGCCGCGCGCCGGCAACCAGAGCACCGAGGCCACGTGCGTGCTGATGTTCTCGGCGTTCCCGTGCAGGAAGACGACCACGCCGCGGGCTTCGCCCTGGGCCGGGAGCACCCACCCGTGGAGCCGGACGCCATCGCTCGCCGTGAGCGCGATGTCGCGGAACGCGACGCCCGCGTCCGACGGCGAGTGGACGTGTTCGCGCATCGGCTGGAAGAAGAGCCCGGTGCACCCCGCGAGGCAGACGACGAGCGCGGCGGCGACCAACCGGGACGAGAGACGGCGCACCATCGGCTGCGGATCAGAAGTAGAGGTGGACGAAGGCTGCCACACGATTCTCGCGCACGCCGAAGTCCACGCGACGGCGGGCCTCCAACGCGACCGCCACGCGCCTCGTCAGCGTGAGCCGCTGCTCCACGCCGACATCCGAGAAGACGCCCGTGGCACCGAGGACGCGCTGACCGACCATCGCGTACGGATGCACCCGCCAGTCCGGCGTCACGTCGACATAGGCACCGACGCGCGCGGCGGGACCGACGGCGTGACCGCGATCGAGATGTCCGGAGGCGCGCAGGTCACCCTCGGCGAACGCGTACATCAGCCATCCGCGGGTGGTCTCGAAGGCAAGACCTGCCCCCATCTTCGCGTACGCGATGGGCAGACGTTGCCCATGCGGCCCGACCGTGGTGCGCTCGATGCCGGCGCCGCCCCGCCACGACCAGGCGGGCAGGAGAGGATCGCGCGGGGTGAGCGACACCACCTCGGCGAGCGTGAAGCGCTCGAAGGCGGTCTGCCCCGTGTCGTTGTCGCGGCGCAGCCCGAGTCCGAGGAAATCGATCTGGCCGCCGCGCAGGAAGCCGGGTTCCGGATCCATGAGGTCGTGATACGCGAAGCGAAGACGCAATTCCTGGAATCCACGGCCGGCCGTCGTGCCGCCGCCCAGCGAGAGTCGCAGCGATCCGTGGCCCTCGTCCGGGCGCACGGCGGGCCGGGGAGGCTCGGGCGCCGGCGGGCCGTCCACCTTCGCCCGCGCTGCGAGCAGTTCGCGCAGCCGCAGGTTGAGACCGGTGCCCGCCGCGTCGCCCCGCAGCCGCCGGTAGTCCAGCAGTTCGTAGCCCAGCTCCAGCGCGTCGGCCCGCGCGGCCTCCTCGGGCAATCGGGTGACGGCCTCCGCGACGGGGATGACGCCACGCGCGAGGCCGTCGGCCACGGCGACCACCGAGGGCGGCGTGACCCGCAGACGATGCCGCAGCACCGTGCCGCGCGCCGGTCGCCAGGCCACCGAGCGGACCAGGCCTCCGGTCTGCATCACGGTCTTCACGGTGTCGGCGGGAATCGCATAGAGGGGAAAGGCGGACGTCAGCCGAAGGCCCGGACGCGCCACTTCGAGCATCGCAAGCAGGTGATAGGCGCAGTTCTCGTCGAGGAAGAAGTAGTCGAACTCGACGGGGCCCATCTCCCACACGTGGGCGAGCAGGCGGTCGATCTCGGCCGCATCCAGGGTCAGCTCGTACTCCCAGACGTCGCGGTTCTCGATGTCGCTGTACTCGGCCACCTTCGCGTAGTACGGCATCATCGCGAAGGTGCCGACGTACCCCCCCATCAGGCCGCGCGCAGCGTAGAGCAGTGCATTGGATCCGTCGGTGCGCGCCGCGAA
>JALHMS010000037.1:0-3635 GCA_022843925.1 Burkholderiales bacterium
GAGTTCATCCTCCCCGCGCACGGATACGTGCTGGGCAACGTGTTCGGCGACGCGCACGACGCGACGGACGTCATCCGCCGATTGCGCCTGCACCGCCTGCAACGCGAGGCGAAGATCCTTGCCGTGATGCGCGCCCTGCCGGAAGGCACGATGCAGGACTGGCTGGCGCAGGCCTACGACGACGTACCGTCGCGGATGTGGCCGGTGGCGATGCGGTCACTGACCGCCCACGTGGAGCGGCTGCGGGAATTGATGTGAGCGAGGGCGCTCACCGCCCCACCCACCCGCCACACACCGGAAACACCTGCCCGACGAAACAGTCCGCCGCGCTGCTGCACAGGTAGGCGGCGAACTGCGCGTCCTCCCGCGCCGACACCAGCCGGCCGAGCGGCACCTCGCGCGCGAGCCGTTCCTGGAACTTCGGATTCGCCTGCACTTCGGCGGGGAAGTAGGTCGGGTTGTCGACGAAGTTCTGCGCGATGGCATTGACCTGAACGTTGTGCGGCGCCATCTCCATGCCCACCGCCTGCACGTAGGCGAGCTGCGCGCCGCGCGCTGCGCTGTAGGTGGACGTGCGCTTCATGCCGCGCAGGGCGGAGGCGCTCCCCATCACGAGGATCTTGCCGGCACGCCTCGCCACCATGTCCGGCGACGCCGCGCGCACCAGGCGCGGCAGTGGGTCCACCAGCGCCGCGAAAACTTCGCGCCATTCGTCTTCCGTGACCTCCGCCGCGGGCGTGGACGGCGCCTTCAGCGCGAGGTTCGCGACGAGCACGTCGATGCGCCCCGCCTCGCGCACCACGCGCTCGGCCGCCCCGGGGTCGGCCAGGGCGTCGTTGCTGGCCACGACGTCCGCCCCCTGTTCGCGGAAGACTTCGCAGAGCACGGGACCCATGAACTCCGTCGCCTGGGTGATGAGGACGCGCTTGCCGTCGAGGGTGTTCTGCATGATCGCTTCCGGTTGAAAACGGAGTCGCGATTGTGCCCTGCGCTGCGCGACGCAGGACGGCCCTTCAGGGGAGCGCCGATGCCGTCCGCCCCTCGCCCGTGGCGTCGAGCGCCACGAACACCTCCGACCGGATCCGCCACCGACCGTCCCGCTTGACCCACTGCGCCGCGTAGCGCCCCGTCACCACGGGCGCCGCCGAGACGTCGCCCGCGTATCCGGCCCAACGGCCTTCCTCGTAGGCGAGCGGCCAGACCGTGCTCACCGCGACGGTGACGGCCTCGCGCTGATAGACGAGCTTCCCTGCACCCGCTCCCGCGTCGAGCATGTCGCGCGCCGCGGCGATGCCATCTACGGGATGCCCGAGACCCCTGCGGATGGTGATGTCGTCGGTCCAGTAGCAGGCGACGAGATCGAGGTCGCCCGACGCGATGGCACGCGTCTGCGTGTGCCGCGCGAGCCGGATGGCGGCCTCGTCCTCAGGCGACGGGATGTGCGCCATGGTGCCCCTCCGGATACCTTGCCGACCTCACTCGAACTCGGCGATGCGCACCCGCTTCTGCTCGCGCCTCTCCTCCACGAGCGCGCGGATCTTCTCGCGGAGCGGCCCGCCCTCCCGGAGTGCGAGCAGCGACGTCGTCGGCGTCGTGCTGTCGGACGACACGACGGTCACGTTGCCGAGCCCGACCATCCGCATCAGGAAAGGCTCGTCGAACCGGGAATCCTTCACGCGATACAACTCCAGCTCCTCGGTCGTCTTGTTGAGGACGCCGGAGTGGCACTTCAAGCGCTGCGTCGAAAGCTCGTACCGGATGTTCTTCACGACGAACCAGCGCCAGATCGCATAGGGGATGGCGACGATGGCAAAGATCCCCGTGAGCGTGGCCAGGAAGCACAGCGCAAACCTGCCGGCGTTCAGCCATTGCGAGGGCGAACCCGTCCAGACGGTTTCTTCGGCAGCCACGTGGTCACTCCTTTCGATTCGAAGACGAGTGGAGGGAATCGGCACGGTCGGGTGCCGACTGGAGCTTCGAGCGTTCGCACCCGGCAGGACGATGCGAGGATCGACATCACGACACCACAGGCACGGGCGGCAGGCCGATGCTCGGCGCGTGCCCGCGGAAGTTCTCCAGCCACCAGCGCCAGTCCTCCGGCACGAGCGAGAACGGCGCGTCGTGCCCCAGCTCGCGCGCCGCCCAGACCGGCCAGTGCGGATTGGACAGCGCCGGGCGGCCGATGAACACGAGGTCGATGCGTTCCTCGCGGATGACACGGTCGGCGTACTGCGGCACGCCGAGGTTCCAGCTCGTCGCCACGGGCAGGCCCACCTCGCACCGCACGCGATGAGCGCGCTCGACCATGAAGCCCTGGCGGTCCATGGGCCGGTCGATCATCTCCTCGGTGTTGAAGCCGAGCGACAGGTCCGCGAGGTCGAGCCCGCGTGCCTTCATCATGTGGATGGCCGCGATCGAATCCTCGAACTGCGTGCCCTTCGGATTCAGATCATCGGAACCGAGACGCATCGTCAGCGGATACTGCTCCGGCCACACGGCGCGGACGGCGTCGATCGCCTCCAGCAGAAACCGCGCTCGGTTGGCGACGCTGCCGCCGTACGCATCGGTGCGCCGGTTGGCCAGCGGCGAGAAGAAACTCGCGCCGAGATAGCCGTGGGCGAAGTGCAGCTCCAGCCACTGGTACCCCGCATCGCGGGCGCGCACGGCAGCATCGGCGTAGCGGCGGTGCAGCGCATGGATCTCGTCGATCGTCAGCGCATGCACCGGGTAGACGTGACCGGCGAATCCGTAGGGGATGGCCGACGGCGCCACGCACGTCCAGCCATCCGGATGATCCGGCGGCAGCTGCTTCTTCGTGCGATCGGCGTTCACACCCTTGTGCGGCGGCAGCTCACTGCCTTTGCGCCCGGTATGCCCCAACTGGATCGCCGGCACGGCTCCCATCCGCTTGATCATCGCAGTCACGCGGGCATGGCCCTCAATCTGGCCGTCGTCCCAGATGCCGGCACAGGAGGTCGTGGTCCGCCCGTCGGGCGTGATGGCCATCTGCTCGCCGAACACCAACGCGAACCCACCGGCCGCGCGCGCGCCCAGATAGCTGACGTGATAGTCGTCGAGCCGGCCGTCGATCGAGCTGTACATCGTCATCGGCGACATCACGATGCGATTGCGGAGGGTCACGCCCTTGAGCGTGAACGGGGAGAAGAGATCGGGCATGCGGGGATCGACGAGTCGCGTTGCGGGATGCGCGATGGTCGCTGTTTTCCGGGGAGTCTGCATCTGGTCTCGAAGGGGCTGGTTGTCGCCAGCGCCGACGAGCCCAACGGCGAAGCCACTCCGTGGGTCGAGCATCGCTCGACGCTGCGTTGGCGTGGGCACCGAGGCGAATCCAGGAACGCAGGCGTCGGGCAGTGCCCGACCCACGGGAGGTGTTCTCAGCGCCGAGGCATCCAGTGGCGAGGGCCCTTCGTGGGTCGAGCATCGCTCGACGCTGCGTTGGCATGGGCACAGCGATGAATCCAGGCACGCAGGCGTCGGGCGAAGCCCGACCCACGGGGGTTGTTCTCAGCGTCGAGGCATCCAGTGGCGAGGGCCCTCCGTGGGTCGAGCACGGCTCGACGCTGCGTTGGCATGGGCACAGCGATGAATCCAGGAACGCAGGCGTCGGGCGAAGC
>JALHMS010000037.1:3645-25515 GCA_022843925.1 Burkholderiales bacterium
GGGTTGTTCTCAGCGTCGAGGCATCCAGTGGCGAGGGCCCTCCGTGGGTCGAGCACGGCTCGACGCTGCGTTGGCATGGGCACAGCGATGAATCCAGGAACGCAGGCGTCGGGCGAAGCCCGACCCACGGGGGTTGTTCTCAGCGTCGAGGCATCCAGTGGCGAGGGCCCTCCGTGGGTCGAGCGCGGCTCGACGCTGCGTTGGCATGGGCACAGCGATGAATCCAGGCACGCAGGCGTCGGGCGAAGCCCGACCCACGGGGGTTGTTCTCAGCGTCGAGGCATCCAGTGGCGAGGGCCCTCCGTGGGTCGAGCACGGCTCGACGCTGCGTTGGCATGGGCACAGCGATGAATCCAGGAACGCAGGCGTCGGGCGAAGCTCGACCCACGGGGCGTGTTCTCAGCGCCGAGGCATCCAGTGGCGAGGGCCCTTCGTGGGTCGAGCATCGCTCGACGCTGCGTTGGCGTGGGCACCGAGGCGAATCCAGGAACGCGGGCGTCGGGCGAAGCCCGACCCACGGGGGTTGTTCTCAGCGTCGAGGCATCCAGTGGCGAGGGCCCTTCGTGGGTCGAGCACGGCTCGACGCTGCGTTGGCATGGGCACCGAGGCGAATCCAGGAACGCGGGCGTCGGGCAGTGCCCGACCCACGGGATTGCTTCCAGCGCCGACGCATCCCGTAGCGAAGCCCTTCGTGGGTCGAGCATCGCTCGACGCTGCGTTGGCGTGGGCACCGAGGCGAATCCAGGCACGCGGGCGTCGGGCGAAGCCCGACCCACGGGGCGTGTTCTCAGCGCCGAGGCATCCAGTGGCGAGGGCCCTCCGTGGGTCGAGCATCGCTCGACGCTGCGTTGGCGTGGGCACAGCGATGAATCCAGGCGCGCGGGCGTCGGGCAGTGCCCGACCCACGGGATTGCTTCCAGCGCCGACGCATCCCGTAGCGAAGCCCTCCGTGGGTCGAGCACCGCTCGACGCTGCGTTGGCGTCGGCACCGAGGCGAATCCAGGAACGCAGGCGTCGGGCAGTGCCCGTCCCACGGGGGTTGTTCTCAGCGCTGCGGGTTCCGATGGCGAGGTTGTTCGTGGGTCGAGCATCGCTCGACGCTGCGTTGGCGTGGTCTCCGCGACGAACTTCCGCGCCGGGTCAGCATCACCGCAACGCACACCCACCTCGAAGCAAACCGCAGCGACCCGGGACCCCGCCGTTCCGGCCCACGAAAGCTTCACGGTGCGGTCTGACTGGGCGTCGTCTGACGCGCGTACTCCTCCGCGTCGTACCAGCCTCGGGACAAGACGACCCGCCGCTCCGCATCGAGGTCCCACTCCTCCCAGCCCGACACGCGCAGCGCGTTTCCCGTCGCCGCGTGCGTGCCGGTGAAGGTCCAGAAGTACGCGACGTGCGTCCCCGCGGTCCGCACGTCGTCACAGACAAGCACGAGATCGGGAACGTCGGCGAAGAACCCGGCCGCCATCTCGGCAACGGCTTGCCTGCCGACCCAAGGCGTGCCGCGATTGATGACGCTCCGGCCGTCCGCCGCGAAGAACGCGGCAACCGCTTCCGGAGAACCGGAGTTCCACGCCGCCGTGTAGGCGGTGGCCAACGACATCGCTTCCTGTGGATCGACCGACAAGTTGTTTCTCCCGATGAGGTGGGACGCCGTGTCCGCGCGCCGCGGCCATCGGCCGGCGCTCAGTGATCGCGGCCCGAGTAGATCCACATGGGCTCGGTCTTCCCGGCGCGGGTGAAGCCGCACTTCTCGTAGAACTCGATCGCCCTGCCGTCCGCAATCAGCACGTGCTGATGGAAGTCTCGATACTTCGCCGTCAGCCGCCGCACGATCTCCGAACCGATGCCGTGGCCCTGATGATCCGGATGCACGAGCAGATGCGGGTAGTAGACGACAAGCGCCCGGTCGGAAATCGCATACCCGAGACCGACGAGTTCGGCGCCCGACCACGCCGACACGAGCGTGTCCGCATTCCGGAGGGCCTCGCGCAACTGCGCGGGCTTGTCCGCCGATGACCAGGCGTTGGCGCGATAGAGGCGGACGAGATCCCGCAACGGGATGATTCGCCGCTCGCTGTACTTGATCGTTGCAGGTGGCTGCATGGGTGTGAGGACGCGCACGGGAGAACATCACGAGGTGACGACAGCGAATCGACGTTGCCGTCGATGGTGCGGCGCCGGTGCACGAAAGGCTGCGCAGGCACAGCGTCGGCCTCCGAAGCCACCGGGCAAGCTTCCTCCAGTGGTGGACGACCGCGAAACGATACAGGGCACACCACCGGCTGGTCCAGACATGCGCCCGGGAACACCACGAGAAGGTCCGGATCGGACGGCGTCACCGCGACTACTTGACGAGGTTGCGCTCCCCGCTGCACGCCGCCTCGAACTTCTCGAGATCGCGGATCAGCGACTTCGATCTGGACTCCAGTTCGACCACCTGCTCGCGGAACCGATCGACCACCGGGTTGAACTTCCCGATCGCCGCGTTGAAGTCGTCGATCTGCGAGGATCGCAGGGCGGATCGGGCACGCAGCGCTTCGGCATCACGGTTGCGCCGATCCACGCGCTCGTTGAACAACTCCACCTTCTTCTTGAAGCGGGCCGCCTGCGCCTTGGACGACACGCCATTCGCTCTCGCCCGTTCGATCTCGGCGCGGGAGGCTTGCAGCGCCGCGTCCTCGGACTCGAGGCGCTCCGCCGCCTGCGCGAGTTCACGTTCCTCCGCATCGAGCTTGCTGCGGGTCTCGGACAGGCGTTCCCCCTGCAGGCGAAGTGCGTCGGACTGGCCGCTCAGAGCATCCTGGAACGACTCCAACTCCTGGACTCTTCGCGGCACATCCCAGTACGCCCCCATGCACCGCGACAGATCGGTGTACTTGAGCTCCGTCTTCTTTGGCATCGCGGGGAGATTCCAGGCGTTGGCGGGAAGCGCCGTCGGCGTCGGTGCGGGCGCCGATGGCCCGGCATGCCCCGGGACATGCGTCGCGATCGTGGCAACCAGCAGGAGCCAGGGCAGAAAACGACAATCCATACGCATCCTCCTGCGGCATGTCAGGGTGTCGCGACCGAGGTCTGCGGCCCGATGACGATGCAGGCAGTTTGCGCCCACCGCGCGCGACTCGCCGGACGCTCCTGCATAGCGATGACCGATGATGATGAAAGGTCGTCCTCCGCGCAAGGAGGCCGGCTCGTCGCCGGCGGCAGTCAACGCGCGGATCCTGGGTCACCCGGTTTCCCCGACGCCTTGGCGATCGCCGTCGACCAAAGCCTGCCCCGGGATCGCATGACGCCGACCTTGCGGATGTTCTCGAAGGCGCTCGCCAGGCTTCGGTTCGTGCTCGCGGGGGAACCGAAGCTGAACCGGAGGCGCCGTCCATTGCGTGCCAGCACGATGCCACCACCGAAGTAGTACCACGGCACGACGGCCTCGACCTCCGATACCGGCCACTCGAAGAGCGCGAAGGGCTTCCCCGCCTCGGCCGCGATCGCATAGCCCGACGCCTGGAGCAAGCGCTCGAGCTTTGCGATCTGCCAGGGCCATGCCGAGCCCGTGCCTTGTGCGATGAACTTCAGGGCCCCGCCCTGGAGCAAGAGTTCTCCCGGGATGCTGCTGATGCCGCGGAGCAGCCACGCTTCGGTTCGCAGACGGTTCATGGTGACGACAGCCTCCCACGCGCAGAGTCCGGCCAGGATACGCAAACGAAGGTTCCGTGATCGACACTGCGTCGCGCGGATGGGCGACCCGTCGGACCCTCGACGACGCCGACGACGCGGCGGATCACGGCGCTCCGCACAATCTCCCTAGAACATCGTGTTCCCATGCTTCGCCTCGGCCGGCACCACCTGCAGCACGTCCCAGTGCTCCACGATCTTCCCGTCCGGATCGAAGCGGAAGATGTCGATCCCCGCCCAGTCGGGGCTCTGGTCCGTGGGCCAGTGCTGGTGGCAGTGGAGCACCACGAGATCGCCCTCCGCGACAGCGCGCTTGAACGTGACCCGCTTGCCTGGATACTCGCGCGCCATCCGCTCGAAGTACTCGATGAAAGCTTCCGGACCGTCGGCGACGTGCGGATTGTGCTGCCGGTAGGTCGCCCCGACGAATCGCGCCACCGCTTCCGCCGGTCGGCACTCGTTGAACATGAGTTCATAGAAGGCCATGGCGTTCGCCTTGTTCTGCTCGGTCGTGGATTTCATGGGTGCCCTCTGGCATCGGGAGGTGACAGGACGTGCGATGACGGCCGGTGGAGGCCTTCCTGGAACCACCGGTTCAGACCCCCTCCTTCTGCATGAAGACACTGTTCGGATCCTCGATGTAGTCTCCGAACGGCCCGCAGCGTACGTAGCCGCACCGGAGGTACAGCGAGATCGCCTCCGGCTGAAGGTATCCGGTTTCGAGTGCAAACCGGAAGCAGCCTCGGGCTCTTGCCTCCGATTCGAGGAAGTCCAGAAGCGCCCGCCCGATGCCTTTGCCGCGCTGCGAGGGGCGCGTGTACATGCGCTTCAGCTCGCCATGGGCGTGTCCCAGAACGATCGCGCCACAGGCCACGGCGTCGCCCTCGCGATCGCGCGCCACCGCGAACAGGACGTTCGGCGCCGAGAGCGCGGCCAGGTCGATGCCGTGATGGCTCTCGGGCGGGTACAGAGGTTTCTGATACGCGTCCAACTCGTCGATGAGTCGGAGCACGGCGGGCTGATCGGGAGACTCGAGCGAGATGTGCATGGATCGGTTGGCTGACGTTACTCGAACAAGCGTTACCCCAAGAAGCGCGCGCGGGCATCGCGACCCTGCCGCGACCACAAGATCAATATGCCCGCGCTGGACGGACAGCGCACCGAGCCACAAGGCATCGTCTCGACATGAAGGTGGCGTGAGCGCCTTCGCCAGCTCGGGACAGGCGGCCTTCCCGCCCGTTGGGTGACCTCTCCGCGGGACCGCAGCTCGCTCACTTCTCGGCCTCGCTCCACGGGGAGCAGATGTCCACCAGGCACCCACTCGGGTCCACCAGAAGAAACCGTCGCTGCCCGTAGAACTCGTTCCGCGGCTCCTGGAGGATCCTGGCGCCCATCGAAACCGCCTTGCCGTAAAGCGCATCCACGTCCGGAACCACGAACGTCACGTACATCCCCGTAGGCGCCGTCTGATACTGGGGCGGCACGAGTGCGTGGGTGCGCTGGATGATGCCGAACTCCTGCTCCTGCGCATTCGGGTTGCGAAGTTGCACGTACCAGTCACTGTCGTAGTTGACCGCGAAACCCAGGAGTTCGACATAGAAGTCGCGGCTGGCAGCGAGGTCGACTGCGCAAATGTTCGTGAGGATTCGACTGAAGGACATGCGGCAACGCCCCTTTTGCGGAAGCACGGGGCCAAGTCTAGCCCCACCGCACTGCGCCTCGAAAGCGCGTCCGTGGCTGTCGTGCGGCAGCGGATAGCTGGTTCGTCGCGGCCACCCGAGGCTTGCACGGGCGCGCGACGGCGCAGCCGACGGGAAGCCGGGACGCGGCACATCCGCGCGGTCCACGCGGCGCGCCGGTGGACATCACTTGGACGAAGCCCGCGCGCGGCCAGCCGCGGAGATGGCGCCGGCCGGGTTGCGCGTGATCGACCGGATGAACTCCACCTTGCGGAACCGCAGCGCAGTCCAGTCCTCGTCGATCGCGACCTGGCGGACGGCTTCGTACCCCGCCTCTCCCAGCACGGACCATCCGGTGTCACGATTGAACTCGCACTTGTACTTGCGAGACGTGCCCTTGGGATAAGCCATCCAGACGATCGCATCGCCCTCCGCGAAAGCAGCGATCCGCCTGCTGGCGGCATCCACTTCGGCCTGGGTCACCGCGAACGCCAGCGCAAAGCTCGTTACGCCTTCCAGTTCATACAGAATCTCGGTCCCGGTGAGCGCGGCGAGTTCCGGCGCGAACGAAGCGGGCGCATTGAGCACGTGGATCACCGGCTGGTGGGTCAGGTTCAGCTTCTTGAAGAGTGGTGTCATGGCCGTTGGAACGTGAGGCCCAACTCGCCGGTTCGGCGGCGGTGCCGCGCCGCCGCCCGCTTCAACCGGTGGTCGGCCGGTTGCGGATCATGTCTCGTCACCGGGACTCGCACGCATGGACTTCAGGGTCTCATCGTCGTACTGGGACGCGTACTCCGCCGATGGCGGGATGATCTTGATGACGTCGATGAGCACCCCGTTCGGATCGGATGTGATGAAGTGCCGCTGGCCGAAGTCCTCCGAGCGAAGCGACAGATGCATCGGAAGCCCGCTCTTGCGCAGGCGTTCGTATTCGGCGTCCACGTCATCCACCTCGATGTTGATGATCAAGCCGCCATGGCACTGGCGACGGAATGCTTCCGGTACGGTCGGGTGGTCCGGGTCGAGAAGCGCCAGCTCGAATGCCGGCTGCTGGTCCGCCTTCAGGCTCACGTACCAGTCGGAGTCGAACGCGACCACAAAGGGGAAGTGCGCCGTCCAGAACGCTTTCGATCTCGCGACCTCGCTGGTCATGATCACCGGGTACAGACTATCGATCCTCATCGGGAGACTCCTCAACGAACGTAAAGGGAGTCTTCATTCTGGTCGGCGAGACGGAAAGCGTCTTGTAGGAATGCGGCATGTTCGCGCGCCCGGGAGGGCGCCTGGCCGAGGAAGCGGGTGAACTCATGCGTGAAGTGACTCTGGTCCGCGTACCCGATGGCGGCCGCGATCTGCGCCATTGGCAGATTCGACCTGGCAACCAACGCCGACGCCCTCCGGAACCGGAGGATCTCGGCGAAGATCTTGGGAGAGACGCCCACCACATCACGGAATGTCCGCTCGAACTGTCGACTGCTTCTGCAGTACATGCGGGCGAGATCGGCAACACGAAGCGGACCATGCGTTGCCTCCATGTGGCGGATGACGTCATCGATCCTCGAGTGGCTGGGCGCTCGTCGCTCGAGGTGCCGCAACAAGACGGCATCCAGGCGCGCGAACAACGCGTCGGTACGAATGGACTTGATCACCCCGGACACATCCACCAGGAGTCTTCCCTCGGCTCGAATCACGGCATTCGTCAGTTCGCGCGGTTTGGCATCCAGGAAGTGGCGGCTCTGGCCAGGCCTGAAACGCACCCCCAAGTAGTGGCGACCTACCTCCAGGGGGACCTTCGCTGTGGTCGTTGTCGTGCCGTAGGCGTCCACCCGGCAAGTGGCTGACCCGACCACGACCACGACATCCACGGCCCCGTCAGGCGCGATCGTGTGACTCTCGTCCCTGTTGTCCAGACTCAGCCAGTAGTGGCTGATGTAAGGCCGCAAGGCGACGCTCGGTCGGGAGACAAGGCTTGGCTGACTGGATTGGTTCATCGGGCTGGCGAAACTACCCCAAGGCAGTGGAGAAGAAGTCTTTTCCGCGACGACACGCTACCGACCATAGGCAAATCCCGCTCACGTCACATTGGGGCACGCGTCTCCCAGTGCGAAATTGTCGGCGACGCGTCGGACCACGAACTCCCTTCCGCTCGAGATATCCGCATACCGGAACTGTCTCGCAGTCAACTCCAACACGCGATAGACCTCTCGGAAACGACGATCGCCTGGGTCCGTGGCGGCACCGTTGATCCTCTGCGTGATGCTCGCGTAGAGCCCGTTCGCACTGAACCACGTCCCCTCTTCACGGTGACGACGAACCGCGCCGTCGCGCACCACGAGGAAGTTGAGCTCGTAACTTCCGTCCACCCGACGCTCGTTGACCCAGCAGGACACCCCTCCCTGCGACGGTGCCGTCCCAAACCACTTGCCACTCATGGACTGCGCGGCAGCCGGACAGGCCAGGACGAATCCGAGGCCGACCACAAAGAGTCGGCTCCGTAGCGCTTTCCATCGAACAACCGTGAACATGGATCACCTCATGAGTTTTTCGGTCAACGCCCGCCCGGTCCGTTCCATCGCCCCCGTGCGGCATGGGGTCAAAGGCTCGCCGATTCACTCTGCGTCAATCGCCACAAGACGCAGTGCATCGGCCTGACCGGAGGGGTGAGGAGACGCTCAGTCATCCGCGCCGATCGCGATGCTGCCGCCCTCGGGCGTGTCTTCCCGACCGTGCGAAGAGTCAGAGCCTTCTCGAGCCCCATTGCGCCGCGAAAGGGCATCGAACACAAGCCTTTCAACGAATCTGTTGTGCGAACGAAAATCCGGGGGGAAGTCGAGTTCGAAATGGTCGCAGATCGCCTTGGCCACAGCGGGCGACCTCGACTGGCCGAACCTGCAATGCACGACAATGATCCCGGATTCCTGTGCCACTTGCAGCACGAAGTTCGCGATCTCTTCCGCCTGCTCGACCGTCAGTTCCCCCAGCTCTATCTCGAACTCCTCTGCATCGTCCTCATCGAGATCCACGTCATTGAACTGCGTGCGCAGTATCGCGTTCCACCCGTCGTTCAGGCTTGCTGACTTGGAGCCGCGATCGGTGATGGAAATCACTGACTCACCTGCGTCGGGCAGGTAGGCTTCGGCGCCTACTTGGCTGAGGAACACGACCTCACTGACTTTCTTCATGGAATTCCACGGGGGGGCCTACGTCTGATTCCAGGACGACCGGCAGGCGAAGCGCCGGTAGCCGACAACCGCCAGGCATTCCGGCGTGCCGTTGCCGGCCTGGGGCGTGATTTCCGATCGCCGATGCGCTTGCCGCGAGAAGCGGCGCAGTCCAGACGACTTTGAAAAGCGTATTCAGCGCGCACGGTTTCACCTGCTCGGCAAACCGTCGCCTCTTGCCCACCTTGACTCCGTCCTGACGCATGCCAGCAAGGGAGGGCCGGCGGAGCCTCGAGAACAGGCTGACCGGAACGGTCGATCTTGCCGGTGAACTTTGGTGCCGGTCCGGTCGAACGCGACCGCTGCATCCGGTTGCACCTGACCGACTTCACCTGATCTTCGACTGGTGCGGTCACGGCTCCGGACTCGGTGGTCACGATGCGGATCGGTTGGTCATGATCCCGGATCGCGGCGTCACTGTCAGACGGCCCGTGGCTAGGGCTTCTTCAGAGAGTCCAGGAACTCTTCCCCCGTGAGCCGCGGATGGACGCCCGAGAAGTCGTAGCCCGGCGGCTTGTCGTCGACGTAGATCTCGCTGGCGATCTTGAAGGGCCTCTGGTCATCGAAGGCACCCAGATTCAGGATGTACAGATTCCTTTCCTTCAAGCGGTAGAACAGGCTCGAACCGCAGCGCCGGCAGAACCCCCGTTCCGCCCAGGCGGATGAGCTGTACCGCTCGATGTGCTCCTCACCATGAAACGTCACGGCGCCCACCTCCATCGAGAGGGTTGGTCCGCCCGCCCATCTTCGGCACATCGAGCAGTGGCAAACGTGCAAATCAGCGGACACGCCTTCGGCGACAAACGTCACCGCCGAACACAGACACCGACCTTCAGCGTTCATGGCGCATCCCCTCGTAAGCGGACATTCGGGCCCCGTCTCGACACCGATTGTGCCGCCCCGCGCCGCTGAAAAACAACCCATCTCCGCAACGAAACCCCGCGGATCTTGGAACCGGTCCATCTCGATCCTGCACGCCGATCACAACACCACCTCTGGCGTCGTTATCGACCCGTTGTCGGCGAGCGCGAAACCCGGTGTCGGCCGTATCGCCCGTCTCATCGTCTCCCTGCACATCTTCTGCCCTGCGTCCCTCGGGATCCGTGGTGGACGAGCTTCTCGATCTTGTGCACCAGGACGTGGCGCTTCTCGACCTCCACGCTCCGCGGCACGGCGTTGCTTCAGAACGCAGCGTCTCTTGTAACGAAGCGTCAGATACGGCTTCACTCCTCAGGCATGAACAAACCGACGACTGCCAACACGAACAACGATCCGCCGACAACGACACAAACCCAGTTCCAAGGAGTGAACCGCGCGTTCGGGTCGTGTTGGGGTGCCGCGACTTTATTCACTCTATTTGCGTAGGCCTGCACCGGGAGCAGGAAGCCAATCGACAAAGACGCAATCAACCAATACGGGTCCGGCAGAGTCCCGGTGAGTGTTGTGATGATCCATCCAGCAGAAAGCACACCCACGGAAACTCCGGGACGGATGCCGTTCGCGGCTCCGTATTCGCGCACACGCGAAAAGCACTGGTGACAGTAGAAGAATGCCCAGAATGCACGCCAGAACGGTGAGATATCTACCGACTCTCGTTCCTTGATGAGCTGCCAATTTCGATAGAACCAATAAAGCTCGTAGAGGCCAAGCGTACAGATCGACAGCACGAGAATCTTCAGAAGCGATACGGCAAAGAACGGCGCCACCGGCGTGCCGCCATTCGCTACGCTTTCCTGGTGTTCCATGGTCATGCGTACCGGATCCGCGGGTGGAACGTCGGGCTCGTACCGCTTTGCAAAGCGGTAGGTCCCGTAGAAGACCCCGCAAAACAACAGCAGTACGAGCCAGCCAAAGACTGATTCCAAGTCCATGCTTGATTCCTGGTCGGTGTCAAAAAAGCTGTCGAAAGAGTTCGCCGCGCCGGTGGAACGTACCTATGGGAACGCCGAGCGTCGCAGCCCCCTGCCCCCCGGACACGCACCGCCACTTCACCGCACCCGGCAGGTCAGACCGCATCACGACTCCCTCAGCCTTCTCTCGCGCCGTCATGGCCCGCTGTATGGCAGCGTATCTTCATCACTGGCCGTATCCGCTGTTCGCCAGCTTCTCGATGTTCGGCACCCGGCAGTGAGCTTCCGCTGCCCCTCCACCCTGGCCCGGCGTCGCAGGGTGAAGCGCATCACCCTCTTGTGGAGCCGCAGGATGCCGAGCACGGACTCCACGATGGCGAAGCGCCGGGTGCTCCTATTGCCCCGGCGTGCTGTCGCTCAGGCGCTCCATGCGATCGGTCGCGGTCGGTTCGGCGGTGCCGCTTCGCCCGACGAACATCGCCGCCTGTAGCACCGGAAGCGGGTTCGACTTTCGGAGGCACTGTGCTCGCTTGGCACATTTGCCGCAGGCGCTCTTGGCACCGGTGAACGGCACCGCGCGCTGCCCGCCGATCCTGCACTTCGCGCCGTTGCGATAGAGCCGCTGCCCGGCCGGACAAACGCAGTGGGAAAAGTCGCTGCCAACCTGGCAGTCGCGCGGACCGTACAGGATCGGCTTGTGGTCCATCGGGCGCCTGTCCGACAGGTGGTAAGTGGTGGCGCCAGTCAGATCGACCCTCAGGTCGGCGGAGAACGGCGCGAGATCACGCTCGTCGTCGATGAACACCTGCAGAGCGTGCTCGAAGGCGCCGGGAAGGATCTGCTTGGCGACGTCCACGGGGATGCACTTGGGCAGCATGTCGACGTCCCGCATGTCGATATCCGAAGGGCGCGCCATCTCGACCACCCGTGTAGCAACGAAGTTGCGAAGATGATGCCGAGCGCCATGCCCGTCGGCAAGGGGCGGGAGATGGCTTTTCTACAGCCTCAACGTGTGCCATGAGCGGCCGGGCACCAGCAAGCACAGCGCCGCTGGTGAACGGTCCACTCGATGGCGCGGTTATGCGGCACGTTCCTGCGCTGACTCCCAACCGGGGAATACGAGGACCGCAGGATGGCACTTCAGGGCAAGCGCAAGAACCTTCGCCCGTTCAACACCCAAGTTAACCCGACCATTCTCGATGGCGGAGATTGTCGACTGAGGAATACCGGTAAGTTCTGAGAGTTGGCTTTGGCTCAACTCCTGGAGTTCTCGCACGATGCGAACTGACTCACCGACAGAAACCTCCACTCGCTTCTTCGCCGGACGAAACTCCTTCATCTCACGGCCTCCTGTAATCGTGCGCTGTCACATTTATCACTTGCACCTTCACGACATTCTCGACAACACGGTAGATCACCCGCCACTGAAGTCCAAGCCGAGACGAGCGGTGACCTTTCCATTCACCGGCGAGGCCTTCGTCGTGAAACCCCTTGATGACACGCAACCCTTTTGGCCCCGAGAGACGGACGATGTCTTTCCACGTTCGAGCTAAGCTGCCCGCGGAGGCAGGTGCTGTAAGCCTGGTACGCGATAATGCACCATGTGCCGCGGACCAGGCTTACAGCGCCTGCCGTAGCGGGTCAGCTTGAGCGAGGGGTTAGGCCTCAGTGAGACTCCGTAGCAGCGGAAGTCTGTACTCAGGGTCTTTCTCATGTAGGTGGCCTGTCGCAGAATCGAAGTCAAGATTCACGAACACCTCTGCGTATCGGTGCTCGTCCTCGCTATTGAAGAAGAACTTCATCTTCAGGTTCTCGCGCGGCACCCTTGTCGGGTTTCCTGCCAGGCAGACCACCTGAGCGTAGGCTCGGCTAAGCATGGCGCGCTCCGAAAGGCTGTTGATTCCGTACTTGAGCGCGAGAAGCGCGACCAAGTTGTTGCTGTGCACCCCTAGCGACCCAAGCTCACCTGTGCCCCAGAAGACTGTTGCTTCCGTTCCTTCAAGCTTCTGCTCGTTCCAGATGCCGTCCAGCTGGACCAAGAAGCCGACTGTCACTCCTTCGACGCGCCCCACGCACTCGTAGAGCGGAGATACATCAGTGCCGGAGACTCGAATCAGAGGCAGGTCCAGATCAGCGAAGCCATCGGCTTCGCTGAGCTTGCCTGGAAGGACACGCTTTGGCAGCAGCCGGTCGAGGAAGCTCATGAGTGGGTTCTGAGGCCTAACTAGAAGTGGACGGGGAATTGACGTCTAACATGCGGGCTCCTCTCGATCGACGGGACCAAACACACTCGCTTGACGTGTTTAAACACGTCATTTGACGTATAAGATGCGGCAGGTGTACTGTATTTTCGTACAGCATTTGGAGCCTCCCCATGCCGCAGGCTTCCCAGCCCTTCGACGTTGCCACGCCGCAACCACGCTTGCTCGACCGGGTACGCCACAAGATACGTGTGAAGCATTACAGCATCCGCACCGAGAAGGCCTACGTCGACTGGGTGCGCCGCTACGTGCACTTCCATGGACTGCGCCATCCGGAGAGGCTGGGGGCGCAAGAGGTCGAGGCCTTTCTAACCCATCTGGCAGTCGAAGGCAACGTGGCTGCGGCAACGCAGAATCAAGCGAAAAGCGCCCTCCTCTTTCTCTACAAGGAGGTGCTGGGTATCGACCTGCCATGGCTGGATGGGGTGACGTCCGCGAAGCAGTCGCGACGGCTGCCGGTGGTGCTTACGCAGAGGGAAGTGGCGCGGCTGCTGGACGCCACGTCCGGGCTGCCCGGACTGGTGATGCGGTTGCTCTACGGGGCGGGGTTGCGGTTGATGGAGGGGGTGCGGCTGCGGGTGAAGGATGTCGACCTTTCGCGAGGGGAATTGCTGGTGCGCGACGGCAAGGGCGCGAAGGATCGCGTCACCGTGTTACCCGCGTCGCTGAAAGGCCCGCTGGCAGAGCAGTTGGAGATGGCGCGGCTGCAGCACCATCGGGATCTCCGGGATGGCTTCGGCAGCGTGTATCTGCCGCACGCGCTCGCGCGAAAGTATCCGACCGCGCCACGGGAGTGGATGTGGCAGTACGTGTTCCCGGCAGCGGGGCTGTCGGTGGATCCGCGGTCGGGCGAGCGCCGACGGCATCACCTGGATGAGCAACTCGTGCAGCGGGCGGTGCGGGAAGCCCTGCACGCGACGCGGATCTCGAAGCCGGCCACACCGCACACGTTGCGCCATTCGTTCGCGACGCATCTGCTGGAATCGGGTTACGACATCCGGACGGTGCAGGAACTGCTGGGGCATTCGGATGTGCGCACGACGATGATCTACACGCACGTGTTGAACAAGGGCGGGCGCGGCGTGGCGAGTCCGCTGGATCGGTTGGGGTCGTGAGCGGGGGCGGTCGGGTGGGGAGTGGGCTGCGCGGTCTGGATGGCCCAGGCCGGACGAGGTCTGAAGGCGACTAAAACTCCTTGCAGCGAATGATTTTTTGAAAGGAATGGCGATGCCTACGTCGACGATGACCAGCAAGGGCCGGTTGACCGTGCCCAAGAGAGTCCGGGAGAACCTCGGCTTGAAGGCGGGAGATCAGGTGACGTTCGTCGAACAGGCGGATGGCAGTTTCCTCATGCTCGCCGCGACCAGCGACATCCGCACATTGAAGGGCTGCCTCCCGCCGCCTGCGAAGGGGATCACGTTGCAGGACATGCGCCAGGCGGTCGTCCGAAGGGCGCTTCGCACCGCAGTGCCGAAAGTGCGCCGGTCATGATCGGGCTGAAGACAGATGGCGTTGCAGGCTTCTGGGCGCACAGTAGCTGCATGCTGGCGACGCGACGTATCCGTGCCGAGACACCAGAACATTCGTTGGGCGTCCTGCGCCTCGCAAGTTGTGCGTCCGGAGTCGTAGAAGCCTCGGGGTAGATTTCGTTATCTGAACTGCTGGAGCACCTCCATGTCCGCCCTGCTCGACGAGCTTTCGAAGAAGGCCAGATCCCTCAGCGTTGAGGAGCGTGCTCAACTGGCGCAGGAGTTGATGGAGTCTGTTGAGCGTGACGCAGACCCTGATGTGCAAGCAGCCTGGGAAGCCGAGATAGCCGCTCGAATAGCCAAGTACGAGCAAGGTGACGCCAAGCTCATCCCTGCGGAAGAGGTCTTTGCCGCAGCGCGCCGCCTCACGCAGTGATGTGGGTTCGCTTTCTCGAGGAAGCGCGTGACGAGTTTCTCGAGCAGATTTCCTAATACGAAGAGCAACAGAAGGGGCTCGGAGATCAGTTTCGAGAGTCTGTGGTGGCAGCCATTGCCCTCGCTTCTGCGCATCCGAACCTTGGTTCGCCATGGAAGCTGCGCACGCGGCGCATCTTCCCGAAGGGGTTTCCATTCGCCGTGGTGTACCGAGTCGAAACCTCGGAATTGGTTGTCTTTGCTGTCAGCCATTTCAAACGTCGGCCAACATACTGGCGTCGCCGAACTTGACACCCACACCGCGCTTCTCGGCGGTCCGTCGGCTGCGCCGCCAGGCGGCCTCTCGAACTTCACGATGGCTCGCCACTGCCCAGACTCGCTCGAGTCCCCTTGATCACCGTGCCCCCCGCCTTCGCCGAACTCCACTGCCTCACGAACTTCACGTTCCTGCGCGGCGCCTCGCATGCGTCCGAACTGGTGGCGCGGGCGGCGCAGTTGGGCTATGCCGCGCTGGCCGTCACGGACGAATGCTCGCTGGCCGGGATCGTCCGCGCGCACGAAGCGGCGAAGGAGCACGGCCTGCCGCTGGTGGTGGGTACCGAAGTGCGCCTGGCGGACGGCCCGAAGCTGGTGTTGCTGGCGACGAACCGGGAGGGCTACGGGAATCTCGCGCAGCTCATCACGACCGGGCGGCGGGCGGCAGCGAAGGGGGAGTACCGGCTGACGCGGGCGGACCTCGCCGATGGGGTGCCGGGGTGTCTGGTGTTGTGGGTGCCGGAGGTGGGGGATGGGGGGGCAGGTGATGGAGCGGCCCGCCCTGCAGGAGGGGGCCATGCCCCTGTAGGAGCGGCCCATGGCCGCGAAAGCGGTGGATGCCCAGGCAACGCTTCCACAGCACTCGGCACCACCAACGACCCTGGCAACACCTCAACCGGAACCGACGCTTTCGCGGCCATGGGCCGCTCCTACAAGGGCGCGCCTCCGCCCGTCGAGAGCGCGCCGCTCGTCGCGGTCGTCGGAGACATGTTCGATGGCCCCTCACCCCAGCCCTCTCCCCGCGCGGCGGGGCGAGGGAGTGATGGTGGCAACGCCCCAACCGGAACCAACGCTGTCGCGGCCATGGGCCGCTCCTACAAAAACCCGCCCACGGGAAGCGCGCCGCTCGTCGCGACCGTCGGTGATCTGTTTATCCTGCCCTCGCCGCTACGCTCCCCACCTCGCGCCGGAGTCGCTCGGATTCGGGAGGCCAGCCCTGTAGGAGCGGCCCATGGCCCTGTAGGAGGGGGCCATGCCCCTGTAGGAGCGGCCCATGGCCGCGAAAGCGGTGGATGCCCAGGCAACGCTTCCACAGCATTCGGCACCACCAACGACCCTGGCAACACCTCACCCGGAACCGACGCTTTCGCGGCCATGGGCCGCTCCTACAAGTACACCCCCCCCGGGCTGCACATCCAGGGAGGGATATACAAGGGGCCCTCCCCTTGTTCGTGCTCCACGCGGGCTCCCCGCCGCGGGCCACAGGCCCGAGAGGCGGCCATGGGCCGCTCCTACGAAACCCTCCTCTCCGACGGCGCCTGGGTCGCCGCCACCTTCCCCGGTCGTGCGTGGATCGCCGCCGAACTGCATCTCGCCGCGGACGACGCCGAGCGCATCGCGACGATCACCGCGCTCTCCGACGCGCTCGGGCTGCCCGTGGTGGCGAGCAACGACGTCCACATGCACATGCGGGGGCGGCGGGCGTTGCAGGATGTCCTGACGGCCACGCGCCTGCGCACGACGGTGGCGGAGGCCGGGTTCGCGCGCTTCCCGAATGGCGAACGACATCTGCGGCGCATCGAGCGGCTGGCGGAGCTGTATCCGGCAGCGTGGCTCGCGGAGTCCGTCGCGATCGCCGCGCGGTGCACGTTCTCGCTGGACGAGTTGCGCTACGAGTATCCGGAAGAGATCGCACCGGCAGGCGAGACGCCGACGAGCTGGCTGCGTGCGATGACGGAGGCGGGGCTCGCGTGGCGGTTCGGCGACGGGCCGGCGCCGTGGGCCGTGGCGGAGGCGCGGCGTCGGCAAGCGTCGGAAGCATCCACCACGCACGATACAAGCGATGCTCCCGTGGGTCGGGCTACAGCCCGACGCCGCGATGAATGCCCCGACGATGTGGCCACGTCGATGGATGACGATGCGGACACATCCACCCCGGGCATGGACACCGAGTCGGGAACGGACGCACCGCGTCGGGCTGCAGCCCGACCCACGACACCCTCTGTCGCCTCACGCGTATCGGAAACATCCACCACGCACGATACGAGCGACGCTCCCGTGGGTCGGGCTACAGCCCGACGCCGCGATGAAAGCTCCGACGATGTGATCACGGCGATGGGAAGCGATGGCTCTTTCGCCCCGACCATGGACACCAATCCGGGAACGGACGCATCGCGTCGGGCGATAGCCCGACCCACGACACCCTCGGACCCGTCCACCACGCGCGATACGACCGATGCTCCGGTGGGTCGGGCTACAGCCCGACGCCGCGCCGAAAGCTCCGACGATGTGATCACGGCGATGGGAAGCGATGGCTCTTTCGCCCCGACCATGGACACCAATCCGGGAACGGACGCGGCGCGTCGGGCGATAGCCCGACCCACGACACCCGCGGACCCGTCCACCGCGCACGATACGAGCGATGCTCCCGTGGGTCGGGCTACAGCCCGACGCGGCGCCGAAAGCTCCGACGATGTGGCCACAACCGCCCCACCCGAAACAGCACCCGCTCCCGATCGCCCCCCCGACCCCGCCCCCGCCCACGTCCGTGCCCTCATCGAGCACGAACTGACCCTCATCGCCGAGCTGGGTTACGAGCCCTACTTCCTGACCGTCTTCGACATCGTCTGTTTCGCGCGGCGAGCGGAGATCCTCTGCCAGGGGCGCGGGTCCGCGGCCAACTCGGCCGTCTGCTACGCGCTCGGCATCACCGAGGTCGACCCCGCGCGGATGTCGGTGCTCTTCGAACGCTTCATCTCGCGCGAGCGCAACGAGCCGCCGGACATCGACGTCGACTTCGAGCACGACCGCCGCGAGGAGGTCATCCAGTACATCTATGCGAAGTACGGGCGCGCCCGCGCGGCGCTCACGGCGACCGTGATCTCGTACCGCCCGAAGAGCGCGTTCCGCGATGTCGGCAAGGCGCTGGGGCTCGACATCGAACAGGTGGACCGCATCGCGCGGAACCTCGCCTTCTGGGACAAGGGCCCCGCCGTGGAGGAACGGCTGCGCGAGGTGGGGTTCGACCCCGCGTCGCCGCGGATGCGGCAGCTGCTCGCGCTCGTGCGCACGATCCTCGGGTTCCCGCGGCATCTGTCGCAGCACGTGGGTGGCTTCGTGGTGTCGCGCGGGCCGCTGTCGCGCCTCGTGCCGATCGAGAACGCCGCGATGCCCGACCGATCGATCATCCAGTGGGACAAGGACGACCTCGACACGCTCGGCCTGCTGAAGGTCGACATCCTCGCGCTCGGCATGCTCTCGGCGCTGCGGCGCGGGCTCGCGATGGTGAGCACGCGGCTCGGCCGGCCGTTCGGCCTGCACGACATCCCCGCGGAAGACCCCGCGACGTACGACATGCTGTGCGCGGCCGACACCGTGGGTGTCTTCCAGGTGGAATCGCGCGCGCAGATGAGCATGCTGCCGCGCCTCAAGCCGCGACGCTTCTACGATCTGGTGATCGAGGTCGCGATCGTGCGACCCGGGCCGATCCAGGGCGGGATGGTGCATCCGTACCTGCGGCGGCGGCGCGGACAGGAGCCGGTGACGTATCCGTCCGAAGACGTGAAGGCCGTGCTCGAACGCACGCTGGGCGTGCCGATCTTCCAGGAGCAGGTGATGCAGATCGCGATGGTCGCGGCCGGCTTCAGCGCGGGCGAGGCGGACCGCCTGCGGCGCTCGATGGCGGCGTGGCGGCGCAAGGGCGGCATCGAGCAGTACGCGGGGCCGATCATCGAGGGCATGGTCGCGCGCGGCTACGAGCGCCCGTTCGCGGAGGCGATCTTCCAGCAGATCCTGGGCTTCGGCGAGTACGGCTTCCCGGAGTCCCACGCGGCGAGCTTCGCGCTGCTCGTGTACGCGTCGGCATGGTTGAAGAAGCACGAACCGGCGGCGTTCTGCGCGGCGCTGCTGAACAGCCAGCCGATGGGTTTCTACGCACCGTCGCAGCTGGTGCAGGACGCCCAGCGGCACGGGGTCCAGGTGTTGCCTGTGGATGTGCTGGCGAGCGGGTGGGAGAGCACCGTCGGAGGCGCGGCCCATGTAGGCGCGGGCCATGGCCTTGTAGGAGGGGGCCATGCCCTTGTAGGAGGGGGCCATGCCCCCGAAAGCGGTGGATGCAATGAAACGCTTGACCCGGAACCCTCGCTTTCGCGGCCATGGGCCGCTCCTACAACAGCCCGGCCCATGCCCGGAGTGCGTGGCGCATCCACCGCCCCTGTAGGAGGGGGCCATGCCCCCGAAAGCGTTGGATGCAATGAAACGCTTGACCCGGAACCCTCGCTTTCGCGGCCATGGGCCGCTCCTACAGAAAGCGTGGCCATTCCCACGGCGGATGGCGCATCAGCGGGGGGATATACAAGGGGTCCTCCCCTTGTTGGTACGACCTGCGGCCAAGCCGCCGCGGGCCCCCGGCCCGAGAGGCGGCCATGGGCCGCTCCTACAACAGCCCGGTCCATTCCCGAGGCGGATGGCGCATCCACCGCCCCTGTAGGCGCAGGCCATGCCCTTGTAGGAGGGGGCCATGCCCTTGTAGGAGGGGGCCATGCCCCCGAAAGCGGTGAATGCAAGGAAACACTTGCCACGGCCACGGCCACGGCTACGACCACCATCACCCCCCACACCTGCACCGACGCCCCCGGCACCCTCCGCCTCGGCCTCCACCTGGTCCAGGGCCTCTCGCGCGAAGGCGCCGAGCGGCTCATCGCCGCGCGCGCGCAGCCCTGGGAGACCTTCGAACAACTCGCACGCCGCGCGAAGCTCGACCGCCGCGATCTCGGCTGTCTTGCGCGGGCCGGGGCGCTCGCGTCGATCGCCGGGCATCGTCACGCGGCGCGCTGGATGGTGGCCGGCATCGAAGACCGCCCACCGCTGATCGCCGACGTCCCCATCGCGGAGACCGAACCCGATCTGCCGATTCCGCGTGAGGGCGAGGACATCTCGGCGGACTACGCGAGCCTCGGTCTCTCGCTCGGCCGGCACCCGATGGCGCTGCTGCGCCCGCGTCTCGCACGGCTGCGGATGCGCAGCGCGACCGATCTCCTGTCCGCCCGCCACGGCCAGGCAGTCCGCGCCGCGGGTCTCGTCACGTGCCGGCAGCGGCCGGGCACCGCGAGCGGTGTCGTGTTCGTGACGCTGGAGGACGAGACCGGCACGGTGAACGTGGTGGTGTGGCGCGACGTGAGCCTGCGGCAGCGGCGCGTGCTGCTCGGCGCCCGGCTCCTGGCCGTGCACGGCGTGCTGGAGCGCGACGGCGAGGTGGCGCACCTGATCGCGGGCCGGCTGGAGGACCTCTCGACGATGCTGGGCGAATTGGTGACGCAGTCGCGCGATTTCCATTGAGGCGGGCCGTTGTAGGAGGGGCCCATGGCCTTGTAGGAACGGCCCATGGCCGCGAAAGCGGTGAGCGCAGGGAAGCGCTTCCACGGCATCCACCGCTTTCGCGGGCATGGCCCGCTCCTACGAAAATGCTCGCCCATTGCCACGGCTCGTGCTGTATCCACGGGGGGATATACAAGGGGCCCTCCCCTTGTTCGTACACCACGCGGGCACCCCGCCGCGGGCCACCGGCCCGAGAGGCGGGCATGGCCCGCTCCTACGAATGCCCGCCTCACGACATACCCATGACCGCGACCCCGGATCCGCGCTACCCTCACATTGTCCGCGTCGATGCGGATGACATCGCCCCGACGGGCTCCACACGAGAGGAACTGCCATGGCCAAGCGTGCATTGCTGATCGGCATCAACCGCTACCGCATCCCCGGCGCGGATCTCCGCGGCTGCGTCAACGACGTGAAGAACCTGCAGGGCGTGCTCACCGCGATGTATGGGTTCGCGAAGGCGGACATCACCACGCTCCTCGACTACGACGCCACCAAGAAGAACATGCAAGCCGCGATGCGCGCGCTCATCGCGAGCGGGAAGAAGGGCGACACGCTCCTGCTTCACTACTCCGGTCACGGCGCCAACGTACCCGACGCCAACGGCGACGAAGCGGACAAGCGCGACGAGATCCTCTGCCCCACCGACCTCGACTGGAAGAGCCCGCTCACCGACGACTGGCTGCGCGCGACGATCGACAAGGTGAAGCCCGGCGTGAACCTCACGATCGTGATGGACTGCTGCCATTCGGGCAGCAACACCCGCGCGATCCTGCCACCCGACGCGAAGACGATGCCGCGCTATCTGCCGAACCCGTGGGACATCATGGCCGCAGAGTCCGGCCGCAAGCTGAAGGGCAAGGTCGCGAAGGGCATGCGCAGTGCCGCCGCCACCCAGCGCCGCCGCAGCAACGTGGCGATCGTGGAGATCCCGGAAGTGCTGGTGACCGGCTGCCGCGACACGCAGACCTCCGCCGACGCGTTCATCGCGGGGTCGTACAACGGCGCCCTGACGTACCACCTCGTCGCGGCGCTGAAGGCCGCCAAGGGGAAGATCACCTACCGTGCCCTCCACGCGGACGTCATCGCCCGCCTGGGAAAAAGCAAGTTCGATCAGGTGCCTCAGCTGGAAGGCAGGAAGGCGAACCTCGACCGGTTGTTCCTCGGCACGTCCGCATGAGGTCGAAGGCGCGGCAGGTCGTGATCGCGTACGCGGGGCCCATGGCCCCGAAAGCGGTTGATGCAAGGAAACGCTTCGACCGGAACCACCGCTTTCGCGGCCATGGGCCGCTCCTACAAAAGCCCGGTCCGCTCCCTCGGTCGGCGGCGCATCACCGCCCCCTGTCGGAGGGGCCCATGGCCCCGAAAGCGGTGAGCGCGAGGAGACGCTTCACCCGGAACCATCGCTTTCGCGGGCATGGCCCGCTCCTACAAAAGCCCGGTCCGCTCCCTCGGTCGGCGGCGCATCACCGCCCCCTGTAGGAGGGGCCCATGGCCCCGAAAGCGGTGAGCGCGAGGAGACGCTTCACCCGGAACCATCGCTTTCGCGGGCATGGCCCGCTCCTACAAAAGCCCGGTCCGCTCCCTCGGTCGGCGGCGCATCACCGCCCCCTGTAGGAGGGGCCCATGGCCCCGAAAGCGGTGAGCGC
>JALHMS010000037.1:25525-37875 GCA_022843925.1 Burkholderiales bacterium
CGGAACCATCGCTTTCGCGGGCATGGCCCGCTCCTACAAAAGCCCGGTCCGCTCCCTCGGTCGGCGGCGCATCACCGCCCCCTGTAGGAGGGGCCCATGGCCCCGAAAGCGGTGAGCGCAAGGAAACGCTTCACCCGGAAGCGACGCTTTCGCGGGCATGGCCCGCTCCTACAAAAGCTCGCTCCTACAAAAGCTCGCTCCGCTCCCACGACAGGTGGCGCGTCACCGGGGGATATACAAGGGGCTCTCCCCTTGTTGGTAACTCCACGCGGGCACCCGCAGCGGGCCGTCAGGCCCGAGAGGGGCTCTCCCCTTGTTCGTACGACCTGCGGCCAAGCCGCCGCGGGCCACCGGCCCGAGAGGCGGCCATGGGCCGCTCCTACAACCGTTCGGTCAGTTCCCGGTGTAGGTGGTCCATCCACCACCCTTGTAGGAGGGGGCCATGCCCCCGACAGCGGTGGATGCCGTGGAAGCGTTTCGACCGGGAAGTCGTGCCGGCTACCCCGCGCGCCGCGCGCCCCCACTTCCGCAGCGCCCTTACTTCCCCGCTTCCGCCCGCCGGCGCATCTCCTTCAGGAGGTTCTCGAACTGCCGCTCGAACCGCGCGCGGATGAGCCGTGCGCCCACGAGCGGAGGCACCCAGAAGTCGGGGATCATCGCTGCGCGGAAGCGGATGCGTGTGCCGGTGCCCTCCGGCTCGACGAACGTCTTCATGTCGAGCTTTTTCACGTTGCCGCGGAGTGCACGGGAGTGCACGGCGCGCCCGGGCTCCAGGACGACCTCGCGTTCGACGTCGTAGTCGAAGGAGAACGGCCCCAGACGCGTCACGCCGCGCTGTACGAGGCGCAGGCGCGTGCCGTCGCGTTCGATCACGCGGCTCTCCTGCAGGTCGTCCATGAACCGCGGCATGCCTTCGTAGTCGGTGAGCACCGCCCACGCCACGGTCGACGGAACGGGGGCGTGGAAAGTGCCGTCCAGGAGGAACTCGTCGTTCACGCGCTCGATGCGCAAAGTGACGTCCTCGGCCGCGCCCGCAGTGCACGGCAGGACGCAACACGCCAGCAGGAGCAGGTGGAGGACGAAACGGAGAACGAGGGGCGTGGCCGGCATGGGAGGGACAGGTTGGAATCGCGACGAACGACGCAGGTGGAGACCCCGCCTGAGACGCGCGGAAGCGCGTCCCGTTCCCCAGACTACAGGACCCATCCGCCACCGCGCGACCGCGAATGCAGTGGGGTCGGACCTAGAGATAGTCGAACAGCGTCAGCGCCTGGATCTGCATGAACGACTTCTGTGCCGCCTGCAGCGAGACCTGGCTGAAGCTGAGCCTGCTGATCGCCTCGTTGTAGTCGAGGCCTTCGAGGCCGGCGATGGTCTTCTCGAACTGGAGGTTGAGGTCCTCGGCCGCATTGCGGTTCGTTTCGACTTCCTGGCTGTACGCGCCCACCGCCGCCCTGATCGTGAGCGATACGTCGAGGGCGTTGTCGAGGTTGTTGTGGGCGGTGTTCAGGGCGTTCGTCAGCCGGGTGTTCGCGGTCGCCCCTGTGCCGGAACTCTCGATCGCGGTGATGAGATCGTAGAGCGACGAGAAGACGTCCTTCGCGGTGCTCTGGTTCACGGTGAACGTGTCGCCGTCGGCAGGCGCCCCCGTGATCGAGAACTCGATGCCGTAGTCGAACGGGACCGGATTCGTGTCGGGCGGCGTCTGCGTCGCGAGATCGATCGCGGCGCCGCTCTGGAAGACGCGCGCGTACGGCCCGGCGACCGGCGGGTCACCGGTCAGCATCGAGACGCCGTTCACCGTGTCCACGATGTCGTACGTCGTCACCGGCGTCGTGGCGCTGCTGTCCACGTGGAACCGGATCTCGTAGGCGCGCGAGTTCGCGGTGTTCTCCCAGGCAGCGGGATCCGTGACGACGCCCTTCGTGACGATGCCGGTGCCGACGTTGGTGCCCACGGCCTCGGTGACGAACGTGCCGTTGCCGTTGCGGATGCGTTGGAAGACGTCCGAGCCGGCGAAGCTCACGGGCAGTTCACGGACGGTGCCGACCTGGATGAGGCGCTGCCCCTGGTCACCGTTGTAGGCCACGACGCCCGGCGCATTCTGGGTGAAGGGCTGCGTGCCTCCCTGATACCCGGAGAAGAGGAACAGCCCGTTCGAATCGGTCGTGTTGGCGAGGCCGATCAACTCGTCGTAGCGGCCGCGCAGTTCCGCGGCGATGTCCCTCCGCTCGCGCCCCGTGAGCACCCCGTTGCCGGCCGAGACCAGGGATGTCTTCACGTCCTGCAGCAGCCGCGTGTAGCGGCCGAGCGCCTCGTCCTGCAATCCGATGGCCGCCTCGGCGCTGTCGGCGTTGCGGATGAGCTGATCGTTCGCGAACCGGGCCTGTCCCACTTCCAGCGCGCGCGCCGAGGCGACCGGATCGTCCGACGGCGTCAGGATGCGCCGCCCGGTCGCGATCTGCTCCTGGCCGCGCACGAGGTCGGCGGTGTTGCGCTGGAGGTTGAAGATGCCCTGCTCGAAGATGGTCTGCGTGCTGATTCTCATGAAGCCACCCTGATGTCGGTTCCGATGTATGCCATCAACCCAGCTCCAGCACCGACTGGAACAGCGACGACGCGATCTCCAGCACCTTGGCCGACGCCTGGTAGGCCTGCTGATTGCGGATGAGGTTGGCGGCCTCCTCGTCGAGGTTCACGCCCGAGAACGACTGCTCGGCCTCCTCGGTCTGGCGGGTGAGCGTGTCCTGCGCCTGCAGCTGTACCTGCAGCTCCCGGGTCGTGTTGCCCACGTCGCTCACCATCTGGCTGTACGAGCCCTGGTAGCTGGTCGTCCCGCCGATGATGTTCGTGGACTGCAGCCTCGACAGGAGGAGCGCGTTGCGGTTGTCCGCGACACCGGCCGTGTTGTTCGCGATCGTGAACGTATCGCCTTCGACCGGCGTGCCGGAGATCGAGAACGAGATCCCGTTGAAGCTGATCGTCGCGCCGTCGGCGTAGGTGAACGGCCCGGCACCCGGCACCGCGCCACTGACGTTCAGCTCGTTCGTCGCAGCCGAATAGGTCAGCGTGACGCCGGCGGGCAGCGGAAGGTCCGCCACCGACGTGACGACACCGGCCGAGATCCTCGCGTTGCCGCCGTTGGTCACGGGTGTCGCCGTGCGCACCGGGGCTGCGGCCGCGATCTTGGACGTGTCGCGAACGCCCACGCGGAGGTCGCGGGCGGCGTACCGCGTCGGCGTGATGAGGAAGCTGTCGCCGTCCTGGGGCGTGCCGGACGCGATGTCGATGCTCAGCCCGTCGACGACCTGGGGAAGCGACCCGGCAACGGTCTGGGCGCCGTCGGAGATCCGCGTGACGGTGAAGCTGCCGCCGGCATAGGCAAGGCGGTAGTCGGAGATCGAGACGCCCGCGATGTCCGTCACGGTGGCCGTGACGAAGGCGTCGCCGGTGTTGTTCTCGCGCGACCGGACGACGGGGACGGGTGCGACGAAGAAGTCGCCCCCGAGTGAACCACCCAGGTCCTGGCCGAGGCGGTGCTGCGTGTTGAAGCTCGTCGCGAGCGCGAGGGCCACGCGGCCGAAGCCGTTCTGCGCATCGGTCAGCAGCCCGTCGCGGAAGGACAGGAGCGCACCGAGTTCACCACCCTCCAGCACGTCGGGCGGCAGCACGGCGAACCCCTGCCCCATCGAGAGCGTGACGTCGGTGGCATCGGGGTCCTCGGGCGAGGCCACGGCCGCGACCGTCATCACGCGGTCGCCCGCGACGAGGCTCTGGCCGTTGCCGATGAAGACGTTGAAGCTGCCGTCGGACTGCGTGACGGTCGAGGTCTTGATGAGCCGGTTCAGTTGCGTGACGAGCTGGCCGCGATGGTCCAGCAGATCGTTGGCGGGCTGCACCTGCGAACTGCCGGCAGAAACGAGCTGCCGGTTCACGTCGGCGATGGTTTTCGCGAGCGTGTTGATGAGATCGACCGACGCGGAGATCTGCCCGGACACGCCGTTGCGCAGGTCGGTGAAGCGCGCGTCGATGGCCTGGAAGCGCGACTGCAGCGCCTCCGCCGAACTCAGCATGGATTGTCGCGAGGGGACGGACGAAGGGTTCGCTGCGAGGTCCGCAACCCCCGTGAAGAAACCCTGGAGTGCCGGCGACAGGCCGCTGGTGGGGTCCGCGAGGAGGTTGTCGATCTGCGACGCCTGCGTGACGAAGGTGTCCAGGTAACTCTGCTGGCTCTGCGCATTGAGTCGTTGGATCTCGAGGAACTGGTTGTAGAGGCGCTTGACCGTGGTGACTTCGACGCCCGTGCCGACGAAGCCCGCGCCCGTGTTCTGCGCGACCGCCGGCTTCTGGACGATCTCCTGCCGCGTGAACCCTTCGGTTCCCACGTTGGTGATGTTGTGGCCCGTGGTGGAGAGCGCCAGTCGCGCGGCGTTGAGTCCACTGAGTCCGATGGCGAAGACGTTTCCTGACATTTGCTTTTCCTGTTCAGGGCTTTACGGCGTTGGCAGGGGGCTTCTTGAAACCGCCGCCCTCGGCCTCGCGGACCTGGCGGACGATCATGTCCGCGAGGCCGAGCCCCGGTCCGCGGGCGAGGCTCTGGGCGTACTGCTCGTCGAGCAGGCCGGTGAAGGTCCGGGTGGAATCGCTCGCGGTGTACTCGTCGCCGAAGTCCGTGGCCCGCATCGATTTCATGAGCTGCTGCGTGAGCAGTGCCTCGAACTCCTGTGCCACCGCACGCAGCGCCCGGTCGTCGCCCTGCTTCGCGAGCCCCTTCAAACTGCCGAGTCGCTGCGGGTCGAACGCGGGGGCGGAGAAGTCGGCTGCCGTGCCGGCGCCCAGTTTCGGAAGGTCGATCGCCATGGTCGTCGTCGCGTCGTGATGTCCGGTCTAGATGACTTCCAGCTCGGCCTTGAGCGCACCGGCCGCCTTGAGGGCCTGCAGGATCGCGAGCAGGTCGGTGGGCGTGGCGCCGACGGCGTTGAGCGCGCGCACCACGTCCGCAAGCGATGCCGCGTTGGGCAGCACGACGAGGCCGGACTTGTCGGACTTCACCTCCACCTGGGCGCGCTCCACCACTGCGGTCTGTCCCTGCGCGAGCGGATTGGGCTGGCTCACCGACGGGTCGACCTGGATGCTCACCGTGAGGTTGCCGTGTGCGACAGCGCAGTTGCCGAGCGTCACACGCGTGTTCATCACGACCGAGCCGGTGCGGCTGTTCACGATGACGCGGGGTGACGCCTCGGCGGGGTTGATCAGCAGGTTCTCGATGCGGGAGATGAACGCGACGCGCTGACCCGGATCGATCGGCGCGCGGATGTGCACCTGACGCGCATCGGCCGCGACCGCGGTGTCGGGCCCGAGCACGGCGTTCACGGTGTCGACGATCCGGGAGACGGTGGTGAAATCGGAATCGAGCGTGTCGTAGGTGATGAAGTCGCCGCGGCCGAGGACCGCCTGCACGGGCCGCTCGACCGTGGCGCCGCCGGGAATCCGGCCGGCGTTGAGGTGGTTGATCGCGACACTCGTGCCGCCGGCGGCAGCGCCCGCACCCGCCACCAGCACGTTGCCCTGCGCGAGGGCGTAGACCTGCCCGTCGACACCGCGCAGCGGCGCCATCATCAGCGTGCCACCGCGCAGGCTGCGCGAGTTGCCCATCGACGAGACCGTGACATCGATGGCCTGCCCGGGGCGCGCGTAAGCGGGCATCTGGGCCGTGATCATCACGGCGGCGATGTTGCGCAACTGCAGGTTGAGACCGGGCGGAAGCGTGACGCCGAGCTGGTTCAGCATGCTGGTCAGGCTCTGCGTCGTGAACGGCGTCTGGATGGTCTGGTCGCCCGACCCATCCAGACCCACGACGATGCCGTACCCCACGAGCTGGTTGGTGCGGACCCCGGAGAGCACGGCGAGGTCCTTGATGCGCTGGGCCGCCTGCAGTTCGGTCGCGACGCAGAGCGCGCAGACGGCGGCGACCGACAGGAGGATGCGACGGGAGGCGATGAGGAACGTCATGGTGACTCGCGGTTCAGAACGGGGAGATGGAGAGGAACAGCCGCTGGAGGAAGCCCATGGTCTGGGCCTCGTCGACATAGCCGCGGCCCTTGTACTCGATGCGCGCATCGGCGACGCGCGTGGACGACACGGTGTTCAGTGCGCTGATGTTGATGGGGTTGACGATCCCGGAGAAGCGGACGAACTCGGTGCCCTGGTTGATGCTCACCTGCTTCTCGCCGCTCACCAGCAGGTTCCCGTTGGGCAGGACCTCGATGACGGTGACCGACACGTTGCCGGTGAAGGTGTTGTTGGCCGCGCTGTTGCCCTGGCCCTCGAACGACGCGTCGGAGGTGCCCGAGACCTCGATACCCTCGAGGTTCGCGCCGGGGATCTTGGTGATGACCGGCAGCCCGATCGCCGTACTGCCTGCGCGGCTCGCACTGCTGCTCGACCGCTTCGACGCGTTGGTCCGTTCCTCGATCGTGACCATCAACGTGTCGCCGACATGGCGCGCGCGGCGGTCTTCCGAGAGCACCAGTCGGGCGGATCCGGCCTGGTAGATCGCACCGTTGTCCTGCGCGGTGACGACGGGAAGCGCGGGCCGCGTGGACATCGGCTGATGGACTGCCGTCGGCGGCGTGGTGAGCGCACATCCGCTCGCGAGGGTGACGATGACGACGGGAAGGAAGCGCATGCGGCAATCCGATGGTTGAAGAAGGACGAACCCCTGATCGCATTCGCCGTGCCACCGCGCGAAACGTTTTTTTCCTGCGCAAGATCAGCAGCTTGCGAAGCTCTTGGCCCATCGCGCCGCCGGTGGTGCACGGGCCGGCCGGCAAGGGTCCGCCGGACCGGGCGGCAAGGAATGCCGCCCGGCTGCCGGACGCCGGGCGATGCGAGGAGAGCCGAAGCGAGCGCGCGGGAACGGGGACGGCCGGGCCCGCGACGTCCAGGAACAGCGCGGGTCCGGCGTGTGGCGGCGTGGTGGTGGGACCGTCGAGGGCGCGCGACGGCGCCCGGGCTTACAGCTGGGTGAGACGCTGCAGCATCTGGTCGGACGACTGGATCGACCGGGAGTTGATCTCGTACGCGCGCTGCGCGCTGATGAGGTTCACCAGCTCCTCGGTGACACCGACGTTGGAGGTCTCCACGAAACCCTGGTTGAGCACGCCGACGCCGTTGGCGCCCGGCTGGTTCACCTGCGGCGCGCCCGACGAGGCGGTCTCCATGAAGAGGTTCTCGCCGCGGGCCTGGAGGCCGGCCGGGTTCACGAAATTGGCGAGCTGGATCGCACCGAGCTGCGTGGGCAGCGGACTGCCGGCCACGAGGGCGCTCACGGTGCCGTCGTTGCCGACGGTGATCGTGATGGTGTTCGGCGGAATGGTCACGCCGGGCTGGATCGGATAGCCGCTCGACGTGACGATGTTCCCCTGGTTGTCGAGCTGGAAGGCGCCGTCGCGCGTGTATGCCGTGGAACCGTCGGGCATCAGGATCTGGAAGAAGCCCTGGCCGTTGATCGCGAGGTCGAGCGAGTTGCCGGTGTTCTGCAGGTTGCCGGTGGTGAAGATGCGGGCCGTGGCGACGGGACGCACGCCCGTGCCCAGCTGCAGGCCGCTCGGCACCTGGTTCAGCTGCGAGGTCTGGGCCCCCGGCTGGCGGATCACCTGGTAGAGCAGGTCCTCGAACACCGCACGCTGGCGCTTGAAGCCGTTCGTGCTGACGTTGGCCAGGTTGTTCGAGATGACGTCGACGTTGAACTGCTGCGCTTCGAGACCGGTCTTGGCGGTCCACAGGGATCGGATCATGGCTTACCGGTTTCCGGTGGTGGGCATGGTGGGAAGGCTGGGGGCGACGGGGTCAGCTCGTGAGGCTGAGGAGCTGCGAGAGACCGCGCGCGTTCTGGTCGGCGGTCTGCATGAGGCGCACCTGCGTGTCGTACTGGCGCGCCACGGAAATGATCGACGTGATGGACTCCACGGCGCTCACGTTGCTGCCTTCCAGCATGCCGCTCGTCACCTGTACCCGGGCATCCGCCGGGGCCGGCAGACCGCTCTGCAGCCGGAAGAGCCCGTCCGTGCCGCGCTCGAGGGACTTCTCGGGCGGGTTCACGAACTTGATCCGCCCCACGATCGTGGCGACGTTAGGTATGCCTACCAGGGGGATCGCGGACACCGTGCCGTCGCGGCCGACCGTGATCGTGCTGTCGGGCGGGATCACGATGGGATTGCCGTTCTCGTTCACCAGCGACAGGCCGTTGCGGGTCTGCAGTTCGCCGTTCACGGCGACCTCCAGCGCACCGTCCCGCGTGTACGCCTCTCGCCGATCGGGGCCGCGCACCGCGAAGAACCCCTTGCCGTCGAGCGCCAGGTCGAAGACCCGCCCCGTCTCGTGCAGCGGGCCCAGCGAGAAGTCGGTGCCGGTGGTCGTCTCGGCCACGAAGGCCCGCGTCTTCATCCCGGGGCCGATGACCGGCAGCGCGCGGAACGCCGTGGTCTCGGTGCGGAACCCCGCGGTGGAGACGTTCGCGAGGTTGTGCGCGACCTGGGCCTGCCGGTCGAACATGCTCTTCGCGCCGTTCATCGCGAGGTAGAGGAGGCGGTCCATGGTGGCGTCGGTCCGGTGGAATCAGTGGCGATCAGCGCAGGTTGACGATGGTCTGGAGGATCGCGTCCTGCGTCTTGATCGTCTGCGCATTGGCCTGGTAGACGCGCTGCGCGGTGATCATCCCCACCAACTCGGAGGTGAGCTCGACGTTCGAATCCTCGACCGCACCGGACTGCAGGTTGCCGATGGTGCCGCTGCCCGGCGCCGCCACGAGGGGCAGGCCCGAAGCGATGGTGTCGGTCCAGAGGTTGTCGCCGAGCGGTGTGAGGCCCTGCGGGTTCACGAAGTCGGCGAGCACGAGCTGCCCGAGGTTCGACGACTGGCCGTTCGTGTATTTGCCGGTGATGATGCCCTCGGCCGACACGTCGAAGCCGGACAGGCGGCCCGACGCATAGCCGTCCTGGGACAGTGCGGTCACGCCGTCGACCGAGCCGTAGTGGGTCGACCCTGCGAGCGAGAAGTCGAACAGGAGAGGTGTGATGGCGCCATTGGCAAGCGTCGCGGATACCGTGAGCGTCGGGGGCGTGGTCGAGGTCAGGTTGCCCTCGCTGTCGAACTCGACAACGGCTGGAACTCCATCGCCGAGGCCCAGATTCACTTCTGTCGTCAGGCCTCCGTCGTTGGTGACGTACAGCTCGTATCTGCTGCTCGGGGCGGTCGGGCCGATCGAGGTGTCCGGCAGGCGCACGAAGTACATGGTCATCACGTGCTGATTGCCGAGCGAGTCGTAGATGCTGCCCGACGTCGTGTAGTTGAAGCTGCGCGTGTTCGAGGGGCTGAATGCGACGGCGCTGCGCGGCGGCTCGTTGGCGGACTCGGTCGTGTTGGTCCGGGAATCGAGGTTGACGCTGGCGCTGAACCGGGTGGTCGCTCGCGGCGCGATGTCCGACGTGTCGAATCGGAGTGGCTCGGGCGCGGCGTTCAGGATGTTGCCGTTGGGGTCGACACCGAAGCCCGTCACGTTGAGGCCCGACGAGTTCACGATGTACCCGGCGTTGTCGAGGCGGAACTGGCCATTGCGCGAGTAGACGATCGTGCCCTGATCGGACAGCCGGAAGAATCCGCGGCCGGAGATCGCGATGTCGAGCGGATTGCGCGTCGGGGTGATGTTCCCCTGGTCGAACATCTGGGCCACGCTCTGGACCCTGGAACCGATGCCGATCTGCGTACCGCCGCCGCTGGTGGCCGCTGCGAACACGTCGGAGAACTGCGCGACGGCACCCTTGAAACCGACGACCGAGGCGTTCGCGACGTTGTTGCCGATGACATCGAGGTTGCGGGCCGAGGTGGAAAGGCCGCTGAGACCGGACTGGAAACCCATGGTGCTTGCTCCTGGTGAGTCGATCGCTGGCGCGATCTCAGATGATGGCGTCGACGCGGTCCACGGCGAGGGCGCCGAGGGCCTTCGTGTTCACGGTCACGCCGCCGTTGTCGAGCGTGACACTGCCCACCCGTGCGAAGCCGTACGTGGTGGTGTTGATCCGCGTACCCTTCGCATCGAGGGCTTCGACACGGATGGTGTAGACCCCCGCGGCCGCCTTCTCGGTACCCTTGTCGAGGGTCCCGTCCCAGGTGACCACCTGGCGACCGGATGCCACGCCAAGCTTCTCATCGGTGAAGAGGGTGGCTCCCTTGTCGTCCACCACGGAGACCTTGACGGACTTGGCGCGCTCGGGAAGGTCGTAGGTGAGCGGCGCACTCGTGCCGTCGAACTCCACCTTGTTGCCGGCGGCGAGCACGTGGCGGCCGATCATCGAGGTCGCCTGGATCGACTGGGCGTTCGCGAGGCGGTCGCTCATCGACGTCACGGAGGTGTTCAGCTTGTCGATGCCGGTCACGGTATTGATCTGCGCGATCTGGCTCGTGACCTCGGCGTTCTCCATCGGATTCAGCGGGTCCTGGTTCTGCATCTGCGTGACCAGGAGCTTCAGGAAGCGGTCCTGCGCGCCCTCGCTCTTCGCCTCGGGGGGGGCGGCGAACTTCGCGAGGTCGCTGTTGACGCTATTGACATTGACGGCGGTCGAGGTGGTCATGGTCTTACTGTCCCAGGGAAAGGGTGCGGAGCAGGAGGTTCTTCGCGGTGTTCATGATGTCGGTGTTGATCTGGTACGAGCGCGAGGCGGAAAGCATGTTGGTCATCTCCTCCACCACGCTCACGTTCGGAAACTTCACGTATCCCTGCGCATCGGCGAGCGGATGCTTCGGATCGAAGACGAGGCGCGGCGGCGACGGGTCGTCGATGACCTCCTTCACTTTCACGGCGGGCATCTCGCCCCGGCGCAGCGGCCGGGCCTCGAAGACCACCTGTTTCGCGCGGTAGGGCGTGCCGTCGGAGCTGACGGCGCTGTCGGCGTTCGCCATGTTCGAGGCGACGACGTTGAGGCGCTGCGACTGGGCCGAGAGGGCCGAGGACGCGATGTCGAAGACGTTGGTGAGGTTCATGATGCGGCGGCGCCTTCGGTCACTGACCCTGGATGGCGGTCCGCAGACCACTGATCCTGCTGTTGGTGAATGTCAGCGCGGCCTGATAGCGCATCGCGTTGTCGGAGAAGCGACCCACCTCGGCGTCCATCTCGACGGTGTTGCCGTCGATGGAGGGCTGCACCGGATGGCGATACTGGAGCGCGGCGAGTCCGCCGTTGCCACCGCGGCCCGGCAGGTGACGTTCGCTGGTGCGGGCGAGACCGAGGTCGGCATTGCGAACGGCGCCCTTCATGGCGGACTGGAAGTCGAAATCCTTCGCCTTGTAGTTCGGCGTGTCGGCGTTCGCGAGGTTCGCTGCGAGCACTTCGCTGCGCTGCGACCGCAGCGCGAGGGCGCGGACGTGCGGTGCGAAGGTGCGATCGAGTCTGTCGAGCATGGGGGCCGCCGTGGGTTGGGACGTAACCCGTATTGCAGATGGCGTGCCACGCGGGGAAGTCGTCGACGCCGCGCGGAAAAGCCCGACGCATCAATCCGTTGGCGGGCAATGGTGATGCCGGATGAGGCGGCAAGTCCCCCTGCGTCCCCTTGCCGCAGGCGGCAAGGGCTTGCCGCCTCTCGGGCCGGTGGCCCGCGGCGGCTTGCCGCGTGGAGCTACCAACAAGGGGAGGGCCCCTTGTATATCCCCCCTTGTGGCTGCGCCACCTCCTTCGTGGCTTCGCCACCTACGGCTTTTTCGGTCGAGACGTTTCCTTGCATCGACCGCTTTCGGGGCCATGGGCCCCTCCTACAGGGGCGGTGGATGCGCCACCGCCTCGGGAATGCGCCGAGCTTTTGTAGGAGCGGCCCATGGCCGCGAATGCGACTGTTCCGGTCGAGACGTTTCCTTCCATCGACCGCGTTCGGGGCCATGGGCCCCTCCTACAGGGGCGGTGGATGCGCCACCGCCTTGGGAATGCGCCGAGCTTTTGTAGGAGCGGCCCATGGCCGCGAATGCGACTGTTCCGGTCGAGACGTTTCCTTGCATCAACCGCTTTCGGGGCCATGGGCCCCTCCTACAGGGGCGGTGGATGCGCCACCCGCCTCGGGAATGCGCCGAGCTTTTGTAGGAGCGGCCCATGGCCGCGAAAGCGATGGTTCCGGTCGAAGCGTTTCCTTGCATCGAACGCTTTCGGGGCCATGGGCCCCTCCTACAGGGGCGGTGGATGCGCCACCCGCCTCGGGAATGCGCCGAGCTTTTGTAGGAGCGGCCCATGGCCGCGAAAGCGATGGTTCCGGTCGAAGCGTTTCCTTGCATCGAACGCTTTCGGGGCCATGGGCCCCTCCTACAG
>JALHMS010000037.1:37885-41613 GCA_022843925.1 Burkholderiales bacterium
ACCCGCCTCGGGAATGCGCCGAGCTTTTGTAGGAGCGGCCCATGGCCGCGAAAGCGATGGTTCCGGTCGAAGCGTTTCCTTGCATCGAACGCTTTCGGGGCCATGGGCCCCTCCTACAGAACCCCCCCACGTCGCGCGGCTGAATCACGGGGGATATACAAGGGGTCCTCCCCTTGTTGGTACGTCCTGCCACCCGGCCGGCTCGGGCCAGCGGCCCGAGAGACGGCCCGTGCCCGCGAAGGCGACGGTTCCGGTCGAAGCGGTTCCTTGCATCGACCGCTTTCGCGGGCATGGCCCGCTCCTACGACCTCGCCGCGTCGATCGAAACGCGCCGGCAGGATCTCACCCCAGTCCGACCCGCACCCCGAACGGCACCTCGCCCCGCCCCTTCACCAGCCACAGCACCGGATACGGCGGCGGCGCGGCCGGGAACTCGCCCTGGGCGTCGGTGAAATAGATGAGGAGATCGGGCGCCAGCAGCGCCTGGTCGATCCACTCGAACACCGGCGTGAACCGCGTGCCGCCGCCACCGGGCAGGGATTCGGGCAGCGTCACCGTGTCCCACGGGTCGAAATGCCACGGCCCCTCCGGGGCAAGGCGTTCGTCGCATGCGTGGACGGTCACTTCGGCGCGTACCTGGGCCTTGAGGGCGTCCAGCTCGGCGACGAACTCGGCGAGTTCCTGCCGGGTGATCGACCCGCTCGTATCGAGCACGGCGACGATGCGCAACGACCCGCGCGCAAGCCGCGGCAGGATGGCCGCCCCGTCGCGACGCGGTGGCCGCTGGAAGGTGTAGTCCTCACGGGCCGCCGACACCACGTAGCGGGCGAGCAGGGCCCGCCAAGGCAGCACGGGTTCGATCAGCCGCTCCAGCACCCGCTGCCACGACTGACCCAGCCGCCCCGCCTCGCGCGCCGCCTGCGCCGCGGTGGCGAGACGACTCTTCCACGACTGCTCCAGCTCGTGCGGATCGGTATAGCCCGGGATCGGCAAGTCGCGCTCGCCGCGCGGACGATGCTTCCGGCCGATGTTGCCGGCGTCGTCCCACCCGTCGTCGTCCGCGCTGCCATCGTCCTCGGTGGGCGCACCGTTGCTCCCCGCACTGGCGGACGTCACGCCGCTGCGATCGCCCTGCGCGATCGACACCTCGTCGAGGTAGCCGATGAGTCCACCACCGGCCGTTTCATCCGCCACATCGTGGTGGTCGACGGGGGCATCCCGGGTCCCGTCGGGGACGAGCGGATAGATCTGCTCGGCCGACAGGTCGGCGAACGCGCGATCGGCGAGGGCATCCTCGGGCAGCGCCAGCCCGTCCTCGCGCAGCAGCAGATTCACGGCGTGATCGCACGCGACATCCCACCGGGCGCGGATGCGATGCTGCCGACGTGCGAAATGGCCAAGCGCGCAGTGCAGGGCGACGTGGGCGATCCAGAACCGCAGATGGGCAGGCGCCAGGCCTGCTACGAACGGCGGGTGGAACCAAAGCCGCCGCCCGTCCGTGCCGAGCGTGTCGCATCGGTCTGCAGGCACAGCCACCGGGATGAGATGCAGCGCCAGCGCGCCGAGGAACGGTCGATCGAGGACGAGCCGCGTGCGCGCCGCGGCGATCCGTGCGTGCGCGTGAGCGACCGGATCGGGGATCGCGTCGATGTCCGGCCGGCTCAGGAGGCACGCTCCGCGAGCACGAGATCCCCGAGACTTTCCGCCCACGCGTCGAACCCGGGCACCTCGATCAGTGGCCGGCCCACGGCGCGTTGAAGATCCGCCACCAGCATCACACCGAGTTCGCGCATCGGGAAGCGGCCCGCGTAGGCGAGCGCGTGGGCGAGCATCGCGACGGCTTCCGAACCGCGCGCGGCACGGGCGCTGCGCCGCACGAGGGCTGCCGCGACGCCGTACTGGAGATCGACGGACTCCGGCACCGGTTGCGTCTCGCCGCGCAGAATGGCATCGACATCCGGGAGATCGGCCATGTGTCGCACGAAGGCGTCCAGCTCCGCCCCAGCCGCGCGGCCCACGCAGGCCTGCAGCGCTTCACCGATCAGTTCGGGATGCCCGACGTACTTCTCGAGTGCGCGATGGGCGTACTCCCAGGTACGCGGCGAGGGAAACGCGATGGGCGTGCGGGCGGGATCGAAGTCGAACAACAGCTCAGGCCGGAAGCGCAGGAACGCGATGAGTCGCGGGTCGAGGCCGCGCGCGTGCGCCCACGTCACCCAGTCGTCGAGATGCGGCTCGAGCTCGTAGTGCGTGAACCGGTTCGCGAGCGGCGCAGGCATCGCGTACGTCACGCCGCGATCCCCCTGCCGGTTCCCCGCCGCGAAGATCGCCCAGCCGCTGGGCACCACGTAGTCGCCGAGGCGGCGGTCGAGGATCAGCTGGTACGCAGCGGCCGTGACGGTGGGCGCCGCCGCGTTGATCTCGTCGAGGAACAGGATGCCGCGGGCACCATGGCGGTTCGCATCGGGCAGCATCGACGGAACGGACCATTCGACGCGGTCGCCGTCGCGGAAGGGAATGCCCCGCAGATCGGTGGGTTCGAGTTGCGAGAGCCTGAGGTCGATCAACTCGACGTGGGCGCGCTTCGCGAGGCCGCGCACGAGATCGCTCTTGCCGACGCCGGGCGCCCCCCAAAGCATCACCGGCGTGTGCAGGCCGCCGATGGACGCGGCGAATTCCCGTTCGAGGATGGTGGCGATATGGGACGGACGCATGCGCAGGCTCTCCGGAACAGCGGGCGATTGTAGCGGCGCCGCGCTGTCACGCCCCCGCTGAATCTGCTACCGTCAGCCGGTATTTCTCTGACTGAAACCCATGAAATTCTGCAGCGATTGCGGCGCCACCGTGTCGCAGAAGATCCCGCCCGGCGACAACCTGCCGCGCTGGGTGTGCGATGCCTGCCACACCATCCACTACCAGAACCCCAAGATGGTGGTGGGGTGCATCGCCGAGTGGGAAGACCGCATCCTCCTCTGCCGCCGCGCGATCGAACCGCGTCACGGCTTCTGGACGGTACCCGCGGGCTTCATGGAAAACGGCGAGACCACGGCGGCCGGCGCCGCGCGCGAGACGCTCGAGGAAGCGAACGCCCGGGTCGAGATCCTCGGCCTCTACGCGCTCTTCAACATCCCGCACATCCATCAGGTGTATCTGCTCTTTCGCGGCCGTCTGCTCGACCTCGATTTCTTCCCGGGCGACGAGTCGCTCGAGACGAAGCTCTTGAGCGAGGCCGAGATCCCGTGGAACGAACTCGCCTTCGCGACGGTGCGCAGCACGCTGCGGCACTACTACGACGACCGCCGTCACGGCGAGTATCGGTTCCACATGGGGACGATCGAGCCGATGGGGACGCGATAGGCGGCGAGTTTTGATGTTTCGAGCATCGCTCGACACTGCGATGCCATGGGCTCAGCGACGAATCCAGGAACGCAGGCGTCGGGCGAAGCCCGACCCACGGGGGTTGTATCCAGCGCCGCAGAATCCAGTGGCGAAGTCTTTCGTGGGTCGAGCAACAGCTCGACACTGCGATGCCATGGGCTCAGCGACGAATCCAGGAACGCGGGCGTCGGGCGAAGCCCGACCCACGGGATCGTTAAGCGCTTCGTGGGTCGAGCATCGCTCGACGCGGCGATGGCTTGGGCTCAGCGACGAATCCAGGAACGCGGGCGTCGGGCATTGCCCGACCCACGGGGGTTGTATCCAGCGCCGCAGAATCCAGTGGCGAAGTC
>JALHMS010000038.1 GCA_022843925.1 Burkholderiales bacterium
CGCCGATGGCCTCGCCTGCCGGGCGGGCGTTGCGGGCCGGCGCAGCCCGCGGCACGGCCATCGGCGCGGGTGGCACATCGGCCGAGGACGTTTCCAGTTCCGCCTCGGACTCGATGGCTTCTTCCGCCGGGGCGGTCGTCGCAGCCGTCGTTGCCTCGGCGGAAGCGACCGAAGGCGGGACCGTCACCGGGGCAGCTGCCAGGCTGCCCGCCGCCGCGAGGATGGCCGCGTCCACCGTGCCGGTGAGCGTGACCGTCGCCCCGATGAACGCCGTCGTGTGGACACCATCGCTGGCCGACACGTCGAAGGCCGGGACCGTGCTGCCGCTGTCGGCGACGAAGCGTATGCCGCCGGCGACGATCTCCGCAGCCGTGAAGCTCGTGATCGGTGTGCCCGCGGCGGTGGTCCGTTCGAAGAAGCCGCCGGTGACGTTCCGCACCGTGAACGAGACCGGACCGGCCGGGCCGTCCGGATCCGCCACGAGGAACGCGCCCGTCGTGAGCACGACCGCGCCACCCGCGGGTACCGTGAGGCGGGCGCCCGACAGAACGATCGGATCGTCCACCGGTGTCACGGTGAACGCGAACGTGTTGCCGGCGGGCCCCGCGAGGCCGGTGTCCCGGAGGTCGAAGCCGAAGGTGTCGGCGGTGGTCTCGGAACCGTCGTGGACGTAGCTGACGAGACCCGCGGCGATGTCGGACTGCGTGAAATGTTCTCCGACGCCGAGAGCGACGCCGCTGCGACGGAGGCTGCCGTGCGTCGGAAGCGCCTGAACCACGTACCGCAGCTGCGATGCCGCGTCCTCGATGTCCGTGCCCGTGAGTTGTCCCGCGCCGAGCACGATCGCGCCGCCTTCGGGCAGCGTGGCGCCGGTGTTGGCCGCGAGAACCGGAACATCGTTGACGGCGGTGATGTTCACGGTGATCGTCGCCGTGTCCGACTTCGGGCCGCCGAGGCCGTTGTTCCCGAAGTCGTAGGCGACGAAGCCGAGCGTCACGCCGGCCGTCGCATTGGGCGCAGGCCGGAAGACGAGCCCGTTCAATGCGGCGTTGAGATCGGCAACGGTGCCGGCGATCGCCATCGACGCGGTGCCGTCCGCGCCGGAGCCGAACGCGATGCCCGCCGTCCCCGCGAGGTGCAGCGTGCCGCTCGTCGCCGTCAGCGTGATCTGCGCGCCGTCCATCCCTGCGTCGGGATCGGTGATCGTGATGGCGTTCCCCAGTCCGGCGAGGAAGACGAGATCGGTGTCCTCCAGCACGGTCTGCGTCCCCGGCACCGTCATCTCCGGGGCGTCGTTGTCGGCGACGACGGCGAGGGACGTCGTCGTGAGCGCACCGCTCCCGTTGCTGTCGCTGACGCCGAACGCAACGGTGCGGCTGGCCACGCCGGGCGCATCGCTCGTGTTGCGATAGGTCACGCTGCGCAGGGCCGTTCGGTAGTCGGCGACGTTGGCCGTGCCCGACAGGGTCAGGGTGCCGAGTGCGGCGTCCCACACGCCGGTGATGCCCAGCTGGTCGGTGAAGAGCAGAAGATCCTCCGCCGGCCGGTAGCCGCCGGTGATCGCCACGACGGCGGAGACAAGTTGCGTGCTGTCGGTGTCGGTGACGTTGAGCGATGCGTCGATCGCGACGTCGGCGCCGCCCTCGGTGAACGTCGTCGGCGTGCCCGACAACGTGACGACCGGTGCGACGGACGGGGCCAGCGTGAGGGCGATCACGTCGATGTCCGACCGCGCCCCCCCGCTGCCGGTGTTGCCACCGTCGTCGGTCGAGAGGGTCAGCGTGGCGGGGCCGACGTGGCCGACGCCGGGTGTGAGCACCATCCCGTTGAGGGCTGCATTGATGTCCGCGACGGTGCCTGCGAAGACCATCGTCGCGTCGCCCGTGCCATCGCCGGTCGTGAAGATGAGACCGCCGACGCCGGCGAGGGTGACGACGCCGCCATCGCTCGCCGCGAGCGTCACCTCCAGCATGCCGCCACCGGCGTCGATGTCGGCGACGGCGACGCGGTTCACGGCGGTGGAGAACGTGACCGGTGTGTCCCGATGACCGCCCACGGCAGTCGGCGCCGTGTTCACCGGTGCGTCGTTCACGGCCGTGACCGTGACGTCGAACGTCGTCGAGGTCGAAGCCGTCCCGTCGCTCACGGTGAGGGTGATCGTGACCGGTCCGCCGCTCGCGTTCGCGGCGGGCGTGACCGTGATCGTACGGTTGGCGCCGCTCCCGCCGAGCACGAGGTTGCCGTTCGGGATCAGTGCCGTGTTGCTGCTGGTCGCGCTGACCAGGAGGGTTCCCACGGTCGAATCGACGTCGGCGATGGTGAAAGCGATCGGGCCGGTGCCGTTGTCCTCGTCGATCGTCGACGGTCCGATCGCGCTCACCGTCGGCGCGTCGTTCACCGCGGTGACGACGAGGCTCGCGGTGTCGGTGCCGGTCGAGTAGGGCGTCGACCCGCCGTTCGTCGTCGTGTCGGCCGTGCCTCCGTTGCTGCCGCCGGTGCGGTCCCACGCACGGAAGGTGATGGCCGTCGCGAGCGTTCCGTGCGTGTTGGCGAACGGCTGATAGTGGAGCCGTGTGCCGGCATCCGCCGCCAGCAGCCGCGCCGCGCCGACCGTGGGGGAGCCGAGTGCCAGCCACGTCGCGCCCCCGTCGACGGTGTACCGCCACGTACCGTTCGTCGCGTCAGCGGCAGTGACGGCAATGCCAAGCTGGGGCGACGTGTTCGCATCGGTGACGTTGTCGACCTGACCGGCCGGTGTCGCGAAGTCGACGAGTTGCGACACCAGCGTGCCGACTGCGCCCACGGGGGCGCCCGCATCCTCCAGCACCGCGGAGAGCGCAGGGCTTCCCGCGGCATCGAGCACCGGCGCGATGTTCAGTTCGGTCACCACCACGTTCGCCGAGAACTCGGAGGTGACTGTCGCCGCCACCGTCGCCGTGGCGGTGACCGTGTCGCCGAGCACGAGCGTGCCCTGCGCGAACGAGAACGCGAACTGGATCGCCGTGGGGTCGACAGTGCCCGGCGTTCCCGTCGCACCGACGGTGGCGAAGTCGATGATGGACGAGGCCTCCCCGTGCCCGTTGGTGTCGTTCGTCGATTCGAAGAACTCGACCACCGCGCCTGCGGCGGCCTCCCCGGTGATGGTGATCACGCCACCGGAGAGCGTGACTCCGTAGATCACCGGGAAGTTGAGCAGACCGTTCGCGCCCGTGTCACCGTCGCCCGCATCGTTGACGGCGACAGTACCGTTCGCGCCGAGGTCGATGCCCTGGCCGCCATTGGCGTGGATGAGGTTGTTGCGGATCGCCGCGCCGGCACCCGGCGACGCGAGTGCAACGCCGGCACCGGCGTTCGCGGTGATGACGTTGTCCGCCACCATGTTGCCCGTCGAGCTGGAGGCGATCCGTATCCCGTCGCTGGTGAAATCGCGGAGGGTGACGCCGAAGATGACGTTGCCCGACGACTGCAGGTCGAGGCCGACGGCGGGACCCGTGATCCCGCTGCCGCTGATCGCGATGATCGGTGTGCCCACGTATCCGGGCTGGGTCGTTCCGTCGACGACGATCGCGTCGGTGATCGGCGGGAGCGCCGAGGTCAGGGCGATGGTGTGGGGGCCAGTGCCGGCGATGCTGAACTGGATCGTGTCCGTCCCCGCCGTGTTGTTGGCGGCGATGATGGCCTCGCGCAGCGAGACGGACGTGCCGCGGTTGGCGTTCAGCCACGCCACCGTGTGGGTCCCATTGCCCTGCACGATGCCGCTCGCGTTGCTGTCGGCGGTGGTGGTGACCTGGAGGCTGGGGGCGACGTCCAGGAAGGTGCTGCCCACCCGGATGTCATCGAGCAATGGCTCGTTGGCGGAGAGGCCCCGTCCGGCGAGGATGCCTATGCGAGTGAAGCTTCCGAGATCGATGTCGGACTTCACGGCGATGTGGGTGGAGTCCGGCGCCCCGAGACCCGGCGTCGGGTTCACGTACATGGTGATCGTGTCGTTCCCCGCGGCGGCCTCGATCTTCAGCGCGATGAAGGCGGTCTGCCCGCTGGAGGCGGCGACGCCCGGCGCGGTCACGATGCCGAAGGTTCCGACCTCGTTGAGGATGAAACTCGTACCGCTGTAGCCGGCGTAGGCCACATCGCCGGCCGTGTTGCCGAAAACCAGGCCCATGTAGTCGAGCGCGGAGGTGCGATCGGGCTGCACGAGGAAGCCGATCCAGGTCACCGTGCCGTCGGCCCCGACCGGCGCGATGAGGTTGCGGGTCGCGGTGACCAGCGGCGCAAGCGTGTTGAGGCGTCCGATCGCCGAAGATCCTGCACCTGCCAGGAGTCCCACCGGGTCCGAGAGATCTCCCCCGTTGGCCTGCATGAGGCTGCTGTCGACGCTCCACGCGTCGGACCAGCCGACCCCGGTGGTGCCGCCGTCGAGGTTTCCGGAGATGGGGAAGGTCTCTTCCGCCAGGAGCGTGAGCACGCTGCCGTACGAGCGCTGGAGGCCTGCATCGAAGGCGATGACGGAGTCCACGGTACCCCGAACGATCTCGAGTTCCCAGTCGCCACCGAGGTGGGCCGCACCGGTGGCGTCATCGCTCGCCGCCACGTCCGTGCCGGTCAGCGCACCCAGGGTGTCCATGAAGCGGATGCCGTCGAGATTGCCGGCGAGATCGCAGCCGAAGAGGAGGATGTCCGCGCCGGCCCGGAAGGCGCGGTGCCATTTGGTCAGGGCGGCGGCCCGGACTTCCAGGGAATCGGCATCCAGCGTGACGTTGCCGAGCTGCAGCGCACCGGCACGGCCATGGGTGACCACGTGCAGCGCGTCGAGGTCGTCGCGCTGAGAGAGCAGTTCGGTGAGCTGCGCGAAACCGTCGGCGTCGGGGGCGAGGACCACGACCTCCACGTGCCGCCCGGTGTCCGCGACGATGCCGGCGACCAGGACGTCGACATCCGGGAGCCCGCCGTCGATCACGACCAGCTCGCGCCGCGGCGCCTCGTGATTGCCTACCACGGCGGGCGCTGGTGGCCACGGCGCGGGATCCACGATCGGAAGCTCCACCGGCACGAGGTCGGCGGACATCATCCAACGGGATTCGAGCAGCTCCATGATCGGCCGCGCTTGCCTCTGGGCGGGCTTCGGCTTTCGACCCTGGGAGCGCTGGCGCCGGGGAACCGACATGTGGATCGGATCAGGCCTGTGGTCTCTGGTTGGCCTGTTTCGGCGGGGATTCGCACGCCTTTAGTCCACGACTGTGTCCGCTGCGGTGCTCGCTGGCGCTCCGTAACGTTCTCCGAAGTGCCCCCCCAGTGTCGCGCCCGCGGGCAATCGGATAGTCTCCCGACGAGAACCGCATCTGCGCCAGGTCTTGGCGGGACGTCCAGCCGTCTGCGATGCTCCCCGATCTGCTACGCGAAGCCCAGAAGGAGCGGCCCCCGAATGTGGAGTCTGTTGGAGTTCTTTCCCGAGGATTTCCGGATCGGCATCCTCGACGTGGGCGCGGCGCTGCTGGAGCGCCCGCCGTATCAGTCGCTGTTGGACGCCGGGCGATGCCTGGTCTACGGGTTCGAGCCCGACATGGAAGCGTGCGCGGAGCTCGAGCGCGACTACGGCGAACCGCATCGGATCTTTCCGTACTTCGCGGGAAACGGTGAAGCCGCGACTTTCCATGAGACGAACTGGGGGCCGACCGGCTCACTGTTCGAGCCGAACACGGCGCTGCTCGAGAAGTTCCAGAACCTCGCCGAAGCCATGACGCCGAAGCGCCAGCACTCCGTGATGACGACGCGGATCGACGACATCGAAGAGATCGGCGATATCGACTTCATCAAGATCGATGTGCAGGGCGCGGAGGTCGATGTGCTGAGCCATGCCCGCCGCGCGCTCTCGAGTGCGCTGGTCCTCCAGACCGAGGTCGAGTTCGTCGAACTCTACAAGGGGCAGCCCCTGTTTGCGGATGTCGACCGGCTGATACGGCAGGCTGGATTCCAGTTCCATACCTTCGAAGGTTTCGGCGGCCGAACCTTCAAACCGATTGCTATCCAGGGTCATGCGGATCGCGGAATTCGCCAGGACCTCTGGGCGGACGCGACGTACGTGCGCGACTGGATGCACCTCGACGCGCTGGACCCGGTGAAGCTTCGGAACTACGCCGTCCTGGCGCACGACGTGGTGCGCTCTTTCGATCTCGTGCATCTGGTCCTGGCAGCCCTCGACCGGCGCACGGGGAGTGCGCTCGCACCGCGTTACATCGAACGGCTCGTCAAGGAACCACCGGGGCCCTGATCTGCGTGGGAGGCGAACCTCACGGCGGGCAGACCGACTTCGGTTCGGTCATCTCCTTGCAGTGCTGGTAGGCCTCCGCGCGGATGCTGCGGTTGGCCGTGCGAAACGGCGCGAAGCAGGCCATGCCTTCGTGGAAGAGGCGCCATTCCTTCTGGCAGGCCGTCTCGTTCGGGACCTCTCCGGCGCCGGCCTTCACCGGCTTGACCGAAGCGCCGGATTTCGCTTCGCGCTGGGCTTTCAGCGCATTCGCCGTGTTCTTCTCCCTCTGGATGCGCTGGAGCGCGGCGTCGCGATCCGCCTGCGAGGGCGCCTTGTCCACCTTCAGCGACTGCTGCTTCTGCTGATAGCGCTCCGGCACCTGGTCGCCGTAGTGCGTCTTGCCGTTCTCGTCGACCCACTTGTACAACTCGGCGCGGGCGGTGCCGGTGAGCATGCAGGCGGCTGCCAGGCAAACAGCGGACAACACGTATCGGGTCTTCACGGCGCTTTCCTTGTTCGAAGCTGGGAAGGGAGACGGCAACCACAGCACTTTCCGGATTCGCGGGTCGCAGGCACGACAACGGCAGAGACGCCGCGGATCCTGAGCGTGAACCGCCATCCGCCCGGTCGTCGGCACAGCGATGGGCATCCGGTCCGAGGCCCGAGCATGCGCCTGCTCGGAAGGCACTGCAGGTTGCCCTTCGGGGTACCGCACCGGATAGCAGCCGACCGACTCCCCGCAACGCGGTACGTCCAGCTGCCGTGCACCCGACGGCGTGGGCCGTGACGGCGTGACGCAGCACCTGCCCCCGCGCCGGCGATCGACAGGGCGGATGGCGATCAGAACCGCCGTTCGTCCCACGCGCCCGCGACAGGGAACTGCACGTACTCGAACAGGTTGTCGTTGACCTTGCGCGCCGCCGGGCGGCTCGCGAGGACAGTCTCTCGAAGAAGCTTGCCCAGGTTGAAGGACACGCCGACGTAGCTGAACCGGCCACCGTCGCCGCCGTTCTCGAACCCGCGTGCCCGGTAGCCCAGCGACAACTCCAGATACCGCACGCCGGGCAGGCGATCCAGTTGCTCGAACCCCTCCGCCTTGGTGACGAAGTAGTAGGTCTGGCCGGCGTAGTCGCTGATCGGCTCCCAGCTGCGCCGTGTGCCGTCCTGGCGGGTCGACGCGCTGTAGTGGATTCGGAAATCGAACATGCGATCGAGCTTCGGGTTCCGTTCGAGCAGGACCGCCGCCGCCGCCCCCGCGGTGTTCATGAGGAAATCCTCCGGGCTGAAGCTCCACTTCTTCGCGAAACCATCGATCATCTCGATGCCCGACAGCGTGGCGAACGCGGTGGCCGCCCCGAGCCAGATCGCCTTCTCGCGGTCGTGGCCGAGGGATTCGAGACCCCAGGTGAGAAGGCGGGCCCCGGCGTAGGTGAACATGTAGTGCCCGAGCTTGTCCTGCCCGCCATGCGCGGTGTCGCGACCGAACCAACCTTCGCGCTCGGCCTTGAATCTGCCCTCGAAGCCGTCCCCCCACCAGCTCTTCAGGCCATACAGATAGGTCGCGCCGACACCGGCACCGATCAGCAGGCGCGTGCGACGGTCGAGATCCTGCTGATCGGCCAGGGTCTCGTGCGATTGCTTCCGTTCGGCATCGTCCGCCCCCCAGGACGATGGCACTGGAATGCACAGGAAGAGCGCGGCAAGCGCTCCGGACGGATACCACGACATATGGGTGCCCCCTCGACCGCCGAGCGCCCCGAATCGCGCCCGCGCAAATCGAATCTGCCAGCCCGCAGCACAGGCGGCAACACGGTTGCCCGAAGCGAACGCCCGAGGATCCCGTTGCGCAGGGATGGGACGACCGGCGTGGCGCGCAGAGCGGGACCGCGTGGCGCGGGCGATTCCGTGCCCTGGCGATCGCCTGCATCGGGTGCACATAGGGATGCAGGTCCATGGGCTTGCCTTCGACCTTGCCCGTCTGGAACGAGGATGCACGAGCCACATGCAGGTTGCCTTGTTGGACCAGTTCCCGGATCGTGCCGCAGCGCTTGTAGTTCGGGTGGATCCGAACGAGCAGCTCCGGCCACTAGCGGCCGTGCTCGTACTCGGCTTCGACTTTCTGCAAGAGCTCTGGCGCAGCGATCTTCGAGAGGCTGCGCGAGAAGGCGCTTCACTCGTCGATCAGGTGGTTCCTGAAATCGAAGACGTCATGCACTCAGTGGTTCTCCCCTTGCTCTTTCGTTTCCCGGACCGGCATTGCTGAACTGGCGAAGCTCGGCCACCCGGCCGCCCATCGCTCGTGGGCTTTCAATGCCGGCCCCGTGAACCAGTCTTCCACGCGCAGGCCTGGTACGCGCTCGAACTCGCGCACGTTGTGCGTCACGAGCGTCAGGTTGCGAGAACGTGCATGGGCAGCAATGAACAGGTCGTGGCCGCCGATGGGCTTGCCGGCACCCTCGAGCGCTGCGCGGATGTCTGCGTAGTGCTGGTCGGCCGGTTCGTCGAGCGGAAGCACCGTCAATGACGCAAGCAGTTGCTCAACCCGATTCGTCAATGCGACTGCTCCCTTGCGCTTGGCATCGAAGCGCAGTTCGCAGGCCACGACGATGCTGGCACAGATCGCATCCGGGTCGGTGGCTGCGAGGCGCTGAACAATGGTGCCACGCGGGTTGCGGATCAGGTTGGACAGGGTGTTCGTGTCCAGCATCCACGCGGCCACAGCCATCACAGCGGGTCCCGCGTCTGGGGCGGCGGATCGTCCCGATCGGGCAAGCTCTCGTCTAGAGCAGCCAATGACGCGAGCAGATCCAGCAGGCGGTTCTTGTGGATCGGCGTGAGGATCAGCCGGTCTCCCTCCTTGCGTATCAGAACCTCGGTGCCTTCCATCTCGAACTCCCGAGGGATTCGTACCGCCTGGTTGCGGCCATTGCGGAACAGTGAGGCGTGGCGTTCTGTCACGTCGGCCCCCGATTGGGTGGTTGGCATATGGCTAAGCATGTGGCGCTGATGCGACAGGGGCAACACGAAACCGTACACACGAAGCCGGAGGCCCGGCATGTCCGGTCGGGGTACGGTGGATCGCGGGGACAAGCGCCCGGTTCCAGGGGTCGGTCGAAGCATCCGAGATTCCGCCGCCAGAATCGCCGTGAGCCGAGGAGCCTCGTTGAGGCAACGTCGGCCCAGTGGCCCCGCACACGTTCGCCGTTTCTTGCCCTGCTCTTGCGCTGCGACGACGGCGAGCAACCTGGTCGTCCCTCCGTTCCCGGTGTCCCGCTACGCGAGTCTTGTCGGCGACGTTGCTCGCGCCGTCCGCTCCAGAGGGGGCATGACCGTCCGGAGCGGCCGCGAAGTCTTCGAGGGTGGCCTGACGGGGCAGGTGCGACACAGGTCCTACAGGGGTAATGCCTGCCTTGCGTACGCCTTGCCCATTTCTGCCTCGGTCTTGCCCATGGTTCGCACATTTTCGACCCGGTCTTGCCCTCGCCGGCAGCGTTGAATCATGGTGACGACCTCGACGGACTCGCGTCGCCGGGTCTTCTTTCGAATGGTCTGAGAAGGTCGCGCCGACCCATTCCCGACCCACCTGCCGATTCAGTTCTGACCCGGGTGTTGCTTTCGACGGTATGGCCATTGAGTCGTCAGAGCACGTTGATCAGATGGCCCACGCTTACCAACCCGAGGGCGGGCGCTCGCTCGGGCCAGTTCCACGGCTACCAGCACGGCGTCCATACCGGTCGCGGGGGCTGCCACTACCTACCCATGGCGCGATCGCTAAGGGGTCTGCACAGCGGTGCGGCAGGTTCGCGCTGCCAGCCGTACCGCGTCCGACACTCGCCGCTCGTACCATTCCCCTGACGCGCTGTCCGGATTGAGGGGAGCCACTTCCGTCCTCTCGCGCTTGTGGCAGGCCTCGCGTGACGGATACATTCGGCGTCGCGAACTCGCTGCCGTCCGTCGGTGGCGCGGCACTGTCCGCTATCGTACGAACGAACGACGAAACCGAACGAGCCACCATGCCGCTACTGCGCCCCTCGCGATCTTCCTGCTTCTGGCATTCAGCGCGGGCGGTCCCGCGCAGGCTGCCCGACTCGCTCTGGTGATCGGCAACGACAGCTACAGCCGCGTCGAATCGTTGAGGAACGCTCGCGCGGATGCGAAGGCAATGGCCAGGGCGCTCGAGGCGGCGGGGTTTCGCGTCAGTCTGGCGCTCGACCAGGATCAGAGCGCCATGAAGGCCGCGCTGCGCCGGTTCAAGGCGTCGCTCGCCGGCGGTGACGAGGCCGTGTTCTTCTACGCCGGGCACGGCGTCGAACTGGGTGGCGTGAACTACCTGCTGCCCACCGACATCCGCGACGACAGCGACGATCAACTGCAGGACGACGCGATCCCGCTGCAACGGGTGTTGAGCGACCTCGCACAGCAGAAGCCGAAGTTCTCGCTGGCCATCATCGATGCGTGCCGCGACGACCCCTTCAAAGGCAACGGGCGAACCGTAGGTACGCGGGGGTTAATGCCGGCAACCGCGGCCACCGGGCAGATGGTCATCTACTCGGCAGGCGCTGGTCAGAGGGCACTGGACCGCCTGAACGACGCGGACAAGTCGCCAAACGGAGTGTTTACCCGAGTGTTCGTGAAGGCAATGGAGAAGGAAGGCATGCAGGTTCACGAATTGGTGCGAAACGTCCGGCAGGAAGTGGCCCGACTCGCCTCGGGCGCGGGCCGTGAACAGGTACCTGCGCTGTACGACCAAGCCATCGGAGACTTCTACTTCCGGCGGATCACAAACCCGACGGGGGAAGCATCGGACAAGGCTGCGCCTGTGTTGGCACCGATGGATGACCTAGATTTGGAGGGGCAGAGCTGGGGAGATGCAATACGGTTGGAGAACTACGAGGCTTACCTGAGGCAGTACCCGAAGGGGCGGTATGCGTCACTGGCACATGCGGCGAAGAAAAAATTAGACGAGCCGGCCAGCGAGATAACGGCTTCGGGACAAAAAGCTCAGAGCCAAGCCGAGTTCGCAGCGTACGAATCGGCAATGCAGTCGCGAACGCGAGATTCACTTGAGACGTACATGAGCGCGTATCCAACGGGGAACTACCGGGCTTTGGTCGCGGCGGCATTGGACGCCTTGCCCGTTGGTTCGGCTGCTGGCGCGGCGGAGAATCGCCGAGCTGCCTACCGGCCGGGGCAAGTGTTTCGGGAATGCGCGGAATGTCCCGAGGTAGTGGTGCTACCTAGCGGCGAGTACGAGATGGGTAGCCGCATGGGAGAAGGTTTTGGCGACGAACGTCCGACTCGTCGGGTGAGGATTTCTGGGTTTGCTTTGGGAAGGTACGAAGTGACCCAGGGGCAGTGGCGTGCGTTGATGGGACGCAACCCGAGCTACTTCGCCAAATGCGGGGACGACTGTCCAGTGGAGCATGTGACTTGGGAGGATGCGAAGACCTATCTTCAGAAGCTGAACGAAAAGGTGACCGGGCGGGCAGACGGTCCGTATCGGCTACCAAGTGAATCGGAGTGGGAGTACGGGTGTCGTGGCGGGAAGAGACACGAGCACTGTGGTGGCGACGATGTTGACCGCGTGGCATGGTTCGAAGGAAACAGCAGGAACGAGAGCCACCGCGTTGGTGGCAAGGCGCGCAATGCCTATGGTTTGCATGACATGAGCGGGAACATTCGGGAATGGGTGGAGGACTGTTGGAACGATGACTACACCGGCGCCCCCCAAGATGGAAGTGCGTGGACAAGGATCAATTGCTCCAGGCGCGTGGTTCGCGGGGGTGGCTGGAACAACATTTACGCCAGCGTGCGCGCAGCCAGAAGGCAAAGTTATATGCCCGACGGCCGGGACATCGACCTGGGCTTCCGGGTCGCGAGGACGTTACCGTAGCAGTGGCAGCCTGTTTCCTGTCGAGCTGCCCCTGTACCGATGCAAGCTGATCGAGTTGAACGCTGATTTTGCGGCGGCATCCACGGCACTTGACGTGGCGAACGTCGGGCACCAGCGCCACGAACTGATCGGGCGGCAATTCGTGACGTCGGGCGACATCGGGGATCACGGTTTCGTCGACGTGGCATTGGGCGACACCGTAGTGGATGCCCCGGTGGTCGAGGCGACGCTGTCGTACACCACGAAGCCACGCTGATCCGAATGGTCCTTGCCTTCCGACGCCCCACCAAGCGACCCTGTTGAATCTATGCGCCGCCACCACCACGCCCTCGCACTGATCGTCATCCTCCTCGGCCTTCTGGCCACCACCGCGCATGCGGCGCGCGTGGCACTCGTGATCGGCAACGACACGTACGCCAACGTCGCCCGACTCAAGAATGCGCGGGCAGACGCGAAGGCGATGGCCAAAGCGCTGGAGGGGTCCGGGTTCCGCGTCATGCTCGTGATGGATGCAGACCGGGAGGCGATGAACGAGGCCCTGAGGAGGTTCCGAGCAAGCATCGTCGGGGGTGACGAAACGGTGTTCTCGTATGCGGGCCATGCGGTGGAGCTCGACGGCGTGAATTACTTGCTACCCACCGACATCCGCGACGACAACGACGAACGCGTCGCCAACGACGCCCTGCCGCTGCAGCGCGTACTGAGCGGACTTGCACAACAGAAGCAGCGGTTCTCGTTGGTGATCATCGACGCTTGCCGGGACAACCCCTTCGCAGGGAAGACCCGCAACGTCGCCACGCGGGGTCTCGTGCCGACGGCCATGGCGGTAAAGGGGCAGATGATCATCTACTCGGCCGGGGCAGGTCAGCGAGCACTCGACCGGTTGCGTGCCGATGATCCGTCACCGAACAGCGTGTTCACGCGAGTGTTCGTGCGGGAGATCGAGAAGAGTGGTCAGCCCGTACACGAGGTGGTACGTCTCGTGAAGGACGAAGTGATGCGGCTGGCCGAGAGCGTGGGGCACGAGCAGATGCCCGCGATCTACGACCAGTCGGTGGGGACGTTCTACTTCCGTGGTAGCGACAGCGCGAAGACCATACCGACCGTGCCGACGACTCCGGCGTTGAGCATGGATGCCGACGAGCAGATCTGGCAGGAGGCGAAGCGTCTAGAGACGGTGGAAGGGTACGAGGCTTACCTGGAGGCGTACCCGAAGGGCAAGTACGCAGCGATGGCGAGGGCTGCGAAGAAGAAGCTGACGGTCGTGGCGTCGGCCGCGCCGACCACAGCAGCCGCAGCCGAGATATCCATGACGGGGAAAACCTTCCGCGACTGTCCCACGTGTCCGGAGATGGTGGTGATTCCCTCTGGCGAGTACCGCATGGGAAGTCCTTCGTTCGAGGCCGGGCGGCGTGACGACGAAGGCCCGGTGCACCCGGTGCGGGTGAAAAGCTTCGCACTTGGGAAACGGGAAGTGACGCGCGGCGAGTTTCGACGGTTCGTGCTGGCAACAGGGCGTTCGGTGGGCAACTGCGCTGTCATCGAGGGCACAACGATGAAGATCGACCCCGCACGGAGCTGGGCAAACCACAACCATGGTTACTACACTCAGACGGATGATCATCCAGTGGCGTGCGTCAGCTTTGACGATGCGCAGGCGTACGCGTTGTGGCTGGGGACGATGACGGGCAAGCCGTATCGACTGCCGAGCGAATCCGAATGGGAGTACGCAGCGAGGGGAGGAGGGCAAGACTCGAGGTATTGGGGCAATGGCGAGAGGGCAGCGTGTCAGTACGCGAACGTGGCGGACGAGACAGCGAAACGGAGGTTCAACTGGAGTCCTACTTTTGACTGCGAGGACAAGTACGCGGGTACGGCACCAGTGGGGTCGTACAAGCCGAATGCGTTTGGCTTGTTCGATATGTTGGGGAATGTCCGGGAATGGGTCGAGGACTGTTACCACGAGACCTACGATGACGCGCCGACGGATGCACGTGCTTGGGTGAGCGGAGACGGTGAATGTGCACTTCGCGTGAACCGGGGTGGTGCGTTTGACCGCGAACCCGCGTTCGTTCGTTCGGCTGCTCGCAGCCTCTTCCCCTATCACGTCGGCGACGCCAACCTGGGTTTTCGTATTGCCAGATCGCTTCCTTGAGAACGGCCGCGTCGGCCCTTATGCCTTGCAGTGCGCCCGGGGACGCGGGGCGCGGAGAGCCGCTGAAATTGGGTGCATTTGCTGGATCTGGTGGAACCGCGGCTCAGCGCCTCCGCAATTCGACTGCGAACAGTGGCGGTTCTGAAGATTGACGGTCGCCTATTGAAGTTCAAAATGCCGTCCAATTTCATCAATACTCACGCCATCACCACGAACCTCGAGCTCCAATGTCATCCGACCTCGTCGCCATCGAAAACCGTCTCTGGGCTGCGGCTGATCAGCTCTGGGCCAATACCGGCCTGAAGCCCGCGGAGTTCTCGACTCCGGTCCTTGGCCTGATCTTTCTGCGGTACGCCGACAAGCGATTCGGCGAAGCCTCCACCGCTCTCCTCGCGAAGGGCCTGGACGCGGACGAATTGGAGGCGATGGACTACCAGGCCGAGGGCGTGCTTTATCTGCCGGACGAAGCCCGGTTCTCGCACCTCCTGACGCTGACCGAGGGTGCCAACCTGGGGAAGGCCATCGCCACCGCGATGGCGCTGGTGGAAGAGTACAACCCCGAACTGAAAGGCGTGCTGCCGCGCGGTTACAACCTGTTGCCCAATGCCACGCTGGTAGAACTCCTGCGCCTGCTGGCGCCGCTGGATCTGGAGGGAGATGCCTTCGGCAAGGTGTACGAGTACTTCCTCGGTAACTTCGCGCTGAAGGAGGGCCAGAAAGGCGGCGTGTTCTACACGCCCACCAGCATCGTGCGGCTGATCGTCGAGATCCTGCAGCCTTTCCATGGCCGCATCTTCGACCCGGCCTGCGGCTCGGGCGGCATGTTCGTCCAGTCGGCTGCCTTCGTGCAGCGCCACCAGAAGAACGCCACCCGCGAACTCACCGTGTTCGGCACGGAGAAGGCCAGCGACACCGTGAAGCTGGCCAAGATGAACCTGGCGGTGCACGGCCTGTCGGGTGACGTGCGCGAAGCCAACACCTACTACGAAGACCCGCACAAGGCGCTGGGTCGGTTCGATTTCGTGATGGCCAATCCGCCGTTCAACGTCTCCGGCGTGGACAAGGACAGGCTGAAGGACGACGCCCGCTTCGCACTGGGACTGCCGACCACGGACAACGCCAACTACCTGTGGATCCAGCTCTTCGCGTCCAGCCTCAACGAGAACGGGCGCGCCGGCTTCGTGATGGCCAACTCGGCGGGCGACGCGCGCGGCAGCGAACTGGAGATCCGCAAGAAGCTGATCCAGAGCGGCGCGGTGGACGTGATCGTCAGCGTCGGCTCCAACTTCTTCTACACCGTGACGCTTCCCTGCACGTTGTGGTTCTTCGACCGCGCCAAGGCCCGCGGGCCACGCAAGGACAAGGTGCTGTTCCTCGACGCGCGGCCGTACTTCAAGCAGGTGAGCCGTGCAATCCGCGAGTTCACGCCTGAGCAACTGGAGTTCCTGGCCAATGTCGTGCGGCTGTACCGGGGCGAAGCCCCGGAGTTTGCTGACGGCAGCAAGGCGATGTTGGTGGAGAAGTTCCCGACGATGGCCTACGCAGACGCGGCGGGGCTTTGCAAGGTAGCCACCTCCGCCGACATCGAGGGCCAGGGGTGGAGCTTCAATCCCGGTCGGTATGTAGGGGTCGGCGAGCGGGAAGCCGAGGACGTGGACTACCTGACCAAGCTTGAGGCACTGGCCGAGGAGTTCGAGGCGCTTGGTCTGGAAGCGCGCGCGCACGAAGTTGTCGTTGGCGAGAACTTGGCACTGCTGATTGGTGGCGCCAGTGGGAGTTGAACAGCCGCTTTTCCTGCATGAGGATGAGCTCCCTGCGATACCAAGTGGCTGGCAGTGGGCGCGTAGCGATTCGCTGGTAATCCCACTCAAGCCCGGGAAGCTCTTCGACACGAAGACCATTGCCCCGACGGGAGCGGTTCCGGTGTTGAATCAGTCCGAAAGTGGCTTTCTTGGTCATCACGATGAAGAGCCAGGGGTTGTTGCCTCGCCCAGCGCGCCGGTCGTTACGTTTGCGAACCACACTTGTGCCCTGCGCTTGGTGAGGCACCCCTTCTCAGCCATTCAAAACATCTTTCCAAAGGTCGGTCAGGCAGGTGTTTGCGACACGGTCTGGTTCTACTACGCGCTTCTGGGGCGAGTTCGCACCAATGAGTACAAGGGCCATCACCCGCTCTTTCGTGACGCCTTCGTTCCCGTGCCACCGATCGCCATACAACGTCGCGTCGCCTCGATCCTCTCTGCCTACGACGACCTGATCGAGAACAACACGCGGCGCATCGCGATCCTGGAGGAGATGGCCCGGCGCATCTACGAGGAGTGGTTCGTCCGCTTCCGCTTTCCCGGTCACGAGGGCGTGCGGATGGTCGAGTCTGAGTTGGGCTTGGTGCCGGAGGGATGGCCGGTCCTGGCAGCTTCAACAGCGATGGACATCAACCCGAGCACAAAGGTACCCAAGGAGGGCTTGAAGCCATTCTTGGCAATGAACTGCCTGTCGGACGGTTCGATGCTGATCGACACCGCTGGTGAGCGTGAGGGTAACAGCGGGTCGAAGTTTCGCAACGGCGACACGTTGTTCGCGCGGATCACGCCTTGCCTTGAAAACGGTAAGACTGGGTTCGTCCAGTTCCTGCCGAGTGACGACGCCGTCGCCTTCGGTTCGACGGAGTTCATCGTGCTCCGCTCCCGAACCCTGACACCAGAGTTCGTGTACCTGCTCGCGCGCTCCGATGCCTTTCGCGACAACGCGATCAAGAGCATGTCGGGCGCATCGGGACGGCAGCGTGTCCGCGAGGCGTGCTTCGATACGTTCCTGTTGCCCAATCCGGACCAGGAGACACTAGCGAGGTTCGCGGCTGTGACCCGGCCGATGTTTCACCTTGTTCAATCGCTGGCGCTCAAGAACTCGAACCTCCGTGCGACCCGCGACCTGTTGCTCCCCAAGCTGATCTCCGGCGAACTGGACGTGTCGGCCCTTCCTGAACTGGAAACGGTTTCCGCATGAACTTATCCGCCCGACGTCGTGGCCACCCCACCTGTCCGGGCGGGACAGGTTGCGGCCAACGGTCAACCGGCCGCGAACAACTCACGCAGTGCCATGGCCGTTTCCGGCAAGCCGCAGCGTTCCAGGTGACCGATGAAGAGGTCGGGCGTGGTGGGTGGATGTGCCCACGCGGCCAACATCGTCTCCATGCGAGCGCGTACGACGGCCGGCGACAGGTCGACCAGGTGGCGCAGAAAGGTGTCGGGGTGCTGCGGTCTGATGCCGTGGCCGGCCAGCACGTCCTCAGGAAAGTCGCGTTCGTTGAAGGTGACAATCACCTCGGCCTTGGCGCGGATGGCGGCGGCCAGCACATGGCGGTCATCGGGGTCGGGCAGCGTCAGTGCGGGTATCAGCACGTCGTGGCCACGGACGCACGCATCGGGCAACGCTTCGTCCATCGCAGCCCGGCGCCTTTCCAGCCTATGCAAGGCAATGTCGGGTCGGGCGGCCTGAACGGAGCGCATCCACTCGGCGTGGATCTCGGCGCTCCAGGCCGGGCGGAACAGGCGCGCGTCGGCCAACTCCAGCAGCAGGCTGGTCAGCGGGTAGCTGTGCAAGACATTCGCGTCCAGCACCGCGGTGAAGTGGCTCACGGGAAGGGGGGCCCGGGAGTTCCGTCAGAGACCCAGTTCCTGGTCGATGCGAGCCAACTCGTCCAGCGCGCTGCGTCTGCGCGCGCGATCCTGCTCGTCGAAACGCAGCAAGTCTTCGAACGCCACGCGGCGCCGTGTGCCCACCTTCCGCGCAGGCAGTTTGTTCTGTTCGATCAGCGCCACCACGTAGGGGCGCGAGACGTTCAGGTAGTCGGCCACTTCCTGGGTCGTGAGCTCAGCGCGCTGCGGCACCAGGGTGATCGCGCGCCCCTGCCCCAGTTGCGTGAGCATGTCGATGAACAGCCGCAGCGCTCCCGGTGGGAACGAGATCATCTCGTGCCGATTGTCGTCAGTCACCAAACGAAGTGGTTGCATGTCGTCGGGCAGCAGCCGCGCCAGTTGCCGGCTGGCTTCGCGGGCTTGAGCGATCTCGTCTTCGTTGGGGAGTCGGGGCGGATTGCGGTTTGCGGTGGCCATGGCGGCGTCTCCGGTGCACTGCACTGCAATTTAGCACGCGAACGAAACGAACGAAACGAACGAATCGGAAGATCTGCGCGGTCCGCAGGGCTTCGGGGACGGAAGTGCTCGTCCTGACGTTTCTCGAGGCACGCGTCGAATCGGCTGCAAGAAGTGTCCGATTCGTCAGTTCGAACGCGGAAGAGCGGCGGCAGGTGATTGATTTGTATGCATCTCGTGGCAACTGGAAAAGTCAGTTGCCGAACTGACAGTGTCAGAACGGGCCGCGCGCCGTGTGGCAGTCTCTGCCGGCGGAATTGGATAGGCTGGAGCCCGAGGCCGGGGTTTAGCCAAGGAGTTATCCAATCCACTGCGGCGAAGGAGCGTGAAGTGATTGATCGACAATCGATTGCTGTTGGATAGGGGGGCAATTGAGCAGCTATTCCAGCCAGGGCCCGAAGCATGTCGCGCGAGAAGTCTCCGCCGGCTACGGCGAGCTGGCGCTCGTCGAGATGCCGGCGATCGACCTGCTGACCTCGCTGGGCTGGAGCTTCAAGAACCTCTACGCCGAGACCTTCGGTGAGGTGGGCAGTGAGGGGCGCGAGAGCGAGTCACAGGTCATCCTGATTCGCCGGCTGCGCGCGGCGCTCGAAGCGCTGAACCCCGGCCTGCCTGCCGACGCCTACGCGCAGGCTATCGAGCAGCTTGCGCAGGACCGCTCCAAGCAGATCGCCGTCAACGCGAACCGCGACTTCTACCGGCTGCTGAAAGACGGCGTGAAGGTGAAGGTGCCCGACGAGCACGGCGGTAACAGCACCGAGACGCTGCGCGTGATCGACTGGCTCACGCCCGTCAACAACGAGTTCTTCCTGACGTCGCAGATGTGGGTGGCCGGCGACATGTATCGCCGACGCTGCGACCTGCTGGGCTTCGTGAACGGCCTGCCGCTGGTGTTCATCGAACTGAAGAAGCCAGCCGTGCCGCTGAAGAGTGCCTTCGACGACAACCTGCGGGACTACCGTGGCCAGAGCGTGCCGCAGCTTTTCCACCCCAACGCCTTCATCCTGTTGAGCAACGGCTCGGATACGAAGGTGGGCACGCTCACCAGCGCGTGGGAGCACTTCTTCGACTGGAAGCGCGTTGCCGACGAAGACGAGGCCGGCAAGGTGAGTCTGGAGCGCGCGCTGCGCGGCCTTCTGGAGCCGGCGCGGCTGCTGGACTACATCGAGAACTTCACTGTCTTCGAGGAGGGCAAGGGCGGCCTGATCAAGAAGACAGCCAAGAACCACCAGTTCCTGGGTGTGAACAAGTCCATCGCGCGGCTGGTGGAACTGCGCGAGACCGAGGAGCGGGAGCGCAAGCGGCTCGGTGTGTTCTGGCACACGCAGGGATCGGGCAAGAGCCTCTCGATGGTGTTCTTCACGCAGAAGGTGCTTCGCCGGGTGCTGGGGAGTTGCACCTTCGTGATCGTGACCGACCGCGAGGAGCTGGACGATCAGATCAGCAAGACCTTCAAGGCCACCGGCGCCACGGCGCGCGAGGACGTTCGCGCCACCAGTGCCGAGCATCTGAAGGAACTGCTACGCGGCAACGAGCGCTACATCTTCACGCTGATACAGAAGTTCAGGAACGAACCGGGGCAGCCGTACCCGATGCTGTCGGACCGCTCGGACGTGATCGTCATCACCGATGAGGCGCACCGCAGTCAGTACGACATCTTCGCGCTGAACATGCGCAACGCTCTGCCCAACGCGGGCTTCATTGGATTCACCGGCACGCCGCTGATCAAGGGTGAGGAGGAGCGAACGCGCGAGGTGTTCGGCGACTACGTCAGCGTGTACGACTTCGCCCGGTCGATCGAAGACGGCGCCACGGTGCCGCTGTACTACGAGAACCGGATCCCCGAGGTACAGCTCACCAACCAAGAGTTGAATCGCGACCTCGAGGCGCTGCTCGAAGCGGCCGAACTGGACGAGGACCAGGAAAAGAAACTGGAACGCGAGTTCGGTCGCGAGTACCACATCATCACCCGCGAAGATCGGCTGGAGGCCATTGCCGCGGACATCGTCGCGCACTTCACGGGACGCGGGTACCGGGGCAAGGCGATGATGGTCTGCATCGACAAGGCCACCGCCGTGCGGATGTACGACAAGGTGCAGGCGCATTGGCAGACCGAGATCGCCCGATTGAAGGCCGCGCTCGTGACGGCCCAAGGCGATGCAAGGGAGTCGCTGCTCGCCCGCATCAATCTGATGGAGACCACGGACATGGCCGTGGTCGTCTCCCAGGGTCAGAACGAGATCGAGGACCTCAAGGCCAAGGGTCTGGACATCGTGCCGCACCGCAAGCGGCTGCTCAGTGAAGACCTCGCCGAGAAGTTCAAGGAAGAGAAGAGCGCTCTGCGGTTGGTATTCGTCTGCGCCATGTGGATCACCGGCTTCGACGTGCCGACCTGCTCGACGATCTACCTCGACAAGCCCATGCGGGCGCACACGCTGATGCAGACCATCGCCCGCGCCAACCGGGTTGCGCCCGGCAAGGAGTCAGGCCTGATCGTTGACTACGTCGGCATCTTCCGCGCGCTCCAGAGCGCTTTGGCCACGTACGCGCGCCCGACGACGGGCGGCGGAGGCGGCGGGCCGATTCTCGACAAGACCGAATTGGTGGAGGCGCTGAAGCTCGCACTCGAGGAGACGGAAGGCTTCGCGACGGCACGCGGAATCCACCTTCCGAACATCGCGGCATCGCAGGGCTTCGAGCGCATCGCTCTGATCGACGATGCCATCGAGGCATTCCTTGCGACCGAGGCCGACAAGAAGAGCTTCCTGCAACTCGCCAGCCGCGTGGCGCGACTCTTCAAGGCAATCCTGCCGGATCCGACCGCCAACGCGCTCGCACCGATGGCCGTGCTGGTGTCGTACCTCGCCGCGAAGATCCGCGCCGAGACCGAGCAGCCCGACATCTCTGCGGTGATGGGTGACGTCGAGGAGCTGCTGAACGACTCGATCGCGACAGAGGGGTACCGCATCGGACCAGCGTCGAAACCCGAGGCCTTGGTGAACCTGTCGGAGATCGATTTCGAAGCGCTACAGGCAAAGTTCGCGCAGGGGCACAAGCGAACCGAGGCGGAGAAGCTGCGTCGTCTGATCGAGGGCAAGCTCGCCGACCTCATGAAGATCAATGCCGCACGAGTGGAACTCGCGGAGAAGTTCCAGAAGCTCATCGACGAGTACAACGCCGGCAGCCAGAACATCGAGGCGTTTTTCGAGGAACTGAAGAAGTTCGCCCAGGCGCTCTCGGTGGAAGAACAGCGAGGCATCGCAGAGAGCCTGACCGAAGAGGAGCTGGCGCTCTTCGACATCCTCACCAAGCCGGAGCCAGTGCTGACCAAGGCCGAGGAGGCCGAAGTGAAGAAGGTCTGCCGGGAACTGCTGGCGACCCTGAAGCGGGAGAAGCTGGTGCTGGACTGGCGGGAGAAACAACAGGCGAAGGCGGGTGTGATGCAGACACTGAAGCTGGAGATGCGGCGGTTGCCGGAGCCGTATACGAAGGACCTACGGGCGGAGAAGCTGGCGCGGGCGTATGCGCATGTGTATGACCACTATTCTGGGCTAGGCAATGTGGCTCCCCACACGTATTACGCTGCCTAGGGGTTGGGGAAGATGAATTTCGGTCGGATCCTCTTCATGAAACGTTAGAGGCAACGGTTGCAAATGAATGCGGGAAGAAAGTTCTTGATACAGGAAGTCAACAGGGTGGTGTCGCTAACAAAATGCGTGCAAGAAGGAGTATCAAATGGATGATCATCCTCAGATGTGCGACCCCCGCACGTGGGCCATCAAGTGCAGCCAAATAAGGGACGTAGCAGTAGTGGCCTTCCTGGTACTCACTGCTGTATCGACGAACGCGCTTGCCGACCAGAAGCAATCCATTGTCGCCCCAGTCGCCGGATCCAGCCAAGAGTCCGGCGCGGTGGGCCAAACGGTCCAATCGGGTCAGCCAAAATCTGCGAGCGCGTGGGCGCCTCCAGTTTCCACGTCAGGTAGCGCGAGTCCATCTCTTACGTTGTCGTGCTCTAGCACGTCGCAAGAGAAGTGTTCCGTAATTGGTTTTGTTGATGCGGTCGCGTGGCCACTGGTGGCGATTCTTGTTCTTGCTGCGCTGATTTTGAGCAGCAACCTCCGCCGAGTGATATTGAATGTATTGCGGTACATAAAGAAATTCAAGGGTGGACCGGTCGAATTCGAGTTTAGTGACGAGGCTGCTAAGGATGTATCAGCATCGGTCGCGACTGACTTGAAGATCTTCATTGCGGCAGCTAGGAGTGAATACGATCGGCAGGCAAGGGCACACAATATTGATCAACTACTCGAGTCGGCAGTTGACGAGATCTTCTCGAAACGGCGTAAGGGCGATCGTCCCAAGAATCTGCGAGCGACGCTGCATGTGCCAGACCTTGTTTTTGAGGGGCAGCTCTATCAGATGGTCAACTATCAGCCCGACGCATCTGGGCGAGGCAGAAGATGGTCGGAGCGATATGGAATTCTTGGTCGGTCGTGGCGCTTGGGCCGGAGCCTCTTCACCGACTACGCGATGGGTCATGAAAAAGCAGACGCAGCAGAGACTACTGGAGATGCAGAAAGAATGTTGATTTGCAACTGGGGAATGAATCGCTTCGAAGCTAAGCGTGGATCCAATAGAGATGTGCGCCAGTCCTACTTGTGTGTCGTGCTGAGGACCAAAACGGAACGAGTCGGCGTTCTCTATATGGACGCAACAGATAAAGGCGCCTTTTCGGATTTCTCCAAAGACAGGGAGGACCCGGCCAATATGGAGGCCGACCCAACATTGGAAAGCTTACAGGCAGTAATGGCGCTTGCGGAAGCTGTCTCTAGTGCCATGAAGGCACTTCGGCCTGGAGGGGCGTATATCGACATCGAAGCGCAAGAATGGAACTGACGTGGACGACTACAAACTTGTTGCGCATGAGTACTACGATAAGAATGCACATCCAACCTGCCACAACTTCCTGTGTTTGAGCAGGCTATTCATCGCGGATCAACTGGCACTTTGGCAACCTGGTGATCGGGTGCTCGAGGTAGGTGCAGGCGACTCAGTTGCCGCCGCCATCTTGTACGAAAGAGGTGCAGACTTATCGGCTCTTCAAGTAACCGACGCGAGCAAGGAAATGCTATCGCATTCCGAGCGCTGGGCGAAACTAGGGGCGGCGATGCGCGTTGCCGCTGCGAGTGCCCTGCCCTATGCGGACGGCTCGATGGATTATGTAGTTGCAAGTTTGGCTGACCCATACGACTGCACGGCCTTCTGGGACTCTGTTCGGCGTCTGCTTACCCCGAGCGGTCGTGCCATTGTGACGGTCCCATCATTTCGCTGGGCTAGCGCGTTCCGACGCGCAGATGGCGACCACCACGTCCTGTCTGCAGAGTTTACTTTGCGGGATGGATCAAGGGTAAGGATGCCTTCGCTGGTACGACCACTCGCAGACGAGGTCGCGATGATTGAAGGATCTGGGCTTGAGGTAACGGTCTTCCGTTGTCTCGGAGCGGATCTGTTGCCGAGTGACGTACCCGCGTCGCCCAAGGCTCTAGTCTTTCAGGGAGGTCACTCTTCTCTCGTTTGGGGGTTTGTCGCTGTCAAGGCGCAGTAAGGGATGCGAGGTGGGTGTAGATTTCATCTCTGATCAAGTTGGCACTACTTCGGTCGTTAGCAAAATCAGTTTCATTGCTATCAACAGAGAAGATTGGTACTCCGTCGCCATAGTTGTCGAGCGCAACCTGTATCTGGGTGTTCAACTTTGCCAGATACCCAACTTCGATGCTTTTCTCCTCGGGGCGCCCCCGAGCGCGAATTCGCTGGAGAAGTATTGGGGGTGGGCACGTCAGCTTGATGTAAAGAGTCGGCGGTGGCAGTGCTGTGAATAGATGCTTGTACAGGTCTCGCAGCAAAGCTGCGTGGTTGGGGCGCTCGGTGACGGCGCCGTACGCCAAATCCTGTACTGTTGCATAGTCGCAAACTACACAATCCGATCCTACCTTCTCTTTTGTCGCGCCGATGTGGTGAAGCAAAAAGAAGAAGTTCTTTTCTTCGACCCATCGAGATGGATCGGCGTAGTAGTTTGCCCAAAAGGGGTTCTCTCGGAACCGCTCGCAAACGAGTTCACATTCGCCGTCTTCGGCAAGTAGCTTCGCTAGCGTTGTCTTTCCTGAAGCGATTCCGCCGCAAATTTCAATGCGCTTCACAGGATGCTCCGGAGTGGTTCCGAATACCACAAGTGGCCCTGCGCAGTTGGACCGTCAAGTCTGCTGTGTGGCTGACGCTTGTTGGAAAGGCCAACGTAGCGCGCCGAGTCCATTTTGGCCTGGCTCAAGGTGTCGTAGGCGAGCAGGTAGACCCCCTCCTTTGCCGTTCTCCTGAGCAGCTCGACGAGCACGTTGTCGCGCCAACGTCCTTTGCCGTCCATGCCGATCGCGATCCCGTTGGACTCCAGCGTGGCGATTTACTCCGCACTCGTGAGCTGGCTGCCCTGGTCGATGTTCATGATCTCCGCCCGGCCGTGACGCACGATCGCCTCCTTTAGAGCTTCGACGCAGAAGTCGACTGTCAGCGTGTTCGATACTCGCTACTACGAACTTGCCGGCTCGCCCAGACCACTACGATCATCCCACCTTTCGGAGCCACGTCTCTTTCGTTACGGCTTCTGAAATCTGCAGGGCTTAGCGAGTTTGGTTTTTTCTGATGCTTCCCTTCCCCGAACTTGGTTGAGAAACAATCAAGCTCCTCTTTTCCAGAAACACATTTGAGCCTTGTAGCTGAACTGACTCGCGTTTCTGAGGTGTCCAGCTATCAACGGACTTTTGAGCGCTTCTTACCTGATCTGCGAGCGATGCCATCTTGTTCATTGACCACCTCCTTTATGTTGGTTTCTAAACTGACCTTCAAGCGCTGAGCAAGAAACGGGATGTCTTTCGCAACAATGGCATCCTCTATATCGCGATAAGTGTTCAAGAAGCGAAAGAATCTTGGTGAAGCGCGTTTGCCAGGAACCTGCCAGCGAAAAATATCACCTGCTGAGTCTTTTCGAAGATTCTGAGCATCGAAGATATCTTGATACTGCCGAGGAGCGATACCGACGAATGGTTCAAAAGTGACTAAACCGTCGAGAGGATTCTGCGCATCGACTTGGATCGAGTCGCTGTGCAACTGTCGCGCTTTGCTCTTTGGGTAAGGTTCAATGTAGACGACTCGACTGATTCCACTCGCGACAACATGGCGCGCGCACATGTGGCAAGGAAAGGTTGTTGTGAAGAGCGTCGCGCCCTTAATGGAGACGCCCAAACGAGCTGCAGACGTAATTGCTGCCATTTCGGCATGTACGCATCGTCCGAACTCAAGCAAATTCATTACGCGCGCGCCTTTCAGCGCTCTCTTTTTCTTCCCGGTGATCAATTCGTCCGCGAGTGGCCCGATCTTTTTCTCACTTGAGTACTTGTTTGCCAGAACACCAGCTTTATTGAGGCGCGCAAGAATCTCACGAAGAATATGCTTTCTCTCCTCAACGGTTGGATCGAATCCTCGTTGAAAATCCCTTGCGTCGCCTTCATCCCCTGGCCAATAAAGATCGCCACCTGCTTTTGGGACGTCATTGCATCCAAGTACTAACAATTCACCTGAAGGCGCAGAAACGGCGGCGCCGACCTGTCTCCCAAGATCGGACGAACGTAGGGCCGCGGAACGTGCGTGATACATGCCGTGCTCATCTCGGGACGGTGTATGAAAGATGTTCCCGAAGATCAGCTCAACAAAACGACGAATTTCCCGCTCATAAGACGACTTATCGCGACCTTCAATGAACAGGTCTGCGAGTGGAAAGGCATCCTTGACGTCTTGGCCAAGGTCCTTGTTCTCTTCAGTTTCATCACGCTCGACAATTGCCTCGGCACTTGCTCGCGCGCCCTTTGCGTTGTTGTGCTGCGATCGCGCGATTTCATCTGCCTTTGCCGACACACGTGCATCACGAGGTGCGTAGACGGAGATGAGGAAGAAGCCTTTCCCGTAGACCCAACGAAGCGTCTGAATCTCACTGGGGTGCTTGAGGGATCTGAGAATGAAGGCGTGCCCCTCCGCTTCGCCCGAGAAGTCTTGCTCCCGCACACGCTGAATCTCGGCTATTCCTAGCAATGAAACAGCGTCGCCTCGACCGCTGTCTTCGCGGAGTCGTGTCCCCGCATCCATAAGCTTTTCGATGCGCTTATGCTCAACCTCGCCAGAAAAATCGAAACCGAAAAATCGCTCAATCTGGCGACTCAATCGAATCAATCGAACCTTGTACTCGACAGCTTCAAGTTGCCTCGTAAGCGACTCGACGATGGGGTCAAGATCAATTCCGACGGGACTGACTAGCCCAAACACAACCTCAGGAAACGGTTTGGGTGACAGAGGTGAAGTGTCATTCGCCGCGTCAAACTCAGTTGCGCGGCGACGGCTCCGCGGTGAATTAGGATGTTTGATAGCTTCAACTGTTGAATTGTTTGGCATGACATGCCCCGGTCAGCCAGACCAAAGAGTGCGGGTAGGTCGTTGACTTCACGACGCAATCGTAACGCATATGAGATCGCAGTCGGCGTGCTTGTACCGTTCTTCAGGCAAAAATTGACCAACCTCTCGATCGTCAAGATGGGATGAAACGATCGCGATGAAATGGTCGAGGGTTCGGGGTGTCCTGCATCACCAACACGGGCGAGTGCCAGGCTTACATCAAGGTAATTGCTCAGGCGCCGCTCTGACGAGCGTTGTTTGGGTGTCGTTGATGTCCGACCGCAACCGATCCAAACAGGCCCCAATCGGCCATCGCTTCGCCTGAATCCTGACGATGACCGCTCTGGCTGGAAGTGGGATTTTCACACTTTTTTCACACCCGACCCGCGTTGCACGGTGTCGGTCGTCGTAACTAATTGATTCTTTGGCGCGCCCGAGACGATTCGAACGTCCGACCCCTGCCTTCGGAGGGCAGTACTCTATCCAGCTGAGCTACGGGCGCGTTGGGGCCGGAGTATAGCCGTTCGACGCGCCCGGCTCCACGGGTGCATTCCCCGCGAGGGGCGCGTCTCCTATAATCCGGCGGTTACCTATTGCCCAGAGGCAGCCATGGCCCAGACTCCCCACGCCGAGGAGCATCAGTCCTTCATCAAGACGCCGGAGCAGCTCGCCGCCGTCGTTTTCCTCGCCTTCGCGGTGCCGATCGTGATCATCGTGATCCTCACCCAGTTCGTGACGGGGCCGTCCAGCGACCCCGCCAAGTCCATGAACGAGGACGCCGTTGCGAGGCGCATCAAGCCTGTCGGGGATGTCGTGTTTGCGGATGCCCAGCCTGCCGCTGCACCTGCGGCGCCGGCACCCGCGGCTCCCATGGTTGCTGTTGCGGCACCGGCGAAGGTCGATGGCAAGGCGGTCTACGATCAGGCCTGCTCGGTCTGCCACGCGGCCGGGATCGCCGGGGCCCCCAAGGTCGGGGACAAGGCGGCCTGGGCCCCGCGGATCGCGCAGGGCAAGGACACCCTGTACACGCATGCGATCGGCGGGATCCGTGGCATGCCGGCCAAGGGTGGCAACGCGTCTCTGGCTGACGCCGAAGTGAAGGCTGCCGTCGACGTGATGATCAGCCAGGCGAAGTAGGTTCTCCCCCACGAGTACGTGGCAGAAAGGCGCGGCGACGCGCCTTTTTCTTTTCCGGTGCCCCGAGGCGAACCCCATGGCCACATACGCGATCGGTGATCTCCAGGGCTGCTTCGACCCGCTCCGGCGACTGCTCGATCACATCCGTTTCGATCCGTCGTGCGACCGCCTCTGGTTCGTGGGCGATCTCGTGAATCGCGGACCGGCGTCGCTGGAAGTGCTGCGCTTCGTGCGCGATCTCGGCGACCGGGCGGTGGTGACCCTGGGCAATCACGATCTCCACCTGCTCGTGGTGGCGGAAGGGTTCGCCAAGCGGCATCCGGACGACACGCTGGGCGGGATCCTCGAGGCGCCGGACCGCGACGAGCTGCTCGCCTGGTTGCGCTCCCGCGCGCTGATGCATGTGGAAGGGGACTTCGCGATGGTGCATGCGGGCCTGTTGCCGCAGTGGACGATCCCCGAGGCCGCGGCCCTCGCCGCCGAGGCGGAGGCGGTGCTGGCGGGCGACGGCCATCGCGAGTTCTTCCGCCACATGTATGGCAACAAGCCGAATCGCTGGCACGCCGGTCTCGAGGGCTGGGACCGCCTGCGCGTCGTGATCAATGCCTTCACCCGCATGCGCATCTGCACGCCGGACGGTGCCATGGAGTTCCGGCACAAGGGCGAACTGGCCGACATCCCCGACGGTTACCTGCCGTGGTTCGACGTGCCGGGGCGCGCCAGTCTCGGCACGACTGTCGTGTTCGGACACTGGTCGGCGCTCGGTTGCCGCACCGGGGAGGGCTACGTGTCGCTCGACAGCGGATGCCTCTGGGGGCGTGCGCTCACGGCGCTCCGGTTGGAGGATCGGCGGGTGTTCCAGATCGCCTGCCCGGACGGGGGAGGCTGAGGGCGTCGGCGACCATGCCGGAGCAGTGTTCGGCGAGGTCGCGGCGATGCTTGCCGACCGCGTGCACCGCCGGAAGCAGGTGAAGTTCGGCCAGCACTTCGGGCTTCTCCGTCAGCATGAGCGTCGATTCCCAGAGCGATGTCTCGCCCGCGTAGGCGGCCCTCTGGTCGATGCTGCCGTCGCGGGTCACGTAGCGCAGCGCCACCGGCAGCGCGTAGCCCGCCGAGCGCACCACAGGTTGCAGAAGCGACGCGTGGAACGGACGCACTTCCGTGCCGTCGGTCGTCGAGCCCTCCGCGAACACCACCATGCGTTCTCCGCCGGCCAGGGCGTCGTCGAGTGCAGCGTTCACCCGTGCGGTGTCGCTACGCTTCGCGCGCTGGACGAACACGGTGCCCTGCCGGGCCACCAGCCAGCCGACCACCGGCCATTGGCGGATGTCCGATTTCGCCACGAAACGGCAGTCGAGCGATGCCCGGATCACGAAGATGTCGAGCCACGACACGTGGTTCGACAGGACGAGCGTGGCGGCGCCCGGTGGCGTCGTGCCCGGCGTGCCTTGCACACGCACACGCACGCGGAGGATGTGGAGCAGACGCCGCGACCACCATCGGAAGATGGCACCGCGGGCGCGTGCGGAGACCACCGGAAACACGACGCCGCTCAGCGTCAGCCCGGACGCCAGATGCACCGCGAGCCGCGTGACGCGGATGGTCTGCCGCAGGCTGAGTGCCAAGGTCAGCCCGCCGCGCCGGCGCAGCAGGTCACGGTGTGCTGACCGGGGACGGGACGGAGTTGGAAGTGCGCTGGTGGAGGATCTTGGCGGTCAGGTGTCGGGAACATGCTTCATGAAGTGCCGGGCGTAGCGGCCATCGAGCCGGGACAGGGGCATCAGCATGAGCAGATCGGCGGTGTTGAAATCGGGATCCCACGCGGGCTCGCCACAGACGAAGGCCCCGCACCGCAGATAGCCCTTGATGAGCGGCGGCACCTGGACTTCGCGATCGCCGTCGAGGCGATCGAGGGGCAGTGGACAGCGTGGGAACACCCGGTACTCGATCGGGCTCAGGCTGGACTGCGAGAGCCGATTGTAGAGGCTGGCGGCAGCGTGTCCACCGTCCGCCATGCTCACCGATGCGCAGCCGATGAGGTACTCGTACCCGTGGTCCCGCATGAAGTCCGCCAGGCCGGACCACAGGAGCGCGATGGTGGCGCCGTTGCGATAGTCCGGATGGACGCACGAGCGGCCGATCTCCATGGTCCGATCGCGCAGGTGCGCGAGCCGGGTGAGATCGAACTCCTCGTCGGAGTAGAACCCGCCGATGCGCCGTGCGCTGGCGCCGGTCAGGATCCGATACGTGCCGGCGACCTCCCCCGACGCGTCGTCTCGCACCACGAGGTGCTCGCAGTGCCGGTCGTAGAGATCCTGGTCCACACCGGGTTCGGGGCTGCGCAGTTGCGCGCCCAGCTCGTCCACGAACACCCGCCAGCGCAGCTTCTGCGCCTCACGGATGTCCTCTTCCGTTCTCGCCATCTGCACCTGCAGACGGGGGCGCGCCGCGCGGCGCGCCTCGTGTTGTTCCGACCGTAGCATCGACGTCCTCGCCGCGTTTCATGACTGCGACGACGTTACGAATGCGGGGTGACGATACCGTGAACGGACGGTGAAGAAACGATGAACGGGGCCGGCCTCAGCGCAGCGGGGTGCCGAAGGCCTCGCGGAAGCGCGTTTCGATCTCGCCCGCCGTGAACGCGTAGTTCTGGGCACCGCGCTTCGCGATCTTGATCGCGCCGATGAGCGATGCGAGCCGGCCGGTCAGCGACCAGTCGAGGCCGTTCGCGATGCCGTAGAGCAGGCCGCCGCGGTACGCGTCGCCGCATCCGGTGGGGTCGAGCACGGCTTCGGCGGTCACGCTCGGGATCTCGATGCGCTCGCCGCCCGTGAAGATGGTCGAGCCGCTGCCGCCGCGCGTGACGACGAAGGCCTTCACGCGCTTCGCCAGCGATTCCACCGACTGCCCCGTGCGTTCCTCGATGAGGCGCGCTTCGTAGTCGTTCGCGGTCACGTAGGTGGCGAGATCGATGAAGCCGTTCAGATCGGCGCCGTCGAACATCGGCAGGCCCTGGCCCGGATCGAACACGAACGGGATGCCCGCGTCGCGGAACTCGCGGGCGTGGTCGAGCATGCCCTGACGGCCGTCCGGCGAGATGATCCCCAGGGAGATGTCCTTCGCGTCGGTCACGTGGTTCAGATGCGACTCGGTCATCGCGCCCGGATGGAACGCGGTGATCTGGTTGTCGTCGAGGTCCGTCGTGATGAAGGCCTGCGCCGTGTAGGCGCCGGGGATCTCCTTCAGATGCTGGCGCGGCAGGCCGAGGTCGTCGAGGCGCTTCGCGTACGGTGCGAAGTCCTGGCCCACCGTGGCCATGGGCACCGGGTGGCCGCCCAGTTGCAGCAGCGAGTAGGCGATGTTGCCCGCGCAGCCGCCGAACTCCCGCCGCAAGTCGGGCACGAGGAACGAGACGTTCAGGATGTGGATCTGGTCCGGCAGGATGTGATTCTTGAAACGGTCCTGGAACACCATGATGGTGTCGAAGGCCATGGAGCCGCAGATGAGGGTTTTCATGATGTTGTCGGGCCTGTGTTGGCGATGAGTCTGAGGGATCAGCGCGTGACGACGAAGGGGCGGCTGCCGAGTCGGCCGGCCAGGCGGTCCGCCTCGCGCCGGGCGCTGTCGCGATCGGGGAACGGGCCGCTCTGCACCCGGTAGAGCTTGTCGCTCGCGAGGACGCTGACCGGCTGGCTGACGTCGGCCAGCTCGACCCGCATCTTCCTCGCGAAGTCCTCGGCGAAGGCGGCCTCGGAGAACGCGCCCAGCTGGAGGAACACCCCGGTCGTTGCGGTGAGCGGCGCGGCACCGTTGCTGCCCGGCAGGGCGGGGGCCGGCGCGGCGGATGAAGGCGCTGGACTGCCCGTGGCGGTGTCGGCATCGGCCGGCGCACCTTTCCCGTCCGGGAGGATGGCCTCGACCTCCACCTCGCCGCTGCCGTTGCCGATGAGTCCGAGTTTCCAAGCGGCCGCGTACGAGAGGTCGATCAGCCGATCGGCCTTGAAGGGGCCGCGATCGTTGACCCGCACGACCACCGACCGGCCGTTCGCGATCGACGTGACGCGCACGTAGCTGGGCAGCGGGAGCGTCGTGTGCGCGGCGGTCATCCCGTACATGTCGTAGCGCTCCCCCGTAGACGTGGGCTTGCCGTGATAGCGCCTGCCGTACCACGTCGCCACCCCGCGTGCCCGGTAGGGGCCGAGCGTCGTCATCGGCGTGTAGTCGCGACCCAGGGCGGAGTACGGCCGCAGCGCGGCACGGTGGAGGGGTTCCATGCGCGGCACGGCGTCCGGGATGCCGGCGATGTCGGGCGGGTTGTCGCCGGGACCATCGTCCAGGTAATAGCCGCCCTTGCCGGGTGCGACCGGCTTCGCGGTCGATGCCGTGCCGACGTCGACCGGCGGTGGCGGTACCGCGCCCGGTGCCTGTTCGTTGGGTCCGATCGGTGTCGAGGCGCAGCCGGCGATCCACAGGCAGCCTGCGATGACGACGGGCGCTCCGAACATGGTCGAGGTTCCCCGGGCGTTGTGGGCGGGTCGGTTCATCCCTTCACGAGTCGCTTGTGCGTGTGGATGCTCATGAGGATGCCCAGACCGAACAGCAGTGTCACGAGCGACGTCCCGCCATAGCTGATCAGCGGCAGGGGGACGCCGACCACCGGCAGGATCCCGCTCACCATGCCCATGTTCACGAACGCGTAGGTGAAGAACGTGAGCGTCACGGCGCCGGCGAGCAGCCGCGAGAACAGCACCGAGGCGTTCGCCGAGATGTAGAGGCCGCGGCCGATCACGAGCACGAACAGCACGAGCAGCACGAGATTGCCGAAGAGGCCGAACTCCTCGGAGTACACGGCGAAGACGAAGTCGGTGGTGCGCTCGGGCAGGAAGTCGAGCCGCGCCTGGGTGCCGTTCAGCCAGCCCTTGCCGAAGAGACCGCCGGAGCCCATCGCGATGGTCGACTGGATCGTGTGGTATCCGCTGCCCAGCGGATCCTGCGAGGGGTCGAGCATCGTGAGGACGCGCTGCCGCTGGTAGTCGTGCATCATCCCCCAGAGGATCGGCAGGCAGCCGGCGATCACCGCGCCGAGGCCGACGATGATCTTCCATGACAGCCCCGCCAGGAAGAGCACGTAGAAGCCGGCGCTGGACACCAGCAGCGCCGTGCCGAGGTCGGGCTGCTTCGCGATGAACCCGACGGGCACCGCCAGCACGATGGCCCCGATCGCGAAGTCCTTCAGTTTCAGGATCGCCTCGTAGCGATCGAAGTACCACGCGAGCATCAGCGGCACGCCGATCTTCATGATCTCGGACGGCTGGATCCGGGTGACGCCGATGTTCAGCCAGCGGCGCGCCCCGTTGCTGATCTCGCCGAACAGCGCCACGCCGACCAGCAGGGCGAGACCCAGGGCGTAGACGGGCAACGCCAGCCGCGCCAGGTGCTGCGGCGGGACGTTCGCGGCGATCCACATCACGCTCACCGCCACCCCCATGTTCAGCAACTGCCCGCCGACGCGCGAGAAGTTGCCGCCCGATGCGCTGTAGAGCACGACCATGCCGATGCCGAGGAGCGCGGCGACGACGATCATGAGGAACGGGTCCAGGTGCCGCGTGAAGAACCCGATGATCTTGTCAATCATGCTCGTCCTCCTGCACGGCAGGCGCGGCGTCCTTGGGTGGCGCGGCCTCCTTGGGCGGCTTGGGTTCCTTGCCGAGGATCACGTAGTCGAACACGGCGCGCGCGATCGGCGCCGCGACCGATCCGCCGTGGCCCCCGTTCTCCACCAGGATCGCGAGTGCGAGTTTCGGGGCCTCGGCCGGCGCGTACGCGATGTAGAGCGCGTGGTCACGGTACCGCTCGGGCGTGCGTGCTTCGTCGTACTTCTCGCCCGCCTTCATCCCCACGACCTGGGCCGTGCCGGTCTTGCCCGCGACCGCGTACTCGGCGCCGGAGAAGGCAGCGCCCGCCGTTCCGCCGGGCCGGTTCACGTCGATCATCGCGTTGCGCACGCGCTGGAGGTTCTCCTCGCTGATCGTGAACTTGTTGAAGGGCTGGGCCTCGATGGTGCGGCGCTCGCCCGACTGCGAGTCCTCGATCTGCCGGACGAGGTGCGGGCGGTAGACGATCCCGCGGTTCGCGAGGATGGCGGTGGCGAACGCGAGCTGCACGGGTGTCGCCAGGTTGTAGCCCTGGCCGATGCCCACGGAGATCGTGTCCCCGCCGAACCACTTCTGCTTGAAGCGCCGCATCTTCCACTCCTGCGACGGCAGCAGTCCCGTCGACTCGCCATCGATGTCGATGCCGGTGCGGCGCCCCAGTCCGAACTGGCCGATGAAGCGATGGATGTTGTCGATGCCGAGGTCCTGGGCGAGTCCGTAGTAGTAGGTGTCGCACGAGATCACCAGCGACCGGTGGAGGTTCACCATGCCGTGCCCGCCCTTCTTCCAGTCGCGGTAGACGTGACCCGCGCCGCCCAGCACGAAGAAGCCGGGGTCCGAGATCGTGTAGTCGGGCGTGCGCTTGCCCAGCTCCAGCCCCGCCAGCGCCATGAAGGGCTTGAACGTCGACCCGGGCGGATAGACGCCCTGCAGCGAGCGGTTGTTGAGGGGCTTGTCGGGGGAGTTGTTGAGGAGATCCCAGTTCTGGGAGTCGATGCCTTCCACGAAGAGGTTCGGATCGAAGCCGGGACGCGAGACGAAGGCGACCACGCCGCCCGTCGAGGGCTCGATGGCCACGAGGGCGCCGCGGAACTTGCCGAAGGCGCGTTCGGCGATCTCCTGCACCCGCAGGTCCAGCGCGAGATGGAGGTTGTTGCCGGACACCGGCAGCGTCGTGCGCAGCGTGCGCACCGAGCGTCCGCCGGCATCGGTCTCGACCTCCTCGAAACCGGCGACACCGTGGAGATCCTCTTCGTAGCGACCTTCCAGACCCACCTTGCCGATGTAGTCGGCGCCCCGGTAGTTCGCCGCGACACCGCGCTCCTCGAGCTTCGTCTGCTCCTTCTCGCTGATGCGGCCGATGTAGCCGATGACGTGGGAGGCGATCTCGCCGTTCGGGTAGTGGCGGAACAGGCGCGCGTTGATCTGCACCCCGGGAAACCGGTGGCGGTTCACGGAGAAGCGCGCGACCTCCTCATCCGTGAGCCGGGTCCGGACGGGCACGCTGTCGAGTTCACGGCGCTCGTCCAGCAGTTTGCGGAAGCGCTTGCGGTCGCGCGGCTGGATGTCGACCAGTTCGGACAGCTGGTCGAGCAGTTCGTCGAGCGGCCCGGCCGACTTGGGCGAGATCTCGAGCGTGTAGGCGGAATAGTTGTGCGCCAGCACCACGCCGTTGCGGTCGAGGATCAGGCCGCGGTTCGGCACCACCGGCACGATCGAGATGCGGTTCTGCTCGGCGAGCGTCATGTAGTAGTCGTGCTGGATCACCTGCAGATAGAAGAACCGCAGGAGCAGCACGAAGAAGAGGAGGACGACGCTCGCCGCGCAGACCGCGAGCCGCCAGTGGAAGCGCTCCAGTTCCCGCGACAGATCGCGCATCTCGACGCCGCGCGCGTTCGGGCGGAATCCGGAGCGCGGGGGCCCGGCCGGCACCTTGAACGGGAGCCGTGACAGCCACATCCGGAACTTCGAAGGTCCGCGCGACACCTCGATGCCCCGCGCCGGCGGGCGGAACCCGGAGCGCGATCGACCGAAGGGCCATTTGAACGGGAGGCGGAAGAACATGGGCGCTCGCCTCAGTGCCCCGGCCCCGGCCGGTTCCGGCGGACGGGGGCTGCGCTGGTCGGGGGCGCCAAGCGGTCAGACCTCGTTCGGATGGCGGCTGCGGCGCATCGGCAGCATCAATATGACCACGACGGCCGGCCAGAGCGCGGCGCCGGTGAGGCTCGACACGAAATACAGCATGTCAGGCGGCTCGGCACTCGCGGCGAGGCGCACCACGAGCTGGAGCGCCTGCTGGCCGAGGAGGATCCCGAGCACGTGCGCGATCTGGTAGCTCATCGGGAACATCTGGATGCGTCGGTGCAGGAAGATCCCCGCGAACGCCAGCGCGCAGTACGCCGCCGCGTGCTGACCGAAGAGGCTCGCATCGGCGACGTCCATCAGCAGGCCCATGACCCAAGCGGGCCAGAGCCCCACGCGATGCGCCTGGAAGACGCTCCAGTACAGCAGGATCACGGCGACGAAGTCGGGCATCGCGCTCGACACCCAGCCCGGGAGCGGGATCAGGTTGAGAAGGAGCGCTCCCAGCATCGTGACGAGGATGTAGCCGCCGCGGACCGGCAGCAGGATCTCGTCGTCGTGGATGTTGTCGCCGAGGCTGTTCCAGCTCATGGTTTGCGCGGCGTCGGAGACGCGGTCGGTGCGACGGTCTTGCCCGCGGCGGCGAGAGGATTCTCGGGCCGTTCGGGGCCGGGAGACAGTACGACGACCCGGTTGAAGCTGGACACGCCGGCGACCGGCGCGCAGTGGATCCGCGCGAACGACGCGGCATTCGGATCGATGCGCGTCACCTTTGCCACCGGCAGGCCTGGCGGGAAGGTCCCGTCGATGCCGGAAGTGACGAGCAGATCGCCCACCTGGATATCGGCGTTCACGGGCATGAAGCGAAGCTCGACGGCGCCATCGTGGCCCAGGCCGAAGGTGATCGAGCGTACCCCGCTGCGCACGTTCTGCACGGGGATCGACTGCGACTTGTCGGTGAGCAGAGAGACCTCCGACACCAGCGGGAACACGCGGGTGATCTGCCCGATCACGCCGCGGTGGTCGACCACCGGGAGGCCCGTCTTCATGTCGTGCATGGTTCCCCGATCGATCACCACCTTGCGGGTGAACGGGTCACGGCTCTCGTAGAGGATCTCGGCGACCGTCGGGGAGCGCCCCGGGACGGGCTCGGCGTTGACGATGCGGCGCAACTGCTCGTTCTCGGCCTCGAGGGCGCGCAGGCGTTGACTGGCCGCGCCGCTCAGCAGACGCTCGCGCTTCAGCTGCTCGTTCTCGCGGGAGAGCGAGGCCTGCGTCACGAAGAAGTCCCCCATCCGCGAGAACAGGGCGCCGGGCAGGGCGGCCACCTCCTGCAACGGGTAGAGCGCCACGGAGACGCCGGCGCGCATCTCCTCGAGATAGCGGAAGCGGACGTCGGCGACGATCAGCGTGATGGATACCAGAGAGAAGAAGGCCAGCCGGGTGAGGAGACTGGGACCGCGCTTGAAGATCGGCGCCGCGGAGGCTTGCATCAGGTCGGAAACCAGGTCGGAAACCAGGCGGGAGGCGGGAGTGGCGCCACGCGCACCGGGCGGTCAGTCCCCCGGGAGGGAGTGGCGGCGGTGCGCGGAGAACGGGAAGTGAGGGGGATGTCGGTGAAAGGCACCGGTATCAGTCGTTGGTGAAGATGCTCGTCCACTTGTCCATGTGCTCGAGGGCCTTGCCGGACCCGCGCACGACGCAGGTGAGGGGGTCCTCGGCCACGATCACCGGCAGGCCGGTCTCTTCCATCAGCAGCCGGTCGATCTCGCGCAGCAGGGCGCCGCCGCCCGTCAGGACCATGCCGCGATCGGCGATGTCGGCGCCAAGTTCCGGCGGCGTCTGTTCCAGCGCGGACTTCACGGCGCTGACGATGGAATTGAGCGGGTCCGTCAGGGCTTCGAGGATCTCGTTGGACGAGATCGTGAAGCTGCGCGGAATGCCTTCGGCCAGGTTGCGCCCCTTCACTTCCTTCTCGCGGACCTCGGAGCCCGGGAACGCGGAACCGATCTCCTTCTTGATCTCTTCGGCGGTCGTCTCGCCGATCAGCATCCCGTAGTTGCGGCGGATGTAGTTGATGATCGCCTCGTCGAACTTGTCGCCGCCCACCCGGACCGACGCCGAGTACACGATGCCGCCCAGCGAGATCACGCCCACCTCGGTGGTGCCGCCGCCGATGTCGACCACCATCGAACCCGTCGCTTCGTTCACCGGCAGGCCGGCGCCGATCGCCGCAGCCATCGGCTCCTCGATCAGTTCGACCTTGCGGGCACCGGCGCCGAACGCGGACTCCTTGATCGCGCGGCGCTCCACCTGGGTGGAGCCGCACGGCACGCAGATCACGATCCGGGGCTGCGGGCTGAAGAGCCGGGCGTCATGCACCTTCTTGATGAACTGCTTCAGCATCTGCTCGGTGAAGGTGAAGTCGGCGATGACCCCGTCCTTCATCGGGCGGATCGCGGTGATGTTGCCCGGGGTGCGCCC
>JALHMS010000039.1 GCA_022843925.1 Burkholderiales bacterium
TGCTCCCTCGAAATATATCTTCTGTGAACGCCGAGCCGCGGCGCTCGTGGGCCGGGCTCGTCCAACAAACGGTTCAGATCGTGGCGTCGCTTCGCTCGCACGATCTAACCTTAGTCGTTAGCGCGCGTCAGGTGATGCCGAGCCATTGATCGGAACTCCTGCCTGCTCGACGTCTGTCGAGCCATCTTTCCAGGGCACGGGAGAACTGCATCGGAATTCGTGATCGATGCACGGGGCGGAGCGGAGCCCTTCTATTCCCCAGTGAAACCCCTCGACACTACAACACCTCGGCCGGCGGAAGCACTGGCGATTCTCGGCCAGGCACATCCTCGCCGAACGGTCATCGCAGCCGAGCACGACGTCGATGACCGATATCTGAAAATGGTCGACCTCGGCGCGCTAGCCCAGTAGGGACGGCGAGCAGGCGGATCGTTGGTCGTCGGTTGATGCGCAACGGCACCACCGGACATTCCCGGACGCCAACGAACGTCCCGGGTTATCCACGGTGCCGCCGCCGGCCCCTCTCAGGCCGGGGGCGAGCGGCGCGGTGGGAAACCCGCAGCCGCAGCGATGGTCACAGACCGCAAGCACACCGGTGATCTCTCCTGGAATGCCGGGAGGCCGCAAGGCCTGGAGAGACAGTCAATTCTGCCGTCGGCAATCCGCGGCAACTTCAAGCAACGGTCATTTCCAACCAATCGTCCGCACGACCAGCGTCGTCACTACCCCGGCGCGAGCCGGTAGTGACGACGCGCAAACTCCCACGGACGTCAGCGACTTACGGGTCGCTGTCGCAAGTGACCACCCCAAGTGACGGGCTCACTGCCTGTCGCCACCCACGATCGCGCAACGCGATCCGTCCTTCCTCCCGCTCTCCGCGGGATCCGTGCAGTGCTGCGCCGAGACGGCGCTCCCCACTTCGAGCCCGGGTCAACGGTTCGACTCGGCGTCCAGCAAGTTCCGGGGAATTCCACAAAAATTTGACAAAACAGGTATCTGAAGAGATATCTGTCCACGGTATTCCAGAACCGTCTCGAGAAATCTGGGCTTCAGCGGTGGTAAGAGTGGTGGCAGCGTTCTCGGGTCGACGAGAGTTACCACCACACGGGGGCGACGATGCTGACCGATCGGGAATGCCGGAATGCGACCAGTCTCGGGCTGCGTATTCGTAAAGTGGCCGACGCCGAAGGCCTCTATCTGTGGGTCTACGAGAACGGGCAGAAGTTATAGTCGCCGACCGACAACTTACCCACCGCAGCGAGTTTTGCCGATCCAGCATTGTTCCAGGGGTTCAACTCGCCTGCCTGCATTCTTTGGCAGTCGGAGACGGGCTGCAGGGGTGGTGAGACCCGTGTCGATCCGTGATCGACACGCTGGATCAACTACAGATCGGCGCCAACACACCAGTCGCCGGTGGACTCGTTTCATGCCTGCGCGCGTGTCTTCGATGACGGCCGCGCAGGTTCCCGGTTCTCGCCGAAGAGGTCGAACACCACACCGCGCAACCATTCGTGCGCCGGCGAGCGGTGGACTTTCGCGTGCCAGAACACGTTGATCGAAACGTCGGGCAGATCGATCGGGTGCGGTCGGAAGGTCAAGGCGAAGGGCTCGACCAGACTTTGTGCCAGGCGCTCGGTCACCGTCGCCACCATGTCCGTACGCTGCAGCAGGTGACCGACGCTGACGAAGTGCGGGATTCTCAGCCGAACGATGCGGTCGACGCCAGCGCGCTGGATCAGGTCATCGACCTTGCCGTGTCCTGTGCCGGCCGACGCGATGACCAGGTGCTCCGCCGTCTTGAAGTCCGCCAGGGATAGCCGCTTGCGGTCGAGCGTGTGGCCTTTCCTGAACAGGCACACGTAGCGTTGCCGGAACAGGCGGCGCTGGAAGAAGCCGGCCTTCAGTTGCGGCAGGGGGCCGATGGCGAGGTCCACCTTGCCTGCCTCCATGTCGTCGCGCAGGTTCGTCGCGGTGGTGCGCACGGTACCGAGCGACACGCCGGGTGCTTCCTGGCGCAATCGCTCGACGAGCAACGGCAGGAACACGATCTCGCCGATGTCGGTCATGGCGATGGTGACCGACCGCGTTGCGCTGGCGGGGATGAAACGAGTGTTCTGGTTCAGGCCGCTGTGGATCATCCCGAGCGCGTATCCGATCGGCTCGGCCAGTTGCTCGGCGAAGGGGGTCGGCATCATGCCCGCCGGTGTGCGGACGAACAGCTCGTCGCCGAACTGCCGCCTGAGCTTGGCCAGCGTGTTGCTGACCGCAGGCTGGGTCAGGCCAAGGTTCTCGGCCACCTTCGATACGCGCCGCTCGATCATCAACTGCTGGAAGAGCACCAGCTGGTTGAGGTCGATGTCCGATAGCTCCATCACGTCTCCATCACGATCAGTGATACATCACATTCACGTGATTCTATTTCCTTGATGATCCCAACGGGGGACGATCTGCGCAGCTCACCGAACCTGCCATGGACATCCTCGTCAAGCCACTCAACCGGGTCATCCAGGTCGCACCTGGCGCCAATCTCCTGAAGGTGCTGCAGGACGCCCAGGTGCCGATGTCGTACTCGTGCATGGCGGGGCGCTGCGGCACGTGCCGTTGCCGTGTGATCGACGGCGAGGTGATGGAAGGTGTGGGCGATCAGCAGAGACCCCTCGATGGTGACGAGAGCTTCGTGCTCGCCTGTCAGACCTATGTGACCGAGCCCTGCACGATCGAGGTCCCCGAGCCTGACGAAGTGGTGGTGCACCCACCCCGCATCGTGAAGGCCACGGTTGTGACGATCGAAGACATGACGCACGACATCAAGCGCCTGGTCCTGCGCCCTGCGAAACCCGTCGAGTTCTCCCCCGGGCAGTACGTGCAGCTCCACTTCACGAAGGATCACGCCCGCCCGTACTCGATGGCCGGACTGAGCCGCGACGATGCGTTCGAGTTCCACGTACGCCTCGTGCCGGAGGGTCGGGTCACGGGCTACATCGCACGTGATCTCGCGGTCGGTGACGCCGTGAAGGTGATCGGGCCCCTCGGTTCGGCCTACCTGCGTCGCAAGCACGACGGTCCGATCCTCTGCGTCGCCGGTGGCACGGGCCTCGCGCCGATTCTCTCGATCGTGCGCGGCGCCGTCGCGCTGGACATGAGGAATCCGATCCATCTCTATTTCGGTGTGCGCTCGCCGCGTGACATCTACGGCTTGTCCTGGCTCGAGCAGCTGCAGAGGGAGCATCCGGCGCTGACTGTGCACGTGGTCGTCGCCTCCGGGGGCAACACGGCGACGCAGCGCTGCGGCCTCGTCACCGATGTCATCGAGCAGGACCACGGCGATCTGACCGGCTGGCGGGCCTACCTGTGTGGTTCGCCCCCGATGGTGGAGGCTGCAACGGTGGTGGCCCGGCGCAAGGGCGTCGATGCCGGTCACATCTACGCCGACGCGTTCTACACCCAGGGCACCTGAGGAGGACCCGTGCACACTGCAAAGCTACCCCCCGAACGCCTTCGCCGACGCGCCGACTACTACGACCGCATCGGCAGCCGGCACATGACACCACTCTGGGAGGTCCTCGCCGCGCTGGTGCCGCCTGAGCCTCGTTCATCGGTGTCGGCCCACCTGTGGCGCTACGCGGAATTGCGCGACGAGGTGATGGAGTCCGGCGGCCTGATCTCCGCGGAGGAGGCCGAGCGGCGCGTCCTGATCCTCGAGAACCCGTCGTTGCGCGGTCAGTCGTGCATCACCCAATCTCTCTACGCAGGGCTTCAGCTCATCCTGCCTGGCGAGGTCGCGCCGGCGCACCGCCACACCCAGTCGGCGTTGCGCCTGGTGCTGGACGGGGAGGGCGGCTACACGGCAGTCGATGGTGAGCGGACCCCGATGCGGCGCGGCGACTTCATCATCACGCCCGCCTGGACCTGGCACGACCACGGCAATCTCGGTGACCAGCCCGTGGTCTGGCTCGACGGGTTGGACATTCCGATCGTGCGTTTCCTCGATGCCGGTTTCGCAGAACGCAGCGACCAGCGGTCCCAGGTGCCGTTGCGTCCCGAGGGCGACGCGCTGGCGCGCTACGGCGCGAACATGGTGCCGCTCGACTATCAGCCGAAGCCGGCGGATCCGACGCGGGTCTTCGTCTATCCCTTCGAGCGCACGAAGGCCGCGCTGGTTGGCATCTCGCACGGTGCTCCGGACGGGTATCACGGCTTCAAGTTGCGCTACGTGAATCCAGCGACGGGCGCCTCACCGATGCCGACCATCGGCGCCTTCGCGCAGAGGTTGCCGGCGGGCTTCGAGACGAAGCCCGTGCGCAGCACCGATGGCACGGTGCACGTCTGCCTCGAAGGCGGGGGTGAGGTTCGTGTCGGAGAGCAGACGTGGCGCTTCCAGGAGAACGACGTCTTCGTTGTGCCCTCCTGGCACGCGTTGCAGATGCGCGCGGACCGCGACTCGCTGCTGTTCAGCTTTTCCGACCGGCCCGTGCAGCAGGCGCTCGGCCTGTGGCGGGAAGACCGCCAATGAAGCCGCCGCTCTCGCGCCCACGATTCCCGACCATGGAAGGACTCCGATGAATCTTGCCCTCGAAGCGCCTCCGCTTCACACCCTCACCATCGCGGACCGCGACGAGCGGTTCCCGGTGAACCGCGTCTTCTGCGTTGGCCGCAACTACGCGGCGCATGCACGCGAGATGGGCAAGGACCCAGACCGCGAGCCGCCGTTCTTCTTCATGAAGCCGGCGGTCGCCGTGGTGGACGCGTCGAACCCGGTCGGCGTGCCGTATCCGCCGAAGACCGGCAACTACCACCATGAGATCGAACTCGTCCTCGCCATCGCGCGAGGCGGCAGGGACATCCCGTTGACGCAGGCGCTCGAGCATGTCTACGGCTATGCGGTCGGTCTCGACATGACCCGGCGTGACCTGCAGCTCGAAGCCCGCGACAAGGGCCGGCCATGGGAGTTCGGCAAGTCGTTCGCATGCTCCGCGCCGATCGGAGCGCTGCGTCGTGCCCGGGATATCGGCCACCCTGCGTCGGCCGCCATCATGTTGTCCGTCAACGGGCAGACACGACAGTCGTCCGATATCGCCAAGTTGATCTGGTCGGTGTCGGAGTGCGTGGCGTACCTGTCCGAGTACGAGTCGCTGGAGCCCGGCGACATCATCATGACGGGCACGCCCGAGGGCGTGGGTGCTGTCGTGACCGGGGATGTGATGCGCGGCGAAGTCGCGGGGCTGGATCCCATCGAGGTGCGTGTGACGGGTTGATCCGTGGCGGCGGCGAACGCCCGGATTCGAGAACTGAGGAGACGAGACATGAACGCAAGCTCGACGGTCTTTCCCGATCAACCGGTATGGGAGGACGACGGCACCCACCGGATCCCCTTCGTCGCGTACACCAGCGAAGCGATCTACCGGAAGGAGCTCGAACGCTTCTTCTACAGGAACCACTGGTGCTACGTCGGCCTGGAGGCCGAAGTCCCGAACCCGGGCGACTTCAAGCGCACGGCCATCGGCGAGCGTTCCGTGATCCTCACGCGCGACGCCGACGGCGCGCTCCACGTGGTCGAGAACGTCTGCGCCCATCGCGGCATGCGCTTCTGCCGCGAACGGCACGGCAATCGGAAGGAGTTCGTCTGCCCTTACCACCAGTGGAGCTACACGCTCGAGGGGGACCTGCAGGGCGTGCCGTTCCGCCGCGGCGTGAAGCAGGACGGCCAGGTCCATGGCGGGATGCCGGCGGACTTCAAGACTGCCGATCACGGCCTGACCAAGCTGAAGGTCGCCACGCGCGGCGGCGTGGTCTTCGCGTCCTTCGACCGTGACGTCGAGCCCTTCGAGGACTACCTCGGCCCCACGATCCTCGGCTACTTCGACCGCCTCTTCAACGGTCGCCAGCTGAAGATCCTCGGTTACAACCGCCAGCGCATTCCCGGCAACTGGAAGCTGATGCAGGAGAACATCAAGGATCCCTACCATCCCGGGTTGCTGCATACGTGGTTCGTCACGTTCGGCCTCTGGCGCGCCGACAACAAGTCGCAGCTCCGGATGGACGACCGGCACCGCCATGCGGCGATGATCTCGACGCGCGGCTCCGCCGGCACGGCGGAGCAGGTGACGCAGGTGTCCAGCTTCAAGGAGAGCATGCAGCTCTACGATCCGAGCTTTCTCGACATCGTTCCGGAGCCCTGGTGGGGTGGTCCGACGGCCGTGATGACGACCATCTTTCCGAGCGTCATCCTGCAGCAGCAGGTCAACAGCGTTTCGACCCGGCACATCCAGCCGGACGGCCACGGCAGCTTCGACTTCGTCTGGACGCACTTCGGCTTCGAGGACGACGACGAGGCGATGACCAGCCGTCGACTGACGCAGGCCAATCTCTTCGGTCCCGCCGGCTTCGTCTCGGCCGACGACGGCGAGGTGATCGAGTTCAGTCAGGAGGCCTTCGAGAGCAAGCCCTTCCACCGGACGCTGGCCGAACTCGGTGGGCGCGAGGTGGAGAACACCGAGCACATGGTCACCGAGACGTTGATCCGCGGCATGTACCGCTACTGGCGCGACGTGATGGAGGCCCCGGCATGACGACGACCCTGAACTTCCAGGACTGGCTCGCGCTCACCCAGCTCTACGCCGACTATGCGAGTGCCGTCGATTCCGGCAACTGGGACCTCTGGCCCGAGTTCTTCACCGACGATTGCGTCTACCGCCTGCAGCCGCGCGAGAACCACGAACGCGGATTCCCGCTGGCGACGCTCGCGTTCACGAGCAAGGGCATGCTGAAGGACCGCGTCTACGGCATCAAGGAGACGCTGTTCCACGATCCCTACTATCAGCGGCATGTCGTGGGGACCCCGGTGATCCGCGAAGTCGGTGAAGGTCGCTTCCGCTGCGAGGCCAACTACGCAGTCTTTCGCACCAAGCTATCCGACGCTTCCACCGTGTTCAATGTCGGGCGGTATCTCGATGTCGTGGTCCACACACCCGACGGTCTGAAGTTCGCATCCCGCGAGTGCATCTACGACTCCGAGATGATCCCCAACTCCATCATCTACCCGATCTGAGGCCTGCATGAGCACGACGAACTGGGTCGACGCACTGTCGGTCGATGCGCTGCCTTCCGACGACGTGAAGGGTATCTCCGTCGCGGGGCGCGACATCGCGATCTACACGGTCGGTGACGACGTGTACGCGACCGACAACATCTGCACCCATGGCCAGGCCCGCCTCTGCGACGGGTTCCTGGACGGACACGAGATCGAGTGCCCGCTGCACCAGGGCAAGTTCGACGTGAGGGATGGCAAACCGCTGTGCGAGCCGGTCACCGAGGCCCTGCGCCGCTATCCGGTCAAGGTGGAGGGCGGCAGGGTGTTCCTGCAGATCGACTGACGGCAACCACGCCACCGGGTGCCGGGACCGACGGCGACCGTCCGGCGGCCAGGCACACACCCCAACGGGAGGAAGAACATGTTCCAACGCGCTCTTGTCGCCACGCTGTACTGCGCCACGCTTGCCGCGAGCGCGGCCACGGCTTCAGCCGCCACGATCGGCCTGATGGCGCCCCTGTCCGGGCCGCAGGCACTCGTCGGTCAGGACCAGGTCGATGGTTTCCTGCTTGCACTCGAGCAGCACGGCGGCAAGCTGGGTGGTCAGCCGACCACCGTCGTCAAGGAGGACGACCAGTTGAGGCCGGAGATCGGCCAGCAGGCAGTGCGCAAGCTGATCGACAAGGACAAGGCCGATGCCATCGTCGGACTGTCGTTTTCGAACGTGCTCATGGGAAGCCTCGCGCGACTCACCGAGTCGGGCGTGGTCGCGATAGCGACCAACGCGGGCCCTTCGCCGCTGGCGGGCGCGCAGTGCAAGCCCAATGTCTTTTCGATGGCCTGGCAGAACGACGGTGCCGCTGAAGCGATGGGCAAGTTCGCACAGGACCGCGGCCTCAAGCGCGTCTATCTGATGGCGCCGAACTATCAGGCTGGCAAGGACATGCTCGCGGGCTTCAAGCGCTTCTACAAGGGGCAGGTGGTCGACGAGGTCTACACGCAGGTCAACCAGCCCGACTATTCGGCGGAGATCGCGCAATTGCAGGCGGCCAGGCCCGATGCGCTGTTCGTCTTCTACCCGGGCGGCATGGGCATCAACTTCGTCAAGCAGCTGAACCAGGCCGGGCTGAGTGGCAAGCTGCCGCTGTACTCCGTGTTCACGGTCGACGGCACGACGCTCCCCTCGCTTCGCGAGGCTGCCGTTGGCGTCGTCAGCGGTGGCATGTACGACGCGTCCCTCGACAACCCCGAGAACCGCAGATTCGTGGCGGCGTTCGAGGCGAAGTACAAGCGCGCGCCCAGTCTGTACGCGGCCACCGGATACGACGCGGCAAACCTGCTCGACATCGCATTGCGGAAGGCGGGCGGTGACCCGAAGAAGCTCGCCGTGGCGGTGAAGGCCGCCGGCAGCGAACTGAGATCGGTACGTGGCCCGTTCGCCTTCGGCAGGAACAACATGCCCGTGCAGGACTACTACGCCTTCGAGACCGCACGCGATGGCGGCAAGGTCGTGACCCGCCTGGTCGGCACCCCTTTCAAGGCGCATGTCGACCCGTACGCCGCGCAGTGCACGCTGCCTTGAGTCAGTCGGCATGAGTCTCACCCTGCTGGTCGCGCAATTGCTCAACGGGCTGCAGTACGGCGTACTGCTGTTCCTGCTGGCAGCGGGGCTGACGCTGGTGTTCGGGGTCATGAGCTTCGTGAACCTCGCGCACGGCTCCCTGTACATGATCGGCGCCTACGCCGGCGCCTTGGCCTACGGGGCCAGCGGGTCGTTCGCGGTCGGCATCTTGGCGGCCATGGCTGCCGCGCTGGCGATCGGGCTGGTGCTGGAAGTCACCATCGTCTCGCGCCTGTACCGGCGCGACCATCTGGATCATGTGCTCGCGACCTTCGGTCTGGTCATGTTCTTCAACGAGCTGGTCCGCATCCTGTGGGGGCCGCAGCCGATCTTCGTGCAAGTTCCCGACGTGCTGAGCGGCACGGTCGATCTGTTCGGGTTCACCTATTCCTCGTACCGCTTCGCGATCATCGCCGTGGGTCTCGTGGTTGCCGTGGGCTCACGGCTGCTGATCCACAAGACACGGATCGGAATGCTCATCCGCGCTGGCGCGCAGAACCCGCAACTGGTGAGCGCGCTCGGCGTGAACATCGGGCTGCTCAACGCGCTGCTGTTCGGTGTCGGCGCAATGTTGGCGGGCGTGGCCGGCGCCATGGCCGGGCCCGTGCTGTCGGTGCAGTCGGGCATGGGTGAGCCGGTCCTGATCACGACGCTGGTGGTCATCGTCATCGGCGGCATCGGTTCGGTGTCGGGCGCGTTCTACGCCGCCTTGATCGTTGGCGTGGTCGATACGCTCGGGCGCGTGTTCCTGCCGCTGATCCTGCGGCAACTGACGGAGCGCTCGATCGCCGATGCAGCCGGGCCTGCACTGGCCTCGATGAGCGTCTATGTGCTGATGGCCGCGGTGCTGGCGCTGCGTCCCCAAGGGCTGTTTCCCGCTCGTCGGGGCTGAGGGCCACGTCATGAAGACTTCGTCCGCTTTTCGGCCGTCCACCTGGATCCCTCTGCTGCTGCTGGGGCTGCTGGCCATCGTGCCCACCGTGGCATCCGGATTCGACCAACCGTACTGGACGGCCTTCTTCGCCAGAATCCTCATCTATGCCGTCGCAGCCAGTGCACTGAACCTGGCGCTCGGGTACGGCGGACTCGTCAGTTTCGGCCACGCGCTGTTCCTCGGCATCGGTGCGTATGCGGTAGGCCTGTGCGCGTTCCACGGCATCGGAAGCGGTTGGCTGCACTTGCTGGTCGCGGTGGCGGCGGCTGCGGCTGCGGCACTGGTGATCGGCGCCATCAGTCTGCGAACGTCCGGCATGGCATTCATCATGATCACGCTTGCCTTCGCGCAGATGGGCTACTTCCTGCTGGTGAGTCTCAAGCACTACGGTGGCGACGACGGGCTCTCCGTCGGCAGCACGAGCCGTTTCGGCCCGTTCGATCTGGGTTCGACGTCCGCGGTGTACTACGCCGCGTGGCTGGTGCTCGTTGCCATTCTCTGGTCGATGGCGCGTGTCCGCGTCGCCCCGTTCGGAATGGCGCTTCGCGGTGCCCGTCAGAATGTGAAGCGTGTCGATGCCATCGGCCTCCAGGCGCATCACGTGCGACTGGTCGCGTTCGTCCTCTCGGGCATGGCGTGCGCGGTGGCCGGTGTGCTGCTGGCCAACCTGAATGCGTTCGTCTCTCCGAGCACGTTGGCCTGGACGGTGTCGGGCGAACTCATCGTGATGGTGGTCCTGGGCGGTATCGGCACGGTGTTCGGGCCATTCCTCGGTGCGCTGCTCTTCTTCGTGCTCGAGGAAGTTCTGAAGGGGTTCACCGAGCACTGGATGGCGGTGTTCGGTCCGGTGGTCGTCCTGGTGGCGCTCTTCGGGCGACGCGGCATCGCTGGCTGGCTGGAGGCGCTGAACCGGAAGCGGCCGTCTCCTGGACCGCCTGACATCGTCGCGCCGGGGAGGGCGTGATGGCGGCGTTGCAGACCGAGAATCTCGTCAGGCGCTACGGGGCGCTGCTGGTGACGGACAACGTTTCGCTGGACATCCGCAGCGGGGAACTGCATGCGCTGATCGGCCCCAACGGTGCCGGCAAGACGACGCTGATCAATCAGCTGAGCGGCGAGCTTCGGTCCAACGCCGGCCGTATCCACTTCGATGGGCAAGAGATCACGTCCGCCCCGGTCCACCAGCGGGCACGCAGCGGATTGCTTCGCTCGTACCAGATCACCTCGATCTTCGAGGAATTCACTGTGCTGGAGAACGCGGCCCTGGCGGCCGTCGGCACCAGCCTGAACGCCTGGCGCTTCTGGCGGCCGATGCTCGACGACAGCCGGGCGCGCGCGGCTGCCGAGGAAGCGGTGGAGGTGGCGGGACTCACCGCGTTCGCCGAAACCGTCGCGGGCGAGTTGGCATACGGGCAGCGACGCCAGCTGGAGCTTGCGATGACGCTCGCCGCGAAGCCCAAGTTTCTACTGCTCGACGAGCCGATGGCCGGGATGAGCGCGAAGGAGTCGGCCGCCGTCACCGAACTGCTGCGCGGCCTCAAGCGCCGCTACACGATTCTGCTCGTCGAGCACGACATGGACGCGGTGTTCGCGCTCGCGGACCGCATCAGCGTGCTCGTCTACGGGCGCGTGATCTTCACAGGTACCGCCGACGAGATCCGTGCGCACCCCGAGGTGCGCGCGGTGTATCTGGGCGAGGAGACGGACTGAGGATGCCCCCATGACGCCGCCGTTTCTTTCCGTCCGAGGGCTCCAGGCAGGATACGGCCGCGCCCAGGTGCTGTTCGACGTTTCGTTCGAGGTGCGGCCGGGACAGGTGATCACACTGCTCGGCCGCAACGGGATGGGACGCTCGACGACGGTCAAATGCCTCTTCGGGATGCTGCCGATCTCGGCCGGCAATATCGAGGTGGCCGGTGAACGTGCGAACGGACTGCCGTCCCACCGCGTTGCGCGTCGAGGTCTCGCCCTGGTGCCCGAGGGCCGCCAGATCTTCTCTGCGCTGACAGTGGAAGAGAACATGGTGGCGACGGCCTTTGTGCCACGAGGCTACCCGACCGCTCAGGCATGGACCCTCGACCGCGTGTACGCGTTTTTTCCGCGGCTGAAGGAAAGGCGTTCCAATCTCGGTTCGCAGCTTTCCGGCGGCGAGCAGCAGATGCTTGCCATCGGCCGCGCGCTGATGACCAACCCGAAGCTCCTCGTGCTGGATGAAGCGACCGAGGGATTGGCGCCGCTCGTCCGCGAGGAGATCTGGCAGACGTTGGCCGAGTTGAAGCGGGAAGGTCTGGCGCTGATCGTGATCGACAAGAATGTGGGCCGGCTGCTGCCCCTCGCCGATCGACACGTCGTGATCGAGAAGGGGCGCGTCGTCTGGGAGGGCGACAGCGCGGCGCTGCAGGCGCAGCCCGATATCGTCCACCAGTATCTCGGCGTGTGACGTCGTTCCGGCGGGCGGCTGCGCCACGACGATTGCCGACTTCCTGTTTCGTGGTCCCATGCGTCGATCGCCCCGGGACCCGATGTCGTCGAGTCAGCGTGCGGCGCTACCGCTCACCCGGCGCCGAGGCCCAGCTGCTTCATGAAGTCCTGGGTGTCCCGGAACAGCCACGCATGACCCATGGTCCCGTCCTGCCAGTGGCCGACGGTGGCCGTGGCGATCGCAAAGCGCTTGCCGGTCGGTGGGGTCGTCTTGCCATCCGGCAGACGCATCGATTGGGTGAAAGTGCCTGTCATCACCCCGGTGACGGTCGTCCATGTGCCCGAGCCGAAACGGATGGGGTGGGTCTTGATCGCGATATCCGGCGCGAGCACGAACATGGCTTTCGGGACCTTGCTGTGGGTGCCGATGCCGCGGGTACCTACGTCTGCAGCGCGAGCCAGGGCCTCGCGTCAACGCATCGATGTCAGGCTCGCACCGGCATGATGTGAATGCCTTGCGGGTCGAGTTCGAGCCACACCGGCTGGCCCACCTCGAGTCCCATGCGCAGCATCTCCCGGGTGGTCATTTCGACATGCACCAGCGAGGCGGGCGAAGTGGCCACCCTGCATTGCACCGTCGTCATGTCGCCCAGCCGGCTCAGTCTCGCCAGTTCGCACTGCAGGTGGTTGTGTGCCGGGTTCAAGGTCGATGGTGCCGTCGGGTGCAGCTGCACGTGTTCGCCGGATACGACCCAACGCACCGGCGTGCCGTGCTCCAGGCGACCCTTGTCGAGCACATGCAACTGGACATCGGAATCGGCGTCGCCCCACCGCAGCCGCACTGCAGGATCCTTGAGGAACACGCCGGGCTGGATATCCCGGAGCCCGACGAGCGCCGCCACGCGGGCGTTTCTCGGGCGCGACAGCACCTGCTCGGGCGTGCCGTCCTGAAGGGTGCATCCGCCGTCGAGGATGCACATCCGATCGGCGAGCAGACGCGCCTCGCGGAGATCGTGGGTCACCATCACGATCGGCAGTGCGAGGCGCTGGCGGAGCTTGATCAGTTCCTCGTACAGGACATGGCGCGTCGGCTGGTCGACGGCCGAGAACGCTTCGTCGAGGAGCAGCACCCGTGGATCCCGGGCGAGCGCCCGTGCCAGCGCGACGCGCTGCCGCTGGCCACCCGACAGTTCGTCCGGACGGCGATCTGCGAGCCCGTCCAGCTGCATGTCGTTCAGCAGCGCGTGGGCCGTCTCCGTGGCGGTTGCGCGGTCGCGGGTCCGCGGGATCGCGAGCCTCACGTTCTCCAGGGCACTCAAGTGCGGAAAGAGCGCGTAGTGCTGAAACACCATGCCGACCGGTCTGAGTTCCGCGGGGATGCGAACGCCCGCAGCGGTGTCCATCCACACGGTGTCGTCGACGGCGATGCGTGCCTCGCCCACGTCGAGGAGCCCGGCAATCGCGCGAAGCACACTGGTCTTGCCGCTGCCGGAGGGGCCGACGAGTGCCAGCAACTCGTTGTCGGCGCAGCGCAGCGCCACGTCGAGCGGAATCGGCCCCGGTTGCCGCAGCCGGACCTCTAGCACGGGAGAGCCGACCGGGACATCAACGGGACCACCCGGCAGGCTGACGCGTCCGTGACAACCACGATGTGGCGACGAGGGTCAGCAGCGATGCGCCGAGCAGTGTGGCCGACATGACGCCGGCCGATTGCAGATCGAAGGCCTGGACCCGGTCGTAGATGGAGATGGCGATCGTCCTGGTCTCGCCGGGGATGCTGCCGCCCACCATGAGCACGACCCCGAACTCACCGAGGGTGTGCGCCGCCGTCATGATCATGCCGCTCAGGATGCCGCGCCACGCGAGCGGAAGCTCCACGAGCCAGAGCGTCCTCCAGCGCGACAGGCCGCAGGTCCGCGCGGCATCGAAGAGTTCCCTGGGAATCGCCTCGAACGCGCGTTGCATCGGCATCAGCGCAAAGGGAATGTTGAAGATGACGCTGGCCACCAGCAGCCCTTCGAACGAGAACGCGAGCGTGTGACCGGTGAGATCCCGGTACCACGAACCCGGCAGCGACGCACCGCCCATCGCGACCAGCAAGTAGAAGCCCAGAACGGTCGGCGGAAGGATGAGAGGCAGCGCGAGGGCGGCCTCCGCCAGCGGCTTCAGCGGATGCGCACTGGTCGCCAGCCATCGCCCGGCGACCACCCCCGCGGGGAGCAGGATGGCCGCGGTGGCGACGGCAAGCCAGAGCGAGAGTTCGAGCGCTTGCCAGTCCATGGTCGATGCAACGTCGCCGGGTCAGCTCTGCGCTTCGGCCGGCAGGACGAATCCGTAACGCCGGAAGATGGCGCGGGCGGCCGGTTGCTGAAGCCATGCGTGGAACGCACGCACGACATCGCCCGATTTCTTCGTGAGAACCATCCGCTGCTTCAGCGGTTGATGAAGGCTCTCGGGCACGAGGACATAGGCTCCGGTGTTGGCGAAACTCGGCGCCATCGCGAGCGACAGCGCGATGATGCCGCCCTGGGTGGAGCCCGAAACGGCGAACTGGGCAGCCTGCGACACGTTCTCCCCCAGGACGAGCTTCGGCTCGATGGCCGTCCAGAGACCGATGCTTTGGAGCGCCTGCATCGCTGCGCGACCGTAGGGCGCGTGTTCCGGGTTGGCGATCGCGAATTTCTTGAGTCGACCGTCTGCCAGCGCTCGCCGCAGGTCGGCGAACTCGGTATCCGCCTTGATGGGGGAACCCTTGGGCACGAAAAGCACGATCCGCCCGGTGGCGTAGAGCGCGCCGCGATCGATGGTGAGACCCTGGTCGGCGAGCTTGAAGACGAGGTCCTCGTCGGCGGACAGGAACATCTGGAAGGGGGCGTCCTGGCTGATCTGCCGGTAGAAGTTGCCGGAGGATCCGTAGACCACCCGGACTTCCTTCCCGGTCTGCTTCTGGTACAGACCGACCATCTCGTCCAAGGCGAACTTGAGGTCCGACGCGGCGGCGATCACCGGGGCGTCCTGGGCGAACGCACTCCACGAGGCGAGCAACAGCAAGGTTCCCAACAGCTTCGCGAGCATTCGGTTTCTCTCCGGGCGGGGCAGGGCGTTATGTTATCACCTATACATCGATATCGGCCCTGGCGCGATGCTCGATCCGCAAGGGTGGGCGGGCCTGCGCGACGCGCCGGGGTGTCTGCGTCCATGCCGTTTCGACGACTACTCGAGGTTGCCGTCGTGCCGGATCCGGCGTGGCAGGAGTGTTTCCGCTTGGTCCGATCAAACAAAGCGTGATGTTTCCGAGGCATTTCGGTGGCTCCGGATGGGTCGTCGCCAGGATCGGGCAGTCCTGCGCTTGCGGCGAACCCGGACCGACGATCCGCACGACTTTCGTGCTACGGTCCTGCGCGGCAATCCGGCTACGAGAAGTCAGACCAGTGCGTCATCGGGCGGATGTCCTCTGAAGCGGTCGAGACTCCATAGCCGGAAGGCCGCAGGACCACTTCCCATTCACTCCGTCGTGCCCCCGACAGCGATCCTGGCCATCCTGTCCGGGGTCCACCGTCGGCGGCGCAAGTTTTCTTTAGGGAGACTCTGATCTGCTCGCGCGGATCGCGCTGCCACCACCCTGTGGTGCTGGCAAGGCGCGAAGTGCAGCCCGTATCGGGAATATGGGTCAGCCGAGCAACGCTGACAGCGCCGCAGGGCAGAAGCAACCCGGAGGGACGGCACGGCCCAGGGCCGCTGGCACTGTCGGACGGGCCTGATGTGCGTCGAGCACACGGTGGCCCGTACCTTCGCGCCATCGGCCCCGGGGCGTACCATGGCGTCCGTGCAAATAGATCAGAGTTTTCCAAGGCACGATGAAAATGAATCGAGCGACTCGTGGCTCCCTGGTGTTGACGTTGTGCTTCGCGCTGGTGGCGATCCTCGGTCTCGGTGCTGCGACACCATCGCACGCCGCGGCGGGCTGCGGCGGCAAGGGGGAACGCGCCTGTTGCGCGCTGGAGCGCGTGCCTTCGTGCGACAAGGGGCTGAAGGAGTCAGGCGTCTGCAAGAAGAACTGCGATTGTCGCAAGGGACCCGGCAGATCCATCGGAATGTGCGTCAAGGACGATGACGACGACGCCACCCCCTGCGGCGGTGTCGGGCAGCGCGCGTGCTGCGTGCTGGAACGGGTCCCGTCGTGCAACAAGGGGCTGGTGGAGCGGGAGGGGTGCAAGGGCGCCAAGTGCGTGTGCGGTCGGGGGCCGGGCGCCATCATTCAACAGCCGGGCCGTTCGTCGGGCACGTGCGTCAAGGTGTCCGCGTGCGGCGGACTCGACGAAAAGCCGTGTGCGATCGATGTCCAGATCAGCGCCGGGCGGCCGAGTTGCGATGCGGGCCTGATCGAGGACCTCACCCGGAACCTCTGCGTGAAGCCCGATGCCGCCCTGCTGGAGGCGAATTGCCGTGCGGTGGTCGGCAGCCTGAAGCTCGGGCAGCTGCCCGAGCCGTTCGAGCCGTTCATGGCCGAAACGCGGAAGCGCTCGAAGCGAATTCCGCCGGGGGAGCTTCGTACGAAGGCGTTGGCCTACGTCAAGGCATTCGAACCGATGGTTGCCGAACTGCAGCGCATCCACCAGGAACTCGAACTGGTCAGGGATCTTTTCGAGCCCGACACGCTGTGCTCGCCCCCGCGACTGGCGGCGCGACTGGCGGACCTCTCCGCCAAGCTGCAGCCGGCACTGAAGCAGCTGTTGCCCACGTACAGCGGGCATTTCCACATGGCCTACACGCTCAACGCTGCAGCCGCTGCGGTGGCCGGTTTCCAGACGGGCTTCGCCGTCGTGACCGACTACCAGGGGGCCGTCGGCGTGTACGTCTACCTCGGGCCGGCCCTGGTCTCCAACGTGTCGTTGGGCGATTCGATCGGCGTGCAGTTCTATCCGATGGTGACCTTCGACAGCTTCGAGGGGTGGGGGCTCGGGTTCGGCGTCTCGGGCGGGCCACCGACCAAGATCTTCAGCGGCGGTGTCGACGTGGCGTTCAACGACGGTATCGCCCCGAAGGGCTTGGGTATCAGCGGCGCGATCGGTCTCGGCGTCCTTCCGGTCGAGGTTTCCGGCGCCGCGACGCACGCGTGGAAGCTGTGGAGCACGCCTTGATCCGATAGCGGGGCGCGGCTGCGGTTTCCAGAAGCGGCGTCGAGGACGCAGAATCGAGCCCTGGATCGACCGGCTGCGGCCCGCAGCGTAACCGCCTGCCTTGTGGATGACGCGTTTCGCTGCCTTGCCGTCTCGCCCGCCACCGAACACTGTGAAGAGGAAACGCTGCATGAGTCACGACGACCACGATCACGATCACCACGACCACGATCACGGTTCCCATCTATCGGAGGTCCAGGCGCGCGTGCGGGCGCTGGAGTCGGTGCTGACCGAAAAGGGCTACGTGGATCCTGCGGTCCTCGACCAGATCGTCGAGCACTTCGAAACGAACGTCGGCCCGCACGTGGGGGCGAAGATCGTCGCTCGGGCATGGACGGACCCCGCCTTCAAGGCTGCGCTCCTCGCGGATGCGACCCGTGCCGTCGTCGCGGACGAAACCTTCGGGCGCGTCGGCGACCATCTCGTCGCGGTCGAGAACACCGAGACCCAGCATCACATGGTGGTCTGCACGCTCTGCTCCTGCTATCCGTGGGACGTGCTCGGACTTCCGCCGGTCTGGTACAAGTCCGCGCCGTATCGTTCGCGCGTGGTGATGGATCCCCGCGGGGTTCTCGCCGACTTCGGCGTCACGCTGCCGGCGGGGACGGCGATACGCGTGTGGGACTCGACGGCCGAGACACGCTATCTCGTGCTGCCGCAGCGCCCCGCGGGCACCGACGGATGGAGCGAGGAGCAACTCGCCTCGCTCGTCACCCGCAACAGCATGATCGGCACCGGTCTTGCGCTGCAGCCCGGCGAGGTGGCGCGATGAACGGGATTCATGATCTCGGCGGGATGCAGGGCTTCGGCCCCGTGGTGGACGAGCCGGACGAGCCGCCATTCCATGCGCCGTGGGAAGGGCGGGTCCTCGCCCTGCAGCGCGCGGTCCTGTTCACGCGCACCTGGAATCTCGATGCCTTCCGGTACGCGCAGGAGCGTCTGCCGGCCAGCGTGTACGTCGCCGTCTCCTACTATCACCGTTGGTTTCTGGCCCTCGCGGGTAGTGCCATCCACCACGGGCTCGTCACGCAGGCGGAACTCGATGCGGGTCATGCGCACGGTCCGGCCGCACCCGTGCAGCGCACGATGACGTTGCGGGACGTCGAACTCGGGAAGATCCGCTCGCCGTTCGGGCGAACGCCCAGGGAGGCGGCGCGCTTCAAGCCTGGCGACCGGGTCCGCACGGTGAACATCCATCCCATGGGGCACACGCGCCTGCCGCGCTATGCGCGCGACAAGGTGGGGCGGGTCGAGGTCGTGCACGGTTGCCACGCGTTTCCGGACGCGATCGTCGCCGGTGACGGCGAGGCCTCGGCCTGGCTCTACGCGGTCGTGTTCGACAGCCGCGATCTTTGGGGCAATGCCGCCGACCCGTCGCTCACCGTCTCGATAGACGCGTTCGAGCCCTACCTGGAGCCGGCCTGAGATGAGCCAACCTGCCCCGGGTACGGGCATCGCAGAGGTCCTGGATGCCATTCCTGCCGACCAGCGCACTCCCACGTTCAACGAGCCCTGGGAGGCCCAGGCCTTCGCGCTGACGCTCGCCCTCCAGCGACGTGGCGCGTTCACCTGGAGCGAATGGGCCGCGACGCTGGGAGAGGAGATCAAGCGGGCGCAGGCGTCGGGCGATCCGGACAGCGGTGCCACCTATTACCGGCACTGGCTCGCCGCAGTCGAGCGGCTCGTGCGGGAGAAGGGACTCGCCACGGAAGACGCGCTGCATCGGTATCGGGACGCCTGGCACCGGGCCGCAGACCGGACGCCGCACGGGGAGCCGATCGTGCTCGAACCCCGGGATCTGACATGAGCGAAATGCCGGCCGTCGGGGGCTGGGCGGCGGGTCACGACAATGCCCAGCGGACGCCCTTTCGATGAGCGATCACTTCTACGAGCCCCGCAAGGGGCACGGACTCGCACACAACCCCTTCAAGGCCATCGTGGCGCCGCGTCCGATCGGCTGGATCTCGACGGCCGACGCGGTGGGGCGTTTCAACCTCGCGCCGTACAGCTTCTTCAATGCGGTCTGCGATGCGCCACCGATGCTGTACTTCAGCACGGCCGGCCATCGCAAGGACACGCTCAACAACGTCGAGGCCACCGGCGAGTTCGTGGCCAACTTCGTCGGCGCGGCGCAAGCCCATGAGATGAATGCCACGGCGGCATCCGTGGCGCCCGGCGTCGACGAATTCGCGTTGGCCGGGCTGACGCCGGTCGCATCGGTCAAGGTGAGACCGCCGCGCGTGGGTGGTGCCATCGCCGCGATGGAGTGCAGGCTCGTCCGGATCATCCACCTGACCGATGCCGCGGGCGCCGAGGTCGATGGCTGGATGGCGATCGGGGAGGTGGTGGGCGTGCACATCGATCGCGCCTTCCTGAGGGACGGCATCTTCGACACGGCGGCGGCGCGCCCGATCGCGCGCTGCGGCTATCGCGGGGACTACACCGAGGTGAACGGCATCTTCGAGATGATCCGCCCCGCCTGATCTGCCGCCTGGGGCTTGCCGGCGCGCAACCGGTTCGCCGGTGCAGAAAGCAGAACAGCCAGGGAACCGGCTTTCACCGGCTCCCTGGCTGTCCAGTTCCGCCCCGCCTCGGGGCATGAGTCGGGATCAGGCGCGCGCGGCGATGCTCACGGAGCGTTTCGCCGGCGTCGCCACTGCGGCGCGGGGCGTCGTGCGTCCCGTGCCGGCAGCCTGCGTGCGGAGCTTCTTGTACATCTCGGGGCGCGAGTTCTTGAGGTACGAGATCACCTCGTAGTCGGCGCGCGACAGACGGCTGATGTCGATGCGGTCCACGTGGACCAGGCGCAGCAGATGCTGCACGGGCTTCGGCATGGCGCGACCACTCTCGTAGCGCGATCCGCCGCTCTGGGTGACGCCGATCATCCCCCAGAACTGCTGTTGATTGAGCCCAAGCCGACGGCGGATCTCGCGCGGGTTGGAGAGCTTGTCCGATGTCTTCATTCGTGCCTCATACCGAGAATTTCATCCATGGCCCGAGGGCCGTGAGGCCCTCCCTTTGTCATGACCGCCGGTGATGCTGTCCGGCAGGCCCCATCACGATCGGATACGTCGCCACCAGAGGTTGACTCGCGCGTCCCGTCTGGTTTGCTTTACGGCACCGATCCGTCGGACATTGAGGGCCGACTGTTGTCAAGGGCTCGAGGGGGGGCTGGGTGCGGTGGACGAGGTTCCCGGTGGCCTCGCGGGCAATGTCGGGGGGCATCCCGATGCGGCGAGACCCGGCCGATGTTTGCCGCACCAGGGTGGGGAGGCTATAGTGCCGCCCTTGTTCGGGGTGTAGCGCAGCCCGGTAGCGCGCCTGCTTTGGGAGCAGGATGTCGCAGGTTCGAATCCTGTCACCCCGACCAGTCCCCATGAGAATCCAGCCCGCAGTGCATATGCGGCTGGTTCGGGCGCCCGTAGCTCAACTGGATAGAGCACCGGCCTTCTAAGCCGGGGGTCGGGGGTTCGAGTCCCTCCGGGCGCGCCAACCGATGCCTTCCCTCCGGTCGCCGGTCGGCGCTGCTCCCGCCGCTTCCGCCTTGCCTCCCGCAGACCTTTTGGTCATACTCCTCGCCCTCGTGAACGCTGCGGCATTCGGTCGAATTCCGCGGCTCGATGGTGGCTGTAGCTCAGTTGGTAGAGTCCCGGATTGTGATTCCGGTTGTCGTGGGTTCGAGTCCCATCAGCCACCCCAGGTTTCGATAGGCTTCCATCGCTTCCGAGTCGCGTTTCGGCAAGAGTGGGGGATCAGACGGCTTCCGAACTTTGTTCGGGAGCCGTTTTCGTTTGGCGGCCTGGCGTCCGTGGTCTGCATGCCTGTGGCGAGCCTTCGACAGGCGCGGAGGCCCTCAGCCGTTTCTCTCCAGTATGAGTTCGATCGCGCGATATCGCGGTATCGGCAGGCCGATATGCTCGAGCGACGACCACGGTTGGGATAGGAACAAGCGCTGAACGCCGGGAATCGGGGCGATGGCATTCCACCAGCGGACCAAGGGATGCAGCACGGGGAACAGCAGGCGCTCCAGTCCGAAGTCGACGACCTTGAACCCCGCACCGACGAGAGTCTCGATGACTGGATCCGGAGATCCGTACTCGCGCAGGTGGGTGGGGTCCAGCACGCGACGCCCGTCGGGCGCTTTGCGGAAGTACCAGGCGCCGCGTTTGCGGAGCACGGTGGTCAGATAGAGGGTGCCACCAGCGCGCGTGATTCGGGCGAGTTCCCTGGCGTAGGCTTGGTCGCTCGGGACGTGCTCCATCACCATGGTACTGATGCAGAAGTCGACACTACCCGTCGGTAGAACGGAGAGGTCCTGTCCGTCGGCCAGAAGTGCGTCGCACCCCGTCAGTTCCCTGAACCGCTGGACCCGGATCGGAGAGACGTCGACGCCGACGACATTCGCGGTGCCTGGCAACACGCCCGAGTTGAGCAGCGACCACACGAGTTGGCCGTCGCCGCATCCGACATCGACGACCCGACCGCCGTCCTCGAGTCGCACGAGGTGTCTGCGCAGCCGTTCCGGGACTGACCGTGTGAAGAAGTGGACGCACTGCTCGGCATGCTTCGCGAAGTCGTCTGCTTCAGACATGGCATGGGTTTCCCGTCGCGCGCAACCCCGTGGATCCTACTCCAGGTTCCCCGCCGAGCGTTTCATCTGGTCGCGCGCGCCTGCTGATGTGCCGATGCCGCTGGTCCGGCTTCGCCCGCTTGGCTATCATGCCGATCCCTTTGCACGCGGCGCATCCCTGCAGATCGTGCGGGCCGCCCGCACGGTGCTGGCCTGCTTCGCACCACAGGAGCGTATTCGGGATGCGGGTCCCGGCTGCCATGACAGCCGTCGGGTGGCGCGCCGACGCTCCCGGACCGGCTCCGTATCACCCTGACCCTCGATCCATGATCCGCATCTCAGACCTCACCCTCCTGCGCGGGACCAAACGCCTGCTGGATGGCGCGAGTCTCACCGTGCATCCTGGCCAGCGCGTCGGTGTCGTCGGCCCCAACGGCTGCGGCAAGTCGAGTCTCTTCGCACTCCTGCGCGGTGAACTGCAGCCCGATGCCGGCAACGCCTTCCTTCCGCCGGCCTGGGTCATCGCGCACGTTGCCCAGGAAGTCCCGGTTCTCGAACGCGAGGCGGTCGAGTTCGTCATCGACGGGGACGTCGAGCTTCGCACCATCGAGGACGATCTCGAATCGGTCGGTGACGATGGCCTGAAGGCGGCCGAACTGCACGGGCGCTACCAGGATATCGGCGGGCACTCGGCGCTCTCCCGTGCCTCGGCCCTGATGGCCGGCTTGGGCTTTCCGCCCGCCGACCTCCGGCGCACGGTGCGCGAGTTCTCCGGCGGCTGGAGGGTCCGGCTGCAGCTCGCCCGTGCGCTGATGTGCCGTTCCGACCTCCTGCTCCTCGACGAACCCACCAACCACCTCGACCTCGATGCGGTCGTGTGGCTCGAGAACTGGCTGCGCGCCTACCGTGGCACCCTGCTGGTCATCTCCCACGATCGCGAGTTCCTCGACGCCATCGTGCAGGCGGTCTGTCATTTCGATCAGACGAAGCTGCGGCTCTACACGGGTGGCTACACGGACTTCGAGCGCGCGCGTGCCGAGGTCATGGCGCAGAGCGAATCGTTGTACCGGCGTCAGCAGACGGAGGTGGCGCGGCTCGAGAGCTTCGTGAACCGCTTCCGCGCCAAGGCGACCAAGGCGCGTCAAGCGCAGAGCCGCCTCAAGGCGCTGGAGCGCATGGAACTGATCGCCAAGGTGCACGTGGAATCGCCGCTGTCGTTCCAGTTCGCCGATCCCGGGGGGGCGGCCGATCCGCTGCTCGTGCTCGACAAGGCGGCGGCAGGTTATGGCGATACCAAGGTCCTCGAAGGCATCGACTTCACCCTCCGTCCGGGGGCGCGCATCGGGCTTCTGGGGCGCAACGGCGCGGGCAAGTCCACGTTCATCCGCCTGATCGCGGGCGATCTTGCTCCTCTGGGTGGGGCGCGGCGCCTGGGGCGCGATGTCCGGGTGGGCTACTTCGCGCAGCATCAGCTCGACCATCTGCGTCCCGAGGACTCCCCGCTGGCGCACCTGACGCGCCTCGATCCGAAGCGTCGTGAACAGGAGTTGCGCGACTATCTGGGCGGCTACGATTTCCGAGGTGACGCGGCACTCGCGCCCGTGGGGCCGATGTCCGGCGGCGAGAAGGCGAGGTTGGCCCTCGCGCTGCTCGCCTACCAGGAGCCGCATCTGCTCCTGCTCGACGAACCCACGAACCACCTCGATCTCGACATGCGGGATGCCCTCACGCTCGCGCTGCAGTCGTTCCCCGGCGCCATGGTCCTCGTGTCGCACGATCGCGCGCTGATGCGCTCCACGGCAGACGAGCTCTGGCTGGTGGCCGACGGCCGGGTCGCATCGTTCGATGGCGACCTCGACGACTACCGGCAGTGGCTCGATCGCGCCCGGATCGCGGAAGCAGGGGGTGGCGGCGGCCCGGTGGCGACGGGCGGCGAGGGTGGCAATCGCAAGGAGCTCCGCCGCCAGGGCGCCGAGGCCCGCAACCGACTGGCCGCGCTGCGCAAGCCGCTCGAACAGAAGGTAAAGAAGGTCGAGGCCGAGATGCAGCGCCTGAACGATCGTCTTGCCACGCTTGAAACGCAGCTGGCCGGCCCCGACATGTACTCTCCGGAACAGAAGGACGAGCTGAAGCGCTGCCTCCAGGCGCAGTCCGACGCGAAGGCCGCCTTGGCGAGGCTCGAGGCCGAGTGGATCGATTTGCACGAACAGATCGAGGCGATGGGCGTCTCGGCCTGACCGGGCGTCGGAACTCGCAAAACCCCCGGCTTTCCAAAGCCGGTCGTTCATTCAACAACCCATCAGGGGGAACGCCTTGAAACGGATCATCCTGTTCGTCGCGACCAACTTCGGCGTGGTGCTGCTGCTGTCCATGACGGCGCGCCTCCTCGGAGTCGACCGCTGGCTGACATCGAACGGCCTCAATCTCGGAGGCCTTCTCGTATTCGCCGCGCTGTTCGGTTTCGGGGGTTCGTTCATCTCGCTCGCGATCTCGAAATGGATGGCGAAACGGTCCACCGGCGCCGTGGTGATCGAGAACCCGCGCGATCCCACCGAACGCTGGCTCGTGGACACGGTGCGCCGCCAGGCGGAGCAGGCCGGCATCGGCATGCCCGAGGTGGCCATCTACGACGCGCCCGAGATCAACGCCTTCGCGACCGGCATGAACCGCAACGCGGCGCTGGTTGCGGTGAGCACCGGTCTGCTGCGCTCGATGACGCGCGATGAAGCCGAGGCGGTGCTCGCGCACGAGGTGAGTCACGTGGCCAACGGCGACATGATCACGCTGTCGCTGATCCAGGGCGTCGTCAACACCTTCGTGATCTTCCTGTCCCGGGTCGTGGGCTACGTCGTCGACCGCGTCATCCTCAAGAACGAACGCGGACACGGGATCGGCTTCTTCGTCTCGACGATGATCGCGGAGGTCGTGCTCGGTCTGCTGGCGAGCATCATCGTGATGTGGTTCAGCCGCCTGCGGGAGTTCCGTGCCGATGCCGGCGGCTCCCAGCTCGCCGGGCGACACAAGATGATCGCCGCGCTGGAGCGCCTCAAGGCGGCGCACGAGCCGTCCAGTCTGCCGGACGGCATGCAGGCCTTCGGTATCTCCGGTGGCGGAAGCGGCGGGTTGCGCGCACTTCTCATCTCCCATCCGCCCCTCGAGAAGCGCATCGCGGCGTTGAAGGCGGCCGGCGGCCAGTAACGATCCGTGAGAACCGGATGACGGGCCCGGCAAGGGAAACCTTGCCGGGCTTTTTCTTGCCCGGGACGCCGGCCTTCCCGGAGGACGTCGTGCGCAGCGCCGCGCAGTTCACTGTTAGGCTTCGGGCATTCAGGCATCCGCCCTCGCGTGCTCCTTGGAACGTATCGAACGGATCATTCTCGTCGTTGCACTGGCGCTGCTCGGCATCGCCTGCTTCCTCGTGCTTCGCCCCTTCGTGTCCGCGGTGCTCTGGGCGGTCATCGTGGCGCTGGCGACGTGGCCGCTGTTCTGCCGGCTCCGCGTCGCGTTGAAGGGCAGGACGAGTCTCGCGGCGGGGCTGATGACGCTCGGTTTCAGTCTGATCCTGGTCGTGCCGCTGGCGTTGGCAGCCATCGGGGCCGTGCACAGCGCGGGACCGGCGCTCAAGCAGGTGAGGGAGTGGATGGATCGGGGCGTCCCGAATCCACCCGACTGGATCGCCAACGTGCCGGCGCTCGGGCCCTGGCTGCACGCGCGCTGGCAGGTGTTCGCGGATGACGGCAGCCAGCTCGTGCGGGCGCTGGCACCCCTGGTGGACCCGGCGCGGGAATGGGCGGTGGCCGCAGCCGCCGGCCTCGCGGAAGGTGTCTTCACGCTCGTGATCAGCGCGCTCATCGTGTTCTTCTTCTGGCGTGATGGTGACGTCCTTTCCGCCCGCATGCAGCGGATGATGGAGCGGGTGGCCGGCAGTCGTGCAAGCGCCCTCGCCGATGTCGCGCACGGCACCATCCGCAGCACCGTGTACGGCATCCTCGGTACGGCCGTCGCGCAGGCCGTCCTGGCGCTCATCGGCTATGCCCTCGCCGGGGTACCCGGTGCAGTCCTGCTCGGCATCGCCACCTTCTTCCTTTCCGTGGTTCCGGTCGGGCCACCCCTTCTCTGGCTGCCGGCCACGTACTGGCTCTACGACCGTGGCGACACGGGCTGGGCCGTATTCCTGGCGATCTGGGGCGCGGCGGTCGTGAGCGGCGTCGACAACTTTCTCAAACCCATCCTGATCAGCCGCGGCTCCCATCTTCCGTTCGTCCTGGTGCTCATCGGGGTGCTGGGCGGTGTGATGGCCTTCGGCTTCATCGGCGTCTTCATCGGTCCGACGCTGCTCGCCGTGGCCTTCCGTCTCATCGACGAGTGGACGTCGCAACCTGGTCTGCCCAGGGTCTGACGATTTCCCTCAAGTCGGGCGCTCAGCGGTCGTCAACGGATCCGTCCACACCCCGAAGGGGAACCCACATGGCTGTCGAAACGATCATCTCCACCGCGCCTGTGCTGTCCCAGGCCAGAACCGAAGCAGCCATCCAGACGGCCGTGACCAAGAAGGTGCAGAGCACGGAAGCCCAGGTCGCCAAGGACCTGGTCGCGCTGATCCCCGAACCGCCCCTCGCGACGGAAGGTGCCGTCGGCACCAAGATCAACACCTTCGCCTGATCCCTCCCCGCCGGGCCGCAGCCCGGTACCGAGTTTCCTTCCGCCGCGCGGCTCCCATGGGCCGGGCGGCGGCGGCGTTTCGAGGCGCCTATCCTCTACACTCCGGTGACCGGAACGCGGGCCACCCCGCGTGTGCTTCCGGCTCCCATCCACCCACGTAGAGGATTCCCATGGAAGGTCCGTCCCGCACGGAGACGCTCGCCGATCTGCAGGCCCGCGTCGGCACCGAACTCGGCGTGTCCGAATGGATGCGCATCGAGCAGTCCGCGATCGACACCTTTGCCCAGCTGACGGGCGACACCTATTTCATCCACATCGACCCCGAGCGCGCGGCGCGCGAAACGCCCTTCGGCGGCAGCATCGCGCACGGCTTCTTCACGATGTCACTGCTCTCGAACATGGCGTACCAGGTCTGCCCGAGCGTCGCGGGGACGAAGACCGGCCTCAACTACGGTTTCAATCGCTTGCGCTTCGTCTCTCCGGTGCCGGTGAACGCCCGCGTGCGCGGCCGCTTCGTGTTGAAGGCGCTCGATACGCCGGACGGGCGCTGGCAGGCCACGTGGGCGGTGACGATCGAGATCGAGGGTGCTGCGAAGCCGGCCATCGTCGCCGAATGGGTCACCGCCGGTCTCCTCTGATCCGGTCGGACATCGAAGAATGCACAAGGGAGGCACACAAGAAATGACGCTGTTCGATCTGACCGGAAAGGTCGCCATCATCACCGGGTCGTCCCGCGGCATCGGCCGCGCCATCGCCGAGCGCCTCGCCGAACACGGAGCGAAGGTCGTGATCTCCTCCCGCAAGGCGGCCCCGTGCGAGGAGGTCGCCGCCGGCATCAACGCTGCGCGCGGCGCAGGGCGTGCCATCGCCGTCCCCGCGAACATCTCTTCGAAGGACGATCTCGCGAATCTCGTCGCCCGCACCCGCGAGGCTTTCGGTCGGGTGGACATCGTGGTCTGCAATGCGGCGTCGAATCCGTACTACGGGCCGATGTCCGGCATCTCGGACGATCAGTTCCGGAAGATCCTCGACAACAACGTGATCGCGAACCACTGGCTGATCCAGATGGTGGCGCCCGAGATGATCGAGCGGCGCGACGGCGCGATCGTGATCGTGTCGTCGATCGGCGGTCTCCGTGGATCCCCGGTGATCGGCGGCTACAACATCTCGAAGGCGGCGGATTTCCAGCTCGCGCGCAATCTGGCCGTCGAGTTCGGCCCGCACAACATCCGCGTGAACTGCATCGCCCCCGGCCTCATCCGTACCGACTTCGCCCGCGCGCTCTGGGAGAACCCGGAGACCCTGGCCCGCTACAACAGCACCACGCCGCTGGGCCGCATCGGCGAGCCCGACGAGATCGCCGGTGTCGCGGTGATGCTCGCCTCGAAGGCGGGATCGTTCATGACGGGGCAGGGGATCGTCGTCGATGGTGGCGTCACGATCACCTGATCGACATCCGCGTGAAGGCGACGAGGCCCCACCCCGGGCGGCGGTGGGGCCTCGTCGTTTGCGGCGTCGCTCGTACTGCCACGGACAGCGCGTCCTCAGCTTGGTCAAAGACGATTTGTCTAATCATGAGTTGGACAGTAGGAGTGCCCAGTTCGATCCGGTCGCTCGCGAGAGTCGCTGTTCTCGCCTGTCGTATCACTCTTGTCTCTGTACGACGACGGTATTGTTTATCTGAATCTTCGGAACTGGATGGGTGCATGTTTGTCTAGGACACAGACGCGGGTGCAAGACTCGTTGTCTTTCGTTCGAACCTTTCCTTGCCAACCCAGGAGATCCACCATGAAACTCATCCGTGCACTCATTGCCACGCTCGCACTCTCGTTCGGCTCGTCCGCATTTGCCGCGCAGGACATCGTCGACACCGCCGTTGCCGCGGGCTCGTTCAAGACGCTGGCGGCAGCCCTCCAGGCAGCCGGGCTCGTCGAGACGCTGAAGGGCAAGGGTCCGTTCACGGTGTTCGCACCGACGGACGCCGCGTTCGCCAAGCTGCCCGCCGGAACCGTCGAAGCGCTGTTGAAGGACAAGGCCAAGCTCACCAAGATCCTCACGTACCACGTCGTCCCCGGCACGGTGATGTCGAAGGACGTCGCTGCCGGCAAGGTGAAGTCGGTGGAAGGCTCCTCCATCACGGTCACGACGGGCGCCGGTGGCGTGATGGTCGACAACGCGCACGTGACCGCCGTCGATGTGCTCGCGACGAACGGCGTGATCCACGTCATCGACGCCGTGATCATCCCGCAGTGAACGCAGTGACCTGACGGTGCCTATGCCGTCATGGCTGCTGGACCTTGCACGGTCGCAGCTGCATTGAACTCGCCCCGGCCTCGGTCGGGGCGTTTTCACGATGGAGATTGACCGACCCGCGATGCAGGCGCGGCAGGGCCCATGGCATGCTGCGGATACGAGGTCCGCGCCGGGTGGCGCGGGCCGCACAATCTGCACGGAGCTTCCGACCGCCATGACCACCACTGCAGCGATGAGTGATGCCGCCCGCGCCCTCTATGCCCTTGCGACCACCGCGAGCCTCACCGCGCAGCTCGTGAAGCGCGGCATGCGTACCCGATCCATTTCACGCATCGCCCCGATCAACCCGGACACGCCGCGCCTGTTCGGACCCGTCTACACGCTGCGGTACATCCCGATGCGCGAGGATCTCGGCACCGGTGCCGCGATGGCCGACCCGGAGAATCCTCAGCGCAAGGCCATCGAGACCGCGCCGCCCGGCTCCGTGATCGTCGTCGATTCCTGCGGCCTCGATGCGAGCGGCACCTTCGGGGACATCCTGGTGGCGCGGCTGCGTGTCCGCGGTGTGGCGGGCATCGTGTCCGACGGTCCGATGCGCGACATCGCGGAGCTGTCGAAGATGGACCTCCCGATCTTCACCAAGGGCAATGCGGCACCGCCCAGCTACGCGAGCATCCTGTGCGTCGATGCGCAGGTGCCGATCGGTTGTGGCGGCGTTGCGGTGTTCCCGGGGGACATCGTGATCGGCGACCACGACGGCGTGGTGTTCCTCCCCGCGGCGATCGCCGAGGAAGTCGCCCGCGATGCCGTCGAGCAGGACCGCATGGAGGCGTGGATCCGCCAGCGCATCGAGGCCGGATCCAGCATCGTCGGCGTGTACCCGCCGAACGATGAGACGAAGGCCGAGTACCGCGCATGGGTGGATGCGGGCCGCCGGTGAAGCCGAGGCTTCCGCCGCTTAGCCTGTACGGGCAGGACTTCCGACGGTGCCAGCGCGTCCGTCGGTGGCGATCGCAGGGGATGCGCAGCCTGGTGCCGTCATAGGCACCTCCTGCGTACGACCCAACGGCGCCCGTGGCAGCAGTCATGTCGCGACGAACGACCACCGAGACCGGGAGGACATCGGATGAGAATCAAGCGCACAAATCGGGGCCTCGCCCTGCGGGCGATCGCCGGCTCGCACGTCGTACTGCTCGCCATCGACCTGCCCGAGGCCGAGTGCCCCGGGTTGATGGGCTTTGCCATCCACCGGACCGACCATACCGAGGAAGAGGCGTACTGGATCGAAGGCACCAAGACCTTCGCGAAGACCGACCCGGGCCTGCCACCGGGGTCGAAGTACGCCACGAACCGGCATCCCATCCAGGGGTTCACGTGGTCGGACTTCACCGCCAAGCCCGGCCATCGCTACACCTACCGCGTCCAGGCGATGCGCGGCACGCCCGAGGCGCTCGTGAAGTTCCGGCAGGTGTCGGCGACGGTGACGACCGAGAGCGAAGCCGCGGGTGATCACGACGTCTTCTTCAATCGAGGCGCCGCAGCGTCCCAGGAGTTCGCGCGGCGCTTCGGTGCGATGGCCGACCTTCGCAGGGCGCCGCCCGAGGACCCGCGCTGGGCATGGCTCTCCCGCGGTGCTGCCGAGGCGATCCTGGCGTTCGTCGAGCGGGCGAAGGACGCCCGATGGAGCCTGCGGGTGGCGGCGTACGAGTTCCGTCTCGATGCCTTTGCGACGGCGCTCGCCGCGGCGCGACGGCGCGGTGTCGATGTCGCGGTGCTCTACGACGGGAATCCGAACGCTCCCGACGCGAAGGGTCGCGTCTTCCCGCGCGACGACAACCGAGCGACCGCCGCCCGCGCCGGCCTGGAGGCGTCGAGCATCGAGCGCATCACGCGGTCCGGCGTGAAGTCGCCGCCCATCTCGCATCACAAGTTCATCGTCCTCCTGAAGGATGGCAAGCCGCAGGCGGTGCTCACGGGCTCCACGAACTTCTCGCGCGGTGGTGTCTTCGGACAGGCGAACGTGGTCCACGTCGTCGAAGAGCCGGCGGTGGCCGCGGCGTACGTCGCGTGCTGGGATCTCATCCGCGCGAATACCGCCCATCCCGAACTGCGCGCGCAGCTCTCGGCGCTGAATCGACTTCCCGAGGACAAGCCACCCCGCGGCACCACCCCGTTGATGAGTCCGCAGTCGAGCGATGCCGCGCTGCGCTGGTACGCGGCGCAGGCGAAGTCCGCGGACGGTGCGCTCTTCATGACCTTCGCGTTCGGGATGAACGATCTCTTCCAGGACGCATATCGCAACGGTCGCGCGCCGCTCCGCTACGCCCTCCTCGACAAGCTCGTGGCACCCGGGATCTCGAAAGAGAAGAAGGCCGTGGCCGAGAAGGCCATGACGAAACTCCGCTTCGCGAAGGAGAACCGGTTCGCGGTGGGCAACCGCCTCACGACCAACCTCTTCGACCGCTGGCTGAAGGAGTCCGTGAGCGGCCTCAACCAGCACGTGCAGTACATCCACACGAAGTTCATGCTCATCGATCCGCTGGGGCCAGACCCCATCGTCGTCTCCGGGTCGGCCAACTTCAGCGCGGCGTCGACCACCGACAACGACGAGAACATGCTGGTCATCCGCGGCAATCGGCGCGTGCCCGACGTCTACCTCGGCGAGTACATGCGGCTTTGGAACCACTACGCCTTCCGCGAGTGGGCGGCGAAGCAGACGACGGCGCCGGCCGACACCGCGTTCGCCCATCTCGACGTGGGCGACCAGTGGTGGCGCAGCTACTTCGGCGACACCGCGCGGGCCCGTCAGCGGCGGTACTTCGTGGGTGCCCGCTGACGCGTTTCCCTCCCGGCGTAAGCGCTACAGCGCCTCGGCTGCGAAGTCGGCGAGGCGCGAGCGCTCGCCCCGCTGCAGCGTCACGTGGCCGCTGTGGGCCCATCCCTTGAAGCGGTCCACCACGTACGTCAGCCCCGAACTGCCCTCGGTGAGATAGGGCGTGTCGATCTGCGCGATGTTCCCCAGGCACACCACCTTCGTGCCCGGGCCCGCGCGCGTGATGAGGGTCTTCATCTGCTTGGGCGTCAGGTTCTGCGCCTCGTCGATGATGAGGAACTTCTTGATGAAGGTCCGCCCGCGCATGAAGTTGAGCGACTTGACCTTGATGCGCGACCGGATGAGATCGCGCGTCGCGGCGCGGCCCCACTCGCCGGCCTCGTCGTCGGTGTGGTTCAGCACATCGAGGTTGTCCTCGAGGGCGCCCATCCACGGCGTCATCTTCTCCTCCTCAGTGCCGGGCAGGAAGCCGATGTCCTCGCCCACCGGCACGGTGACGCGGGTCATGATGATCTCGACGTAGCGCTGCTGGTCGAGCACCTGGTTGAGGCCCGCGGCAAGCGTGAGCAGCGTCTTGCCGGTGCCCGCCTGACCCAGCAGCGTCACGAAGTCCACGTCGGGGTTCATCAGGAGATCCAGCGCGAAGTTCTGCTCGCGATTGCGCGCCGTGATGCCCCACACGCTGTTCTTCTGATGCGTGTAGTCGCGCAGCGTCGCCAGGATCGCCGTGCGCCCGGTGATCTCCTTCACCTGCGCGGTGAAGGGCGGGTCGCTTTCCAGGTAGACGAACTCGTTCGCCAGCAGGTCCGCGCAGAGCGGACCGCGGATGCGGTAGTAGGTCACGCCGTTCTGCTGCCAGGACTCCATGTCCTTGCCGTGGGTGTCCCAGAAGTCGGCGGGGAGGGCACGCATGCCCGTGTAGAGGAGGTCGGAATCCTCCAGCACCTTGTCGTTGAAGTAGTCCTCGGCCGCGAGCCCCAGCGCCCGCGCCTTGATGCGCATATTGATGTCCTTCGACACCAGGATGACCTGCCGCGGATGCTGGGCGTCCTGGAGGTGCTTCACGACGCCGATGATCTGGTTGTCGGCCTTGCCGGCGGGCAGGCGCGCGGGCAGATCGCCGTCGATGGCCTCGGTCTGCAGGAAGAGCCGGCCGGTGGCCTCCTTGCCGTGCACCTCGAGCGGCGCGCCGGCGGCGATGTCGAGTTCCACCGCGCTCACGATCTCGTCGAGGAAGCGCGTCGCCTGGCGCGCGTTCCGCGAGACTTCCGACATGCCCTTCTTGTTGGCGTCCAGTTCCTCGAGTGTCGCCATCGGCAGGAAGATGTCGTGTTCCTGGAAGCGGAACAGGCTCGTGGGGTCGTGCATGAGCACGTTCGTGTCGAGGACGAAGAGCTTCGTGGCGGTCTTCAGGCGGGTCACCACGCTGTTGGAAGTCGTCTTCGCGGTCATGATCTGGAAAGCTCCTCGGGGGTGGACGGATGCGACGGTGGAAGATCGGGCCCTGAAAAGAGAAACGCCGCTCGGCTGGCGTGCCGAACGGCGTTTCGGGAGTCAAGGATTACCGGCGCGGGGCACCGGACCCGCCCCGCGTGGGGGCGTCGTCGATTTCTCAAGCGGGGCCGGGTGCGTTCCGGTCGGGAGGGCACGCGGATCAGAGCCCCTTCACCGCGGCCAGCACTTCCTCGACGTGGCCCGGGACTTTCACGCCGCGCCATTCCTTGCGACACACGCCATCGCGGTCGATCAGGAACGTGCTGCGTTCGATGCCCCGCACCTGCTTGCCGTACATGTTCTTCATCTTGATGACGCCAAACATGTTGCACACGGCCTCGTCGGTGTCGGCCAGCAGTTCGAACGGGAAGGCCATCTTCGTCTTGAACTTCGTGTGCGATGCGAGCGTGTCGCGCGAGACGCCGACCACATCGCAACCGGCCGCCTGGAACTCCGCGTGGAGATCCCGGAAGGCCGCGCCCTCGGTGGTGCAGCCGGGCGTGTCGTCCTTCGGGTAGAAGTAGATCACCAGATGGCGCCCCTTCACTGCCGACAGGGTGAACGGGGTGCCCGAGGTGGACGCAACGGTGAAATCGGGGACAGCGAGATTTTCGAGCATGGCGGTCATTGGACTCGATGAATGTGTCGATGGTATTGCCGCGCTCGCAACCGGACTCGCGGCCCCGTGACCCTGAACTCATTCTTCCGAAAAGGTTCCGGGGAGGCAAGCGCCGCGGTGGTCCGCGACGCGATGTCAGGCATACGCAGCAAGGAACTCCTCGCCCTGCGCGGCGAGGGCGCCCGCGCGGCCTTCGACGTCCTGCATCTCCACCCGATGCCGCGGCAGCGAGCCCGCTGGCAGCCCATCGAAGTAGTCGCGCAGACTCACGAGGTCGTAACCCTGCGCCTTCCAGCCGGTGAGGAGGGCATCGAAAACGGGCAGGAGTTTCTGGCCTTCCAGTTCCGCATGCAGCGTGTACACGTGGCCCGTGGGTGTTCCCTGCCGCGTGATGTCGAGAAGATGGTCCGCCACGCTCTGCTCGGTGATGCCGTCGCGGCCGATCAGTTCGTCGAGCGTCGGCAGCGTCGTCGGCAACTGCGGGCAGGCGACGATCTCGGCGTCGAAGAGCGGGATGAAGGGATGCGTGCCGCGGGTGTCGGAGCAGTAGTCGAAGCCCATGCGCTGGGTGAGGCGGTAGGCATGGCGGTTCATCTGCCATCCCGCGGCGCCGTGGACCCGCGGGGCTTCGCCGAAGATCTCGGTGAAGCGCGTGCAGGCGCGCTCCATCTCGCGCTTCGTCCAGCCCTCGTCGGCCGTCGCGACTCCGTCCTGCCAGCGGACGTGGTCCCAGGTGTGCACGCCGACCTCGAAGCCGGCATCGCGGGCGGCGCGCATCTCGTCCGCGCAGCGCACACCGATGTCGGGCCCGGGAAGCAGCGTGCCGTAGAGGAGGGTCGCGATGCCGTAGTGCGAGACCACCGAGGTGCGCTTCACCTTGCCCGCGAACCCCTTGCGGAAGATGCGCTTCACGGCGCGCCCGGTATGGTCCGGGCCGAGGCTGAAGAGGAAGGTGGCGCCGGCGTCGTGGCGGCGGAGCAGGTCGACCAGTGCGGGGACGCCTTCGCGCGTGCCGCGGTAGGTGTCGACGTCGATCTTCAGGGCGAGTTTCATGGAGGGCGTCGGGCTTGACTGGGTGCGGACAGAGCGGATCTCGTCCGGACGTCGCGATTCTATCCGCTCGTCCCTACGCCAGGACATCCACGTCGCGCGGAAAGGGGCCGGCCCTGGTCGAACCCTACCTTCCGATGCGGAGTCCCGAAGGGTCTGGCGCCACGAGCGGCGCGCCGTCGTAACCCTCCACGACGCCGAACGGCCCGCGCCCCGCGTTCCAGCCGTCGGCGGCTTGCATGATCTCTTCCGGACGCCGCCCCACGAAGTTCCACCACAGGAGGACGTCCTCGGCGAACGGCGCACCGCCGATCACCAGCAGTTGCGCGGGACCATCGAACGCGAACGACATCGAACGGTGACCGGGTCCCAGGAAGAGCAGGGTGCCCGGGGCGAGCGCTTCGCCATCGACCGTCACCTCGCCGCGCAGGACCAGCACGCCATGCTCGAACGCGCGGTCGAGCGGGAGGGTGGTTGCCGCCGGGCCGTGGGCCACCACATCCACACCCACGAGAGGCGAGTGGAACTGCATGGGCGCCGTCGCGCCGAGGCACGTCCCGGCGATCACCGTGATCCGCACGCCGTCCCGCTGCATCACCGGCAGGACGGGGTGATGCTCGAACGCCGGCGCCATGTGCCGGGCGCCATCGGGGAGCGCGATCCAGAGTTGCGTCATGTGCAGCCGTTCGGCGCCCGGAAGCAGTTCCTCCGAGTGCGCGATGCCCCGGCCGGCGGTCATCAGATTCACCTGGCCGGGACGGATGACCTGCACGCAGCCGAGACTGTCGCGATGCAGGATCTCGCCTTCGATCATCCAACTGAAGGTCTGCAGCCCGATGTGCGGATGGGGCGCGACGCGCATCTCCTGACCGGGGGCAAGCGTGGCCGGACCGAGGTGATCGAGGAAACACCACGCCCCGACCATCGGGAGGGCGCGGGTGGGCAGTGCGCGGCGGATGGAAAGGCCACCCACGTTGCCGGGGTGGGTGGCGATGCGTTGCCTCTGCTGGGCGGCGGTCATGGTGGCCTCAGGCGAGCCGACCGTTCTGGAAGTCCTCCACGGCCTGCCGCAACTCCGCCTGCGTGTTCATCACGAACGGACCGTACTGCGCGATGGGTTCGTTCAGCGGCCGCCCTGCGATCAGCAACGCCCGGGTCGGGGCATCGCCGGATGCGAGGACGACGCCGTCGGTACCGGGCGTGTTCGCGAGGATCGCCATGCGTTGCACCGGGACTGCCGTGCCGCCGATGGTCAGGCCGCCGCGGTAGACGTACACGAACGCGTTGTGACCTTCAGGCAGCGTCTGCTCGAAGCCCGCGCCTGCGGGCAGATGGATGTCGAGGTACAGCGGCGCCGTCGCCTCGCGCTGCACCGCTCCCCTGACGCCGTGGCTTTCCCCTGCGATCACCCGCACGGTCACGCCATCGACGTGCGCCTCGGGGATGTCGCCGGTCGGGATGTCGCGGTACCAGGCCGGGATCATCTTGTCCTTCGCGGGCAGATTCAGCCAGAGCTGGAAGCCTTCCATGCTGCCTTCCTCCTGCTCGGGCAGTTCGCTGTGGATCACGCCGCGGCCGGCGGTCATCCACTGCACGCCGCCGTTCGTGAGCAGCCCTTCGTTGCCGGCGGAGTCCCGATGGCGCATGCGGCCCGCGATCATGTAGGTCACGGTCTCGAAGCCGCGGTGCGGGTGTGACGGGAACCCGGCGATGTAGTCGTCCGGGTTATCCGTGCCGAACGCGTCGAGCATCAGGAACGGATCGAGGCGACGCTGCAGCGGGTTCGTCAGCACGCGCGTGAGTTTCACGCCCGCGCCGTCGGAGGTGGCCTGCCCTGCCACCACGCGCTCGACGGTACGAGGTGTGGTGACGGTCGTGTCCAGGGTAGCTGTCGTCATGGTTGTGCTCCTTTGCGAAAAGAGTCTCAGGCTTCCACCGGCTGCGCAATCCCGGTGATCTGCGCGATGTCCTCGCGAGCCCGCGCGAGGGCCGCGGCTTCCGCGTCGGGACCCATCGCGAGTCCTTCGGCGTAGATGAACCGCACGTCGGTCATGCCGAGGAACCCGAGCACGGTGCGCAGGTACGGCACCATCGTGTCGCTCGGTTGATCGCGGTGCACGCCCCCGCGGGTCAGGACCACATGAACCGTCTTCCCCTTGAGCAAGCCTTCGACCCCACGATCGGTGTAGCGGAACGTGACGCGCGCCCGGGCGATCGCGTCGATCCAGTTCTTCAACTGGGTGCTCACGCCGAAGTTGTACATGGGCGCCGCGATGACGACGACGTCCGCCGCCTGGATCTCGGCGATCAATGCGTCGTCGAGCGCCACGCGCGCAGCCTGGGCCGGTGTCCGCTGGCTCTCCGGTGTGAAGAGCGCCTGGAGGGCCTCCTCGTCGAG
>JALHMS010000040.1:0-18705 GCA_022843925.1 Burkholderiales bacterium
ACGGCATCGACCGCGTTCGGGGCCATGGGCCCCTCCTACAGGAACCGCTCGTTGCTGGAACGCGCCACGCTTTTCTGTAGGAGCGGCCCATGGCCGCGAGAGCGACTGTTCCGGTTGAAGCGCTGGCACGGCATCGACCGCGTTCGGGGCCATGGGCCCCTCCTACAGGAACCGCTCGTTGCTGGAACGCGCCACGCTTTTCTGTAGGAGCGGCCCATGGCCGCGAGAGCGACTGTTCCGGTTGAATCGCTGGCATGGCATCGACCGCGTTCGGGGCCATGGGCCCCTCCTACAGGACCCCCCGTTACTGGAACGCGCCACGCTTTTCTGTAACCGGTAACCCACCGGCGTCGTATACGCGACCGCCTACCTGTGCAGCGCCGATCGCAGCGGGTTCGCGGCGAAGTGCTGCTTCCACAGGCGCGGGGTGAGTTCGTCCACCTTGGACGCCGGATGCTGGCCGACCCGCTGGAGCACGTCGACCAAGTAGTCGTACGGATCGATCTCATGCAGCCTGCAGGTCACGATCAGGCTGTGCACGATGCCCGCGTACTTCGCGCCGACCTCGGTCCAATGGAAGAGCCAGTTCTTGCGCCCCATCGGCACGGCGCGCAGCGCGCGCTCCAGATGGTTCGTGTCGATGGGCACATCGGCGTCGTGCAGATACACCTCCAGTCCGCAACGCCGCTCGCGCGCATAGGCGAGCGCCTTGGTCAGCGGACTGCTCGGCAGCAGCCCCTGTGCCTCGAACTGTCGGTTCACCCATGCAAAGAAGCGCTCCACGATCGGCTTGGCGTGGATCAACCGGTGATCGAGCTTGCGCGCGGCTTTGTACTGTTGCGCCCGGATGTCGGCCTCCACCTGGTAGAGCGCGCCGATCATGTCCAAGGCCTCGGCACTGGCCTTCGGTTCCGCCGCCTGCGCCTCGAAGAACAACCGCCGCGTGTGCGCCCAGCACTGCGCGTGCGTAATGCCGGTCTTCTTGGCGTAGTGGGCGTAGGCGCTGTAGCCATCGGAGAGCAGCACCGCACCCTCTGCTGGACTGAGGCCGAGGGCGTCCTGCACATGCTGCGCGCGCCGGCTCTCGAAGAACGGGAAGCACACCTCGTCGTGTTCGCCGTACACGGGCCAGAAGTAGGCGGCCTTCATCTTGCCAGGCTCACCGCGCCCGGCCTTGATCGGGGTCTCGTCCATGGCCTTGATCCGGCTGTGGCGGATGGAGGCGAACTGCGCCTCGTAGATGGGTGCCAGCAGGCCCGCCCCCTGGTGCACGAGCTGCGTCAGCCACGGCCGACTCACCGTGAGGCCCGCGTCGGTCAAGCGCTGGTGCTGGCGGTACAGCGGCAGGTGGTAGGCGAACTTGTCGATCAGCAGTCCGGCCACGAAGCTCACCTCGGCACGGCTGCCTTCGATCACGCTTGCGGGCGCCGGCGCGCAGGCGATGGCGCCACTGACGCGCAGCCGGATCACGGCACGACGGTACTTCAGCACCACGTAGCTGCCCGGGCGCTGCGCCAGGCGGTAGCTGTCCTTGTGAGCGATGATCTCGTAGTCGCCAGCCGCCAGGCCCGCGGCCTCCGGAGCCGGCACCTCGATCAATTCCACCGGCACGCGCGTCTCGTCGAAGAACGACGCCGCGTCCTCGTCCGCGTCGGGTCGCGTCACCGGGGTGCGACGGCGGTGGGCGGCGATGTCGCGCGCGCCGGTGGGGGCGTGTTGTGCGGTGTCGCCCGTGCCCGGCACAGCGAGTTCGCCAAGGGACAGCTGTCCGCTCGCCACGGGCTGGGGGCGGCGCTCGCTCTTCTGGCCGAAGAGCTGGCGCTTGAACCAGTCGATCTGCTGCCGCGCGGCGGCCAGATCGCGGCTCAGATCGACCACTTGTTCGGGCGCGAACGTGGCCGCTTCTTCCAGGCTCAGCACGCGTGCGGTGGAGGGCGAACTCATGGGGGCGATGATACCGTTTGCATCTGAGTGGCGGGCTGCGTTGTGGGCTGCCGATAGCGCTTTCTGACCACCTTCGGTTCGATGCCTTCGAGCAGCAGCTTCAGCCCCGTCCAGTCCATCTCGCGGTTCGTCACGCGCGTCCAGTCGGACACGAAGCGCCCGCGCTCGAGGCGCTTGGCCCAGACGCAGTATCCGGTGCGATCCCAGTACAGCACCTTCATCTGCGTGGCGCGCCGATTGATGAACACGAACAGCGTCCCGCTCATCGGGTTCTGTCCCAGCGCGTGCGAGGTCAAGGCGCTCAGGCCATCGAAGGAACGACGCATGTCCACCGGGCGCCCATAGAGATGCACGCGCACCTGGCCTTCGGGGAAGAACATCAGCGGCGCACCAGGTGCAGGCTCAACCCACCGCCCAGATCGAGGCGCAGATCGATGGGGGCCGCACGCGACGCGGTGGCATCGAGGCAGCCCACGTCGAGGAACGCTGGCGCGCCCGGGGCCACGATCATCTCCCCACCCTCGTGCTCCTGGATCCGCTCTCGCCAGCGGTGGAAGCTCGCGGTGCTCACGGACTCGCGTTCGCAAAAGGCCGCCACGGTGAGCCCGCTCCCGGAGAACCGCAACAGCAGCGCGCGCCACTGCGACTCGTCACGTCGAATCCACTTGCGTCCTCGCCGTCCTGCCATGGCCGTCACCTCCCTCGTTGGTTGATCACGGGGGAGATTCTGGGCGGTGGCTATGCGCGGAGGAAGGACGCCGCGGGGTTACCGGTTACGCTTTTCTGTAGGAGCGGCCCATGGCCGCGAGAGCGACCGTTCCGGTTGAAGCGCTGCCACGGCATCGACCGCTTTCGGGGCCATGGGCCCCTCCTACAGGAGCCGCTCGTTGCTGGAACGCGCCACGCTTTTCTGTAGGAGCGGCCCATGGCCGCGAGAGCGACTGTTCCGGTTGAATCGCTGGCACGGCATCGACCGCGTTCGGGGCCATGGGCCCCTCCTACAAGGTTGCCTCCACGACCAACCTTATCCGCCATTTCCCGTCGCGATGACGCTCGCGTCCTACTAGAATCGGGATCGTTCCGGATCACCGGTGCACACACACATCAGGAGGAGCAGTCACACCATGGCCAAGAAGACCGTCGCGAAAGATCCCACCAGGCTGAGATCCCGTCAGTGGTTCGCCAACCCGGACAACCCCGACATGACGGCGCTCTACATCGAGCGCTACATGAACTTCGGGATCTCCCGCGAGGAACTGCAGTCGGGCAAGCCGATCATCGGCATCGCGCAGTCGGGCTCCGACCTCTCCCCGTGCAACCGCCATCACCTCGAACTCGCGCACCGCACGCGCGAAGGCATCCGCGAGGCCGGCGGGATCGCCTTCGAATTCCCCGTCCACCCGATCCAGGAAACCGGCAAGCGCCCCACCGCTGCGCTCGACCGGAACCTCTGCTATCTCGGGCTGGTGGAGCTGCTCTACGGTTACTTCATCGACGGCGTCGTGCTGACGACCGGCTGTGACAAGACGACCCCCGCGCAGTTGATGGCCGCGGCGACGGTCGACATTCCCGCCATCGTGCTGTCCGGCGGTCCGATGCTGAACGGCTGGTTCCGCGGTGAGCGCACCGGGTCCGGCACGATCGTGTGGAAGGCGCGTCAGCTGCTCGCCGCCGGCGAGATCAACCACGAGCAGTTCATCGAGATCGTCGCGTCGTCCGCCCCGTCGGCAGGCCACTGCAACACGATGGGCACGGCGTCCACGATGAACTCGCTGGCCGAGGCCCTCGGGATGTCGCTGCCGGGCAGTGCCGCGATCCCGGCGCCCCATCGCGACCGTTACGCGAACGCCTACGAAACGGGCAAGCGCATCGTCGAGATGGTGTGGGAAGACCTCCGTCCCTCGAAGATCATGACCCGCGAAGCGTTCGAGAACGTGATCGTCGTGAACTCCGCGATCGGCGGTTCGACCAATGCGCCGATCCACTTGAACGCGATCGCCAAGCACATCGGCGTGAAGCTCGACTGCAACGACTGGGAGAAGGTCGGTTACGACGTTCCGCTCATCGTGAACATGCAGCCCGCGGGTGAGTATCTCGGCGAGGAGTACTACCGCGCCGGCGGCGTGCCTGGCGTGGTGAACGAACTCATCAAGGCCGGCAAGATCCGCAAGAACACGATCACGGTGAACGGCAAGTCGCTCTACGACAACTGCAAGAACACCCCGGTGCAGGATCCGCTCGTGATCTGGCCGATCAAGAAGCCGATGAAGGCGCAGGCGGGCTTCCTGAACCTGAAGGGCAACCTGTTCGACAGCGCGATCATGAAGACCAGCGTGATCTCGCAGGCCTTCCGCGACCGCTACCTGTCCGATCCGAAGGACCCGAACGCGTGGGAAGGCCGCGCCATCGTGTTCGAGGGCCCGGAGGACTACCACCATCGCCTCGACGACCCCAAGCTGAAGATCGACGACAACTGCATGCTGTTCGTGCGCGGCGTGGGTCCGAAGGGTTACCCCGGCTCGGCAGAGGTCGTGAACATGCAGCCGCCGGCCAAGCTCATCAAGGCGGGCGTCACGGAGTTGCCGTGCATCGGCGACGGTCGCCAGTCGGGTACGTCCGGTTCGCCGTCCATCCTCAACGCCTCCCCGGAAGCCGCGAGCAACAGCGGCCTCGCGATCCTGAAGACGGGTGACCGCGTGCGCATCGACCTCAACAAGCGCACCGCGAACATCATGATCACGAAAGAGGAGTACGCGAAGCGGATGGCGGCGCTGCTGAAGAAGGGTGGCCACCCCGTGCCGCCGAGCCAGACGCCGTGGCAGGAGATCCAGCGGAGCATGGTCGACGAGCTGTCGGAAGGGATGACCCTCAAGCCCGCGGTCAAGTACCAGAAGATCTCGATCTCGAAGGGTGTGCCGCGCGACAACCACTGAAGGTGCACGCAGCCCCGCCGCAGTTCGACAGCGGCGGGGCAGTTGTCCGAAAGCTGCATTACCATCGGTCCATCGCGTTGTCTGGAGTCGAATCGATGTCGACGATCGTGGACCCCCCGGAGGTCACCGGCCTCACCCGCCATGAACTTGCCCGGCGCTGGTCGGAACTGATCTCCGATCCGGTCCTCGCCGGCCTGCCCTACAGGATGGAGCTGAATCGCTGGGGGCATATCGAGATGACGCCACCCGCCAGTCCGACACACATGTCCCGGGCTTCTGCGCTGGTGCAGATGCTCCAGGACCGGATCGGCACCGGGCGCGCTTTCACGGAATGCGCGATCGCCACCGGCGCTGGCGTGCGTGTGGCCGATGTCGTCTGGTGTTCCCCGATGTTTCTCGAACGGCACCGGGAGGCTCTCGTCGGCTGGGAAGCCTCCCTCCCGCAGGCCCCGGAACTCTGCATCGAAGTACTCTCCCCCTCGAATCTTCCCGCCGAGATGCGTGAGAAGGCGCAGCTCTGCGTGGCCGCCGGTGCGCGCGAGGCCTGGTTGGTGTTCTCGGACGGCCGCATCGAGGTCCACGGCCCCGCGGGTGTCTGCGACGAGTCCGAACTGGCGCCAGGCGTTGTCGAGATCGGGCAGCGACTCGTGACGTTGTGACGTCGCCCGCTACGGTCCCGTTGCGGATTCCGCCTCGCATTCGATGGTGCTGTGCGGTGGCACCACGGTACCGCGCCGGCGATGTGATGACCCCCCAGCTGGATTGATGAAGACCATCTTCGATGCGACGAAAGCCGCCTGCCCCTGCGGCACGCCCCACGCATACGCGGACTGCTGCGGCCGCTGGCACATCGGCCCGCTCCATCTCCAGGCCCCCGACGCCGCGACCCTGATGCGGTCCCGCTACACCGCTTTCGTTTTGTCCCTGAACGACTACCTGCTCGAGACGTGGCATCCGGCCACGCGGCCGCCCTCGATGGATGCGGCGGATGTCGGCCTCCGCTGGCTGGGTCTCGATGTACGTGGCCACAGGGCGATCGATGCCGACCACGCCACCGTGGAGTTCGTCGCGCGCAGCAAGGTAGGCGGGCGCGCGCAGCGCCTGCACGAGGTCAGCCGGTTCCTGCGCGAGGGCGGACGCTGGTACTACGTGGACGGCGACCTGCGCTGACGGCGTCGACTGGAGTGATCAGCCGCGCGCCCCGCGGGGCGCGCGACCGTGCCGGGCGGGGGGCCGCTCAATCCACCTGCCTGCGACGCCGTGACAGGACGCCACCGATCATGACCAGTCCGAAACCGAGCGTCGCCCAGGTCCCGGGTTCAGGCACAGCGGTGACGTTGTCGATGCCGATCTGTGCCGCGATGTTCGGCCCCGGGAAGCTGGCGGCGGCGCTGTGGAAGAGCCGCAGCTCCGAGACATTCGACAGCACATCCAACGCCGGCACGCCGAGGGCTGTGGTGATCGCAGCCGGCAAGGTCGAGAAGGCGACCCGCGTCCAACCGCTGCCCGAAGCCACGGTGACGCCATCCACCGAAGAGCCGGAACCGCTGGTCCCCGAAAAGTACAGCCGCAGGTTCACGTCGGTGCTGCCGAGGTTGATCACGTCCATCTCGATGCCGGTGACGTCCGCCGCGACGTAGTTCCCTAACCACTGCGCCCCGGCGATGCCGACCAGCTTGCCACCGGCGCCACCGCTGCCGGACGACGTGAGCCTGAGAAACGCGTCGCCGAGGCCTGCGGGGCCACCGTCCGGCACGTTCACGGGCTGGAACACGCTTGCGCCGCCTGTGATCCAGCCGTTGGTGGTGCCGTCCTCGAAGGTGTCCTGCGTGCCGACCGACACGGCGGCAGCCGGCAGGGCGGTCAGCCCGGCGAGCGCCAGGCACAGTGTTGCGACTCGGAGCGTTTTCATGGTGGTGGTCCGTCTCGTTGAGGTCTCGACATGCACCGCGGGCTCGTGGAAAGGCTACCCGGGTTGCGGGCGGTCGATACCTCGCCGACCCGCGACGGTTCACCCCGGCGAAGAATCTGCGCCCCGCCGTCCGCGCCCGTCTTGCAATGACGAGGGCGACCCCGATCTACCGCGTGAGAAGAACGCGTGCGCAGCGATGCGCATCCACCGACCCGGCCGTCATGCACGGCGCCCCGACCAAGGAGTTGCGACGTGGAGTTCAAGGACTACTACGACACGCTCGGTGTGCCGCGCGACGCGACGGCCGCCGACATCAAGAAGGCCTTCCGCAAGCTCGCCCGGAAGTACCACCCCGACGTCTCGAAGGAAAAGGACGCCGACGCGCGGATGAAGGAGATCAACGAGGCCAACGCCGTGCTCTCGGACCCGGAGAAGCGCGCGGCGTACGACCGACTCGGGCGGAGTTATCGGCCTGGGCAGGACTTCCAGCCCCCGCCCGACTGGCAGGGCGGATTCGATGGCGCCGATCACGGCTTCTCCGACGCCGAGGCAGCGCACTTCAGCGACTTCTTCACGAAGATCTTCGGTGCCGGTGCCGGCCCTCGCCCCCGCGGTGCAGGCTCGCGGCAGCGCGAGTTCCACGGCCGCGGCGAGGATCACCACGCGCAGGTGATGCTCGACCTCGAGGAGACGTTCCGCGGCGCCACCCGGAAGATCAGCCTGCGTGTCCCGAGCATCGATCCGCAGGGCCGCATCGCGCTCGAGATGAAGACGCTGAATGTGCAGATCCCCAAGGGCATCCGCGACGGTCAGGTCGTGCGCCTCGCGGGGCAGGGTGGACCCGGCTTCGGTGACGGGCCGGCCGGCGATCTGTTGCTCGAGGTGCACTTCTCACCGCATCCCCGCTTTCACGTCGACGGCCGGGACGTGCATCTCACGCTTCCCGTGACGCCGTGGGAGGCCGCACTCGGGGGCGTCGTGCCCGTGACCACCGTCGACGGCAGCCAGCTGAACGTGCGCATCCCCGAAGGCGCCCAGAGCGGGCGCCAGTTGCGCGTGCGCGGCATGGGCATCCCGTCGGATCCGCCCGGTGACCTGCGCCTCACGCTGCAGGTGGTGCTGCCCCCGGCCTCGAACCCGAGGGCGCGCGAACTGTATGAGGCGATGTCCCGCGACCTCGCCTTCGATCCGCGTACCGGTCAGGAGGTGTGACATGCGCGACGAACCTCTCAGCGTCGTTGTACTCGATGATGCGTTCCTGACCGCGGCGCAGATGGCCAGCGCGTGTGCCGTGCACGTCGACTGGGTGACCGGCCACGTCGACGACGGCGTCCTGACGGTCACCGCGGTTGTCGGGGCCGAATGGCTGTTCTCCGTGCGCGACCTGCAGCGGGCGCGTCGCATCCGCCAGCTGGAGCGCGACTTCGATGCCGGACCGGAGCTGGCGGCGCTCGTCGCCGATCTGCTGGAGGAGATCGGGACGCTGCGGACGCGGTTGCGGGTGGCGGGGCTGGTGTAGAGGGCGCGAACGTTCCGTCGGCGTCGTCACGCCGAATACAACGACCCGTACAGGGCCTGCGTCGCCGCGGAAGGTTCGATGCCGAGCACGACGGACAACGTCTGCCGCAGACGTCGATACGTACTCAACGCCTCCGCCCGCCGGCCCGTCTGCGCGTAGCAACGGATGACGCCCTGGTAGAAAGACTCCATCAGGGGGTCGCTGTCGATGCCGGGCTGGTACCACGACGCCGCGCGGTCCCATTGCGATGCGCCTTCGAAGTGGCGTCCGATCCGATCGACCTGTTCTACATGCCGCGCGCGAAGCCGCTCCCGGATCGTCACGGTGCACGGGGCGTCCGTGTTGCCTGGGAGGGATGCGCCCTGGTACACCGCGCAGGCGCGTTCGGCCTCGTCGATGGTGCCGCCGCCATCGGACAGCAACCGATCAACTCCGTCGAGCGCGCCGAACAGGCGCTCGCGCGGCACCGCCCCGAACAGCCGGGGGCGGCTCGGCTCCGACAGCGACGGCATTGACGAACGCTTCGACATCGGCGTGGATCAGGTATCGCAGCGACCGGGAAGCAGCGGGGATCGAAGTGTCGTGATGGAAACATTGCGCAGGGATCGCCGCCCAGGACCATCGCCCTGCCCTGGTCCCTCGCCCCTCACGGCGTCTGCACCCGGCACGTCACCGGCGGCACGTGGTCCTTCACCTCGACTCGCGCATCGGTCTTCCAGCCATAGCCCGTCCCCTCGGCGTCGTACTTCACACCGGGACTTCCCGCCTTCGCGAACACGGTGCCGTACATAGGCATCATGATCTGGTGATCCTCGGGGCGGATCCGGACTTCCCCCGTGGGCCCCGTGTAGCGCAGGCCTTCCAGCGCCAGCGCCACCTTCAACGGATCGGTGCTTTGAGCACGCTCGATCGCCATCGCCAACATCGCGGGCACCAGATGGTTCGGCAGCCAGCAGCAGTCCTCCTTGAACTTGGTCCGGAAGGCGAGCGCGCGGTCGCGGTACGGGCTCTCTCCCAGGTTGACGTGCCAGAAGTGCACCGCACGCACGGCCTCGTTGCCTGCCTCACCGATGGCAGCGGGCGTGCCTGTCAGGCCGGCCAGCAATGCGAAGAAGTCGACGCGGAGGCCGGCGTCCTTGGCGGCGCGCACCAGCAGCGACAGATCGTTCCCCCAGTTGCCAGTGATCACCGCATCGGCCTTCGACGAGGCTATCTTGGTCACGTAGGGCGCGAAGTCCTTGACCTTGCCCATGGGATGCAGCTCGTCGCCGACGATCTCGATGTCCGGCCTCCGCGCCGCCAGCAGTTCCCGCGCGCTGCGGGAGACGCTCTGGCCCCAAGCGTAGTCCTGGTTCATCAGGTAGACGCGCTTCACTGACTTGTCGCGCGCCAGCGCCTCGGAGAACGCGGACAACATCATCTGGCCGTGCGGCACGAAGCGGAACAGCCAGAACTGACATTTGTCGTTCGTCAGCGCCGGGTCGAGCGACCCTGCGTTGAGGAACAGCACGGCACGATCGGGGTTCCGGGCGTTGTGCTTGGCGATCGCGTCGTTCAGTGCATGCGCTACGTTGGAGCCCGAGCCTTGCGTCACGAAGCGGATTCCCTGGTCGATCGCCGCCTGGAGCTGGATCGTGGCTTCCTGAGCACTGCTCTTGTTGTCGAACCCGGTCACCTCGATTCGTCGGCCCAGGACGCCGCCGCGGGCATTGATCACGTCCACTTCTGCCTGGAACTGGTGGAAGCCCGCCTGCGCGACGTTCGAGAAGGGACCGGACAGCGGCTCGATCAGGGCGATCCGGATGGGTTCGGCAGCAGTACCCGATCGCGGCAGAACGCCAGCCCATGCGATGACCAGGGCGACGAGGAGAAACGGGATTCGGGTGAGGAAGCGGGTGGAACGCTGCGGACAGGACGACATGTTGTGGTCTCCTCCGGACACGGAAACCTGCGCCGGTACGGTGCAGGGTGCAACGTCGTCCGAGCGTACGCCCGGGCTCCACACGTTTTCCATACGGATTGGTTCGATGCGTCCCGCGGCCCCATACTGACCGATTCCCCTCCGCGCGGACCCTTCCCCGGGTTGCGCCATTCGCGATGCCCGGCTACCTCACCAAGCAGGAGCGCATCGCTGTCGCGGGCGTCGACGATCTCGTCATCCGCTCGCTCCTCGATCGCCAGCAGTACGCCGATCCGCTCGGTGTGGCCGAGCGCCTCGGCATCTCTTCGGCCGCGTGGCCGCTCTTCGGATTGCTCTGGCCGTCGGGCGCTCAGCTCGCCGCGCGGCTCGCCGACCATCCCGTGACCACCGGGGAGCGCATCCTCGAACTCGGGTGCGGACTGGGGCTCGCGAGTCTCGTCGGGCACCGCCGCGGTGCGGACATCACCGCGAGCGACTGCCATCCGCTCGCCGAGGCGTTCATGCTCGAGAACCTGCGGTTGAACGCCCTGGGCCCGATGAAGTATCGGCACGGCGACTGGAACGCACCGGATCTGCCGGACACCCCTGTTGCGCCCGGCGCGCGCCCCGCCGTGCACGGACTCTTCGACCTCATCGTCGGGAGCGACCTACTGTACGACCGCGGCGCCGGCGTCGTCCTCGCGGCGTTCATCGTGCGGCACGCGGCCGTCGGTGCGCAGGTGTGGATCGTCGATCCGGATCGCGGCAACCGGAGTGCGTTCAATCGCGCGTTGCTGGCCAGCGGGTTCGATCTGCGCGAGGAGCGGCTCGACACGCCTGCGAGCGATGGTGTGCCGGCGTACAAGGGACGGCTGCTGATCTTCTCGCGCCAGGTCGCGAGCGCAGAGACGATTCGCGAGCCCGCTTCGGAGCGCATCCTTCGGTTCGCCCATGGCGTATAAAGCGGCTGGGCAGGCATCGTGCTATTTCCTGCCCTACCCCCCCGAACCGAACTCCTGGAGCCCGCCTTGATCCGTCGTCGCCTTTCCCTCCTGCTCGCCGGTGTGGTCCTCGCCAGCGCCTTTGCCAACGTCTTCGCCGGCATGCCGCCGGAAATGGCCAACAAGGCGCGCGCCCAGGCCGCGGCGCCGGCCACCGCCATCTTTGCCGGCGGCTGCTTCTGGTGCATCGAAGCCGACTTCGAAAAGGTGCCCGGCGTCTTGTCGGCGGAGTCCGGGTACATCGGCGGCACCACGCCGAATCCCACATACGAGTCGGTGAGCGCCGGGGACACGGGTCACGCCGAGGCGATCCGGGTGACGTACGACCCGGCGAAGGTGAGCTACGCCGAACTCGTCGAGTTCTTCTGGCGGCATGTCGATCCGACCGTGAAGGATCGCCAGTTCTGCGACGAGGGCTCCCAGTACCGCACGGCCATCTTCTACAGCGGCAACGAACAGAAGGCAGTGGCCGAAGCCAGCAAGACGACGCTCGAACGGAGCGGCCGCTTCTCGAAGGTGTACACGCAGGTGGTGCCGGCGGGCGAGTTCACCGTCGCGGAGGACTACCACCAGGACTACTACCTGAAGAACCCGATCAAGTATCGCTACTACCGCACGACCTGCGGGCGGGATGCCCGGGTGAAGGAAGTGTGGAAGGAGTAGTCAGTCGTTTTGCCGCGCGTCCCTACGTGGGTCCAGCGATAGCTCGACGATGCGATGTCCTGGGTGCAGCGGCGCATCCAGGAACGTGGGCGTCGGGCGGAGCCCGACCCACGGGGGCTGTTCGTGGGTCGAGCTGCGCTCGACGCTGCGATGGCTTGGGCACGGCGGCGTATCCAGGAGCACGGGCGTCGACCTGCAGCTCGACCCACGGGGGTTGGCGACCGGGTGCAAGTTCGCCCGGGTGATCGCCCAGCCCCCCGCCGGAAGACGATGTTCGATGTCCGTTACCGAGGGACGGAAGACCCACGGCGCCGGCGCCTGGACCAGGCGGCCAGAACGCCACCACCGGCGAGCATCAGTACCACCGACGCAGGCTCCGGCACGGGATTGATCCGGGTGACCACGATCTGCGAATAGGTGGCCGCCTCCTGGGGCCCACCGGTACCGATAGAGAACCCCTCATAGGTCGACGACTCCGAGGCACCGACGAAGGCGCCCGTGCCTCCGGTCCGCTGGGCGGTTCCCGGCGCATAGTTGAACGCGCTGCCGAGATGGTTGTAGGAGATCGTCGGTCCGACCAAGGTGCCGAACATCGTGCCGTTGGTGTAGGTCGCCTCCCACGTGCCGGTGAACGGTGCCGTGGCGATCGGCAGTGGCGCGAAGGTGTAGTCCGCCCGCTCCTGGATGGCGAGGGCCTCGCCGGGACTGACCGACGTGTAGGGTCCTTCGTTGTAGCCCACCCCGGTCACGAGGTTCTCGACGCCGCTCTTCGCCATGACGATGACCGGGCGCGTGTCCGGTTGCGCCATCGGTGCGTCCGTATCGACCGTCACCGACATCCGGGTGATGTCGATTCCCTGGTAGAAGGTCGTGCCGTTGCCGTCGCCGCCGGTCCAATGGATGAACAGTTCCGCCGTGCCGGATCCGGTCGCGCCTGCAAAATAGCCCGTTCCACCCGTCACTGTCCGGGTGCCGGTGTAGCGCCAGAACGGTGTGGCTGCGAAGTTCGGCTCCACTGCGAGTGTCGCGAAGGTGCCGGTCAGCGAATCACCCCCATTGCTCCAGTTCCACGTACCGCTCGCGACGGATCCGGGGGCGGCGGCGGCCCCGTACACGTAGTCGAGCGTGTTGGTCGCGAAGTTCATGAAGTTGCTCGAGGTCGTGGTGATGCTCTCCGATCCCGTCAGCGTGTTGGCGTTGCTGGATCCGAAGACGATGCCTGCGTTGACGATGTCGTGGCGGGTCGTTGCGGCGAGCGAACTCCCGGATGTCCATGTCAGGGCGAGCGTCAGCGCGAGCACAGACGCGCGACGGAATTTCTTGTCGATGTTTTGCACGAAGGTCTCCTTGTTTGTCGGGGCCGCATGCTCGTCTGGTTGCATCGGCACTGAGATGCAACTGAGCGGCGGCGACGACAAAGTAGCACGGGGCTGAAGTGCCTGTCGCCGCGGGGCAACAACGGAACGACTGCGTCGAGACAGCCCTGCCGGAGGGCGTCACGGGCGGGTGAGGGGGGGCGATGAATCGGGTACGGCGGCGTATCCAGGAGCACGGGCGTCGGGCGGAGCTCGACCCACGGGGGTTGTGCTCAGCGCAGAGGCGTTCCTTCGCGAGGTCCTTCGTGGGTCGAGCGATAGCTCGACGCGGCGCGGGCTTGGGTACGGAGGTGAGTCTCCTATCGCGGGCGTCGAGCACAGCTCGACCCACGGGGGTTGTGCTCGGCGCAGAGGCGTCTCGTCGCGAGGCTTTTCGTGGGTCGAGCAATAGCTCGACGCGGCGCGGGCTTGGGCGCAGAGGCGAGTCCCCGATCGCGGGCGTCGAGCGCAGCTCGATCCATGGAAATCCAGGCGCGAAGCCGTGTTCCTGACCGCGGACCCCGTTCCCTCGTGCAGCGGACGCGTTCGCCCGGCAGAATCTGCGCATCTTCAGGAGGGCAGTGCGATGCGCGAGGAAACAGGCTTCATCCCGGTGGACGGCCACCGCGTCTGGTACCGGCGGGTCGGGGGTGGGCCGGGCCTGCCGCTGCTGCTGCTCCATGGAGGACCCGGCGCAGGCCACGACTACCTCGAGCCGCTGCAAGACCTGGCCCGCGACCGGGAGGTGATCTTCTACGACCAGCTCGGCTGCGGCCGTTCGGACCGGCCGGATGATCCGGCCCTGTGGCGCATCGAGCGGTCGGTGCGCGAGGTGGACACGGTGCGCAAGGCCCTCGGCCTCGAGCGGATCCATCTGCTGGGTCAGTCGTGGGGCGGATGGCTGGGGGTCGAGTACATGCTCTCGCACCCGCCGGGCATCGCCGGACTGGTGCTCGCCAGTACCTCGGCAAGCATTCCCCAGTTCGTGGCGGAGGCGTCCAAGCTCAAGGCGCAATTGCCGCCGGCGATGGTGGCCGTGATGGCGCGCTGCGAGGCGGCCGGGCAATGGAACGATCCGCAGTATCTCGAAGCGGTGATGGCGTTCTATCGTCGTCACCTGTGTCGGGTGGATCCCTGGCCCGACTGCATGCAGCGCACCGTGCGCAATCTGGAGGGCAACCAGGTGTACGAGGTGATGAACGGCCCCAACGAGTTCATCGTGATCGGCAACCTGAAGGATTGGAACCGCATCGACCGCCTCGGCGAGATCAGGGTGCCCACTCTCATCACCGTGGGCGCGCACGACGAGCTCACCCCGGCGTGCGCCGAAACCCTGCGCGCGGGCATCCCGGGTTCGCGGGTGGTGCAGTTCGATGATTCCAGCCACACGGCGCACATCGAGGAAACGACGCGCTATCTGGCGGTGGTGGATGCGTTCCTGCGCGAGGTGGACGCGCTGACGACGTGATGGCAGCGACGCGGCCCGTGGTGTTCGTGGGCCGAGCTGCGCTCGACGCTGCGATGGCTTGGGCACCTCGGCGAATCCAGGGATGCGGGCGTCGAGCGAAGCTCGACCCACGGGGGTTCGTTTTTCAGCGCCGAGGCATCCAATGGCGATGGTGTTCGTGGGTCGAGCAACGCTCGACGCGGCGATGGCTTGGGCACCTCGGCGAATCCAGGGACGCGGGCGTCGAGCGAAGCTCGACCCACGGGGGTTTGTTTTCAGCACCGAGGCATCCAATGGCGATGGTGTTCGTGGGTCGAGCATCGCTCGACGCTGCGATGGCTTGGGCACCTCGGCGAGTCCAGGGACGCGGGCGTCGAGCGAAGCTCGACCCACGGGGGTTGTTTTCAGCGCCGGGACATCCAATGGCGATGGTGTTCGTGGGTCGAGCCAGGCTCGACGCTGCGATGGCTTGGGCACCTCGGCGAATCCAGGAACACGGGCGTCGAGCTGAGAGATCCACGACCCTTCTTGCGGCATCCACGTGCGCTGCCAACCCCACGCGTGCCAAGCATCCACATGGCGCCGCCTACCGCGCCAGCGCGTCGCTCACGATCTTCTGCGCCTCCCGCACGATCTCGTCGAGGTGCGCCGCGCTCCGGAAGCTCTCGGCGTACAGCTTGTAGATGTCCTCGGTGCCCGACGGCCGCGCGGCGAACCACCCTTCGGATGTCGCGACCTTGAGACCACCGATGGGCGCATCGTTGCCCGGTGCGCACGTGAGCTTTGCGACGATCTCGTCGCCGGCGAGCGTGGTCGCCGTGACCGCATCTGCCGTGAGCTTCTTGAATGCAGCCTTCTGCGCGGGGCTCGCCGGCGCATCGATGCGCACGTAGAACGGCGTGCCGAACTTCCCGGCGAGGTCGGCGTAGTAGCGGCCTGGATCGCGCCCGGTGACCGCGGTGATCTCCGCGGCGAGCAGCGCGAGGAGGATGCCGTCCTTGTCGGTGGTCCACACGGTGCCGTCGCGACGCAGGAAGCTCGCGCCCGCGCTCTCTTCACCGCCGAAGCAAACGCTGCCGTCGAGCAGCCCCGGCGAGAACCACTTGAAGCCCACCGGGACCTCGTAGAGCCGGCGCCCGAGACTCGCCACCACGCGATCGATGAGGCCGCTCGACACCAGCGTCTTTCCGACGGCTGACGTCGACGGCCATTGCGGACGATGCGTCGCCAGATAATGGATCGCCACCGCGAGATAGTGGTTGGGGTTCATGAGGCCTGCCGAGGGCGTCACGATGCCGTGGCGGTCCACGTCGGCGTCGTTGCCCCACGCGATATCGAAGCGGTCCTTCAGACCCACGAGGCCCGCCATGGCGTAAGGGCTCGAACAGTCCATGCGGATCCTGCCGTCGTGGTCGAGGGTCATGAAGCCGAAGGCGGGGTCCACCGCGGGATTCACCACCGTGATGTCGAGTCCGTAGGTCCGTGCGATCTGCCCCCAGTACGCCACGGCGGCACCGCCCATCGGGTCCACCCCGATGCGTATCTTCTGGGTGCGGATCGCGACCATGTCGATGACTGCACCGAGGTCGTCCACGTAGGGCGTCACGAAGTCCGCAGCGCGGATCGCGCCGCTCACCATGGCGCTGTCGACCGGCATGCGCCGCACGCCGCGGTTGCCGTCGGCCATCAACGCGTTGGCCCGCTGCTCGATCCAGCCGGTGACGTCGGTGTCGGCGGGGCCGCCGTGGGGCGGGTTGTACTTGATGCCGCCGTCGCGGGGCGGGTTGTGCGAGGGCGTGATCACCATGCCGTCGGCGCGCGGCCCGTCGCCGTGGTTGTGGGCAAGGATCGCCCGCGAGATCACGGGGGTCGGCGTGAAGCCGTCATCGCCTTGGATCTGCGTCGTGACGCCGTTCGCCGCGAGCACCTCGATGGCCGTGGTCTGCGCGGGACCGGACAGCGCGTGCGTGTCCTTCCCCAGGAAGAGGGGACCGGTGATCCCCTGCTGCGCGCGGAACTCGCACACCGCCTGGGTGATGGCGAGGATGTGCGCCTCGTTGAAGCTGCCGTCGAGTGCGCTGCCGCGGTGCCCGCTGGTGCCGAAGGCGACGCGCTGGCGCGGATCGGAGATGTCGGGCGTGTCCAGGTAGGCCGCGAGCAGCGCCGGGATGTCGGTCAGCGATGCAGGCGGGGCCGGATGACCTGCGAGTGGGTGCGCCATCGGGAATCCTCGGATTGGGCAGTTGGATGCGCCGATGGTAGCCCGCAGTGACCGGGCCGCGCGCGTTCCGAGGGATGGCTACCTGGGGATCTCCATCTTGCACGTGGTCGGCAGGATGGCGTCCTTGCCTTCCACCCGCACGTCCGTCCGCCAGCCGTGACCGGTGCCCTCCGCGTCGTACTTCACCGCACCCCCCGTCTTCGTGAACGTCGCGATGTACTGTGCCGACACGAGCTGGTGGTCCGAGGCGCGCATGGTGACCTCGCCCGTGGCGCCCTGGAATTTCATCCCGTGCAGCGCCTTCGCCACCTGCAGCGGATCCGCCGACTTAGCGGTGTCGATGGCCTTCGCGAGCATGTCCATCTGCAGCTTCGGCAGGTACAGCCACATGTCCTCGTTGAAGCGCTTCTTGTAGTCGTTCGCCGTCGCCTCGAGCTTGTTGTCGGCGACGTTGGTGTGCCACGTGAAGACCTGGCGCACGTGGTCCGCGCCTGCCTTCCCGAGCGACCCCGGCACGCCGGGGTTGTGCGCGTTCAACGTGTAGAACACCGCGTCGAGGCCGGCCTCCTTGCTCGCCTTCACGAGCAGCGTGAGGTCCTGCCCCCAGTTTCCGGTCAGCACGACGTCGGCGCCGGATGCCTTGATCTTCGAGATGTACGGCGCGAAGTCCTTCACCTTGCCGAGCGGGTGGAGGTCGTCGCCCACGATCTTGATGTCCGGCCGGCGCGCCGCCAGCATCTCGCGCGCCGCGCGGCTGATGGCCTGTCCGAACGCGTAGTCCTGATTGAGCAGATACACCTTCGGCGTGCCCTTCTGCGCGGCGATGTGGTCGGTGAGCACCTTCACGCGGATGTCGGTGTGCGCCTCCCAGCGGAAGTGCCAGAAGCTGCACTTCTCGTTGGTGAGCGGCGGGTCCTGCGCGGCGATGTTGAGCAGCAGCACGGCCTGCTCCGGATTGCGGCTGTTGTGCTTGTTCAGCGTGTCGAGAAGGGCATGCGCGATGTGCGAGCCGGAGCCGAGCGACACGAAGCGGATGCCCTGGTCGATGATCTGCTTCAGCGCGAGCACGCTCTCCTGCGGGCTGCCCTTGCCGTCGAAGTTCACGATCTCGAGCTTGGTCCCTCCGAGCACGCCGCCGCGGGCGTTGATGTCGTCGACGGCGGCCTGGAGCAGCCGGCTGTCGCTCTCGCCGACCAGCGCGAAGGGGCCGGACAGCGGGTCCATGTGCGCGACGCGGATGGTGTCGGCGGCGCCTGCGCCGGCGGCCGGCATGGCCAGCGCGACGGCCATCGCGACGTACGGCGCGATCTTCGATTTCAGGCTCGGGAACATCGGCTTCTCTCCTCTCGTTGGCGGCTCCGGGCAGGGCCATGGTCCGCGCGGCCGGCCGTGACCGGAGGGCGTCGGAACGCCGGGCGAGTCTGCGCGCGGCAGCGTGTGGACACAACCCGGGGCGATGGGTCAGCGTGGGTGGGGCTTTGCCCGACGCTCGCGTTCCTGGATGCGTCGTGGTGCCCAAGCCGACATCGCGTCGAGCGTAGCTCGACCCACGAAGGACTTCGCTGAGGGGTGCGTAGGCGCTGAAAACGATCCCCGTGGGTCGGGCTCCGCCCGACGCCCGCGTTCCTGGATTCGGCGCGGTGCCCACGCCAACGCAGCGTCGAGCGTAGCTCGACCCACGAAGGACTTCGCTGAGGGGTGCGTAGGCGCTGAAAACGATCCCCGTGGGTCGGGCTCCGCCCGACGCCCGCGTTCCTGGATTCGGCGCGGTGCCCACGCCAACGCAGCGTCGAGCGTAGCTCGACCCACG
>JALHMS010000040.1:18715-29801 GCA_022843925.1 Burkholderiales bacterium
CTGAGGGGTGCGTAGGCGCTGAAAACGATCCCCGTGGGTCGGGCTCCGCCCGACGCCCGCGTTCCTGGATTCGGCGCGGTGCCCACGCCAACGCAGCGTCGAGCGTAGCTCGACCCACGGAGGGCTTCGCTGAGGGGTGAGTAGGCGCTGAAAACGATCCCCGTGGGTCGGGCTCCGCCCGACGCTCGCGTTCCTGGATGCGCCGCTGAGCCCAAGCCGACATCGCGTCGAGCGATGCTCGACCCACGAACTACTTCGCCATCGGAACCCGCTGCGCTGAGAACACCGCCCGTGGGTCGGGCACTGCCCGACGCCCGCGATCCTGGATTCGCCGCTGAGCCCAAGCCATCGCCACGTCGAGCCATGGCTCGACCCACGAACACCCTGCGCCCAGTCCACGCTCGGACGTGCCAGCGTGCACGTCCTGCATTGCCTACTTTTTCACCACCTCGCGCGCCTTGTCGGTCGCCCGGTTGATCGCCTCTTTCGCCTCGTCCGTGCTTTCCTTCACCTCCTCGATCGCCTCGTCCGTGGCCGCCTTCGTCGCTTCCGTCGCCTTCGTGACCGCGGCGTCGGCGGCGTCGCGGGCGCTGTCCGCGGCGCTCTTCGCGGCTTCCGTGGCCCGGTCCGCGGCCTCCTTCGCTGCCTGCATCGCGGCTTCGGTGGCGTGATCGGCGGCGTCCTTCGCGGCGTCGACGGCCTGTTGCGCGGAGTCGCTGGCCCTGTCGAGCGACTCGCGCGCAGCGCTGGGCTCGTCCCCCTTCGAGCAGGCACCGAGCAGCGCGGCGAAGGTCAGCAGGATGGCGAGGGTGGTCTTCATGCGAGGTCTCCCGTGGTTGGATGCCGCTTCCGGTGCGGCTATGTCAGCCCGAAGAAGCTCCGGATGCTGGCGAGGATGTCTGCATGGCGCGGTGCTTCGTCGGCGCTGCCGGCAATGCTGGATCTTTGGGCCTCCAGTTCCGCTTCCCGGGCAGCCAGCACCCGGGACACGCTGTCCGCGATGTCCGGTCGGTCGTGCAGGACGGTCTCGAAACCGGCCTTGTCGAGACGGTAGCAGACGAGATCGGTGTGCGCCGTGACGGTTGCCCGGCGCGGTTCTCCGGTGAGCATGCCCATCTCTCCGAAGATCGTCCCGGCCACCAGCACCGCGATGTGCCGGCGACCGGCGCCTGTCTCCAGCCAGATGTCCGCTTCGCCCGCGACGATGAGGTACAGCCAGTGCGCCACGGCGCCCTGGCGCGTCACGATGTCGCCCTTCGCGAATGGTGCATACACGAGATGCTCGACCAGGCGGTTCTTCTCCTCCGGCGACAGCGCGGTGAAGAGGTCCACGCCGTCCAGCGCCGCACGGCGTCGAGCGGATTCCGCGGCCTGCTGCGCGGATCGGCGCGCATCGTTCTCCTTCGTGACGAGGTGTTCCTCGCGGCGCACGGCGAGCCGGATGCCGTTGCGCGCCAACGCTGCGAGCGCGTGGGTACGCACGGCGGAATCGGTGGGGTCGTCCTCGCGCGGATCGTCGAGCCAGTACCGAAGCGCGTATCGCGCGACACCGTCGGAGGTGTCCATCAGCACGGCGCTGGGAGGCGGATCGCGCAGCACGTGCGCGATCTCCGCCTCGGTCGCCGCCTTCGCGAGCACGCGGCAGACCTCGGTCGGCGTCGTGTCGAGGTCGAGCTGGAACCACACCCAGCGGCGCCACCGCACGGCCTCGTCGTCGCGCGCGCCGAGCAGCGTGAACCGGTTCTTCATCAGCCAGCTGTTGGGCACGATGATCGTCTCGCGGTTGCGCGTCTCGATGGCGGTGTGGCGCCAGCGGATGTCCGTGACGCGCCCACTCACGTCGTCGAGCTTCACCCAGTCGCCGACGGTGATGGAGTCGTCGAGTTGCAGCACCACGCCGCCCAGCAGGTTGCCGAGCGTGTCCTGCATCGAGAACGCGATCACGGCCGTGATGACGGCCGATGTCGTGAAGAGGCTCGTGGGGTCGACACCCGTGAGGCGCAGCCACGCGATGCCCCAGCCGATCAGCAGGCCGATCGTCACGAGGTCCTGCGCGATCTGCGCGACGCCCACGCGGATGGCCGGCAGCGCGACACGGAACACGAAGAGCCCGGCGAGCCGGATCAGCACGACGCCGATGGCGATCACCGCGATGTCCCCGAGGATCCCCGCCGGCCGCGCCGCGCCGTGCGCGTCGGCAACGATCGCCCCGATCTCCGCGAGGGCCGCGGCACCGAAGAGGACGAGCGCGTTCCGCGTGCTGCCGCGGTCCGCCGGCCGCAGTGCGAGCAGCGCGAGGCCCAGCAGCAGCGCCACGCCGAAGGCGGAGAAAGTCTCCGGGCGGAGGAAGCCGGCGGACGACATCAGTGCCCTGTCACGAAAGCATCGTGACGCTGGGAGCGGCCGCCCGGCACCAGGATGCGCACGGGTTCCCTACCGCCCCAGCGCCTTCACGACATCGGCGACCAACTGATCCTGATGGAATCGCTTGCCGTCGGGGTCGACGCCGGTCCGCACGATCAGCACATCGTGCCCCGGCACCACCGTCACGTACTGCCCCTTGTTGCCGGCCGTGGTGAACGTGCCGCGTGGCACGCCGGGCATCTGGTCCAGCAGCCAGAACTGCGCGCCGTAGCCCCATTCGCCGACCACCGGCGGTTTGGTGGGCGCGGGTGTCGCCGCGAACGCGACCCAGCCTTCGGGCAGCAGGCGCCTGCCGTTCCATACGCCGTCGTTCTGCAGCAGCAGGCCGAAGCGCGTGAGATCGCGCGCGGTGGTGTACGTCTGGCTCGACCCGATGAAGCGCCCGAGGTGGTCGGTCTCCATGCGGGTGTGCCACATCCCGAGCGGGTGCAGCAGTTCCTCGTACGGATAGCGCAGATAGCGTTGGTCGTCGTCCAGCTTGTGGCGCAGCGCGCGCAGCAGCAGGAGCGTGTCGTTGTTCGCGTACTTCCATCGCGCACCCGGTGCGGCCTCCAGCGGCGTGGTGGTGGCACCGCTTTCCATGTCCTGCCCGCCGAAGTACACGGCGTTCGTGTTCGCGCCGCCGCTCACGAGGCCGCTCGACATCCACAGGAGGTGCTTGTAGGTGATCGCCTGGCGCGGATCGCCGGGATGGCTCCACTCGGGGATGTCGGCGCGGTCGTCCAGGTTCAACAGGCCCTGCCGCGCCGCGATGGCCATCAGCGCCGCGGTGATGCTCTTCGCGGTGGACCACGTGCGGTAACCGCTGTGGATGCCGAAGCCCGGGCGATAGCGCTCGGCGACGATGCGTCCACCCTTCACGACGATGACCGCGGTGGTGACGACGCCCGGCGCTGTGCCGTAGCTCTTCCCGTCGAACGCCTTGTCGAGCGCGGATGCGAGCGTGCGATACGCGGGGTCGAGGCCGTCGGCGGGAAGCTCGACGCGGTCGCCGGCCGGGAAGGGGAGCTTCGATACATCGGGCGCCGGTGCCCACGCCACGTAAGGCAGGCGCGGCACATCTGCGGCGGACCAGTGCGGCGGAAGGAGCGTGCAGCCCATCGTGTCGCGGTAGGCCGCGATCCGGACGATCTTCCCGGAAGGGTCGGTGGCCGTGACGAGGCGGCGTTGCGCGTCGATGACCGGGGCGGGGAATCCGAACGGGCGGACGTCGACCATCTCGACGCGCTCGATGTCGTCGAGCGGCCGGCCCGCGTGGAAGTGTGCGGCACACGTGAAGATCGCGCGATAGCCGGCCACGATCAGCGGCTCCTTGTCGTCGGCGATGCCGGCGGGGCGCTGGTAGGGCGGGGTGGCGGAGGCGCTTGCAACGGCGAGGAGGAGGCAGGTGGCGAGGCAGGTGCGGGCAGTCTTCATCGGAGGCGCGGGCGGGCCGGGGAGGTGGATGGCCCATGGTAGCCCACCACACCGTCGACCCGGCGGCCCGCCGAGACGTGCGAAACCTACTGCACCAGCCCCATCGCCTTCGCGACTGCCAGGGTCTCGGTCGAGGGGGACTTCCCGAGATGCTCCCGTAGCGCATCGGTGCAGCGACGCAGCGCGGCCGCGGCTTCGGCACCCTCGCCACGACGCGCATGCGCCTGGATGAGCCGCTGCCAAAGCGGTTCCGCGACCGGGTCCACTTCGAGCGCGCGCGCCCAGAGATCGGCCGCCTCCTGGTCTGCGCCGCGCTCCGCCAGTCCGTCTCCCGCTTCGCGCGCTCGCTGCACGATGCGCTGTGCGATGCGGCTGCGTTCGGCGAGCACGACGGGCAGGTGATCGCAGCTCGGCAGCAGCGGGCCCGTGTGCAGGTCAAGGAAATATCGGACCTGCGCGACGGTGTCGTCCTCGCGGCCCTGCGAGCGGCGCAGCAGTGCTGCGTGGTCGGTCCAGACGAGCATCGGGTCGAGGTGGACCGAGCCGGCGATCGAGATCGTCACGGCTTCGGGAATGCGCAGCCAGAGCCGCAGCCGATGGATGCCCTGGCGCACGGCGCTCGCTGCGGCGTCGCCATCCTGTTCGGGATAGAGGCTGTCACCGAGGGCCGCGACGCTCATGCCGTGGCTGCCGGCAAGCACCAGCAGGCCGAGGAGGTCGAGCAGACGGCGCGGCGTCTTGCGGCCGGCGGGCAGTGGAGCGTTATCGACCTCCACGGAGAGCGGGCCGAACACGCGGATGCGGACGCGCCACGGCCAGCGGTCCGGTGCATCGACGGGCGGACGGAACCGCCAGCGCTGGATCAGTTCGGACGCGACGCTTGCCTGAATGTCGCTGCGCAATGCTTCGGCGAGCAGGACCGGCGCGGCCCGCTGATGCCAGCGGATGAAGTTCCCCTCGACGGGTCTTTGCAGAATGCGTTCGAGGCACTCCCGGAGCTTGACCCGTGCCCCGTCGCGATCGCCCTGGCGCCAGGCGATCCACGCCTCGGCGAAGACGAACACCGCGTCGTAGCAGGTGTAGTAGGTGCCGGCCCGCGCGGCCCGCCCTTCTTCCACGAGCGCCTGCGCGCCGGCGTAGTCGTCGGCATCGGCGAACGCCGCGGCAGCGATGCCCGCCCAGATGGTCACCGTCAGCCGCGAGTTGGTGCGACGCACGGCCTCCATGGCCTCGATGGCGTGCTGGCGCGCGATCGGCCACGCGCCCCGCTGTGAATGCAGCATCGAGGCGGAGATCTGGTAGGCGCTCATCAGGTATGCCCATTCATGCTGGACGCGGTGCCGAACCAGTTCGATGATCGTTGCCGCCTCGTCGCTCTGGCCGATCATCAGATGCTGCCAGGCCTCGAACGGCATCGAGATCAGTTCCGCCATGGGCAGGCCCACCTCCTCGCCGAGTCTGCGGGATGCCTGAAGATCGACCAGGGCTATCGCGGAGTCACCCAGGAAGTAGTGACGGAGCCCGCGGATCGCGAGCCATTGGCAGCGGTTCACGGGGCTGAGCAGTCCGGAGGACTGCAGGGTGTCGAGGGTCGTCTGGACGGCCCAGCCCTCCTCGAAGCGACCCGTGAGCGTGAGGTAGTGCACCACCGAGATGCCCGCACCGGTCCGCCGATTCGGATCGATCGAAGGGTCGTTGATCATGTCGATCACGCGCGCCTTGGCGGTCTCGATCAGCGGGTGATCGGGACGGACCCAGATCGCGCCCGCGAGGAAGCCGGCCCAAGTGACCAGCGCCGTGGTCGGCGAGGCGAAGCCCTCGCCCCCTGTCAGCAGACGTTCGAGATGGCCGAACCACTCGTCCATGACGTGGGTGGAGAAGCCCTCGTAATTGTGCGACCACATGACACCGGCAGCGGCGAGCGCCTGTCCGTCGCGGTTGCCGATCGCGAGGAACCGGTGGAAGGCGCGTTCCAGCACGCCGCGCGCCGACGTCGGCTGGATCGCGATGAGCGCGATGCCCCACCAGTAGAGCAGCCATGGTTCCGCTTCGCGATCGGTCTCCGGAATGGCCATGATCCAGCCCGTCACGGTTTCCCAGCGGCCCTGGCCCAGCAGCGCCTCCGCGTGGGTCAGCACGATGCGGGTGGCCTCGTCCCAGGCCTGCGCGCGGCAAAGCAGTGCGAAGGCGTCCTCGATGCTGCCGCGCGCTTCCAGCAGGTGGGCGCCGCGCACGCGCAGCGCGGCGATGGCACTCGCGGGGAGGTCACGGTCCAGGACCTCATCGAGGCAACCGGCGAGAAGCGCATGGAAGCGGAACACCTCGACGCGATTGCCGTCCACGGTCGTCATCGGCCGCCGGTCGATGAAGAGGCGCCGCTCGTGGAGGCGTTCCAGCAGCTCTGCCGCGGCGGGGCCACCCCCGAGGACCGCGGCTTCGTCGGGCGTGATGTCCGGCATGACGGCCATCCGTGCCAGGCCGCCGCGCAGCGCCGCAGGGACGCTCGAGAGGATCTCCGTCAGGAAGAATCCGAAGAGTGTCTCGCGGTCCGGATCGGTGCCGAAGGCTGGCGCCTCGGCGCCGTGCACGGCGTTCTCGACCATCAGGGTGAACCCCGCCAGCCAGCCCTCGGATCTCTGCAGGAGCGCGGCGGCACGGTCGGCATCCGTCAGGCCCCTGGCACGCGCCAGCGCGAGGGCGTCCTCCGTCGGCAGCAGCAGGGCGTCCGGGCCGATGACGCCAAGGGTCCGGTACGCGACGGCCCTGGCGAGAGCATTGGGCGGTTCGGCGCGCGACAGGCATAGCAGGCGGACGTGTTCGGGTATCGAGTCCACGAGGACGGACAGGATCGTCGCGAAGCCCGGGAGACCATCGGCCGCGTGGCAGTCGTCGAGCACGATCACCCCGCCTTCCGGGAACCGCGAGAACCACGCCCGGAAGAACGTCCGCGCGAAGGTCTCCAGTGCAGTGAGCTGTTCTGCGTCCGCCTTGGGCAGCCCTTCGGCGCCGCCGGGCGTGGCGAGCGCGAGATAGTGGAAGGTTCCCGCGGGGTCGTGGTCTGTCGAGTCCACCTGCAGCCAGGCGCAGGCGTCGGAGGGTGTTCCCAGCGCATCGAGCCAGAGGTTGGCCAGCGCCGTTTTGCCGGCCCCCGGCGGGCCCCAGAGCCAGAGCGCCCTGGCGTCGTGCTCGACGAGCATCGCGAGGGCCTTCTCGCGCCGGACCAGATCCGACGGATGCGGGCGGGTGACCTTGGCGGGACGCTGGGGCATGGCGACTCCCTCTGCTGGACATGGGTCCTGGGTGGACGGTCGCAGTGTATAGACGGCGGGCCGTGACGGATCGGTGACGGATCGGCCGCCGCAGCCGGCATCGCAAGCCTTGACGCCGCGCCCGCGGGGGACAAAGCTTCGGACTCCACGCACCGGGTGGCGCTCCACGGAGGGGCGGCCGCGCACACAGGTGCGACACCAGCACGGAAGGCAAGCTCATGATCCCGGATCACATCGATGTGAACGTCTCTGGCGGGTTGCAGGTGGCCCTGCCGTCCATGGCCCGCGTGCGCCAGAAGTTCGACCCCTCGAAGCTCGACGACATCCCCGGTGCCATCCGCGCGGAGTTCACGAAGCCCGAGATCCGGGCGAAAGTGAAGCCCGGCCAGGTGGTAGCGGTGGGCTGCGGCAGCCGGGGCGTCGCCAACATCGCGCTCATCGTGCGCACCGTGATCGCCGAGCTGAAGGCGCTCGGCGCGCAGCCCTTCATCTTCCCGTGCATGGGCAGCCACGGCGCCGGCACCGCCGAGGGTCAGCGCAAGGTGCTGGAGACCTACGGGATCACCGAGGAGGCCACGGGCGTCCCGATCCGCGCGACCATGGAGACCGTGGTCGTCGGGCACCTGGACGACGGCACGCCGGTGCACATGGACCGTCACGCGGCCGAGGCGGAATCGATCGTCGTCATCAACCGCATCAAGCCGCACACCGGCTTCCGCGGTGCCACCGAGAGCGGCCTCACCAAGATGCTCGCGATCGGGATCGGCAAGATCATCGGTGCGTCGACGTACCACATGCACGGGATGGATTCCTTCCCCGAGTTGCTGCCGAAGATCCGCGACATGAACATCGCGAAGCGCAACGTGCTGTTCGGCGTGGGCATCGTGGAAAACGCCTACGACGAGACGGCGCTGATCGAGCTGGTGCCGGCCGAGAAGCTCGCGACGCGCGAGCCCGAACTGCAGGTGCTCGCCAAGAAGAACATGCCGCAGCTCTTCTTCGACGAGATCGACGTGCTGGTCATCGACGAGATGGGCAAGAACATCTCCGGCGCCGGCTTCGACCCCAACATCGTCGGACGCAACCGCCGCTCGGTGAAATGGCCCGCGAAGCCGTTCGTGAAGAAGATCGTCGTGCTGAACCTCACGCGTGTCACGCACGGCAACGCGACGGGCATCGGCGCGGCGGATGTCATCACGATGCGCATCTTCCGCGAGCTGGACATCGCCTCGACGTACGCGAACGTGATCACGTCGATGAATCTCGACGGCGGGATGATCCCGATGGTGATGAACACCGACCACGACGCCGTGGCGCTCGCCGTGAAGACCGTCGTGCGCGTGAAGCCCGAGAACTGCCGCATCGTGCGCATCCGCAACACGCTGCACCTCGGCGAGATCGAGGTGTCCGAACCGATGCTGGCCGAGGTGCTGCGTCAGCCGGAACGCTTCGAGGTCGTCTCGAAGCCGGCCGGCTGGCCGTTCGACGCGCAGGGCACCCTCGCGCCGGTCACCGAACACATCCACGCCGCGGCATGACGCCCGGGCGCCGGAGATCGCCTTGACGGACACCCGGCGCCCCGCCCGTCGCACCCCGCTCACCGGCGCCCCGGGAGGCGGTTCCGATTCCGTCGTCGACCGCCTCCGCAAGCGCCTCGTCGCACTGGAGCACGCCAACCGCTCGCTCGCGGCGGAGGTCGAACAGCATCGCCGCGCCGAAGCCCTGGCGCACGGTCAGGCGCGGATGCTCATCGAGTCGCTGGAGGTGCTCACGAACGAGCCCGACATCGACCGCTTCCTCGGCCACGTGCTCGAGGTCACCGTGCAGCAGCTGGAGGGCGTCGGCGGCACGCTCTGGTTTCCCGACCCCGAGAACGATTCCGTGCGGCTGCACCTCGAGTACCTCGAGTCGCGGATGATCCGCGCCGAGGAGTCCCACCATCCGGCGGTCCTGCGTCCGCTGCCCGTGGGCGGGAGCGGCGTCTCGACCTTCCCGGTCGAGCGGCCCGAGATGTACCTGATGGAGGATGCCGTCGACGGCATGCCCGAGGTGAACCGGGCGTACATCAACTCTCTCGGCGTGCGGACGCTCCTCACCGTCCCGATGGTGCTCGGCACCGAGACCGTGGGCTGGATCTGCGTGCGCAGCAGCAAGGACGATCCGAAGGAGATGCAGGCCAAGATCCCGCTCGCCGAGGCCCTCGCGAGCCAGGCGACGCTCGCCGTGCAGATGGCGCGGCTGGGCGAGGAAGCGCGTCGGGCGGCGGTGCTGGCCGAACGCAACCGCATCGCCCGCGACATCCACGACACGCTCGCGCAGGGGTTCACGGGCGTGGTCGTGAACCTCGAGGCGGCGAGCCGCGCGCTGCGCCGGGCCCATGGGGATGTCGCGCTCGACTACATCGACAACGCCCGTGGCCTCGCGCAGTCGTGCCTCGACGAGGCGCGGCTTTCGGTGAGCGCGCTGCGCCCGGATCCGACGCGCCGACCCGATCTCGCGCTCGCGCTGGAGGCCCAGGTGCGGCGCATGGAGGCGACCGGCGCCGGCGCGCGGCTGCGCATCTCCGGCGAGAAGGTGACGCTGCCGGTGGACGTCGAGGCCGAGCTGGTGCGCATCGCGCAGGAATGCATCACGAACGTCCTGAAGCACGCGTCCGCGCGGAACGTCGAACTGCTCGTCGACTATCAGGCCGACGGGCTCTCGCTGCGCATCACGGATGACGGTGCGGGATTCGACACCGATGGCCGCCACGACGGCTTCGGGCTGCTCGGCATGCGCGAGCGGGCGGAGCGCATCGGCGCGACGCTGCACGTGACGAGCACCGCCGGTCGCGGCACGCGCGTGGTGATGCATCTCGCCTCGCACGGCGGCGGAGACCGATGAGTCCGCGTCCCGTGGTACGGACCGGGGCGCCCGCCGCCGTCGGCGCGTTCATCCGGGTGATGATCGCCGACGATCATTCGCTCGTGCGGCGCGGGCTCGCCGCGATCATCGACATGGAGGACGACGTCCGCGTCGTCGGCGAGGCGGGCGACGGCGAGGAGGCCGTGGCGCTCTGGCGGAGCCTCCGGCCCGACGTCGTGCTGATGGACCTCCGCATGCCCCGCATGGAAGGCGTGCCGGCCATCCGCCAGATCTGCGCGGAAGATCCGCGCGCCAGCATCATCGTGCTGACGACCTTCGACCACGACGAGGACATCTACGCCGGTCTGCGCGCCGGGGCGAAGGCGTATCTGCTGAAGGACGTGCAGCCGGAGGAACTCTTCCGCTGCATCCGCATGGTCCACGCAGGCGAGGGCTATCTGCAGCCGAAGCTCGCCGCGAAGCTCGTGCACCGCGTGCAGGAAGAGGCGCTGACCGACCGCGAGACCCAGATCCTCGAGCTCCTCGCGCAGGGCCTGAGCAACCGCAGCATCGGCGTCGCGCTCCACATCAGCGAGAGCACGGTGAAGAGCCATCTGAAGAGCACGTTCGCGAAGCTCGACGTCACGAGCCGCGCGGAAGCCATCTCGCTCGCGGCGCGACGGGGGTTGGTGAAGTTCTGAGGGTGGTTCCTGGCGTTCACGGTTCGTGGCGCACCCACCATCCGTGATCAAAGCGACGGTTCGTGTAGGAGGGGCCCATGGCCGCCTCTCGGGCCGGTGGCCCGCGGCGGCTTGGCCGCGTGGCGCACCAACAAGGGGAGGGCCCCTTGTACATCCCCCCGTGGGTCGGGCTTCGCCCGATGCCCGCGTTCCGGGATTCGTCGCTGTACCCAAGCCCACGCAGCGTCGAGCGATGCTCGACCCACGAAGGGCCCTCGCCGCTGGATGCCGCGACGCTGGAAACAACCGCCGTGGGTCGGGCTGCGCCCGACGCCCGCGTTCCAGGATTCGTCGAAGTGCCCAAGCCATCGCCGCGTCGAGCGATGCTCGACCCACGAAGGGCCCTCGCCGCTGGATGCCGCGACGCTGGAAACAACCGCCGTGGGTCGGGCT
>JALHMS010000040.1:29811-30198 GCA_022843925.1 Burkholderiales bacterium
CCGCGTTCCAGGATTCGTCGAAGTGCCCAAGCCATCGCCGCGTCGAGCGATGCTCGACCCACGAAGGGCCCTCGCCGCTGGATGCCGCGACGCTGGAAACAACCGCCGTGGGTCGGGCTTCGCCCGATGCCCGCGTTCCGGGATTCGTCGCTGTACCCAAGCCCACGCAGCGTCGAGCAATGCTCGACCCACGAAGGGCCCTCGCCGCTGGATGCCGCGACGCTGGAAACAACCGCCGTGGGTCGGGCTTCGCCCGATGCCCGCGTTCCGGGATTCGTCGAAGTGCCCAAGCCATCGCCGCGTCGAGCGATGCTCGACCCACGAAGGGCCCTCGCCGCTGGATGCCGCGACGCTGGAAACAACCGCCGTGGGTCGGGCTGCGCCCGA
>JALHMS010000040.1:30208-33096 GCA_022843925.1 Burkholderiales bacterium
CGGGATTCGTCGAAGTGCCCAAGCCATCGCCGCGTCGAGCGATGCTCGACCCACGAAGGGCCCTCGCCGCTGGATGCCGCGACGCTGGAAACAACCGCCGTGGGTCGGGCTGCGCCCGATGCCCGCGTTCCGGGATTCGTCGAAGTGCCCAAGCCATCGCCGCGTCGAGCGATGCTCGACCCACGAAGGGCCCTCGCCGCTGGATGCCGCGACGCTGGAAACAACCGCCGTGGGTCGGGCTGCGCCCGACGCCCGCGTTCCAGGATTCATCGCTGTACCCATGCCCTCGCCGCGTCGAGCAATGCTCGACCCACGAAGGGCCTTCGCCTCAGGACTCCGCGACGCTGAACACAACCCCCGTGGGTCGGGCTTCGCCCGACGCCCGCGTTCCGGGACTCTCCGCTGCGTGTCCCGTCGCGACGCATCGTGTCCATGTCCACATCTCCCTCGAAAGGGGGAGGCGCGCTTCGCTCCAAGGGTTCAACCTCGATCACTCCTAAGCCCGATGCGTCTTCGACGACCGGGCCACAGAATCCATCGGATCGGGCTCCGATACCCGGCGTCCGACAGCCGCACGACGACGGGGCGCGGACGCCGGATGATGCCCTCGGATCGGGCGCTCGAATGCAGTCACCACGAGACCAGGATGCAGCTTTCAGAGGTGAGCAGTGTGGGGTGCGATGACATGAGCGTGCGGTCCTCGATCATGCAAAGCAGTGTCTGCCCGCGCAGCGGGCGGCAGTGCCATCGCCATCGCGGTTCTCGCGCTGGCCGTGCCTCAGGCGCTCGGGACACCGATCGTCCGACGCTTCCCGGAGGCCCGCTGTGAATGCTTGGCTGGGATTGTCCCGCGGCATCGATGCCCTGAACGAGCGCGTCGGCCGCGCGGTCGGTTGGCTCATCCTCGCGATGACCGTCATCAGTGCGATGAACGCCATATCCCGCAAGGCCTTCTCGATCAGCTCGAATGCCTTCCTCGAAGTGCAGTGGTACCTCTTCGCCGCCGTGTTCCTCCTCGCCGGCGGCAGCACGCTCCTCAAGAATGGTCACGTGCGCATCGACCTCGTGGCTTCGCGTCTCTCCGAGCGCACCCGCCTGAAGATCGAACTGTTCGGCACGCTCGTCTTCCTCTTTCCGTTCGCGCTGCTGATGCTGCGTCATGCCTGGCCGTTCTTCATGGACGCCGTCGCGAACCGCGAGGTCTCCATCAATGCCGGTGGCCTGTGGGTGGCGCCGGTGAAGTTCCTCATCCCCGCGGGTTTCGCGCTGCTGTGGCTGCAGGGGCTGTCGCAGGCGATCAAGGTCGTCGCTGCGTTGTCGGGCAGGTATCCGGCGGACAGGATCCTCTCGACGCACGGGGAAGCGTCCGCGCCGGGGGCGTCCACATGAGCTTCGCGATGCACTGGATCGCGGGATGACGGCATGGCTCATCTCCTCGGTCGGTCCGCTGATGTTCGTGGGTCTGGTCGTGTTCCTGCTGCTCGGGTATCCGGTGGCCTTCGCGCTCGCTGCCATCGGACTCTTCTTCGGGATCGTCGGCGTGGAGGTCGGTCTGCTGCAGGCCTCGCTGCTCCAGGCGCTGCCGCAGCGGGTCTACGGGATCATGCAGAACGAGACGCTGCTCGCGATCCCGTTCTTCACGTTCATGGGGCTGATCCTCGAACGCAGCGGCATGGCCGAGGAACTCCTCGAGACCATCGGCCAGCTCTTCGGTCCGATCCGCGGCGGGCTCGCCTACGCGGTGATCTTCGTGGGTGCGCTGCTCGCGGCGACGACCGGTGTCGTGGCGGCCTCGGTGATCTCGATGGGACTCATCTCCCTGCCCGTGATGCTGCGGCAGGGCTACAGCGCGCGGCTGTCGACGGGTGTGATCGCGGCGTCCGGCACGCTCGCGCAGATCATCCCGCCGTCGCTGGTGCTGATCGTGATGGCGGACCAGCTCGCGCGGCCCATCGGGGATCTCTATCGCGGCGCGCTCGTCCCGGGGCTTCTGCTCACGGCGGCCTACGCCGTCTACGTGTTGCTGGTGTCGATCGTGAAGCCGTCGGCGGCTCCCGCGCTGCCGCCCACCGAACGGCGGCATGCGCCGGGCGCGCTCCTGCGGCGGGTGCTCGTGACGCTGGTGCCGCCGCTGGTGCTGATCTTCCTCGTGCTGGGCACCATCTTCCTCGGTATCGCCACGCCGACGGAGGGCGGGGCGATGGGGGCCTGCGGTGCGATCGTCCTCGCGCTGGCGAAGGGCAAGCTGAGACTGCCGCTGCTGCGCCAGGCGCTGGAGAGCACGACGCGGCTGTCGTGCTTCGTGATGTTCATACTGATCGGGTCGACGGTGTTCGGCCTCGTGTTCCGCGGCGTGAACGGCGATCTCTGGGTCGAGCATCTGTTCACCGGTCTGCCGGGCGGCGTGCTGGGCTTCCTGATCGTCGTGAACCTGCTCGTGTTCGTGCTCGCGTTCTTCCTCGACTACTTCGAGCTGGCGTTCATCCTCGTGCCGCTGCTCGCCCCTGTGGCGGAGAAGTTGGGCATCGACCTCGTCTGGTTCGGCGTGATGCTCGCGGTCAACATGCAGACCTCGTTCATGCATCCGCCCTTCGGCTTCGCGCTCTTCTATCTGAAGAGCGTGGCCCCACGCTCGGTGCGCTCGGGCGACATCTACCGCGGTGCCATCCCCTTCGTGTGCATCCAGATCGTGATGGTGGTCGCGCTCATCGCCTTCCCGGGGCTTGCCAGTTATCGCAGCGCCGGTGCTGCGGGCTCCGTCGGGTCGCAGGACCTCGCGCCATTCCTCGACAACCCGGAGTACCCACCCACCGTGTTCGAACTGAAGCCCGATCCTCCCGCAGGGCGCCCCGCCGATGAACGCTGACCGCTCGCGCCGCCGTTTCCTC
>JALHMS010000041.1 GCA_022843925.1 Burkholderiales bacterium
TCGACGGCCCGGATGTTCATCTCGCGCGAGAAGAACTGGTAGTTGCGGCGGCCCTTCTCCTTCGCGTGGTACATCGCGGTGTCGGCGTTCTTCATCAACGTGGCCGAGTCGTCGCCGTCCGCCGGGAAGATGCTGATGCCGACGGAGCAGGACGTGGTCAGCGTGTTCCCGGCGATCTCCATCGGGCGTGCCAGCGAGTTGAGGATCTTGCGCGCCACCTGCGCGGCGTCCTCCGCGTGCTGCAGCCCCTCGACGGTCACGACGAACTCGTCGCCGCCCAGCCGCGAGAGCGTGTCGCCCTTGCGCAGGCAACCCTGGACGCGCGCGGCGACCTCCTTCAGCAGCAGGTCGCCGACGTGGTGGCCCAGCGAGTCGTTGATGTTCTTGAAACGGTCGAGGTCGAGGAACATCAACGCCACCGACTCCCGGCTGCGCCGCGCGTTCACGAGCGCCTGTTCGAGACGGTCGTGCAGCAGCAGGCGATTCGGCAGCCCGGTGAGCGGGTCGCGCGTGGCCAGCTGGCTGATGCGTTCCTCGGCCTGCTTGCGGTCGGTGACGTCGCGCACGGTGCCCCGATGCCCGATCACGGCCCCGGCAGCGTCTCGCACCGCGACCGCGTTCACCATGATCCAGACAGTATTGCCCGAGCGGGTGAGGACCATGTGTTCCAGATCGCGGAAGGCGCCGTCGGCCTCGGTGTTCTCCTCGAGCCAGCGCTCCACGCGCTCGGCCTCGCCCGCCGGCATCAGCTCGGCGACGCGGCGCCCGATGAGGTCGCGGTCGCTGTACTCGAGGACGTTCTTCACCTTGGGCGAGAGAAAGGTGTAGCGCCGCTCGGCATCGGTTTCCCAGACGAATTCGCCGGCGGCTTCGGCGAAGTCGCGGAACCGCGCCTCGCTGCGGCGGAGCTGTTCCTCGACGCGCTTGAGGTCGGTGATGTCGCGCCCCACGCCGCGATAACCGATGAAGCGACCGGCGTCATCGAACACGGGATCGCCGCTCGACATGCCCCACCGACCCGTCTGGCGGCCGCGCACCACGAGGTCCCGGAAGGGCTTGTGATCGGCGGTGATCTCGCGGTGTTCGCGTTCCGCCTCGGGGGATTCCCAGTCGAAGTGGTCGTCGAAGCGCGTCCTGCCGATCAGGTCGGCGGGCTCCGCCACGGCGCGACCTTCCGCGGTAGGGGAGATGTACGTGAATCGCAGCTCGGCGTCCTGCTCCCAGTACCAGTCGGCGGACATGGCAGTGAGGCCGCGGAAGCGCTGCTCGTTGGCGCGGACCTTCTCCTCGGCCGCTCGCCGCGCCGTGACGTCGATCATGATGAGGAGGATGAAGGGCGTCCCGTCCGGCCCCGCCATGCGTGTCTTCTGCACCATCATCCAGATCGTCTCGTCCTGGATGCGGTACGGGTACTCGTAGTGGACGTCGGCCTCGCCGGACAGGGCACGGATGTCGGTGCCGATGAAGAAGTCGGCGTCCTTCTTGTCGAAGAAATCCCGGTCGGTCCGGCCGAGGATCAGCTCGGCTGTCCGCTTGAAGAAGCGCTCGAACGCCTCGTTGACCGCGACGTATCGATGCGCGGTGTCCTTCACGAGCACCGGGCTGGGAATGGCGTCGATGATCGTGTGCAGGTAGACGCGCGATTCGCGGATGTCCGGCGATGCCGGCTCGGCCGGCGCGCCGTTCCCACCGGACGGCGCCCTTGCGGCGATCGCCTGCCATGCGAACGCGGCAGGGAGCGTCGCGAGGAGACCGATGACGCCCCCGCACCAGGCGCGGACGCCGTCCGGGAACGCATGGAGGAAGACCGTGGCGAAGCCGGGCAGCAGGGAGGGCAGCACGACCGCGGCGACCATCGTGGTCAGGACGCGCTGCGTCGATGCGGAGCGGTCCGCGACCAGCAGTCGGCGGACGAGCAGAGCTGCCCCTGAGGCGGCGCCGACCTCCGCGAGACCTGCGATGAGCCCCGGCCGGACGGCGCCTTCCGAGGCGAGCGCGAGCAGCCCGAGGGCGATGGCGACGCCAGGCCAGTGGCTCCAGCCGCGGAACACGAGCACGGCACCGGCAACGCCCAGTGCGGGGGCGAACGGCAGCGGCGCGCCGCCCAGATAGTCGAGCAGCCGTCCGGCACCACCGGCCAGCAGCACCACCGCCGCGGCGAGCCAGGTGGCGACGACCGGGCTTCTCGCGGCGGGCATGTTCGTCGGTGTCATGGCACCTACCTCCTTTCCAACATGGCACAGCGAGGCTCTGATGTACTCGCGCAACCGTGCGAATACATCAGAGTCCCCCTACGCCGAGGGCGCAGTCCGGCGACGGCGATCTCCCGACAACGGCGGGGCCGCCTTGAGAACCTCGTCGATGGTGGTGACGCCCTGGGCCACCTTCAGTGCGCCGCTGATGCGGAGCGGCTTCATGCCGTCGCGGTACGCCTGCTCGCGGACGTCGGCGAGGTCCATCTCGGCCGTCACGAACTTCCGCTGCTCCGGGCTCATCAGCATGATCTCGTAGATGCCCACCCGGCCGAGGTAGCCGGTCATGCGGCATTCGAGGCAGCCGCGCGATGCCCACACCTGCTTAGGGCGTTCGGACTGCCACGGGTTGATCAGCATCTTCCAGGTCTCGTCGTCCACCGGCACAGTCTCGCGGCAGTGGGGGCAGAGGGTGCGGACCAGGCGCTGCGCCATCACCCCGAGGATCGTCGAGTGCAGGAGATAGGGCGGGACGCCGATGTCGAGGAGACGCGTCACCGCCGAGGGGGCGTCGTTCGTGTGGAGCGTCGAGAGCACCAGGTGGCCCGTGAGTGCGGCCTGGATCGCCATCTCGGCGGTTTCGAGATCGCGGATCTCACCCACCATGATGATGTCCGGGTCCTGCCGCAGCAGCGTCCGCACGCCGGCGGCGAAGTCGAGGCCGATGCCGTGCTGCACCTGCATCTGGTTGAACGCCGGTTCCACCATCTCGATGGGGTCCTCGATGGTGCACACGTTGACGTCGGGTTTCGCGAGCAGCTTCAGCGTCGAGTAGAGCGTGGTCGTCTTGCCGGATCCGGTCGGGCCCGTCACCAGCACGATCCCGTTCGGCTGGCCCGTCATGCGCGTCCAGCGGGTCTGGTCGTCCTCCGAGAACCCCAGTTCCCGGTAGTCCTTCACGATCACGTCCGGGTTGAAGATCCGCATCACGAGCTTCTCGCCGAAGGCAGTCGGCATCGTCGAGAGGCGGAGTTCGACCTCCTGGCCGTCGGGGGTGAGGGTCTTGATCCGGCCGTCCTGCGGGCGGCGCTTCTCGACGACGTCCATGCGACCGAGGATCTTGATCCGGCTCGTCATGGCGGCCATGACCGGCGTGGGGATCTGGTAGACCTGATGCAGCACGCCGTCGATGCGGAACCGGACGTTCCCGGTGTCGCGGCGGGGCTCCATGTGGATGTCGCTCGCGCGCTGCTCGAAGGCGTACTGGAAGATCCAGTCGACGATGTGGACGATGTGGCGGTCGTTGGCGTCCACCTGCCCGCGACTGCCCAGCTGCACGAGCTGCTCGAAGTTGGTGATGTCGTTCAGCTCGCCCTTCTTCTGCTGCTGGGCGCCCTGGACCGAGCGGGCCAGGTTGTAGAACTCCACCAGGAAGGCGTCGATGTCCGTCGGGTTCGCGACCACCCGCCGGATCTCGAGCCGCAGCGCGCGGGACAGTTCCTTCTCCCACTCGCGCACGAACGGTTCGCACGTGGCGATCACGCATTCCCGGGCGTTCACCTGCACCGGCAGGATGCGGAACCGGGTGGCGTAGGCATTGGACATCACCTTCGTGACCGCCGCGAAGTCGATCTTGAAGGGGTCCACGTGCATGTATGCGAGCCCCACCTTGCCGGCGAGCCACTCGGTGAGCGGCTCGAGCGTCAGGACCTTCTTGGGATTGCGCGGATCGCGCCACTTCTGGTCGGCGACCAGCACCAGCGGATGGACGGCGACACGGCGGGCCGGCTGCTTCGCGAGGAGGTCGCGGGCGGCCTCGGGCGTGACCAGCGCGTCGGCCACCAGGTCGTCGAGGACTTCCTGCAGGGTGAGCCGGCGATCCGGGGCGGGTGTCGGTGGGGCGGCGATGTCCATGGATTGCGCGGGATCGAAGCCAGTATTGTCCCTGTTTTCCGCGATGGCGGGGACCGTTCCGGACGGTCGCCGCACCATGTGGGTGCGACTGCAGTCATCGCGGGACCCTTCCGGCATCATACGGCCCGCCGGACACGGACCGGCGCGCAGGGCCCAGACCAAGAAAACTCACCATTGGAGGATCTCCCCATGGAGGCTGCACGCCATCAGGACGTGCTGTTCGTGCTACTCGGCGCCATCATGGTGCTCGCCATGCATGCCGGCTTCGCCTTTCTCGAACTCGGCACGGTCCGGGGCAAGAACCAGGTCAATGCGCTGGTCAAGATCCTCGCGGATTTCTCCATGTCGACCATCGCCTACTTCTTCGTCGGCTACGGCGTCGCCTACGGCACCAGCTTCCTCACCGGGGCCGAGGGCCTCGTGCAGGGCAATGGCTACGAACTGACCAAGTTCTTCTTCCTTCTCACGTTCGCCGCGGCGATCCCCGCCATCGTGTCCGGCGGCATCGCGGAGCGGGCGCGATTCCATCCGCAGCTCGCCGCGACGGCGATTCTCGTGGGGCTGGTGTACCCGTTCTTCGAGGGGATCGCCTGGAACAACCGGTTCGGGGTGCAGGACTGGATCACGGCCACGTTCGGCTTCGCCTTCCACGATTTCGCGGGCTCCGTCGTCGTTCACGCGGTGGGCGGCTGGATCGGCCTGATGGCGGTGGTGCTGCTCGGACCCCGGCACGGGCGCTATCGGAAGGACGGCGGGGTTTCGTCCCATCCGCCATCCAGCATTCCGTTCCTCGCGCTTGGTGCGTGGATCCTGACGGTGGGCTGGTTCGGCTTCAACGTGATGTCGGCACAGGCGCTCGACAAGATCAGCGGTCTCGTCGCGGTCAACTCGCTGATGGCCATGGTCGGCGGAACGCTCGTCGCGCTCTTCCTCGGGCGGAACGATCCGGGCTTCGTGCACAACGGTCCGCTCGCTGGTCTGGTGGCGGTCTGTGCCGGTTCGGATCTCATGCATCCCGTGGGGGCGCTGGTCACCGGGGCCGTTGCCGGTGGTCTCTTCGTCGGACTTTTCCCGATCGTGCAGAACCGGTGGCGCATCGACGATGTCCTCGGCGTGTGGCCGCTGCACGGACTGTGCGGTGCCTGGGGTGGCATCGCTGCGGGAATCTTCGGTGCGAAGGCGCTCGGCGGGTTGGGTGGTGTCAGCATCGGCGCACAGCTGGTGGGCACGGTGACGGGCGTCCTCGTGGCGGTCGTGGGCGGAGCGCTCGTGTACGGCGGGCTCAAGGCGCTCGTCGGCATCCGGCTGGATGCCGAGGCCGAGTTCGAGGGCGCCGACCTTTCGATCCACAAGATTTCGGCGACGCCGGAGCGCGAGTCCTCCTTCTGAGGGGGAACGACCCCGCGGGGATCGCCACGAAGAAGAGGCCTCGCGCGGGGCCTTTTTCGTGACAATGGCGGGTGAACCGGCTTTTTGCCGCAGTGGAGAACGCGCTTGGAGGAACCTGATCTTTCCCGTCTGACCCTGTCCCGGACGCCCGGCGGCCCCACGGCGACCCGCCGACGCAGGGGCGCGCGCCGGCTGGTGGTGTGGGCGGTGGTCGTCGCGGCGGTGCTCGCCGGCGGCGCCATGCTGACGCAGCGGATCCGCGAGGCGCCCGTCGAGGTGGAGCAGGCGTCCGTGACGACCGCGTACCCGTGGCAGGCCGTCTCGGTGCTCACGTCCACCGGGTATGTCGTCGCCCAGCGCAAGGCGGCGGTGGCGTCGAAGGCCACCGGCCGGCTCGAATGGCTCGGTGTCGCGGAGGGCAGCCGCGTGAAGCAGGGCGACGTGATCGCAAGGTTGGAGAACCGCGACGTCGCCGCGGCCCGCGACCAGGCCGGGGCCAACCTGAAGGTCGCCCGCGCGAACCGCGACCAGGTGAAGGTCGAGCTGGCGGACGCCGTGCGCGAGCAGCGCCGCGCCACCGACCTCCTGCGCCAGAACTTCATCTCCGAATCGGCCCACGACACTGCGGTGGCCCGGGTCGACAAGGCCCGCGCTGTGCTGCGCTCGCAGGAGGCCGCGATCTCGGTGGCCGAGGCGAACCTACGGGCCGCGGAGGTGGGCGTGGAGCAGACGCTCATCCGCGCGCCGTTCGACGGCGTGGTGCTGACGAAGAGCGCGAACATCGGGGACGTCGTGACGCCGTTCTCGTCGTCGCTCGATGCGAAGGGTGCCGTCGTCACGATGGCCGACATGGGGACGCTGGAGGTCGAGGCCGACGTGTCCGAGGCGAGCCTGTCGAAGGTGATGGTCGACCAGGCGGTGGAGATCCAGCTCGATGCGCTGCCCGATCGTCGCTTCCGGGGTGTCGTCGCGCGGATGGTGCCGACGGTCGATCGCGCCAAGGCGACGGTGATGACCAAGATCCGGTTCCGCGATCCCGACCCCCGCATCCTGCCGGAGATGAGCGCCAAGGTGACGTTCCTCTCGCGGGAGGTCACCGACGCCGAGCGCGAGCCGAGGGTCGCGGTGAATCCGGCGGCCGTCGTGAAGCGGGGTGGGGCGGACGTCGTCTTCGTGGTGAAGGACGGCATCGCGAAATCGATGCCGGTGGTGACGGGTGCCCGGATCGGTGATCTCGTCGAGCTGACGCGCAGCGTCTCGGCGGGAGACAAGGTGGTGCTTAAACCCGGCGAGAAGCTCGCCGACGGCGCGGCCGTGAAGCCGCTCGCCAAGTGAGTGCCGCGGAACCCCGCACGCCGGTCGTCGAGATCCGCGGCCTCGCGAAGTCGTACCAGCGCGGCGGCCAGTCCGTGGCCGTCCTCTCCGGCCTCGACCTCGACATCTTTCCGGGCGACTTCCTCGCGCTCATGGGGCCGTCGGGCTCCGGCAAGAGCACGCTGCTCAACCTGATCGCGGGCATCGACAAGCCCGACAGCGGGACGCTCCGCGTGAACGGAGTCGACATCACCCGCCTGTCGCAGTCGGCCCTCGCGGAGTGGCGCGCCCATCACGTGGGCTTCATCTTCCAGTTCTACAACCTGATGCCGGTGCTGACGGCGCTGGAAAACGTGGAGCTGCCGCTGCTGCTCGCCGACCTCGGCCGCCGGGAGCGCCGCGAACGCGCCGAGCTCACGCTGTCGATGGTGGGGCTCGCCGACCGCTCCAGCCACTATCCGTCCGAGTTGTCGGGCGGTCAGCAGCAGCGCGTCGCCATCGCCCGCGCCATCGTGACCGACCCGACCCTCCTCGTCGCCGACGAACCCACCGGCGACCTCGACCGCGTCTCGGCGGGTGAGATCCTGCACCTCATGGAGCGCCTGAACACCGAATTGGGCAAGACGATCATCATGGTCACGCACGACCAGCGCGCAGCGGAGGCGGCGCACTCCATCGTCCAGTTGGAGAAGGGGGCGATCGGGCTGGGCGCAGGGGACGGCCGTTAGTTCCCGGCCACGGACACCATGTTCCTCCGCCTCGTCTCCCGCAACACGCTGCGCCACAAGCTCCGCACGGCACTGACGCTGCTCGGCCTGCTCGTGGCGATCCTGGCGTTCGGGCTGCTCTCGACGGTCGTCGATGCCTGGTACGCGGGCGCCGAGGGGGCGTCGTCCACACGGCTCATCACGCGCAGCTCCATCTCGCTCGTCTTCCCGTTGCCGATCACCTACCGGGAACGCCTGCGACAGATCGACGGCGTCTCCACCGTGACGACCAGCAACTGGTTCGGCGGCGTCTACGTCACACCCAAGAACTTCTTTCCGCAGTTCGCGGTGGACGGCGAGACCTACTTCTCGCTGTACCCCGAGTTCATCCTCGACGACGCCCAGTACAAGGCCTTCATGCGCGATCGGAAGGGCGCGGTCGTCGGCCGGAAGCTCGCCGACCGCTACGGCTGGCAGATCGGCGACACCGTGCCGTTGCGCGGGACGATCTACGCCGGCAACTGGGAGTTCGTGGTGCGCGGGATCTACGACGGGCGCGAGGCGAAGACGGACACCAACCAGTTCATCTTCCACTGGCAGTACCTGAACGAGACCGTGAAGCGCCTGCTGCCGAGGCGGGCGGACACCGTGGGCATCTACATCCTGGGTATCGACGCACCGGATCGCGCGGCGGAGATCTCCGAACTCGTCGATGCGCAGTTCCGCAACTCCCTCGCCGAGACGCTCACCGAGACCGAGAAGTCGTTCCAGCTCGGGTTCGTCGCGATGACCGAGGCGATCGTCGTCGCCATCCGCATCGTCTCGTACCTCGTCATCTTCATCATCATGGCCGTGATGGCGAACACGATGGCGATGAGCGCGCGCGAGCGGCTGCCGGAGTACGCGACACTGAAGGCGCTGGGCTTCCAGCCGTGGCGCGTCGGCGGCCTCGTCTTCGGCGAGTCGGTCTTCATGGCGATGGTCGGCGGCGCGCTCGGCATCGCGCTCACGTTCCCCGTCGCCGAGGTGTTCGGTCAGGCGATGGGTTCGCTGTTCCCCATCTTCCACGTCTCGATCGGGACGGTCCTCCTGCAGATCGCCTGCTCCGTGTTCGTGGGGCTCGTGGCAGGGGTGGTGCCGGCAGTGCGTGCGGGCAACGTTCGCATCGCGGACGGTCTGAGGGCGGTGGCATGAGCCCGGTGCATGCGTCGGCGTCGGTCGGGCACCGAGCCATCGACGCCATCCACCTCGACCGCATCGTCGTCCGGCGTCAGGTGTTGCTCCCGGTCCGCGACGGCCTGACGACGCCCCATCCGACGGCATCCCGATGAAGATCCCGTTCTCCTACTGCCTGCGCAATCTCTGGGCGCGACGCCTCACCACCGCGCTGACGACGGGGGGCATGGCGCTCGTCGTCTTCGTGTTCGCGACGGTGCTCATGCTCGAGCAGGGCCTGCGATCGACGCTGGTGTCGACGGGCAGCGACGACGCGGTCGTCGTCATCCGCCGCTCGGCGGGCACCGAGGTGCAGAGCGGGGTCGACCGCGTGCAGGCGGCCGTGGCCGAGAGCCAGCCGGAGGTCGCGGTGGGCGGCGGCGGTGCTCGGCTCGCGTCGAAGGAGACCGTCGTGCTCATCTCGCTGCAGAAGCGCGGCGGTGGCGCGTCGAACGTCGTCATCCGGGGCGTCGGCGAAGCGGGCTTCCTGCTGCGCCCGCAGGTGCGCCTCATCGAAGGGCGGGCGTTCCGGCCGGGCTCTGCCGAGATCGTCGTGGGGCGCAGCATCGCGGAGCGCTTCGAGGGCGTCGGCGTCGGCGACAGCCTGCGGTTCGGCATGCGCGAGTGGCGCATCGTGGGGCGTGTGGACGCAGGCGGCAGCGGTTTCGACTCCGAGATCTGGGGCGATGCCGAGACGCTGATGCAGTCGTTCCGCCGCACCATGTTCTCTTCCCTTGTCATGCGGCTGCGCGATCCTGCCGCCTTCGACACCCTGAAAGCCCGGCTTGAGGAAGATCCGCGGCTCACGGTCGAGGTGAAGCGAGAGCGCGTGTTCTACGCGGAACAGTCGGAGACCCTGGCGCGCTTCATCCGCATCCTCGGCCTGACGCTCTCGATCATCTTCTCGGTGGGCGCGATCATCGGCGCGATGATCACCATGTACGCGTCGGTGGCCAATCGCACCGCGGAGATCGGCACGCTGCGGGCGCTCGGTTTCCAGCGGCAGAGCATCCTCGCCGCGTTCCTCGTCGAGGCGCTGCTGCTCGGTGCGGTCGGCGGCGCCATCGGTCTCGCCGGGGCTTCGCTCATGCAGTTCTTCAGCATCTCGACGATGAACTGGCAGTCGTTCGCGGAGATCGCGTTCCGCTTCGAGCTGACGCCCGGGATCATCGTCGCGTCGCTGTCGTTCGCGATCGGGATGGGTCTGCTCGGCGGCCTACTCCCGGCGTCCCAGGCGGCGCGGATGAAGATCGTGGACGCGCTACGGGCGGCTTGACTCGGGAGCGGGTGACGCCCGTGTAGGAGGGGCCCATGGCCCCGAATGCGGTGGATGCGAGGAAACGCTCCAACCGAATTCGACGCTTTCGCGGGCATGGCCCGCTCCTACGAGAACCGTGGCCGATCCCACGGTCGGTGGCGTATCTACCATCCCTGTAGGAGGGGCCCATGGCCCCGAAAGCGTCGATTTTGGGTCGAGACGCTTCCACGGCATTCACCGCTTTCGGGGCCATGGGCCCCTCCTACAAGGCCAGCCTCACCGCGTCTCAGCCTCCGGTGGGGCGTTGTCCGCGCGGAGGTCGATGCGGTACGTCTCCGGCCCGTGGTACACGGCGAGGGCCGTGATGAGCGCCATCACGATGATGTAGACCGCCACGCCCCACGGCGCGCCATCCATCCGGTGCACGAGCCACGCCGCCAGGAAGGGGGCCACGCCGCCTGCGAGGATCGAGCCGAGTTCGCGCGCGAGCGCGAAGCCGCTGAAGCGCAGCCGGGCGCCGAACAACTCCGCGAAGTACGCCGCCTGCGGGCCGAACATGCCGGATACCGAGATCGAGATCGCGGGGATGAACGCGAGCGAGATGATCAGCGGGTCCTTGGTGTCGATGAGCATGAAGAACGGGAAAGCGTATGCGGCACCGAACAGGGCCGCGCCGATGTAGACCGGTCGCCGGCCGATGCGGTCGGAAAGTGCCGAGAAGAGCGGGATGGTGAGCAGCGACAGACCGTGCGCGATCATGATGCCGGTGAGTGCCGTCCCCTTCGGGACACCGAGGGTCTTCGTGAGATAGCTGAGGCCGAACACCGGGAAGAGATAGCCCAGGCCGTTCTCGGCGAGCCGGGCGCCGACCACCACGGCCATCTCCTTCGGATAGCGGCGCAGGGCCTCCAGCGCCGGCGATCTGAGAGGCTTCCGCCGGGCGACGGCTTCCTGGAACACCGGCGTCTCGGTGACCTTCGCGCGGATGTAGAAGCCCACCAGCACGAGCACGATGCTGAGCAGGAACGGGATGCGCCAGCCCCATGCGAGGAACGCCTCCTTCGGCAAAGAGGAGCAGACGGCGAACACGCCCGCGGCGAGGAGGTTGCCGACCGTGACGCCGATCGGGGCCCAGCTTCCGAAAAGCCCGCGCTTGCCCTCCGGCGCGTACTCCACGGCCATGATGACGGCGCCGCCGTACTCCGCTCCGGCCCCGAAGCCCTGCACGAGTCGCAGGAGCACGAGCAGCGCGGGTGCGAGCAGGCCGATGCTCTCGTAGGTCGGCAGGAGTCCGATCAGGAAGGTCCCGCCGCCGACCATGAGCAGGGTGATCACGAGCACAGGCTTGCGGCCGAGCTTGTCGCCGATATGACCGAACACGATGCCGCCGATCGGTCGTGCGGCAAAGCCGACGCCGAAGGTCGCGAGCGATGCGAGGGTGCCGACCGTGGGATCGAGCTTCGGGAAGAAGAGGTCGCCGAAGACGAGGGCCGCGGCGGTCCCGTAGATGAAGAAGTCGTACCACTCGAGGGCCGAACCGACGGCCGCCGCCATGATGACCCGGCGCTGTTTCGCATCCATCCGTGTCCTCCCCCTCCATCGACGGCGTGCGCCGCGTCGGTAGTGTTCTTCGCTGGAACTGCCCGGGCCGTCGGGGGCAGGTGTGCAGATGCTAAGAGGCGGCTTCCTTGGTGGTGACGCGCAGCAGCGTCCGCGGATCGTCGGGATCCGTGAGGGTGGCGCTGTGGAGCATGGCGGCGTTGTCCCAGACGACGACGTCGCCGATACCGTACTTCACGCGGTGCTGGTACCGGGGCTGGGTGGAATGCGCGGCCAGGGATCTCAGGAGATCCAGGGCCTCGGCGTCGTCCATGCCGTCTATCCCGATGGAGCTTCCCGACACGGCATAGAGGGCCTTGCGGCCGGTGACCGGATGTCGTCGCACGAGCGGGTGTCGGACGACGCGGATGTCGCGCTTCGCGATCTGCGCATCGCCCAACGGATGGGCCTTCTCCCGCGAGGCGGGGTCGAGGTCGTCGCGATTGCCGTAGAGGTGCAGACCGACGAGGGGCTCGATGCGTGCCTTCGCGTGTTCGGGCAGGTCGTCGTAGGCACGGGCCTGGTCGGCGAACAAGGTATCGCCGCCCGCCTTCGGCACCGTGATCGAGTAGAGGAGGGTGGCGCGGGCGGGGACGTCGAGATACGAGTAGTCGGTGTGCCAGTAGGTGCCTCCGTCCGCGAGGCCGATGGGTTGCCCGTCGCGACGCACGTTCGACAGGATCAGGATCTCCGGCAGCTTCGGATGGTGGTACTGGTCGAGCACATGGGGCTCGGGGCGGCCGAAGCGCCGCGCGAAGTCCAGGAATCGTGGCGCCTCCAGTCGCTGCGCCCGGATCGCCAGGACGCGATGCTCGTGGAGGGCGTCGCGGATGGCCTCGAACGTGACGTCGTCGATCGCCTGCGACAGGTCGAGGCCATGGAGGTCGGCACCGGTGCCGGTGCCGGAGGGGCGCAGGTCGAACATGGCGCCCATCACCGGTCGATCCGGCGTGACTTCACCGGCAGATCGGGCCGGCGACCTCCCTTTGCCATGCACATTTGCTTCCTCCCCTCGCATACCCGGACAGATGCGGGCTTCGCGTTCGTTCGATGCTTGTAGGTGCGATCCCGATGCCGTGACGGGCGCGGCCGGATTATCGATGCCGCGGCGGCGCTGTGCACCACTTGTCGAGGGTGCAATGCAGCATCGTGGCGTCCACGCCGCGGAGCGACGGGATCAGCCGGGTGCTGCGACGGTGTCGAAGTCCGGAAAAACCTCCGCGATGGTGGTGACCTCCCCGGCGCGCGGTGCGGCGTACCCCGGCAGATCGGCCACGAGTGCTTCGAATGCCGATCCGTGCAGCAGCGTGAGGAGGTCGCGGATCTCGGGCCGCTCGAGGGTCCGCACGAGGGTGAGCAGAAAGTACTGCTCCTTCGCGATCGGCACGAAGTCGAGGCGGAACTGGCGCGCCGGCGGCTCGACGCCGAAGGCGACGTCGGCCATCCCGCTCGCGACGAAGGCGGCCACGGCGGCGTGGGTGAACTCCTCCGTGCGATAGCCGTGGATGACGTCGCGATCGACCCCGGCGTCGTCCAGCAGCTGGTCGAGCAGGAGCCGGGTACCCGCACCCTTCTGGCGGTTCACGAACGTGATGTCGTCCCTGGCGAGGTCTGCGAGGCCGTGGATCCCCTTCGGATTGCCCCGCGCGACGAAGAGCCCCTGGGTTCGGGTGACGAGATGGATGAGGCGCTGCTTCGCCGGCTGCAGCCAGCGGGCGTACCGGGCGAGGGCCTGCGTGCCCAGATGCCCCTCGGGGACGTGGAATCCGGCGAGGTCGCATTCGCCGCGGGTCAGCGACGCGAGGGATTCGACGCTGCCGAGGTAGCGCAGGTCCAGCTGGATGTGGGAGCTCTCCCGCAGCAGATCGGGGAGGCGCGCGACGGCGAAGCCGTGGCTCGCGTGGACCCGGATCGTCGAGGCGGCGGTGGCCACGAGCCGGTTGATCTCGAGGTTCAGTTCGGAGGCCAGCGATTCCATCTGCGGTCCGAGGCGGGCACTCGCCCGTTGCTCCGCCCAGAGCAGCTTCTCGCCGAGCATCGTGAGCGTGGTCCCCTTGCCGCGCTCGAAACGCACGAGCGGCACACCGAAGAAACCGTTCCAGCCCTCGAGGAGGTTCCAGGCATGCCGATACGAGATTCCGAGTCGTGCGGCAGCCTCCGTGAGCTTGCCCGTGTCGTGGAGCGCCGAGAGCATCCCGAACAGCTCGGAACCCAGGCGGGTGCCCGCTTCGTTCTCGACAACCCAGGTGGGTTTGACGGAAATTCGGTTCATATGCACGGTTCCGCATATTGAGTCCGGAATGGACGACCGTTACGGTATACGTAATCAAGGCCATCAGGGAAGTGCATATGCTGTGTTGTGCATAACTCTGGGCGTTGCCTCGCCGACCTGACCGGGTGGGGAGGTGCATGGCCGTCCGACCCATCAGGAGGATTCGCGATGCAAGAGACGCAGCTCCAGCGCGTCCAGGAAGCAGTCGCGCGGTGCCGGGATCTCCCGGGAGCGCTGTTGCCGATGCTGCATGCCATTCAGGACGACCTGGGCTATGTCCCGCCGGAGGCCGTCCCCACCATCGCCAAGGCGCTCGCCCTCTCGCGGGCGGAGGTCCACGGCGTCATCAGTTTCTATCACCACTTCCGCAGCGCCCCACCCGGGCGCCACGTGATCCAGGTATGTCGCGCGGAGGCCTGTCAGTCGATGGGTGCCGAGCGCCTGGTCGCGAGGCTGCGCGAACGGCTCGGCATCGATTTCCACGGCACCACGCCCGACGGCGCCGTCAGCCTGGAGGCCGTGTACTGCCTCGGCAACTGCGCCTGCGCACCGGCAGTCATGGTCGATGGCGCCCTGCGGGGCCGCGTGACCGAAGCGGTGCTCGACGAGATCGTCGCCGCCGCCGCCCTGGACGACGAGAACGACGGCGTCGCGGGAGGCGCGCGATGAGCGTCCGAATCTTCGTTCCGCGCGATTCGAGCGCGGTCTCCGTGGGTGCCGATGCCGTCGCGAAGGCGATCGCGGACGAGGCGACGCGTCGCGCGATTCCCGTCGCGGTGGTCCGCAACGGCTCGCGCGGGATGCTCTGGCTCGAACCGCTCGTCGAAGTGGAGACGCCGGCGGGGCGGGTGGGCTACGGCCCCGTGACCGTTGCCGACATCCCGCAACTCTTCGACGCCGGATTCCATCGGGGCGCCCCGCATGCGCTCTGCATCGGGCCGGTCGATGACTATCCGTGGCTCGCGAAGCAGGAGCGTCTGTGCTTCGCGCGCGCCGGCGTCACGGATCCGCTGTCGTGGAACGAATACGTGGCCCACGGCGGCAGCCGAGGTCTCCGGGCCGCCCTCGCGATGACCGGGGTTGACGCAGTGGCGGCCGTCACGGAATCCGGGCTACGCGGACGCGGTGGCGCGGCGTTCCCCACGGGCATCAAGTGGAAGACCGTGCTCGATACCGCCGCAGACCAGAAGTACGTGGTCTGCAATGCCGACGAGGGCGATTCGGGCACGTTCTCCGACCGGATGGTGATGGAGGACGATCCCTTCGTGCTGATCGAGGGGATGACCATCGCGGGCATCGCCACGGGCGCCACGATCGGCTACATCTACCTCCGTTCCGAGTACCCGTATGCCGAACGCGCTCTGATGGCCGCCATCGAGACCGCGCGCAGCGTGGGTGTGCTGGGCGACGACGTTCTCGGTTCCGGTCGGCGGTTCGAGCTGCACGTGCGCCGCGGCGCGGGGGCGTACATCTGCGGCGAGGAGACCTCCCTGCTGGAGAGCCTCGAAGGCAAGCGCGGCATGGTGCGCTTCAAGCCGCCCGTGCCGGCCATCAGTGGCCTGTTCGGCAAACCGACCGTGCTCAACAACGTGATCACGTTCGCGTCGATCCCGATCATCTTCGATCGCGGCGCGGCCTTCTATCGCGACTACGGCCGCGGCCGGTCGCGCGGGACACTGCCGATCCAGCTCGCCGGCAACATCAGGCAGGGCGGCCTCGTCGAGAAGGCGTTCGGCGTGACGCTGAACGAACTGCTCTACGACTTCGGCGGCGGCTCGGCGAGCGGCCGGCCGATCCGTACCGTGCAGGTGGGCGGGCCGCTCGGTGCCTACATTCCGGAATCGCAGTTCGACGTGCCGCTCGACTACGAGGCCTATGCGTCCATCGGCGCGATGGTCGGGCACGGAGGCATCGTCGTGTTCGACGACACGGTCGACATGGCGCGCATGGCCCGCTACGCGATGGAGTTCTGCGCCATCGAGTCGTGCGGCAAGTGCACGCCGTGCCGCATCGGCTCGACGCGTGGCGTGGAGACGATCGATCGCATCATCGAGGGCCGCGAACGCGGAGCGCAGCTGGCGATCCTCGAGGATCTCTGCAACACGATGCTGTCGGGCTCGCTCTGCGCGCTGGGCGGCATGACGCCATTCCCTGTGTTGAGTGCGCTCAAGCACTTCCCGCAGGACTTCGGACTCGGCCCCGACGGGCTCGCGGCGGCGGCCTGACGGTCGCCGCAAGGAGGAGGACATCATGATCAGCACCATCCGTTGGAAGGATCTCGGCACACCGGCGCGGGTTTCGGAGCGCACGGTGGATCTCGAAGTGGACGGCATCGCCGTGACGGTCCCCGAGGGCACCTCCGTGCTGCGCGCCGCGGCCGAGGCCGGCATCTCGATCCCGAAGCTCTGTGCGACCGACAGTCTCGAGCCGTTCGGCTCCTGTCGGCTGTGCCTCGTGGAGATCGAGGGGCGGAAGGGCTATCCCGCCTCGTGCACGACCCCGGTGGCGGCGGGCATGGTGGTGCACACGCAGACCACCGCGCTCGCGAAGCTGCGCCGCGGCGTGATGGAGCTGTACATCTCCGACCACCCGCTCGACTGCCTCACCTGCGCCGCGAACGGCAATTGCGAACTGCAGGACATGGCCGGCGCCGTGGGTCTGCGGGAAGTGCGCTACGGCTACGACGGCGAGAACCATCTGAACCAGGCGAAGGACACCTCCAACCCGTACTTCACCTTCGATCCGTCGAAGTGCATCGTCTGCTCCCGCTGCGTCCGCGCTTGCGAGGAGACCCAGGGCACCTTCGCGCTCACCATCGACGGACGCGGCTTCGCGTCCATGGTGTCGCCGGGGCAGAAGGAGGACTTCATGGACTCCGAGTGCGTGAGCTGCGGCGCCTGCGTGCAGGCCTGCCCGACGGCCACGCTCATGGAGAAGTCGGTCATCGACCAGGGCCAGCCCGAGCACTCCGTGATCACGACCTGCGCGTACTGCGGCGTGGGCTGCTCGTTCCGCGCGGAGATGAAGGGCAACGACGTCGTGCGGATGATCCCGCACAAGGACGGCAAGGCGAACCGCGGCCACTCGTGCGTCAAGGGGCGCTTCGCGTTCGGCTACGCCACGCACCCCGACCGCATCACCACACCGATGATCCGCGCGAAGATCACCGATCCGTGGAAGGCGGTGAGCTGGGAGGAGGCCATCGGCCACGCAGCCTCCGAGTTCAAGCGCATCCAGGCACAGCACGGCCGGGGCGCCGTGGGTGGCATCACGTCGTCGCGTTGCACGAACGAGGAAACGTACCTGGTGCAGAAGCTGGTGCGTGCCGCGTTCGGCAACAACAACGTCGACACGTGCGCGCGCGTCTGCCACTCGCCCACCGGCTACGGGCTCAAGACGACGCTCGGTGAATCCGCCGGGACGCAGGCGTTCGATTCCGTGATGAAGGCGGACGTCATCGTCATCATCGGGGCGAATCCGACCGATGGCCACCCGGTGTTCGCGTCGCGCCTGAAGCGTCGCATCCGCGAGGGTGCGAAGCTCATCGTCGCCGACCCCCGCACCATCGATCTCGTCGACGGTCCGCACGTGCAGGCGTCGTACCACCTCAAGCTGCGGCCGGGGACGAACGTCGCGCTGGTGAACTCCCTGGCGCACGTCATCATCACCGAGGGGCTCGAAGCCGCCGACTTCGTGGCCGAGCGTTGCGAGGCGAAGGACTACGCGAAGTGGCGCGACTTCATCTCGCAGGAGCGCAATTCCCCCGAGGCGTTGGAGCCGGAGACCGGCGTGCCGGCGGATCTCGTGCGCGGCGCCGCGCGGCTCTTCGCCACCGGCGGCAACGGAGCGATCTACTACGGCCTCGGCGTCACCGAGCACAGCCAGGGGTCGACGATGGTGATGGGCATCGCGAACCTCGCGATGGCGACGGGCAATATCGGCCGTGAAGGCGTCGGCGTGAACCCGCTGCGCGGCCAGAACAACGTGCAGGGTGCGTGCGACATGGGGTCCTTCCCGCACGAGCTGCCCGGCTATCGTCACGTCTCCGACGGCGTCACGCGCGCGCTCTTCGAGGGCGCGTGGGGCGTGAAGCTGGAACCCGAACCCGGCCTGCGCATCCCCAACATGCTCGACGCCGCGCTCGACGGCAGCTTCCGCGGCATCTACATCGAGGGCGAGGATATCGCCCAGTCCGACCCCGACACGCAGCACGTGACGGCGGCGCTCGAGGCGATGGAGTGCGTGGTCGTGCAGGACCTCTTCCTGAACGAGACGGCGAAGTTCGCGCACGTGTTCCTGCCCGGCTCCTCCTTCCTGGAGAAGAACGGGACGTTCACCAACGCGGAACGTCGCATTTCGCCGGTTCGCAAGGTCACGCCGCCGCTCGCGGGGAAGGAAGACTGGGAGGTCACGGTGATGCTCGCGGAGGCACTGGGCTATCCGATGCCCTACAAGCATCCGTCCGAGATCATGGACGAGATCGCGCGCCTCACGCCCACCTTCCACGGCGTCAGCTACGAGAAGCTCGACGCGCTGGGCAGCATCCAGTGGCCCTGCAACGACGAGGCGCCCGAGGGTACGCCCACCATGCACATCGACGCGTTCGTGCGCGGGCTGGGCAAGTTCGTGATCACGGAGTACGTGCCGACCGAGGAGCGCACCAGCCGCAAGTTCCCGCTGATCCTGACGACCGGCCGCATTCTCAGCCAGTACAACGTGGGCGCCCAGACTCGCCGCACCGCGAACTCGATGTGGCACGACGAGGACCGCCTCGAGATCCATCCGAGCGACGCCGAGACGCGCGGCATCCGCGAGGGCGACTGGGTCGGCATCCGCAGTCGCGCAGGAGAAACGGTGCTGCGCGCCAAGGTCACCGAGCGGATGCAGCCCGGGGTCGTCTACACGACGTTCCACTTCCCCGAGTCGGGGGCGAACGTGATCACGACCGACAACTCCGACTGGGCCACGAATTGTCCCGAGTACAAGGTGACGGCGGTGCAGGTGGAGCCGGTCACTCAGCCGTCCGAATGGCAGCGGCGCTTCCGCGAGTTCAGCGAGACGCAGGCCGATCTTCTGGCGAAGCGCGACAGCGTGGGGGTCTGAGGATCACCGGCGCGACACAGGTCGTGGGCCCGCTCCGGAAGGCTTCTGCCCTCCCGGAGACCGACGGGTCCGATGCGCCGGAAGTCGCAGCGGCATTCGAGCGTGTGCCCGTGTCGCAATGGCGCGGTGCACCGGTCGCCGTCGAGGATGCGGTCGCGGTGGAGGTCCCGTGTGCCTTCGTGGTCAACGGGCGCCCGTTTGCAGTGATGCTCGCATCGCCCTCGGACCTCGAGGACCTCGCTTTGGGCTTCTGCCGCACCGAAGGCATCGTGTCCGACGCGCGCGAGTTCCAGGGCGTGGAGGTCGTGGCCGAGACCCGGGGGTTCTCGATCTACGTCAGCGTGCCGAAGGCCCGTGCCGATGCGGTCGCCCATCGCGAGCGCGCCGTGGCGGGCCGGACCGGTTGCGGACTATGCGGTGAACGCATGCTCGAGGATGCCGTACGCGCGGCGCCGCCGGTCGCGGGCGGCGGCCCGTTCCGGATTTCTGCCCTCCAGGCCTCGGTCGCGGCGGTGGAGGCGGCACAGGCGCTCAACCGGCTCACCGGCGCCGTCCATGCTGCCGCCTGGATCGATCCGTCGGGCGCGGTGCAGACGATTCGCGAGGACGTCGGTCGCCACAACGCGCTCGACAAACTGATCGGTGCGCTCCTGAAGGCGAAAGTCGATCCTTCCAGCGGGTTCGCGTTCGTGACGAGCCGGGCCAGCTACGAGATGGTCCACAAGGCCGCGACATTCGGTGCGCCGATGCTCGTGGCGGTGTCGGCACCCACCGCCCTCGCTGTCGAGATGGCGCAGGCTGCCCATGTCACGCTCGTCGGGTTCGCACGTCCCGGCCGGCATTCCGTGTATACGTGCGCCCAACGCCTCATCGACTAGGACGACAACACCCCATGGAGATCGAACGCCTCGTGCACATGGCGAACGACATCGCCCGCTTCTTCCAGGCGGAACCCGATCACGCCGAAGCCGTGAGCGGCATCGCGACGCACATCACCCGGTTCTGGGATCCTCGGATGCGGCGAGAGATCATCGCGCACGTGGAGACGGGGACGGGCGAGGGATTGACCGATCTCGCCCTCGAAGCGGTGAGACGGTTGGAGGTGCCTTCGGCGCAGATTTGATCGCCGGTGGCACGGGACCGAGGAAGCCCGCGAACGGAACACGCGGTTTCGAGGGCGCGGTGCATCAACAGGCGGATGACTCATCCACGTCCCCTGTAGGAGCGGCCCATGGCCTTGTAGGAGCGGCCCATGGCCTTGTAGGAGGGGCCCATGGCCCCGAAAGTGGCGAATGCTGTGGAAGCGCCTCGACCGGAACCGACGCTTTCGCGGGCATGGCCCGCTCCTACAGGTCGTGCATCCACGTCACGCGATCGGAGCAACGGTCTTGTAGGAGGGGCCCATGGCCCCGAAAGCGGCGAATGCTGTGGAAGCGCCTCGACCGGAACGATCGCTCTCGCGGCCATGGGCCGCTCCTACAAGACAAGAGGCCGCTCCGCTCCCCCTCAATCCTCCCGTCGCAGATGCGGGAACAGGATCACGTCGCGGATGCTCGGGCTGTCCGTGAACAGCATCACAAGGCGGTCGATGCCGATGCCTTCGCCGGCCGTCGGCGGCAGGCCGTACTCCAACGCGCGCAGGTAGTCGGCGTCGAAGTACATGGCCTCTTCGTCGCCCGCGTCCTTGGCCTTTGCCTGCTCCGCGAACCGTGCGGCCTGGTCCTCGGGGTCGTTCAGCTCCGAGAAGCCGTTGGCGATCTCGCGACCCGTGATGAACAGTTCGAAGCGATCCGTGATGCTCGGATCGGCGTCATTGGCACGGGCGAGGGGCGAGACGTCGGTCGGGTGCGCCACGATGAAGGTCGGCTGGATCAGCTTGTCCTCCGTGGTCTTCTCGAACAGTTTCAGCTGGAGCAGGCCCACGCCGTCGGTGGGGAACACCTCGACCTGGAATGCATCCAGCGCGCGACGCAGATACTCGGTCTTCGCGAGATCGTCGAGGCTGTGCTGCGGGTGGTACTGGTGGATCGCCTCGGCCATCGTGAGCCGGTCGAAGGGCTTCCCGAGATCGATCTGGGTGCCCTGGTAGGTGACCGTGGTCGTGCCGAGCACGCGCCGGGCGACGGTGCGCAGCAGATCTTCCGTGAGGTCCATGAGGTACCGGTAGTCCTGGTACGCCTCATAGAACTCCAGCATCGTGAATTCGGGGTTGTGGCGGGTCGAGATCCCCTCGTTGCGGAAGTTGCGGTTGATCTCGAACACCTTCTCGAAGCCGCCCACCACGAGGCGCTTCAGGTACAGCTCGGGTGCGATGCGCAGGTACAGCTGCATGTCGAGCGCGTTGTGGTGCGTCACGAACGGCCGCGCCGCTGCGCCGCCCGGGATGGGATGCATCATCGGCGTCTCGACTTCGAGATAGCCGCGACCGACGTAGAACTCGCGGATGGCCTGCACGATCTGCGAGCGCTTCACGAACACGGCGCGCGACTCCGGGTTCGTGATGAGGTCCACGTAGCGCTGGCGGTACTTCTGCTCCTGGTCGGTGAGGCCGTGGAACTTCTCGGGCAGCGGCCGCAGCGACTTCGACAGCATCCGCAGGCCGGTCACCTTCACCGTGAGTTCGCCGGTGCGCGTGCGGAAGAGCGTGCCCTCGGCACCGAGGATGTCGCCGAGATCCCAATGCTTGAACGCCTCGTGCGGTTCCACACCCGTGACGTCGTTCGTGACGTAGATCTGGATCCGGCCCGACATGTCCTGCAGCGTCGCGAAGCTCGCCTTGCCCATCACCCGCTTGAGCATCATCCGGCCCGCGAGGCACACGGACACGGGGTTCGCCTCTAGGTCCTCGTTCGTGCGGCCTTCGCCGGTGCGATGCAGGTCCGCCGCGAGATCCGTCCGCCGGAAATCGTTGGGGAACGCAGGGCCATGCGCACGCAGCGCGTTCAGCTTCGCGCGGCGCTCGGCGATGATCTGGTTCGTATCGACAGGTTGGGGCGTGGGCGCGTCGGTCATGGTCTTTGGACTAGGGTCTAGGGGACTGGGGTCTAGGGACTGGGAGAGGGCGGGGCGCTGCGGGCGCCCCGGGGTCTGCGCACTGCGTGGGGTGCGCTCAGACGCCCTGTTTGAGGCTCGCGGAAATGAAGCCGTCCAGGTCGCCGTCCAGCACGGCCTGGGTGTTGCCCACTTCCACGTTGGTCCGGAGGTCCTTGATGCGCGACTGGTCGAGCACGTACGAGCGGATCTGGTGACCCCAGCCGATGTCGGTCTTGGAATCCTCCAGCGCCTGCTTCTCCTCGTTGCGCTTGCGCATCTCGAGCTCGAACAGGCGGGCCTTCAGCATGAGCATGGCCTCGGCGCGGTTGCGGTGCTGCGACCGGTCGGCCTGACACTGGACGACGATGCCCGTGGGCTCGTGCGTGATCCGGATGGCGGAGTCGGTCTTGTTGATGTGCTGACCGCCGGCGCCGCTGGCGCGGAAGGTGTCGACGCGCAGGTCCGCGGGGTTGATCTCGACCTCGATGGAGTCGTCCACCTCGGGATACACGAAGACGCTGGCGAACGACGTGTGCCGGCGCGCGTTCGAGTCGAACGGGGATTTCCGCACGAGGCGGTGCACGCCGGTCTCCGTGCGCAGCGTGCCGAAGGCGTACTCCCCGCTCACCTTGAGCGTCGCGCTCTTGATGCCGGCGACGTCGCCTTCCGATTCCTCCAGCAGCTCGACGTCGAAACCCTTGCGCTCGCAGAACTTCAGGTACATGCGTTCGAGCATCGAGGCCCAGTCCTGCGCCTCGGTGCCGCCGGCGCCCGTCTGGATGTCCAGGAAGCAGTTGTTCGGGTCCATCGGGTTCGAGAACATGCGGCGGAACTCGAGGGCCGCCACCAGCTTCTCGGTCGCGCTAGCATCGGATTCGACCGCTTCGAGCGTCGCGTCGTCACCGTCGGACTTCGCGAGGTCGAACAGCTCGCGGCTGTCCTCCAGTTGCGTCTCGATCTTCTCGATGGAGACCACGACGTCCTCGAGCGCCTTGCGCTCCTTGCCCAGCTCCAGGGCCCGCTTCTGGTCGTTCCAGACGCCCGGGTCCTCCGACAGCCGCACTACCTCTTCGAGCCGACCCTTCTTGGCATCGAAGTCAAAGATACCTCCGGAGTTCGGCGGTGCGCTGGCCCAGGTCTTCGATCCTGAGGGAGATGGCGTTCTGGCGTTCGGCTTCCATGCGTGGGTGTTCCGGCGAGGTGGCAAAGGGGCGGAATTCTACCTGCTCGCTCCCGCGTGGGCACGGTCCGCGTGCGGTTCGCCGGTCAGTCGGTCGCCTCCCAGTGTTCGACCATGAGCTGCAGCGTGCGGGCGCCGTTCCATTCGTTGGCCTCGATCCGATACGCCGCCCGGATGTGCGCGGGCAGGGGGCCCACCTCCCCGAATCGCATCGCTGCGAGTTCGCTGCCGCCACTGCTGCGGCGGAGTCTGAGCTTGAGATGCCTGCCACCGACGATGCGCTGGTCGCGGACTTCGAAGTCGTCCTCGAAGAGCGGCGGCGGGAAGCCCTGGCCCCAGACCTGGCCGGCAAGGAGATCGGCCAACTCGAGGCGGAGGTCGGCGTCGTCAAGCGTGCCGTCGGTGTCGACGGTGCGGGCGAGATCGGCCGGCGTGACGAGCCCGCCCACCACGGATTCGAAGGCGTCGCGGAACCGCCCGACGTCCTCCCGTCTCAGGCTCACCCCGGCGGCCGCGGCATGGCCGCCGAACCGGATGAGCAGGCCGGGATGGCGACGGTCCACGAGGTCGAGGGCGTCGCGCAGATGGAGCGCCGGGATCGATCGCCCCGACCCCTTCAATGCGCCGTCCGGGCCCTCCGCCAGGCAGATGGTCGGCCGGTGGAACCGCTCCCGCAGGCGCGAGGCGAGCAGCCCGATGACACCCTGATGCCAGTCCGGGTCGTGCATCACGATGCTGCATCCGGCGCCGGGGTCCGCGCCTTCCAGGCTCGCGAGGGCGGACGCCTGCATCCCGGCCTCGATCTCGCGGCGCTCGCGGTTCAGGGCATCGAGGCTGGCAGCGAGCCGTGCAGCCTCGCCGGGATCGTCCGCGACGAGGCAGGCGATACCCTGCGCCATGTCCTCCAGTCGGCCCGCGGCGTTGAGGCGCGGGCCCGCGACGAACCCGAGATCGTACGGCGACGCCCGGGCGGGATCGCGTCCCGCCGCCCTCAGCAGGGCGAGGATGCCCGGTCGGGCGGTGCCGGCCCGGATGCGCCTCAAGCCCTGCGCCACCAGCACGCGATTGTTGCGGTCGAGCTTCACGACGTCGGCGACCGTGCCGAGCGCGACGAGGTCCAGCAGTTCGGCGAGGTTCGGTTCGGTGCGCGAGGCGAAGGCGCCGCGCTTCCGCAGCTCGGCGCGCAGCGCGAGCATCACGTAGAACATCACGCCGACGCCCGCGAGGCTCTTGCTCGGAAACGGGCAGCCCGGCTGGTTGGGGTTCACGATCACTTCGGCCGCCGGCAGGGTGCTGCCGGGCAGATGGTGGTCCGTGACCAGCACCGGGATACCCAGCCGCCGAGCCTCGTCGATGCCGTCGTGACTGGCGATCCCGTTGTCGACGGTGATGATCGCGTCGGGGCGCCGCTCCGCTGCCACGCGGACGATCTCCGGGGTCAGGCCGTAACCGTACTCGAAACGGTTGGGCACCAGCGTCTCGACCTTCGCCCCGAACCGCGACAGGGCCAGCCAGCCGACAGCCGACGCCGTCGCGCCGTCGGCGTCGTAGTCCCCGACGATCAGGAGCCGGCGGGCATCGCGGATCGCGTCGGCCAGCACGATCCCCATGGCATCCGCGTTGAGGAGCAGCGACGGGGGGTGGAGTGCGGCGAGCGCGGTGTCCAGTTCGTCCGCGGACGCGATCCCGCGGCCGGCCGCGAGTCGGGCGAGGACCGGGTGCATGCCGCCGGCGACGAGATCGGCGAGCGTGCCTGCGGGCACGGGTCGCGCGTGGAAGAGGGCGCTCATCGGCCGGCACTATGACAGTGCGCGAATTCGTGCTCAAGGACGTTCATTCCCCGACGATATCACCCATGCCCCGCACGGACGCCAACGTCGCGGGAAGCCCGGCATATCCATTCCGGAGTGCCCGCGAGAAGCCCGGAGGTACATCTTGTCCAGACAACGAACCAGCATCGCCACGCAGGTGGCGATCATCGCGTGTGCCGTCTTCTTCGTCGGCATCACCGCGTTCTCCTTCCTGTCGTACTACCGTGCAGCGGGGAGCTTCGACCGGGTCTGGCGCGAGGATCTGCAGGCGCGTGTCGTTCTTCTCACCGGTCAGCTCGCGATCATGGACGCCACCGCCCGGACGGGTGCGGAACGGCTCTCCGGCGTGTTCAGCGGCATGCTGCCCGGGCCCATCCGGGTCGACGAGAGCCGTCCCGTCCAGGTGGGAGACCGATCGGTGCCCGCGGTGTACGCCGGCGGACAGATCCTCAATCTCGATTTCGGTGCCGTCGACGGTTTCAGCCGGCTGACCAACGGTGCCGCCACCGTCTTCGTCCGGACCGGCGACGACTTCATGCGGGTCACCACGTCCCTTCGCAAGGAGGACGGGTCCCGCGCGATGGGCACGATGCTCGGGAAGGGGCACCCCGCGTACGAATCGGTCATGAAGGGCAAACCCTACCTGGGTCGCGCCGATCTCTTCGGGCGCGTGTACATGAGCCACTACGCACCGGTCGTCGACGCGAGGGGCCTCACCGTGGCCATCCTGTACGTCGGCTTCGACATCACCGAGACCGTGGCGCAACTGGTCAAGCAGATCGACGAGACCCGTATCGGGGAGGGTGGACTATTTTTCGTGATCGACGACACGCAGGGCGAGAACCGCGGCAAGTTGATCGTCCACCGGGACAACAAGGGCCGGAACGTGATGCAGGACGGCACCGGGCTGGAAGGCTACCGTGCGGCGCTCGAAGCGGGCGAGGGGACCGTCGTCGCGGGCGGCCGGATGTATGTCGTGACGCGGTTCGCACCCTGGAGCCGGGTCGTGGGCGCGAGCATCTCGGTCGACGAACTGCGCGCGGAAGCGGTCGCTCTGCGCAACGTGCTGTTGCTGCTCGGCGTCGCGGTGCTCGTGGTGGGATGCACCGCCACCTACATGGTCCTGCGCCGCAAGCTGAGTCCGCTGGAACGGCTCGCCGCCGACGCCGGGCGCCTGGGCAGCGGGGACCTCACCGTGCGCGTGCCGGTCACCAGTCGGGACGAAGTGGGTGAACTCGCCACGGCCTTCAACGGCATGGCGGATCAGATCGCCGGGATCATCGCCCGCCTGAAACAGGCCACGGGCAGCGTCAAGGAGGCCGTCCGCGCGGTGCAGGACGAGTCGGCGCACGTGCGCCACGGATCCCAGGAACAGAGCGATGCGGCGTCGCGCGTTGCCGCAGCCCTCGAGCAGGTCACCGTGAGCCTCGATTGCGTCGCTGCCAATGCGCGCGATTCGCAGGGGCTCTCCAAGCGGACCGACGATCTGTCCGCCCATGGCGAGGCGGTGGCGGCGCGGGCTGCCGAGGAGACCATGGCCATCGCCACCGCGGTGCGCGAGACCGCCCAGTCCATCGGGATGCTGAGTCGCCGTTCGGAAGAGATCAGCCAGGTGGTGAAGGTCATCAAGGACATCGCCGACCAGACCAACCTGCTGGCGCTCAACGCGGCGATCGAGGCGGCGCGGGCCGGTGAGCAGGGGCGCGGGTTCGCCGTCGTCGCCGACGAGGTGCGCAAGCTCGCCGAACGCACCAGCCAGGCGACGCTGGAGATCGCCGAGATGATCAACGCGATCCAGAAGGAGACCGACGGCGCCGTCACCGGCATGCGCTCGGGCTCCGAGCGGGTCGAGGAGGGTGTGCGCCTGGTGCGCGAGGCGGTCAACGCGCTGACGGAAATCCGCGGTGCGGCGGGCGAATCGCTCGACAAGGCAGGCGAGATCTCGCGCGCGATGGACGAGCAGAGCGCCGCCGGCATCGAGATCTCACGGAACGTCGAACGCATCGCGACCATGGCGGACGAGAACAACGCGGCCGCCGAGCGCAACAACGCGACCGTCGTCCGGCTCGAGGCTCTTGCCGCCGAGCTGTCGGCCCTCACCGAAGGCCTGCGCGTCGCCGACGGGGGACGTTAGCGATCACCGGGCTACGCCCCTGACGCTTGCAGTCGCTGCGGGCGTCGCCAGAAGCGGCGCAGGGCCCCACGGGTGACGGTCACCGCGAACCCGTCGCGCCCGGCCGGAACGATGATCTCCAGCCTGTCGATCTGCGCCGCCCGCAGGGCTTGCTCTGCCGGTGCCAGGAAATCCCGATCCAGGCGGCCAAGGGCCGTCTGCCACGCGGCGACGTCGCCGTGGGCGGCATCGTCGATCCCGTCGTCGATCCAGCAGAGCACGGCGCCGGTCCGCGCCGCCGCCAGGCAGGCGGCAGGGTCCGTCGGCGCCGGTGCGGTCGATGCGCCGCTCGACTTCGCGAGTCCGCGCGCTTCCAGGGAATCGGCGTGCACTGCCGCGAAGGGCTGCATCGGTGGTGGTGCGGCCACCCCTCCACCCCAGAACCAGACGCTGTTGATCGCCGGCCGGCCGCGTGCCTCGCGCGCTTCGTTGGCGGGGAGCGGATGGAGGATCATCTGCGCTTCGTTGAAGCGCTGCATCCAGGAGCGGGCGCCCTCGCCGGTCGGCAGCAGGGCATCGACGCTGCGGCCATGGGCCAGGGATGGCGGGGCGGTGCGCGTCGGGGAGCCGTGGGCACCCGTCGCGACCCAACGTTCCGGTGTCAGTTGCCGGAAGCGGAGGCCGTCCTCGGCGAAGAACCGGTCGAGTGCGGCGATGCAGGCGGAGGCTTCGTCCGGCGTGATCCCGAGGTGCCTGCCGCCCGTCAGGAACAGCTCCGCACCCTGCGGGCGCAGGTGGACAGGGTCCGCGGCCGTCCAGAAGCCATCCCCCGGATCGATGCCGGCGCCCAGCACGGCGAGCGCCGCGAACGGCGGGGCTGCGCCGTAGCCGTGCCGCTCCGCGAGCCACGCCTCCGGGGAGGTCGCGTCGAGCGATCGTCGTTCGCCCCGGCCGACCAGTCGCTCCAGCGTGGGTACGGAGAGCCCGTCGTACACGCGTGGATCGCGGGCGTCGGGCCAGCGCAGGGCCGGCAGCAGAAGATGCAGTACGCGGTCGTTCATGCCTGCCATGCGCCGCGGAGACCATGGAATCGCGCGGTCACGGCACATGACGCCGGCACCGGCTGTCTGCCAGAATAGGGATCCACTGCCGGTCCGAGGCGCACTTGCTTCCCTTCGAGTATTTCGTCGGCCTGCGCTACACGCGGGCGAAACGGCGCAATCACTTCATCTCCTTCATCTCCATGACCTCCATGGCGGGCATCGCCCTGGGGGTGGCTGCGCTCATCGTCGTGCTGTCCGTGATGAACGGGTTCCAGAAGGAACTCCGGGCGCGGATCCTCGGCGTCGCCTCGCACGTGCAGCTCTCGGCCTTCGAGGGCGGGCTCGCGGGCTGGGCCACCGTCGCTGATATCGCAAAGGCGAATCCCGAGGTGGCCGCCGCCGCACCCTACATCCACGCCCAGGGCCTGTTGTCGTTCCAGCAGACGGTGCAGGGTTCGATCATCCGCGGGGTGGTCCCGCAGATGGAGGATCAGGTGGCAGACATCGGACGCAGCATGAAGAAGGGCAGCCTCGACGCGCTGAAGCCGGGCGAATTCGGAATCGTGCTGGGCAAAGAGCTGGCGCGCAACCTCGGCGTGCGCATGGACGAGAAGGTGACCGTCATCGCGCCCCAGGGGCAGGTCACCGCCGCCGGCGTGCTGCCCCGGGTGAAGCAGTTCCGCGTGGTGGGCATCTTCGAGGTCGGGATGTACGAATACGACTCCGGCCTCGCGCTGCTGCATCTCGCCGATGCGCAGCGCCTCTACCGCATGGAAGACCAGGTCACCGGCGTCCGGCTCAAGTTGAAGGATCTCTACGCGGCGCCCCGCGTGGGCCGTGAACTGTCGACGACGCTGCCCGCCGACGTCTTCGTGACGGACTGGACCCGCAGCCACGCGAACTTCTTCCGTGCCGTGCAGATCGAGAAGCGCGTCATGTTCATCATCCTCACGCTGATCGTCGCCGTGGCGGCGTTCAACATCGTCTCGACGCTCGTGATGGCCGTCACCGACAAGCAGGCGGACATCGCGATCCTGCGCACCCTCGGCGCGTCGCCCGCCTCCATCATGAAGATCTTCATCGTGCAGGGGGCGCTGATCGGCTGCATCGGCACGATCGTCGGCACCCTGGCAGGCGTGCTGCTCGCGCTCAACATCGATGTCGTCGTCCCCTTCATCGAGAGCACCTTCGGCGTGCAGTTCCTCGCGAAGGACGTGTACTACATCAGCGATCTGCCCTCGGACCTGCAATGGGACGACGTCTTCGTGATCGCGGGTGTGTCGTTCGGGCTGTCGCTGCTCGCGACGCTCTATCCCAGCTACCGTGCGTCGCGGCTCGAGCCGGCCGCCGCGCTGCGCTACGAGTGACGCCATGAGCACGCCCGTCATCCGCTGCCGCTCGCTCGGCCGCACCTATGCCGAAGGCCTGGCACCCGTGGAAGTGTTGCGTGCGGTGGATCTCGAGATCGGCGTCGGCGAGCGCGTGGCGATCGTAGGAGCCTCGGGGTCGGGCAAGAGCACGCTGTTGCACCTGCTGGGCGGACTCGACGCCCCCACCGTCGGCACCGTCGAACTGATGGGGCAGAAGATCGAAGGCCTCTCGGCGCGCGCGCTCGGTGAGCTGCGCAACCGGCACCTCGGGTTCGTCTACCAGTTCCATCATCTGCTACCCGAGTTCTCCGCGCTGGAGAACGTCGCCATGCCGCTCATCATCCGCCGCATGCCGGAACGCGAAGCCTTCGGGGCGGCGCGGGCGATGCTGGAGCGGGTCGGTCTCGGAGCGCGTCTCGCGCACCTGCCGGGGGAACTCTCCGGCGGCGAACGCCAGCGGGCCGCCCTCGGGCGGGCGCTGGTGAGCCGGCCCGATTGTCTTCTCGCGGACGAACCCACGGGCAACCTGGATCGCCGCAACGCCGAGGGCGTGCTCGAACTGATGCTCGAACTCAACCGCGATCTGAAGACCAGCCTCGTCATCGTCACCCACGACCCCGATATCGCCGCGCGCATGGATCGCACGCTGCGCATCACCGACGGCGTCCTGACCGGCTGAGCCGCCGTCCCT
>JALHMS010000042.1:0-1774 GCA_022843925.1 Burkholderiales bacterium
TCGGCCTTCAGCATGCGCACCGCATTCGTGAACGCATCGCGCCACGAGGGCAGATGCTCCAGCGTCTCGCAACTCACGATCGTGTCGTAGCTCTCGCTGCCTGCCGGATACACCTCGGCCGGCTCGGCCGGGCGGCCGTCCTGGAGCGACTGCGCGTTCGGGAGGGCGATGCGGCACTGGTCGAACCATTCCTGCGTGGCGGCGGCGGCCCCGAGGCGACCGATCTCCAGCACCTGGCGGTTGCGGAAGTAGTCGGGGAGATGCCGCTTCATCAGGCCGAGGAAGAACCTCTGCTCGGACCGGGCCTTGTAGTCGTGCAGCTTCAGCCGGTCGCGGATGCTGGCGACGATGTCGAGCACCTCGCTGTTGTCCGGGCGCTCGACGAGCGACGCTGCAGCGACGCGCGCCGCTTCCTGCACACGATCCGCGGTGAGCAGATGGCGGGCGAGCCACGTCACCTCGGGCGACTTCAACACGGGCCGGGACACGGTCCGAAGAAAGAGCTCGATGTCCTGGGCGTTCCAGTACATCCAGAGATTCTGGGGACCGTGGAATCCGAAGGTCGGCTTGCCGGCGTTGACGGTCTCGTGGGCGAAGCGCGAGGCCACGTCCAGCGCTGCGAACCGGATGCCGAACTCCGCCTCGAGGCGCGGACGGAAGTGCACGCAGATGGCCTGGTCCTCGTGGACGATGGCGTCCTCGGGGAACGACGGATCCTGCAGCACCTGCATCAGCTTCTTCGAACGCAGAGAGAAGCCGCCATTGCCCACCGGATACGGGCTGAGATCCGCCGGCCAGGGCGCGCCGATGTAGTCCGCGTCGAGGAACGCCGGGTCCCACAGCTCCGGGCGGGTGACGTAGCCGTCCCACTGCATCACGAGCGCGTGGCTGGTCGCCACGTGATCCGGGAGCTGCTTCACCAGGAAGATGGAGTATTCGCGCTTGCTGCGGATCTGCGGGATCCGGATCACCTCGATACCCTCGGGCGCCGGGACGACATCCTGGGAGGTGAAGAGGAGGGCACGGGCGAATCGGCAGGCGGCCAGCGAACGCTGCATCGCCTGGACGGCGAGCGGCACGTTCACGCAGTCGATACACACGAGCGTGACCTGCTGGAGGTCAGGGCGGTCGGTCACTTCAGGGGTCTCCCGGTGTCCGCGCGGTCCGACCGGCCGGTCGGCGGCGCATGACATCGTTATCGGCCCCGCGGATGCTCGCCTTTAGGCTGTCCGCATTCCGATCGCATGCACCACGGACCTCGAATGGGCTACGAACTGTAGGAGCGGGCCATGCCCGCGAAAGCGAAGGTTCCGGTCGAGGCGTTCCCTTGCATCGACCGCTTTCGGGGCCATGGGCCCCTCCTACCATGGCCACACCCGCTGCGCATGGCGTGCACCACGGACCTCGAATGGGCAACGAACTGTAGGAGCGGGCCATGCCCGCGAAAGCGATGGTTCCGGTCGAGGCGTTCCCTTGCATCGAGCGCTTTCGGGGCCATGGGCCCCTGCTACCAGGGCCACACCCGCTGCGCATGGCGTGCACCACGGACCTCGAATGGGCTGCGAACTGTAGGAGCGGGCCATGCCCGCGAAAGCGATGGTTCCGGTCGAGGCGTTCCCTTGCATCGACCGCTTTCGGGGCCATCAGCCGCTCCTACCAGGGCCACACCCGCTGCGCATGGCGTGCACCACGGACCTCGAATAGGCAACGAACTGTAGGAGCGGGCCATGCCCGCGAAAGCGATGGTTCCGGTCGAGGCGTTCCCTTGCATCGA
>JALHMS010000042.1:1784-2249 GCA_022843925.1 Burkholderiales bacterium
ACCAGGGCCACACCCGCTGCGCATGGCGTGCACCACGGACCTCGAATAGGCAACGAACTGTAGGAGCGGGCCATGCCCGCGAAAGCGATGGTTCCGGTCGAGGCGTTCCCTTGCATCGAGCGCTTTCGGGGCCATGGGCCCCTGCTACCAGGGCCACACCCGCTGCGCATGGCGTGCACCACGGACCTCGAATGGGCTGCGAACTGTAGGAGCGGGCCATGCCCGCGAAAGCGATGGTTCCGGTCGAGGCGTTCCCTTGCATCGACCGCTTTCGGGGCCATCAGCCGCTCCTACCAGGGCCACACCCGCTGCGCATGGCGTGCACCACGGACCTCGAATAGGCAACGAACTGTAGGAGCGGGCCATGCCCGCGAAAGCGATGGTTCCGGTCGAGGCGTTCCCTTGCATCGACCGCTTTCGGGGCCATGGGCCCCTCCTACCAGGGCCACACCCGCTGCGCATGGC
>JALHMS010000042.1:2259-29956 GCA_022843925.1 Burkholderiales bacterium
GAACTGTAGGAGCGGGCCATGCCCGCGAAAGCGATGGTTCCGGTCGAGGCGTTCCCTTGCATCGACCGCTTTCGGGGCCATGGGCCCCTCCTACCAGGGCCACACCCGCTGCGCATGGCATGCACCACGGACCTCGAATGGGCTACGAACTGTAGGAGCGGGCCATGCCCGCGAAAGCGATGGTTCCGGTCGAGGCGTTCCCTTGCATCGACCGCTTTCGGGGCCATGGGCCCCTCCTACCAGGGCCACACCCGCTGCGCATGGCGTGCACCACGGACCTCGAATGGGCAACGAACTGTAGGAGCGGGCCATGCCCGCGAAAGCGATGGTTCCGGTCGAGGCGTTCCCTTGCATCGACCGCTTTCGGGGCCATGGGCCCCTCCTACAGGGCGAAACCCTACCGCGTCCCGAACAGCGTCGGCGCGCGTCGGTGCGCCCAGATCATCATCGCCACGCCTGCCGCGATCATCGGCAGCGACAACCACTGGCCCATGCTGAATCCCAGCGCCAGGATGCCCAGGAAACTGTCGGGCTCCCGCGTGTACTCCACCAGGAATCGCAACGTGCCGTAGCCGACGAGGAAGAGCCCGGACACGGCCCCCAGGGGCCGCCGCTTGCCCGAGTAGATCCAGAGCAGCAAGAACAGCACGACACCTTCGAGGGCGAACTCGTAGAGCTGGGACGGATGCCGCGGTAGTTCGTCGACGGCTGGGAAGACCACAGCCCAGGAGACGTCCGTGGCGCGGCCCCACAGTTCGCCGTTGATGAAGTTGCCAAGCCGGCCGAAGCCGAGGCCCATGGGCACCAGCGGTGCGATGAAGTCGGTGACCGCGAGCCAGTGCCTGCGACGTCGCCAGGCGAAGAGGGCCATCGCGGTGACCACGCCTAGGAAACCGCCGTGGAAAGACATGCCGCCCTCCCACACGTAGAACATCCGGATGGGATCCTCCGCGTACTCGGCGAACTTGTAGAAGAAGACGTATCCGAACCGACCGCCGAGGACCACGCCGATCACGCTGAAGAACAGGATGTCGTCCATGTCCTTGTAGGTCCAGCCGAGATCGGGCCGCGTGCGGACCCTGTGGCGACCCAGGAAGAGCGCCGCCACGAAACCGATCAGGTACATGAGGCCGTACCAGCGCACGGCCACGGGGCCCAGCTTGATGGCGATGGGGTCGAACTGGGGATGGATGAACATGCGCAGGGGGCGACGGAGTGAGGCGCGATTATAGCGGCCGGACCCCGCGCGCCGTCCGTCCGCAAGCGCACGGCGCGCGACGTCGCCAACTTCCCGGTGCGCGGCGCCCCCCACCTGTCGCATACTCGGTGCGGCCCCGCCATCCGGCGGCGCCACCCGCGCGCGTTCCCACCCACGGATCCTCCATGTCCTTCCCCAAGGATGTCTCGCTCTCGGCCGTCGTGGCCGGCTTCGTGACCGTGCTGGTCGGATTCACGAGCTCAGGGGCAATCGTGTTCGAGGCCGCGCGGTCTGCTGGCGCCACGCCGGGTCAGATCGGCTCGTGGATGTGGGCGCTGGGCCTCGGCATGGGGCTCACCTGCCTGCTGCTGTCGCTGCGCTATCGGATGCCGGTGGTGACGGCGTGGTCCACGCCGGGGGCCGCGATGCTGATCGTCAGCGCTTCCGGTGTGCCGCTGGCCGAGACGACTGGTGCCTTCATCGTCTGCGCCGTGCTGATCACCCTTGCGGGGTTTTCCGGGGCGTTCGAGCGGGCGATCGGACGGATCCCGCTCTCGATCGCGTCGGGCCTGCTCGCCGGCGTCCTCGTGCGCTTCGGGTTCGAGATCTTCATCGCGATGAAGACGCAGTTCACGCTCGCCGTCACGATGTTCGCGGTCTACCTCGCAGGCAGGCGCCTGAAGCCGCGCTACGCCGTGCCGGGGGCGCTGCTCGCCGGCATCGTGATCGCCGCCGCGAAGGGCCTGCTCCACGTGACCGACATCACGCTTGCCCCAGCCATGCCCGAGTTCGTGACACCGACGTTCTCGCTGAGTGCGCTGTTCGGCATCGCCCTGCCGCTCTTCGTCGTCACGATGGCGTCGCAGAATGTTCCCGGCAGCGCCGTGATCCGGGCGTCGGGCTTCGCGGTGCCGCTGTCGCCGGTGATCGGGTGGATCGGCGTGACCAACGTGATCCTCGCCCCATTCGGCGCCTTCGCGCTGAACCTCGCCGCCATCACGGCTGCCATCTGCATGGGGCGCGAGGCACACGAGGACCCCTCGCGTCGCTACGTGGCGTCGGTGGCGGCCGGCATCTTCTACATCCTGATCGGGATCTTCGGGGCGACGGTGGGCGCGCTCTTCGCCGCGTTCCCCAAGGAACTGGTGCTCGGCATCGCGGGCCTCGCTCTGATCGGGACGATCGGGAACGGGCTCGCGGTCGCCGTCGCCAACGAGCGCGAACGCGAACCGGCGCTCATCACGTTCCTGGTGACGGCCTCGGGGATGAGCCTCGCGGGGATCGGCTCCGCGTTCTGGGGTGTGGTGGCAGGGGCGATCGCGCTGAAGGTGCTGGCGCCAAGGGTGGAGAGGGTGGCCTGAATGCCGAGCTGCCGGATGTCACGTGACCCGCGCGTAGAGCACCGAGTCGATGACCTCGCCGTCCTTGAACACGCTGCGCCGGAGCAGGCCCTCCCGCTCGTAGCCGCACTTCTCGAGAACGCGCATCGACGCTGCGTTCCATGCGAACACGCGGGCCTCGAGCCGCGCGAGATCGAGTCTCGGCATGATGTGCGTGGTCACGGCACGCAGCGCCGCGGTGGCGATGCCGCGGCCCCAGTAAGCCTCGCCGAGCCAGTAACCGATCTGGGCGGACCGCGCGAAAATGCCCAGGCCAAGGTCGATGCCGATGCCCCCGGCCAGCCGCCCGCCGACCTCGATGGCCCATTGCGTGGGGCTGCGCGCGGCGCACACGGCATTCAGCCAGGCTTCCGCGTCGGCGTCGTCATACGGATGCGGGAAGAGGTGCGCAAGGTTGCGCCAGACGGCCCGGTTGTTCGCGATGGCCGGCAGCGCTGCCCGGTCGTCCATCAGCCAGTCGCGGACGAGGCAGGGGCCGCAGTCGAGGTGCGGCACACGGGGGGCAGACTCGGTCATGTCAGCATCCTGTCGAAATCGGCGCGAGGGAGTCGAAGGACATCGCATCGACACTGCCACGAATTCTCCCACGCGGGTCGCGAACGGCATCGTCCGTCGATGGTCCACCGGCGAGACCTTCACAGCGGACCGCCCCGACCATGACCCGATTCCTCCGGCACGCCCTCACTCCTCTCGCCATCGTTTCCTGCCTCGCGTCCGCGGCCGATGACGAGGCGCCGCGACCTGCCCCGCAAGGTCTCTCGAGCACCTCTTCCGATTCCACCGGCGAGCCCCGCCAGGATCTCACCGCGCTCCCCGTCGTCCGCCGCTTCAACCTGATCGGCATCGGCATCGGCTTCATTCCGGAGTTCTCGGGGTCGAGGGCGTACCGTCCGCTGGTGCTTCCCGTGGCCCGACTGCAATACCGGGATACGTTGTTCTGGAACGGACTGACGGCCGGCGTGCGGCTCTGGGACAACGAGGACAAGTCGATTCGCTTGACCTTGCAGTTCGAGCCACGGTTCGGCTGGACGGCCGAGAACGGGACCCGCGTGGCCGGCATGCAGGATCGCGATTTCTCGATCGAGGGCGGCCCCAACATCCAGTGGGGCACGAGGATCGGCGTCTTCAACGCGAGCATCTCGCAGGACGTCGGCGGTGCCAGCCATGGGCAGACGGCGCAGGTGCAGTTCATCCGGTCGCTGGTCACCAACCAGACCGTGCGCGTGAACGGTATCGTGGGCATGCAGTGGTTCAGCGCGAAGATGAACGACTACTACTTCGGTGTCCGGCCGGCGGAGGTCACCTTCGCACGCCCGGCCTACACCGCAGGAGCATCGACCAACCTCCAGGTCGGCGTGAACGGCGTGTGGTCCGTCACGGAACGCGGATCCGTTCTGTTCGGCGCGATCGTGAGCCGGCTGGGGAGCGGTGCAGCCGACAGCCCGATCGTCGAGACACCCTGGCAGGGGATCGTCTACACGGGGTACGGCTGGAGCTTCTGAGGCATCACCGCGCGCGTCCTGGCTTCTGCCATCGACTGGCATCCGCCATCCGATCCTGCTGTAATGCCTTCAACGGTGAGGCGGAAGCCTCTGCCCCCGGACCCCGCCAATGAATAGGAACAATACCCCCGATGAAGATCATCTCCCTGCTCGCCGGTGCCGCGCTCGCACTCTCCGTCGCTCTGGCCGTCCCCACGGCTGGCGCCGAGACCGTCACGCACGACGAGCTCGTCCAGCAACACGCAACGATCGAGAGCGACCATGCCTCACTCGAGGCAGCGCACGGCGATCTCGAGAAGACCCACAGGCAGCTGAAGGCCGACCATAAACGTCTCGCGGGTTCTGGTATGGACGCCGCCCACCTCGCGCTCGAGAAGAAGCACGCGAAGCTCCTTGCCGGGCATGGCGCCATCGTGAAGAAGCACGCGGCCATCGTGAAGAAACACGCGGGGCTGGAGAAGCGGCACGCGAAACTCGCCCCCGAGCGCGTTGCCGCCGAGCATCAGGCGATGATGGCCGACCACGAAAAGCTGAAGGCCGATCACGAAAAGATGATGAACGACCACGCCAGCATCAAGGCCGACCACGAGAAGATGCTCGCGGAGCACGCCAAGCAGTAACCCCTGACCAGGGGCGGCTGCCTTCACCGACAGCGCGTGAGGGAGGTCAGCTGCGCGGCCAGATCAGTCGGTCGCGTCGCTGGCCGTCCCGGGGTGATCCAGGGGACCTCCCGCTTCATCGGTGGCGAGCACCCCGCTCCCCGGCATCACGATCTGCATCTCGAGTGCGGTGAAACCGAGGTTCACCGAAGCCGTCAGCGTCACAGGGCGTTCCGACACCGGCTTCGCCGCGACTTCCTCGGCGGCGATCCGGAGAATCGTCAGCATCTGCTCGACCGCTGCGCGCACGGCCTTGTCGTTCAGATTGGACGCCGCCGTACCGGCGGCGTCGGCGATGGACTCCGCACCTTCGCGCATCGTTGATCGCACACCGTCCACCGCGCCCCCCGCGAGCGTGGTGAGCTGGTTGCCGAGGTCCTTCATCCGGTCGAGCATGGTCTGACTCCTGGAAGTGTCAGGGCTTGTCGTATTGCTGGATCAGCGCCCGGGCGTCCTCCAGCAGCGCCTTGCCGTCGGCGCCCTTGGCCGAGACTTCCTTGACCCAGTCGTCGTCCACGTTCTCGGACGCCTTCACCCAGCGTTGGAACTCGGCCTCGGTGAGCTTGATGAGCGCGTTGCCACGGTCACCGGCCAGGCGGTGGTTCGTGGCAACGACGCTGTCGAAGCCCTTCTCGCCAGCCCATGCGGACGCTGCCGCGCCACTGTTGTTGTCGATCACCTTCTTCAGATCGGCCGGGAGGCCGGTGTAGCGGCCCTGGTTCATGACGAAGGCGAAGATGGTGTTCGCGAACTTGTACTGCCCCGACGGGACATCGATGTGGCTCCGCGCGATCTCCTGCAGCTTCACGGTCGGCACGCCCTCCCACGGCACCATCGCACCGTCGATCACGCCCTTGGCGATGGACTCCGGCACCGACGGCAGCGGCATCTGCACCGGGGCCGCACCCAGCGAGGCGAGCATCTTCGAGTTGAGCCGCGTGGCCGCCCGGATCTTCATGCCCTTCAGCTCTTCCAGCTTGGTGAACCCCTTCGGATTCGCGATGTGGAACGCCGCGCCGTCGTGCGTGTGGAGCCACAACGGCTGCACGCCACGATACTCCGCGGTGCCGTGCTTCTGCACGTAGTGCCAGAAGGCCTGGCTCGACCCCTTCGCGCTGCGGGTGAAGAACGGCAGCTCGAAGACCTCGCTACGGGTGAAGCGGCCCGCGGAGTACGTGGGTACCGTCCATACGATGTCGGCCACGCCATCGCGCGCCTGGTCGAACAGTTGCGCGGGCGTGCCGCCGAGCGTCATCGCCGGGAAGATCTGGCACTTCAGGCGGTCCGCGGACTCCTTGGCGATCTTGTCGCACCACGGCTGGATGAGGTTCATGTGGACGTTCGACGTGGCGGGCAGGAAGTGCGCGACCTTCAGCACGATCTGCTGGGCCATGGCTGGCGCGGAGCCGAGGATGGAGGTCATTGCGGCGGAGATCACTGCGGCGGCGAGCGGGCCGGGACGAGTTTTCACGGGGACGTCTCCTGGGGTGTCAGGTCTGGAACGTGCGCACAAGCACGAGGGAGATCGAAGGGAAGAAGAGCAGCATCGCGATCCGCACGAGATCCGAGGCGAGGAAGGGCATCACGCCCTTGAAGGTCTCGGTGAGCGGCACGTCCCGCGCGAGGCGGTTGATGATGTACACGTTCATGCCCACCGGCGGGTGGACAAGACCGATCTCGACGACCATCAGGGCGAGGATACCGAACCAGATGCTCTTCTCGGTGGCGCCCAGGCCCCAGAAGTCGAGGCCCATCACCATCGGGTAGAAGATCGGGATGGTGAGCAGGATCATCGCGAGGCTGTCCATCACGCAGCCGAGGAAGATGTAGATCAGCAGGATGGCGGCCATCACGAGCAGCGGCGGCGCACCGCTCGACTGCACCATCGCCGCCAGTTCGGCAGGCATCTGCGACAGGGCGAGCGCGCTGTTCAGCATGTCGGCACCGAGCAGCACCAGGAAGATCATCGCGGTGGCCGTGGCCGTGCCGAGCGCGCTCTCGACGATGCCCGGCAGACGCATGCCGCCGCGTGCGATCGCCAGTGCCCCGCATGCCGCAGCGCCGATGGCGGCCGCCTCGGTGGGGTTCGCCCAGCCGCCGTAGATGCCGACGATCACGACGAGGAACACGATCATCACCGGCAGCACCTCGAGCAGCGCCTTCACGCGCTCGGGCCACGGGATCACGGGACCGGCAGGTCCGGCCTCGGGCTTCCACCGCACGACGATCTGCACGACGAGCATGTAGCCCACCATCGCGATGATGCCGGGCAGCACCGCCGCCATGAAGAGCTTGCCGATCGATTCCTGCGTGAGGATCGCGTAGATCACGAGCGGCACCGACGGCGGGATCATGATGCCGAGCGTACCGCCCGCGGCGAGGCAGCCCGTCGCGAGGCTGCCCGCGTAGCCGTGACGCTTCAGTTCCGGCAGCGCGACCTGACCCATCGTGGCGGCCGTGGCGAGCGACGAGCCGCAGATCGCGCCGAAGCCGGCGCAGGCACCGATCGACGCCATCGCGATGCCGCCCCGGCGATGCCCGAGGAACGCACTCACGAAGCGGAAGAGGCTGCGCGACAGTCCGCCGTGCGTGGCGAACTGGCCCATCAGCAGGAAGAGCGGGATCACCACGAGGTCGTAGTTCGAGAGCCGCGCATAGGCGAGATTCTTCAACGAGGCGAGCAGCGGCGTCGCGTCGAACTGGCTCAACGCGTAGTAGCCGCCCGCGCCGGTCGCGAACATCGCGATGCCGATGGGCACCCGCAGCATCAGCATCAGCAGCAGGGCCGCGAACATCAGCTCGCCCGCGACGATCCCGTTCATGCGCGCTTCCCGCGCAGCAGTCGCGACGCCATGTAGAAGCCGGCGAGCGCGAGCAGCACGAAGCCCGGGACCATCAGCATCTGCGCAATCCAGAGCGGCACGCCGAGGATCGGCGAGGTCTCCTCGTACTCGCGGACGTTCATCGCCCCCGCGAACGTCCGCCACGCGATCAGCGCACCGAAGAGCCCCACCAGCAGGGAACCGACGCCGTCGAGCCGCCGGATCGTGACCTCCTTCAGGTTCTGGGTGAAGAAGTCCACCTTCACGTCCCCTCGGTTCAGATGCGCCCACGCGAAGAAGCTCGCCGACGCGAACGCGGCGCACATCTGCAGCAGCTCGACGTCGCCGGGCACCGGGGCCGACGCCACCTTGCGGCCGACGATCGAAACGATGGACATCGCGACGAGCCCGATGAAGACCAACCCCCCGCCGAGGGCCAGCCAGCGGGCGCAGGCGCGCAGTGCCCGCCCGTAAGCGCCGCGCTGCACCGGCACGATCGTGGTGGTTTCGAAATCCAACGGTTCGCGCACGATCGGCTCAGCGACGGTGTTGCTGCGGGTCGAAGCCACGGGCGCGCCGCGAAGGTGGCAGGCGGGTGATGCCGGTCATCCAGGGACTCCTCCGAGATTCTTTTTCACGAGCGTACCAGCGAGGGTGCCCGGGCGCGCCGTGGATCCCGGCGGCGGCGGATGTTCACGCGGGACGCCGCGGGAGGCAAGCCCCGGGCGCGGCCGCCCGCGATCAGTCCGCGAGGCATCGCTCGACCCGCCAGCCGTACAGCCATTCGAGGGCGTCGTAGAAGCGCTCTGCGGAACGCCCCTTCCAGAGGTCGTTCCGCACCAGCCGCTCGACGCCCTTCGCGTGGAAGATCCGACCCATCTCGCGCGCCGAGAGCACGATGCGGGCAGTGCGCGCGACGCGGGACCGCTCGTAGTGTGCGAACGCCGCAGGGAAGTCGTCGTCGTGCACACGTAGCGCCTCGCCGAGCGTCACGGCATCCTCCAGCGCCATGCACGCGCCCTGCGCGAGGTATTGCAGCGTCGGATGCGCGGCGTCGCCCAGCAGCGTGGCGCGACCGAAGGTCCATTCGTCGATGGGCTCGCGATCCGCGGTCGCCCAGCGCTTCCAGCCGAGCGGCAGGTCGATGAGCTGTCGCGCCCGTGCGCAGATCCCCGTGAAATAGCTCTGCACTTCCTCGCGGCTGCCTTCCGTGACCCCCCATACCTCCTGATGCCGGCTGTGGAACGTGACGACCACGTTGAACTGCTCGCCACCGCGCAGCGGGTAGTGCACGAGATGGCAATCGGGCCCCACCCAGATGCTCGCCGCGTTCCAGCGCAGGTCTGCGGGGAAGTCCTGCCGGTCGACGACCGCGCGGTAGACGACGTGACCGGAGACGCGCGCGGGATCGCCCACGTACTGCGCGCGCACCGCCGACTTCACGCCGTCGGCTGCGATCAGCGCCCGCCCGCGATGGCGACCACCCGTCGCGTCGATGGCGTCGACGCCCGCGTCGTCCTGCTCGATGCGCGTCACCTGCGTGGACGTGACGAACTCGATGCGCCCGGTGTCGCGCACGCCGTCGAGCAGCGAGTGATGCACGTCGGCGCGATGGATCACCGCGTAGGGATTGCCGAACCGCGCGAGGAAGGGGTCGCCCAGCGGGATGTGGCCGACGCGTGTGCCGTCGATGGCGTCGTGCATCACCATCTCGTCGGTGTACACGGCCCGTTGACGCGCACGGGGCCCGACACCCAGTGCATCGAAGGCCGCGAAGGCGTTGGGTCCCAGCTGGATGCCCGCGCCGATCTCGCCGATCTCCGGCGACTGCTCGAGCACTTTCACGCCGAAGCCGCGACGCGCCAGCGCGAGCGCGCACGCCAGCCCGCCGATCCCACCCCCGGCCACGAGCACCGGGAGGCCCCCGCGATCGGTGGTCATCGGCCCCGCCTCCCCGCTCTTCTGCTGTTCGTCATGATCGTCAGCATGCTTATAATCAGTCGGGTGATGATATCGCGACTTCCCCCCGCCCGCCGACACCCGGACAGACGCGCATGAAGAAGGCCGCCAACCCACCCGATTTCGATCTCGACGCGCTGCCGGGTCACTACATCCGTCGCCTGCATCAGATCGGCGTGGCCATCTTCCTCCAGGAGACCGCCGATCACGGCGTGACGCCGGTGCAGTACGCGTCTCTCCACACGGTGGCGCTTTCGCCCGGTATCGACCAGCGCACGCTGGCACGCACCATCGGCTTCGACACGTCGACGATCGCCGGCGTGATCGACCGCCTCGAAGCGCGCGGGCTCATGGTGCGCAGCGCGTCGCTGGAGGACCGACGGGTGCGGCTGCTGACGCTCACGAATGAAGGTCAGGCGCTGCTCGCCGCCGTCGTCCCCGACATGCTGCGCGCGCAGGAGCGCATCCTCGATCCGCTGCCCAGGAGCGAGCGCCGCGAGTTCATGCGGATGCTGCGGGCACTGGTGACGGCGAACAACGAGCTGAGTCGGGCGCCGAGCGAGGCGGAGTGAGCGAGGCAAAGTCGCGCGTTTGCAGCCGCTCGGCGCCACGGAGGATGGTCGACTGATTCACCGCCAAGCACACCGACCCGCGAGTCCGTTCGCGAAGATGACATCGCATTTCCCGATCGACCTCATCGAACCATGCGATTGGACCCGCGGCACGCGCGCGACCAAACTGATCTCCATCACCTTTGGAGAGCGCCCATGAACACCGCCCGAATGACTTTCGCCATTGCCATTCTCACGACCCTTGCGACCGCCTCCGCAGCCTGCGCCGCGGAAATCACCGTTTGGGTCGAGCGCAATTACGACCAGACCGTAACGCTCGGTCAGAATCCCACGTCCGGCAAGGACATGTACCCGCACCGGTCCGTGTCCATTCAGTACGCGGTGAACTGCAGCGAAGCCACGTTGCGCCTGTCGGCGTGGAGGATGTTCAGCGGCCCCCGTGGCGAGGGCATCCTGATCTGGTCGGGGCATCACACCTCGGACACCGGTGATGGGGGCTACGCAGCCGTGACCGATGAGGAACGCGGTGCCGTTGCCACCGCCTGCCAGGCGACCGCTGCGGCGCGGTGAACCGTGGATTCCGGGTGGGTCCATCACGGCAGGGACGACGACGCTGCCGTCGTCCCGCCGCGGATCACCCGCCGAAGATATCCAGCGGCAGGAATGCCGAGACGATCAGGTTCGGAACATCCACGACCTGGCTCACCTTGAGATCGACCGCGACGCTGGTCAGGCAGTAGGCCTGCTGCCGCGTGAGACCGCGGGTGTCGACGAGGTAGTCGACCATGTTGAGCAGCGCGTTCTTCGCCGCCATCGAGAGATCTTCCGACTCGTTGCGCAGGCCGTCCCGGCTGACGGGAATGCCCGTGGTCGCGTAGAAGCGGCGCGGTGCAGCCATCTCCGGCGAGGTAAAGAAGCCGGGGTGCTCGTACGACGGATCGTTCTGGTTGCGACGGCGCGCTTCGCCCTTCAGTACTTCGAAGGTCGCAACGAAGGTCGCGCTCGTCTCCACGGCCGTTCCACACGATTCCCCGTCGCCCTGAGCGAAGTGCGCATCCCCGACGGAGAAGAGACCGCCGGGCTGATAGACGGGCAGGTAGAGCGTGGCGCCCGCGGTAAGCTGCTTGATGTCGACGTTGCCACCGGTTTCGTGCGGTGCGATGGTGCGGATGGCACTGTCCGCGATGGCCGGGTCCGACGGCACCGCGGCCCCGGCGCTCGGCGGCAACACGGCGCCACCGCGGGCGAGCAGTTCGGCCTCCCGTGCGTTGATCCGCGCCAGCAGCTCGTGCGATGGCGCCACACCCATCACGCCCATGAACGGCGCGCCGGGAATGCGGACCCCGGGAAGATCGGGCGAGGTTGCGAACCCCCCCGCCATCTCCCAGTGCACGATGTACGGATCGGGGAAGTGTTCCCTCAAGAATCCGAACCCCGGCATGATGAAAGTGAAGCCGCGCGAGGCCGTGTGTACGGCTTCGATTTTCACGGCCAGCAGATCGCCGGGTTCCGCCCCTTCCACATGCACCGGGCCGGTCAGCGGATGGATCCGCCCCATCTCGACCGACAGCAGCTCGGTCGCCGTCATGCCACGCTTGATCTGGCGATCCAGGCCGTCGATGGTCTCCATCTCGACCGTTGTGCCCGGGGTCACCCGCACCGCCGGTGCAATATCCGGGTGCCATCGGTTGTGCCCCTTGCCCCCTTGTAGTGCGAGCGGTTGGTCGGGATCCAGGTGAATGCGCGTCGTCGCCATGGGAGCGGGCCTCGGTGGGGGTGAGTGGACACCCCGTCCACCGCAAGCGACGCGCCATGCGGCCTTGCCATGGGCATGCAAGCGATGCCCCGTGTGTCCGCATCGCACCGTTGGATTTCAGCCGTGGGCGATGGCGCATCCGTTCGTATGTGGAGCCCATGGTCTTGTAGGAGGGGCCCATGGCCCCGAAAGCGGCGAATGCAAGGAAACGCTTCGACCGGAACCATCGCTTTCGCGGCCATGGACCGGTCCTACAAAATGCGTGGCCGATTCCGACAGCGGTTGATGCACCACAGCCCCTGTAGGAGGGGCCCATGGCCCCGAAAGCGGCGAATGCAAGGAAACGCTTCGACCGGAACCATCGCTTTCGCGGCCATGGGCCGCTCCTACAGAAAGCGCCGCCATTTCCGCAGTCGGTGGCGCACCACGGGGGATATACAAGGGGCCCTCCCCTTGTTGGTACGCCCTGCGGCCAAGCCGCCGCGGGCCGTCAGGCCCGAGAGGCGGCCATGGGCCGCTCCTACAAAAAGCGGAGCCATTTCCGCAGTCGGTGGTGCGGATCATTTGGTTACTTGCATGATGCAAGTGACCCGCGTACGGTACCGGACATGGAACGTACCGCCTTCTCCGCCATGTCCTGCCCCGTCGCCCGTGCCCTCGACCGCGTAGGCGAATGGTGGAGCATCCTCATACTTCGTGATGCCCTCCATGGACTCACGCGCTTCGACCAGTTTCAGGAGAGCCTCGGCATTGCGCCGAACATGTTGTCCCGCCGCTTGAAGGCGCTGGTCGAGGCCGGCATGCTCGAACAGCGCCTCTACTGCGAGCGACCGCCTCGCCACGAGTATGTCCTGACGGATCGCGGACGCGAGTTCCGCGCGGTACTGGTGGCGCTTTATGCGTGGGGCAGCAAGCACTTCTCGCCGGAGGGCTCGAGCGTCCTCCTGATCGACACGGAGACGGGGCGTGTTGCCGACCCGGTCCTGGTCGACCGCGCCAGCGGCCGCCCCATACTCGACCCGTCGTTTGCATTCGCCCCAGGGCCTACGGCGACCGATGGCGTGCGTCGCCGGCTCGCTGCCAGCCCCTGGGGCGTCGTGACGGCACCCGCCAGCACGACCGCCAAGCCGGATCGGCGCCGGTCCAGGTCGAAGCCCGCGTGACCGCGCCCATCGCCCCGGTGCACGGTGCCGCCCTCGCGATGGCACCGCGCACCCGCATGCTGCTCGAGGGTCGCATCGGCACGACGCTCCTGCGGCTCGCGTGGCCCAACGTCCTCGTGATGCTGGCGCAGGCGTCCACCGGGTTGATCGAGACATGGTTCGTCTCGCGTCTCGGCACCGACGCGCTGGCGGGTATGGCGCTCGTCTTTCCCGGCTTCATGATGATGCAGATGCTCTCGGGCGGGGCCATGGGTGGCGCGATCTCGTCCGCCACGGCGCGAGCGCTCGGCGCCGGGCGTCACGACGACGCGAACGACCTCGCGTGGCACGCGATCCTGGTCAACGGGACGCTCGGTCTTGCGTGTTCGGCGGCCGTGCTCGGCGGCGGGCCGTGGCTCTACCGCGCCATGGGCGGGACAGGCGGTTCGCTCGATGCCGCGCTCGCCTACTCGAACGTCGTGTTCGCCGGCGTCGTGCTCGTGTGGATCGCGAACGCCCTCGCGAGCGTCATCCGCGGCACCGGCAACATGCTCGTGCCCGCCGTCGCGATCTGCGCGGGCGTGGCGTTGCTGGTGCCGCTCTCGCCGGTCCTCATCTTCGGATTCGGCGCGATCCCGGCCATGGGCATCGCAGGTGGCGGCATCGCCGTCGTGGTGACGACGGCGCTGACCACGGCCGTGCTCGGGTGGTACCTCTGGTCCGGCCGCAGTGTGCTGCGGCCGCGCTTTCCGACACTGCGGTGGACGTTCTTCGCGGACATCCTCCGCGTCGGCGCTGCCGGCTCGATCAGCACGGTGCTGACGACGCTCGTGTTCGCGCTCACGACAGCGCTGATCGGCAGGGCCGCCGGGCCCGATGCAGTGGCCGGCTACGGCACCGGCGCGCGCTTGGAGTACCTGCTGATCCCGCTCGTGTTCGGGCTCGGCGCACCGCTCGTGGCGCTGGTCGGGACCAACATGGGCGCCGGCAATCATCGGCGCGCCCTGCGCATCGCCCTCATCGGCGCCACGTTCGCGTTCGTGCTGACCGAGACCATCGGCATCGCCGCCGCCCTGTGGCCCGGGGCCTGGCTCGGTCTCTTCGGCGACGACCCGCGCATGCTGGAGACCGGCAGCGCCTACCTGCGCATCGTGGGCCCGACGTATGGATTCTTCGGGCTCGGACTGTCGCTGTACTTCGCCTCGCAGGGAGCCGGTCGATTGCTGTGGCCGCTGCTCGGAGGATTCGTGCGCCTCGTCATCGCTGTGGGTGGCGGTGCGCTGGCACTGCATCTGACCGGTTCGCTGCTGGCCGTCTTCTGGGCGCTGGCGACCGGGCTCGTGGCCTACGGCTTCATCGTCGTCATCGCGATCGGCCGCGGCGTCTGGTTCGAACCCGCACAACGCGCGGGCCTCGCACCGCTCCAGCGGCGTCCACATCACAGGAGTGCATCGCATGGGTAGACCCACCGCCATCGTGGTCGGTGTCGGCGCAGAGCAAGGCCTCGGCGCCGCAGTCTGCCGCCGCGCCGCGCGCGAAGGCCATCACGTGTTCGTCGCTGGCCGTACGGCGTCGAAGATCAACCAGGTGGTCGCGACGATCCGTGCCGGTGGTGGAAGCGCCGAGGCCGTCGTCACCGACACCACCGTCGAGGCGGACGTGATCGCCCTCTTCGACCACGCGATGACCACGCGCGCGGGCTACGAAGCCCCCGACCTCGTCGTCTACAACGCGGGCAACAATCGCATGCTGGACTTCCGCGAGCTCTCGGCTTCGAGCTTCGAAGACTACTGGCGGGTGGGCTGCTTCGGCGGCTTCCTCGTGGGCCGCGAGGCTGCGCGGCGGCTCGTCCCGCTCGCCCGTGGCACCGTCATCTTCACCGGCGCGTCGGGCAGCCTGCGCGGCAGACCGGGTTTCGCGCACTTCGCCGCCGCCAAGGCGGGCCTGCGGATGATCAGCCAGAGCATGGCCCGCGAGTACGGCCCGCTGGGCATCCATGTGGCGCACGTCGTCATCGACGGCGGCATCGACGGCGAGCGGCTGCGCACGCGGGCGCCCGACATGGTGAAGGCCCGCGGCGAGGACGGACTGCTCGCCGTGGATGCCATCGCCGAGACCTACTGGCACATCCACACGCAGCCCCGCTCCGCGTGGGCGCAGGAGATTGATCTGCGCCCGTTCAAGGAGGCGTTCTGAGCGCCTGCCCGCCTCCGCCCCCCGGAAACCCGCAGCACGCATCGCCCGGCTCGCAGGTCTCGAGGTGACCTGGCCGGGATTGCCCGCGTCACCTGCGGCGCTGCCGACGATCAGTCGGCGTCGTCGTCCTGGCGACTCGCGAGCCTGGCAGCCTTCCGCCTCGCCTTCGCCACTTCATCGGCCGTGAGCGCATAGCCGGGAAACCGCCCCCCCATCAGCAGGCCGTCGACCGCGTCGCGCTTGTCGGGGTGCCGAAGCCCGAGCACGTGGCCGAGTTCGTGGGCCACGGTGCGGCTGAGCGATCCGTGGACGAACACGCCGGGTTCGCTCAACTGGAACCGTTCCGGCGCGCGGCGCCCCTTCGATGCCTTGTCGGTCCACTGGGCCACGAACACCCGGCGGAGGCTGCGCTTCGTGTTGCCCTGCGACGCCTCGCCCAGGTAGGGCACGAGGTAGACATCCACTGTCCCCGGGACACCGGGCGCGAACGCGACGAGCTCGCCCAGATGCCGGATGCGCTCGGGGTCGGACTCTCCGTCTGCGTCGCGCCGCGCGGTGACCACGGCGTCGACGCGTTCCCGGAAATCCGGCGGACGGCGCGTCCAGGCCGTACCCACCGCCCCGAGCCGGAAGGCGATGTCGGCCGCCCGCCAGATCCGGTTCACCTCCGGAAGGATCACATCGCGGACCTGCTCTTGGGTCACCCAGGACGACATCGACAGACCGTCCTTCGGCATCACGAGATCGCGGACGATGTGGACGCGGATCGGCACGGTGATCACAGGCTCCGCGCGCGCCATTCCCGCAAGCGACAGGGCCGCCAACAGGCAGGCGACGGCATTGGATGGATTCATGGCGGTGTTCCGAGGACGAAACGACAGAGGTCAGTCCTGATCGACCCGGCCCGCACCGCCTTGAGCGCACGCGAATGCATGGCCCCGGCAGCACTTGTTGCCGAGTCGCGGAGCGGTCGCCACCGCGGCTCGGCCACCCGGGTCTGCTGCCGGCGCGCCGCCGAAATTCTTGGCAACGCGCGTCGACAACTCACCACAAAGCTCACAAGAGCGAAGTATTTCAGCGCTCTGGCGCGGGCGGTTCGGTTCTTGCACTCGGCGGGCCCCGAAGCTTGCAGGAGCCTGCCGCGGGAACGAGGCCGTGGGTTCCGGTGGGCCACAACGCCTGACCGCCTCAAAGGAGCCGGTCTCGATGATGTCCTTCCGTACCACGCTGATCGCCGCCCTGCTGACCGCTTCCGCGGGCAGCGCCCTCCCGTCACGCTGCCGCCACTGCCGGTGGCCAGCAACGACACGTATCTGCTCAACTCCCTCACCCTGAATATCTCGGCGCCGGGCGTTCTCGCCAAGGACACCGGCACGGGCATTCTCGCGGCGGGCTGCACCGACGCCGTGTCGGGGACCATCGACCGGATCGTCACCGACGGCAGCTTCCGCTACACGCCCACCCGAGGCTTCGCCGGCGTCGATACCTTCGACTACATCATCGTCGACAGATACGAGCGGTCCTCCAGAGCCACCGTGCGCATCGACGCCAGCAAGTCGGTTCCGATCGCGCAGGACGACTACTACACGCCGACCGGCACCACGCTCACGATCGACGCGAGCGGCCTGCTGGCCAACGACACGGGCGGCATCGGCTCGGTGATCGTCACCAGCTACAGCGACCCCACCTCGGGCACGATCAACCGCATCGTGACGGACGGCAGCTTCCTGTACACGCCGGAGTACGGATTCGCCGGCATCGCGAGCTTCCAGTCTCCTCGGTGGACGCACTCGGCCGCAATGGCACGGCCACGGCCTACATCGACATGGGCACCACGATCCCCGTCGCCTTCGACGATGTCTACTCGGTGCTCGCCGGCGACCGCCTGAGCATCTCGGCGCCCGGCCTGCTCGTGAACGACGAGGGCGGCATCGGCGCGGTGACCGTGTCCGGCTACAGCGACCCCACCTCGGGCGGATCGTCACCGACGGCGGCTTCGAGGACACGGCCGCGCCGGACTTCGTCGGCGACACGACCTTCACCTATTTCTCCGTGGACGCGCTGGGACGTGGCAGCCGCGCCACGGTGATCATCCCGGTGATGGCGGTCCCCGAACCGCCCGAGTACGCGATGCTGATCGGCGGCGGCATGCTGCTCGCGCTGATGCGGAAGCGTAGCCGCACCGTGTAGGGCAACATGGCGAGGGAAGTCTCGGGAACGCGAGGCTTCCCTCGATAGAATCGTCGCTTCGCCATCACGGAGCGCGCGATGAAGATCTTCATGACGGGGGCGACGGGGCTTGTAGCCGCGTGGTTCGGAGCGCCTCGCAGGACCCCGTGTCAACCGGGGTCCAACAGGACGAATCTTTTCGGCCCGCCAACGCCCCACTGACCCACGCAATTTCCGGACGGTGCGGTCGTGAGAAAGTCAGCCCCACAAATCGCAAAGCTCGTTCAACCCAGGATCCGCGGTGCGGTGGATCGTCCGCGTCTTTCGGCGTGGCTGGACACCTCTCGCCATCGGGCTCTCACGTGGATTTCAGGCAAACCCGGTGCAGGCAAGACGACGCTTGTCGCCCACTGGCTTCAGGCGAACGGAACCCCGGCCCTGTGGTACGAGGTGGACGCTGCCGACGATGATCCCGCGACCTTTTTTCACTATCTGAGCGTCGCGGCACGAGACCTGTCGAAGAAGCGTCACCCGGCTCTGCCGAGGTTCCTACCCGAGTATTCGGGGGATCTCCCCGCGTTCGCTCGTCGTTATCTTCGACTCCTCTTCGATCGGCTCCCGCCGGGCTCGGCGATCGTCCTCGACAACCTCCAGCAGGTGTCGGATCGCTCGCCACTGCACACGATCGTCCTGCAGGCGGCCGACCAGAAGCCCCCGGGCGCCGCCCTGGTGGTCATCGCCCACGGCGACCCTGGTCCTGAGTACGCCTCGCTCACCGTGAATGGACGGCTGGCTGCGCTCGATGCAGATTCAATGGATCTCACGTTTGACGAGGCGCAAGCGATCGCGGCAACGAAGGGCCTGTCCGACATTCCGCTCATTGCGCACCTCCACGAAAGGAGCAGCGGCTGGATGGCGGGATTCACCGTGATGCTCGACGCGCTCCGCACCTCGCGTCACATCAGCGGGAAGCCGGAAACGCCACCGGTACTGTTCGACTATCTTTCGTCCCAGGTGCTTGATCGCCTTGACCACGATGCACGCGATGGCCTTCTACGCGCTGCGTTGCTACCGGAGATTGATCCAGAGACCTGCGCGCCCTTGGTCGATGGCGTGGGTATTCGTCGGGCACTCGATGTCCTGCATCGCCGGAATCTGTTCGTTGAACTGCTGGGGCGACGGCCCTACCGATTTCGCATCCATCCGCTTTTGCGCGAGTTCCTCCTCGAACAACTGGAGTGCACACTGCCCGCCGAGGCGCTACGCGACCTGCGCGTGAATGCTGCGCGTAGTCTGGAAGGATCCGGGGACCTCGCGAACGCGTTCGACCGCTACGCACTTGCCGAGGCCTGGGGAGACGCCGAGCGGGTGCTATTGGCGGCCATGCCGTCGATGCTCTCACGAGGGCGCTGGAAGTCTTTTGACGCCGCCCTTGCTCGGCTGCCCGCAACGTGGCGCGCCAGGTCGGCCGAACTCGCCCATTGGCAGGGGCTCTCCCGCCTCTCGCTGGACCCCGCCGCCGCTGCAGCGCACTTCGAACGCGCGTTCCGGCTGTACGCGCGTGCCGGCCGACCTCCGGGTCAACTCACCGCGGCGGCCGGCGCGTGCATTGCGATCTTCTATTCGGCCGAGCACTTCGAACGCCTGGACGCCTGGTTCGACGCGATGACTCCGCTTCTGGAGACGACGCCCCGCCCCGCACTGTCCAGATTGGACGGCCTGCACGTATATACCGGAGCGGTAATCGCCGTCACCCGTCGCCCGAGTCATCGATTGGCGCCACTCTGCATCGCGGAGCTGACCGAGAGCATCGCGCAGGCGTCGGATGTCAATGCTCGCGTCGGTGCCGCGGCCGCGCTGATGTTGTACCACTGCTACATGGGCGACATACATGCTGCGCGCCGCCTTGAATCGATGGTCGGGCCATTGCTCGAGGAGGCCGACCTCGCCCCGCTCAATGACGCCTTGTGGCACGTCTACCTAAGCTATCTCAGCGTTGTCGAAAACACCCCTACGAAGGGGCACGCAGCTCTCCAGCGCGCAGAAGCCATTGCCGAGCAGGAAGGGTTCGGATTCGTTCTGACCCTCGCCTATTCGCTACGCTCGGCATTGTTGCGCGTCGGGGACGAGGCGGAGGCATGGCTCGCGAGGGTCGAGCCTTCGATGCAAGGCGCACGCGCCTATGACATCGCCCATTTTCTCGGCAACCGGCAGTACCGCGCGGTGATGCGAGGTCAGTGGGCTGCGTCGGTCACGTACGGACTGCAGACGGTGGAATACACGCGCGTGACAGGCTCGGTGTTTCAGAGGCTGATTTGGGAGCAACCACTCGCCTGGGCACTGGCCGAACTGGGCAGGTACGCCGAGGCGAGGGCGCACATTGCCGAAGTGTCCGCCCTTGTCGACATCACCGGAGCCGAGTGCTACCGCCCGCTCGTCCTGATGACCGAGGCGCGGATTGCCGATCTTTCCGGTGATCACGCGACCTATCTTCAGCGGCTTCGCGACGCCTTCACAGCCGCGAGGGTCCACTACGGCGCCCAGCGGCTCATGTTTTGGATGCCTCAGATCTGCGCGCCAAAGATCTGCGCTGACGCCCTTGAGCATGGTATCGACCCACCGCTCGTTCGCATGCTCGTGGATGGCTACCCACTGGCGCCACCCGTGCCTGCGCCGCGGGCTTGGCCGTGGACGATCGAGGTTAGATTGCTAGGGCCATTCGAGGTCCGCATTCACGGACGCGCCATCGAGTTCATCCACAAGACACCTTACCGTCCACTCGCCTTGCTTAAGGCTCTTGTGGCGCTCGGATCCGCCAATGTTCCACGAGAGCAGTTGCTCGATGCCTTGTGGCCCGACGACGACGGCGACGCGGCCATTCGGAATTTCGAAGCGGCCATCCATCGATTGCGCAAGATTCTCCGGGAGCCGAACGTCGTCATCCTGGAATCCGGCAGGCTGTCGTTGGACCTCCGACGGGTCAGGACCGACGTTCAGACTTTCCTCGAACTCGCAGCATTCATCGACGCCGCCACGGCCCGGGGCACGCCACTCGATGCGCTAGCCGCGGCCGAACGAGCACTTACGGAGTTTTCCGGAGGCTTTCTGCCTGCCGACAGTGGCGAACCCTGGGCCATCGCGATGCGAGAGCGGATCCGCGGAAAGCTCGGCGATATCGTCGAGACCGTGGGATCGGCCTTCGAGGGAGCCTCGCAGTGGCAGGATGCACTCCGCTGGTACCGCCGCGGCATCGACGCCGACCCGCTTGTCGAGTCTTTCCATCAGGGCCAGATGCGCTGCCATATCGCCATGGGCACCTACATCGAAGGCATCACGGTATACAGCCGACTACTCGCCATCCTCGATGCGTCCCTCGGCGTACTTCCCTCGCCGCGCTCCGAGGCGCTCCACCGAGAACTGATGGCACGGGTCGGAATTCGGTAAGGCATCGGTATGCCCAGGGCAACCATCCTGAGCGCGCCTGTGTCGGTGCCCATGTGATTCGCGGGCGTTTGCTGCGGCTGCGGCCCCACGACGAGGCCGCGGGCGGGATAGGGCCCTCCCCATCAGCGGAAGGGACAGCCCGCGCGGTACGTCGATGCACCCCTCGAGGAGAGCAGCATGCCGACACCCGTCCGGACCATCGCACGGTCCATTTCGATGTTGTCCATCGGCCTGATCGCGTCGTGCCTGGTCGGCACCGCGGCGGCCGAGCGACGCGATTGCAGCAGTACCAAGCAGTCGAAGCAGGAGCTGTCACGCACTGTGAGTCAGCCGAGCAACATCCCTGGCCACGAGATGTTCCAGGCGTTACGCATCGACTCCCAGTCCAGTTCGAACCCCGATTTCAACGGGGTTGATCAACTGGTGTTCGGCCAAGTTGACCACGTCTACGGAACGGGTGATCACCGCGGTCACAGCATCAACCTTCACCGCAATGGTGACCGCTCTTTCACTCGTTGGTCCGGCACGCATAAGACTGTTGCCGTCGACGGCGGCAGCTGGGAGACGACGATCGTCGGCCGATATGAGTTCACCGGCGGCACCGGCAAGTTCGCTTCCATCAAGGGTGGCGGCACCTACCAGGGCAAGCTCACTCCCCAGGGGCTCACTGAACAGGACACGTGTCAGGCAGAGTACTGAGCACCAGCGGCGATGATGTACCGGAGGCCATCGCGCGCTGGCGTGATGGCCTCCCCCGATCCGCGGAGGTGCATTCATGGTGTCCCAGACCAATTGACGGGAGCCGTCCGGGGAACCGCTACGTCATTCGTGCGCCCCTCGATAGAATCGCCGCTTCGCCATCACGGAGCGCGCGATGAAGATCTTCATGACGGGGGCGACGGGCTACATCGGCGGTTCCGTTGCCGTGAAGTTGCTGGGCCTCGGCCACGACATCACGGGCTTGGTCCGCTCCGAAACGGGGGCAGCAGAGCTGCGCGCGCTCGGCATCCACCCGATCCGCGGTTCGCTCGATGACCTCGACGTGATCTCGCAGGCCGCGCGGGAAGCGGATGCCGTGGTGGACGCTGCCGAGGCCAACCACGAAGGCGTGGTCGCCGCGATCGTCGACGCGTTGCGCGGTTCGGGGAAGGCGTTCCTGCACACGAGCGGCTCCGGCATCGTCGCCACGCGAGCCGACGGTCGGCTCGTCGAGGCCGTGTACGACGAGTTCACGCCGGTGGTGCCGACCCTGCCTCGCATGCAGCAGCGCGCCGCGATCGACCAGGTCGTGTTCGACGCAGCACGCGATGGCGTCCGCGCCATCGTGATCCGCCCGAGCATGATCTACGGCGGCGGTCATGGGCCCCGCAAGGAAAGCTTCCAGGTCCCCGCGCTCATCGAGGCGGCGAAGGCGCAGGGCATCGGCCTCCACATCGGCCCCGGCGAGAACCGGTGGGCCAACGTCCACATCGACGATGTCGTGGATCTCTACGCGCGGGTCCTCGAGCGCGGTACCGCAGGCGCGCTCTACTACGCCGAGAACGGGGAGGACTCCCTGAAGGCCATCGCCGAGGCCATCAGCCGCATGCTCGGGTTCGGCGGCAAGACCCGCGAGTGGTTGCCGGAGGAGGCCGAGGCCGCGCAGGGCGTGAAAGCCCATACGTCGTTCGGCTCCAACAGCCGGGTGCGGGCGCGGCGGTCGCGCGAGGAACTCGGATGGCAGCCCACGGGCCCCTCACTGCTGCACGACATCGAATCGGGGTGGTACCGGAAGGTCCACCGCGGCGGATGAAGTAGGGCGGGGCGCCCCGGGGGATCAGGCGGGGGGCGTTGCCGCGTCGAGGCGCTGCGCGGTCTGCGCGTCGAGCAGTTGCGCGAACTTCGCAGCCGGGACCGGCGGGCTGCACAGATAGCCCTGGAATTCGTCGCAGCGCATGCCCTTCAGCGCGTCGAGTTGCTCGGCCGTCTCGACGCCTTCGGCCACCACCTCGAGATTGAGCGCGTGGGCCATGGCGATGACGGCATTCACGATCGCGATCGAATCCTTCTCGCCCGGCAGCCCCATCACGAAGCTGCGATCGATCTTCAGCTCGTCGAGCGGGAGCCACCGCAGGTAGCCCAGCGACGAATACCCCGTCCCGAAATCGTCGACCGAGATCCGGACGCCCAGGGCGCGCACCGCCTTCAACAGCGCCACCGCCTCGTCGATGTTCGACATCAGCAGGCTCTCGGTCACCTCGAGCACCAGCGCGGCCGGATCGATGCCCGCGGCGGACAGCAGCTGGCGCACATCCCGGAGGATGGCGGAGCGCGTGAACTGCGCGGCGGACACGTTCACCGACACCGACAGCCCGAGGCCCTGCTTCTGCCACTTCTTCAACTGCCGGCCCGCTTCGTAGAGCACCCATCGGCCGATGTCCACGATGAGACCGGACTCCTCCGCGATCGGGATGAAGCGCACCGGGCTCACCATGCCGAGCCGCGGATGGTGCCAGCGGACCAGCGCCTCGGCGCCGATCACGCGGCCCGAGGCGATGCACAACTTCGGCTGGTAGTACACCTCCAGCTCCGACCGCTCGATGGCCCGGCGCAGATCGGCTTCCAGAGAACCGCGCTCCGCCGCGCGCGCGTTGAATTCCTGCGAATAGAACTCGTGGTGGCCACGCCCCTTCCGCTTCGCCTGGTACATGGCCATCTCGGCGTGGGTCAGGAGATCGTCGGCGTCCTTCGCATCCAGCGGGTGCAGCGAGATCCCGATGCTCGCGGTCACGAAGACTTCATGACCGTCCACCTCGAACGGAGCGGCGAACCCCTTCAGCACCGTCCGCACGACCCGCTCCGCATTGCCGGCATCCCGCAGACAGGCCACGAGCAGCCCGAAGCCGTTGCCCGAGATGTGGGCGATGTTCACCCGCACGTCGGTCTCGCCCGCGGCCGCGATCAGGCCGGCCTCGACATCATGTGCGAGCCGCTCGATGCGCCGGGCGATCGCATCGAGCAGCGCATCACCCACCCGGTAGCCGAGGGTGTCGTTGACGTGCTTGAAGCGGTCGATGTCGATGTTGAGCAGCGCGCAGGAGGCGGTCGAATCGGATGTCTCCCCGAGCATCTGCCGCAGGTCCATCTCAAAGCGCCGGCGGTTGCGCAGGCCGGTGACCGGCATGTAGTCGGCGAGGCGGTCCTGGTAGGCCTTGAAGGCGAGCGTGTTGCGGACGCGGAGCTGAAGCTCGCTCGGGTCCACCGGCTTCATCAGGAAATCGGTGGCACCCATCTCGAGCGCCCTGAGGCGCGCCGCCGGATCGGTTTCACCGGACAGCACGATGATCGGCAGGAACCGGTACTCGTCCCGGGCACGGACCTGCGCCATCACGTCGAAGCCGCTCATGCCGGGCATCACGAGGTCCAGCAGGAGCACGTCGGGTCGGTGCTTGTCGACGAGCGCGAGCGTCTCGGTGGGATCGGTGGTCGTGACGAACTTGCGATAGCCGACCGCGTCGAGGAAGGCTTCCACGGCCAGCAGCATCACGTTGTCGTCGTCGACCATGAGGATGGTCGCCAGGCGGATCGCCGCGAAGGGGCCGTCCGCGGATCTCTCGTCGGGCGAACGAGGCAGCGGCGCATCGGGGTCCGTGTCGCGCACGTTCGCGACCTCGCGTGGTGTCGGCGCCGGACCGGATGCCACTACCTGGTGCTCCTGGTCAGGCATGCGCTGCAGTCTCCTTGACGTCGGCACCGATGGGCCCGACCACACGATCCGCGAGGTCCAGCAACTCGGCGATCAAGACTTCCAACTCGGCTTCGCTTCGTGCCTGGGCGGCGGCTTCCATCGACCGCGCCGGCCCCGTGAACACATCGAAACCCGCGGTGCCGCCCGTCCCCTTCAACCAGTGACCGAGCGAAGCCAGCGATTCGTAGTTGCGGTCCTCCCACGCCTGCCGGATCGCCGCCTTGCGGGTGTCCAGCGTGTCCACGAAGGACTGCGCGACGATCTTCAACTTCGGATGGTCGTGCAGTCGGGAGCGCACAGGTTCCATCGCCGTGGGTGGTTGTTCCGCAGTGGCTATCGGCGCGGGTTCTGGTTTCATGAGGGCCGCGCCAGTGGGCACCTGCACACCGCCGAGGAGGCCGGCGATCGTCCGCAGCAGGACATCCATGTCGATCGGCTTCGTCACGAAGCCCTTGCAGCCGGCTTCCAGCAGGCGGGTCTCGAACCCCTTCATCGCGTCGGCGGTCATCGCATAGACGGGGGTCGGACACCCGTGCTCGCGCAGGTACTGCGTCGCCTCGTAGCCATCCATCACGGGCATCTGCATGTCCATGAGGATGAGCGCGAAGTCGCCCCGCATCGCCTTGTCGACACCGATGCGGCCGTTCTCGGCTTCCTCGACCTGCAGGCCGGCGGGCTCGAGGACCAGACGGACCAGTTCCCGGTTCGGCGCACCGTCGTCCACCACCAGCACCTTCGCCGCCGGGAACGACCAGGTCATGCCGGAGCCCAGCGCCGCCGGCGCGTTGGTGCGCAGGGCCTCGACCGGCGACAACCAGCGCACGTCGTCGAGGGGGCCCGTGCCGATCGTCGCCGAGAACACGCTGCCGACGCCGACCCGGCTGCGCGCCGTGAGGTCGCCGCCGAGGCCGCGCGCGAACTGGCGGCTGATGGTGAGACCGAGACCCGTGCCGCCGTGCTGCCGCGTCGTCTCGGCGCTCGCCTGGGTGAACGGCTCGAAGATCGCATCGATGCGATCCTCCGGGATGCCCATCCCGGTGTCGCGCACCTCGATCAACATCCGCGCATCGCCCCGCGTGGCCTCGGCAGAGAGGGTCACGGTGACCGTGCCCTTGGCCGTGAACTTGATCGCGTTGCCGACAAGATTGGTGATGATCTGGCGCAGGCGCGTCGGATCGGTGAGCACCTGTTCGGGGATGGGCGACGCGCATTCGAGGCGCAGTGCGATGCCCTTCTCGCGGGCGCGCACCCCGAGGACCGCCACCACCTCCTGGGCGATCGCGTGCGCGGCCGTCGGGGCGCGTTCCAGTTCCATGCGGCCGGACTCCACCTTGGCGAGGTCGAGGATGTCGTTGATGAGTTCGAGCAGATGGGTGCCGCTGCCGTGGATGGTGTCGAGGTGCCGCCGCATCTCGGCGTCGTCGCGGTGATAGCCGCGGCGCAGCAGCTCCGTGAAGCCGAGCACGGCGTTCATGGGCGTGCGGATCTCGTGGCTCATGTTCGCGAGGAAGTCGCTCTTCGCGCGGTTCGCGGCCTCGGCCTCGTTCTTGGCGACGCGGAGCTGGATCTCCTTCTCCTCCAGTTCCGTCACGTCGTCGAAGCTGACGAGCACACCGCCGGGGCGGGTGCCGGCGCCCATCACCGGTGACGCGTTCACGAGGAAGGTGCGCAGCTCGCCCCCGGCGTTCGGCAGTCGCAGACGGAAGTTGCGTTGCGTGACGCCCGTCGCGAGCGCGGTGTTCCACGGCTGTTCGTCCACCGGGAGCGGTGCACCTTCGCCGTTGCGGAACTCGAACACGGTCACCAGGCGCCCGACGATATCGTCGGCGGCGCGACCCACCACGCGGGAGAAGGCCTCGTTCGCGAGGACGACGTGACCCTTGGGATCGAGCACCAGAAGACCTTCGGCCATCGTGTCGAGCGCGTTGCGCACGCGGGCCGGGACGGCGCGCGACGGATCGAGCTGACGCAGCACGCGGCCGAGATAGAAGTAGAAGGTGATGAAGCACAGGCCCACGACTCCGGCGATCATCCGCATCCGCGGATCGAACAGCGGGCCGAACCACCCATCGACGCCAAGGTCCTCGAACCGCAGTTCGAGCGTGCCCCACTTGCCACGGGCCGACTGGATCGGCACCTGGACATGCGCGTCGGTGGAAAGCGCCTCCACGCCGGGTTTCCAGACTTGCTCGTGGTTGCCGGCGCTCGCCACCAGCCGGCCGTTGTTGCCTCGCAGGCCCACCGACAGCAGATCGTCGTTGCGTTCCGCGACGAACGCGATGGTGGCCTGGATGCGGGCGAGGTCGCCCTGCTCGATGAAGACGGACGTGCTGGCCGCCAGTGCCTCGGACAGGGCCGCCCGGCCGCGTCGCTCGGACTCGAGGCGATCGGGCACCAGGCCGACGAACATGGCGAGCAGGAGGGCGCTGGCCAGCATGGAACTGAGGCCGAGCGTGATGAAGAAACGGGTGCTGGGGCGCTTCATGACAACGATGCGTGCCGCTTGTGGGGGAGGTCGCCTGACAACTGCTTATCGGTCCGCCCGCGCTTCACTTGGGGGTTTCCGCGACCGACGATCGAACTTCGGCGCCCCGGCCGAGCGCCGTGCGTGCGCGCATGAAGAGGCGCTCCAGGGGGTCGTCCGGACCCTCGCCGTCGGATTCCTCGTCCTCGTCGCGCGACCGTCCGAGGATGGGGAGCGGATCGAGCACCCGCCAAGCGGGCAGCGACGACATCAGGCTGGAGAGCAGCACGCCGCCGCGCACCAGCCACATCACGTAACCCACCGAGAGCGAACCGGCGACGGCTGTGCTCGACCCCACGACGAGAGCCTCCACGCGGCCCTGGGCAGTGGTTTCGGCCTTTGCCTTCTCGAGCGCGCCGCGCCACTCGGCGCTGCCGAGCGCCGTCTGCGCAGCCGCCAGCGCTTCGCGATCCATCGTGAGGTTCGCGGCATCGACATGGCCGGCGACGGGTGCCGGCACCGCGCCCGGGGCCGCGGGCATCCCGGGCGATGCGGTCATGGGCGTGGACGGGCCGAGCACCAGCGGTGCGATGGCGGTCACGCCACCCGCCACGACAGCAGGCGGCCGGGCGCCATCGGGCTGGGCCGCGGCGGTCCGCGTCGCGTCGGCGCCGATGGCCTCGCCTG
>JALHMS010000043.1:0-234 GCA_022843925.1 Burkholderiales bacterium
GCGACTGGATTCGTCAGCGCTTGCAGCAACCCCCGTGGGTCGAGCGCCGCTCGACGCCCGCATCCCTGGACTCGCAGCAGTACCCAAGCCCTCGCCGCGTCGAGCAGTGCTCGACCCACGAAGGGGCTTCGCGACTGGATTCGTCAGCGCTTGCAGCAACCCCCGTGGGTCGAGCGCCGCTCGACGCCCGCATCCCTGGACTCGCAGCAGTACCCAAGCCCTCGCCGCGTCGAG
>JALHMS010000043.1:244-27734 GCA_022843925.1 Burkholderiales bacterium
CCACGAAGGGGCTTCGCGACTGGATTCGTCAGCGCTTGCAGCAACCCCCGTGGGTCGAGCGCCGCTCGACGCCCGCATCCCTGGACTCGCAGCAGTACCCAAGCCCTCGCCGCGTCGAGGGGTGCTCGACACACGTAGGGCCCGCGTCTCAGCCCGCCACGACGATCACGTGCACCCGGAACGGCCCATGGGCGCCGATCTGCAGGACGCCTTCGATGTCGGCGGTCCGCGACGGGCCCGACACGAAATTGACCGCACGCGGAAGATCGCTGACTTCCTCGCGCGTCCGCGCCCACGCATCCTCCATCGAGGCGACGATGCGGGATGCGGGCACCACGGCGATGTGTGTCTCGGGCAGCAAGCTCGTGGCGGCGTAGGTTTCGGCGCTGGACAGAAACATCAGGGTGCCCGTCTCGGCGATGGCGAGGTGCACGCCGGTGATGCCGACGAGATCGTCACCGCGTGCGGGTCGACCCTCGACCTTGATCCCCGCCCAGGGTAAAGACGCGATCTCGGGCCATGCCACGGCCGTCAGCGGCAGCGCCTTCTCGCGGAGATATCGCTCCACGGCTTCCGGGACGTCCGCGCGTGTGGCGACTTCATCGTAGGTGCTGGCCATCTTGATGCACTGCTCGCGGAAGCGCGGACCGATCTCCCAGGGCATCGCGGGACCGACACCGCGCGGTTTCTCACGGATGAAGTTCTCGACGGTGGCGCGCTCGGCATCGGTGACGCTCGCACCGGCGCCGCGCGCAGCGCGGATGCGGCCGAGAATGCGATCGCGGGCGCTCATTTGCGGTTCCTCTCGGCATAGAGTTCACGGAAGGTCCTGCCCTGGGGCGCCGGCATGTCGCGCCCCTCCGTCCACCCCTTCCCCGGCAGACGATGGATCGTGCGCTCGGCCCCCCCCGCACTCTTGCCGAGGCGGGCCGCAACTCGCGTCGCGAGTCCGTAGAGCGACGGCCGCTGGGCGAGCCAGGACCAGAGCCGCAGCCCGGCGCGTTCCTGCCACGGCCGCAGGCCGCGCTCCGTCTGCTTCTCGCGCAGCTTGCGCATCAACTCGGGAAGCGGAATCTTCACCGGGCACACCACGCCGCACTGGTTGCACAGCGTCGCCGCATGCGGGAGATCGAGCGCCTTCTCGAGGCCGATGTAGTTCGGGGTCAGTACCGAACCGATCGGGCCCGGGTACACCCAACCGTACGCGTGACCACCGATGTTCTGATAGACGGGGCAGTGGTTCATGCAGGCGCCGCAGCGGATGCACCGCAGGGCCTCCTGCATGTCGGTGCCGAGGAGGCGAGCGCGGCCCGCATCGACGATGATCACGTGCATCTGCTCGGGGCCGTCCGAGTCGCCGGCCTGCTTCGGCCCGGTGTTCACCGTGATGTAGTTGCTGATCGACTGGCCGGTCGCCGAGCGCGTGAGCAGGCGCAGGATGCACGACAGGTCCTCCATCGTGCCGAGCACCTTCTCGATGCCGGTGATGGCGACGTGGATGCGCGGCATCGTCGTGGTCATGCGACCGTTGCCCTCGTTCGTGACGAGCACGAGCGAGCCGGTCTCGGCGATCAGGAAGTTCCCGCCCGTGATGCCCATGTCGGCCGACAGGAAGTGCTCGCGGAGGAACTTCCGGGCCTCCATCGTGAGCGCCGCGGGGTCGTTCGTGCGCGGGGTCTTGTGGTGCTCGTGGAAGAGATCGGCGACGTCGTCGCGGGTCTTGTGGATGGCCGGAGCGATGATGTGCGACGGCGTCTCGCCGGCGAGCTGCACGATGTACTCGCCGAGGTCGGTCTCGACGACCTTCATGCCGGCGGCCTCGATGGCGGCGTTGAGATGGCTCTCCTCGCTCACCATCGACTTCGACTTGATCACCTTCTTCACGCCGTTGGCCTTCGCGATCTCGACCGTGATCCGGTTGATGTCGTCGTGGCTCTCGGCCCAGTGCACGGTGACGCCGCGACGGGTGGCCTCGCGCTCGAAGCGCTCGAGCCAGACGTCGAGCATGCCGAGCGAACGATCACGGATGGCGGCGGCCGAGGTGCGGATGTCCTCCAGGTTCTCGAGATCGAGCACACCGCGGGCGCGGGCGCCGGCCAGATTGAAGTTGCGCATCGCGCGCTGGACCTTGGCGTCGTTCAGGCGGTCGTGCGCGCGGTCCTTGAACGAGATGGTCGACTGCGGGCGTGCGCCCGTGTTCGGTGTGGATGCGCCGGAGGCGTGGGGTGTGGTCATGGCTTGACTCTTACGGGTTCAGCGGTTGCCGTCGGTGTCTTCGACACCGGCCAGCACCTCGGCCACGTGGTAGACGCGGGTGCGGCTGTCGCCGCGCCGACGCAGGCGACCCTCGATGTTCAGCATGCAGCCCAGGTCTCCCAGGACGACGGCGTCTGCGCCGGTGGTCGTGATGTCCTCGCACTTGCGCTCCGCGATGCGGGAGGAGATCTCGCCGTACTTGACCGAGAAGGTGCCGCCGAAGCCACAGCAGTACTCCGGCGTGGCCATCTCCTTCAGTTCTAGACCGGGCACTTTCGCGAGCAGTGCCCGCGGCTGGGTCTTCACGCCCAGCTCGCGCAGACCGGAGCAGGAGTCGTGATAGGTGATCGTGCCGGGGAAGCGACCGGGGACATCCTCGAGCCTCGCGACATTCACGAGGAAATCGGTCAGCTCGTAGGTCTTCGCGGCGAGCCGGCGGGCAGCATCGGCATGCTGCGGAAGCTCGGCGAGCAGTTCTGCGTAGTGCGCCCGGATCATGCCGCCGCAGGAACCCGAGGGCGACACCACGTAATCGCAGTCATCGAATTCGCGCAGCACTTTCAGGGCGAGCGCCTGGGCTGCGGGACGGTCGCCCGAGTTGTACCCGGGCTGACCACAACACGTCTGTGCCTCGGGAACGACCACTTCACAGCCGGCGGATTCCAGGAGCTTCAGTGCCGCGAAGCCGATGCGCGGGCGCATGAGATCCACGAGGCAGGTGACGAAGAGGCCAACTTTCAAGAACATTCTCCGGACTCGGCACCCCGGACCGCGATCGGCCGCGGGTGCAGTGGGAAACGAAGGTCAACGAGCATGACCGGAACGGCACATCACCGGAGGCCCCGCAGATCCGGCGCTCCGGCAATGCGGACCGGGCTGCCACCGCGACCCGACGCCGTGCGTGCAAACCGCAGGCCTGCTCGACTTCGCGGGGGCCGGAGTTTAGCACGCACCCCCCGGGCAGACGCCGCGCCGGCACCATGGCGACACCGGGGAGCGTCGTCTAGAATCCGTCGCATCTCCCTAGCCCAGATGCCAACGTGACCAGCCCTACCGGTCGGACCTCGATCCAGGTGATCGAACGCATGATGGATCTGGTCGAGACGCTCGCCGCGAATGCCGAACCGATGAACCTGAAGCGGCTCGCCTCGGAAACCGGCCTCCACACGTCCACGGCACACCGCATCCTCGCGATGATGGTCGACCATCGCATCGTCGACCGCGTCGAACCGGGCACCTACCGGCTCGGGACACGGCTCATGGAACTCGGACACATCGTTCGATCGCGAATCGACCTGCGCGCCGAAGCCATGCCCGTCATGCAGGTACTCCACCAGGAGTTGCACGAGACCGTGAACCTCTCGGTGCGCCAGGGCGACGAGATGGTGTACGTCGAGCGCCTGGTGTCCGACCGGCAGGCGATGCGCGTCGCGCACGTGATCGGAGCCCGGGCACCGCTGCACGTCACCGCAGTGGGCAAGATCTTCCTGCTGGAGGACGGCCCGGACCTGTGCAGGGAGTACGCAACGCGCACCCGGCTCGCCGCCCTCACCCGCAACACCATCTGCGACCAGGTGACCCTCGCCCGGGAACTCGAGAAGATCCGGAAGTCGGGCTACGCCTTCGACCATGAAGAGGCCGAGACCGGCGTGTCCTGCGTGGGGGCCGGCATCCGGGACGACGAGCAGAAGCTGGTGGCGGGCCTGTCGGTGTCGGCGCCGTCGAACCGGCTCGACAAGTCGTGGGGTCTGCGGATCCGCGATGCCGCGGATCAGATTTCCAAGGCCATCGGCTGGGTGCCGCCCCGGGTGTGAGCGCGAAGGGGCTGCAAACGACGACGGGGCGTCTCCGCCCCGTCGGTACAGATTCCGGGCCACAGGCCCGGCATCGGCGCGCGACTCACATGCGCCGCGTACTCCGCAGAGTACGGCGGGGCTCGGGGCCGCGGACGCGGATCACCTTGTTGACTCGCCCACCGCTGCGGACCATCACCGAGCGTGCCGGCGGCAGATTGTCGACGAGGCCCATGTCGCTCTCGATCCAGTGCTTGATGCGGTTGGCGTCGGCCAGCCGGGACAGCTTCCCCCAGGAATCGAGCAGGACGATGATCACCGGCTTCGTGGCGATCCGGGCCTGCATGACGAGGCACCGACCCGCTTCGGAGATGTAACCGGTCTTGGACAGACCGATGTCCCATTCGCCGGCGCGGACGAGACCATTCGAGTTGTTGAACGCGAGCACCCGGTTGCGGGAGGAGCCGTCGACGGCGACGAGGTGGGAACTGGAGGTCGTGAAGTCCCGGATCACGGGATGCCCATATCCCGCCTCGACGAGCTTGACGAGATCCTGGGCGGTGGAAACGTTGTCCGGGTTGAGGCCGGTGGAGTCGACGAAGCGGGTATCGCGCATGCCGAGTTCCTGTGCCTTCCGATTCATCGCGGCCACGAAGGCCGGCGAGCCGCCGGGATAGTGACGACCGAGGGCCGAGGCCGCGCGGTTCTCCGACGCCATCAACGCCAGCTTGAGCATCTCGCCACGGGAAAGGACGGTGCCGATGCCGAGGCGCGAATGGGTGCCCTTGATGAAATCGAGATCCTCGTGCGTGACGGCGAGGGGTTCATCGAGCGGCAGTTTCGCGTCGAGCACCACGACGGCCGTCATCAACTTGGTGATCGAGGCGATGGGCATGATCGCCCTGGGATTCTTCGCATAGATCGCCTCGCCCTGTTCCTGGTCGATGACGATCACGGCGTTCGATTCGAGGCGAGGAGGCAGACCAGCCGCCTCGCGCGCGGCAGCGGCCGGCTGGGCGAGACCCAGGGATGCCGCAATGCCGACCAGCGCCAGGATTCTGCGCATGCTGTGTCCTTTTCTTCGGGTGATCGTCGGAGCCGACGACCTGCCCGGGGTTTATCGGACGCCCCGACAGCCGCTGAAGTGTTCGCTCGGCCGACAGAATGGCATCCCACGGAATTGCTGCCGAAAATACCAAAAATCAGAGGGTAAGCCCAGCGTTCCGATGGAACGCATGAGGTTTTTCACCGATCTGGTGCACCGGGTTCGTCTGTGCGTCGGTAGTCGAGCAAGAATCGGGACGGGTCAGCCTTCCCGGGGGCCTTCGGATCCCCGAGGCCCCCAGCCGACGCAACGGGGACGGTTGCACCAGAGAGCCGGCGCCTTGTGCGGACGGCCCTTCCGCGGTCTCGACCTCGCCGGACGAATTGCCGTCCCCGGCAGCGTCGGCACGAATGCCCCCGCACCATCGGGCACCGCGTCGCGGATCCGCGCACCGTCGCGGATCGCCCCCGTCGACAGCAGGCGATCCCCGGGCGCCCCTCTCGAGATCCGACGCCGAACCGGCCGCGGATCAGGCCGCGACCGCGGTCTCCTCCTGCTGCTGCATCGCCCACATCTGGGCATAGACACCGTTCATCGCGAGCAGCTCGCGATGGGCACCCCGCTCCACGATGCGACCGCCGTCCATCACCAGGATCTGATCGGCATCGACGATGGTCGAGAGCCGGTGCGCGATGATCAGCGTGGTGCGATCCGCCGCGATGCGCGCCAGCTCCTCCTGGATGGCCTTCTCGGACTTGGAATCGAGCGCCGAGGTGGCCTCGTCGAAGATGAGGATCGCCGGGTTCTTGAGGATCGCCCGCGCGATCGCGACGCGCTGCTTCTCGCCGCCGGAGATCTTCAGTCCGCGCTCGCCCACGCGCGTCTCGTACTTCTCCGGCACGCTCTCGATGAAATCGTGGATGTGCGCGGCGCGGGCGGCGTCGACCACCTCCTCGCGTGCGGCATCCGGACGGCCGTAGGCGATGTTGTAGAAGATGGTGTCGTTGAAGAGCACGGTGTCCTGCGGGACGATGCCGATCACGCCGCGGAGGCTCTTCTGCGTGATCTCGCGGATGTCCTGACCATCGATGGTGATGCGTCCGCCCTGCACGTCGTAGAAGCGGTAGAGCAGCCGCGCCAGCGTCGACTTGCCCGAACCGCTCGCGCCGACCACCGCGACCGTCCTGCCAGCGGGCACCTCGAAGCTGACGTCGTGGAGGATCGTGCGGTTCGCCTCGTAGCTGAAGTTCACGCCCTCGAAGGCGACGCGTGCGCCCGAGAGCCGAAGGTCGGGTGCCCCGGGGCGATCGGCCACCTCGCGGTTCTCGCGCAGCAGGCGGAACATGCGATCCATGTCGGCGAGCGACTGCTTGATCTCGCGGTACACCATGCCGAGGAAGTTGAGCGGGATGTAGAGCTGGATCAGCAGGCCGTTCACCAGCACGAGATCGCCGAGCGTGAGCGACTCTTTGACGACGCCCTGCGCCGCGAGGACCATGAGCGCCGTCACGGCGCACGCGATGATCAGACTCTGACCGATGTTGAGCAGGCCGAGCGACGCCTCGTTCTTCACCTCGGCGGACTCGTACTTGCGGAGGTTCTCGTCGTACCGCCCGGCCTCGAAGTCCTCGTTGTTGAAGTACTTCACCGTCTCGTAGTTGAGCAGGCTGTCGATGGCGCGGGAATTCGCCTTCGAATCGAGTTCGTTCGCCTGCCGGCGGATGTCCATGCGCCACTCGGTCACCCAGATCGTGAATCCGATGTACACCGTCACGGCCAGGAACGTCACGGCCGGAAAACGCCAGTCGAAGCGCGTCAGCAGCACGGCGGCCACGAGGCCGAACTCGAGGATGACCGGAATGATCGAGAAGAGCATGTACGAGAGCAGGCTCGAGATGCCGCGGGTGCCACGCTCGATGTCGCGGGACACGCCACCCGTCTGCCGTTCGAGGTGGAAGCGCAGGCTGAGCGAGTGCAGATGGCGGAAGACTTCGAGCGCCACGCGTCGGATGGCGCGCTTCGACACGCGCACGAACACGATGTCGCGCAGCTCCGCGAAGAGCGTGGTCGAAAGGCGCAGTGCCCCGTACATCAGGAGCAGCGCGAGCGGCAGGACGACCATCTGCGTCCGCGAGTCGAGCGCGTCGACGATCTCCTTCATGACCAGCGGTACGCCGAGGTTCGCGACCTTCGCGGTGACGAGGAAGGCCAGGGCCAGCACGACCCGTCCGCGGTACTCGAGGAGATAGGGCAGCAGCAGACGAAGCACCCGCCATTCGCCGCGCGGACGGGCGGGGGCGGTGCCGGAGGGTCCGGCGTGCGGGGAGGCGGAAGCGCTGCCGTGCGGACTCATTCGGGGATTCCGGGTGGTCGGATGGAGAAAGTGGCGCGACGACTGCGGCGACATCCCCTGATCGACGGGAAGGCCTGCCAGGAAAGGAAAGGGGCGCGGTCGACCCGCGCCCCTTGTCCGTCGTCATGTAGCGGAGCTTACCACCCGCGCCGCGCGGACCCGTCCGGCCAGATCACCAGGGGAGAGAGACCCGGCAGCAACAATGACCCGGGCAGGAGCGCTGCCGATCCGGGAACGCCCCACGGCAGCCCCGTGACGGGATCGCGGAAACCGACCCCGCCGCCCCAGCCGGCGACGCCGGGCGCATGAAGCTGCGGGCCGGCCCGCCCCAGCAGACGCAATCGACGGGCTTCGCGGATGTCGCTCAAGGTCGGCCCGACCGGGATCCGGTCGTGGGACACGGCCTCGGGGGGTGGAGCCACGGCGCCGGCCGCGACGGCCCGGGCATACCAGACGCCCGACTCGCGGATATCGGCATCGGAACTGCCCGCCGCGCCCAGCAGTTGCGCCAGGGCCTCCTGCGCCGGTCCGTGGCCGCGCTCGGCTGCGACGCGGAACCAGCGCCTGGCGGCGGCATCATCGCGACCGACACCATCGCCGCTCGCGTGCCGCAGCCCGACGCGGTAGGCCGACTCGGGATCCCCCCGCTCCGCCGCCATCTGCCGCCAGCGCAGCGACTCCGCATGGTCGCGTGGCACGCCGAGACCGCGCTCGTGCATCTCGGCGAGGACGGCCGCCGCGCGCGGATCGGTGCCACGGGCAGCGGCACCCAGCAGGCGGAGGGCCGCTGCGTGGTCGCCGCGGTCCAACGCGGCGAGCCCGGCATCGAGGTCGGTCGATGGCGCAGCGCACAGTGGGCGGGCCATACAGGCGAGCAGCAGGGCGGCAACCGGCAGGCAGCGGGACGTCCGGAACATCGGTGAACCTCCTGGCCGACGCGGCGTGCGGCATCGGGCGGATGGGACTTCAGGGTCCGGCGTCGCGCCGGCAACAGCGGAATCAGGCGGGAGAGGGATCAGGCCAGAACCACCAGCAGACTCACGAAGCCCCCGGCCAGCATGCTGCCGGCGAGAACGTACACGACCGGGCGGGGTTCCCGCACCCGTACGTGCACCTGGATCGCGGCCACGGGCAGCCGCGTCTTGCCGTCCGGCGTGGAGACCGTGCCCCGGATCCGGTATCGGCCAGGCGTCTCGACGCGGAATCGCTGGACGGAGATCGCATCGTCGAAGAGCCCGCGGACCTCGCCGGGCATCACGTCGCGGCTCCACAGCCAGCTACCTTCGCGCTCGAGATCGACGCGGACCACCGAGCGGGACCGGGCGTGTCCGGGGCCCAGGAAGGCGGAGATCTCCACCGGACTCATCTGCGGCGTGAGATCGAACAGCGCATCCCCGGGAATGCGGCACCGCGCCAGCAGCCGACCGGCGAAGAGGCTTGTGTACAGAAAGTAGCCGATGGCCAGGAGGAAGCCGGCGACGGTGACGAGAAAGAGGATGATGGGCACGTGCATCTGCCAGCGGACCGCCGCGCATCGCGCGCTCGGATGCCCGCCTGTGAAGTGGGTGGTTCCGGGGAGCGTGGACGGGTTCAGCGACGCCGACGGCGGTCGTGCCGCTCGGAGATCGGGATCGGCCGCAACGCAGGGGTTTCGCCCACCCCGCCACGGACGAACGACCGTACCAGGTTGGCAACGAAACCGAGCAGGGCAAGGAACGGCATGGGGATCTCCTCCGATTCGACAGTGGCCCGGGATGTAGGGCTTCGACGGCATTTCAGCAGGTTGCATGCCACCGATTCGCCCACAGTCGTCCCTGCGCCGGCATGCCGACGTGCCGCCGCCTCTTTCACCCTCTGCCCGGTGGCAGGCATCACCATCGCAATGCTCGACCGCACAGCCGCAGACCTCGGCCGAGGGGTGGCGACGCCCGGCACCCGGTGCCTCCGATGCGCCATTCACGCCGTGCTCGCGCACTGTCGGATTTCATGACGGCGGGCCGCGTTCCGCCGACAGCGGGCTTGCGGGATGGAACGGTCAACCGCCGGTGCCCGACTGTCCCACCAGGCCCTGCCGTCCGATACGCCATGCATCCGGGCTGGACAGCCCTGACGCCAGCAGTTGAAATAGCGGTCCCCCATCGCAGGAAACACCGCATCCATGGAATCCCCGAGGAAATCCGGCCGGTCGAAGTGGCTTCTCTACCTCGTGATCCTTCCCCTGCTCCTCTTCGCCGCGTACACGTGGTTCGTGCTGACCTGGAGCTACTCCCGCGGCGAGCGGGCCGGTTACGTCCAGAAGCTGTCCCAGCGCGGCTGGCTTTGCAAGACGTGGGAGGGCGAGATCGCCCTCGTGACGATTCCGGGCACGGTCGCAGAGAAGTTCGAGTTCTCGGTCCGCAGCGATGCCGTGGCCGCGAAGATCAACGCCGCCATGGGCCAACGGGTCAGTCTCGACTACGAACAGCACATCGGCGTCCCCAGCAGCTGCTTCGCCGACACGGAGTACTTCGTGACGGACGTGCGCGTGGTCCCGGATCCGGTGAATCCAGCCCCGTCGCCTTCGCCGTCGCCTGCCCCGTCGCCCGCCCCCGAAGCCGCCCCGGTCCCGGCACCGACATCGGGATCCGCAACCGAGGCTCCGTCCGCCCCCGCGGTGACGGATCGCTGACACGCCCTGCATATCGACCGGATCGGCACGCACCGTCCCGGAGAGCATTCACCGCGGCGACCCTCGCGAGGGCGCTGCGTCCACGGAGGCAACTCGCATGAACAAGGTTCTGATCGTCACCGGCGCCGGTCGCGGCATCGGCGCTGCCATCGCCCGCATGGGCGCCCGCGAGGGATACGCGGTCTGCGTGAACTACGCGACCAACCAGGCTGCGGCGGAGGGCGTCGTTGCCGGGATCCGCGCCCAGGGCTGCAAGGCCATCGCCGTCCAGGCCGACGTGGGCCGGCGCGACGAGACCCGGCGTCTCTTCGAGACCGTCGATCGCGAACTCGGCACCGTGACCGCGCTGGTCAACAACGCGGGCATCACCGGACCGCTCGAACCGGTGGAGGATCTCGACGAGACCGATCTCGACCGCATCTTCGGGGTGAACGCCTTCAGCCTCTTCTGGTGCTGCGGCGAGGCCGTGCGCCGCATGGCCCGCAAGCATGGCGGGCGCGGCGGCGCGATCGTCAACGTCGGCTCGATCGCCGCGCGCTACGGCGGCATGTCGGGCATGGTCGCCTACGCCGCATCGAAGGGTGCGGTCGACAGCTTCACCCTCGGCCTCGCGAAGGAGGCCGGACCGGAAGGCATCCGCGTGAACTGCCTGCGGCCGGGCACCACGCAGACGGACATCCTGTCGGGCATCGGCGGCGACGAACTCGCAAGGCGCGTCGCAGCGGCGACGCCGCTCGGGCGTCTCGGCACGCCGGACGAGATCGCGGAAGCCGCGCTCTGGCTGCTCTCCGACCGCGCCTCGTTCACCCACGGCGCCATCGTCGACGTCTCCGGCGGCCGCTGAGGAAGACACCGCCATGCCGACCATCCGCAACGTCTGCAGCGACCTCTATCGCATCCCGCTCCCCGTCACCCTCACCGACAGCACGCACGGCGAGATGACCGCCTTCGAGCTCGTGACCGCCCGCATCGTCGACAGCGACGGCGTCGAGGGCGTGGGCTACACCTACACCGTCGGCACCAACGGCCGCGCGATCCACGCGACCATGGAGCACGACCTGGCACCCGGGCTGATCGGCATGAACCCGGACCTCATCGAGTCGCTCTGGCAGAAGATGTGGTGGCGCGTACACTACGGCGGTCGGGGCGGCGCGGCGACCATGGCGATCGCGGCCATCGACATCGCCCTGTGGGATCTCAAGGCGAAGCGCTACGGCGTCCCGCTCTGGACGCTGCTCGGTGGTTTCGATGCGCGCGTGCCCTGCTACGCGGGCGGCATCGACCTGTGGTTCCCGCTCGACAAGCTGCTCGCGCAGACCGACGACAACCTCGCGAAGGGCTTCCGCGCGATCAAGATGAAGGTGGGCCGCCCGAAGCTCTCCGAGGACGTCGCCCGGGTGGAAGCGATGCGCGCCCATCTCGGTCAGGACTTCCCGCTCATGGTCGACGCCAACATGCGCTGGTCGGCCGACGAGGCGATCCGCGCCGCGCGGGCCTTCCAGCCGAGCCAGCTCACATGGCTCGAGGAACCGACGATTCCCGACGACGTGCAGGGCCACGTGCGCATCGTCCGCGAAGGCGGGCTGCCGGTGGCCACCGGCGAGAACTTCCACACGATCCACGAGTTCCAGCAGTTCATCCACGCCGGCGGCGTGACGTTCCCCGAGCCCGACGTCACGGTCTGCGGCGGCGTCACCGGCTTCATGAAGGTGGCGCGGCTCGCCGAGACGTTCAATCTGCCGGTCACCTCCCACGGCGCCCACGACGTCACCGTGCACCTGCTCGCCGCCTGCCCCAACCGGTCGTATCTCGAAGCGCACGGCTTCGGCCTGGACCGCTACATCGCGAATCCGCTCGTGATCGAGGAAGGTTTCGCGCTCGCGCCGGACCGCCCGGGCCACGGCATCGCGTTCGACTGGCAGGGTCTCGAAGCCCTGCGCAGCTGACCCACCGGGGGCGCACCGTGGAACGTCGTCGATTCGCCACCTGCCTGCTTTCCTTTGCACTCGGCCTGCCTTTCGTCGATGTAAAGGCGGCGGAGTCGGCCCGCGTCGTCGAGCGCCGAGCGAATGTCGCGAGCGAAGGCGTGCGCCTGTCGGTGCGTGTCTACCAGCCCGACGACGACCGGCGCAGCCGACCCGTGGTCATCATGTCGCACGGCTGGGGCGGCACCGCCGCCGGCCTCGACGCGCAAGCCCGTTCCATCGCTGCTGCCGGGTACTTCGTCGCGGTCTTCGACTACCGGGGCTGGGGAGACAGCGACGGACGTCTGATCCTCGCCGACGGCCCGCGCGAGCCGGTCGCCGGCGAACCCGGCCGCCACACCGCGACAGTCCGCGAGATCCGCGAAGTGATCGATCCGATCGAGCAGGCCGAGGACCTCCAGAACGTGATCCACTGGGTCGTCGACGAGCCCGGCGCGGACGCCACGCGCATCGGGCTCTGGGGCACGAGCTTCTCCGGCGGGCTCGTCGTGCATGCCGCAGCGCGCGACCCGCGGGTGAAGGCGCTCGTCAGCCAGGTGGGCTGGTTCGGCCAGCCGATCGCCGAGATGCCCGGGCCGGCCCTGGGCGGTGCACGCGGCAGCGGCACCAGGCGCGCCCGTGGCGACGTCGGCTATCCGCCGCCCGGGGCACGCGAGGTGGGCAATCTGCGCGGGGCCCCGATCCGCGAGAAGTTCCTCCACTACGCCCCCATCGACGACGTCGCGCGGGCGCCGGGCTGCGCGATGCTCTTCATCGCGGCCGAGCGCGAGGAGCTGTTCGCGAATCGCGAGCATCCGCAACGCGCCTTCGAGCGCGCCACGGGTCAGAAGCGCTACGTGGTGCTGCCGGGGATCGCGCACTACGGGATCTACGGTGAAGCCCGCGACGAGGCGACGCGACTCGCCATCGAATGGTTCGATACCCACCTCGCGCGCTGACGTGAGCGCCGCCGCCCTGCCCGAATCGATCCGCGTCATCGTCCGCGACTGGCTGAACGCCAACCACGTGCTGTTCGTTGGCCGCGACGAGAATGTCCTGGTCGATGCCGGCCACATGACCCATGTCGACGAGACGCTCCGTCTCGTGCGCGAGCAGCTCGCAGGCCGGCCACTGCATCGACTCGTGAACACGCACTGCCATTCCGACCACATGGGCGGCAACGCTGCCGTGGCTCGCACGTTCGGCTGCCCCGTGTGGATCCCCGAGGACGAAGCGCCGTTGGTGCGGGCGTGGGATGGCCGCGGGCTCTGGCTAGACTACGCCGGACAGCAGGCGGAGCGCTTCGAATTCGACGCCGTGATCCGCCCCGGCGACACGCTGCGCATGGGCGACGCGGACTGGGTGGTGCTCGCGGCACCGGGCCACGACATGGGCGCGCTGATGTTCTGGCACGAGGCCACGCGCGTGCTGATCTCCGGCGACGCGCTCTGGGAGACCGGCTTCGGCATCGTGCTCCCGGGGCCGGGCTGGCGCGAACGCCTGCAGGCCGCGCGCGAAACGCTCCACGCGATCCGGGCACTCGATCCGCGGCTGGTGATTCCCGGCCACGGGAAGCCCTTCGCGACGGTCGACGCGGCCATCGAACGGTGCCTCTCGCGCGTCGCGGCCTTCGAGGCGGACGAGACGAAGCTCGCGCGACACGTGATGAAGGTGATGTTCGTCTTCACACTGCTCGAGCGCGGCGGGATGGGGGAGGACGCGCTGGTCGCGTTCCTCGGATCCGTGCCGCTCTACGCGGAATACGACGCCGCGTGGTTCGGGCTCGGGGCTGCAGGCCTCGCGGACCTGCTTCTCGGGGATCTCGTCCGGAGCGGCGCGGTCGTCCGCGACGGCGGCCGGCTGCGCGCCGGCTGAGTTCAGCGTTCCGTCGGCGCCTTCAGGGACTGCAGCACCACCGGCACGGTATCCGACGCATCCGCCATCCAGACCTGACCCTCCTGGATCGTGCACGTGAGGCGCATCGTCCGGTCCGCGAGTTTCGCCAGCGCCTGCGAGGCCTCGTAGGGAACCTGCCACACGGCAAGGTTGGCGAGGCCCGCGAGCGGGCCACCGTTCTGCTTCCACCACACGTCGACACCACGGGCGCCGTACGCGTAGAGCGACACTGCATCGGCCCGGCCGGCCGCCTTGCGCAGGCGTCGCTCGTCGGGCAACCCCAGCTCGATCCAGCGCTTCACCGCGCCGGTGTCGTCGACGCACCAGAGATCCGGTTCGTCGTCCGAACTGATGCCACGGCCGAACGACGGACCTTCGTACGCATGCAGGGCGAACGCGAGCACGCGCACCATCATCCGTTCCTCGGTCTCCGACGGATGCCTCGCCACCGTCAGCGGATGCTCCGCATAGTGATGGTGGTCTAGGTCGGAGACCTGCAGCTCGATGCGATGGATGGTCGCCTTCAGGGCCATGACGTGCGCTCGCGGGAAAGGGAGCGGAGCGTACCGCACGGCAACGGCGCGCGGGGCCCGTGCGAGAATCCGGGCCCGCCTCGTCATCGCCGCCCGGTCCATGAAAGTCGCCATCGTCCCCGTCACACCCTTCGAGCAGAACTGCTCCGTCCTCGTCTGCGAACGTACGCTGAAGGCGGCCATCGTCGATCCGGGCGGTGACCTCGACCGCATCGAAAGCGCACTCACCCAGATGGGCGCCACGGCCGAGAAGATCCTGCTGACCCACGGCCACATCGACCACTGCGGCGGGACTGCTGAACTGGCGGCGCGCCTCGGCATCCCCGTCGAAGGGCCGCAGCGCGAGGACGCCTTCTGGATCGATCAACTCCCCGAACAGGGTCGCATGTTCGGATTCCCCCGCCTTGCCGCGTTCACGCCCGATCGCTGGCTGGAGCAGGGCGACACGGTGCAGTTCGGCGAGGAATCGATGAGCGTGCACTTCTGCCCCGGTCACACACCGGGTCACGTCGTCTTCTTCAGCCCGGACCACCGCATCGCGTTCGTGGGCGACGTGCTGTTCCAAGGCTCGATCGGCCGCACCGACTTCCCGCGCGGCGATCTCGACACCCTCCTGACATCGATCACGACGCGCCTCTGGCCCCTGGGCAACGACGTGACGTTCGTGCCCGGCCACGGCCCGACGTCGACGTTCGGCGAGGAACGGCGGAGCAATCCGTACGTGGGGGATGCGGCACTGGCGCGGCGCGCGGGATAGGGACGCATCGCCCTTGTAGGAGGGGCCCATGGCCTTGTAGGAGGGGGCCATGCCCCCGAAAGCGGTGGATGAGGGTGGACACGAGACAGTGCCTGCGCACTGTCTCGTGCCTCCCGAATCCGAGCGCCATGCAGGGCGCGAGGTGGATGCAAGGAAGCGCTTCACCCGGAACCATCGCTCTCGCGGCCATGGGCCGCTCCTACAGAAAGCGCGGCCATTTCCGCGGTCGGTGGTGCGCCACGAGGGATGTACAAGGGGCCCTCCCCTTGTTGGTACGCCCTGCGGCCAAGCCGCCGCGGGCCGTCAGGCCCGAGAGGCGGCCATGGCCCGCTCCTACAGAAAGCGCGGCCACTTCCGCGGTCGGTGGTGCGCCACGGGGGATATACAAGGGGCCCTCCCCTTGTTGGTACGCCCTGCGGCCAAGCCGCCGCGGGCCGTCAGGCCCGAGAGGCGGCCATGGGCCGCTCCTACAGAAAGCGCGGCCACTTCCGCGGTCGGTGGTGCGCCACGGGGGATATACAAGGGGCCATCCCCTTGTTGGTACGCCCTGCGGCCAAGCCGCCGCGGGCCGTCAGGCCCGAGAGGCGGCCATCGGCCGCTCCTACAGAAAGCGCGGCCACTTCCGCGGTCGGTGGTGCGCCACGGGGGATATACAAGGGGCCCTCCCCTTGTTGGTACCCCCTTCGGCCAAGCCGCCGCGGGCCGTCAGGCCCGAGAGGCGGCCATGGCCCGCTCCTACAGAAAGGGCGTCCATTTCCGCGGTCGGTGGTGCGCCACGGGGGATATACAAGGGGCCCTCCCCTTGTTGGTACGCCCTGCGGCCAAGCCGCCGCGGGCCGTCAGGCCCGAGAGGCGGCCATGGGCCGCTCCTACAGAAAGCGCGGCCACTTCCGCGGTCGGTGGTGCGCCACGGGGGATATACAAGGGGCCCTCCCCTTGTTGGTACGCCCTGCGGCCAAGCCGCCGCGGGCCGTCAGGCCCGAGAGGCGGCCATCCGCCGCTCCTGCAGAAGGTGGCACGCGCTCAGGGGCTAGGGGCTGGTGAAAACCATTGGTACGCTCTGCGCCCGACCAGTCGTTAACGCATTCTCTGTCTCCCGGATGCGAGGATCGCAGTGCCCTGCGAACCCGTAGTCCCCAGCCCCTCGAGAAGCCCATGCGCCTCCCTACCCTCGAACAGCTCGAACGCGCCGCCGACGTCGTCTACCGGTCCATGCGGCCCACGCCGCAATACCACTGGCCGCTGTTGAGCGCACGACTCGGCACGTCCTTCTGGCTCAAGCACGAGAACCACACCCCGACCGGAGCCTTCAAGGTCCGCGGGGGACTCGTCTACTTTCACGAACTCGCGCAGGCCGGAATGAAGCCGGTCGGGGTCATCAGCGCCACGCGAGGCAACCACGGCCAATCCCTGGCCTTCGCCGCGCGGCAGCACGGCCTGCCCGTGACCATCGTCGTTCCCCAGGGCAACAGCCGCGAGAAGAACGACGCGATGCGGGCGCTCGGCGCTGATCTGATCGAGCACGGGGACGACTTCCAGGCGGCGCGTGAACACGCCCAAAGCCTGGCGGAATCGCGCGGATTGCACATGGTCCCGTCCTTCCATCCCTACCTGGTGCACGGCGTTGCGAGCTATTCGCTGGAGCTGATGCACGGTATCGAGGACCTCGAGGTGCTGTACGTGCCCATCGGCCTCGGCTCGGGCATCTGCGGCGCGGTGGCGGCACGGGAGGCGTTGGGGCGCAAGGTCGAGATCGTCGGCGTCTGCTCCACCGACGCGCCGGCCTACGCGCGATCGTTCGAGTACAAGGAGGCCGTCGAGCGCCCCGTGCGCACGGTCCTGGCCGACGGACTCGCCTGCCGGGTGCCGGAGCCGTTGGCGCTGGAGACGATCTGGGCGCACGTGTCGCGCATCGTCGAGGTCACCGACGAGGAGGTCGCCGAGGCGATGCGGGTGATCTTCTCGACGACCCACAACGCCGCCGAGGGGGCCGGCGCGGCAGCCGTGGCCGCAGCCATGAAGGAGAGGGACAGGATCGCGGGGCGGAAGGCCGCGGCGATCCTGTGTGGCGGGAACGTCGACCGGGACGTCTACGCCAGGATCCTGGCCGGGCCGGGAGCCGCTGCCTAGTCACCGGGTCGTTCCACCACCGCCGGGATCCGTTGCCCTGTGGGGCCGCCTCGCGCGGGGTCAACCCGCCGGAAAAATCGAAACCCCGTCCGCGGATCGGGAAACATTCCATCTCCACCCCGGTCGAAACACCGCCAGAATGTGCAGTCACCTTCACGGAGAGAGTCGTCCCATGACAAGAAGCCCCGCCAAGCGGATCACCCGCAGCCTCGCACTCGGTGCCCTGGCGCTCGCCAGTCTCGCCGCCGCCCTGCCGGCCTCGGCCCAGACATCCACCGCCGATCCGTTCAAGGACAAGCGGTACATGAGCGGTCACCGCGACGTGCTGCCGCCCGAGGTGCCGGAGGAACTCCAGAACGTCGATGCCCTGACCCGCATCCGCGGCGTGAAGCGGATCACCGCCTGCGCCGATCCGTTCGCCTTCCCCTCCACCGAGATGACCGAGAAGGCCACCGGCTACGATGTCGATCTCCTGCAGAGCATCGCGAAGGACGAAGGCTGGGAGACGTTCTTCATCTGGGTGAACACAGCGGGTCGCGGCGGCATGAACCGCGCGTTCCGGACCTCCATCCGGAAAGGCATCTGTGACGTCTTCCTCGGTCTCGGCACGGGCGGCATGGAAGACGTCCTCGGCAAGTCGAAGCTGACGCTCCTCGCCCCCGCCTTCGGCGTGAGCTACGTCCTCGCCACCTACGATCCGACCCTGAAGGGCCAGACGCTGAAGGATCTCGCGAAGAACAAGGTCCACACCGGCGCCACCTACTTCTCTCCCACAGACACGTTCCTCACCGAGAACGGCGTGGAGCACGAGACCTTCCCGCAGTCCCGCCGCGCCATCGGGGCGATGGCCGAGGGCAAGGTCCGCGCGGTGCTGATCCCGTCCACCATGATGGCCGACGCGAAGCGCGACTTCCCCGACCGCGAGATGCTGATGCTCGAGAGCTTCGAACCGAAGGACATGGAGTGGAGCAGCACGTGGGCCATCAAGGCCACCGAAACCCAGCTGCGGGAGTTCCTCGACGCGCGCATCGCCCAGTACGCCGCGAACGGCCGGCTGAAGGAGATCCTCGGCACCTACGGGATTCCTTACGTGGCACCCGCGAAGCACTGACCCGTCGGCGGCACCCGCCGCCAATGGAAAAGGGGACGTCATCGGACGTCCCCTTTTTTCATGCTCCGATGCAACTTCGCATCAGGTCACATCGTGAAACACACCACCATCAACGGGCGGCGCGGCGACGGAAGCGCATCAGGCCGATCATGCCCAGACCGGCGCCCAGCATCGCGTACGTCTCCGGTTCCGGCACGGCCGAGATCTCCATCATGCGATCCACGCCGCTCGCCGGGTGCTGGATGTTCACCCAGGCGCGGTTCGGGTTGGTGATGTCGAAGTACAGGCCCGTCATTTCCGAGCCAGGCGTGCCGTTGGTGGCCCAGCGGCCGAGGCCTTCGCCCGCGTCGAGCAGGTCACCGTCCTTGTTGATGTCCTTGGCGAACCAGATGTCGTTGTCGACGCCACCGTTGCGGTCTTCGATGATGTAGATGTTGCCTTCGGCATCCATCGCCAGGTTGTCCGGGCTGCGCAGTGCGGAACCGACGGCGGCACCGGTGGCCAGATCGATGGTCGACTGGTTGGCAAACACCGAGATGTTCTGCGTCGCGAGATCGAGCATGTAGACCTCGTTCGTCGTCGTGGTCGCCATGTACATGCGCTCCGCGCCGCCGACGGTCGCGATCTGGAGGTCTTCCGGACGCTGGTAGTCCGTGCCCTTCAGCGCCGCCACGTTGGCCGAGGCACGGCCGTCGATGGAGGTGACGAAGTTCGGGTCGGTGATGACCACGGAGTCGGGCAGCGCTTCGCCCTTCGCGTCGGTGATGGCAACCCACTCGTACGAACCCGTGGCGTTGGGTGTGAAGCCGTCGCCCACGCGCAGCACGGACGTCTGGCCGGCGCTGAAGTACGTCAGGCCGTTCTCGGGCGTCATGGACGTGTACTTGAACACCGTGCCGCCGTTCAGTTCGTCGATGAAGTACATGTTCTTGGCGGCGTCGAACTGGATGCCTTCGTGCGACGTGCGCGGGATGATGTTGCGGTGGACCTGGTCGACCGTGCCGTTCGCCTTGAGCGGGTTGGTGATCTCGAGCAGGCGACCGTAGGGCTGTGGCTGACCACCCCAGGATTCCTCGGCGGTGATGAACGTGCCCCACGGCGTCCAGTAGGAAGCGTCGTAGGCGACGAAGCTGTTCAGGGCCGGCGCGGCGGCGGGGGCTTGCCAGATGGTCTTCGTGATGCCGGTCTGCAGGTCATGGCGCGTGATGCCGGCCTGGGCGGTCTCGAACACCGTGAAGAGGTAACGGCCGGCATCGGGGCCGGTCTCGTTCTGCGTGATCATGTCCCAGTTGCCGGAATCGAACTGACCGGCTGCCTGCTGGCTGGTGCGGTCGGCGATGCTGCGCTGGCTGAAGTTGGGGCTGGAAAGCGTGAGCGGAATCGCTTCGTTGGCCGTCGGGCCGGCGGACGCGGCGAGCGGCGTAAAGTTGTCGAAGTAGGTGGAGGCGGCGTTCGCACCGGTGGCCATCGACAACAGGGCACTGGCGACGAGCATGGGAAGGCGTTGGCGTTGGAACATTTTTTATCTCCTGGCGGAATCAGCTTGGATCGGAGCCTTTCGGCTCCGTGGTACCGGACATCGCCACGCATGCGGATGCAATGGGGCCTCCGCATGCGCGGCGGTCGATACGCAATACCAATTCTGATGTCGAGGGATTTCCGGGGGACTGTCTGCGGCAAGACGAATCGTGTGCCGATCGGATCACGGTCCGACGACCACCAGGATCCGCCGCCATGCCGGAATCATCGGTTCAGGGCCGCCCGGGAGAGCGCCTGCGAATCAAGGTCATCTCGAAGAAAGTGAAGCAATTTCCTAAGGTTTCGCGCCGTGCGTCCGAAATCCAATGGCATCCCGCACAAGAGGAGCGACCCCGATGCCACTCGACCCGACCCACCGCATCTTCCGTCCGCAACGCCGGGCCCGCATCCCGGGCCTGCGTCTCGCCGTCGCCACCCTGCTCTTCGCCCTGCCCCCGCTGCAGCAACCCGCATCCGGCGGTCGGGCCGAACTGACGGCCGAGATCCCCAGGATCTCCACGGTGGGCTGGGCCAACCCCGTCCTGCTGGTCGGACCGGGTCACTGACCGTCGCGGAAACCAGCACCGCCCCATCCATCACGCCATCAGCACGCCACCGTCCACGTGGTACGCCTGACCGGTGACGTAGTCGGAATCCGGCCCCGCGAAGAAGGCGGCGATGCCCGCGAGATCCTCGGCCTGCTCCGGCCGCTGCAGGGGAATGATCTTCTGACGGTCCTTCCAGGCGGAGCCCACCGGGCGTCCGTCGTGTGAGGTCCACTCGCGGTCGATCTTCCGCCACATCTCGGTATCGACGATCCCGGGGCAGATGGCATTCACCGTGAGGTCCGGCGCGAAGGCGAGCGCTGCGGACTGCGTCACGCTGATCGCCGCCGCCTTGCTCGCCGCGTAGGCCGCGAACATCGGACGCCCGCTGCGGCCGGCGATCGACGCGACGTTCACGATCTTCCCGCGCGGACGCCCCGGCGCCAGGGGCTGCTGCGTCAGCATCCGTCTGGCCCCCGCCTGGACTGCGAAGAAGAGACCGCGCGAGTTCACCTCGTGGACATAGTCCCAGTCCGCGGGCTGCACCTCCAGGAATGGCTGCACCCGCACGACGCCAGCGTTGTTCACCAGCACATCGAGCCGGCCGAAGCGGTCGATCGCGAAGTCGACAGCCGCTGCGCTCTGCGCGGGATCGGAGACATCGCAGCGCATCGCTTCCGCGACTCCCCCAACCGACCGGATCTCCTGCGCGACCGCCGCGGCCGTCTCGGCGTCGATATCGGTGGCGACCACCTTGGCACCGTCCCGTGCGTAGCGCAGCGCGATGGCGCGACCGATGCCGCGACCGGCACCGGTGACGAGGGTGATGCATCCGGCGAGTGTGCTCATGGGTATCTCTCGGGTGGGGAGTGGCGGGAGGCGCGAGTATCGCAGGTGCCTCCACCGCGGATCCGGTCGAGCTTCGATCCATCGCGCACGCACCCCGTCGTCCGGGTGCCGTCCCTCTTCCAGATCGGCATTGACGGCGCACCGCCGATCGCTTCCACTTCGGCCCCATTCCGACGCGAACAGAGGACCAACACCATGGGTACCACGATCACCTGCACCCGCCCCGATGGCGGCACGTTCGACGCCTACCTCGCCCAGGGCCCCGCCGGCGCGCCCGGCGTTGTGGTCATCCAGGAATGGTGGGGGCTCAACGACCAGATCCGCGGTGTCGCGGAGCGCCTGGCCCTTGCCGGCTTCACCGCCCTGATCCCGGACCTCTACCGCGGCAAGAGCGCCGTCGAGGCCGAGGAGGCCCACCACCTGATGGAGGGCCTCGACTTCGGCCAGGCCGCGCAGCAGGACATCCGCGGGGCCGTGCAGCACCTCAGGCAGACGTGCCCGAAGGTCGGCGTGACCGGCTTCTGCATGGGCGGTGCGCTCACCGTGCTGGCGTCGACGATGGTCCCCGAGGCCGACGCCGGAGTCGTGTGGTACGGCTTCCCCCCCATCGATTTCGTCGATGCCTCGAAGATCCGCATGCCGGTGATGGCGCACTGGGCCACGCAGGACGCAGCCTTCGCGATGTCCGGCGTCGACGCCCTTGAAGCGAAGTTCCAGGCGGCGGGTGTGCGCTACACGGGTCATCGGTACCTGGCGCACCACGCCTTCGCGAACGAGACGGCTCAGGGGCCGAACCGCCTCGGCATGACCCAGTACGACGCCGCGTGGGCGCAGATCGCGTGGGATCGCACGTTCGCGTTCTTCGGCCGGCACCTGCAAGGTTAGCGAGACACCCCCGGGACGCGCCCAGGGGTGATGCGCGGGCCGGCGCCGCGCCCGCAGTCGGTCAGTTCGTCTTGACCTTGGTCCAGGCCCGGTCGTACGTCTTCAGGTCCTTGCCGAGGTCCTCGAAGATCTGGAGCTTCGCCCGCACCGAGGCCGGCGGGTTGATCCGGGCGTCGTTGCGGAGCGCGGGAGGCAGCAGTTCCATCGCCTTCAGGTTCACCGAACCGTTCTTCTGCTGGATGGTGTTCAGCACGGAGATCTCCGGCCGCATCATGAATTCGAGGAACTTCATCGCGTTGGCCTTGTTGGGCGCCGACTTCAGCACGCAGATGTCCTCCTGGTACATCGTGGCACCCTCCTCGGGGATCACGTAGCCCAGGGTGTCGGGCTTCTCCAGCACGTACATCATCGCGCCGACGAAGTAGTGCGCCGCGTGCAGGTCGCCCGACTGCACGAGCGGGATCACCTCGTAGGTGAAGGCGCCGATGTCGGGCTTGTGCTTGAGGATGATCTCCTGCGCGGCCTTCACATCCTCGGGCTTGCGGGCGTTCACCGACTTCCCGTTGAGGATGAGGCCCACGCCCAGCGTCTCGCGCATGTCGTCGAGCATCGCGACCTTCTTCGGGTTCTTCCGCGCGTACTCGAAGAACTGCTTCCACGACTTCAGTTCGGGAATCTTCTTCGCGTTGTAGACGATGCCCACCGTGCCCCATGCGTAGGGCAGGCAGTACTCGCCGGCCGGATCGGACTTCGCGCGCAACGCCGCCCGATCGATGTTGGCGAAGCCGGCCATCTTGTTCAGGTCGGTCTTCGCGAGCAGCCCCAGCTTGGCCATGATGTCGTGCATGTGCACCGACGGGAACACGATGTCGTAGCCCGTGGCGCCGGCCTGGATCTTCGCGAGCATCTCCTCGTTGCTGCCGTAGGTGTCGAGCGTCACCTTGACGTTGAACTCCTTCCCGAAGCGCTCGAGGATCTCGGGGCTGATGTAGTCGCCCCAGTTGTAGAGGCTCAGTCGGCCCTCGGCAGCAGCGGCGCCCGGCATTGCGCAGGCGAGCGCGACGAGTGGGACGACGAACAGGGATCGGATCTTCGGGGTCATGGCGTGGTCTCCGGAGGGGGTTGTCGGGTGCCCGTCACGAGTTCAGCAAGCGCGGCGGTGTCGATCGTGCGCACCACGCTGCCTGCAGGACGGAAGGTGGGCGTCGTCTCGGCGGCGACGAGGGCGTTCACGACGGCCTCCTCCACGGCCTGCACGACCGCGAGGTAGATCGCGTCGAAGTGCTCGTCGTTGATGGCCTCGAGCCGCCACGAGGGCGCGCCGAGCTGGGGCAGATCGAACGGATTGGCGACGCTGAAGGCCAGGAAGATGTCGCCCGAGTTGTTGCCCCCCGGCGTGCCGCCGCGGCCGACGCCCAGCGCGGCGCGCCTCGCCACCCGCTGAAGCTGGTTCGGCAGCATGGGAAGATCGGTCGCGACGATCACGATGATGGAACCCTGCTCCTGGCTGAAGAGCCGGTCCTGCGTGAGTTCGCGGCCCACCGGAACGCCCAGCACCGTGAGCCAGTCGCGCAGGCCGTGATTGGCCTGCACCAGTACACCGATCGTCCCGTGGCGGTCCGGCAGCTTCACGACCCGGGAGGACGTCCCCGTGCCGCCCTTGAACTCGTAGCAGATCATGCCCGTGCCGCCGCCCACGTTGCCCTCCGCGACGACGCCGCCGCGTGCGCTGTCGAGGGCTTCGAGTGCATCGGCTTCGGTCACGTGCTGTCCGAGGATGTCGCTCAGCACGCCGTCGTAGGTCTCGGCGACCACAGGCATCGCCCACAGGTGCACGTTGTCGAACTCGCTCCGGTGGCGCTGGATCATCCAGCGCACGGCCGCGTGATGGACGATGCCGACGCTGTGGGTGTTGGTGATGCAGACCGGCCCGCAGAAGTAGCCGGCATCGCGGATCCAGTGGGTGCCCGTCATCTCGCCGTTGCCGTTGAGCGCGAAAGCGCCGGCCCATACCGGGCGTAGCAACGGATGATCGACCCGCGGCACGATGGCCGTCACGCCGGTGCGGATCTGGACGGGAGCATCGGCGACGCGCGTCGCGAACCCCACGCCGACGCCGGCGACATCGGTGATGGCGTTGCAAGGGCCGGGTGTCCCCGGAAAGGGGAGTCCGAGGTCCCGGGCTCTGGGCTTCATGGAATGGCGTGTCTCCCTATTGGCGTCGGGATCGCAGCCACAGTCCGGTGGCCGCGACGAGGAACGAGAAGGTGAGCAGCAGCATCGCGAGCGCGTTGATCTCCGGCTTGATGCCCCGCCGCAGGATCCCGTAGATGAAGAGCGGCAACGTGGCCGAGTCGACACCGGCGATGAAGTACGTGATGACGAGATCGTCCATGGAGATGATGAACGCGAGCAATGCGCCACCGGCGATGCCGGGCGCGATCTGCGGCAGCGTCACCCGCCGGAAGGTGACCCACGGCGATGCCCCGAGATCGGACGACGCCTCCTCGAGGTCCGTCGCCATGCCGGCGAGCCGGGTGCTCACCACGACGAACACGTAGCTCGACAGGAACACGCAGTGCCCCGCGATGATCGTGTGGAGACCGAGGTCGAGCCCGAGGCTCACGAAGAAGATGAGCAGGGCGATCCCGAGCACGATGTCGGGCATGACCATGGGGAGCACGAGCAGTCCCTGGTACAGGCGGCGCAGTCGGAACCGGTGGCGGGCGATCGCCAGCGCGGTGGCCGTCCCGATCGCGGTGGAGACGAGCGTCGCGAAGGTCGCGACGACGACGCTGTTGCGTACGGCCGCGAGCAGCGTCGCCGTGGACTGCACGTAGTTGTCGGACTTCGCGAGCTGCGTGGGCAATCCGAGGATCGACCGGTACCAGTCGAGCGTGAACCCCTCCCACGCCATCATGTTCACGACGTTCGAGTTGAACGAGTAGGCGAAGATGAGGGCGATCGGCACGTACAGAAGCGCAAGGAAACCCACGCCCCAGGCACCGAGCCAACGGGAAGCGGGCGGGCCGTTCATGGCCGCACGGCCCCGTCGACGCGCCCGAAGCGCCATGCGTACGCGAGCATCGCGATCAGGATGATCCCGAGGACCAGCATGGCCAACGCGGCGCCGAAGGGCCAGTTTCGCGCAGCGAGGAATTGCTGCTCGATAGTGTTGCCCACCAGCATGACCTTCGCACCGCCCATCATCGCCGGGACGACGAAGTTGCCGAAGGCGGGGATGAACACGAGCACGCTCCCGCCCAGGATGCCGGGCGCGGTGAGTGGCAGCGTCACCCGCAGGAACCCCTGCAGCGGCGACGCCCCGAGGTCCGACGACGCCTGGAGCAGTGCGGGGTCGAGCTTCTCGATGGAGGCGTACAGCGGCAGGAACATGAACGGAAGCAGCACGTACGCGAGCCCGATCACGACGGCGCCCTCGGTGAACATGAGATCCGGCGCGTGGGCACCCAGCCCCACGGCATCGAACGCGCGCGTCAGGACGCCCGTGGGGCGCAACACCAGCATCCACGCGTACACGCGGATGATCAGGTTCGCGAAGAACGGCAGCGTCACGAGGAAGAGCACGAGGTTCTTTCTCGCTCCGGGCAGGCGGCTGACCCAGAAGGCGGCGGGATAGCACAGGCACAGGCAGACGACGACCGTCACCGCCGCGAGTCGCAGGGACCGCAGCAGGATGCCCGCGTACACCGGATCGAACTCCTCGACGTCGCCCAGCGGCGCGCCGAGCACACGGCCGTAGTTGTAGGGATAGAACTCCCACTCGACACCGCCGTAGAGCCCGGGCGAGAGGACGCTGTACGTCGCCATGATGCCGAGCGGCACGAGGAAGCACCCGGCCAGCAGCAGCGTGGCGGGCGTCAGCAGCCCGGCCAGCGCCCATCGGCGCGACGACCCCGGGCTCATGGCGCGGCGCTCCGCATGACGTGAACGCCTTCCGGAAGGTATGTGACGCGGACGCGGTCGCCCGGTACGAGGCGAGGCTCCGGTTCGCCGGCGACGTGGCGGGCGAGCGCCGTGAGCCGCTCGCCGCCGGCCATCAGGATGCGCAAGTGGCGGTCCGCGCCCACGAAGACGCTGGTCTCCAGCGTGCCCTCCAGCGCAACTCCCGAGGGCGCGGTGCCGTCGTCGATGCGCAGCTGCTCCGGTCGCAGCAGCACGTCGACGCGGTCGGCCGGGGTCAGGTCGTGATGGCAGGCGTGCAGCACCAGCCCGCCGTCGGACGTGAGGGTCACCCGGTCCCCGCTCCGCCCGGTGACCCGCGCGCTCAACAGGTTGCTGTTGCCGATGAAACCCGCCACGAAGCGATTGACGGGTCGATCGTAGATCTCGCCCGGCGCCCCCACCTGCTGCATGCGCCCGCCCTGCATGACGGCGATGCGGTCGGACATCACGAGCGCCTCCTCCTGATCGTGCGTCACCACCAGGAAGGTGATGCCCACCCGGTGCTGCAGGCTTTTCAGTTCCATCTGCATCGCCTGCCGCAGATGGCGATCGAGGGCGGAGAGCGGTTCGTCCAGCAGCAGGAGCCGGGGACGATTCACCAGCGCCCGCGCCAGCGCCACACGCTGCTGCTGCCCGCCCGACAGTTGCCTGGGTCGGCGACGCTCGAGTCCCGTGAGCCCCACGAGTGCGAGCGCCTCCCCGACCCGGTCGTTGCGCTCCTGCCGGGGGACGCCCGCGACGTCGAGACCGTAGCCCACGTTGTCGGCGACGCAGAGGTGGGGAAACAACGCGTAGCTCTGGAAGACCGTGTTGAAGGGTCGGCGATAGGGCGGAACATCCGCGAGCGGCTGGCCGTCGAGCGCGATGCTGCCCGCGTCGAGCGCCTCGAAGCCCGCGATGGCGCGCAGGAGCGTCGTCTTGCCGCAGCCCGACGGACCCAGCAGGGTGAGGAACTCGTTCGCGTGGACATCGAGGTCGATGCTATCGAGGGCAACCACCTCACCACCTTCGGGCGTGGCGAAACGGCGCCTCGCACCGCGGATGTGCAGCAGAGTCTGGGACTGGACGAAAGAGGGGCTGGCCACGGCGCGCTTGGAGGTCTTTTCGAGGTCGGGCGTCGGGTCCGCACGATCCGTGCGCAAGGTAGCGCACCTCCCCGCGCTCGGGTAGTACCCCGCGGGAGGCGCGGCACGTGGGTCGGGCTTCGCCCGACGCCTGCGT
>JALHMS010000044.1:0-234 GCA_022843925.1 Burkholderiales bacterium
CTCGACGCGGCGAGGGCTTGGGTACTGCTGCGAGTCCAGGGATGCGGGCGTCGAGCGGCGCTCGACCCACGGGGGTTGCTGCAAGCGCTGACGAATCCAGTCGCGAAGCCCCTTCGTGGGTCGAGCACTGCTCGACGCGGCGAGGGCTTGGGTACTGCTGCGAGTCCAGGGATGCGGGCGTCGAGCGGCGCTCGACCCACGGGGGTTGCTGCAAGCGCTGACGAATCCAGTCGC
>JALHMS010000044.1:244-24537 GCA_022843925.1 Burkholderiales bacterium
GTGGGTCGAGCACTGCTCGACGCGGCGAGGGCTTGGGTACTGCTGCGAGTCCAGGGATGCGGGCGTCGAGCGGCGCTCGACCCACGGGGGTTGCTGCAAGCGCTGACGAATCCAGTCGCGAAGCCCCTTCGTGGGTCGAGCACTGCTCGACGCGGCGAGGGCTTGGGTACTGCTGCGAGTCCAGGGATGCGGGCGTCGAGCGGCGCTCGACCCACGGGGGTTGCTGCAAGCGCTGACGAATCCAGTCGCCGAGCCCGTTCGTGGACCGAACGTCAGCCCGACGCCGAGTCGTCTCCGACAAGCCCATCCTTCCCGGCCACCGCCTGTTCGCGCGATCCGGGCAACCCCTCAGCCGTCCTGCGCTTCCGCCATCCGCCGCAGTATCTCTGCCGTCCGTGCATCCGCCGGGAACAGCGACTCGATCGCCAGTTCCGACAGCGTGACGTCCACCGGTGTCCCGAAGACCGTCGTCGTGCTGATGAACGACAGCACGCCCGTGTCCGTCCTCAGTTGCAGCGGTACGACCAGCGCACTGGTCGTGGGCGCCGCGTCGCGTTTGGGCGGTGTGGTCCAGCCGCCGGGTAGCGGATATGCCGCGAGCTCCTTCTCCAGGGCTTCCAGCGTCGCATCCCCGCTCGCAACCACCTGTTGATGCAGGCGGGCGAGGATGTGGTCGCGCCACTCCGCGTAGTTGACGATGCGATCGGCGAGGCCCCCCGGGTGCATCGACAGGCGCAGCACGTTCACCGGCGAGGCGAGCAGCACCGGATCGACGCCGGCGAGCAGCGGACCCACCGCGGCGTTCGCCGCGACTAGCGTCCAGTGGCGGTCGACAGCGAGCGCCGGGTAAGGCTCGTGTCCGCGCAGCACGAGATCCACGGCCTGCCGGGCCGCGTGCATGTCGGGATCGTCCAGCGCGCGCTGGGGAAACATGGGTGCGTACCCCGCGGACAGAAGCAGGGTGTTGCGTTCACGCAGGGGCACGGCCAGATGCTCCGCGAGATTGAGCAGCATGTCGCGACTTGGCATCGCCCGGCCGGATTCGACGAAGCTCAGATGCCGCGTCGAGACACCGGCATCGACCGACAGCGCAAGCTGGCTGAGTCGACGGCGCTGGCGCCACGTGCGGAGGAGATCGCCGACGGCGGGCGCGGCGGCTGGGGCGGTGGGATTCATGGTCGGCAGCATAGCGCCGCCTGGTTCGCGGGACGATGACCTCCGAGGTCATGGTCCCGATGTGCGCGAGGCCGCACCGTGCGGGCGCAGTCCCGATAGAATCGGGCGCAGACCATCACCCCGGGAAGACCATGAAGCCGCGCATCCTCGTGAGCCGCGAAGTGTTCGACGAGACCCTCGCCATGCTCGGCGAGCATTTCGAGGTCGAGTCCAACCAGGCCGACATCCGGCACTCGACGGACGCCCTCGCCGCGCTGCTGGCCGACAAGGACGGCGCCGTCATTTCCACCAGCGACCGCATCGACGCCTCGGTCCTGGACCGTGCACCGAGGTTGCGTGTCGTCGCCAACGTGGGCGTGGGCTACAACAACATCGATGTCCCGGCCTGCACGGCTGCGGGCGTCATGGCGACGAACACGCCCGGGGTCCTCACCGACAGCGTGGCCGATCTCACCTTCGGACTCGTCATCGCCACCTGCCGGCGTCTCACCGAGGCCGAGCACTATCTGCGCAGCGGCGAATGGAAGGGGTCCTTCCTGAAGCAGATGCTGGGCAAGGACGTCCACGGCGCGACGCTCGGCATCGTCGGCATGGGGCGCATCGGGCAGACCGTGGCGAAGCGTGCGATCGGCTTCGAGATGCAGGTTCTGTATCACAACCGCACGCGCCTCGACGCCGCCACCGAGGCCGAGTGCCGCGCCGCCTACCGCGCCAAGGACGATCTCCTGCGCGAGGCGGACATCGTCGTGCTGCTCATGCCCTACACGCCCGAGACCCATCACCTGATCGGCGCCCGCGAGCTCGCCCTGATGAAGCCGTCCGCCGTGCTGGTGAACGTTGCCCGTGGCGGCATCGTCGACGACGCCGCGCTCGTCACGGCGCTCCGGAACGGCACGATCTGGGCGGCCGGGCTCGACGTCTACGAGAACGAGCCCAGGCTGAACCCGGATCTCCTCACGCTGAAGAACGTGGTGCTGTCGCCACACATCGCCTCGGCGTCCGAACCGACACGCAAGGCGATGGCCAACACGGCGGCCCGCAACTGCATCGCCGCACTCACCACGGGGAGCCCGCCCAACCTGCTCAACCCCGATGTGAAGGACCGCGTCCGTTCCTGACATCCACCGCACGCCATCACCGCCCCCGACGACGGAGATCACGATGACGCAGCCTCTCCATGCACGCGGCCTCGGGCAGATCGCTGCAGACATCGCCCGCGGCGACGTCACGGCCGAAGCCTTCACGGCGAGCTGCATCGACCGCATCCGTGCCCTCGAGCCCGAGGTGCAGGCGTGGGTCTGGTGGGATGCCGACCGTGCGCTCGCCCTCGCGCGGGATGCCGACCGCCAGCGGGCGCAGGGACCATCCGCCAGCGATGACCCTTCGGACGCGCTGACCCCGGGCGAGCGGGGGCGGCTCACGGGCATCCCCGTCGGCATCAAGGACCTCATCGACGTGGCCGGGATGCCGAGCGGCATGGGCTCGCCGATCTACGCCGACTACTGGCCGAAGACGTCGGCGGGGCTCGTCGCTCGCCTCGTCCGATCGGGGGCGTACGTGCTGGGGAAGACGGTCACGACCGAGTTCGCGTTCATGGTTCCGTCGAAGACCCGCAATCCGTGGAACATCGGGCACACCCCCGGAGGATCCTCGGCCGGCTCCGCCGCGGCCGTCGCGTGCGGCATGGTGCCCGCCGCCGTCGGCACGCAGACCAACGGGTCCGTCATCCGTCCCGCCGCGTACTGCGGCGTCGTCGGGTACAAGCCCGGCCAGGGACACATCGCCACCGACGGCGTGCTGCCGTTCTCCACCACATTCGATGCGCCCGGGGTCTTCGCACGGAGCGTCGCCGACGCCGCGTTGCTGGCTTCGTGGCTCACGCGCCGCGACGGCGTGATCGGACATCGGGTGACGCCTCTGCGCTCCCGGCCGCGGGTGCTTGCCGTGCGTTCCTCCCTGTGGGAGCGCGCCGAGCCCGCCATGCGGGAACGTTTCGCCGCCGACCTCGAGCGGCTGGGTGCCGCGGGCGCGACGGTCGTGGCGCGCGAACTGCCGTCCGATTTCGACGACGCGCTGCGCATCCACCGGACGATCATGCTGTACGAAGCGGCGGCCGCGGCGCGGGCCGTGCGCGCGGTCCATCGGGAGGCGATCAGCGACTTCCTGAACCGCGCCCTCGACGAGGGGGACGCCACGTCCGCCGACACCTACCAGGCGGCGCTCGCCACCCGGGCCCGCCTCACGGAAGCCCTGATCGCCTTCATCGGTGACGACTTCGAAGTGATCGCCACGCCGCCGGCGACCGGGGAAGCCCCCGAGGGTCTCGGCGCCACCGGGGACCCCGCGTTCTGCAGCCTCTGGTCGTTGCTCGGCGTGCCCGCGATCGTCATCCCGACCGGACTTGGCCCCAGGGGGCTTCCGCTCGGGCTGCAACTGGTCGCGCCTCCGGGGGCCTCGAACACGCTGCTCGCCGTGGCGGCCTGGTGCGAGGCGCGATCGCCGTTCCCCGGTCTGCTCTCGGCAGTCGCGTCAGCCTGACATTTCAAGATCGCTGAAGGCGCAGTCCATCCGGCCCACGATGCCGGATCGGTAACCCATATGTAAGGTGGGCGCCGCGATACTGAATGCAGCATCGAGCCTCGGGATCACGCATGCCGTACCACACGGATGTCCACCGTGTGGCTCGCGGGAGCGCAGCGGTCGGGGCCGTCGTCGAGATGAGCCGGCATGCGCCGGGCATCCCGCCCCAATGGCCGTCCCGGATCCGCCAAAGCTCGTGCGGTGGCCGTTCCGGGACAAAGGAGACTGCTTCGTGCACGGATCGATCCGCTGGCTGTGGTGCGTCCCGCTGTGGTGCATCCTCCTGGTCGCCGTTCCCCTGCCGGCGTGCCTGGCGGCAGCGGATCCCCCGGCGCCGGCGGCCGACGACGCGGCCATCCTCCGGTTCGACATCGCCCGATACGATGTGTCGGACGCCGAACCGCTGTCGCCCCGCGAGATCAAGGCGGCCCTCGAGCCCTTCGTCGGCACCGGCCGCGAGTTCGCCGACCTCCAGCGGGCCGCCGCGGTGCTGGAGGCAGAGTATCGCAAGCGGGGATTCGTCACCGTCCGGGTGATCCTCCCGGAGCAGACCATCGATGACGGCGTCGTGAAGCTCGATGTCGTCCGCGCGGTCATCGGGGAGGTCAGGATCACCGGCAACCGGCGGTTCTCCGACGCGAACATCCGGCGCAGCCTCCCGGCCCTGCGCGAGGGACTGCCGCCGAACGTCGTCGCGATCTCCGCCGCCAGCCAGGTCGCCAACCAGAGCCCGGCGAAGGAGGTGCGCGTCATCCTGAAGCCCACCCAGGATGCGGGCCGCGTCGATGCCGATGTCGAGGTCCTGCGGGAGAAGCGTCCGTTGCGCGCCTTCCTCACGCTCGACAACACCGGCACGACGCAGACGGGGCGGCACCGCTTCGGCGTCGGGCTGCAGCACGCGAACCTGTTCGATCGTGACCACATCGCCACCGTCCAGTACGTCACCTCCATCGAGAAGCCGGAACAGGTGGCGATCGCCTCGCTCGGCTATCGCGTCCCCCTCTACGCGCTGCAGGACAGCATCGACGTCTTCTTCGGTTACTCGGACGTCGATGCCGGCCAGTCCACCACACCGGCGGGTCCGCTCGCCGTATCGGGTCGCGGCACGCTCGCCGGTGCCCGCTACAACCTGTCGCTGCCCCGCCGCGGGGAGTACGAGCATCGCATCGTTCTCGGCATCGACTACCGCCTCTTCGACAGCGTCTGCTCGCTGGGCAACTTCGGCGCCGAGGGCTGCGTCTCCGCGGGACTCTCCCCCGGGAAGGTCGCCGTCCATCCCTGGAGCATCGGCTACGCGGGGACGTGGGCGCCGACCGGTCGACGGTTCGACCTGTATGCCACCTACTCGAGAAACATCGCCGGCGGCACCCACGGGCGCGAAGCCGACTTCCGCGCGGTGCAGGCGAACACGACTGCCGACTTCGGCCTGCTGCGCTACGGCGGATCGTTGGCCACGGCGTTCGGGCCCGACTGGCAGATCCGGCTCGCCCTGAACGGCCAGTGGGCGACCGACCCGCTCATCTCGGCCGAGCGCTTCGGCGTCGGCGGCTTCAACTCGGTGCGGGGCTTCCTCGAGCGCGAACTGCTGGGGGATCGCGGCATCACCGGCGCCCTCGAGCTGTACACCCCCGACATCGGCGCCTTCCTCGGCTGGGGTCGCCTGACGACCCGGCTGCTCGCCTTCTACGACGCGGGTGCGGCGCGCACCAATTCGCCGCTGGCGGGCGTGGCCGACCGCGTCTCGATCGGCAGCGCCGGGGTCGGCCTGCGCGCGGGGTTCACGCGGGACGTGTCTCTCCGGTTCGACGCGGCCCAGGTGATCGACGCCGGCGGGCAGCAGCGCCGCGGCGACGTGATGCTCCACTTCGGGATCGTCGCGCTGTTCTGAATGACGTACGGCCAGTCCGCGACCGGCACGCGGGCGCCACGGTGGCGACACCGGATTCGATGCAACATCTTCGGGGGTGGCAGTCATGGGGCGAGCGGCGATGCGCAGCAACACCTGGTACCAGCGGAGACTCCGCCGCACGGTGCTGTCCGTGGCACTGGGTTCGGCCTTCGCGGCTCCCGCCGCCTGGGCGAACCCCATGGATCCGGTGGTCGTCCACGGCACCGCCTCCTTCGCGGGCCACGGCAACACGCTCACGATCACGAACAGCCCGAATGCCATCATCCACTGGCAGAGCTTCTCGATCGGGCCGCAGGAGTTGACCCAGTTCCAGCAGGTCAACGCCCAGAGCGCGGTGCTGAACCGGGTGGTCGGTCCCGACGCGTCCTCGCTGCTCGGGACGCTGCAATCCAACGGCCGCGTCTTCCTGATCAACCCGGCCGGCATCCTGATCGGACGGGATGCCCGCATCGACGTCGCCGGTCTCGTGGCGTCCACACTGAACATCGCCGACCTCGATTTCCTCGGCGGCAAGCTGAACTTCCAGGCCGGTGCGATCGCCGGGTCCGTCGTCAACCAGGGGCTCGTCGCGACACCGTTCGGGGGTCAGGTCTTTCTCATCGGTCCGCAAGTGGAGAACGACGGGATCATCCGCACGCCCGGCGGCGGTGCCGTCCTCGCGGCGGGCCGCCAGGTCACGCTCGGCGACACGTCCGTCCCCAACATCGCCGTGCAGGTGAGCGCCCCGGGCGACCGTGCGGTGAACCTCGGCGAGATCCTCGTGGAAGGCGGCAGCGCCGGCCTGTACGGCGCGCTCGTGGATCAGAAGGGCGTCGTGCGCGCGGACTCCGTCTCCCGCGATGCCTCGGGCCGCATCGTCCTGCGGGCCTCGAAGGATGTCACGCTCGCCGCGGGCAGTACGACGTCGGCGTCGGGTGTGAAGGCGGGCGAGGTGCTCGTCGAATCGCGGACGGGCACCACCCTCGTCGAGGGCCGCGTCGCTGCGAACGCCACGGCCACCCAGGGCGGCACGGTGATGCTGCTGGGCGATCGCGTCGGCATCGTCGGCGAGTCGAGGGTGGAGGCCGTGGGTCCCATCGGCGGCGGCAGCATCCTGGTCGGCGGGGACTACCGCGGCGCGAACCCGCTGCTCATGAACGCCGGCGCCGTCTACGTCGGTGATCGCACCACGCTGTCGGCGGATGCGTCGTCCGAGGGTCGTGGCGGACGCATCGTGCTGTGGTCGGAGCACATCACCCGCGCCCACGGGGAGATCACCGCGCGCGGCGCGGGTTCAGGCGACGGGGGGTTCGTCGAAACGTCGAGCCGCGGGGAGCTCGACATCACACGGGGGCCGGATCTCGGCAGCGGCGGCACGTGGCTGATCGATCCCACGAGCATCCTCATCACCAGCGGCAGGGACACCACGCGTGTGGTCGAGAGAACCACCCCCGCGACCGACAGCCTGTTCACGCCGAACACGTCGTCGCCCCTCGACTCGATCCTGGGCGCCGACCTCATCGCGACCCGGCTGAACAGCGGCACCAGCGTGATCGTCGACACCTCGAATCCCGACAGCACCGGTGCCGGCGACATCACGGTTTCGGCGGCGATCTCCAAAGTGAGCGGTGCCGCCGCCACGCTGACCCTGAAGGCCCATGGCGACATCCGTTTCAACGGGTCCGGATCCGTGGTGTCGACGGCGGGTGCCCTGGACGTCGTGCTGCACGCCAACCAGGACGGCTTCGCAGGCGGCACGGTACGCATGACCAGCGGTTCCCGGATCGAGACGAACGGGGGTCGTCTGGTGATCGGGGGCGGGCCGGATCCCTTCACGAACCCCGCGGAGGGCACGGCGGCATTGCCGGCGGGGGTGATCCTCCAGGGGGCGACGCTCCTCACGGGCGCCGGCGACATCTCGATCCTGGGGCGCGCCGCGAACACCGGCGGCGACACCAGCGGCGTGCGCATCGACGCGACCCGCCTCGAATCCACCAGCGGGCGTATCTCGATCGCTGGTGCTGCCGGCGCATCGCCCGGCACGAGCAACGTCTCGGGTGTGGCGATCGTCAACGGGTCCATCGTCCGCACGACCACGGGCGCCCTCCAGATCGATGGTGCCGGGCCCGGGACGGACAAGACGGCCGCCGAGGCCAACAACCAGGGCGTGCTCGTCGGGGCGAGCCTCGTCGCGACGTCGAGCGGCCGCATCGACGTGACCGGCAACGGCGGGCGGGCCACCGGCGTCTTCGAAAGCGGGCGCGGGAACACCATCGCGAGCATCTCCGGCGTACGCATCGACGGTGGCGGGACGATCGAGAGCGAGGCAGGGGACATCGTCGTCACCGGCACGGCCGGGGCCACTGCGCCGAGGGCCGACGGCTCCTGGGGCGTGGCCATCTTCGGTGAGCGCGGCGTCGATGCGCGCCCCACGGGCATCTTCTCCGCCGGCGGCGATATCACGGTCACCGGCACGGCGCCGGGCACGGTGGTCGCACGGTCCGGTTCGAACAACCACGGCGTGTTCCTGTTCCAGGACGCCACGATCCGGGCCACCGGCAACGGTGTCGTGACGGTGACCGGCGACGCCGGCTTCGGCAGCGGCGGGTTCCTGGAGGGGGTCCTCCTGTGGGGTGGCGGTACTGCGGGGGCGCGCGGGACACCCACGATCCAGTCGGCAAGCGGACTGCTCCGGGTCACGGGGATCGGCGGTGACACCGATGGCACCGACACCCCGTGGACCGGCCAGCAGCTCGACAACAACGTCGGGGTCGCCATCGTCCAGGGGGGCCGGATCGTGTCGACCGGTGCCGGCGCCATCACGGTGACCGGTACCGGAGGCAACGCCCCCGGCGGCAATGCCGGCTCCACTTCCAGCGACGTGCTGCCCGGCTACAACCGCGGGATCCTCGTCTATTCCGACGCCTCCGATCCCTCGACCGGCGTCTTCGCCCAGGGCGCCGGCAGCATCGCGCTCACCGGCACCGGCGGCAGCAGTGCCGCGCGCGACAGCAGCCGCAACGACGGTATCGCGATCGCCGGTCCGCAGTCCTTCGTGCGCGCCGCCGGCGTGCCGACCGCGGGCCAGCCCGTGCCGTCGATCACCCTCCTCGGCACCCAGTCCACCGGCCACCGCGACCGCGACACGGCCGGCGTGTACATTGTCGACGAGGGGCTTGTCGAGGCGGCCGGCGCCGCCGCTGTGCGCATCTCCGGGACAGCCGCTGCGGCGGCACGGGATCTCGACGGCATCCGCGGCGTCGAGATCGGCAACTGGGGCTTGGTCCGGTCGGCGACCGGCGCCATCGAGGTCGTCGGCGCGGCTTCTGCGAGTGCCGCATCCGCGACCTACGGCGTCATCATCTATGGCCGGGATACGGACAAGGCTGTGGCCGGCGAAGCATTCACCGGCATCGTATCGACGTCGGGGAACATCATCGTCGACGGCACGGGCGGGGGGACGGCCGACCGGCTGTCGAAGAGCCCTCAGGGCCTGTCCATCATCCGTTACGCCGGCATCACGACCGGCGGCAGCGGCGCGATCACCCTGACGGCCGATGCGGGGGCGGGCGATGGCCATCTGGCCCCCGGCTTCCTCATGTTCGACTCTTCGGCTGCCGGAGGACCGACCGTCGCTTCCGTCGACGGCGACATCTCGGTCACGGGTACCGCCGCGCGGACCGTGAGCGTCGGCGGTGGCTTCATCTCCGAGGGCGTGTCCATCGTGAGCGGGGGGCTGGTGCGCACGACGGGCTCGGGCAATATCGCGATCACGGGCACAGGCGGGAACAATGCAGCCGGCGGCAACGGCGGCGTTGCGGTCGCCGTGAGCGTTCTCGGCGCGCCGCTGCCTGGAACCGTGGAAGCAAGGGGGACCGGATCCATCCGCATCGAAGGGTTTGCCGGAACCGCGAAGCTGAACGCGAACAACCTGAGCGCCAGCAACACCTTCACCACGACCGGCGTCTTCGTCTACGGCGGGGTCGTGCGCACGGGGGTCGATGTCGCGACGGGGGGCGGCAGCATCACGGTGATCGGCCACGGCGCGACCGATGGCGTCGACGAGACCACGACGGCCATCACGCCCCAGATCGACGCCGTGGTCATCGGCGCCGGGCAGACCACCGTCGGCGGCGTCCCGACCTTCATCGGCTCGTCGGTGCGCAGCCACGCGGGCGGGGCGATCGCGATCCACGGCGACGTGACGGGCAGCCGGGCCTTCGGTCGCGCCGGCGTGAGCATCGAAGGCGCCGTCGTCGATGGCGGATCGGGCAACGTCACCATCACCGGCATCGGCGGTGCCGCCGACTACTTGGCGTCCGGTGTGCGCGTGGTCGACAGCACGGTTGCCGGCGTCCTCCGCCAGGGCGAGATCGTCACCACCTCGGGCGCCATCCGCGTCGAGGGCTCCTTCGCTCCGTACATCGGCCCCCGAACCTCACGCCTCGGTGCCACCGTGGTCTGGGCGGGCGGACGGATCGCGTCCGTGGACGGCGACGTCACGCTCGTCGGCCGCGCCCCCGGCACCCCGACGGCACCGGTTTTCGGCGACAACTCCGGCGTCGGCATCGGCGACGGCGGCGTGGTGGAGACGTCCGGCCGCGGCAACATCGTCCTGCAGGGCCATGGCGGCCACAGTACGGACGGGCTCATCTCCGGCGTGTACATCGCCAACGATTTCATCGATGCCGGGCGCGCCACCACGCCCGGCGCCGCGCCGCGGGTGTCGGCCACGGGCACCGGTGACATCACCATCGCGGGCATCGCCGGTGGCCATGGCCCCGCCGGCCGTCTCGTCCACGGCATCTTCGTCGGCGGCGCCTTCACGCACCCGACCACCGGTTCGCTCTACGACCGGTTCGCCGCGAGGAACGGCACCACCGCCGACGCCCCCCACGCGTCCATCTCCGTGAACGGCGGTCGGCTCGCCCTGCGCGGCTACGGCCCCGGCTACACGGACAATTTCGCCGCACCGGTGCTGGACGATTCGTTCGGCGCCGCCGGCCAGTCGGATGGCGTGGCGCTGGTCCACGGCGCCTCGGTGACGGCGACGGGGACCGGCAGCGTCGACATCGAGGGCCGCGCCGGAAACGCCCTGGGCTTCCTGGACGGCGGGCGGCTGGCGGCGGAAGCCTTCGGTGTCCGTCTGTTGCGGCAGGCCCGGGTGGCGTCTGCCGGTGGCGCGATCTCCGTTCGTGGCTTCGCCGACTTCGGCGCCGACGCGATCGGCGTTGCCGTCGATGCCGCCTCAGCGATGACGACGGTCGACGGCGCGATCGATATCCGGGGCTTCGGTGGCGGCACTGAAGCGCGTCCCGCGGCGCAGTTCAGCGACGGGATCCTCGTCGCAGCAGGCAGCCGCATCGAGGCCACCGGCACGGGTGCGATCTCGCTGGTGGGCACTGGCGGATACGTCAGCGGCATTCTGACCCCGACGAGGGATCCGGTGACGAACCAGATCGTCGACAGCATGGCTGCGTTCTCCCAGGGCCTCCTGATCCGCGGCGGCAGTCTCGTTCGCACGGCGTCCGGATCGATCGTGCTGGAGGGTACGGCGCCCGACGGCGCGACCGACACGTTCCATCTCTACGGTCTGCTGGTCTTTGGCCCCGACGCGATCGGCGCCACCGCGACGCGCGTGACTTCGGCGACCGGCAACATCACCCTGAAGGGGGTCGGCGCCGGCGATCCGACGCATCGGGTCGGATCCCTCTCGATGGGTGTCGTGCTCAGGGATGCGGTGAGCGTCTCCACCGGCGGGCTCGGCAACGTGTCTATCGACGGCACCGGCGCCTTCGGAACAGGAAGCACCAACGCCGGCGTCAACATGCTGACCGGTGCGCCGGACATCTTCGCCCGCGTCCAGGTGGAAAACGGGCGTATCGACATCGTCGGGCGGGCCGGTGACACCACTGCCACGGCACCGCTGGTGCCGCCCGGGCAAACAGTGCATCGCTACATGCACGGCGTTTCCCTACTCGACGGGGTGCGCGTGGTGGCGACGGGTACCGGCAGCATCTCCATCAACGGGACCGGCGGCAATGCGCCGCTGGGCGACAACGTCGGCGTCGCCTTCACCCGCGATGTCCTGGTCGAGGCCGGCGCCGGTTCGATCACCATCGACGGCACGGCGGGTTCTGCGGCCGCGCTGGTGGCAGCCCCGCACATCGACTCGTACGGCGTCTGGATCAGCGGCGCGACGGTGCGTGGTGCCGGCGCAGTCACGATCGTCGGCCGTGGCCCAGCGGATGGATTGGCCTTCGATCCGTCGACACCGGTGACATCCAGCATCCACGGCGTCCGCATCGCGTTCAACGGGGGTGTCAACCAGCACACGTTCGTCGGCACCCCAGGCCTCGTGCAGGGCGGCACCGTCGCCATCACCGGCGACACCCGTGGTGCGGGCACGGCTGCCGAGACCGGTGTCAGCATCGACAGCTCCGAGGTGGTGAGCCCGACGGGGCCAGTCACGATCACCGGCTTCGCGGGGCCCGGCAACGGCGCCGTCGGCATCGCCATCGATGCGACGGACACGCCGCGCAGCCGCCTCCACGTGGGTACCGGCACGCTCACGCTCAACGGCGTGGGGCCGGACGGTGCGGCGAGCACGGTGCCCGGCCAGGCCGCCGGCGTCTCGATCCGCCGCAGCGATGTCTCGGCCGACGCCGCCGGCACCGTGATCCTCGATGCGATCGGGGGGGCCGCGCAGGATGCCGCCACGTCGATCACCGCGGGGGGGCTCCTCGTCCGGGGCGCCGGCACGTTCGACCTCACGCTCGGCAACAATGCCGTGCAGCGGTTCGCGAGCGATGTCGTCGGCACCTTGCGGTTCGCCAACACCGGCAACCTGGACGCGGGGGCGACCCTGGCCGGGACCAATGGCCTCACGGTCCGCAACGGCGTGCTCGACGTCGACACCCGCGGCAACCTCGTCGTGCGCCGGCTCGTGCTCGACGGCGCCGACGCCACGTTGCACGCCCGCAGCGGCACCGGCAGCAGCGGGGACGCAGCCGTGACCAGCGTCACGCGCAGCGGTGCCGCGCCCGGTGCGGTCAGGATCCTCGCGGACCGCCACATCACCCTCGACGGCGGCGTGATCCGCGCGGCGCCCGGTGCCGGCGCGCTCGGCATCACGCTCGCTGCCGACCGCGACGCCGACGGCGATGGCGCCATCGCGCTGCGCAGGGGCGAGGGTGCCGCGATGCTGGTGAGCAACGGCGGCGAGATCGTGCTGGGCGGCGGGCTCGATCCGCGCACCACGCCCGCGGTCGGCTCGGGCGCGCTCCTCCAGGGCGTGGGCATCCACGGGTCGATCGTCGACGCCGGCGCGGGCAGCATCGTCATCCACGGCCGCACTCCCGGGTCCATCACGGACATCTCGGCCGACGGCGTCGCGATCATGGGCGGCTCGAAGCTGTCCACTACCACCGGCCACATCACGATCCGCGGCGATGCGCTCCCGCTCGCCGGGGTCGGCGGCGTCTCGGGCGTCGTGCTCCACACCGACGCGGCGGCGAGCGGCGAGGCGCGCACGGCGATCACCACCGCTGCCGGCACCATCGACATCCGCGGCACTGCGCCCGGCACGGTCGAGACGCCTTCTTTCGGCGACCAGTCGGGCGTCTATGTCGTCAACGCCATCGTCCGCGCCACCGGCAACGGGGACGTCCGCGTCGAGGGCGATGCGGGCATCTACGCGACCGGTCGCGCGTCGGGTGTATTCGTCGCCAACGGGGCGCTGGTGGAATCGCAGGGCGCGGGCGCCATCGATATCGTCGGCCGCGGTGGCCGGAGCCTGCTGGCGTCCGGCGGCGTGTTCGCCAGCGGCGTGTCCATCGCGCTCGATTCGCCTGGTGCGAACAATGGCGCGAACGCCCCCGGCGTCGTGAGGGGCGCGAGCGGCCTGATCAGGATCGAGGGCTTCGCGCCGACGACAACTTCCGGTGCGACCGATACGAGCGGTGTCTCCATCAGCGGCGGGCAGGTCATCACGGACTCCGGCCGCACCGAGATCGTCGGTCACGGCGCGGGCACTCTCGCCGCGCCCACCGGCGCCGCCACGCAGGGGGTGTGGATCGCGAACGGAGGCCGCGTGGAGAGCACCGCCACGGGGAGCATCGCGATCACCGGCGATGGCGGCGCCGCCGTCGGCGTGCTCGCGGATCAGAGCAGCCTCAACAGTCCGGGCAGGACGCTGTTCGGCACGTTCCGCGTCGCGACCGCGCGCGGTGTGCTGATGGAGGGCGATGCGCGGGTGAGCGCGGTCGACGGCGACATCACGATCACCGGCACGCCCGGCACGCCGGGGTCCGACACAGTGTTCAACGACGGGGTGCATGCGCGCGCGTTCATCGCGGGGCCGGCACGGGCGGTGGTGGAGACGACCGGCGCCGGTTCGATCCGCATCCTCGGTGACGGATCCGCCGCCACCGTCGGCGGTTACAGTCAGGGCGTGAACCTCGGCGTGGGCAGCGAGGTGCGCGCGACCGGCGCCGGCGCCGTCACGATCGAGGGCAGGGGGGCCACCGCCACGTTCACCGACAGCACGGCGATCCCGCTCGCCTCCGGCGGCCAGCTGGCGGACGTGGCAGCCTTCACACACGGCGTGCTGATCGTGCGCGACGATTTCATTTTCTACGGCGACCTCGCGCTGCGCGGTCCGCAGGTGTCGACCGACTCGGGGACGCTCACCGTCATCGGGCGGGCCGGGCAGGGCACGGCCACCTCGCACAGTTCGTTCGGCGTCGACATCTACGGCGGCCTGCGGGACAGCTTCGGTGCGATCGTTCCAGAGACTACCGCGCGCGTCACCACCGGCAGCGGCGCGATCGTCATCGACGGCACTGCGGCCGGTACCGTCGACCAGCCGTTCGGTCGTACCACCGGCGGCGTGCTCATCGACGCGCTCGGCCGCGTGACCGCGGGTGCGGGCGGGACCATCACCATCACGGGCGACGGTGGTTACGCCGGTGGCGATCTCAACGGTCTCGTAGTCGCTGGAGGCGGTGTCGTGTCCACGATCGATGGAGCGCTCATGCTCCACGGCACGGCCGGCGGTCTGCCCACCGGGCCCCACTTCAGCTCCGGCGTGTGGTTGCGCACGCATTCATCGGTGTCCACCGTCGGCGGTCGGATCTCCATCATCGGGACGGGCGGGGGCACGGTGCCCTCCCCAGCGGCCGGGAACAGCTACGGTGTGATCATCAACGATGGTGCCGATGTTTCCGGTGGTGACGGCTCCATCGGCATCGACGGCACCGGCGGTGTCGTGACCACGGGTGCCGACTCCTTCGGCGTGTCCCTGCAGGATGCGTCCGTGCGGACCACCTCCGGGAACATCGGCATCACAGGGCGCGGCACGATCGGTGTCGAGGTGGTGAACGGCCTGTTGCAAGCGGGCGGGACGAGCGCAGTCGCGTCGCTGGACGCGCAGGCGGGCCGCCTGCGCCTGGCGGGCGGCGTCTCCTCCCGGGGGCGGATCGAGCTGCGTTCCGCCGCCGGTGTTTCCATGGAAAACGACGGCGACACGACCCAGGGCGCCGTTGACGCCGACGAACTCCTGCTCCTCGGCACCGGGGACTTCGCGCTCGAGGCCAATCCACTGCGCGTGGCGCGCCTCGCCGGGGACGTGGCGGGCGACATCCGCGTGAAGATCGACACCGATTTCGGAAACACGACCCTGGCCCGCAATGGGGACGTCTTCTCCATCGCGACGGTGGGCGGCACGGACGGGCTGCAGGCGACGCGCGGCGGTGCGATCGAGGTCACGACCGTCGGCGGTGCTCACTTCGAGGTGCAGGCGCCGGTGCGCACGACGGGCGTCCACGGCGCCGCGGGAGCAACCCCCGGCGGGAGTGGCTTGGATGGGACCGCCGCGGGCGCCATTGCCTTGCGAGGTATCCCGGGGATGTCGTCGCCGTTCGTTCCGCTCCTCCTCGTTGCGTCGACGGTGGAATCCCTCGGCGGCAGCGGTGGTCGCGGTGCCGACGGCGCAGCCGGCGCGAACGGCGTCACGGGCGCGGTCGATGGCTCGGCCGGTGGCGCGGGCGGTGCCGGCGGACGGGGCGGGGATGCAGGCAACGTGACCCTGGCGTTCGCGGGTGACGTGACGATCACCGGAACGGTGAGGACATTGCACGGTGCCGGAGGCGACGGCGGCAACGGCGGTGCCGGCGGCGACGGTCTGGCCGCGACGCGCAGTGCACAAGCGGGCAATGGTGGGGACGGCGGCGCTGGCGGCAACGCAGGCGATCACGGATTCGGCGGACGCATCCAAGTGTCCGGGAGGGATATCCGGCTCGAGGCGGGTAGTCTCGTGACGGCCGATTCCGAATACTCCTCGACGTTCTCGTTCCCCAACCCCGGGTCAGGCGGTGCGAGGGGCGCTGGCGGTGCCGGACTTCCCGAGGTGACAGGGTCGAGTCCCCTGCCGGCAGTGCCTGAAGGCCGCGCGGGCACCGACGGCGCTTCGGGGCTGGGCAGCGGTCCGTTCCTGAGTGAGGTGGTACTACGGGCGACTGCGGATATCGAGGGCGTCGGCGGAAGGATCTTCGAAGATGCCGCGGCCAGTCTGGTGAGCCAGAATCTCGAAGCGACGTCCGAACACGGAATGTTCCTCGATGGGGACAACCTTCTCGGGTTTTCGGGCATGTCTCTGACGAACAGCGTGTCTGCAGATCTCCGTTTCCGCGGTTCGTTGTCCGGATTCGTCGAGTTCCTGTCAGTCGTCAACAGTGCACCTGGCGGCAAGGTGTCCGTGGATCTCGCCGGCGGTCACGGTACCTTGTTCCAACCAGGCGCGATGACCGCGGAAGGCGGCATCACGATCTCGAACGGTGAACTCTGGATGCAGCCCTATGCCTCCTACGAGTTCACGAGCCCCACCACCATCTCCGCCAACGTGCTCTGGATGCGCGGCGAGATCCGCGCTCTCGCCGGCCTCACCACCTCCGGCACCACCACCCTCGACACCAGCTACATCGGCGATGGGAAGCCGCTCGTCATGATCGGTCCATGGACGAACACGGGAACGATCGTGGTCCCGTCGCCGCAGCAGCCGACCAGCGCGATCAGTTCGGAACTTCAGCTCCTGGCGAACGCCTCCCTCCAGGGCGGCCTCGCCAACCTCGGCACCCTGCGCAAGGCCGCCGATTCCGTAGACACGTTCACCATCACGGGCCGCATCGAGAACACGAGTGACATCGCGCGGACCGGCAGCATCGTCGTCGAGTCGGGCACGCTGGCGCTGGACACGCTTGTGCTCGGCGGCGGCACCGTGTCCGGCCCGGCGGAAGTGGCCGTGGCCAGCCTGTTCGACTGGAGCGCCGGCGCCATCGGTGGCGGCGGCCGGGTCCGTGTGCGGGACACGGCGGATCTTCTGCTCAACGACGGCGGCGCCACGCTCGACGGCACTCTGGTGCTCGAGGGCGACCGCACGCTCGGCGGGACGCCTGCGCCGGGCCAGCGCGCGACGGACGGGTTCGAGTTCCTCACGGGGTCAGGGGTCGTGGACAACGTCGGCACCCTTACCACCGGCGCGAGCGGTGGCACCAGCGTGGGCATCTCCCTCGTCAACCACGGCACGATCACGGTCGACGCCGCTGCGGCGAGCGGCCTGTCGGCCCGGCTCTCGACGAGCGGGACGTTCACCAATGCCGGCACCGTGGTCCTGCGCACCGCGCCGGACGTCGGGGCGGCCACGCTCGAAGCTTCCGGGGGCGTCGTCAATCTCGGCGGCGCCCTCATCCGATCGGCGCTGACATCCAGCGGGGACTCCGGTGCGGAAAACCGCATCGTCGGGTTGTCGGCGAACGGCGGCGTGATCACTGCCGACCAGCAGTCCCTCGCCATCGTGACGAACGTCGGCGCCAGCAACGACGGCACCATCTCGGCCGTCGGCGGCGCCGGCGTCCTGGTCGACGCCACGGCGGGCCTCGCCGGGACGGGCTCGCTCCTGGGTGCGTCGGGGACTTCGTTCCGGATCTCCGCGGGCGATGGGCCGACGGTGATGCAGGGCGTCTTCGACGGTGGCAACCTCGCCGTGGTCGGTGGCACCGTGCACTTCGGCAGCGTGGACGCCGGCGCGGTGGACATCGACAGCAGCGTCGTGCGGGTGGACGGCAATGTCACGGCCGCCGGGGCCACAGTGGTCCGCACCTCGGCGCTGGGTGCCAATGCGGCATCCCTGAACGTCGCGGGCGACTTCGCGGGAACCACCGTGCAGGTCCTCGGCGACATCATGAACGCGCGGACGGCCGCGGTCACCGTCGAGGGCGCCTACACGGCCGGCAACACAGCGCTCGCCCTCGGCAGCCTGACATTGAACGGCGGGATGACCGTGGGCGCCCTCTCGGCCACCGGCGCCTCGACGGTGACGATCGGGTCCGGCGCCCCGGGCTCGATCGCCCGCTTCGCGTCGTTCTCCATCACCGACGAGGTGCGGCCGGCCCGGACGAGCCGCCTGACCGTCGACCGGCTGGTCGACGTGACCGGCAACCTCGTCATCCGCGACACCAACGTCGACGGCGGCGGATTCCTCGATGCCTCGGGTTCGGCAACGCTCTCCAACGCGATCATCGGCGGCGTCGGCGTCAGTGCCGACGTGGGCATCGACGCCCTCAACGTGGGCGGTGCATCCCTTTCCTCGAACGCGGGAACGGTCAAGGTCACGAACTCCACGTTCGTCGACGTGGCGGCGGGTTCCCTGGAGGCGAGCAACTCCTCCTTCCTCGGTGCCGTGTCGGCCGGCTCGCTGTTGGCGACGAACACGAGTTTCCTGGGCGGGGCGTCCATCGCCGGCCCGGGGACCCTCGTGGGCAACATCGGCATCGGCCCGGCGACGGAACTGTCGATGGCCGGCGGAGAACTGTCGGCGCTCACGGCCATGACAGGCGGGACGCTCCGCAATGCGGTCGGTGGCGAGTTGTCGATCGCAGGCGACCTCACGATCGGATCTGCCATCGCCAACGATGGCACGCTCCGCATCCTCGCCGCCGCTGTCGGCACCGGCGCGTTCGACAACGCGGGCACGCTGGAGCTGCGCCAGGGCGCGGCGGGCGTGGCGAGTCTCGCCGCGCCGACGCTGCGCAACAGCGGCACGATCCTCTCGACCGTGGCTGCGGGCGTGACGCCGGGCTCGCTGGAGAATCTGCTGACGTCGCAGTACACCGGTGTATCCGGAGGACGGGTGAGCGTCGGCGCCGGTGCTGCGAGACTCGCGGCGTCGGCGGGATCGGGCTTCGACGGCACGCTGGAAGCCGCAGGGGGCCGGCTCGGGCTGGCGCTGGCCGGCACCGCCGCGGGCAGCGCGGGCACGCTGCGCACGGCGGGCGCCGGCGACACGATCGTTGTTCAGAGCAATGGCTTCCAGCTCGGCCAGGGCAGCGTGGTCAACGGGGGCACGCTGCGCGTCCTGGGCGGCGCGCTCACGACCGGCACTCTGTCCGGATCCGGTACCACCGATCTGCAGGAGGGTGCACTCCTCGCCGTGAACGGTGCCATGTCCGGCGCCACGCTGCTGGTGGGCGATGGCACGGCGCGGCTGGCCGGTGCGGCCTCGGGCATCGAAACCATCCACGTCGGCACCGGCACGCTGGCCACGGCCGGAGACCTCGGTGTGACCACGCTGACGCTGGGCGGAGGCATGCTGGACAGGCTCGGGTCCGGAGCCCCGGTCATCACGGTGGCCAGCAGCTTCGGCTGGAATGGCGGTACGGTGGGCAGCGGCGTCGACGTGACGATCGCGAAGGCCGCGACCCTCACGCTCGCGGGTGCCAACACGCTCGACGGCGCGCTCACGCTGCTCGGCAGCACATCCGTGACCGCGCTCGGATCCCTCGGCGGCACGGGCTCGATCGTGAATCGTGGGGCGATGATCGTCGCGAACGATCTCACCCTGGCCCCGCGGTTCGTCAACGAACGGGTCGCGGGCGACGCGTCCACCGGTAACCTCGAAGTGCGGGCAGGCGCCGGTGCGGGCGCGAGCTTCGCCGCTGTCGGGGGCGTGGTGAACGAGGGCGGCACGATCACGCTCGTCGCGAACGGCGCGCGTGCCGCCTCGCTGTCCGGCGGGAGTGCGGGGGTTTCGAACCGCGGCACCCTGATCTCGCGCGGCGAGGGCACGGGCTCCGCCACCGCGATCAACGTCGTGACGGATCTCCGGACGTCCGGCGTCGTGTCGGCGGAGAGTGCCGCGCTGCGCCTCGGCGCATTGCAGGGCTCAGGGTCGGGCAGCATCACCGCCGACGCTGCAGCGGTGACGTTCGATCTCGCAGCCGACTACGTCTTCTCGGGTACCGTTGACATCGGCGCAGGCGGCGGGCTGGCGGCGAATTCCAACGGACAGCGGCTCTTCATCGCCACGCTGACCAGCGCCGCGGATCTCGTCGCGGCGAACGGACGCTATGTGCTGGGCGAGGTGAACGTGACCGGCGGGCGCGGCATGACCGTGGCGGCCGGCGGGGACGTCCAGGTGACCGGATCGTACGGCGTGTCCGGCACGACCCTCGTCAGGGACGATGGCGCGCTGCGCCTGGAAGGCGCGGGTACGCTGTCCGAACTCGCCGTGCGCGATACCGCGCAACTCACCGTCGCCGGTGATGCCATCGCGCGCGCCACGACGCTCGACGGTGGCGTCGTGGCGATCGAGACCGGACGCAGGCTGGCGGTTTCGGAACTGGCGATGGACGCGGCGGCTACGGTCGAGGGCGGCGGCCGCCTCGACGTGCTCGCCGCGACGACCACGGCCGACAACTTTCGCATCGCCCCCGGCGCGACGATCCGCGGGACGATCGCGAACTTCGGCCGGGGCTACATCGGGTCCCTGTCCGGGGACGCCACCGGGATGCTGATCAACGCCGGCAGCCTCACGCTCCGCGACACCGGGCCCGTCACGATCGCCCCGCGCTTCCGGAACGATGCCGATGGCCCGCTGGCGGGCACGCTGTTCGTGGACCGGCCGGCCGTCTTCCTGGGCAGCGTCGAGAATCGGGGAGACGTGCTCGTGCAGGGCGCCAGGCTCGAGGCCTCCGGCGGGCTGGAGAACAGCGGGACGCTCCGGCTGTCGGGCGCTCCTGCCGGGGTGGCCACGATCGCGGTCGGCGCGGGCACGCTCACGAACCGCGCTGGCGGGATGATCGTCTCCGGGAACGACCCGGCCGCCGCAACCGCACTCTCCGCAACGAACCGCATCGAGGGTGTCCTCCTCAGCGCCGGGACGATCCGCACCCGGTCGGAGCATCTGACGCTGCAGACGGGCGCCGCGGCGCCGGGGTCGAACACGGGGGCGTTCGAGGTCGTCGGCGGCGACATGACGCTCGTGCTCGGCAACGATTTCGTCAACACGGGCACCATCGCCACCGGGCCCGGCCACCGCTTCTCGGTGCAGGCGGGCACCCATACGTTCGACAGCATCGGCGGGTCGCTCGCGACGGCCGATGCGCTCACGTTCGATCGCGGCACCGTCAAGCTCGGGGCTCTCGCCATCACGTCGAACGAACCCCTCTCGATCCGGGCAGGGACCCTCGTGACGGTCGATGGCGCCTTCGCGGTGCCCGGCATCACGACCGTCAGCGAAGGCAGCACCCTGCACCTGTCGGGCGGCGGCACCGCCGGCGCCATGGTCGTGGACGGCGCTGCACTGGTCGTCGATTCGCAGCCTCTGACCATGGACACCCTGTCGCTCCGCGGCGGCTCGGTCCATGTCGGTACGGGCGGCGGCATCGTCACGGATCTGCTCGCCCAGACGGGCGGGACGATCCGCGTGGGGGGCAGCCTGACCCCCGCGCTGGCGAGGCTGGAGGGCGGTCTCCTGGAGGTGCTGGCCGGCGGTCGGTTGGCGACGCCGACACTGGCGCTGTCGCCCGGTGTCGTCCTGAACGGCGCGGGCGATCTTCTGGTGACCGACGACCTCTCCGGCGACGAGTCCGGCATCGGCAGCGGTTTCCGCAATCTCACCCTCACGAAGTCCGGCGACTTCGACGTGGCCCGCCCCTACGCCGCGACCGGCACCCTCGGCCTCCGGTCGACGGCCGGGCGCCTGCTGGTCAACGGCGTGTCCGTCAGCGGAAACGACATCGCCCTCGACGGCGCAAACGTGCAGGTGGGCGGCGGCGCCCGCTCTGGAGACGCCCGGGTGACTGCCGCGTCCGACCTCGACGTACGCACCGGCGGGGAACTCGCGGTGGACGGAAGCAACGGGGCGGCGAAGCTGCTGGCGGGCGGGCGCATCGGGATCACCGCCGCGAACGTCCGCGTCGATGCGGGGAGCCACGGCGCCTCGATCGATCCCGACGAGATCGCCATGGACCTGACGGGTACGCTCGCCCTCACCGGTGGCACGCGGTCCGGGGCCGCGGCAGACGTCACCGGGCGGACCATCGACATCACCGCGAGCAGCATCACCTTGGCAGGCGGCAGCGCCCCGGGCACCGAGGCTGTGATCGCCGCGACGGGGGGCGACATGAGGCTGGCCGTTTCGGGGGTCGCGCTGACCGGCGGGGCGGGTGCCGACGCCGATGCGCTGCTCTTCGCGCCGGCAGGCGTCATCACGCTCACGGGTCTCGACTGCTCGGGCTGCACGGTCGTGACCACGAACCCGCGAGGCGACGGGCTCACGTCGGCCGGTGCTTTCGCCCTTGCCTTCAGCCGCAGCGGGTCGTTCGACCCGCCCGCCGCCGGTGGCGACGACGAAGGCTTCGATTCCGCGATCTCCGGCGTGAATCAGGCCCTCGACGCGGCCCGCCGGCTGCAGAACCTGGAAGTGCTCACCGAAGAGGAACGCAACGATGGGAAAGGCAAGAGACTGGCCCTGCGCCTGCCGAGCTGCCGCTGAGGCCGTCGCTGCCGCGATCCTCCTGCTGGGCGCCACGGTGGCGGCCGCGGAGGCGGTCGGAGAGATCGTCCAGATGAATGGCGTCATGTTCGCCCGGGCGGCCAGCGGGGCCAGCCGGGTGCTCGCCCTGCATTCGCCGGTGGATCGCGGGGATGTCCTCGTCACCGGCCGAGACACGTTCGCGCGGGTGCGCTTCGTCGACCGGGGCGAGGTGCTCCTGCGTCCCGGCACGCAGCTCCGGGTGAGCTTCTACGCCTACGACGAACGGAAGCCCGAGGGCGATTCGGCCGTACTCGATCTCATCAAGGGTGGCCTGCGGGCCATCACCGGGCTCATCGGAAAGCGCAACCCGCAGACGGTCCGGGTCGACACGATCGTCGCCACGATCGGGGTCCGTGGCACGGAGTTCGGCGCGTTGCTGTGCACCGCGGATTGCGCCGGTATCCTGGATTCGGACGGCAAGCCCGCCCCGGACGGCCTCCACACCGACGTCGAGAGCGGGACCATCGTGCTGACGAACGGTGCGGGCGAACAGCTCTTCGGCCCCGGCATGTCGGGCTACGTCCCGAACGCGATGACCCTCCCGGCGTTGGTGGACATCAGTCCCAGCCGGCGCGCCATCCCGCCCGGCCTGCTTGCCCCTCCCAGCGAGGGCGGCGCCGCCTCGGGCCCGGCCGCGCCCGGCGACGCGGCCTGCGAGATCGACTGAGCCTCGGAGCCTGTCGGACTCGGGTGGTCGATCGCGAAACGGCGGGAGTGCGGGGGGGAATATGGACTGTTCTCCCCCCGTTGCAGCCGAATCATCCCGAGTCCGACAGGCTCCTGGCCTTCTCGGGCCGGGGTTCGCGGCATCGGCGTCAGGCGGGCGCCTTCAGCTGCACCACCCCCCGCGCCACCCGGCGCGCGCCGATGGTCTCGGAGTCGATCGCCTCCGTGTACGACTCGAGGATGTAGCCCTCGGCGCCGTTGCGTGCCGCGAAGTCGTCCGCGTGCCGCCTGAGGAGTGCGAGGGCCTCGCCGTCCCCGCCGGTCGAGAATCGCTTCTTCCGGAGCGAGATCTCGATGCGCGTGGTGTCCAGCTGGGCCGTCTTCACCTCCCAGTTGGGTGCCATCGGGTCGATCACGTAGTAGGCTACGGCTCCGATCGCCGCCGCGACCACGAGCGACTCCACCGCCGGCTGGTAGTCGCTGGTGAGCATCACGGGCGTATCGGGTACACGCAGGGCGCTGCAGCCCTCTAGGTGGGCGACGGTCGCCAGCAGCATGGGCAGGACAAATCGTTTCATGGGGTCTCCTCTGCGACTGATCCCGACGTGCTTTCGATCCCGACAGCGGTGAACCGCCGCGGGACCCCGGGCTCTTAACGGCACGAATGCGGGACTACTCGAGTGTCATTTCGAATTCATCATCCGCCCCCCTGCGGGACGGCCGTCAGCACATCGTGAACTTCACCGTCTTCCACCGACCCGGGATTCTCGCCTCGGCGTTCCGGCACGCCGCATGAGCGACGCCCGGATGCTCGTTCTGATCGTCCTCCTGCCGTTCGCCGGGGTGATGATTCCCGCGCTGCTCGCACGGTGCCGTCGGACCACGATCGCGTGGGCCTCGGGTGTCGTGCCGCTCGCGGCGCTCGGTCTGCTCGTCCACCTCGGTCGCCGCGTGTTCGCGGGCGAGGTCATCACGGCCTCCCGGCCCTGGGTCGAGTTCCTCGGGCTGGAGATCGCGTTCCGGCTCGACGGGCTCGCGATGCTCTTCGCCGGGCTGATCCTCGCCATCGGTCTGCTGGTCATCGTCTACGCGCGCTACTACCTCGCGGAC
>JALHMS010000045.1 GCA_022843925.1 Burkholderiales bacterium
GTCACGCGCTGGTTTTCCTTGAGCGTCTTGAAGCCGCTGCCCTGAATCGCGGAGAAATGCGCGAACAGGTCCTTGCCGCCGCCATCAGGCGTGATGAATCCGAAACCCTTTGCGTCGTTGAACCACTTGACAATACCGGTAGCCATTCAGCTGTTTCCTACTAGAGATTTAAGTCGAGCCGAGATTCACTCGTGCCCACCACGCGAGAACTTCAAGGGGGGAATTCACCACCGGGCGGTGACCTTTTGGGGGCCACGTCAGACGAGCACTTCCACTTCTCGAGGATCTTGCAAGACGCGTTTTACGCCCTGACGCTCATTGTGTAAAGCACTTTTTCCGGATTCCCGAACGTAAGGACCCGCTCGCCCGGAGAACAAGGGCAGACGACCTTCGGTGGCACCCAGCACCTGGACCAGGGCGAGCAGGGAAACGAGGTCCGCGCGGTTGTGCTCGAGCACCTTCGGCAGACCATCGGCATTTCCCCGTGCCAGCCACTGCTGCCAGACGGCAGGGACCTCGGCACCAGGTAGATCGTCGACCCGCGAGAAGCCCAGCGCGCGCTCTTCGGCAGTGCGCAGACGGCAGTCCGGCCAGTCGGTACGGAGGCTGCGCCGGGCCGCGTGCAGCAGATCGCAATGGGGCAGTCCGCCGAACGGATGTGCTTCGCGTCGAAGGGCGAAACGTCCGGCCAGCAGCGGGACGTCGAAGCTCTTGCCGTTGAAGGTGACGAGACAGCCGGCCTGGGCGACGGCCTCCCGCAGATGGGACAGCATGGCGACTTCGCCGGCGAACCGGGTGGCGAGGTACTGGCGCACCACGAGCGTCGCCCCCTCGACCCTTGCGAGCCCGAGCAGGAATGCGAACGTCCCGGCTCCGCCGGCGAGCCCGGAGGTCTCCGTGTCCAGCAGCAGGAGCTCGCCGGTCGGCCGGACCAGCGTCTCACCCAGGCGGATCGGCAGGCCGGCGGGCGTGGCAGCATCTCCCGAGAGCACGGTGCTGCCATGGCGCATCGGCAGCGGGTGGCGCGTCGTGACGCACAGAAGGTGCTCCCCGCAGGGTTCGGCGCCGATGGCCCGACGCAGGGCATCGATGTCGCGCGCGTGGCCCGCTCCGCGACCGGCCCGGGCACGGGCCAGCCGCTCTGCGAGGCTGGGCCCGTCGATCGGGGGGATTGCCGTGATCGGACGGTGTCCCATCGGGGCCACCGAGACGCCCTCGCGACGCACCGTCGAGGCGGACGACGGGGTCACCGGCTGGGTCGAGGAACGAACGCCTGCCGACGCTCCCTGACGATCCGTCGTGGCAAGCCCGGCGAACGGCGATCGGGGACCCGCAGGCGCAGGCACCGTAGCACCGATCACCGCCCGCAGGCGCGCGATCCGGTCCGCGACCGAGAGACTTCCGGATACGCCGACGGCCCTCATGACGCCCTCTGCACCGCAGCGGGCGCCGCCTCGGAGCGCATGAGCCCGAGCACCGTCGCCGCCGCCTGCTTGGGCGAGGATGGGCGCCGCGGATCGGGCGCCAGCACCGGCCCGACACACGCGGGGCACCCATGGGTACACGCGCAGTGCGTGACGAGATCGAGGGCACGGTCGAGGACTTCGTGGCGCAGGTCGTACAGCGGCGAACTGATGCCGATCCCGCCGGGGAAGTGGTCGTACAGGTAGACCGCCGGATGGAACGGCAGGCGCTTGCGCGAGAGATCAACGGGGTCGCCCGCGAGCGAGCGGGCCGATCCCCGTCCAGTCCCGTCGCGCACCGCCGACCACCCGGCCTCGCCGTCGCCGACCGACCGCCCGATGTCGCGCAGCTCGGCGAGACTCACGAGCGCCGCCATGTGATGCAGCGCGTACGCCGCACCGAGGAATCCGTCGAGCGCCTCGAAGCGGTCGTCGAACGCCAGGTCGAGCGCCTTGGGGGTGACCTCCCACCAAACGGCGGTGGTGTGCATCTCGTGGTCAGGCAGATTGACGTTGCCGTAGCCGATGTTCTCGTGGGTGTAGTACCGGATCTTCTTGTAGCCGGCGACGCGCCGCACGACATGCACCTCGCCGTGGGCGCACCGACCCGTGGTCTGCTCGTCGGCCTCGAACTCGGCGAGCACCTTCAGCTTCGTGTAGTCGATGGCATCGGTGTAGTAGTCGGCCTTCACCTGCCGCACGAACGCCTTGCGCCCCGTCCAGTCGAGCCGCTCCACCTGCCAGGGCGCCGACTGGATCAGGTAGATCGCGCCCTCGTACAACGTCACCGAAGCGCTCGAGTAGTCGACCTCCGCGATGATGTTCGCCGCACCGTCCGTGACGTCGATGACCACGAAGTTGCCCTCCGCGAGCGAGCGCAGGCTCACGGCATTCGCGGGGTAGCTGTCGGCGATCCAGTGCCAGCGATCGCCCTCGCGGTGCACGAGGCCCTGCTCGGCGAGGTAGTCGAGCGCCTCGGCCACCGGGAGGCCGCCGAAGCCCTCGCCCGCCTCGAACGGCAACTCGAAGGCGGCGCAACGCACGTGGTCCATCAGGACGAGCAGTTGATCGGGATCGATCCGCGCGTGCTCCGGGCTCGCGCCTAGGAAGAACTCGGGATTCCGCGCGAGGTACTGGTCGAGCGGATCGCTGGAGCACACGAGCACACCCAGGGCGCCGCGCTGCCGCCGGCCCGCGCGCCCGAGCCGCTGGAGCGCCGCCGCCACCGAACCGGGGTACCCGTTCAGCACGCACACGTCGAGTGCGCCGATGTCCACGCCGAGTTCGAGCGCAGAGGTGGTCACCACGCAGTCGAGCTGCCCCGCGCGGAGCTTGCGTTCCTTGTCCCGACGCTCGGTGGGCAGATAACCACCGCGATACGCCGCCACACGCGCGGGCTTCCGCGGATCGGGATCGAAGACGTCCTTCAGGTACTTGGTGAGCACCTCGACCTCGAGGCGCGCATTCGCGAAGACGATCGTCTTCAGCCCGAGCCTCACGGCGGCACGGGCGATGCGCGTCGTCTGGGACCGAGCCGACGCGCGGAGGCCGAGGTCCGCGTTCACCACGGGCGGGTTCCATACGAGCAGCCGCTTGGCGCCCTGCGGCGCGCCGGAATCCGTCACCGCAGCCACGGGCTCGCCCAGAAGGCGTTCGGCCAGTTCACGCGGATTCGCGATGGTCGCGGAACACAGGATGAACACGGGGTCGGCCCCGTGGAATCGCGCGATGCGGCGCAGGCGGCGGATGACGTTCGCCATGTGCGACCCGAAGACGCCGCGGTACGTGTGCAGTTCGTCGATCACCACGTAGCGGAGGTTCTCGAAGAACTGCGCCCACTTCGCGTGATGCGGCAGGATGCCCTGGTGCAGCATGTCCGGGTTCGAGACGACGATGTCGGCGTGGGTGCGCACCGCGCGCCGCGCGTCACCGGGTGTGTCGCCATCGAAGGTCATCGCGCGGACACCCAGTTGCCCGGCCGCATTCAGCTCCAGGATCTCCGCCACCTGGTCCTGCGAGAGCGCCTTGGTGGGGAAGAGGTACAGCGCCTTGGAATGCCCCGCGAGCGCCGCCTGGATCACCGGCAGGTTGTAGCAGAGCGTCTTGCCGGAAGCCGTCGGGGTGACCACCACCACGTGCCGCCCGGCGGCCACGTGATCCCACGCCTCGCGCTGGTGACTGTAGAGGCGCTCGATGCCGCGCTCGCGCAGCGCGCCGGCGAGACACGGATCGAGCCCGGGAGGAAAGTCGACATGCTTCGCGGCGCGCTCGGGCACCACCAGCTCCGCCACGATCTGCGCGGCATGCCGGCGCTTCAGCCCGTTGGCGAAGGCCTCGGCATCGCGGATCCGCGGTGCGTACGCGGTGCCATCGGAAAGCCCCGAGAACAGATCCCCCGCCCCACCTTCGCTGCCGAAATCCATGCGGACCTCCCGTTGTCCTGGCGGCCATGATGGGCGGGCAGTGGCTCACTGGATGAGCCACCCGAAGAAAGCTGCGCAGATCGCCGCGAGATCGCCCGATCGCGATTTCCCCGAAGATCCCCCTTGACCTCCCAAATGCGAATGGTTATCGTTTGCGTCGAGAGGTGCCCATGAACGAATCGCCCCGTGCAGCCCCTCCGGCACCCGCGTCCGGAACCCGCGAGGCCGTGCGACAGGATTCCGTCGTGCGTCTCACGTCCGCCGGTCTTTTCGCGGGTCGCAGGGAGATCGAGATAGAACACGCCGGTCGCATCTACCGGTTGCGCATCACGCAGAACGACAAGCTCATCCTGACGGCCTGAGGCCGCAGGACAACCGCCCGCCAGCAAGCCCGCCGATCCCGCGCCCCGCGGGGTCCCCGCGAGCCAGCACGCCAGCGTCGTCATCCACACGAACGACTGGAGTCTGGCCGCCATGCCCAGCACTGCCACCGCCTTGCGCGTCCTCACGGCGCGTTGTGCCGCTGCGACCATCGATCGCCCCCGCGGCGTCCGTCCGACCGGGAGCGCGCGATGAACGCCCGGCCCGAGATCGCGCTCGCGGCGCTCGTCTACCTGATGACGCAGTACTCCCGCACGCGCTGCCCCCTGGTCGCGAGAGCGATCTGCGAGCACCTCGACCACGTCACCGACCACGCCCGGACCGACCCCGTGCTGCGGGATGTCGCAGCCGGCGCCCGTACGACCTGGACGCACCTGTGCGCGCCGACCGTCCCGTCGGCGACCGTCCCACGCAATGCCCCCCTCCACTGACCCCGCCCAAGGAGACACGCCCATGGAATCCGCCCTCGCCGACGATCCGCACCGCCTCGAAGCCTCGTGGACCGCCCTCACCCGCGAGAAACCCCTACGGAACCGCGACGCCGCACGAACGCTGGGGGTGACCGAGGCCCATCTCGTCGCGTCGCTCTGCGGTGGACGCGCCACCCGACTCGACGGCCCGTTCGGCGCCCTGCTGGAGCGCATGCCGGAAGTCGGACGTGTGATGACGCTCACCCGCAACGAGGCGTGCGTCCACGAAAAGACCGGCCGGTTCGAGGACGTCTCCCACAGCGGTGCGATCGGCCTCGTGCTGGGCGACGACATCGACCTGCGCGTCTTCCTCGATCGCTGGCGCCACGGCTTCCTGGTGGAGGACGCGGGGCCCGGTCCGAGCTTCCAGTTCTTCGATGCGCACGGCGAGGCCGTCCACAAGATCTACCTCCGCGACGATGCCTCCCTCGCTCCGTGGACCCGCATCGCCCGCGACCATCGCGCCGACGACCAGACGCCGGGGATCCGCGTCGAGCCGCCGCCTGCGGCACCGGCCGAACTGCCCGACCGGGACATCGACGCCGCCGGATTCCGCCAGGCGTGGGCGACCCTGCGGGACACGCACGATTTCTTCGGGCTCCTGCGGCTCTACCGGCTGACGCGCACGCAGGCGCTGCGCCTCGCCGATCCGGTGTTCGCACGCCCGATCCGGACGGACGCCGTCACGCAGGTGCTGCACGCCGCCGCGGCGCGGAAGCTGGCGATCATGGTCTTCGTGGGCAACCCGGGGTGTATCCAGATCCACACCGGACCGGTCGAGCGCGTGGAGCGGCGGGGACCTTGGATCAACGTGATGGACCCCGGTTTCAACCTGCATCTGCGCGAGGATCTCGTCGCGTCGGCGTGGCTCGTGCGCAAACCCACCACGGACGGCATCGTGACGTCGATCGAGGTGTTCGACGCGCGCGGCGAACTCATCGTCCAGATGTTCGGCGCCCGCAAGCCCGGCGTGCCCGAGCTGGACGCATGGCGGACGCTTGTGGCGGACCTCGACACCGCGAACGCGTCGGCGACCGCGCCATGAGAGGCGTGCTTCTCGCCGCGTGCCTCACGCTCGCGGTCACCCACGCGTCGGCTGCGCCGCCTGCCCGGGTCGTCTCCGTCGGCGGCGCCGTCACCGAGATGGTCTACGCGCTGGGGGCAGGCACGGCACTGGTCGGTGCCGATTCCACCAGCATCCACCCGTCAGAAGCCGGCCGGTTGCCGCGCGTGGGCTACATGCGCCAGCTCTCGGCCGAGGGCGTCCTGTCGCTGAAGCCTGCCCTCGTGCTCGCGACGGCGGAAGCAGGCCCGCCAGCCGTGCTCGAGCAGATCCGCGGGGCCGGCGTGCGGCTCGAACGTCTCCACGTGCGCCATTCGCCGGAGGCGGTCCGCGAGAACATCCGCACGATCGCCGACGCGCTCGGTCGGGGCACGGCCGGGGACGCCCTGCTCCAGCGCTTCGACGCGGACTGGCGCGCCACACGCACACGCATCGCGGGCCTGCCGACACGGCCCCGCGTGCTGTTCGTGATGGCGCACGGCGGCGCACCCATGGTGGGCGGACGCGACACTGCGGCGGACGCGATGCTGGAGCTGGCCGGCGCCGCCAACGCCGCGTCCGGCATCACCGGCTACAAGCCGCTCACAGCGGAAGCCGCCCTCGCCGCTGCGCCCGACGTGATCCTGGTGACCGATCAGGCGCTGGAGGCGGGCGGGATCGATGCGCTGCTGCAGCGACCCGGACTCGCGCTCACGCCGGCCGGCCGGGCGAAGCGCGTGGCCACCATGGACGCCGTGCTGCTGCTCGGCTTCGGTCCGCGTTTGCCGCAGGCGGTCGACGAACTGGCGACGAAGGTGCGCGCGTGGTGACCGCGGTGCGGGCGTGGCCGAGGCCGGCAGGACGCGCGCCGGCCGTTCTCGGAATCCTCTGCACCGCCGTGGGGGCGGCCTTCGTCGCAAGCCTCGCGGTGGGCGCGTTCCCGATCGGCATCGGTCGCATCGTCGAGATCCTCGCGGACATGGCCGTTCCCGGCAACGCGAGCGGGTCGTTCGACCAGGACGCCGCGGTGCTCCTCTCGATCCGGCTGCCGCGCGCGGTGCTCGCGGTGTGCACGGGCGCCGGTCTCGGCATGGCCGGCGCCGTGATGCAGGGGCTCTTCCGCAATCCGCTCGCGGATCCGGCGGTCATCGGCGTTTCGAGTGGCGCCGCCCTGGGTGCCGCGATCGCGATCGTCGGCGTGTCTCTCCTTCCGACGGCGTTCCGCGTTGCCGGCGGATTCCTGCTGCCCGGCGCCGCCTTCACTTCCGCCGTGATCACCACGGCGCTCGTCTATCGCGCAGGCCGCCAGGACGGCGCCTCCGGCATGCACTCCATGCTGCTCGCGGGCATCGCTTTCAATGCCATCGCGTTCGCCGGCGTCGGGACGCTGTCGTTCATCGCCAGCGACGAGCAACTGCGCAACCTGTCCTTCTGGTCCCTCGGCAGTCTCGGGCAGGCGAGCCGGGACCTCGTGATGACCTCCAGCATCGCCGCCGCCGTCGGCGCGCTGCTCCTGTGGCGCCTCGCCCCGGCACTGAACGCGCTCGCCCTCGGTGCCGCGGAGGCGGCGCATCTCGGCGTGGACGTGCGCGGCCTCGAACGCCGGGCGGTGCTCCTGGTCGCCCTGGTCGTGGGTGCCCTCGTCGCGGCCACCGGCGTGATCTCGTTCGTGGGCCTGGTCGCGCCGCACATCGTCCGCCTCGCGTGCGGCCCCGACCACCGCATCGTCCTGCCCGGGGCCGCGCTCTTCGGGGCGGCGCTGATGCTCGCTGCCGACGCCGTCGCCCGCACGGTCGCGGCGCCGGCGGAACTGCCCGTCGGCGTGCTGACCACCGCCGTCGGCGCACCCTTCTTCCTCGGACTCCTGTTGCGCGCCCGCCGCGCATCGGGGCTCTGACCAACATGCTCGCCCTCGAACAGGCCACGTTCGAGCGTCGCGGGCGCGCGCTCGTCGACACCGTCTCGCTCGCGCTGCGCCCCGGCGAACTGGCCGGACTCATCGGCCCCAACGGCGCCGGCAAGTCGACGCTCCTCGGACTGCTCTCCGGCCGCCTCACGCCCACGCGCGGCCGTGCAACGCTCGACGGGATCGAACTCGGTCGATGGACCCCCACGACCCTGGCCCGTCGGCGCGCGGTGCTGGTGCAGGAACCCGCCCTGGCGTTCGCCTTCACCGGGCTCGAGGTGGCGCTGCTCGGTCGCCATCCCCATTGCGGCGGACATCCCGGCCACCACGACCGGCAGATCGCGCTGCAGGCGCTGCACGCGGCCGATGCCGCCGCCTTCGCCCATCGGCCCGTGGACACTCTCTCGGGCGGGGAGCGTGCCCGCGTGCACCTCGCACGGGTGCTCGCGCAGGTGGCCTGGGAGCCCGCCGACACCGCGCGCGTGCTTCTGCTCGACGAACCCACCGCCAGCCTCGACCTCGCCCATCAGCACGCACTGCTCGCACGGGTCCGCCGGCTCGCGCGCGAGACCGGGTTGGCCGTGCTCGCGTCGGTGCACGACCTCAACCTCGCGGCGCGGCACGCCGACCGCCTCCTGGTGCTCTCCGCCGGATCGCTCATCGCCGACGGGGAGCCCGACGGCGTGCTCGTCCCCGAGACCGTGCAGCGCGGCTTCGGCATCGCCACGGCGCGCGTCGCCGTACCGGGGCAGACGCATCCCACGCTGGTCGTGATCGAGGCGACGACGTGAACGGCGCGATGACCTCCGCGAAGGCGCGCCTCATCGCGCTGTTCGAGGAACTGCTCCAGCACGAGGGCTACGGCTCCCTGCGCGTGGAGATCCGCATCCTGCGCAGGGGGCAGAAGGAAGTGATCCTCGATTGCGGCAAGCAGTACCGCTTCGTGCTGGACGTCCCGCCCCCGGCAGACCCGCCCGGCGGTCTGCGGGATGCCCCGCGAGCGCTTGCCGGAATGGAGCGCAGACCCTGATGCCCTCCGCGTTCCACGTATCCCACCGGGCGGCGTGGCGCCGCCGGTGCGTTCCCCTCGACCCACGGGTCGACACCCACTGCGGTGTGGGCAGCCTCCGAGGTGGAGGTGCACGCACCAGACGAAACACGATTCTCAGGAGACAACGATGAAACTGCATCACCTCGCCGCCATCGCGGCCGCCTTGATCTCGTCGCATGCGTTCGCGGCCACCGGTCAATGGGACTCCGCGCTCGCCGGATTCGCCGGCAACGGTGCCACCAGCGCCACGCCGTGGATCGCATCGCCGCCCGCCGGCTCGCGCTATGCCGAGTGGAACTTCTTCAACGGCCTCACCGACAACAGCCCCGACATCGGCAGCTCCGGAGGCGCCGCGTCGGTGACCGAGAACTCCGGCAGCGCCTTCGTCACCGGCGGCGGCAACATCTACAGCCCCAGCTTCGTGACCGACTTCACCGTCACGCTCGCCGGCGGCGGCACCGGACCGTGGGACGTCTTCCTGCGCGTCGCGACCCTCGGAAGCGCGGCGGCCTCGACGGCCACGCTGAACGGCATCGCAGCCACGGCGATCGAGACCTTCTCGGCGCCCATCGTCGGCGGCTTCGGCGGCAACGAGCAGGAGGTGTACTGGAAGTGGACGGTCGATGCGGCCCCCACCTACACGTTCGCCTTCGAGGCGGCGACCTCCAGCATGAGCCTCGATCAGCTGGCCGTCTTCGCGGCCCCCGTGCCGGAACCACAGACCTACGCCCTGTTCGGCCTGGGCCTCGGTCTGCTCGGTCTCGCCCGCGCCCGCCGTCGCTGACGCACGGCATCGTTCCTCGCAGGGAAGGCTGCCCCTCCCGGGGTAGCCGGTCTTCGTGCCCGCGTTGCGCGTGTGTGCGCCGCGGGCACTTTTTCGTGAACGATCCATGCCGTCGCACCACCCACTGCTGATGTTGCTCGTCGCGGCGACGGCCGCGTCCGCCCCGGCGACCGGGGACGATGCGCTGCGCGTTCCCACCATCACCGTGCGCGGCACCGCCGAGGCGGCATCGGACGCGCGCAGGATCGAGCCGGTCTCGACGGTGAACCGCGCCGACATGGAACGCTTCCAGGCGTCGAACGTCTTCGAAGCCGTCGCCGGCACGCCCGGGGTCTCGGTGAACGGCGGACCGCGATCGAGCGGCATGAAGTTCAACATCCGCGGCTACTCCGACAGCGAGGACGTGCAGATCCGCCTCGACGGGGCGGTGAAGAACTTCGAGAAGTACCGCTTCGGCGGCACGTTCATCGAACCCGAACTCTTGAAGTCGATCGTGGTGGTGCGCGGACCCGACATCCTGTCGGGCGGCGGCGCGCTGGGCGGCAGCGTGTCGTCGGTGACGCGTGACGCCGCGGACTTCCTGCGCCCTGACCAGCGCGCGGGCCTGCGGCTCAAGTACGCGACCGGTTCGGTGAACGGGGAGATCCAGCGCACCGCAATCGGCTTCGCTCGCCCCACCGACCGCATCGACCTGCTGGTGGCGGGGTCCCGCCGGCAGTCGGGGGACTACCGGCTTGCGGACGGCAGCACGCTGGACGTCTCGGGCACCAACCAGCGCAGCCTGATGTTCAAGGGTTCGGTGCTCATCGGCGACTCGCTGACCGTGACGCTCTCGGCCGTGGACCTGTTCGATCGCGGGCGCCAGCCGTTCGACGCCAGTGCCGGCCAACCCGGCCTGTTCGGGGTGGTCACCCGCACGGTGGAGGACGAGAGCCGCACGCTCGCCGTGCGCTGGCAGCCCGACTCGCGCTGGATCGACCTCGGCGCGACCTTGGGCCGTTCGGTGAGCCGCGTGAACGACCTGAGCCGGCCGGACGTGTCGCCACCACCGTTCGCGAACGTCATCACCGGCCGGGTCAACGACGACTACGCTTACGACGTCACGAGCTTCGACGCGCGCAACACCTCGCGTTTCGAATGGGGTCCGATGCGCAACGAACTCACGCTCGCGCTGCAGTCCGTCCGCAACCTCCGCGACGTGCGACGCGTCACCGAGAACGCTGCAATCAACGCGTCGCTCTATCCGGGCGGATTCAACGAGGCGCAGCCCGACGGCGAGCGGGAATCCTGGGGCGCCGTCGCCATGCACACGTTCACGCTCGGTCACTGGTCGCTGTCGCCGGCCCTGCGCCACGACCAGTATCGCGTCGACGCCGGCGGACGCGCCCGCGACCGCCTGGTGGCGTTCGGCGAGCCTCCCACCGTCCGCGAGAGCGAGGTGACCCGCCAGCTCACGCTCTCCTGGCGTCCGGATGGTCGGGAATGGCTCCTAGGCGCGCGCTACGTGGAAGGCTTCCGCCCCCCGCTCGTGGACGAGTACTTCACCCGCGGCGGCTTCGGGCGCTGCTTCCCGGGGCTGATCGGCAGCGCCGCGCCGGCCTCGCGCATGTGCGGCGCCCTCTACGAGCCCGAGCGCTCGAAGACCACCGAGGCCACGCTCGCCTGGAGTCCGCCCGCCTTCGACGCGTGGTCGATGGACGCGAAGTTGACGCTATTCCGCAGCGTCCGCCGACGGACGCTGTTGTCGCTCCAGCAGGTGGCGCCGGGCATCGCGGGCCAGCCGGGCTGGGACGAACGCCAGGGCATCGAGGCCGAGGCGCGCTTCGACACGCGTCACTGGTTCGGCAACCTGTCGTACACGCGCATCGACGGGCGGGTGTTCGACGGCACGCGGATGCTCGATCTCTTCGACGTGCCCGGCAACACCCTCGCCATCACGCTCGGGGCGCGACTCTTCGGCGACCAGTGGGACACCGGCCTGCGGTTCCGCGACGTGAGTTCGCGCGGCGTCGTCACCGGTCTCGCACCGGGCAACCGGCTGATCGTCGGCACCCAGCCCGGCCACGAACTGCTCGACCTCTTCCTCGGATTCCGCCCGTCCCGCGACGCGGAGTACCGGATCACGCTGGAGAACGCCACCAACGAGCCCTACTTCCTCAACGACGGCTTCGGCGGCGCGCAGGGATCCCCGGCACCGGGGCGGAACCTGCGGTTCTCGGTGTGGGTGCAGTTCTAGGCAGATTCCCGACGCGACGTGCTGCCGCTTTCTGCCGCCACCGGATCACACCGGTCACGAACAGCAGCGCCGGCACGAAGCCCGATGCGAGCACGAGGAGACGCCCGGGCATGCCGAGCGCCTCGCCGCTGTGCAGCGGATGCAGCCACGCGAGGACGGTGTCGCCGGCGCCATCGGCGCGCGCATCGCGCACGGCGAGCACGGCACCGTTCCAGGGGTCGATCCACACCTGCGTCTTCGGGAAGCGTCGTCCGGGCTCGCCGGCCTGGTACATCTGCACGCGATACGTGCCCGTGTCGTCGGCCGGTGTCTCGACCCAGCGGGGCTCGGCCATCGCGAAGCGTGTGCGGGCCACGGCGATGGCGGCATCGACGGGCAGCCGCTCCGCGCCCGCCGGTCGCTCGGTGAAAAGTTTCGGATGGCGGTGCAGCGTCGACACCGCATCGATCGCGGGGTCGAACCACGACGGCTCGCCGAGCATCACACCGGTCACCGCGAGGATCGCGAGCAGCAGCGCGCCGCCCACCCCACCCAGCTTGTGGAGGTCGTACACACGGCGCGCCGGCACGGCATTGCGCTTCCACGCAAGCGCGGTCTGCCACCGACCCGACGCGGGCCACCACAGCGCGAGCCCGGTCACGACGGACGCGAGCAGCACGATGCCGACCACTGCGACGATCGTGCGGCCGGTTCGATCGAGCAGCAGCGCGTAGTGGAGGTCGTAGATCCAGGTCATCGCGAAGTCGCCCCAGAACCGCGCGGGGCCCACTTCGAGGGTCCGCGGATCGACGCGCACGATCAGCGGGGCGAAGCCCAGGTGTTCGGTCTCGGCCGGCTTGTAGTAGCGCGCGGTGACAGGGTCGTCGCCGTCCATCGGCAGCTCCAACCGCCATGCACGCGTGCGCTCGGGATGCGCAGCCTGCAGGGCGCGGAACACCTCTTCCAGCGCGCGCGGCTGCCCGTTCCCGCCCGACGTGGCGACGGCGGGTTCCAGCACGCGATCGATCTCGACGTAGAACACGAGCAGGCTGCCGGTGATACCGAGCAGGACGAACACGCCGCCCACCACGAGCCCCGCGTAGAGATGGATCGCGAGCCACGCGTCGCGCCAACGCCGGCGGCGTCCGGCCGCGACGTTCGTCGTCACCGGTACGGGGCCCGCATCGCGCGCTCCGTTCATGGCCGCCGTCAGAACGTCGCCGTCATGGTCGCGTAGAGCGCGCGCTTGTCGCCGGGCGAATGCAGCGACTGCGTGCCGTCGTGCCAGACGTACTCGTAGTAGCGGTCGGTGAGGTTCTTCAGCGTCAGTTCCACCGAGATCTCCTTCGTCGCGCGATACGCCGCCGCCACGTTCACGAGCGCGTAGCCCCCGAAGCGGCCCGTCGTGTTCGTACGATCGAGGTAGTAGCTGCTCTGGGCGTTCACCCACGCCGAGAAGCGCAGGTCCTGCGTCGCTTCGTAGTCGACACCCGCGGAGAAGAGGTGATGCGGCACGTGGTCGATCTCCCGGCCCTGGCTCGCGGGCGACGCCGCATCCGCCTGGAGGATCTTCGAGAACTGCCGCGAGTACGACGCCCACGCGGAGGATCGATCGTCCGGTCGGAAGACCGCCTGCAGATCGAGGCCGCGGCGGCGCGTGCGCCCGACGTTCTCGGTGTCGTTCGCCGGATCGTTCAACCGGCGCCGCGCCTCGTCCGATGCGGTCTGCTGCCACACCGCGATGCGCCCCTCGACGCGCGCCACCGGCGCGAACTTCAGGCCGAACTCCCAGCCCTGGTTGATCGACGGCGCGAGATCGTTGGTCCGCGTGACCTTGTAGGCGCCCGCGCCCGCGCCGACCTGGAACGTGCGTCCGAAGTTGCCGTACGCGCTCATGGCATCGGTCAGGGCATAGATGAGGCTCAGCTTCGGTTGATGGATGAGCCCGTAGTCGTTGATGGCGGACTGCGCGCCGGTCGCGTTGTTGGTGAACCGCCCGCTGAAGGTATCGACCCGATACGCCGGAATCACGCGCAGCCGCGGTGTCGGCTTCAGGGTCGCCTGCACGTAGGCCCCGAGGTTGTCGAAGTCGAAGTCCTGATCGCGGGTGCGCGAGACCCGGGTGCGATTCGTCGTGTTGAACCGCTGGCTCTTGTTCTCCTGGCGCTCGACGTTCACGCCGCCTTCCACCGAGAGATCGCCGAGCGCCGTCGCGCCCGCGCGCCACGTGAGCGTGGAGATCACGCCGTAGTGCGTCTCGTCGACGATGCGCTCCTGCTGCGACACGCCCGCGGAGAACCGCACCCAGCGCTGGTCCTCGAGACGGTTCAAGTAGGTTTTGACCGTCAGCGAGAGGTCGGACCGCAGTTCCGCATCGAGATGCGCGCTCAGCTGGTTCGCGAGGCGCTCACCGCCATCGGTCGCCGAGATGCCGTACGACTGGTCGGGATCCCGACGCGCATCGGCCGCCGTCAGATACCCCGGCTCCTGCGCGCTGTTCCAGTGATGGCGGGCGATGAGACCCATCCGGAACCGGCCGTCCACCGGCTCGTAGAACCACTTGCCGGCGAAGGACGCCCTCTCGTTCTGCGCGTGGTCGCGATAGCCCTCCGCTCGCTGGAACGCGACCGCGTAGTTCTGCGCGATGCCGTCCTTCTCGATGCCGAGCGCGCCCTGGACGTCGCGCGTCGCGAAGCTGCCGTACTGCAGCCGCGCGGTGCCGTAGTTGCCGCCGGTGCGCGTGATCACGTTGGCGTTGCCCGCGATGTTGTGGAGGCCGTATCGCGGATCGTTCGTTCCGCGCACCACCTCGATCGCTGCGATGTCGACCAGCGGCACGATGTCGAGGTACGGCATGTTGCCGTCGTTGCTGTTCGACGGGATGCCGTCGATCAGCAGCTTCACCGCATTCACCTCGCCCTCGCCGTTGAACCCCCGCAACGAGAACTTCCCGGAGGTCGTGCCCTGCCGGAACTCCGTGAGCATCACGCCCGGCATACGGCCGAACAACTCCCACGGATAGTTCACCTGCCCGCGCGTCGCCTGATCGGCACCCAGCACATCCACCGATGTCAGGATGTCGCGCGTCGCGAGCGCCCCGATCCCACGCCCCCGCACGGCCACCTCCCCGACCACGAGGGCCGGGACGGCAGCGCCCGGGACGACAGGTTCGGCAGCCATCACAGGCAGCGCAAGGTAGCCGCAAACCGTGGTGAAGGCGCGGATGGCTGGGGTTTTCATGGAGACGGCCGGGATCGAAAGATGCCAGCCGCGAATGCTAGCCCCCACCAACGCAGGGGACATGCGACCGATTGTCGCACCCGAGGGTGTCGTGCATCGGTTCAGGTCGATGCGCTCCCTTGCATCCACCTCGCGACGGAGCCTCCCGAATCGGAGCGGCTCCGTCGCGAGGCGGACGCCGTGGCAGCGCTTCAACCGGAACGATCGCTTTCGCGGCCATGGGCCGCTCCTACAACAGCGTGGCCGATTCCGGCGGCGAGTGGCGCTCCACGGCCCTGTAGGAGGGGCCCATGGCCCCGAAAGCGGTGGATGCAAGGAAGCGCCTCGACCGGAACGATCGCTTTCGCGGCCATGGGCCGCTCCTACAGAACCACGGCTACTCACGAAGAACGGTGGTTCGATTCCCCGAAGCCGAAAACCTCGCCCGCTAAGCCCGCCACAACGCGTGCGTCGTCCAAAGCATCAACCCGAACAGCACCAGCGCGCCGCCCTGGTGGGCTGCGCCGAGGGCCACCGGCACCTGCAGGAGCAGGGTCGAGATGCCCAGGGTCACCTGCACCGCCAGCATCGCGAGGAGCAACACCATCGGGCGCCGCGCGGCGGTGGGCAGTTCGACGCGGCGCGCCGACCACCAGAAGGCGGGGATGACGACCATGAGCGCCCACGCGATCATCCGGTGGTTGAACTGCACGGTCGTGAGGTTGTGGAAGATGTTGTCCCACCACGGGAGCATCCCGCCGAGGCCGCTCGGGAAGAAGCGGCCGTCCATCAGCGGGAAGGTGTTGTAGGCGTAGCCCGCGCGGGTGCCGGCCACGAGGGCACCCGACAGCACCATCACGTACACCAGCAGGACGAGCGCGGTGGCCTGGAACGCCACGCGTCTGCGGTCTGGGGCGAGCTCACGATGCCGCACCGGCGTCAGCAGGCCGAGCGCCGTCCACAGCAGCGCCGCGAAGAGGAAGAACGCCATACCCAGATGCACGGCGAGTCGCACGTGGCTCACGCGCGGCGTGTCGACGAGGCCGCTCTTCACCATCCACCAGCCGATCGCGCCCTGCATGCCGCCCAGCAGGAACAGGAGGACGAGCTTGGGGGCCAGCGACCACGACAGCTGGCGCTTCACGAGGAACCAGAGGAACGGGACCAGGAAGACGAGGCCGATCGCGCGGCCCAGGAGGCGGTGGACGTACTCCCACCAGAAGATGCCCTTGAACTCGTCCAGCGACATGCCGCGGTTCACCTTCATGTATTCCGGCGTTCCCTGGTACTTGGCGAACATCTCCTGCCACGCCGTATCGGTGAGCGGCGGCAGCGTGCCAGTGATCGGCTGCCACTCGACGATCGACAGACCGGACCGCGTGAGGCGGGTGACGCCGCCCACGACGACCATGATGAAGACGAGGGTGCAGAGCAAGAGGAGCCAGTGGGCGACCCGACGGTGGTCGGGCTCGGAACGGCCGGACGAGAAGCCGGCGTGAAGCGGGAAGGCGGGGTTCATGGGAGGGATTCTAATCGCGGCAACGGGCACGCTCACGGACTGCGCGGACGCGCCGTGGTTCCCGCAGGCCGCAGTGATGGGTCAGGGATACAGGAGGAACGGTGCGCGCTCGGCCGTCCAGGCGACCTCGTCCGGCAGGGTCAGGGCGTCGAGATCCCCGGGGACGGCAGTGCGATCGTCGACCCATTCCCGCAGCAGCGGACTGCCGTTGATGAGGTCGATGGCGAGCCGCCCCTGCTCGTACTCGTACGGGAAATCCCGCCAGAGGGCGTAGTCGGGCTGCAGCAGACGCAGCGCCTTGAACGCGAGCGCCTGCAGCCGCCAGGGCCGGAAGGCGGCGTGGTCGTAGCTGCCGTCCTCCACGTGGATCTGCAGCCCCTCGCACAGCTTGCCCGCGTGCTTGTGGAAGGTCGGCTCGAACCAGCACGGCCGCAGCCGACAGCCCGCCAGCCAGTGCGGCGCGAGGGACTGCATCTTCGCGAGCAGCGCGCGCGCATCGATGTCCGGGGCGCCGAACAGTTCCAGCGGGCGCGTGGTACCGCGGCCCTCCGACAACGTGGTGCCTTCCAGCATCACGGTGCCGGCGTAGCAGCGCGCCATCGAGAGATTCGGGGCATTGGGGCTGGGGTTCACCCAGGTGCGCTCGCCGATCGGCCAGCCGAAGCCGGGCGCGGCATCCGGCTGCCAGCCCGCCATCGGGATGACGCGGTAGTCGACATCGAGTCCGAGGGTGGACACGAACCAGTGCCCGAGTTCGCCCATCGTGAGCCCATGGCGCATCGGCAACGGCCCCGCGCCGACGAAACTCTCCCAGCCGGCGTGCAGCCTCAGGCCCTCGACCGGACGGCCGGCCGGGTTCGGTCGATCGAGCACCCAGACCGACTGGCCCCGCCGCGCAGCCGCTTCGAGCACGTAGCGCAGCGTGGTGATGAACGTGTAGATGCGGCAACCGAGGTCCTGCAGGTCCACGAGCAGCACGTCGAAGGTGTCGAGCATCGCTTCGGTGGGGCGCCGCACTTCGCCGTACAGGCTGAAGACGGGGATGCCCAGCGTGGCGTCGAGGAAGTCCGGGGACTCGACCATGTTGTCCTGCTTGTCGCCGCGAAGCCCGTGCTGAGGACCGAAGGCGGCCGTGAGTCGCACGTCGCCCGCACCGGCGAGCGCGTCCAGCCCGTGCACGAGGTCGGTCGTCACCGAGGCGGGATGCGCGAGCAGCGCGACCCGCCGGCCCGCGAGCGGCGCCCGGAGTGCTGCGTTCGCGACGAGACGATCGAGACCGAAGTTCATGCCGATGGCTCCGAAGCATGGCTGACGCCGCCGCGACCGAGTCGCAGCACGCGGCCACCGGGGTGATGGAAATCGGGGCGATCCGCGGGATGCGCGAGTGCCCAGTACGAGAGGAGGCCATCCGACGATTCGACCACCGCGGCGATGCCCATCGGGAGGCACCGATCAGCCGACAGCGAAGACGGCAGCGCGACGGACACCTCCACGACCAGCGTCGCCGCCGAAGCGGATGCGGCGATCACCGGCACCGCCATGGTGTGCGGCCGCATGCCGTCCCGATAACCATCGAACGCGTACGCGGCCCAGGCACCCGTTGGCGCGAAATTGCATTCGATGTAGGCGTCACCCTCCGCTCCCCCGACGAACAGCTCGAAACAGGTGTGCTGCCATAGCGCGTCGGTCCGGACCGGCGACGCGGGCGCCGGCACGCGGATCCGGTCGATGGCACCGGTCAGGCGATAGCGCAGCGAAAGGCTGGCGGCGTGGATGCCGATGTCGACGTCGAACGACGCGATGTCGACGCAAGGCGCCGACGGATGCGGCTGCAGGACAGCGCAAAGGGATGGCAGGCGGATCATCGGTGGCGGCAGGCGCCCGGCGGGCGCCGGGAAAACGCGCTTGTACCGTGACGACGGCGCGGGGGCAAGACTTCCGAACACCGCCCGCCGCGCGTCGTCAGGGGCGACGGCCCGTCACCGATCGTTCAGGAAGCCAGGAACACCCGCCAGTCCCCGAGGGCAGTGATGTCGCGCGCGCCCTGGGCCGCGATCGCCTCGCACACGAAGCCCAGTACGGAGGTCCCGTCCTCCAGCAGGACCGTCCCGATACCGAGCGGCGCCGGGATGCCGGCCACGAAGGAACCGAACTCGCGCGCGGGCAGTTCCCAGATCTCCATCGCGACAGCGCCGCCGCCCTCCGCCACGCGCACCATCCCCGGCCGGTGGGGGGGGCCGCCGGGCAGCGCGTAGAAGCGGTACACCGGGGCACTCTTCACCGCGCCCACGAGGCGCGCTCCGCGCGAGGTGAGCTGAGGATTCAGCGGCAGACCCGAGAGATGGGCGCCGCACACCGCCACGCGTACGAGTCCCGAGACCGAGGCCGGCGGTGCGATGGGCACCGTCGTCGGCCGCGGCAGACCGGTCGCCCCCAGGGTCTGCACGCACAAATCCTGCAGACGACCGGCCAGTCCGAGGAGCGGCACGTCGCGATGCGCCGGCGCGAACAGCGTGACTCCGAACGGCAGGCCGGAGGGCACGAACCCGGTCGGGACCGCCGTCGCGGCGTAGTCGAGAAGGTTCATGAAGTTGGTGTAGTAGCCCAGGTTGCCGTTCAGGCGGATCGGATCGGCCTCCACCTCGTCGATGCGGTAGTGCGTGCCGGCGGTCGGCGTCACGATGCAGTCGACCCCGGCCCACGTGGCGTCGGCGATGCGCTTCAAGGTGCGCAGGCGGTAGAGCGCATCGTAGGCATCGGCGGCGAGCCACTGACGGCTGCGACCGACGATCTCGCGCGTCACGGGATGCAGCGCCTCCGGCTGCGCATCGAAGAACGGACGGATCGCCGCATAGCGCTCGGCCACCCACGGACCCTCGTAGAGCAGGCGCGCCGCTTCGAGGAACGGCTGCAGATCGATCTCGACGCGCGTGCCGCCGAGCGCCTCCAGTCGCCCGACCGCTGCGTCGAACAGGCGTGCGTAGTCGGCGTTGCCGAAGAACTGCTGATCCACCGCCCGCGGTACGCCGAAGCGGAACGGCCTCGCGCCGAAGTCGAAGCCGCAGGGTTCCGCGGGCCGGGAGAACGGATCCGCCTCGTCGAACGCGGAAGCGACAGCCAGCACGTCCCGGGCGTCGGACGCGGTGAGCGCGAAGATCGAGATCGTGTCGAGCGACCGGCAGGCCGGAATCACCCCGGTGGCCGACAGCCTGCCGATCGAAGGCTTGTGGCCGACGAGATTGTTGAACGCGGCGGGCACGCGGCCCGAGCCGGCGGTGTCGGTCCCCAGGGAGAACGTCGCGAGACCCATCGCGACCGAGACCGCCGACCCCGAACTGGAGCCGCCCGACACGTACGCCGGATCGAAGCTGTTGCCGCAGGCGCCGTACGGCGATCGCGCACCGACGAGGCCCGTCGCGAACTGATCGAGATTGGTCTTGCCGACGGGGATGGCACCGGCGTCGACGAGTCGCTGCACGACGAATGCACTGCGTTCCGGTGTGTACGCGTAGGCGGGGCAGGCCGCGGTGGTCGGGACGCCCGCGAGATCGATGTTGTCCTTGATGGCGAACGGCACGCCATATAGGGGCAGCGTCGCGGGATCACGCCCTTCGAGCGCCTTCGCGTACGCGAGCAGCGCGGCGCGGTCGAGGCGCGCGATCCAGACATGGCGCGTGTCGTCGGCCTCGAGCGCCGGAAGCAGGGCCTCGACGAGTCGAGTCGGCGTGAGATCGCCCGACGCGTAGCGGCTGCGCAGGGTGGTGAGCGTGAGATCGAGCGGCTTCATGGACGGGTTCCGTGCGTCGGGGTCGGTCGGAGAACAATCGCAGCGTGCAGGATCACGATTCGATAATCATGATTCGATGACAACAATCAGGGCCTGGCCGGCGGACACCTGCCCTCCCTCGCGGCAGAGCAGGCGGTGCACGCGACCGGCGGCGGGGGCGACCACGTTGATCTCCATCTTCATGGATTCCACGATCACCAGCACGTCGCCCGCCTTCACGACGTTGCCCTCGGCGACGGGAATCTTCCAGACGTTGCCGGCCACGGGCGTGGCGATGGCGCGGCCACCGGGCGGGAGATCGAGTTCCGAATCGGTGCCTGCCTCGGCGACGATGTCGTCGCCGGTGAAGTCCTTCTGTCCGCTCGCCACCCAGCGCGCCCGCTCGGCCTCGAAGGCCGCCTGCTGCCGCGCCTTGAAGGCGCCGATGGACGCTGCGTTGTCCTGCAGGAAGCGGTTGTAGTCGCGCAGGCGGAAAGTGTCTTCCTCGATCCGGATCCGATGACGGCCCAGCGGGAAGTCCGCGCGCAGCTTCAGCAGTTCGCGCTCCGTCACCGGATGGAACCGGATCTGGTCGAAGAACCGCAGCAGCCACGGCTTGCCGGCGGGAAAGTCGGCGGTGACGCGATGCCGGTTCCACATCTGCACGGTGCGCCCCACGAACTGGTACCCGCCGGGCCCTTCCATCCCGTAGACGCAGAGGTATGCGCCACCGATGCCCACCGCGTTCTCGGGCGTCCACGTCCGCGCCGGGTTGTACTTCGTCGTGACGAGACGATGGCGCGGGTCCAGCGGCGTCGCGACCGGCGCACCGAGATACACGTCGCCCAGGCCCATCACGAGGTACGAAGCGTCGAACACGATCCGCTGCACGTCGTCGATGGCATCGAGACCGTTGATGCGGCGGATGAACTCGATGTTGCTCGGGCACCACGGGGCGTCCTTCCGCACCGACTGCACGTACTTGTCGATGGCGAGACGCGTCGCCGGATCGTCCCACGACAGCGGCAGGTGCACGATGCGCGTCGGCACCTCCATGTCGTCGATGGACGGCAGTTCGGCCTCGCCCGCGACGAGCAGATCCACGAGGCGTTCCACCGGCAGGCG
>JALHMS010000046.1 GCA_022843925.1 Burkholderiales bacterium
GCTCCCTCGAAATATATCTTCTGTGAACGCCGAGCCGCGGCGCTCGTGGGCCGGGCTCGTCCAACAAACGGTTCAGATCGTGGCGTCGCTTCGCTCGCACGATCTAACCTTAGTCGTTGGGCAGCGGACTCATGCAGCACTCCGAAGCTGCGATTGAATCTCCAATGCCATGCCGCACCAGCGCGTGTCAGGAACTAGGTGAAGAGTGCAGCCGTACTCGCTCTTCACAGCAGCTACGATCTGTCGAAGCAAGGAAACATGGTCCCAACGCGCCGGCTCGTAGGCGACCAACGCGTGAAGTTCCGAGCTCCAACGGACCCCTGAGGCATCGCGCCACACAAACGTGAAGTCATGTGCATCTGACGGCCTTACATATAGGCCGCCTCTTGGATCAACACCGATCTCTTCAATGGGCACTTGCACAACACTGCCCCCCATTTGCCCAACGTAGAAGTGAGGGGCGGCCGGAGCGAAGCGTAGGGAACCACAAGCGCAGCTTGTGGCCGTCCCTCTCGACTGCCGGGTTAGCGAAGTAATCGGCCGCGCCCGCCAATCGTCCGAAAGTCACTGAAGACATCTCCATTCGAATCCATCACTTGGAGGGAGTGACTTGAGAGGCGTTTCGTTGAAGAACATTGCTAAACGCCAATTTCATGATCAGTTGTTTTTTGGTGAGAGTTTTCGATTTCTCGTAATCAGCCAGAAGTTGTAGAGCTTGCGTTGCAGCGTCGGACACTTTATCTCGATCGCCACCCGACATGACGACTCGATGCAAGTAACGAACCTGTGTCAGGCATTGCTGATCTGGCGGCAAACCAGAAAGGTAGGCCGAATACTCTTGGTTGATTGTGGCGGGTGCGTTATAGCCCGCTCCTTGAAGTAACGTACGCGCATGGTCAATTAGCTCATGCATTCGTGCGCGATTGCCATCAAGGCTGGCAATACGTTGCCATGCCGCTAAAGCTTTTTCATCCGTACTTATGTCGAGCGGCTCTAGCAGTTCCGCTGCTTCGCAGACTAACTGTGCGTACGTTATGTCATCAACAGTCTCGTCCGCTTTCTCAAGCAAGGACATAGCTGTAGTTGCGGTTTTGGGGCGAAATGGCCACATGACAGAATGCCTAACGTAGAAGTAACCGGCCGCCGGAGCCGTAGGCGGAGGGTACCTGCAAGCGCAGCTTGCAGGCGGTCCGGTTGACTGCCGGGTTGGGCCTAAGTCGCGATACCACTGATTTCCTCTACCGTGATGTGCTTCTCTTCTCCCTGACCTGTGACGACCAGCTCCAAAAGGACGGCCGCTTTTTCAGCAATTGAAACCGGGCATTCGACCACAGCGAACAACCCTGTGGGGTTTGGCGAGAAATACTTGACGGTGATTGCACTCGGCAAGTACGCGCCAGGCCCTACTGTAATTGGCGATGCAACGGCACTCATGAAATCGGCTTCTATCGCGGCGGCGGGCGGACGATCGTAGGCAAGGGCGTACCCAAATCGGCTAGCAAGACCGGCGTAGTCATGGCACACCAGTAAGGCCTGCGCCTCTTCGCCAAATGCAGCGAGTGAGGTCTCGTCAGTCTGCGTGGCGAGGAGCTTCATTCAGAGGCCCAACTAGAAGTGGACGGGGAATTGACGTCTAACATGTGGGCTCCTCTCTATCGACGCGACGAAACACACTCGCTTGACGTGTTTAAACACGTCATTTGACGTATAAGATGCGGCAGGTGTACTGTATTTCCATACAGTACTTGGAGCCTCCCCATGCCGCAGGCCTCCCCAGCCCTTCGACGTTGCCACGCCGAAACCACGCCTGCTCGACCGGGTACGCCACAAGATCCGCCTGAAGCGTTGCAGCATCCGCACCGAAAAGCCCTACATCAAATGGGTGCACCGCCGCCTGCCTTTCCATCGCCTGCGACATCCCGAGACGCTCGGCGCGCAGGCGGTCGAGACCTTTCTAACCGATCTGGCAGCCGGAGGCAACGTAGCCGGAGCGACGCCGAATCAGGCGACGTGGGCCGTCCTCTTGCGTGCATTCTGGGGGCGGACCCACGCAACGTTCACATCTCGTGAACGAAGGTTCGCCGCTCGCGGCTCTCGCCGGTCTTGAAACGTCGTCTTCGATGCCAGGGACTGAAGGCAACGGGATGTTTTGCCAGACTTGACCCTGGCCTTTGTCGCCGTCCCACCGTTCGACGCGAACGCGATCGACCCGATCGACGCGCTTCCTCGCATTGACCGCTTTCGCGGCCATGGGCCGCTTACAGAAAGCGTGGCGACTCCCACAGTCGGTGGCGCGTCGTCACGCTGGGGTCGGACCCATGCAACTTCCTGATCCACCTCACGCTTCATTCCACAGATAGCTGCTTCTTAACGTTTGGACGGCCAGTTTCGCCAGCCATTTCGGGGCGGTAAGCCGCCTCTGGCTCACGCGGAACACCGGTTGTTCCTGAAACGTCGACGTGTCCTGACACAAGGGGCCGGGTCTTGCAGACAAGCACTCCGTCAGACCTCCCCGGCTCCTTCTCCCCTCTTCACCGCCCGACTCACCGTCGATTGGTGGACTCCGCAGTCTTCCACCAACTGCTGCATCGCGTAGTCGCCCGGCCGGATGGCCGCCGCAAGCGCCACATCGCGATCTCCCTTACCGGACGCCTCGTGCACCGATAAAGGCTTCGCCATCGGCCAACGCTGGATGCGCGCAATCTCGCCCAGGCCTGCATCCCTGGGCGCCCGCGTGTGCAGCGGCTCGATGAACGCGTCACCACCCGGAACCCAATAGCTCACGCGATGCGCGCGCGGACCCTGGCCAGTGCCTCATCGCCCGGGACCATCCTGACCTTGCCGGAAGTCACATCTTCGCGGCGCGCTTTCGCGAGCTGCAGCCATGCGGCCTGGCCCGCAGACCGGGGTTCGAAGCTCTCGATCAGCCGTTCCACCAGTTCAGCGCGATCCTCCGTGGGAAGGCTCGAGGCCTGGGCGGCGAGGTCTTCTCCCTCACCCAAAACTGAACCCCACCGTCCGCGTATAGAAGTGCAGCCCCTCGTCCTGGATCACGAACGACCGCATCCGCTGCGTCCCGCGGTTGTGGTGTGAGTGCAGGGCCGTTGCCGGCGTGATTTGCGCGGCGCCCGTCGACCAGGCCACGCGCTGCCCGTCGATCATCGAGTGGATGCCGTCGCCCTGCAGCGCCAGCGTCACCGCGGCGCCGTTGTGCCGGTGCGGGCGCTGGTCGGCGCCGGCCACCAGCGTGTTGATCGCGCAGTTGATCGACGGGATGGTGTTGTAGCTCGGCGCGAGTTCGGCGCTGGTGAACTGCACGGATGCGCCGGTCGTCTTGTCGGTGATCGGGCGGGCCCACACGGCCTGGAAGCGGCGGTCGATCTCTTCGGCGGTCCAGTGGGTCGTCGCGATGCGTGCCTGGCCGGGCAGCGGGGCGCGCAGGTTCTCGAAGGCGAGCAGCGGTTCGTTCGTCACGCTGAAGAGGATCGCCGTGCCGCCGTCCGCGCGGTGCACGCTGCGGCCGCCGCCGGGGAAGCAGAAGACGTCGCCGGCACGCCACTGCACGGTGTCGGCGCCATTGCGGCTTTCGCCTTCGCCCTGCATCACGTGGAAGACCTCGCCGGACGCCACGAACTCGGTAGCGAGCGGCTCGCCGGCGCGCAAGCGGACGTAGCGGCACAGCAGTGTGGGGGTCGTGGCCTCGTAGTCGCAGTCGAGCACCTCCGACACGTCGAGGGCGATCAGACCGGTGGGCGCATCCGGGTCGAACGCACGGTCCCGCTCCGCGAGGAACTGGTGGATGGGCACATCGGGGAACGCGAAGTCGAAGCCGTTCTCCCCGGCGCGGTAGCGGGCGCGGCGCGTGTGGGGAGTCTCGGGGCGGGGAGTGTCCAGGCGGTCGGTGTCGACGTCGGCAAAGGCGGTGGTGTTCATCGCGGGCTCCTGGGCGGGGATGCCGAACTATAGACCCGCCATCGGCGCGCAACACATCGTGAGGGACGAGCCGGGCAGAGCCGGCGGCACCGCCGCAGTGCCGCCGTCGACAGCCCCGGCCCGCGCGCCGATACTCGAGGCTTCCGTTGCCGCCCGACCAGGAGCCCGCCATGGGTACCGATGATCTCCGCCCGCTCGCCCAACCCGCGGCCCGCACGACCGTGAAGGCCGTCTGCCCTCACGACTGCCCCGATACCTGTGCCATGGAGATCGACGTCGAGAACGGCGTGGCTGTGGCCGTGCGCGGCGGCGACATGCCGTTCACGGACAACACGCTCTGCACGAAGGTGGCGAAGTACCTCGACCGCACCTATTCGCCCGACCGCGTGCTGACGCCGCTGCGGCGCGTGGGGCCGAAGGGCCCGGGCCAGGGGACGTGGGAGCGCATCTCGTGGGACGACGCGTTGGACACCATCGCTGCGAAGTTCGGCGCGATCGCGGCCGACGACCCGCAGGGCATCCTCCCGTACAGCTATGCGGGCACGATGGGCATGATCAGCTACGCGTCGATGGACCGCCGGTTCTTCCATCGCCTGGGCGCCTCGCTGCTGGAACGCACCATCTGCTCGTCGGCCGGCAGCGCGGGCATCGCGCTCACGCTCGGCGGCTCCGTCGGCATGGACCCCGAGCAGGTCGAGGACGCCAAGCTCATCGTGATCTGGGGCGCGAACCCGGTGGTGTCGAACCTGCACTTCTGGTCGCGCTGCCAGGAGGCCAAGCGCCGCGGCGCGAAGCTCGTCTGCATCGACCCGTGGCGCAACCAGACGGCCGAGAAGTGCCATCAGTGGATTCCCGTGATGCCGGGCACCGACGCCGCCTTCGCGCTCGCCGTGATGCACGTGATCATCGGCGAGAAGCTGCACGACGCCGACTACGTCGCGCAGCACACCCTGGGTTTCGAGGCGCTGCAGGGCCGCGTGGCGGAATGGCCACCCGAGCGCGCGGCGGCGATCTGCGGTGTCGACGCCGACGTGATCACCGCCTTCGCCCGCGAGTACGCGACCGCGAAGCCTGCGGCGATCCGCATCAACTACGGCATGCAGCGTCACCACGGCGGCGGGATGGCCGTGCGGACGGTCACCTGCCTGCCCGCGCTGGTGGGTGCGTGGCGCGACCGCTCCGGCGGCATCCTGCTCGGGACGTCGGGCTTCTACGGGCTCGATCACGATGCGCTGGAGCGGCCCGACCTCATCCGCGGCAACCCGCGCAAGGTGAACATGTGCTCGGTGGGCGATGCGCTGCTGGAGGCCGACCCGCCGATCCGCGCGGTGTACGTCTACAACTCGAACCCCGTGGCGGTCGCGCCGGACTCCGCCAAGGTCGCGCGCGGCTTCGCACGGGAGGATCTCTTCACCGTCGTGCACGACATCTTCCTCACCGACACGTGCGACTACGCCGACATCGTGCTGCCGTCGACGACGCAACTGGAGCAGTTCGACGTCCACAAGAGCTACGGCCATCTCTACGTGCTTGCGAACTCGCCGGCGATCGCGCCGGTGGGCGAGTCGAAGGCGAACGCCGAGGTCTTCCGGCTGCTCGCGAAGCGCATGGGGTTCGAGGAAGCCTGCTTCGACGACAGCGACGAGACCGTCGCACGGCAGGCGCTCGGCAAGTCGCATCCGAACATGGCCGGCATCGACTGGGACTCCCTGAAGGAGAAGGGCTGGCAGCGCCTGAGCGTGCCGGAGAACTGGGCGCCCTTCGCGAACGGCGGCTTCCCCACGCCCTCGGGCAAGTGCGAGTTCTACAGCGAGACGGCGAAGGCACTCGGCTTCGACCCGCTGCCCACGTACACGCCGCCCATCGAGAACCCGGTGTCGAACCCCGTGCTCGCCGGCAACTACCCGCTCGCGATGATCTCGCCGCCCGCGCGGCATTTCCTCAACTCCACGTTCGCGAATCTGCCGTTCGCGCTGGCGCTCGATCGCGAGCCGAAGCTCGACATCCATCCCGACGACGCCGCCGCGCGCGGCATCGCGGCGGGCGACCTGGTGAAGGTGTTCAACGACCGCGGCGCATTGACGATCAAGGCACGCGTCACCGCGAATGCGCGGCCGGGCGTGGTCGTGGCGCAGTCGATCTGGTGGAAGAAGCTCTCGCCCGGCGGCTGCAATGCCAACGAGGTGACGTCGCAGGCGCTCACCGACATGGGTCGCGGGGCAACCTTCTACGACTGTCTGGTGCAGGTCGCGAAGGCGGGGTGAGGTTCGGCGCGTCCGGGAAGCGCGGTCCGATCGGACCACGCCGGATGCCATGGTGATACGAATTCGAGCGGCCCTTGAACCGGCATCATCGGTCCCGGTATAGACGCGCGGATGCAGAAGCCAGCCTCGACCTGGCTGGCGACCCATCCCCCGGACGACCTACACCCATACCAAGGAGCCACCCCATGTCCCTACGACTTCCCCTTGCCGCGATGACACTCGCGCTCACCGCAGCCTTCCCTGCCGCCGCGCACATCGCCGTCTACGAGACCACCCTGCGCGGTGACATCGAGTTCCCCAGCCCGGTGGTCACGACGGGCACTGGGACCGCACTCGTCACCATCGATGACCACCTCAACACGATGCGCGTGCAGGTCACGTTCTCGGATCTCGTGGGCAACGTGACGGTCGCGCACATCCATTGCTGCACCGCTACGGCCGAGACGGGTGGCTCCGGCGTCGCCTCGCCGCTGCCCACGTTCCCCGGCTTCCCCAGCGGCGTGAAGCTCGGGACCTACGACCAGACCTTCGACATGAATCTCGCCTCCAGCTACGGCAGCGGCTTCCTCACCGCGAACGGCAACAGCACCGGGACGGCCTTCAGCGCCCTCATCACGGGCATCGCCACCGGCAGGGCGTACCTCAACATCCACACGTCGTTCGTGGGCAGCGGCGAGATCCGCGGCTTCCTGGTGCCGGTGCCGGAACCGGAGACCTACGCACTGCTGCTGGGCGGCCTGGGGCTCGTGGGCTTCGCAGCGCGGCGCAAGCGGATGGCCTGACCGTCAGCCGGGGGCAGTGCAAGAGGGCGAGCCAATCGGCTCGTCCTTTTCGTTTCCGACAGGGCGCGACGATCGCGGGTCCGGGCCCGGACCCGCCGGCGATCGAAGCAGCGGGGTCAGTCGGCCATCGGCTGCCGGGGAAGAGTCATCACGAACGTGGCGCCGCCTGCGGCGTTGTTGGTCGCCGTCAGCGTGCCGCCATGCGCCCATACGATCTCGCGCGAGATCGCGAGGCCCAGGCCGGTGCCGCCGCCGTCGCTGCGCGTCTTGCTGCTCTGGAAGAACTTGTCGAAGACGGCATCGAGCTCGCCTTCCGGGATGCCGACCCCTTCGTCGGACACGGTCAGGCGCAGTGCCGATCGGGTGTCGCCCTCCGCAGCGGCGGCGTCGGAGGGCAGATCGCCCGCCGAGAGCGTCACGAGGATGCGCTTCCCCGACGGGGTGAACTTGACGGCGTTGGAGAGAAGATTCTCGATGACCTGCCCGATGCGCAAGGTGTCGCACCATGCCGTGGGGTCCCCGGTGGTCGCCTCGAACGCGACCTCCACTCCGCGCGCCTTCGCCAGGACCCCGATCTCGACGAGGACGTCGCTCGTGATGGCGGCCACGTCGCGCTTCGCCATGTCGAACTGCAGATGCCCCGATTCGATCTTCGCCATGTCCAGGAGATCGTTGAGGAGCGCCAGCAGGCGGTTGCCGCTGGTACCGATGCGGTCGAAGTACTGGCCCAGCGAGTAGGCGCCGGAATCCTGTTGTGCCGCCTTCGCGGCTCCGATGCCGGCAAAGGACAGGATCGCGTGGAGCGGCGTGCGCAGTTCGTGCGACATGTTCGCGAGGAACTCCGACTTCGCCCGGTTGGCGGCATCGGCGGCGTTGCGCAGCGCGACCGCCTCCGCCGTGCGGGCCTGCACACGCGCTTCCAGTTCGTCTCGAGATTGCTGCAATGCCCCCCGCGCTTCCTCGAGATCGGTGATGTCCGTCAGCACCAGGCGGCAGGCGTCCACCGGTCCGGGCGCACGCTGGCAGCGGACCCGGGCGTGCCACCGCGTCCCGTCGGACCGCACGAGCGCCAGTTCGCACTGGTCCGCGACGCCCGAGTCGAGGCACTTCGTGAAGAGGCGATGCCACCGAAACAGGTACTCCAGCGCGACGAAACTCTCGAAGTACCCGAGCGTGGCCTGCGTCGGCGCGATGCGCAGGAGGTCCGCCCCGGTCTGGTTGATCTCGGAGATGCGGCCGGACTTCCGGAGCATCATGTAACCGACCGGCGCCGATTCGAAGAGATCGCGGTAACGATCGCGAGCCGCCTCGGCCATGGCGCGCGTGGCGCGGAGATCCTCGTTCTGCATTTCCAGCTCGACCTGGTGCACGTGGAGCTCGTGCGTCAGATCGTCGACGTCGAAGCGCGGGACCTCTGCTATCGCGACCTTGGCCTCCGCGGCACGCCTCAGCACCTGTCGGGCCAACTCCGGGTTCGCCTGCATCTTCATCGACAGCCTCCAGGGGAATGGGAACACCGCGTACTGCCGGGCTACGCCGATGTTCGGGCCAGGGGACTGCGCATCCGGCGCACCGTTCGCCGGTGCCCCGACGAATCGAACCGCGAAAACGAAGCGATCTGGCAGATCGTGCGTACCAGACTATTCTCGACCCTTTGTCAGCCGACTGGAATGATCCGGCGCAAAGAACTTTGCCCACCGTGCCTCCCCCGGGGGTCGTCGACCTCCCGAACCCCTCACGATCGGTCCATGCCGCCGCCGGGCTTCGGAATTGACCCCACCGCAAGCAGGATCATCGGCCCGCCGGAAACCCCGTTCTCCAGGCGTCTGCCATTGAGGAGAAAGGTCCCGACAATGCCCGAAGGGCCGGTGAACGAGATCTCCAGATTCTCGAAAGCCTGGTCGTTCGGCAGGACATACTCGAGCGCGCGGCGCAGCCCCGGCTGGTCCCAGGCGCCGCCCGCCACCGTGAAGAGCGACCAGCCGATCAGGCCAACCCGGCGCCCGCCGACCAGGCGCACGAACGCCGGGCTCGCCGATACGACGTGGAAGCTTCCATCCAGCACCACGAGCGGTTCGCGGACCGTGTTCACGATCGCCTCGGCCAACGCCCCCGAGGCGTGGAGCGCGGTCTCCGCCTTCACGCGGTCCGAGATGTCGGTGAACGTGAGGACCACGCCGTCGATCATGTTCTCGAGCGTCCGGTACGGCTGGATCCGCACCATGAACCATTCGCCAGACCGGGTGCGGACGTCCCGCGTCCGGGGAACGAGCGTTGCGAGGACGATGCGCGCATCGTCGAGCAGGTCCTCGTCGATATCGGACTGGAAGTCGGCGAGCGGACGCCCGACGTCCGACGGAACGAGCCGGTAGATCCGCTCGGACTCGCGCGTGAATCTCCGGATGGCCAGGTGACGGTCGAGGAAGATCGTGCCGACCGTCACGTTGTCCAGCAGGTTCTTCATGTCGTTCTGGATGTCCATGAGGTCCTCGATCTTGGCCTCCAGTTCGGCGTTGACCGTGGACATCTCCTCGTTCAGCGACTGCAGTTCCTCCTTCGATGTCTCGAGTTCCTCGTTGGTCGACTGCATCTCTTCACTGGTGGACTGCATCTCCTCGTTGGTCGACTGTAGTTCCTCGATGGCGGCCTGCTTCTCCTCGATCGTCGCGTGAAGGTTCTCGGAGATGTAGGCGAGCCGCCGTTCGAGACTCTCGATCCGCGCCGCATCGGCGCCCTTCCCACCGGTACGCCGCCGTTTCCGGACAGGGGTTCCCGCGACCTCGGAGAAGGTGACGAGCAGCATCGGCAGCCCTCCGCTGTCGGCGATCCGGCGCACGCCGAGCTGCACCTGCAGCGGACCTTCGAGCGCGTCGATCGCCACGTCGACCACCCGCAGCGACTCCCCATCGGCCGCTCCCGTCGAGAAAGCCATGCGCAACTCGGCCTGAAGCTCCTCGCGCGCCATTTCGATGACGTTGAGGGTGGCCTGGCCCGGCGCCGGACGCAGCCAGCGGCCGGTATCCCCGTGGACGAACAGGATGTTGCCGCCGGCATCCGTCAGGACGGCCGGCGGCGCGAACGTTCGCAGCAGGGCGCGACGGGTGAGTTCCGCGTGATTGCTGGCGGGGGTCGTCAAGCTGGTGGCGACGGGCGTGTCAGGAATCGTCACGGGCCGCTGTGCCGGCGCGCTCCAGGCGGTGGCGCGCGCCAGGGCCTCGCGCGGGACAGGCTTGTAGATCTTCCACCGGCGGTCGATGGGCTGGAACAGTTCGCCGTCGCCGCCGACACTTTCGGACGGCGACAGAAAGAGGACACCACCCGGCTTCAACGCATAGTGGAACGTGGCCGTCAGGCGATCCTGCAGCGGCGCTTCCAGATAGATGAGCACGTTCCGGCAGCTCAGCAGATCGAGCCGGGTGAAGGCGGGGTCCCGCACCATGTTCTGCACCGCGAACACCACCATCTCGCGGATGCTCTTCGCGACACGGTATTCGGAACCCTCCTCGAAGAAGAAGCGCCGCAGCCGCTCCGCGCCCACATCGGCGGCGATCGACTTCGGGTACGTCGCGGCGCGCGCGATGGCGATGACGCTCTCGTCGATGTCCGTCGCGAAGATCTGAACGTCGATGGTCCGGTGCGTCTCCTCGATCAGCTCGCGCAGCACGATCGCCAGTGAATAGGCCTCCTCGCCCGTCGAGCAACCGGCGACCCAGACCCGGAACACCGCGTCATCGGGCAGGTCCGCCAGGACGGCCGGGAGAACCTCCCTCTCGAGGACATCGAAGGCGACCGGATCGCGGAAGAAACTCGTGACATTGATGAGCAGCTCGTCCAGCAGGGCGTGCGCCTCGTCGGCGTGGGACTCCACGAAACGAGCATACGCCGGGGTGTCGGCGATACCGTGCTCGGCCATGCGTCGCGCGACGCGGCGACCGATGGTGGTCTTCTTGTACTGCGAGAAATCGTTGCCCGTGCGGTGGCGCAGCGCTGCGAGGACCCGCCTGAGCCCGGACGCGTGCGCCGGGTCCGGACTCGCGCCCGGCGCGCCGTCGGCTCCTTCGTGCAGCATCGTGAGCAGCGCCTCCGGCATCTGCTCCGGAGGCAGAACGCGTGCGCCCGGGCTCGCCGCGAGCGCGCTGGAGGGCATGCCGTCGAACTTCGCCGTCGCGGGATCCTGGATCAGGCCGCGCCCGCCCGCGGCGATGATCGCCTCGAGTCCGAGGGCGCCGTCGGAGCCGGTGCCCGAGAGCACCACGCCGATCGCCCGGCCCGCACATTCCTCGGCGACGGAGCGGAAGAAATGGTCGATCGGCATGCGCTGGCCACGCGGCGACACGGGCTTCGTGACCCGCAGCGCGCGGCGCGACAGCGCCATCTCGCGATCGGGGGGCATCACGTAGATGTGATCCACCTCGATGGGCATGCCGTCGACGGCTTCCAGCACCGGAATCTCGGTCACGCGCTGGAGGATCTCCGAGAGCAGGCTCGCATGCTCGGGATCGAGATGAGAAACGACGACGATGGCCGCACCGCTCTCGGCAGGCATGTTCCGCAGGAGTTGCTGGATCGCTTCGAGACCGCCGGCGGACGCGCCGAGTGCCACGACGGGCAGACCTGCCGCCGAAGGGGGGGCGCCCGGGCCCGAAGAGGATGCGGCGGCCGCGGGCGATGCGCGTCTGCTCGACCTGCTGTTCAAGAGGATCTCCGGCAACCACGATGCCCGAGCGTACACCACGGGAATCGGCCTGCCGATCGGCCGGACGGACCGTGGACCTTTGTGCGGTCGCCACCTCCGGTGGTCGATCGCGGGGACTTTGTCGATGACGTCACCGCCTTTGGCCGAACACGAACCCGTCGACCACGAACCCGTCGGGCGCGACGTCGCCCCCGACCCGCAGGCCACATGCGTACCATTGGGCGACGCCACCCTGGAGATCCACGCCATGCCCCTCATCCGAGCCGACTTCAACCGCCGCGAGGTCGTCGCCGCGCCGACCGACGACGATTGGCTGCCCTCGCCGATGCCCGGCGTGCTGCGGCATCCGCTGGACCGCATCGGGGACGAGGTGGCGCGCGCCACGAGCATCGTGCGCTATGCCGCAGGCACGTCGTTCTCGCGCCACGAGCACGGCGGTGGCGAGGAGTATCTGGTCCTGGAAGGCGTCTTCTCCGACGAGCATGGCGACCACCCCGCCGGTACGTACGTCCGCAATCCGATCGGCACCGCCCACACGCCTTTCTCCCGCGAGGGCTGCACGATCTTCGTGAAACTGTGGCAGTTCGCCGCGGGCGACGACACGCCGGTCGTCATCGATACGCGATCGGCCGTATGGCGTCGGGGGCTGGTGCCCGGCCTGTCGGTCATGCCGCTGCACGAACACGGGGGCATCGGGACGGCGCTGGTGCGCTGGGCGCCCGACACGGTCTTCGACCTCCACATGCATCCGGGCGGGGAAGAGATCCTCGTGCTCGAAGGTGTGTTCCGCGACGAGGCCGGTGAGTACCCGGCGGGCACCTGGCTGCGGAATGCGCCCGGCAGCCGGCACGCCCCGTTCACCGGTGCCGAGGGCGCGTTGATCTACGTGAAGACCGGGCACCTCGTCGCGACGTATCCGCCACTGCCGGTCACGACGCCGTCCTGACGGCCTGCACCTGTGACGGGCGCCGTGGGCCACGGGGCACCCCGATCGTGCATGCCGCTGCGGCGTCCGACGGCGCCTCGCCCGACACCGCGTCGCGGGCCCGCGTGGTGTGGACCTTGCGGAAGCCGGCGCGGCACCGCGATCCGCGCGGACCATCGCACACGCTTCGGGGAGAGCACACGATGAACATGGAAGCCGCGCAACGCTTCTTCACCGGCAACATCCTGATGGACGACTGGGTGCCGCTGCGCTACGAGAAGGACGGCGAGACGGTCGAGTTCGGCGAGATGGTCGTGATGCGCGAACTCGGGTCGGCCGGCAACACGTACAGCGTGGGGCTGTGGCGCTGCAGTGTCCTCGGCAAGACCTTCTTCTCGTCCGACGATGGCGACGAGACCTTCGTGGTGCTCGAGGGCGAAGTGGAGATCGAGGATCTCACCGACGGCACGAAGCACGTCTACGGCCCCGGCGACATCTGTTCGTGGAGCAAGGGGACGCCCACGATGTGGGACATCCGCAAGCCGATGAAGAAGGTGTTCGTCATCGCGGACGCCGGCCCGCCGGCCTGAGCGGAACGCGCGGCGGCTACGCCTCCCGCACCCGGAACGCGTGGTACTTCAGATCGGCGAGGCTGACGAACTCGAGGGCGCGGATGTGCGTGGCCTCGAGCACGACCGGCGGCGCGACGCCGGCCTCCGCGGCCTCCTTCCATCGCAGGACGCAGAGACACCACTGATCGCCGGGCTTCAGGCCGGGGAACTGCCATTCCGGATGCGGCGTGACGAGATCGTTGCCCCGCGCGCGGCTGAACTCCAGGAACTCGGCGGTGACGCGGGCGCAGACGACGTGGGTGCCGAGATCCTGCGCGCTGGCACGGCAGCAGCCGTCGCGGAAGTAGCCGGTGAGCGGGTCGTGGCTGCAGTCCTGCAGCGGCGTCCCGAGGACGTTGGCGACGGCGGCGGGTGGGGGGCTGGACATGGGTGGGGCACCATCGATGGGGGAAGCGTTGCATCGATCATAGCGCGCAGGCCCCTGCGGTTCGTCGCGGAGACTTCGCAGCGCTTGTGATCCGGCGCCGACCGCGTCATGGTGGCGACCATGCGATCCTCACCCCGCCCATGATCACGCACCGCTGCACCTGCTGCGGCAGCGTCGTCTTCTTCGAGAACGTGCGTTGCGGCGCGTGCGGGAGCCCGCTCGGCTTCGTGCCTGCCGAGCAGCGGCTCGTCGCCTTCTCGGTGGATGCCGTCGGCCACTGGCATCGGCTGGGCGACACGCGCGGCGCTGCCGACACGGCCTGGCACCCGTGCACGAACTACCTGCAGGAGGCCGTCTGCAACTGGATGGTGCCGGTCACCGACGGCGAATCGCTGTGCGAATCGTGCCGGTACACCGAAGTCATTCCCGCACTCGCGGACCCGCGCAACCGCACGTACTGGTACCGGCTGGAGGTCGCGAAGCGACGCCTGCTCGTGTCGCTCCGGTCCCTCGGGTTGTCGGTGCCGTCGCGCCGCGACGATCCGGTACGCGGTCTCGCGTTCCACTTCGTGGCCGGCGGGGCGACGTTGGGCCGGGTCATCACCGGGCACGCATCCGGCCTCGTGACGATGAACATCTCGGAAGCCGACGACGTCACGCGCGAGCACCAGCGCACACACATGGGCGAGCCGTACCGGACGCTGCTCGGCCACTTCCGGCACGAGGCCGGGCATTTCTTCTGGCCGCGCCTCGTGGGCCCGACGCGCTGGCTGCTGCCGTTCCGCACCCTCTTCGGTGACGAGCAGTTGCCCTACGACGACGCGCTCTCGGCGCACTATCGGCGGGGGGCGCCACCCGACTGGGCCCAGCACCACGTATCCGCGTACGCCTCCTGCCATCCATGGGAGGACTGGGCCGAGACCTGGGCGCACTACCTGCACATCGTCGACGCGATGGAGACGGCTGCCCACTGGGGGGCTGCCCTGGGCATCGGTACCGATGGCACCGGTCCGGCGAACCAAACGGTCTTCGCGGAGCCGGGCGACGATTTCGCGGCGATCCTGGGGGCCCGGTGGTTGCCGCTCGCACAGTTCGTGAACAGCATGAACCGCAGCCTCGGGCACGGCGACAGCTACCCCTTCGTCCTGCCCCAACCGGTGGTCGAGAAGCTCGCGTTCGTGGACGCCGTGATCCGCAGCGGCGTCGCGGCCTGACTTCGAGCCCCCCGCCCTCGATTTTCTGTCACGTTCGGATGTTCTCCTTCGCCCCGGCCACCGGGCGGTGCGGCGCGATCCGCCGCGTCGCGCTCGACGGCCGCCTCGACAGTGCTTCAGGGAGACCCCCATGGTCGAACAGCAGATGATCCTCACCGTCGCCCTCGCAGGCGTGGCCACGGCGTGCGCCGACATCCCGCCCACGCAGCGGCCGACGTTGCGGCATCCGGACTTCAAGGTGCCGACCGGCCAGCAGGCGCGCGTCGACGAGACCGACACCCAGGCGATCTGGCACCGCATCCTGCAGCGGTCGACCGTCGCGGCCTGAGGCGCCGCTTCCATCGGGTCATGCATGCACCGCGACGCGCGGTGCTAACCTCCGGTACCGCTTCGTCCTCCCGGAAGGTTCCACATGGGCAGTCCTCCCCGCATCGGCGTGATCGGCATCGGCGCGATGGGCATGGCAGTGGCGATGCGTGCCCTCGATGTGCACCTGCCCGTGGCCGTGCGCGACGTCCGTCCCGAGGCAGAAGCCGAGGCGGCCGCTGCAGGGGCGACGGTGTGCGCCACGGCCGCGGATGTGGGTCGCGCGGCCGACCTCGTCGTGGTCCTCGTCGTCGATGCGCAGCAGGTGGACACCGTGCTCTTCGGCGACGACGGTCTGGCGCAAGGCATGGCCCCCGGCGGCATCGTCGTGGTGAGCAGCACGATCTCGCCGGACTTCGCGGAGACCATCGCCCCGCGCCTCGCACCGGCATCGCTGCATCACATCGACGGCCCGGTATCGGGCGGCCCCGCGCGTGCCCGCGACGGCTCGATGTCGATGATGGCCGCGGGCCCGGACGCGGTCTTCGCGCAGGCTGAGCCCGTTCTGCAGCAACTCGCGTCGCGCCTCTTCCACGTGGGCCGGCGCACGGGCGACGGCGCACGCACGAAGATGCTGAACAACCTGCTGGCCGGCGTGAATCTCGCGGCGGCGTGCGAGGCGATCGCGCTCGGCGAGAAGCTCGGCCTCGATGCGGTCCGACTGCTCGAGGTGATCCGCGCCAGCTCCGGCGACTCGTGGATGCTGGGCGATCGCCTGCCGCGCGCCCTGGCCGGTGACTTCGGCGTGCGCGCGATGGTCGACATCCTGAAGAAGGACCTCGGGATCGTGACGCAGGCCGCCGATGCCGCGGACTACGCCACGCCGCTGGCGGACGCGGCGCTCGGCGTCTTCGCGCGGACGAGCGCGATGGGCCTGGGTGGGGAGGACGACGCGGCGCTGCTGAAGTGCTATCGGGCGGGGAAGGCGGGGTGAGGCGGGCACACCGGATCAGGTGCTGCGGCCTGGCAGCGTGAGCCGCCCCGTCAGGGCGCTGTCCGACCTCGGGCCGTTGCGGTCGAAGTACTGGACGGTGCCGTCCTCCGCGACGAGCCAGACTTCCAGGGCACCCGCGGCCAGATAGGCAGCCGTCTTGTCGCGCATCTCCTCGTCAGGGTTCGACGGCGACACGATCTCGATGCAGATCTCCGGGGCACGCGCGGCCGGCGAGGCGTCGCCATTCGCGGCGAGGTACGCGTGGGACGCCCAGGCCACGTCGGGGACGCGTACCCCGAGTTCGGTGAGGATGGGGATATCGGTGAGTGCCTCGCCATCCGGCAGCCGGCCGGCCAGCTGGATTGCGATCGCGGCCTGTAACCGGCCATGACGGAAGCTCGCAGGGCTCATCTCGATCTTCCCCCAACGGTTCAGTTCGATCTTGTAGGGCAGCGCGCTCAGCGCAGGGTCGCGCGAGATTTCGGCCCAGCGCAGCACCAGCGCTTCCGATCGGCTCCAGTCACCCATGGCGACCCTCGACTCGGGAAATGGTGATCGGAGTATAGGTCCGGTCAGGCAGCGGCCTCACGCCCCGAACACCTCCGCCGGATCGATGACCGCTTCGAGCAGCGTGCGGTAGCGCTGCAGCCGGGGCTTCCCGGCGTCTTCCTCGCGCACGTAGCGGATCGACGGCTTGCCGCCCGCGAGGTCCACGGGGAGTGCCAGCAGCCGGGCGATCACCGCGGTGTCGTCGCCGAGGTTCGCCACCTCCACCGGATCGGACCCGGGTTCGTACCAGGGCTCGAATGGACCGTGGTCGCGGCCACCGCTCGCGAACGTCACCGACGTCGAACCCTGCGCGAGGCAGCGGATGCCCGGGCCCTGATGCGTGTGCCAGTACGCCACTGCGGTGGGCGGGAACTCGATGAGGTCGAGGCGCAGCACCTGCACGCGGTCGAGCGGATACCCGGTCGCCACCGACAGCGTGAGTTCCTCCCCCTCGATCGGCTGCGACGCGAGGCGCCACACCATGCAGCGACCCGCGACGGGCATCCGCACCGTGGTCCCCGCGCCGTGCACGAAGGTGGCGCCGGGGCCGGCGAGCCGGGTCACGCTCTGCACGCTTTCCACTTCGAGATCACCGTCGATCGCGACGATGAATTCGGCCCTCGTGTCGGTCGCCGAGCGGATCACGGCCCCGGCCTCGGCGACGCCGCTCGCGAACGCAAGGTGGAGGGTGCCGCTCATCGACCGCGCTCCCACGAGCAGAAGACACCGCCCTGATGCGCGAGGGCGACCGGATTCCCGGCCGCGGCATCGATCTCGCCGAACTGCGCCGCGAAGGCCTCGGCGTTGTCCTGCGGGCGATAGCCCAACCGCTCGGCGCTCCGGTCGCGCCACCACTTGCGCGTGTTGGCCGAGACACCCCACGCGATCTCGTAGTGGATGTCTGCCTCGATCGAGCAGCGCACGAGTTGAGCGAGATCGCGATGGCTCAGCCACGTCGAGAGATGTCGCAGCTCGCGCGGTGCGTCGGGGTTCAGGACCGTGCCGATGCGCAGCGACACCGAGGTGAGGCCGAACTTGTCCGCGTAGAGGCTGAGCAGCGCCTCGCCGAAGACCTTCGAGAGTCCGTAGCGCGTGTCGGGCCGCGTGGTGCAGTCCGGGTCCAGCGTTTCGGTGCGCAGGTGATAGCCGATGGCGTGATTCGACGACGCGAAGACGAAGCGGCGCACACCCGCGAGCCGCGCGGCTTCCACCGTCTGATAGCAACCCTCGATGTTGGCCTCGCGGATGGCGTCCCACGCGGCCTCGGTGGGTTCGCCGGCGAGATGCACGACGGCGTCGACACCCTGCATCGCCGCGAGCAGCGCCGCGCCGTCGCGGATGTCGCACTGCACGGCCGTCTCGCCCTCGGCCAGCGGCGCGATGGCGACGCGGTCGAGCAGGACGAGGCGATAGTGCGCGCCCAGATGCTTGCGGAGTGCGCCACCGACGAGGCCGGCGGCACCGGTGATCATCACGGTCTTCATGGCAGTTCCCTTCATGAGTGATATGGGGCGGCGGATGCCGGCGTCAGTCGAGCAGCGCCGGACCGAACATCCTCACCGGCCAGAGGTAGACCGCCGGGAACGCGATGATGGTCAGCAGCACGACGAGACAGGGCAGCAGGAACATGAGGAAGTCGCGCATGACATCGCCGATGCGCACCTTCGCGATCGAACAACAGATGAGCAGGCACAGGCCGTACGGCGGCGTCACGAGCCCGAACGCGAGCGAGACGATGCCGATCAGCGCGTAGTGCAGCGAATCGAGGCCCGACGCCATCGCCATCGGTTCGAGCAGCGTGCCGACGATGATGATGGCGGGGATCGCGTCGAGGAAGCAGCCCACGACAAGGAACACGCCCGCCACGAAAAGGCCCGCGCCGAGCGGTCCGAGCTGCCAGCCGGTCGCGGCCTGCAGCAGGTACTGCGGCACCTGATGGAACGCGAGCAGCCAGCCGAACACCGACGCCGTGCCGACGCAGAGCAGGATGGCGCCCGACATCTCGGCCGTCTCGGAGAACGCGGTGGCGAGCTGACGCAGGCCGACCTCGCGATAGACGATGCACGAGAGCGCGAGCGCGTAGAGCACCGCGATCACCGAGGCCTCGGTGGCGGTGAACCAGCCGAACACCTTGCCGCCGATGATGATGACGGGCGTCATCATCGCGGGGATCGCGGACACGGTCGCCGCGAGTCGGTCCGGCCACGTCGACTTCTCGTGCGTCGGATAGCCGCGCCGCACCGAGGTGTGGTGCACCACGAGCATCATCGCACCGGCGAGCACCAGCCCGGGCATCACGCCGGCGACGAAGAGGCCGCCCACCGACACGGGCATCACGCCCGCCCATACGACCATCATGATCGACGGCGGGATCACCGCCGACAGCAGCGAACTCACGGCGGTCACGGCCACCGAGAAGCCCGGGCTGTAGCCCTCCTTCATCTGCGCGTGGATGAAGAGCCTGCCCTGGCTGGCGGCATCGGCCGTGGCGGACCCCGAGATGCCCGCGAAGAAGACCGACAGCAGGACGTTCACCTGCGCGAGACCGCCCGGCCGGTGACCCACGAGCGAGCGCGAGAGCCGCAGGAGGCGTTGCGTGATGCCGCCCACGTTCATGAGCTGCGCGGACAGCAGGAAGAACGGCACGGCGAGCAGGATGAACGAGTTGAAGGACTTGAACGACTCGTTGAACACGACCATCGGGCTCAGGCGCGGATCGAACATCACCAGCGGCACGCATGCGACGCCGAGCGCGAACGCGATCGGCACCCGCAGCACCATCAACGCGAAGAATGCCGAGAAGAGAATGGTGATTGCGAAGCCCTGACTCACGGCGGGCTCCGTTCTTCCACCCGGCCCGCGGGCCGCAGCGCCGACAGGATCGAGAAGAGCATCCAGAACGCGCCGGCCACCGGCCACGCGAGAAAGAGGATCCACAGCGGCCAGTCGGCGACCTCGGAGGTCTGGTCCCAGCCGAAGCGCACGAAGTCGATGCCGTACCAGACGAAGAAGGCGCCGAACGCGAGAACGATGACGTGCCCGAAGGTCCGGACGACGCGCGCCGCGGAAGGGCCGAGCGTCGGCAGGACATCGACGGTGAAATGGTTGCCCCGCCGCAGCGCGTGGAGCGAACCGACCATGACGAGCCACACCAGGAGGAATCGCGCGGCCTCCTCGGTCCACAGCGGTGTCTCGATGTCCGGCACCAGACGCGCGAAGACCTGGATCGACACGGGCACGAGCAGGGCGAGCAGGAGCAGCGCGCCGAGGGCAGCGACGAGCCGGTCCATCCAGACGAGGACACGCTTCATGGATCTACAGCGAGAGGATGCGGGCGTAGATCGCCTCGGCCCCGACCTGCTTCACATAGGCCTGGGTGATGGGCTTCACGAGCTGCTCGGCACGGGCGAGATCGGTGAACTTCATCAGCTCGACGCGGCCGGACTTCGCCATCTGCTCGAGCCGCGCACGATCCTCCTGCACCTCCGTCTTCCGCGCGAAGACCGACGCCTCGCGCCCGGCGCGCACCACGGCCTCCTGGACCTTGGGCGGCAGCTTGCGGAACGCCTTCCCGGAGAAGCAGAGCGGCCGCACGGTGACCGTGTGCGCGGTGAGCGCGATGTACTTCGCGACCTCGTAGAACTTCATCTGCTCGATGCCTGCGGGCTCGTTCTCCAGACCGTTGATGACACCGCTCTGGATGGCGTTGTAGACCTCGGGATACGCGATGACCGCCGGGGCCACCCCCATCGCCTGGAAGATGCGCGAGTGGATCGGTGCCGCCTGCACGCGGAGCTTCAACCCCTTCAGCTCGGCGAGGTTGTGCACCGGCCGGTTCGAGACGATGTGCCGCACGCCGCCACCCGCGTACCCGAGCACCATCACATCCGCCTTCTTCGCGATCTCGTCGGCGATGGGCTTCAAGGCATCGGCCTCCAGCGCGCGTTCCCAATGGGCGACGTCGCGGAAGAGGAACGGCAGATCCATGAGCGGTGCCGAGCGGGCGAAGGTGGCCATGTGCGCCGGCGAGATGATCCCGCTGTCCACCGAGATGCCCTGGTTCATGTAGATGAAGAAATCCTTGTCCGACCCCAGCTCGCCGTTGCGCTGCACCACGGTGGAAACGGGCTGACCGGCGTACTTCACGACCAGCTCCATGAAGTGCTTCATCGCGCGCGAATAGACGTGCTCCTCGCCGAGATGCGAGGCGCCGCGGAGCGCGACCCCGTCGGCGAGGGCAGGCCTCGCGAGGGCGAGTGCAGCGGAGGCACCTATGAAATGTCTGCGGTTCATGGCGTGGGTCCCGTGGTCGTGATGATGGCGACGCGGGATGGTGTCATGGGCGCGGCGCGGGATCGACCCCTGCGATGGGGTTGCACGTGAAGAGGTCCGCGTCGCGCGTGCGAAAGGCGGCGGGATGAAACGCGATGGGGTCGGCGGATCGTGCAGTGCGGCATGCAGGGTTGTTCCGGCGTGGAGGCGTTGCTGCACCCATGCCATCGCCGCGTCGAGCTATTGCTCGACCCACGCAACCAGTTGGTCGCGGGAACGCTCGATCTCAGGGAATCCCCGTGGGTCGAGCTACAGCTCGACGCCCGCGGTCCTGGATTCGTCGTGG
>JALHMS010000047.1 GCA_022843925.1 Burkholderiales bacterium
AGCCGGGCGTCATGCACCTTCTTGATGAACTGCTTCAGCATCTGCTCGGTGAAGGTGAAGTCGGCGATGACCCCGTCCTTCATCGGGCGGATCGCGGTGATGTTGCCCGGGGTGCGCCCGAGCATCTGCTTCGCCTGCAGACCCACCTGTTCGATCACCTTCTTCCCGTTCGGCCCGTCCTGGCGGATGGCGACCACCGACGGCTCGTTCAGAACGATCCCCTGACCTCGGACGTAGATGAGTGTGTTGGCAGTACCGAGATCGATGGCGAGATCGTTGGAAAAGTAACCGCTGAGAAAGCCGAACATGCGCTGTGGCCCCGTGGGAGGACGTGGAGGTGTGAGGGGTCGGCGGGTGGTGCCGGAATGGACCGGTATGTTACCTTACGAGGCTTCGCCGAACTAGGCCATCCATTGTTGTTTTTCCTCGCAGATATTCCTCGAAGACCGTACCCATGCCGCTTGAAATCGATGATGTAGCCCGCATGGCGAAGCTCGCCCGCATCCGCATCAGTGACGACGAGGCGAGCCGCACGCTCGCCCAGCTGAACGACATCTTCGCGATGATCGAGCAGATGCGCGCCGTGGATACCGAGGGCATCGAACCGATGAACCATCCGCTGGGCGGCAGTCAGCGCCTGCGGGACGACGTGGTGACCGAGCACGATCGTCGCGAGGCGGCCATGCGCAACGCACCGGAACATCAAGACGGCCTCTTCCTCGTGCCGCGGGTGATCGAATGAGTGTGGACGGTTCGACCGACCTCGCCCGGGCGTCCGTCGCGGCACTGGCAAAGGTTCTCGCGGCGAAGGAGGTCTCGGCGGTGGAGCTCGCCACGCTGTTCCTCGATCGGATCGATGCCCACCGCGACCTCAACGTCTTCCTCGACGTCCGACCCGATGTCACGCTCGCCCAGGCCCGCGAAGCCGACCGGCGCCGCGCCGCCGGCGAGACCGGTCCGCTGCTCGGCGTGCCCCTCGCGCACAAGGACATCTTCGTCACCCGCGACTGGGCCAGCACCGCGGCGAGCCGCATGCTGAAGGGGTACATGAGCCCGTTCGACGCAACGGTGGTCGAGCAGCTCGCCGCCGCCGGGATGGTCTGCCTCGGCAAGGTGAACTGCGACGAATTCGCCATGGGCTCGTCCAACGAGAACAGCGCGTACGGCCCCGTGCTCAATCCGTGGGACAAGGGCGCGGTGCCCGGCGGAAGCTCCGGCGGTTCCTCGGCTGCGGTTGCAGCCCGCATCGCCCCGGTCGCCACCGCCACCGACACCGGTGGTTCCATCCGCGAGCCGGCCGCCTTCACCGGCATCACCGGCACCAAGCCCACGTACGGCCGTCCGTCCCGCTGGGGGATGATCGCCTTCGCCTCCAGCCTCGACACCGCCGGCCTGATGACCGTGTCGGCCGAGGATGCCGCGATCGTGCTCTCCGCGATGATGGGCTTCGATCCGCGCGATTCCACCAGCGTCGACCGCCCGCCCGAGGACTGCACCCGCGATCTCGAACGGCCCGTGAAGGGCCTGCGCATCGGCGTCCCGAAGGAGTTCTTCGGTCCCGGCCTGTCCCCCGACGTCGAGCAGTCGGTGCGTGCCGCGCTCGATGTGTATCGCGGGCTGGGCGCCGAGCTGGTCGAGATCTCGCTGCCCAATGCGGCGCTCGGCATCCCCGTCTATTACGTGGTCGCGCCGGCCGAATGCTCCAGCAACCTCAGCCGGTTCGACGGCGTGCGGTACGGTCATCGGGCGAGCAAGTACCGCGATCTCGAGGACATGATCTCCCGGTCGCGCGCCGAGGGCCTGGGCCCCGAGCCCAAGCGGCGGATCCTGATCGGCACCTACGTGCTGTCCCATGGCTACTACGACGCCTACTACCTCAAGGCGCAGCAGGTGCGCCGGTTGATCGCCGACGAGTTCCGCCGCGCGTTCGAAACCTGCGACATCATCGCGGGGCCGGTGACCAGCACCGTCGCCTTCGGCTTCGGCGAGAAGGCCGCCGATCCGGTCTCGATGTATCTCGCGGACCTCTACACCGTGCCCGGCAGCCTCGCGGGCATCCCGAGCATGAGCATCCCGTGCGGGTTCGGTGACAAGGGGCGTCCCGTGGGTCTGCAACTCATGGCCGACTATTTCCAGGAGGCGCGCATGCTCGGTGCGGCCCACCAGTACCAGCTCGCGACCGATTGGCACCGTCGGGTGCCTGCGGGGTTCTAGCGTGTCGAGACACTAGCAATGACCAATCCGAACTGGGAAGTCGTCATCGGGCTCGAGACCCACGCCCAACTGTCCACGCAGTCGAAAATCTTCTCGGGCGCCCCCACGGCCTTCGGCGCCGAGCCGAACTCCCAGGCGAGCCTCGTCGACCTCGCCCTGCCCGGCGTGCTGCCGGTGCTGAACCGCGGGGCGGTCGAGCGCGCGATCCGCTTCGGGCTGTCGGTGGGAGCCACCGTCAATCGCCGGTCGATCTTCGCGCGCAAGAACTACTTCTATCCCGATCTCCCCAAGGGCTACCAGATCAGCCAGTACGAGATCCCGGTGGTGTCGGGCGGCGGGATCACGATCGAGGTCGGAGGCGTCGAGAAGTACGTCCGTCTCACCCGGGCGCATCTCGAGGAGGACGCCGGGAAGTCCCTCCACGAGGATTTCCACGGCATGAGCGGCATCGACCTCAACCGGGCCGGCACGCCGCTCCTCGAGATCGTCTCCGAGCCCGACATGCGCTCCAGTGCCGAGGCGGTCGCCTACGCGAAGAAGCTGCACGAACTGGTGCAGTGGATCGGCATCTGCGACGGCAACATGCAGGAAGGTTCGTTCCGCTGCGACGCGAACGTCTCGGTCCGCCGGCGCGGCACCGAGACCTTCGGCACCCGCTGCGAGATCAAGAACCTCAACTCCTTCCGCTTCCTCGAGCAGGCCATCGAGTACGAGGTCGAGCGCCAGATCGAGCTGATCGAAGGCGGTGGTCGCGTCGTCCAGGAAACGCGCCTGTTCGACCCCGATCGCGTCGAGACCCGCACGATGCGATCGAAGGAGGATGCGCAGGACTACCGCTACTTCCCCGATCCGGACCTGCTGCCGCTCGTCATCGACGATGCGTGGATCGCGCGCGTGGGTTCGGAGATGCCGGCCCTGCCGGAGGTCCAGCGTTCGCGCCTCGTGGAAGTCCACGGCCTTTCCGTCCAGGATGCGCAGGCGCTCACCGCGAGTCGCGCCACCGTCGACTACTTCGAGGCCATGCTCGCGGCCCTGCCGGGCGAGGCCAAGCTGTGCGCCAACTGGCTGATGGGGGAGCTGTCCGCGCGGCTCAACCGTGAGCAGATCGACCTTGCGCGCGCGCCCATCGACGCGCCACAGCTCGCCGCCCTGCTGCGGCGGATCACCGACGGCACGCTCTCGGGCAAGATGGCGAAGGACGTCTTCGACGCCATGTGGAACGGCGACGGCACGGCCGATGCCGTCATCGCCGCCCGCGGACTCGCGCAGATCTCCGACGCCGGGGCCATCGCAGCCATCGTCGACGAAGTGATCGCGGCCAATCCGAAGTCGGTGGAGGAGTTCCGTGCCGGAAAGGACAAGGCGTTCAACGCCCTGGTCGGCCAGGTCATGAAGGCGTCAAAGGGCAAGGCCAACCCGCAACAGGTGACCGACCTGTTGCGGGCCCGGCTCGGCTGAGGTGCCGATGGCGGCCGCCGAAGCGGGCCGCCGTCATCCTCGACGGCGGCCGGTCCCGGCACCGGCCGCCACCGGCGGCGCCGCCCGGGCCGTCTGGCTGATCATCGCGATCGGCGCTGCACTGGCCGCCGCGGGCGTCGTCGCCGTCCAGCCGTACGCCCCGTGGTGGCCACTCGTCGCCGGTGCTCCGCTGTTCGTTCTGACGTGCGTCCTGCCTGCCTGGGGCGTGGCGGTGGCGATCGCCCTCCTGCCGATCGCAGACTTCACCGACCACACCGGGATGCTCTTCCTGGCCGAGTCGGACTTCCTCCTTCTGACGGCGATTGCCGGTGCCGCGCTGCGCTTCGGGCTGAAGCCACTCTCCGCGACCGATCCCGGCCGGCCGCCCACGGGCGTCTACGTGATCGCCATGGCGGGCCTTGCCGGCGCCGGAGCACTCGCCCTCGCGCACTCGCTGAGTCCGCTCCCTACGCTGGGCTGGGAGGCGATCTCAGGCTACAGCGGGCCACTCAACGGACTCCGGCTCGCGAAGGCGTTCGCAATCTCGGTGCTGTTTCTGGCGGTCATCCGGGCCTGTCTTCGCGCCGATGCCCGAGACGCCGTGATGGCCCTGTGGGCCGGGCTGGTCGCGAGTTTCGGGTTCGTCAGCCTCGCCGTGCTCTGGGAGCGCCTCGCGTTCGTCGGCCTCACCGAGTTCGCAGCCGACTACCGGGCGACCGGTCCCTTCTGGGAAATGCATGTGGGTGGCGCAGCCGTCGACGGCTGGCTCGCGATGACGCTGCCCATGGCCGCGTGGGGGCTGGCGCGCGGCCGGCATGGGCTCGTCTCGGCTGCGTTGGCGGCCGTCGTGGCCGTCGGGATGTACGCGATGCTCGCCACGTTCTCGCGCGGGCTCTACGGTGCCGCGGCCGTCGAGGCGACCCTCCTGGCGGTCTGGGCCATGCGCAGTGGGGCGTTCGGTCGCGGTCGCGTCGGACTCACGCTCGGCCGTGGCGTGGTCGGTCTGATCGGGGTGGGCATTCTCGGCTATGCGGCATTCGACGTGTTCGCCACCAGCGGTTACCGGGGGCTCGCCGCGTTCCTGGGGGTCGCCTGGCTGGCCGTTGCCACCGGGCCGCGCCTTGCCGGGATTTCGATGGGAACCATCGTGGGCGCGTTGGCGATCGGTGCTCTCATCGGTGGCGGCATCGCGTTCCTCGGGCCGATGCTGCCCAAGGGTCCCTACGTACTCTACGGACTCGCGGCCGTCGCTGCCGCGGGTGCGCTCTGGTCGGTGGATCGGCGGCCGCGGCGCCCCGAGCAGGGGATCGCCCTGGGACTGCTCATCGCGACGGCCATGGCCGCGCCCACGGTCGCGACGCATTGGGGGGGGGACGGCGCGACAGTGCCGGCCTGGATCGCCGCGGTGCTCGCCCTCGCCCTGGTGCCGCTGTGCCGGGCGTCTCGCCCGCCGCTCTGGGGCAAGGATCCGTCCGTGCTCCTGGCGGGCGGGATTCTTCTGGCCGGCGTCGGGACGGTCGCAGTCGTCGGCAACAGCTATTACGCCAACATCCGGTTCTCCACGACGGGTTCGGACATGTCGCACCGCACCCGGCACTGGGCCGACGGCCTGGGCCTGCTCCAGACGCCCGGCGAATGGTTGTTGGGCATCGGGCCGGGCCGCTACGCCGAGCGCTATGCGTGGCGTACGCGGGAGCGCTTCATCCCGGGGGGGTTCCGGATCATCCCGGACGAGACGGGCCATCGTCTGGTCCTGACCGGCCCCAATCATCCGGTGGGCTGGGGCGAGATCTTCCGGGTCTCGCAGCGGATCGACGGCGATCCGCGTCTTCCGCTCACCGTGGACTTCGTCGTGCGCCTGCCGGACGACGTCGCCACCGGTGTGCCGATCCATTTCGACGTCTGCCGCAAGCACCTGCTCTACGACGACGGGTGCGTGGCGGGGGCCGTTGCAGTACCCGGCGGGCAGTCGGTGCAGCGGGTCGTGCTTGAAGGCAACGACTCGCTGGGCGCACCGCGGATGCTCGGCTGGCCGCGGGCCACGCGTTTCGCGGTCGGCCTCGACAGCGTCGGCGGACGGGCCGAGATCCTCTCGTTACGGCTCACGGATGCCGACGGACGGGCGCTGCTCCGCAATGGCGACTTCCGGGACGGCACGCAGTGGTGGTTCTTCTCCAGCGATCGCTCGCACCTCGCGTATCACGCCAAGAATCTGTGGCTGCAGACGTTTCTCGAGCAGGGTGTGCCGGGACTGCTCGCGATCAGTGTCGCAGGCTTGCTGGCGCTCTCGTGGCTGCTGGTCGGACCGGGGAGCCGCCATCCGCTGGCGCCGCCGATCGCGACGGGGCTCGTCGGATTCGGCGTGGTGGCCGCGTTCGACAGCGTGATCGACGCCCCCCGTCTCGCCACGCTGTGCCTGCTGATGCTGGGCCTTGCGCTGTCGCTGCGGGCACCGCCGGCGGGAGAGACCGGGGCCTCCGGGTCGTAGCCTCCACCCGCGGTCACTTGCGCCCGGCGCTCATCAGTTCGCGGAAGCGCGCCTTGTCGGCGTCGTAGCGGTCGCGGATCCGCTGGATCTCGGCCTCCTTCGCCTTGTACTCGACCTCGCTCCTCGCGATCTCGGACTTGACGCTTGCGATCTCCTCCGGGAAGGCTTCCGAGACCGGCCGGTTCGCCTTCTTCAGGGTGTCGACCTGCTTCTCGAGGGTCGCCAGTTGCGTGTGCAGCGCCTTCATCCGTGCCTCGATGGCCTGCAGGGACTGCGTCGCCCCGGTCACCGCCCGTTTGCGCGAATCGTCGATCTCGGCTTCGGTGGTGTAGGTGTTGATGAGCGCGTTGTCCTTCCGGCGCTGCTCCTCGAGCCGCTTCTCGTCCTGCTTCGTCCTGGCTTTCTCTTCCTGGATCGCCCGGATCTGCTCTTCCGAGATGGCGGCCTCGTTCTTCTTCACAACGCGTCCGCGGCGATCGAGCTCCGTGTTGCCCTTCTGGTTCACATCCCCGGGCATAGTCTGGGTGTAGTGCGTCACGCCTTTCTCGTCGACCCACTTGTACAGCTTGCTCGCGGCTTTCGGTTCGTTGGCGTTCGCGATCGCGGCGAGCGCCACGAGCGGGAGGACGATGACGAATCGCGGCAGGTTCATGGACTCACTCCGTAGCGTTGGCGGTATTCCTCCACCCGAGGCAAGTGATGCGCCAGAGCGGGAGTCGCGGCCACGTGGGCGAGCACATCGGTCAGCGTGCAGATCGGGAGGACGGGAATCCCGAAGGTGGCCTGCACCTCCTGCGTCGCGGATTGCTCGCCCTGGCCCCGCTCCTGCCGGTCGAGGGCGATCAGCACGCCGGCCGGCGTGGCGCCCCCGGCCCGGATGATCTCGACGGATTCGCGGACCGACGTGCCGGCCGAGATCACGTCGTCGACGATGAGCACCCTGCCCGCGAGCCGCGCGCCGATCACCGTCCCGCCTTCGCCGTGGTCCTTCGCCTCCTTGCGATTGAAGGCGAACGGGACGTTGCGACCCGTTTCCGACAGCGTGAGCGCAGTGGCGGCGGCGAGCGGGATGCCCTTGTAGGCCGGACCGAACAGCATGTCGAACGGGAGTGCGGCCGCCTGCAGGGTCAGCGCGTAGAATCGGCCGAGCTGTCGGAGGCTCTCGCCGTCGTCGAACAGTCCGGCGTTGAAGAAGTACGGCGAGAGGCGACCGGCCTTGGTCTTGAACTCCCCGAACAGCAGCACACCCTTCGCGATCGCGAACGCCACGAACTCGCGACGGAACGCCTCCCCACCGATTTCTCTCGTCATTTTCCGATGCTTAGAATCGTCACGCTGAATCTTAACGGCATCCGATCCGCGGTCAACAAGGGTCTTCTGCCCTGGCTCGAGACCGTCCGCGCCGACGTGCTGTGCGTCCAGGAGCTGAAGGCGCGCGCCGACGATCTCACCGACCCCATGCGATCCGTCGACGGGCTCACCGGGTGGTTCCATCACGCCGAGAAGCCGGGCTACAGCGGTGTCGGGATCTACACGCGGCGCGCGCCGGACCGCGTGGTCGAGGGCCTGGGACTGCCGGACATCGATGCGGAAGGTCGCTATCTCCAGGCGGACTTCGGCAATCTGAGCGTCGTGTCGCTGTACCTGCCGTCGGGCTCCAGCTCCGAGGCGCGCCTCGCGGTGAAGTTCGACTTCATGGCGCGTTTCATCCCGCGCCTCCACGAACTCGCGCAGAGCGGTCGGGATGTCGTGATCTGCGGCGACTGGAACATCGCGCACCAGGAGATCGACCTCGCGAACCCGGTCTCGAACCGCAAGAACTCCGGTTTCCTGCCCGAGGAGCGCGCCTGGGTCTCGGGCGTCATCGACCATCTCGGATACGTCGACGTGTTCCGCCGGTTGGATCCTCGGCCGAAGCAGTACACGTGGTGGTCGAACCGGGGCCAGGCGTGGGCGAAGAACGTGGGGTGGCGGCTCGACTACCAACTCGCGACCCCGGCACTGGCGGCGCGGGCCCGGGCGACCTCGATCTACATCGAGCAGCGGTTCTCCGACCACGCGCCGCTCATCATCGACTACGACCTGGCGCCCTGACGGGCGGACGCGCGACGTTCAGCGGCCGATCTTCGCAGCTTCGAATCCGGGGGTTGTCTTCAGGCGCGCCGCGAGGGCGGCGGCGTCGGCGCGGGTCGCGAGTCCCGTGATCCGCACCCGGTACACCGCCGCGTCGCCGCGACCACGGGGATCGATGATCGCCGGAAACCCCGCGTCTCGGAGCTGATCGTAGGCCGCCAGCGCGGCGGCCTGCTCGCCGGTCTCCAGCGCCGTGACCTTCCAGGCGCCGCCGACGACCATCGCGCCGCTGCCCGCCGCGATCTCGGTCTGGGCGGCGTAGTCGGCGAGTTCCCGGGACGTCACGCTGCCGATCGGGGATGTCGGCGCTCCCTTGGGCGCAGAGAACAGGCTGAGGGGCGTGTCGAGGAGCACCTCACCCTCGCCATTGCGGCGGACCCCGATCTTCCCTTCGATCAGCACGACGAAGTCGCGGTCGTCCGCGGATCGCCCCCAGAGATCGGTCCCGCGGATGCCGGCCGTCACGGTGCCCACCTGGATGCTGATGTCGCGCTGCATCCGCGTTTTCGCCAGCGCTGAGGTGGTGAAGCGGAAGGCGCCCGTGAGGACGCGGAGCGCCGCCTGGAACATCGGACCGCCGCTCTCGACCTTGCCCGCCGACGACACCACGAAGCGGGTGTCCTCGCCCAGCTTCACGGCGCTGCCGTCGTCGAGACGCAGCAGTACGCGCGATGCGCGGCCTGTGATGACCATCTCGCCCGGGGCGAGCGTCCGGCCTGCGGCGAGCGGCTTGCGGATGCCGTCGCGGACGACCCAGGCGGGGAGTCCGACGCCCTCGACGACGGCCGACGGCGCGGCCGATGCGACCGATGCGACCGATGCGACCAAGGGGCCGGCGAGAACGAGGACCAGCAGAAGAGCGCGCAGGTTGCACATGGGGGACTCGGGGTAGGAGTGGAGCGGCGGGGCCCGGGAAACCGGGCCGGAGGTGTCGGAAGGCGCCCGATCGCGGTGAAACATACGGTTTCGCCGGGATCGCGGATGCGGTCGGCACGGTTCCTCCCCGTATAATTCCGCGCTTTACCTCGCGACTCAACCCGCCCTCCGAGCATGGACCCCCAATTCCGCCCCGCCGACGTGGAACGCCGCGCCCAGCAGGCCTGGACCGCGGCCGACGCCTACCGCGCCGTCGAGGACGCGAGCCGGCCCAAGTACTACTGCCTGTCGATGTTCCCGTATCCGTCGGGCAAGCTGCACATGGGCCACGTGCGCAACTACACGATCGGCGACATGCTCTCGCGCTTCCATCGGATGCGCGGCTTCAACGTGCTGCAGCCCATGGGCTGGGACGCCTTCGGGCTCCCCGCCGAGAACGCCGCGATGGCGAACGGCGTGCCGCCCGCGAAGTGGACGTACGACAACATCGCGTACATGAAGAAGCAGCTGCAGTCGCTCGGATTCGCGATCGACTGGCAGCGCGAACTCGCCACCTGCCGCCCCGACTACTACCGCTGGAACCAGTGGCTGTTCCTGCGGATGCTCGAGAAGGGCATCGTGTACCGCAAGACCGGCACGGTGAACTGGGACCCCGTGGATCAGACGGTCCTCGCGAACGAGCAGGTGGTGGACGGCCGCGGCTGGCGCACGGGTGCGGTCGTCGAGAAGCGCGAGATCCCGATGTACTACATGCGGATCACGCAGTTCGCCCCCGAGCTGCTCGACGCGCTCGACGGTCTGCCCGGATGGCCCGAACGCGTGCGGCTGATGCAGGCCAACTGGATCGGTCGCAGCGAGGGCGTGAACATCGCCTTCCCTTACATGCTCGATGGCGAGGCCCGCCGGTTGAAGGTCTTCACGACGCGTGCCGACACGCTGATGGGTGTCACCTTCTGCGCCGTGGCGGCGGAGCATCCGCTCGCGGCGCACGCCGCCCTCGGCAACCCGACGCTCGCCGCCTTCATCGAGGAGTGCAAGCAGGGCAGCGTCATGGAGGCGGATCTCGCCACCATGGAGAAGAAGGGGATGCCCACGGGCCTCACCGTGACGCATCCGCTCACCGGCGCCGAGGTGCCCGTGTGGGTCGGCAACTACGTCCTGATGGGGTACGGCGAGGGCGCCGTGATGGGCGTGCCGGCGCACGACGAGCGCGACTTCCACTTCGCGCGGCGCTACGGCCTCGAGATCCGTCAGGTCATCGACGTGAACGGCCAGCCCTACTCCACCGAGACCTGGCAGGACTGGTACGCCGACAAGACCCAGGGTCGCTGCATCGCGTCCGGCCCGTACGACGGTCTCGACTGCCGCGGCGCCGTCGAGGCGATCGCCGCCGACCTCTCGGTGAAGGGCCTCGGCGAGAAGCAGACGACATGGCGCCTGCGCGACTGGGGCATCTCCCGCCAGCGGTACTGGGGCACACCGATCCCGCTCGTGCATTGCGATGACTGCGGGGATGTCCCGGTCCCCGACGACCAGCTCCCCGTGGTGCTCCCGGAGGACTGCGTGCCCGACGGATCGGGCAACCCGCTCAACCGGCGCGACGACTTCCTCCACTGCGCGTGCCCGAAGTGCGGCAAGTCCGCCCGCCGCGAGACGGACACCATGGACACCTTCGTGGACTCGTCCTGGTACTACCTGCGTTTCGCCTGCCCCGACAACGCGACCGCGATGGTCGACGAGCGCGTCGACTACTGGCTGCCGGTGGACCAGTACATCGGCGGCATCGAGCACGCCATCCTGCACCTGCTGTACTCGCGCTTCTGGACGAAGGTGATGCGCGATCTGGGGCTGCTCACCGTCGACGAGCCGTTCTCGAACCTGCTCACGCAGGGCATGGTGCTGAACGAGATCTACCTGCGGAAGTCCGGCGCCGGGCGGGTCCAGTACTTCAACCCCGCGGATGTGGAAGTGCGGACGGACGAGAAGGGCAGCCCGATCGGCGCAGTGCTGAAGTCCGACGGCGAGCCCGTGGAGTCCGCCGGCATCGGCACGATGTCGAAGTCGAAGAACAACGGCGTCGATCCGCAGGCCCTCATCGAGAAATTCGGTGCGGATACCGCGCGGTTCTTCATGATGTTCACCAGCCCGCCCGAGCAGACGCTGGAATGGTCCGACGCCGGTGTGGAAGGGTCGTACCGGTTCCTGCGGCGCCTGTGGTCCTTCGTCGCCGATCGTGCCGAAACCCTGGCCGCCACCTCCGCCGCCCTGGCACCTTCTGGCGCCCATCGATTCCCCGACGGCATCACCACGTCCGCGCCCGCCGTGGCCGCGCTCCGGCGCGAGATCCACGCCGTGCTGAAGCAGGCGACGTTCGACATGGAGCGGAAGCAGTTCAACACCGTCGCGTCGGCGGCGATGAAGATGCTGAATGCCCTCCAGGCCGCCGAGCTGCGGATCGCCGACGGCGCCACTTCGCTCGGGTCCCTCGCGCTGCACGAGTCGGTGGCGATCCTGCTGCGCGTGATCTATCCGATCACGCCGCACCTGTCGGACGTGCTCTGGTCGACCCACGGTTTCGGTTCCTCGATTCTCGACGCGCCCTGGCCCGCGGTGGACGAGGCCGCACTCGCGCAGGACGAGATCGAACTCGTCCTGCAGGTGAACGGGAAGCTGCGTGGCAGCATGCGCGTGGCGAAGGATGCCGCCCGCCCCGACATCGAGGCGCTGGCGCTCGCGAACGAAAGCGTGCGACGCTTCACCGAGGGCCAGGTGCCGAAGAAGGTGATCGTGGTGCCGGGCCGGCTCGTCAACGTCGTGGTGTAGGGAGGATCGGCGCCGCATGGAATCCTGGAGTCGGGTGACCGGAGCAGCGCGGGGCATGTCCCGCATCCTGCGCGGCTGCGTCGTCGCCGCCGTGTGCGTGGCGGTCCCGGCCTGCGGCTTCCACCTGCGGGGCAAGGTGGACCTCCCGTTCGAGACGGTCTTCGTGGAGGGGATGCCCTACGCCGGTCTCACTCTGCAGGTGAAGCGCGGGATCGAGGGTGCCAGCAACTCCCGGCTCAGCGAAACGCGGGAGGGCGCCCAGGCCGTCGTCGAACTGCTCGGCGACTCCCAGGAACGGATCATCCTGGCCGTCTCGGGTGGCGGCCGCGTGCGCGAACTGCAGCTCCGATACCGCGTCACCTTCCGCGTGACCGACCCGAAGAAGCGGGAGTGGCTTTCCCGGGACGACGTCGTCATCCTCCGGGACATGACCTACGACGATGCCCAGGTCCTCGCGAAGGAAGCCGAGGCGAAGCAGCTCTTCCGGGAGATGCAGGCGGATGCCGTGCAGCAGCTCCTGCGCCGGATCCAGGCGATCCAGGCGGCAAGCGAGGTGGACGCTTGAAGGCGAGCAGCGGGGTGAGTGCTTGAACGCGCTGGCCAAGGTGCCGGGCTCGGTGGGTGTGGTGGCGCCGGGCGACATGCAGTTCGACGACCCGCTGCTCCTGAAGAGCGGTGCGGTGATCCCTTCCTACAGTCTGCGGTACGAGACTTACGGGACGCTCAATGCCGACCGCAGCAATGCGGTGCTCGTCTGCCATGCGCTGAACGCCTCCCATCACGTCGCCGGGACGTATGCGCACGATCCGAAGGACGTCGGCTGGTGGGACAACCTCATCGGTCCGGGCAAACCCATCGACACCGACCGTTTCTTCGTCGTCGGCGTGAACAACCTCGGGGGCTGTCACGGATCGACCGGCCCCGCCACCATCAACCCGGCCACCGGCCGGCCCTGGGGGGCCGACTTCCCCGTCGTCACCGTCGACGACTGGGTCGCGGCGCAGGCGCGCCTCGCGGACCGGCTCGGCATCCGCCGGTTCGCGGCGGTGGTGGGCGGGAGTCTCGGGGCCATGCAGGCACTGCAATGGACGATCGCCTTCCCGGATCGCGTGCGGCACGCCCTGGTGATCGCTGCGGCCCCGAAGCTCTCGGCCCAGAACATCGCCTTCAATGAAGTCGCGCGGCAGGCCATCACCACGGATCCCGATTTCCATGGCGGCGATTACTACGCGCACGGCGTCGTACCGCGCCGCGGATTGCGGCTCGCCCGGATGCTCGGTCACATCACGTACCTGTCGGACGACGCCATGGCCGAGAAATTCGGCCGGGCCCTGCGGCAGGGGGAGTTCAAGTTCGGTTTCGATGTCGAGTTCGAGATCGAGTCGTACCTGCGCTACCAGGGCGACAAGTTCTCGACGTACTTCGACGCCAACACCTATCTGCGGATCACCAAGGCGCTCGACTACTTCGATCCGGCCCTCGCCTGCGGCGGACGACTCGCCGAGGCGCTGAAGGGTGCGGTGGCGCGGTTCCTCGTCGTGTCGTTCACCTCCGATTGGCGGTTCTCGCCCGCGCGCTCCCGGGAGATCGTCAAGGCGCTGCTCGACACCGGCAAGGACGTCAGCTACGCCGAGATCGACGCGCCGCACGGCCACGATGCCTTCCTGATGGACGATCCGCGCTACCACGGCCTCATCCGGGCATTCCTTGCGGACGCCGACACCGACCGGAGTGCGCAGCCATGAGCGCGCCCGTGCTCCCGAACTGGCGCCCCGATTTCGAGGCCATCGCCCACTGGGTCGCACCGGGCGCGCGCGTGCTCGACCTGGGCTGCGGCGACGGCACGCTGCTGCGGTTCCTGAAGGAGCGGCGCGGCGCCACCGGCTACGGCGTCGACATCTCCGACGACAACGTGCTCGCGTGCGTGAAGAACGGCGTGAACGTGATCCAGAGCGACCTCGAGGCGGGGCTCTCCGGGTTCGAATCGGGGTCGTTCGACTACGTCATCCTCTCGCAGACGCTGCAGGCGACGATGCACACCGAGCGCCTGCTGAAGGACATCCTGCGCGTCGGCCGCGAGGGCATCGTGAGCTTCCCGAACTTCGGCTACTGGCGCGTACGGATGCAGTTGCTCGCGGGGCACATGCCCGTCTCGCCCGAGCTGCCGTACCAGTGGTACGACACGCCCAACATCCACCTCTTCACGCTCTCGGACTTCGAGAACTTCTGTCGCGGCCACGGTGTGCGGATCCTGGAGCGCCTCGTGACCACCGACGGGCGTCCGGTCAGCGCCGTGCCCAACCTGCTCGGCGCGCTCGCCTTCTACCGGCTCGATCGCGCGCCGGGTGCGTCGCCGGTCGCCGCCTGAGCGGGAGCGCTCGCGCATGACCCCGGCAGGCGGCGGCGTGCTCACGGCGCTGCTCACGCGCCGCATGCTGATCTGCGTCTTCACGGGCTTCAGCTCGGGCCTGCCGCTGTACATCCTGCTGAACCTCCTGCCCGCCTGGTTGCGCACGGAGGGCATCAGCCTGCGGACCATCGGCGCGATGGCGCTGATCCAGTTCCCGTACACCTGGAAGTTCCTGTGGTCCCCGCTCATCGATCGCTATGTCGTGCCGGTGCTCGGCCGGCGGCGGGGCTGGATGATCATCACGCAGATGGGACTCCTCGCGGCCATCGCATGGCTGGGGACGCTGTCGCCGACGGGCGATCTCGTGTGGGTCGTCTACGCCGCCACGCTCATCGCCTTCCTGGGTGCCACCCAGGACATCGTGCTCGACGCGTACCGTCGCGAACTGCTCGCCGAGACCGAGCTGGGTCTCGGCAATGCGGTGCACGTGAACGCTTACCGCGTAGCGGGGCTGGTCCCCGGATCGCTGTCGCTGGTGCTGGCCGATCACCTGCCGTGGGCGGCCGTGTTCGCGATCACGGCGGCGTTCATGCTGCCCGGGCTCGCGATGGCGCTCACCGTCCGCGAACCCGCCACGGCGGGCGGCGCGCCGAAGACCCTGCGGCAGGCCGTCGTCGAGCCGTTCCGCGAGTTCATCGGACGCGCGGGGACCCGGCATGCGTTGCTCGTGCTGTCGTTCATCTTTCTCTACAAGCTGGGCGACAGCATGTGCACGGCGCTCGCCACCCCCTTCTATCTCGACATGGGGTTCAGCAAGTCCGACATCGGTCTCATCGCGAAGAACGCCGGGCTCTGGCCGAGTGTCGTCGGCGGACTGCTCGGCGGACTGTGGATGGTGAAGCTGGGCATCGACCGCGCGCTCTGGCTCTTCGGGGTGGTGCAGGTCGCGAGCATCGTCGGGTTCGCCTGGCTCGCACACGTCGGGCCGTTCCCCGCGATCGGAGTCGTGGAGCGGGCGACTCTTGCCCTCGTGATCGGCGGGGAAGCCCTCGGTGTGGGGCTCGGGACCGCAGCCTTCGTGGCCTACATCGCGCGCGAGACGCACCCGCGATTCGGCGCGACGCAGTTCGCATTGTTCACGAGCCTCGCCGCCGTGCCGCGCACGTTCGCGAACGCCGCCACCGGCTGGCTCGTCGAGCAGCTCGGCTGGCCCGGCTTCTTCTGGTTGTGCTTCGCCCTCGCGCTGCCGGGCATGCTGCTGCTCGTGAAGGTGGCACCGTGGTCGCCGGTCCCCGCGACTTCGTCGGGCGCGGAGACCGTGCCGTGACGACGCCGATCCGGATCGCGTCCCGCGCTGGCGCGATCGCGTTCGCGAGTCTTCCGCCGCTGTCGCTGTACGTGCACATCCCGTGGTGCATCCGGAAGTGTCCGTACTGCGATTTCAATTCGCACGAGGCCCGCGAAGCCGTGCCCGAGACGCGCTACGTCGATGCGCTCCTCGCCGATCTCGAGCAGGCGCTACCGGGCATCTGGGGCCGGCCGATCCGGACGGTCTTCTTCGGGGGCGGGACACCCAGCCTTTTCTCGCCGGAGTCGATCGATCGCTTCCTGTGCGGCGCGCGCGCCTTGCTGCCGCTCGCCTCCGACGCCGAGATCACGCTGGAGGCGAATCCCGGCACCTTCGAGCAGGGCAAGTTCGCCGCCTTCCGCGCGGCCGGCATCGATCGCCTCTCCGTCGGCATCCAGAGTTTCGACCGAGCCATGCTGGCGGCGATCGGGCGGGTCCACGACGCCGCCGATGCGCATCGCGCCGTCGAGATCGCGCGGACGCACTTCGAGAACTTCAATCTCGATCTGATGTACGCGTTGCCCGGTCAGTCGCCGGACCGGGCGCTGTCGGACATCCGCGCGGCCATCGCGTCCGGCGCGCCGCACATCTCGGCGTACCACCTGACGATCGAACCCAACACGCTGTTCCACCGCCACCCGCCGGTGGTGCCCGACGACGACGTCGCGGCAACGATGCAGGAGGCGATCGAGGCGACGCTCGCCCAGGCGGGCTTCGAGCACTACGAGACCTCCGCCTTCGCGAGACCCGGTCGCCGTGCGCGGCACAACCTCAACTACTGGGGATTCGGGGACTACCTGGGCATCGGTGCCGGCGCGCACGGCAAGCTGTCGTTCCGCGATCGCGTGCGTCGCGAGATGCGCTTCAAGCATCCGCGCGAGTACATGGACCGTGCGCTCGCCGGCGATGCGATCCAGACGGCGCACGATGTGCCGGTGGCCGAACTGCCCTTCGAATTCATGATGAATGCGCTGCGTCTCAATGACGGCTTCCCGACCGCGCTCTTCACCGAGCGCACCAGCCTGCCGCTTCAGACCGTCATCGGTCGGCTCGATGATGCCGAGAAGCGCGGGCTGCTGACGCGCGACACAACGCACGTCCGGCCGACCCCGATGGGGCGGCGATTTCTGAACGAACTGCTGCAGATGTTCATGTGAACTGGCCGGGGACCACGTCCCGGTCCCTGCGGCGGAACACGAGATCCCGGACGCCGTGTCCCAGACCCAGGCCCCGCGTCTCGAACTTCGTCAGGGGGCGTGCGTCCGGGCGGGGAGCGAAATCGACCACCGTATTCTCGAGCGTCGGTTCCGCGCGCAACACTTCCAGCATCTGCTGGGCGTACTCCTCCCAGTCGGTGGCGAGATGCAGGTATCCGCCCGGGGCCAGCCGCGAGGCGAGCAGTCCGACGAACGGCGATTGGATGAGTCGTCGCTTGTGATGCCGCTTCTTCGGCCACGGATCCGGAAAGAAGACGTGGGCACCGGCGAGGCTGTCCGGCGGGATCATCTCGCGCAGCACCTCGACCGCGTCGTGCCGGATCACGCGGACGTTCGCGAGATGGCCCGCCTCCAGCAGCTTCAGCAGATTGCCGACGCCGGGGGTGTGGACCTCGATGCCGAGGTAGTCGGTGTCGGGGTGGGCGGCGGCGATGGTCGCCGTGGTCTCGCCCATGCCGAAGCCGATCTCGACGATATGCGGCGCGTTGCGACCGAAGGCGGCATCCAGGTCGACGAACTCCGGTGCGAACTCGATCCCGAAGCGGGGCAGCAGGTTGTCGACGGCGCGCTGCTGCGCCTCCGAGGTCCGGCTCTGCCGGAGAACGAAACTGCGGATCGGTCGCGGCGTGCCTTCGGGCGGCAGCGGTGCGTACGGACGTCGGGCCGAACTCACGCCGCCCGGCTCGCCGTTGTTTCGATGAGACCCGTCTGCGGGGAACTGGCCGAGGCGCTGTAGAGCTTCTTCGGCATCCGGCCGGCCAGGAAGGCATCCCGCCCCGCCTGCACCGCGCGGCCCATGGCCCGCGCCATCAGCACCGGATCGCGGGCGGCGGCTATGGCGGTGTTCATCAAGACGCCGTCGCAGCCGAGTTCCATGGCGATCGCGGCATCCGAGGCGGTGCCCACCCCTGCATCGACCAGCACGGGCACCTTGGCCTGGTCGATGATGATCTGGAGATTCCAAGGGTTGAGGATCCCCATCCCCGATCCGATGAGCGAGGCGAGGGGCATCACGGCCACGCAGCCGATCTCTTCGAGCTGGCGGGCGATGATGGGGTCGTCGGAGCAGTACACCATCACCTTGAAGCCGTCGGCCACGAGGGTCCGGGCCGCGGCGATGGTCTCGATCATGTTCGGATAGAGCGTCTTCGGGTCTCCGAGGACCTCGAGCTTCACGAGATCGTGGCCGTCGAGCAGTTCGCGTGCGAGGCGCAGGGTGCGGACGGCGTCGTCGGCGGTGTAGCAGCCGGCCGTGTTCGGGAGCAGGGTGAACCGGGACGGTGGGATCGCGTCGAGCAGGCTGGGCTCGTCCGGGTTCTGGCCGATGTTCGTCCGCCGGATGGCCACCGTCACGATGTTCGCGCCGCTCGCCTCGATGGCGTTGCGGGTCTCGTCGAAATCCTTGTACTTGCCGGTGCCCACGAGCAGGCGGGAGCCGTACGAACGGCCGGCGATGACGAGCTGGTCTTGCATGAGGGTCTCCGGGGAAGCCGCGGGTGCGGGGTCAGCCCCCACCCACGGCGACCACGATCTCGATGCGGTCGCCATCGGCCACTCGATCTTCGCTGTGGCGGCCCCGGGGGACGATCTCCCCGTTGCGTTCGAGGGCGATGCGCTTGCCGGTCAGGGACAACTGCTCCAGCAGGGCGGCGAACGTGACGGGCGTGTCGAGCCGGTGGGTCTCACCGTTGACGGTGATGGTGATCACGGCGGGTGGAACTCTTGTTGCTGAGTAGGGAATCTACTGATCCGTCGGAGTATACGCGGCCGGCCACACCGTGTGCGCAGGCGGCTCCAAGCCCCGGCATTCATTGAACAAAGCTGCGGTCGGGCGCACGATATACGGCGTCCGACCCTGTCGACCTGGATTACAGTCCCATGGCACGCTGGTCCTGGATTCTCTGGCAACTCTTCATTCTGGCGCTCGGTGTTCCTTTGGTGATGGGTGTTGCCTGGCTCATGCGCCACGGCAACAACCCGAGCACGGACACCATCATGATCGTCGTCAGGACGCTCGTGGTCTGCATCATGGTGCTCGCAGGGTGCTCGATCCTGAACCTTTGGATCTACCTCATCATGAAGGGCGCCGGCTCGACCCGATGGCTGGCCAAAGGGGTCGGCTGGACCTTGACACTGGTCGTGCTGGCCGTCTTCTGGGTGCGATCCCTCTACATCGGTGTGTTCGATGACGCCACCGAGCACGGTGCGTTCGTCGGCTGGTTCGTGTTCAGCATGCTGATGGTCGCGTTCTTCGTCTTCAATTTCGCCGTCCTCTGGCGCAAGACGCATCCGAAGCGCAAACGTCGCCGTCGCTACCGCGGCCGTCGTTCGGTCGCGTCCGAGGCGGGTCAGGAGGAGGGGGTGCTGCGTGCCCGGGGATGACCGGCACGCTCTTCGCGAATCGTCGATCTAGCGCTTCCTGCTTCAGGACTTGCGCAGCGGTGTTTCGCCACGCGCCAACCGCCGGTCGCCGCGCCGGTCACCACGCCGGTCGCCATTTCGGTCCGGCAGGGCTGCCGCCGAAGCGGATGATGGCGCACGCCGTTGCTGCCTGGCGCAGCCTCGTTTGGCGCCATCGAACCGGTCAAACCGGTCATTCGCATGTACTCGACTGCTTTTCCGGTCCCGCACGACCAGCTGCTTCCCCGCGGTCCAAGACATGGTTCGACGTGTCTTGCGACCTCCACGCCAATATTCGCATTGCAGGAGTGTGTCTTGACTGAGGTCCTTGCGTCGCACCGTCCCGAGATCACGCCTACCGGCCCGTCGGGGCCCCGGGCACCGTTTCGGATTCTGCTCGTCATTCCGACCCTCGGGCGCCGGCTGGACACCCTGGGCAGGACCCTCCTCTCCGTGACGGATCAGGCGGGTGCGCACGTCGACGTGGTCATCGTGGCGAAGACCAACTTCCCCGAGCTGGAGGCTGTTGCGGTACGGCATGGCGCGCGAATCATCACCCACCCCGGAAACATCTCCGCGGCGGTGAACGCGGGTTTCGCGCAGGCGGAGAGCGTGCACAAGTATGTCTGCTGGCTCGGGGACGACGACATGCTGTACCCGGGCGCCCTCGCACATGCCAGCGCCGCGCTCGAATCCGAGCCGACTGCGGCGGTGGCGTACGGCGCCTGCAACTACATCAGTCTCGACGGGAACCTGCTGTTCACGCGTCGTCCGCCACCGCTCGCACCACTTCTGCTTCAGTTCGTCCCAGGATTGATCAAGCAGGAAGCCTGTCTCTTTCGACTCAGCGACGTGAAGGCCGTGGGCGGGTTGAACGAGACGTTGAAGTACACGATGGATCTCGACCTGTTGCTCAGGCTGCGCCGGCGAGGGCGATTCGTCCCGGTGGACAAGGTCACCGCAGCGTTCTGCTGGCATCCGGACTCGATCACGGTGGCGAATCGCAAGGTCTCCCTCGCCGAGGCGCAGGAGGTGCAGCGCGTCAACGCGCGCGGAGTCGCGCGAGCGTTCCAGCCGCTATGGAAGCCCGCCGTTCGCACGTTGATTCTGGCCATGACCTGGAAGATCAATCGCGGTATGCAATAGGCTTCCGACGGATACCGGAACGACCTCACGGGAGCGCATCCACCGCGAGCGCCGAACCGACGCACCCCCTGAGGGGCGCTGTGTCGGATCGTTTCCTACTCCGGTGCCGCGGGTGGGATCTGCTCTCCCGCATTGCGCTCGGGGCGTTCTGTCTCCGGGCGGGTGCCGCGATCGGCTATGTCGTTCAGCCATGCCGTGTGTGGTCGTGCGCGGCATGATCCATCGAGTTGCCGATCTTCATCGGTAGGAAACGACGACCGCCCACCAACCCAGCCTCGTTGCCCCTCCCACGGAGAATCGTCGTAGAATCCGCCCTCTGCGCGGGTGTAGTTCAATGGTAGAACGGCAGCTTCCCAAGCTGCATACGAGGGTTCGATTCCCTTCACCCGCTCCACCGCATCATTCTGCGGACTTCCGCAGAAGTCCAAGAGAGTCTGCAAGTCGTTGCCACACAAAGACTTTTCCTCTCTTTGACGTTCTGCCGCGGTCCACTGCGATCCG
>JALHMS010000048.1 GCA_022843925.1 Burkholderiales bacterium
TACCGGCTGGACGGCATCGTGACGCTCGTGGACGCCCGCCATGGGCCGGAACAGCTCGACCGGCATCCCGAGGCCCAGGAGCAGGTGGGATTCGCCGACCGGCTGATCCTCACCAAGCCCGACCTCGTGGACGCGGCGGGCCTCGGATCGCTGAGCAACCGCCTGAAGGACATGAACCCCCGCGCCGAGGTGCGGGTGGCGAGTTTCGGGGATGCCCCGGTGGACTGGGTCCTGGACGTGGGCGGATTCGACCCCGGATCCGTGCTGGCGCTGCATCCGGGGTTCCCGCGGTACGCGATGCCGACGGTCCACACGTCGCACGTGGAATCGATGGTGTACCGCACGTCGCGCTCCTTCGACCGTGAACGTCTCGACTACCTGCTGGAGATGATCCTCGAGTGGTACGGCGCGGACCTGCTGCGCTACAAGGGCGTGCTGGCCTTCGAGGGGGACCCCAGACGCTGGATTTTCCAGGGCGTGCACCGACAGCGGACCCTGTCGCTGGGCGAACCCTGGCAGGCGGACGAGCCCCGCGAAAGCGTGCTGGTCTGGATCGGAGTGAAGCTGCCGCGCGAAGCGCTGCAGCAGGGATTGGAGAAATGCCTGGCGGACGTCGCCCTCTCCTGAGGCGGTCGAGGCAGGCGGCAAGGAATCGAAAAAGATGATCGTGTACGACTTGATCTGCGAGGCGGAGCACCGCTTCGAGGCGTGGTTCTCCTCGATGGAGGACTTCGAACGCCAGGCTGGTACCCCGATGCTGGTATGCCCCGTCTGTGGCAGCGGCGAGGTTCGGCGCACGCCCGCGGGATTCCATACCCGCCGACCCGGAGGACGCGCGGAACCATCTCCGTCCGGCATGCCCGGGGCCATGGAGAGCGTGGACGCCACCGACGCCGAACCGGATCACGGCCATGTGGCCGCCTTCCCCGATCCGAAGCGGGTGGTGCAGGCGCTGCGGCGCATCCTGAAGAACGCCGAGAACGTGGGCGAACGCTTCCCCGAGGAAGCCCGCCGGATCCACTACGGCGAAGCCCCGAAGCGGATCATCCGCGGCCAGGCGTCCCGGGAGGACACCGACGCCCTGCGGGAGGAAGGCATCGAAGTCGTGAACCTGCCGGTGCCGCCGGTGGAGGATCTGCACTAGCGAGACTCGCTGGGGCGCGCCCTCATCGCATGGTCAGACGTGGGTCGGGCTCCGCCCGACGCCCGCTTGCCTGGATTCTCCGCTGCACCCAAGCCGACGCCGCGTCGAGCGATGATCGACCCACGAAGGGGGGATCGCGATTGGATGCTCCAGCGCTGAGAACAACCCCCGTGGGTCGGGCTCCGCCCGGCGCCCGTGTTCCGGAATTCACCGCTGTACCCAAGCCGACACCGCCTCGAGCGTAGCTCGACCCACGAAGGAACCTTCGCAACTGGATACCTAGTCGCTGAGAACAACCCCCGTGGGTCGGGCTCCGCCCGACGCCCGTGTTCCGGGATTCACCGCTGGACCCAAGCCGACACCGCGTCGAGCGTAGCTCGACCCACGAAGGAACCTTCGCAACTGGATGCCTAGTCGCTGAGAACAACCCCCGTGGTTCGGGCTCCGCCCGACGCCCGTGTTCCGGGATTCACCGCTGTACCCAAGCCATCGCCGCGTCGAGCGTAGCTCGACCCACGAAGGAACCTTCGCAACTGGACGCCTAGTCGCTGAGAACAACCCCCGTGGGTCGGGCTCCGCCCGACGCCAGTGTTCCGAAATTCACCGCTGTACCCAAGCCGACACCGCGTCGAGCGTAGCTCGACCCACGAAGGAACCTTCGCAACTGGATGCCTAGTCGCTGAGAACAACCCCCGTGGTTCGGGCTCCGCCCGACGCCCGTGTTCCGGGATTCACCGCTGTACCCAAGCCATCGCCGCGTCGAGCGTAGCTCGACCCACGAAGGAACCTTTGCAACTGGATGCCTAGTCGCTGAGAACAACCCCCGTGGGTCGGGCTCCGCCCGACGCCCGTGTTCCGGGATTCACCGCTGTACCCAAGCCATCGCCGCGTCGAGCGTAGCTCGACCCACGAGGGGCCTTCGCGATTGGATGCTTCAGCGCTGAGAACAACCCCCCGTGGGTCGGGCTTCGCCCGACGCCTGCGTTCCGGCAGTCGCTGCGGCACTCGGGGCCTCACGGCGCCGGCCTGGAGAACCAACCACCACGCCCTGCTTCTTTCTCACTCCTTGCAAGAAGCGCTTGCAAAAAGCCGGGATACTGTATGAAACTACACCTGTCCATTATTTCAGTGGGTGCGCCATGGATCACAACCGGATGCTCGCCGTTCTTGCCAAGCTGGCCGACGGAATCGACCCCGCGAGCGGAACGGCCTTCCCAGCCGACAGTCCGTACCAGCACCCCGAGACCGTACGCGCGCTGTTCCTCGCGATCCGACGCCTAGACGCCGCAGGATCGGCGTCCGTGCTTCCCGCCGCAGGATCGGCGTCCGTGCTTCCCGCCGCAGGGTCGACGCAGACCTCGAATGCCACTGCTCCTTCGACTCCGACCGAGGCCTCTCCCGTCGGGCGCAAGCCGTCGGCCAGCAGCACTGCCGGCAAGGACGGCAATGCAGGCAAGGCCTGGACGCCCGAGGAAGATCAACGTCTTGCCGCCGCCTTCGATGCCGGCGAAGACATCGGCGCCCTGACGAAAGCCCACGGCCGCTCCCGCCTGGCTCTGGAGATCCGGCTGGCCAAGCTCGGTCGATTGCCCATGCCCGAGAAAACCCTGTACGGCAACAAACTGCAGCCTACCGAACGTCCGCAGTCAGCCCCGCCTGCTGACATCCCGCCTGCTGACATCCCGCCCGCCGACTTCCAACCTGCTGACGTCCGGACAGCCAAGGCGAGGTCGACCAGTGCCCCCCGGCGGGCATCGGAATCCGGAGGTCTGCGGTACCACGTGGGAAAGTCGATCGCGGCCGCCGGCCTCCGGATCTGACCCCCATCCGACCGCACCTCCCCACGACCACAGTTCCACTGACACCCCCACCGGCCCCGTTCACCCGCCAGCGAGACAGCCATGAGCGAACGTCCCCTCACCCCGCGCCAGAGCGAGATCCTCCAACTGATCCGCGACAGCGTGGCCGCCACCGGCCTTCCGCCCACCCGCGCCGAGATCTGCCAGGCATTCGGCTTTGCCTCGCCGAACGCTGCAGAGGAACACCTCCGGGCCCTGGCACGGAAAGGGGCCATCGAACTCACCGACGGCATCGCCCGAGGCATCCGGCTGACGGAACCTCCGGGCCTGCCACTCATCGGCCGCGTGGCGGCCGGGCGGCCCATCCTGGCCGAGCAGCACATCCAGGGGCGGTATCAGGTGGATCCCTCCCTCTTCAAACCCCACGCCGACTACCTGCTGAAGGTACGCGGCGCGAGCATGCGCGACGCCGGTATCCACGATGGTGATCTGCTCGCCGTGCACCGCACCCAGGAAGTCCGCAGCGGACAGATCATCGTGGCCCGCCTGCAGGACGAAGTCACCGTGAAGCGACTGCGCCGCCAAGGCGCGATCGTGGAGCTGCTGCCCGAGAACCCGGAGTTCGAGCCCATCGTGGTGGATCTCCGTGAAGACGCCTTCGAGATCGAAGGTCTGGCTGTCGGATTGATCCGCAACGGGAGGTTGTCATGAGCATCGTCGTCGAACCCTTCATCCGGCAACTTCAGCGCAGGGGGGAGTACACCCCGGCACCCCAGGCGCGGCCGCACATCCAACGACAGCTGCGCAGCGCTGCGGAACGCCTGCTGTGGAATCTCCTCCGCGACCGCCGTCTCGACGGTCACAAGTTCCGCCGCCAGTACCTGATCGAGACCTGGCTGGCCGACTTCGTCTGCCTCGAAACCGGTCTCGTGGTGGAAGTGCACAGCACCCTGACACCGGCACTCGCAGCCCACGCGGATGCCCGCCGCAGCTTCCTCGAATCCCGGGGGTTCAAGGTGCTGCAGTTGCGCGATCGCGATGTGCTCGTCGAAACCCGCGCCGTGCTCGACATGCTGCGCACGGCCCTGGGCTGGGATGCTGCGGGTGGGGGCAGATCGTCCTAGGAGGCTGTCGGACTTGGGTGGTCGATAGCGAAGCGGCGGGAGAGGCAGGACAGATTTTGACGATTTCGATGAACGTATCGGGAATACGTGAGGAGAAAGCGGCGGAGTATGGACCGCTCTCCAACTATTGCAGCCGAATCATCCCAAGTCCGACAGTCTCCTAGGGAGACGCTCTGGTCGGCGCCACGGCAGCGATACCACCACCTGGTACCGACACCCAGGACGCTGTACGGATCCCGCCATTCGGATTCCGCTATTTGGGTTCCGCTATTTGGGTTCCGCTATTTGGGTTCCGCTATTTGGGTTCCGCTATTTGGGTTCCATTAATGCGCTGGACGAATCCCACCGGGTGGATCCCGCCGTACGCATCCTGCCGGACGGATCTCCGGGCCAGCCCGTTCGAGGCCACCCCGCAGGGGAGGCGTTGCGGACACGTTCATCACCGGGAGGGTATTGCCATGCACATTCCGCGGGTCACCGCACTGACGCTCGGCGTCTCGGACCTCGCTGCCGCCACAGTCTTCTACGAGACCGTCTTCGGCGTGAAACGCCTGCCCGAGCACGACGGCATCACCTTCTTCACGCTGCCCGGTGTCTGGTTGATGCTCTATCCGCTGGCGGCGCTCGCTGCCGACATCTCGCCGGATCTTTCCCCGCAGCGTGGGGGTTTCAGCGGCATCACGCTGGCCCACAACGCCCGCAGTCGAGAGGAAGTCCTGGCCATCTTCGATCGCGTGGCCACGGCTGGCGCGCGGATCGTGAAGCCTCCCCACGACACCTTCTGGGGTGGCTTCGGCGGCTACTTCGCCGACCTGGACGGTCACTACTGGGAGGTGGTCTGGGGGCCCATGTTCGCGTTCGACGAAGCAGGCGGACTGCGTCCGGAGAACTGATCGCGCAAGGGAGGCTGCCGGCAGGTCTTGTTCGCAGCGGGTGGGTTACAGAACTGGCAAAGGGCGCGCCCTGGCATGCGGCGGAGCGCGATGCGCACACGTCGTTCCCTAGGAGTTGCCTGCCACGGGTGCTTCGAGGGCACCTCTCCTTAGAGGTCGTGACACTTGACCGCAGCCAACGCATGCCGAGCGACGACATCACCGGTATCCCGCGAAGGCCTACGCACCATGCACTGGTACCCGGGACATCCCCTGCGCGCTTCACGCCCACCAGCCATTCGCGTTTCTGGCGCCATTTCGCTTTTCACGCGCGTTCTCCGCGTGCGCCAAACCCTCCTCGACTGACACATCTCTGCCTCCTTCCCACCGCTTCCGCTGCCCCTCTGCATCTCGTTCCATCAATCCATGTCCGCCAACGATCCAGATCTCGAATCCCTGCTGCTACGCTCGCAACTGTGGCGAGGCGATCGTCGTGCGGAAGTGGCTGTGCCGAGCGAGCCGACCGGCCATGCAACCCTGGATGCCCTGCTGCCTGGAGGCGGCTGGCCGCGGGCTGCGCTCACCGAGTTGCTGGTGCGGACGGCTGGCATCGGAGAACTGTCGCTGCTCGCCCCCATGCTGGCCCGCCTGTCCCGGCAGGACACCTGGATTGCACTCGTTGCCCCGCCTCACCTGCCCTACGCGCCGGCACTGGCGGCGGCAGGAGTCGCTTTGTCACGGCTGCTGCTGATCCAGGCCGAGCAGGGGGCCGATCGCTTGTGGGCAATGGAGCAGGCACTGGCGTCGGGCGCCTGCAGTGCGGTGATCGGCTGGCCCGCGTTCGTGCACGAGCGCGGACTGCGGCGGTTGCAACTGGCGGCCGAGCACGGTCAGGCCCTGGGCATCTTCTTCTCGTCCGGTCAGGCCACCAGCAGCTCACTCGCCGCCCTGCGACTGGAACTGCATCCGGCAGATGCGCGAGGGCCAATCCCGGGGAACGATACCGCTCCGGCGCGCCTGGGCGTGCGGGTGCTGAAGGTCCGGGGCCCGGGGATTGGCAACACCCTGGCGCTCGATGTCCGACCGGGCATGCCGGTCAGGCCGCAAGAGCCATCGCCGCCACCTGCCGCACGGCAGCGCACAGCCTGATCCGCATCGCTCCCCGGCTTTCGCCATGCTGTGGCTCGCGCTGCATCTGCCCCTCCTGCCGCTCGAGGTCTTCCTGCGCGGTCACGCCGACACCCCGGAAGAATCGGGATCAGCAGTACCTCCGTTCGCCGTGGCCGAGGGCCATCCTCCCAGGCGGATACTGCTGCCCGATCGCAAGGCCCTGCACTGCGGCGTGCAGCCGGGCATGGGCGTCTCGGCCGCGTACGGCCTGGCGCCGGATCTGCTCGTCCGCTCCCGGGACATCGCCCAGGAGACGGCCGCCCTGGAGGGCCTCGCCCTGTGGGCAGAGCAGTTCACCCCCGTCGTGCACGTGGCCGAACCCGACGCCCTGCTGCTCGAGATCGGTGGCTGCCTCCGGTTGTTCGAAGGCCTCGAGAACCTGACAGCCCTGGTGCGAGAAGGCCTGAGCGCGCTGGGATTCACGGCCACGCTCGCCTGTGCGCCCACCCCCACCGGCGCGCTTCTCTTCGCCCGCCATCGACTGGAAACGGCATTCACCGATCTGCCCACTCTCCGCGTTCATCTGGCACGGCTTCCCCTGGACGGACTCGACGTGACACCGGCCACGCTGACCGCCCTGCGCGACATGGGGGTGCGCACCCTCGGTGAGTGCCTGCGCCTGCCGCGGGACGGACTCGCACGCCGTTTCGGCCCCGCCTTGCTGGTCACACTGGACCGCGCCTTCGGTCATCGCCCCGATCCGCGCGCGCCGTTCGTGCCGCCGCCACGCTTCCGGAGTCGCCTCACCCTGCCGGTCCCCGTGCCGGAAGTGGAGCCCCTGTTGTTCGGAGCGCGCCGACTGGTCGGCGAGCTCGCCGGTTTCCTCACAGGCCGCGGCGCCGGCGTGACGCGCTTCCTCTTCCGGCTCGAGCACGATGGCCGTCCGGCCACCGGAATCCCGATCGAACTCTCGATGCCGAGCCGCGACGCCACGCACCTCAATGCGCTGGTCCGCGAGCGTTTCTCGCGGACGATGCTGCCGGCCCCCGTGGAAGCCATGGTGCTCGACTGCGAGGAGACGATGCAGTTGGCGCCTCGCAACTTCTCGCTCTTCGCCTCAGACGCCACCGGCACCGAACAGCGGACCGCGCTCGTCGAACGTCTGCGGGCCCGTCTGGGAAGGGAGGCGATCCATGGGCTTGCCCTGGTGCCGGAGCATCGCCCCGAGCTGGCATTCCGCGAGGCGGAACCCGGGACGACGAGCACCCCGGAATCGGCGGGCGCCGTGGGATCGGTCGGCGGCATGGGTTCCGCAGTCGCTTCGCCCAGGCCCCTATGGCTCCTCTCCAAGCCGGAGCCGGTTGCCGAAGCTGCCCTGACATTCCTGTCGGGGCCCGAGCGCATCGAGTCCGGTTGGTGGGACGGTCACGATGCCCGCCGCGACTACTTCATCGCGCAGCGGAGAAATGGTGCTCTCGTGTGGGCCTATCGGGAGCACGCCCCGGACGGGAGCACCATGAAGTGGTACATCCACGGCCTCTTCGCCTGACGTCGCCATCGCCCGAAGTACCACGCTAGACCGAGGTGTCGGAGGCGACCGACCGGTCGGCGGGATCCCGCGGATCGGTGGGCTACAGCGGATCGGTCGGATGGAATCGGCGTTCGCCCTCCCAATCCCAGCCCTCGCGATCCGGTGAACCCTCGGCTGCGGTACCGGGATGCCCGACTTCCACCGCCCACCACCCCTCTGAGCACATGGTCCCAGCCCACACCGGCAGCACAGCCCGGACCGCCTCCACGGCGCCCGGGCCCGTCGCAACATCCTCGTCGGTTCGGCAAGAACGCCGCCGTCTAGATCCCCTCCGCTTCGTGATGCGGGCCTGCTCCGGGGGACACCGCAACGCGCACGGCCGAACCCCGCGATACCCGCCGAGAAAAGCGAAAAGGCCGGGCGAGCCGGCCCGTTTTGCGTACTGCGAGGAACGAGCCTTCGGTGGTCAGACGCAGCGACCGCCATCCACCTCGATGCACGTGCCGGTGATGAACTCCGCCTCGTCGGAGGCCAGCCAGAGCGCCGTGTTCGCGATGTCCTGCGGCTTCGAGAAACGGCCGAGCGGAATCACGGACACGAACTTGGCGCGGATCTCGGGGGTGTCCTGTCCCATGAACTCCGACAGGAGCGGCGTCTCGCCGGCGACCGGATTGATCACGCACACGCGGATCTTGTCCGGCGCCAGTTCCACCGCCATGGAACGACTGGTCGTGATGGCGGCGCCCTTCGATCCGTTGTACCAGGTGAGTCCTGGACGGGGCCGTACGCCGGCCGTCGAGCAGACATTCACGAACACACCGCCACCCACCTTGCGAAAATGCGGAACGCAGTGCTTCGTGCTGTGGAAGATGCTCTTCACGTTCACGGCGTAGACCCGATCGAAGATCTCTTCCGTCACGTCGGTGAGCGGCTGATTGCGGTGTGTGACACCCGCATTGTTGATGACCGTCGTCAGCCCGCCGAACGCATCGAGCGTGGCCTTCACGAGAACGGCCCAGTCGGCGTCCTTCGTCACGTCGGCGTGCTGGTATCGGGCCTGCCCGCCCGCCGCCACGATCTCGGCAACCACACGGTTCCCGCCTTCGTCGTTGATGTCCGCCACCATCACCTTGCAGCCCTCTTCGGCAAACCGCTTGGCGATGCCCTCTCCGAAGCCGGAGCCACCGCCCGTGACGATTGCGATCTTCTGATCCAGTCTCAAAGCCATCTCCTCGTGATGTCTGGGGCCGAACGCCCCACCGAAACGACGCGGGAGCCAGACGAGGCTCCCGCAAAGAAAATGTACAGCGCCATGGCACCGTCGGCCGTCGAGCCGGTTGACGGCGGGAAGTACCCTATATGCACACCGTCTGCGATGCCTGGGGATCGAGGGTCTTGATGCCGACACTCTCGAGCACGACGCCGTGTCGCACGGCCGTCATCTCGGCGATGATGGCCACCGCGATCTCGGGCGGTGTCTTGCTGCCGATCCGCAGACCCACCGGACCATGCAGACGGGCCAGCTCCTCCTGGGACAGGTCGAACTGGGCGAGCCGCTCGCGCCGCTTCTGCGTGTTGAGCCGCGAACCGAGCGCGCCCACGTAGAACGACGGCGACTTCAGCGCCTCGATCAGAGCGAGGTCATCCAGCTTAGGATCGTGGGTGACAGCCACCACGGCGCTGTGGCTGTCGAGATTCAGCTCCGTGACGACGTCGTCCGGCATGTCGCGCGTCAGGCGGGCTCCGGGGACGTCCCAGGTGATGGCGTACTCCTCGCGCGGATCGCAGACGATGACCTCGTAGTCGAGGGCCTGGGCCATCATCGCGACGTAGCGGGAGAGTTGCCCTGCCCCGATGATGAGAACCCGCCAGCGAGGGCCGTGGACCGTTGTGAGCTGGTTGTCGTCGAAGGCGAGGACGTCGTTGCGCGATGCGCGGTCCAGCGTGGCCACGCCCGTCTTCATGTCGAGCCTGCGGGCGATCAGTTCGTGTCGCGCGATGCCGTCCAGCACACCCTGCAGCGTCGCGACGTCCTGCACGGGCTCCAGCACGAGTTGAAGGCGACCACCGCACGGCAGCCCGAAGCGTTGCGCGTCCTCCTTGCTGATCCCGTAGATCGTGGTCTCGGGCTTGTCGGTGGCCAGGGAACACTCACGAACCTTGTCGATGAGATCGTCCTCGACACAGCCCCCCGACACCGACCCAGCGACGAGACCGTCCCCGCGCACGGCGAGCATGGCGCCCGGTGGACGCGGCGATGAACCCCAGGTCTCCGTCACCGTCGCCAGCACCACGCGATGCCCCTCGGCACGCCACGCGGCGGCACTCTTCAACACCTGCAAATCGACGCTATCCATGCTGCTCCATCCTCGGTTCCCTCCCCGCGAACGACATCCCGTGCCGGCGATTCATCGATCCGCCGCGCCACCAACGCATGATGTCCCAGGGACGTCGTCGATGCCGGCCTCGGCCTCCGGTACGCATGCTTCGGCCGAGCATGCCTTAAAAAGAAACTGGCCTCAACGGCCACGCCCTGAGGCGAGGTGTTGAGGCCAGCTAGCAATCCAAGCAATCTGGACTGCGCTGCATCCGACCCGGCTTTCGCCGGATCGGACCGAACCGCCATTACAGGTTCGTCGGCTTCATCGTGTGACGCGGATCCGCAAACGCCTTGATGTTCTCGGGCGAGAACGGAAGGCGACGCACGCGGATGCCGCTGGCGGAGAAGATCGCGTTGCCGATCGCTGCCGTCACGACCGCCGTGGCCGGCTCGCCCAGACCACCGGGCGGCTGATCCTTGGCTGCCGGGATCCAGTGGATCGCGATGGACTTCGGTGCTTCGTTCATGCGAACGACGCGGTACTGGTCGAAGTTCATCTGCTCGACACCACCGTTCTTCACGGTGATCTCACCGAACAGTGCTGCCGACTGACCGAAGATCGTGCTGCTTTCGATCTGCGCAGCGGCCTGGTCCGGGTGGATCAGCGGACCGGCATCGACCGAGTAGGTCACCTTGTCGACGGTCACGTCGTAGTTCTTCGAGATCGTGACATCGACCACCGCAGCCATCACCGTGTTGTAGCCTTCCATCACGGCCACGCCACGACCCTTGCCGTCAGGCAGCTTGGCGCCCCAGCCGGACTTGGCCTTGACGTCTTCCAGAACACGCTTCATGCGGCCACCCACCGCCTGCCCGGCCGACAGACCCGACCACTTGTGCTTCTCTTCCGAGTACTCGAGGTTGTCGATACGGAACTGGATCGGATCCTTGCCCAGAGCGTGCGCCACTTCGTCGATGAAGCCTTCCACCACGTAGCAGTTCTGGTTGTGCGACACACCGCGCCAGTAACCCGGCGTGATGCCTGCATCGAACATCTGGTACGTGAGCTTGTGGTTGGGCACCGCATACGGGAAGTTGTCGATGGCTTCGACCGCGAACGGGTCGATGCCGTCCTTCACGATGCTCGGGAAGAGACGCGAGGAGATCGACGGGCTGGTGCCGTGGTAGCGGTAGGCGACAAGCTTGCCGGCCGCATCGACGCCCATCTTCACCTTGTAGATGCCACCCGGACGATACGAGTCGTGCGTCATGTCGTCTTCACGGCTCCAGACCATCTTCACCGGAGCGCCGACCGCCTTGGAGATCTCAGCGGCGTCCATCGTGTAGTCGACTTCCACGCGACGGCCGAAGCCACCGCCCAGGAACGTCGTGATCACGTTGATCTGTTCGGGCTTCAGGCCCGTCGCACCGGCCACCACGAACGGCACCAGCTGCTGGAACTGGGTCGGCGTGATGATGGTGGCGCCGTCCGCACGCACGTGGGCGACGGTGTTCATCGGCTCCATCGGCGAATGGGACAGGAAAGGCAGCTCGTACGTGGCTTCGTAAAGCTTGGCCACGGAACCGAGCGCGCCGTCGGCATCACCCGCTTCCCGGAACACGGCACCCGGTTGAGCAGCGGCGTCACGCAGGCCGCCCCACACCTTACGCATGTCGTTGTTGGCGTTCGGGCCTTCGTCCCACGTGATCTCCAGGAGATCCTTGGCCTTCTTCGCCTGCCAGTAGGAATCGGCCACCACCGCCACACCGCGGCTGTACTGAACGACAGCCTTCACGCCGGGCATGTTCTTGGCGCGCTCGTCATCGAAGCTCGCAACCTTGCCGCCGATCATCGGGGGCATGGCGACGGCGGCGTACAGCATGTCGGGCACACGCACGTCGATACCGAACGTGGCCGTGGCATTCACCTTCATCGGCGTGTCGAGACGCTTCTGCTTGACGTTGCCGACCTGCTTCCACTCGGCGTTGGGCTTGAGCGGAACGTCCTTCGGAACTTCCATCTTGGAAGCAGCTTCGGCGAGTTGGCCGTACGTCGCACGCTTTCCGCCGGGGCCCGACACGGCGCCACCGACTGCCTTGCACTGTGCGGCGTCGACGTTCCACTGGGCAGCGGCAGCGCCGACCAGCATCATCCGCGCGGAGGCACCGGCCTTGCGCAGCTTTTCCCAGGCGTCACGCACGGAGGTCGAGCCACCGGTGATCTGACCACCGAGGAGCGCGTTGATGTAGGCCTCGGCCGGGGGCGCGAACTCCACCTTGACCTTGTTCACGTCGACTTCGAGTTCTTCGGCGATCAGCATCGCGAGGGACGTGTAGACGTCCTGACCCATTTCCGATCGGGCGCACATGATCGTGACCGAGTTGTCGGTGCCGATCTTGATCCAGGCGTTCGGGGAGTGGGTGGCTGCCTGGGCTTCCGCAACTTTGGAGGCGCCGGGCAGGTAGAAACCGAGGGAGAGGCCACCGCCGACAGCAGCGGATGCCTTCAGGAAATCACGACGAGCGGTCATCTTGATGTTTTCCATGGTCTAGGGCTCCTCCGTTACGCCTTCGCGGCGGCCTTGATGGCGGCGCGGATACGCGGGTAGGTGCCGCAACGGCAGATGTTCCCGGACATCCAGGCATCGATATCGGCATCGGACGGCGACTTGTTGTTCGCGAGCAGCGCGGAGGCCTGCATCATCTGGCCGGGCTGGCAGTAGCCGCACTGCGGCACGTCCAGAGCAATCCACGCCTTCTTCACGGGGTGATTCGCGGCAAGGCCTTCGATCGTCGTGACCTTCTGACCGGCGACGGAGCCGATCGGGGTCTGACAGGAACGAACAGCTTGACCATTCAGGTGCACGGTACAGGCGCCACACAGCGCCTTGCCACAACCGAACTTGGTGCCGGTCATGCCCAGGGTGTCGCGCAGGACCCACAGCAGAGGCGTGTCGGGTGCGACATCCGCCATTGCTTGTTTCCCGTTCAGGTTAAAAGAGATTGCCATTTGAAAACTCCCCCTTCGGTCGGAAGCGTGAGGTTGGAAGACTGCGATGTCCTACGACTGCAAGACGCGCGGAAATTACACGAACTACCTGGGCAGTTCAACACACTTTCCGATCCGACTGAACACCTTGATATGCTTTATGTTTTGATCGATACAGCGAGCCTGCGGCGGGGGTGGCTGACCTGCGGCGCGATCCCTCGGACGGAACGTTGGCCAATCATGAAGTTGCGCCGTTGGTGCGCCGCACCATGCGTCGTTGGACAAGTTTTCCGGTTGCGAGGCCGCGGCCGGACCCGCGATGCGCCATAGGACCACCCGCGACCCCGGCATCGTCGATCGCGAGGGCAGCGCGGCCCGGAGCGTCCGGTCGGGAATCGCCCGCTGTCTGGTTCGGATGCGCCGGTTGCCAGTCGCAAGCCGCACGCCTGGTCGACGCAGTCCCGCGAACCCGCGGCCCCTCGCCGCCGGCAGCGTTGCCTGCTGGTGCGTCGTCGTGATGCGCTTGGAGTCGGACGAAGCGGACACCGACCGCATCGTACCGACCGCCTGCCGACGCCGGCGCGTCCCCGCCAGTCCGTTGCATCGGAAAGCCATACGACCCGTCACCGCCCGGCGTGCGGGCCCTTGCCGGACGCTTGCCATCTCCCTGCAGATCATCGGCGATCTCGCAGGCGGCATCACGGGTTTGCCGCCTTCGCCATCCGACGCGGGCGGGACATCGACCGGTTCCGGCTCGGAGATGGTTTTCGTGCTCGCGGTACCGGTGGCCGAGACCCCGATACGATCACCTGCAAATACCCCACCGCTGAAGTGTTCGGGCGGGACTGCAGCAGGATCGTCATCGCGGTCTGGTCCTTCGCGTGCGGCTATGTGATCCTCGCCGCATTCGCGCTCGCCCGAGCGAGTCCTTTCTCGGGCGCCCCACAGGGTTGGAATGGATTGCCATGGCCGATGCAGCACTCTTCCATGCGGAAGGACGTCGACAACACCCTCATGACCGGACGTGTCCCGACGCCCCACCTCCGCGTTCCCGCCGGGTGCGAGTCCACGCCCCGGACACCGTTTGCCAAGGCGGTCGTGGGGTCCGCCGTCGAGTCGTGGCGGCTGGAAGGCCCGCCCGTCGGCGAGCCGATGGCGAAGCGCCGCGCCGACATCGCCGTAGTGGAGCGGGCGGCGGCACGGCATGCCTGACGCGCTTCCCCTGGTCGCACACCGCCGGGACCCGTCCATGCACGACGTAGCGGTGATCGGTGGCGGCGTGGTCGGGTGCGCCCTGCTGCGCAGGCTTGCGCTCCACGGGATGGACGCCGTGCTGCTGGAACGAGGCCGCGACATCCTCTCGGGTGCCAGCAAGGCCAACAGCGCCCTGCTCCACACCGGTTTCGATGCCCCGCCGGACAGCCTGGAACTGGCGTGCATGCGCGCCGGCTATCGCGAATACCTCGACATCCGCGAAAGCCTGGGACTGCCGTTGGTGCAGACCGGGGCGGTCATGGTCGCGTGGAACGAAGCCCAGCAGGCGCGTCTGCCCTCGCTTCTCGCCAAAGCCCACGCCAACGGCGTCGCCGATGTCAGGCCCCTGGACCCCGGCGAGATTGCGCGACTGCAACCGGGCCTGGCGCCCGGGGCGCTGGCGGGACTCCACATCCCCGGTGAACACGTGATCGACCCGTGGTCGGCACCGCTCGCGTACGTGCGTCAGGCGATGGCGCACGGGGCGACCGTGATGCGCGACTGCGAGGTGCTCGATGGCGTGCTCGAAGGCGGCGCATGGCGTCTCGTCACTCCGCTGGGCGACGTGCAGGCGCGGATCGTCATCAACGCAGCCGGTCTCTACGGCGATCTCGTCGAGCAGTTCGCGCGCACTCCCCCGTTCGAGATCCGCCCCCGCAAAGGCCAGTTCGTCGTGCTCGACAAGAGCGCCCATGCCACGGTCCGCACCATCGTGCTGCCCGTCCCCGACGAGCGCACGAAAGGGATCATCGTCTGCCCCACGGCCTTCGGGAACGTGATCGTCGGACCGACGGCCGAGGAGCAGACCGCGCGGGACCACGCCGCCACCGACACCGCCACCCTGGAGGCGCTCGTCGCGCGCGGCCGGGAGATCCTGCCCGCGCTCGCCGGGCACGCCGTGACCGCCATCTACGCCGGCCTGCGCCCGGCCACCGAGCGGTCCGAGTACCGCATCGAAGCGCTGCCGGACCAGCGCTGGATCAGCGTCGCGGGCATCCGCTCGACCGGCCTCACCGCGGCGCTCGGCATCGCGCGCCACGTCCTCGACCTCTTCCGGCGCCACTTCGGTCCGGTGGCCGATGCGGCGGTGCCGATCAGCACGCCGGTACCGAACCTGTGCGAGTCCCTCCCCCGCCGCTGGATGCAACCGGATGCCGGAGAGATCGTCTGCCATTGCGAGCGCGTCACGCGTTCGGAGATCGAGGCGGCCCTCTCCGGACCGCTGCCGGCAGGCGACCTCGGCGGACTGCGTCGCCGGACCCGCGTCATGCTCGGCCGCTGCCAGGGCTTCCATTGCGCCGGACGGGTCGCGAGACTCGCCGCCGGACGCCTGCCCGAGTTCGCGGAGCATCGGCCCTGAGCGCCGTCGATCACGAGGTCGTCATCATCGGCGCCGGCGTCGCGGGGCTCTCGGCGGCGGCCGAACTCGTACGCCTCGGCATCCGCGACATCGTCGTCCTGGAGCGCGACGCCGAGGGGGGTGGGATCCCGCGTCTGTGCGCGCATCCCGGCTTCGGCCTCAAGGAGTTCCACCGCATCCTGCACGGCCCCGAGTACGCACGGCGCCTCGTCGCCGCGGCTGCCGGGATCGACCTGCGCACCGGGCACGCGCTGCTCGGCGTGGAACCGGATGGCACGCTGCGCATCGCCGGCCCGGATGGCCCCGGAGTCCTGCGCGCCCGGGCCGTCCTCCTCGCCCTGGGGACGCGCGAGACGCCCAGATCGGCGCGCCTGGTGGGCGGATCGCGCCCGTGGGGCGTCTTCACCACCGGGGCGCTGCAGCAGCTCGTGCACGGGGCGCATCAGCGCCCGTGCCGCCGCGCCGTGATCGTCGGGTCGGAGCTGGTCGCACTCTCGAATCTCCTCACGTTCCGGCACGCGGGTATCGCCCCGGTGGCGATCGTCGAGGACCGCCGCCGCACCCTCGTCGCTCCGCCGCTTGCGTGGGCCGCCGGGGTCGCGTTCGGAACGCCCGTGCTGACCGATGCGCGTCCGGTCGCCATCCACGGGACGCACCGCGTCGAGGCCCTGGAGATCGATCATCGCGGCCGTCGACGGATCCTCCCGTGCGACGGCGTGATCTTCACGGGCCGCTTCGTGCCCGACGCCGCTCCTCTGGCGGGCTCGCCGATCACCATGGACGCCGGCACGGGCGGTCCTGTCGTGGATCAATACGGACGGACCGCGATCCCCACCATCTTCGCGGCGGGTAACGTGCTTCGACCGGTGGAACCCTCCTGGACCGCCTGGACCGAAGGGCGCGCCGTCGGGCGGGCGATCGCGGAACAGCTTGGGGGCCGGCTCCCCGCCCCCAGCCGCCGAACGACGCTGTCGGCCGCGCCGCCGCTGCGCTTCGTCTGTCCCCAGCAATGGAGCGAGCCTTCGCCGCTGCGGGCAGCGTTGCCCATGCAGGTACGAAGCGAAGAGGACGTCTCGGGTCGACTTCGATTCACGGCCCACGGCGAGGAGCTGTGGGGGCGCCGCGCCCGACTCCGGACCGGGCGAAGGATCCCGGTCGGCGTCCGCCTCGGCGACATCGCATCCGGCACGGAAGTCCTCGTGGAGGTCGTGCGCCCGAATTGATCCGCATCAGATGTCGGGTTCCCGATCCGTGGGATCTTCCGACCTGCCGCGATCCGACGGCAACCGCACACGACGATTCCACGATGGCCAAGGCACCCCGCTTCGTGGTGGGCATCGACCAGGGAACGACCTCGACCAAGGCCTTCCGGCTCCGTCAGGACGGCGAGTTCGTCCCGCTCTGCAACGTCGAGCACCGCCAGTTCTACCCGCAGGCAGGGTGGGTGGAGCACGATCCGCTGGAGCTGCTCGGAGCCGTCGAGCAGTGCCTAGACGCATCCGCGGGCGCGGCCGGGATCGGCCTCGACAACCAGGGCGAGACCGTGGTCGCGTGGCATGCCGAAACGGGCGCCCCGCTCTACCGTGCCATCGTGTGGCAGGACAACCGGACGCGCACCCAGGTCGAGCAATTGCGGCACGACGGCGCCGAAGCGCTGACCCGGTCGCGGGCCGGGCTGCCCCTCGATGCGTACTTCGCCGCGTCGAAGCTGCGCTGGCTTCTCGACCACGCCCCCGACGCCCGGCGCCTGGCCCGGCAAGGCTTGCTGCGGCTCGGAACGTCCGATGCCTTCTTCCTCGATCGCCTCTGCGGCATCTACGCCACGGATATCACGACCGCATCGCGCACGAGCCTCATGAACCTCGCCACCGGCGCGTGGGATCCCGAGCTCTGCCGCCTCTTCGGCGTCCCGATCGGCCTGCTGCCGCCGATCCTGCCGTCCGTGCATCCGTTCGGAGAGATCCGCGGACGGGGGCTTGCGCTCACGGCCGCCATCGTCGACCAGCAGGCCGCGCTGTTCGGCCATGGATGCCATCTGCCGGGCGACATCAAGATCACCTTCGGCACCGGCGCCTTTGCGCTGGCCGTCGCCGGCGACAAGCCGCCCGCGGGGGACGGCGGCATGCTGCCGACGGTGGCGTGGCGGATCGGTGACCGCACCGCGTATGCGATGGACGGCGGCGTCTACAACGCCGCATCGGCGCTCAACTGGGTCCGCGGACTCGGACTTTTCACGGACCTGCGCGAGATCGACGCCTTTCCAGGCCCCACGGCGCTCGAGCGCGGCCTCGCGTTCGTGCCGGCCCTCTCGGGGCTTGCGTGCCCCTACTGGGACCGCTCGGCGGCGGGACTCTGGCTCGGCATGGGTCTGGAGACCACCCGGGATGACATGCTGCAGGCCGTTCTCGAGGGCATCGCGATGCGCAGTGCCCAGGCGCTGACGGCCATGGATACCCAGATCCCCCTGGCCCGCTCGGTGTCGGTGGATGGCGGCCTCGCCCGGAACCGCTATTTCTGCGACTTCCTGGCCCGCGCGCTGGGCCGGGAGATCGTGATCCCGTCCGCGCCGGAGCTGACGGGGTTGGGCTGTGCGCAGCTAGCCTACGTCGGCGCGGGGCTCGGTCCGGTGGACGGGCTGCCGCCCGTGGCCCGCCCGGAGCGGGTGATCGCGGCTGCCGAGCCGCTCCCGCCGGCCCTGCACGCCCGATACGCAGATGCCGTCGCGCGGAGCCGGGGCTGGCGGACGGACTGAACCGCGCCGGGGCGCTGACTGTTCCGCATTCACGGGGCGCAGGCGCACCCTTCCAACATGTACGGGGCGCAGGCGGATCCTGGGTGTTCCGGTGCAACGCGCCACTGCGGTCTCGAGTCCCGTGACGGGATCGCCGAACGCCCCGGCCGGGTGCACCCGTTCCCCGCCGGAATCGAGGCGGGTACCATCGAACGCATCTTCCCGATACCGGTGTCGTGCGGGTCATCGCCCCCGGCACCCCGAGATCACCATGGCCGTTTACACCCATTCCGTCGGCGCCGTCACATACCGCTTCGACAACCTCCGCACGCTGCTCGCCAAGGCGACCCCGGCCCGCTCGGGTGACCGCCTCGCCGGCATCGCCGCAGCCACGGCCGAGGAGCGCGTGGCGGCGCAGATGACCCTCGCCGAAGTGCCGCTCGCCCGCTTCCTGGACGAGGCCGTCGTTCCGTACGAGACCGACGAGATCACGCGCCTCATCATCGACACGCACGACGCCGCGGCCTTCGCGCCGATCGCGCATCTCACCGTGGGGGATTTCCGCGACTGGCTGCTCTCGTACGAGGTGGATGGCGCCGTCCTCGCCGCGCTGGCCCCGGGCCTCACTCCCGAGATGGTCGCCGCGGTGTCGAAGCTGATGCGCATCCAGGACATGGTGCTGGTCGCGCGGAAGGTACGCGTGGTCACGGCATTCCGCGACACGCTCGGGCTGCCCGGGCGCCTGTCCTGCCGCCTCCAGCCGAACCACCCGACCGACGACACGCGCGGCATCGCGGCCGCCGTCCTCGACGGGCTGCTCTACGGCTGCGGCGACGCGGTCATCGGCATCAACCCGGCCACCGACAATCTCGAGCAGGTTACCCGGCTTCTTCTGCTGCTGGACGAGGTGATCCAGACCTACGGGATCCCGACGCAGAGCTGCATCCTCACGCACGTCACGACGTCCATGGACGCCATGCGGCGCGGGGCACCGATGGACCTCGTCTTCCAGTCGATCGGTGGGACGGAGGCCGTGAACCGCAGCTTCGGCGTGCACGCCGCGATGCTGGGCGAGGCCGACGCGATGGCGCGCGCCCTCGGTCGCGGTACCGTCGGCGACAACGTCATGTACTTCGAGACCGGCCAGGGGAGCGCGCTCTCCGCGAACGCGCACCACGGCGTCGACCAGCAGACCATCGAGGCGCGCGCGTACGGACTCGCCCGGCAGTACCGGCCGCTGCTCGTGAACAGCGTCGTGGGCTTCATCGGCCCCGAGTACCTGAACGGGCGCGAGATCATCCGCGCGGGCGTGGAGGATCACTTCTGCGGCAAGCTGCTGGGCCTGCCGATGGGCATGGACGTCTGCTACACGAACCACGCGGACGCCGATCAGGACGACATGGACACCCTGCTCACGCTGCTCGGCACGGCCGGCGTGAACTACATCATGGGCGTGCCGGGCGCCGACGACATCATGCTCAACTACCAGAGCACCTCGTTCCACGACAC
>JALHMS010000049.1:0-3728 GCA_022843925.1 Burkholderiales bacterium
ACCCGCCTCGGGAATGCGCCGAGCTTTTGTAGGAGCGGCCCATGGCCGCGAAAGCGATGGTTCCGGTCGAAGCGTTTCCTTGCATCGAACGCTTTCGGGGCCATGGGCCCCTCCTACAGAACCCCCCCACGTCGCGCGGCTGAATCACGGGGGATATACAAGGGGTCCTCCCCTTGTTGGTACGTCCTGCCACCCGGCCGGCTCGGGCCAGCGGCCCGAGAGACGGCCCGTGCCCGCGAAGGCGACGGTTCCGGTCGAAGCGGTTCCTTGCATCGACCGCTTTCGCGGGCATGGCCCGCTCCTACGACCTCGCCGCGTCGATCGAAACGCGCCGGCAGGATCTCACCCCAGTCCGACCCGCACCCCGAACGGCACCTCGCCCCGCCCCTTCACCAGCCACAGCACCGGATACGGCGGCGGCGCGGCCGGGAACTCGCCCTGGGCGTCGGTGAAATAGATGAGGAGATCGGGCGCCAGCAGCGCCTGGTCGATCCACTCGAACACCGGCGTGAACCGCGTGCCGCCGCCACCGGGCAGGGATTCGGGCAGCGTCACCGTGTCCCACGGGTCGAAATGCCACGGCCCCTCCGGGGCAAGGCGTTCGTCGCATGCGTGGACGGTCACTTCGGCGCGTACCTGGGCCTTGAGGGCGTCCAGCTCGGCGACGAACTCGGCGAGTTCCTGCCGGGTGATCGACCCGCTCGTATCGAGCACGGCGACGATGCGCAACGACCCGCGCGCAAGCCGCGGCAGGATGGCCGCCCCGTCGCGACGCGGTGGCCGCTGGAAGGTGTAGTCCTCACGGGCCGCCGACACCACGTAGCGGGCGAGCAGGGCCCGCCAAGGCAGCACGGGTTCGATCAGCCGCTCCAGCACCCGCTGCCACGACTGACCCAGCCGCCCCGCCTCGCGCGCCGCCTGCGCCGCGGTGGCGAGACGACTCTTCCACGACTGCTCCAGCTCGTGCGGATCGGTATAGCCCGGGATCGGCAAGTCGCGCTCGCCGCGCGGACGATGCTTCCGGCCGATGTTGCCGGCGTCGTCCCACCCGTCGTCGTCCGCGCTGCCATCGTCCTCGGTGGGCGCACCGTTGCTCCCCGCACTGGCGGACGTCACGCCGCTGCGATCGCCCTGCGCGATCGACACCTCGTCGAGGTAGCCGATGAGTCCACCACCGGCCGTTTCATCCGCCACATCGTGGTGGTCGACGGGGGCATCCCGGGTCCCGTCGGGGACGAGCGGATAGATCTGCTCGGCCGACAGGTCGGCGAACGCGCGATCGGCGAGGGCATCCTCGGGCAGCGCCAGCCCGTCCTCGCGCAGCAGCAGATTCACGGCGTGATCGCACGCGACATCCCACCGGGCGCGGATGCGATGCTGCCGACGTGCGAAATGGCCAAGCGCGCAGTGCAGGGCGACGTGGGCGATCCAGAACCGCAGATGGGCAGGCGCCAGGCCTGCTACGAACGGCGGGTGGAACCAAAGCCGCCGCCCGTCCGTGCCGAGCGTGTCGCATCGGTCTGCAGGCACAGCCACCGGGATGAGATGCAGCGCCAGCGCGCCGAGGAACGGTCGATCGAGGACGAGCCGCGTGCGCGCCGCGGCGATCCGTGCGTGCGCGTGAGCGACCGGATCGGGGATCGCGTCGATGTCCGGCCGGCTCAGGAGGCACGCTCCGCGAGCACGAGATCCCCGAGACTTTCCGCCCACGCGTCGAACCCGGGCACCTCGATCAGTGGCCGGCCCACGGCGCGTTGAAGATCCGCCACCAGCATCACACCGAGTTCGCGCATCGGGAAGCGGCCCGCGTAGGCGAGCGCGTGGGCGAGCATCGCGACGGCTTCCGAACCGCGCGCGGCACGGGCGCTGCGCCGCACGAGGGCTGCCGCGACGCCGTACTGGAGATCGACGGACTCCGGCACCGGTTGCGTCTCGCCGCGCAGAATGGCATCGACATCCGGGAGATCGGCCATGTGTCGCACGAAGGCGTCCAGCTCCGCCCCAGCCGCGCGGCCCACGCAGGCCTGCAGCGCTTCACCGATCAGTTCGGGATGCCCGACGTACTTCTCGAGTGCGCGATGGGCGTACTCCCAGGTACGCGGCGAGGGAAACGCGATGGGCGTGCGGGCGGGATCGAAGTCGAACAACAGCTCAGGCCGGAAGCGCAGGAACGCGATGAGTCGCGGGTCGAGGCCGCGCGCGTGCGCCCACGTCACCCAGTCGTCGAGATGCGGCTCGAGCTCGTAGTGCGTGAACCGGTTCGCGAGCGGCGCAGGCATCGCGTACGTCACGCCGCGATCCCCCTGCCGGTTCCCCGCCGCGAAGATCGCCCAGCCGCTGGGCACCACGTAGTCGCCGAGGCGGCGGTCGAGGATCAGCTGGTACGCAGCGGCCGTGACGGTGGGCGCCGCCGCGTTGATCTCGTCGAGGAACAGGATGCCGCGGGCACCATGGCGGTTCGCATCGGGCAGCATCGACGGAACGGACCATTCGACGCGGTCGCCGTCGCGGAAGGGAATGCCCCGCAGATCGGTGGGTTCGAGTTGCGAGAGCCTGAGGTCGATCAACTCGACGTGGGCGCGCTTCGCGAGGCCGCGCACGAGATCGCTCTTGCCGACGCCGGGCGCCCCCCAAAGCATCACCGGCGTGTGCAGGCCGCCGATGGACGCGGCGAATTCCCGTTCGAGGATGGTGGCGATATGGGACGGACGCATGCGCAGGCTCTCCGGAACAGCGGGCGATTGTAGCGGCGCCGCGCTGTCACGCCCCCGCTGAATCTGCTACCGTCAGCCGGTATTTCTCTGACTGAAACCCATGAAATTCTGCAGCGATTGCGGCGCCACCGTGTCGCAGAAGATCCCGCCCGGCGACAACCTGCCGCGCTGGGTGTGCGATGCCTGCCACACCATCCACTACCAGAACCCCAAGATGGTGGTGGGGTGCATCGCCGAGTGGGAAGACCGCATCCTCCTCTGCCGCCGCGCGATCGAACCGCGTCACGGCTTCTGGACGGTACCCGCGGGCTTCATGGAAAACGGCGAGACCACGGCGGCCGGCGCCGCGCGCGAGACGCTCGAGGAAGCGAACGCCCGGGTCGAGATCCTCGGCCTCTACGCGCTCTTCAACATCCCGCACATCCATCAGGTGTATCTGCTCTTTCGCGGCCGTCTGCTCGACCTCGATTTCTTCCCGGGCGACGAGTCGCTCGAGACGAAGCTCTTGAGCGAGGCCGAGATCCCGTGGAACGAACTCGCCTTCGCGACGGTGCGCAGCACGCTGCGGCACTACTACGACGACCGCCGTCACGGCGAGTATCGGTTCCACATGGGGACGATCGAGCCGATGGGGACGCGATAGGCGGCGAGTTTTGATGTTTCGAGCATCGCTCGACACTGCGATGCCATGGGCTCAGCGACGAATCCAGGAACGCAGGCGTCGGGCGAAGCCCGACCCACGGGGGTTGTATCCAGCGCCGCAGAATCCAGTGGCGAAGTCTTTCGTGGGTCGAGCAACAGCTCGACACTGCGATGCCATGGGCTCAGCGACGAATCCAGGAACGCGGGCGTCGGGCGAAGCCCGACCCACGGGATCGTTAAGCGCTTCGTGGGTCGAGCATCGCTCGACGCGGCGATGGCTTGGGCTCAGCGACGAATCCAGGAACGCGGGCGTCGGGCATTGCCCGACCCACGGGGGTTGTATCCAGCGCCGCAGAATCCAGTGGCGAAGTC
>JALHMS010000049.1:3738-18913 GCA_022843925.1 Burkholderiales bacterium
CGAGCATCGCTCGACGCGGCGATGGCTTGGGCTCAGCGACGAATCCAGGAACGCGGGCGTCGGGCATTGCCCGACCCACGGGGGTTGTATCCAGCGCCGCAGAATCCAGTGGCGAAGTCGTTCGTGGGTCGAGCAACAGCTCGACGCTGCGATGGCTTGGGCTCAGCGACGAATCCAGGAACGCAGGCGTCGGGCGAAGCCCGACCCACGGGATCGTTAAGCGCTTCGTGGGTCGAGCATCGCTCGACGCGGCGATGGCTTGGGCTCAGCGACGAATCCAGGAACGCGGGCGTCGGGCATTGCCCGACCCACGGGGGTTGTATCCAGCGCCGCAGAATCCAGTGGCGAAGTCTTTCGTGGGTCGAGCAACAGCTCGACACTGCGATGCCATGGGCTCAGCAACGAATCCAGGAACGCAGGCGTCGGGCGAAGCCCGACCCACGGGATTGTTAAGCGCTTCGTGGGTCGAGCATCGCTCGACGCGGCGATGGCTTGGGCACTTCGACGAATCCAGGAACGCGGGCGTCGGGCAGTGCCCGACCCACGCAACCGTCCTGGAATCCACGCGCGCCACACATTCGTCGAAGTTCGTGCCTCGACCTACCGCAGCCGGAACGACTTCAGGAATGCGACGCCGCGGGCGTCGCCCCCCTCCGCGCTTGCCGCGGATCCGTCCGGCGTACGAGTCACCGCGATGAACGCCGCACGCGTGCTCCGCTGCAGGAAGTGCGTCGAGTGGATCGAGATCGCCCCCTTGGACCTCGCCCCGTCCGCCGTCCGTGCCGGGATCGCCTGCGAGTACCGGTGCGAGATCGCCAGCATCCCATCGACGAGTTCCTGATTCGTCTTCTCCGCCCGGAGCGGCGCGCCGCCCGAGACTTCCATCTGCTTGCGGTACGACGCGACCGTCGTCTCGGCCAACCGGTTCGCCGGCTTCACGTCAGCGAACGTCGTCACGCGATACACCTCGCCGGGATGCACCGACGACGAGAACGCGACGAGACTCCCCCCGCCTTCGGACTTCTCGACGATCTCCATCGCGGTGTAGCCCGGCGAACCCGGTGAGAACGGGACGGCCACCGAGAACGACTTATCCCTCGCCGTGTAGCGCCCCTCCGTCAACGCCCCCTTCGTGAACTTCGGCGCCGGGATGACGCCGCCGATCGTGCCTCTCGTCGAACTGCACCCAACGGCCACCATCGACACGACGAGGGCGAGGACAGGCGCGCGAAAGCTGGACATGAACGATTTCTCCGGAAGACATCGTACCGACTGCATCCGATCGTCTCACACCCGTCTTTGCGGACTCGACAACACCGCTCCCGCGGTTTCGCCGATACTCGGGGCCCCTGTCCCTGCGCCCTGCCGCATGACCTTCGCCGACCTCGCCCCGCAGCTCGTCAACGGCCTCGCCAACGCCTCGACGCTGTTCCTTCTCGCGTCCGGCCTGTCGCTCATCTTCGGCGTCACGCGCGTGGTGAACTTCGCCCACGGTTCGCTCTACATGCTCGGCACCTACGTCGGCATCTCGGTGGCCGAACACGTGTCGGGGCCGCTCGGATTCTGGGGCGGCATCGTCGTCGCCGCACTCGCCGTGGCGGTGGTCGGAGTGCTGATCGAGACGCTCGTGCTGAAGCGCATCTATCACGCGCCCGAGCTCTTCCAGCTCCTCGCCACGTTCGCCGTCGTGCTGATCGTGAAGGACCTCGCGCTCATCGTCTGGGGAGCAGAAGACATCCTCGGGCCTCGCGCGCCCGGTCTCAAGGAAGCCGTCGAGATCGCCGGCAGCGCCATCCCCGAGTACGACCTCTTCCTGATCGCGATGGGCCCCGTGGTGCTGGGGCTCCTGCACCTGCTGCTCTCGCGGACCCGCTGGGGTGTGCTCGTGCGCGCCGCGACGGAAGATCGCGAGATGGTCGGCGCCCTCGGCGTGAACCAGGCATGGCTCTTCACCGGCGTGTTCGCGCTCGGCTCGCTGCTGGCGGGCCTTGCCGGCGCCCTGCAGATCCCGCGCGAGCCGGCGAGTCTCAACCTCGACCTCATCGCCATCACCGACGCCTTCGTGGTCGTCGTCGTCGGCGGACTCGGCAGTCTGCACGGCGCCTTCGTCGCTGCGCTCGTGATCGGCATCGTGAAGGCGATGTGCGTCGCGCTGGGCACGGTCGAAGTGGCCGGCTTCGCGATCGACTTCACGCGCCTCACGCTCGTCGTCGAGTTCCTGCTGATGGCCGGGACGCTCGCGGTGCGCCCCTTCGGCCTCTTCGGCCGGCCGGTGGCGACGGGCGAGCCGTCGCGTTCGGTGGCGGCGGTGGTCGCGCCGGGGAAGCGCTTCCACGTGGGTTTCGTCATCGGCGTCGCACTGCTGGCCTGCGCACCGTTCGTCGTCGACGAGTACCTGCTCGTGCTCGGCATCGACATCCTCGTCTTCGCGCTCTTCGCCGCCAGCCTGCACTTCCTGATGGGCCCGGGCGGGATGGTCTCGTTCGGCCACGCGGCGTTCTTCGGCGCCGGCGCGTACGTCGCCGCGCTGCTGGTGCGGCAGGCCGGCTGGTCGATGCTCGGCGCGATCGTCGCCACGCCGTTCGCCGCCGCGACGCTCGGTCTGGCGGTCGGCTGGTTCTGCGTGCGGCTCGCGGGCGTCTACCTCGCGATGCTGACGCTGGCCTTCGCGCAGATCGCGTGGTCGATCGCGTTCCAGTGGGACGACGTGACCGGCGGCAGCAACGGCCTCGTCGGCATCTGGCCCGCGGACTGGGCGTCGGCGAAGCGCGAGTACTACTGGCTCACCCTCGCGTTCTGCGCGCCGGCTGTGTGGGCGCTGTGGCACGTGACCCACGCACCGTTCGGGCACGCGCTCCGCGCCGGGCGGGATGCGCCTGCACGGGCCGAGGCGCTCGGCATCCACGTACGGCGGACGCGCTGGTTCGCGTTCCCCATCGCTGCCGCGGGGGCAGGTCTCGCCGGTGCGCTCTTCGTCTTCTCGAAGGGCAGCCTGTCGCCGGAGGTGATGGCCATCGCGCGCTCGGTCGACGGCCTCGTGATGGTGCTGCTGGGCGGCGTGCAGACGCTCACCGGTCCCGTCGCCGGGGCAGCGCTCTTCACCTGGCTGCAGGACGAGACGCTGCGCCACACCGAGTACTGGCGACTCGTGCTGGGCGCCGTGATCCTCGCGCTGGTGCTCGCGTTCCCGCGCGGGGTGGTCGGGAGCCTGTCGGCACTCGTCCAGCGGGGAGGCGCGCGATGAACCTCCTGGAAGCGCGAGATCTGGAGAAGCGCTACGGCGGTGTGCATGCCGTGGTGGGCGTGAGCTTCTCGGTCGCGGCCGGCGAACGCGTCGCACTGATCGGCCCGAACGGCGCGGGGAAGAGCACGTGCTTCAACTTGATCGGTGGCCAGGTGCGGCCCGACGCCGGCAGCGTCGTGCTCGACGGCAAGGCGGTGACGGGCATGAAGCCGCGTGCCCTCTTCCGTCGCGGCGTGGCGCGCACGTTCCAGATCACCGCGACGTTCGCATCGATGTCGGTCGTCGAGAACGTGCAGGCGGCGATCGCCTCGCACCTGGGGGAATCGTTCCGGCCCGCCGGCAGCGCCACGCTCGCGCATCGCGACGCCGCCATGGCGCTGCTCGCCCGCGTGGGCCTCGACGCGCAGTCGGACCGCCATTGCGCGCAACTCGCGTACGGCGATTCGAAGCGGCTCGAACTCGCGATGGCCCTCGCCAACGCGCCGCGGCTCCTGCTGATGGACGAACCCACCGCAGGCATGGCCCCCGGCGAACGTCACGCGCTCATGGACCTCGTGACGCGCCTCACCGCCTCCGACGGCGTCTCCGTGCTCTTCACCGAGCACGACATGGACATCGTCTTCGCCCACGCCGACCGACTGCTTGTCCTCGACCGCGGGCGCCTGATCGCGCAGGGCGCACCGTCATCCGTCCGCGCGGATCCCGAAGTGCAGCGCATCTATCTGGGAGGCCATGCGTGAGCACGGCACCGCTCATCGAGGCACGCGGGCTCGACAGCTTCTACGGCCGTGCACAGATCCTGTTCGGCGTGAGCCTGACGGTGGCGCGCGGGGAAGTCGTCGCGCTGCTCGGTCGCAATGGCGCCGGCAAGTCGACGACCCTGAAGACGTTGATGGGCCTCGTCCCGCCGAAGGCCGGCGAGGTGCTGTTCGACGGCACGCGCGTGCATGGGCGTCCGCCGTACGCGGTGTGCCGCACGGGACTCGGCTACGTGCCGGAGGAACGCCGCGTGTTCGCGGAACTCACGGTGGAAGAGAACCTGGAGGTCGGCCGTCGCCCCGCCAGGGAGGGTGCGCCGCACTGGACCCCGTCGCGGCTGTACGAACTCTTTCCGAATCTCGGGCGGATGCGCGACCGGCGCGGCGGCGAGATGTCCGGCGGCGAACAGCAGATGCTGACCATCGCGCGGACGCTGATGGGCAACCCGCTGGCGGTGCTGCTCGACGAGCCCTCGGAGGGTCTGGCACCGGTGATCGTCGAGCAGATGGGCGATGCCATCCGCGCCCTGAAGCGCGAGGGCCTGACGCTGCTGATCTCGGAACAGAACCTCCGCTTCGCGGCGTCGATCACGGACCGCGCAGTGATCCTGGAACAGGGCCACGTACGGTACGAGGGCGCGATGGCGGACCTGATGTCGGACGCGTCGGTGCGGGAGAAGTATCTGTCGGTGTAGTCCGCCGGAGGCGTTCGTGGGTCGAGCATCGCTCGACGCTGTGCTGGCTTGGGCTCAGCGGCGAATCCAGGAACGCGGGCGTCGGGCGAAGCCCGACCCACGGGGGTAGTTTTCAGCGCCGCGGAATCCAGTGGCGAAGTCCTTCGTGGGTCGAGCATCGCTCGACGCTACTCTGGCTTGGGCTCAGCGGCGAATCCAGGAACGCAGGCGTCGGGCGAACCCCGACCCACGGGGGTTGTTCTCAGCGCCGCGGAATCCAGTGGCGAGGCACCTTCGTGGGTCGAGCATCGCTCGACGCGGCGCTCGCTTGGTCTCAGCGGCGAATCCAGGAACGCAGGCGTCGGGCGAAGCCCGACCCACGGGGGCTGTTTTCAGCACCGAGGAATCCAGTGGCGAAGTCCTTCGTGGGTCGAGCATCGCTCGACGCGGCGCACGCTTGGGCACAGCAGCGAGTCCAGGAACGCAGGCGTCGGGCGAAGCCCGACCCACGGGGGTAGTCTTCAGCACCGAGGAATCCAGTGGCGAAGTCCTTCGTGGGTCGAGCATCGCTCGACGCTACTCTGACTTGGGCTCAGCGGCGAATCCAGGAACGCAGGCGTCGGGCGAACCCCGACCCACGGGGGGTGTTTCCAGCACCGAGGAATCCAGTGGCGAGGCACCTTCGTGGGTCGAGCATCGCTCGACGCTGCGCACGCTTGGGCACAGCAGCGAGTCCAGGAACGCAGGCGTCGGGCGAACCCCGACCCACGGGGGTAGTTTTCAGCGCTGCGGAATCCAGTGGCGAGGGCCGCCGTGGGTCGAGCATCGCTCGACGCGGCGCTGGCTTGTGCTCAGCTGCGAATCCAGGAACGCAGGCGTCGGGCGAAGCCCGACCCACGGGGGTAGTTTTCAGCACCGAGGAATCCAGTGGCGAGGGCCGCCGTGGGTCGAGCATCGCTCGACGCGGCGCTGGCTTGTGCTCAGCTGCGAATCCAGGAACGCAGGCGTCGGGCGAACCCCGACCCACGGGGGTTGTTCTCAGCGCCGCGGAATCCAGTGGCGAGGGCCGCCGTGGGTCGAGCATCGCTCGACGCTGCGCTGGCTTGGGCACTGCTGCGAATCCAGGAACGCAGGCGTCGGGCGAAGCCCGACCCACGGGGGTAGTTTTCAGCACCGAGGCATCCAGTCGCGAAGCCCGACCCACGAAAGCCACGCACCCCATCCTCGGACATCACCCCTCAGTACTGCATCCCCACGCTCACGGACCACCCATGGACACTCGGGCCGACCAGATAGCTGCCCGCCAGGCGGACCCGCTTCGACGCCGCGTCGCCGGGCGCGATGGGCACTTCGACGCCGAGCCCGAATTCCGACACCGACGGGAATCCGAGCGCCTCCCGGTTGGGCCCGAAGAACGCCGAATGACCACCGAAGGCGACCCATCGAAGCGGACGCTCTGCCACGCGCAGGGTCGTCGGCGCGACATGCTCCGCGCGGATCGAGGCCACGCCGGCGAACTCGCGGAAGCTGAGCGCCGGATCCGCCTCTCCGAAGGTCGCGATCCTCGACCACGCGGCGTGCAGCCGGATCGCCGTGGTGCGGTCGTCGTGCTTGCGGATCCACTCGAGACCGACGTTCGGTGTGACGAGCGTCGCGTTCGTGCCCCAGTCGAACAGCCGCCCGTCCAGGAAGGGCTTCAACGCGATGGCGGCGCCAGAGTACTTCGCATGGTTCTCGAGCCGGGCCACGCCGACGTCCAGTGCCGGCAGGAGCGTGAACTCATCACCGAGACGGATCTTCGCAACGACACCGGCGGTCAGGCTCACCGCGCGCCAGGTGCTGGAGATCGCGCCAGGCCCCGCCACCGTCGTCGGAAAGCCGGTACGCATCGATGTGTATCCGCCCGCGCCGCGCCAATAGAGGTCGGTGGTGTCGGACAGGGTCTGCCAGAGCTGCTCGTGGCCGATCCGTCCGACCTGGATGGCGAGTTTCTCCGGGCTGGTGTCGACGTTGTAGTGCGCGGTGCTGACGTCCGGTGAAGAGGTGAGATTGAGCAACTGCGCGTAGCCGGGCCCCAGTTGTCCACTGGCAAGCGCGTCGTCGAGCGACTGACCGACCGTCGGCAGCGCGGTCGCGGTCAGGATGAGGCCGGGCCAGAGGCGGCGGATCGATGGCGTCATGGCGGCGCGGCTCCGGAAGATGGGATCGGCATCCCGGGAGGTCCTTGTGTTTGTGGTTCGGTGGACCCGCTGGCGCACAGCGCACGAGCCGCGGTCGCCGCTTTCTAGCCGATCCCGCCCGTCATGGCAACGGCCTTGCGCTCGTGCGGCATGCCGAAGACGCCGGAAAGCACCGGGGCCCGGAACGCTTTCGCGCGCCGGGCCCCGGACTGACTGGTACAGCGGCCGCGGTCAGGCAGCCACGCACTGCGCCAGGAAAGTCTTCTTCTCCTCGCCCTTGAGGCCCTTGCCCTTGGCCTCGGCGGTGCAGGTCTTCGCCTTCTCGCGCTGTGCGAGGCGGGCCTGCTTCTCCTCGGGACTCACGGCGAGGCAGCCGCTCATGAACGTGCGACGCTCATCGCCCTTCAGGGCCTTGGTGCGGGCCTCGGCGTTGCAGGTCTTCATCTTCTCCTGCTGGGTCGCAGCGGCGAGGACGGAGGTCGTGAAGCCGGCAGCGAACAGGGTCGCGGCGACAACGAGGATGGCGGTGGTTCTCATGGCATTTCCCCTTGAATGGTCGGTTGCGATGCGGGCGGCGGAAGTGCAGCCCGGGACGAAGGGTGCCCTCGTAGACCCGCCACCGCTCGGCGGTACAGGGAGACAGCGCAAGATGGAACCTTCCGGCCCATCCTGCGCTACCCACATGCCATGCAGTCCCTCAGGACTTCGTCGGCCCGGAGAGATCCCGCAGTGCGGACCGCAGGGTCGTCAGCGATGTGAACCGCGACGTCGGAGGCAATGACACCTTTGCCGTCCACTGCGGCCCTCGCGCGAGGTCGTCGAGCGTTCCGGCCTGCGACAGGAACCCGAGTCCTGCGGCAAACGCTTCTGGGCGAGCCGTGCCGGCGAACAGCTGCGGCGCCGGAGGCGGCACCTCGACCGGACGCGTGGCCGCTGTGACGGTCGGCACGGCAGCCATCGTCGGGATCGCGGGGATGTCCACCCGGTCGAGGCTCGCCCTGCCCGACAGGATGAACTGGGTCTCCTGCGTGATCGCGGTCGAATCCGCCGGGCTCAGGCCACCGCTGCCGTCGATGTCGCCGATCAGGACGGGATCGATCAGCGGAAAGGCCCCGAAACCGCTGTCGAGCCCCGCGGCGACGCGCGCGACGCGTTGCGCGTCGAGCGAGGTGTAGCGCCCGTCGCCGTTGGCATCCCCGAAGTACGCGACCACATGGATGCCGTCGTCCACCCCGGCGACCTGACCGTCGACGGTCGCACCGCCCAGGTCGAGCACCTGCGCGCTCCGGTACACGGCACCTTCCGGCACGGCCGCGAGCAGTCGGGTGACCTCGATCGTCCCGGCGGCGAACGGTCGGGACGCCGTCAGGACGATCTGAAGATCGCCCGGCACGCCGAGCAGCCGGTAGCTGCTACCGGCCGGCAATCCGGCCCCGGGTTCGATACCGGTGATGCTCAGCTTCGCGGGGTCGTAGCGCAGGACGGCCGTGATGGTGGTGGCGCCCCCTTCGGACGTGAGTGTCAGCGGGATCCCGCGCCCAGTGGCCGGCACGTCCGCCACCTGCTTCGGCCCACGCACCACATCGATGATGGCCAGGACCGGCCCCGGATCGGCTGCGACCGTGAAGCTCGTGATGTAGTCGTCACCCGCCGTGTTGTCGCGATTGCCGTCGAGCAGTCCGCCCGCGGTGTCGCGGAAGCCGTTGGTCGCGCTCCGCAACTGGACGCGGTACTCGCCGGGGGCCAGCGGACCACCCGACGCCACGAACCGGAATCCGGCGGCATCGGCATCGAGGACGACGCTGCCCCGGACGACGCGGCCCGCGGCATCCGTGACGACCACATCGGCTGGATCGCGGACGGTCGTGAGCGCATCGTAGAGATTGAGGGTTGCAGTGTCGAAGGCCCGGTTCGTCCGCACCGTGAAACCGCTATCGTCCGCGGCGAAACTCCGCACGCGGAGCAGCGGATTCACGACCGCCACGTCGAGCGGCGCGGCGTCCCACGTGCCGTCCTCGTCGACCGCGGTCACGCGGATCACGTGGTTGCGATCGGGCTCGGCATAGACGTGTGTCGCCGTGACGGCATCGCCGCGGAGCCGCTCGACGGGACCGCCGTCGCCCCACTGCACGAGCCAGTGGTCGATCGTGTCGAGGCCCGGATCGAAGGCCCCGAGGCTGAGCTCGTACGGCCGGCCGGACAGCGCTTCGGCCGGCCCCGTGACGGTCAACGCCGGAGCCACGTTGCGGACCTCGATCGTCACGGTCCGGGCGACCCGGGTCACGCCGTCGTCCACGGCGACGTCGAAGGCGACGGTCGCGTCGCCATCGGCAGCGAGCCAGCGGAACGCGCCAGTGGTCGGATCGATCGTGGCGCCCTCGGGGGCGCCGACCAGCGAGAACGCCAGCGGATCGCCGTCGACATCGCGGGCGTTGGCCGCGAAGGCGACGACGCCGCCCTCGTCGATGCGCACAGGTGCGATGGCATCGAGCACCGGCGCATCGTCCACCGGCCGCACGCGGAGCGTCACCGTGGCCAGGTCGGAAGTTGCCCTGCCATCGGTGGCCCGGTAGGTGAACGTGTCCTCACCATTGAAGTCTGCGGCGGGACGGTACCGCAACGCCCCGCCCGGGAGAGTCTCCAGGGTGCCGTGGCGCGGCCCGTCGACGAGACGGACCGTCAGCGGATCGTCGTCTGCATCGGAATCGTTGGCGAGCACGTCGAGGGACACGGCCCCATCCTCGTCGACTTCGGCCTGGTCGTCGCGGGCGATCGGGGCTCGGTTGAGGTTCGCTCCGTCGGTCTCGATCACGATCGTGGTCCTGCCGGTGTCGTCGTCCGCGAGTGTCGCGGTGATGACGTGGCTGCGGCTGACCGAGATGTCGTACTCGTGTTCCGCCAGGAAGACCCCGGTGACCGCGTCCAGCACTGCGGCGGTCGTGCTGCCGTCACCCCAGTCGATCGAGAGCGTGTGGGTGTCCCGGGTGCCGGGATCCACGATCCCGGCGCGCAGGGCGATGCGCGATCGGGCCGGCCCGACCTGCGTCTCGTCCACATCGAAGCGACGGAAGACCGGTGCGACGTTGTCCACGCGTACTTCGACGACGCCTGCCCCCTGCCCGCCATCGTCGTCGCTCACCGAGACATCGACGGTGTAGCGGTCCGCCGACGTCGCGGTCGGGTCGTCGTCGAGATAGCGATGACTCGCGACGAAGGTGCGTGCGACTGCGTCGACCGTCGCTGCCGACGTCGTCCCGTCGCCCCAGCGGACCGTGACGACGTGCGCGTCCAGGAGACCCGGATCGACGATCACGCCCGACACCGCCACCACGCCGTTCTCGGCGACCGACGGCGTGGCCGGCGACACCGCGAGGAGCACCGGCGCGACGTTGTCGACGATCGCTGCGGTCGCGGCACGGCCGACGCCACCGTCGTCGTCGGTGACCGTGAGCTGCACGGCGTAGCCGCGGGCGGGACTGTCGTCGGCGTACCGGTGGGACAACGCGAACTCGATCGTCCCGGCAGCGAGGTCGATACGCTCGACCGTGCCGTCGCCCCACACGACATCGAGACGGAAGGTATCGAGCACGCCCGGATCCGTGAGGCGTCCGGTCAGTTGCGCGGCATCGCCTTCGCGACTGCGGGCCATGACGAGGTCGGTGATCACCGGCGCGGCGTTGCGCACCGTCACGGTCCGTTCGGCGTCCGTTCGGCCGTCCTCGTCGAATGCGCTGACCACGATGCGCCGGACCGCGTCGTCCGCGAATCGATGCGTTGCCTCGCGGACTGCACCCCCGAACTCCTGGACGGCGCCATCACCCCAGTCGATGGACCAGCGCCGGATGGTGTCCGTGCCCGGGTCCGTCGCATCGAATGCGAGCACGTAGTCGGTGCCTTCCGTCACGACGTCGGCGCCGCGCAGCGTCAGCGTCGGGGCCAGGGGCAGCACGTCGAGCGTGGTCGTATAGTCCGTGAACCCGCCGTCCTTGTCGGCGATGCGCCCGCGGATGCGCAGCGTGCCGTCGTCGGCCGTGAGCGCGAACGGGACGTCGATCGATGCGAGCGCGCTGTCGACGACATCGAAGCGCCCGTCGTCGTCGAAGTCGTAGCTGAAGCGCAGCCCCGCGGCGAGGTCGGTGGGCGAAGGCTCCACGATGTCCGCGAACGAGACGGTCGCGCGGCTGCCCTCGTTCACTGGGCCCGTGGTGCGGAAGGAGGCCGTGGGCGCGACGTTCTCGATCTCGATCGACGCGACCGATCCGTCCACCACCTGCGGCGTGGACGTGTCGGGGTAGAGCGCGGAGATGCGCACCGAGCGGGTGCCGTTGTCCGCGATGCCGAAGGCGCTGTTCAGCACGCTCCACGGCACCACGGTCGACGCCCCGACGATCGGGGAGATCGCCGACGCCGGAATGACGAAGAACGGCGGCACGACGATGGGCGGCACGTAGGCCGGCGCACCATCGAAGGCCCATCTCACCTCCAGCGCGCCGTCCGCGCTGCCGACGAGCGAGAGCGCCTCGCCTTCGCGGATGCGGTACGGTCCACCGGCATCCAGCAGTGCCGGCGTCGCGAGCACGTCCACCAGGCGCACGGGGGCCAGGACCGCATCCGGACTGCTGTCCTCGTCGACCGCGCCGACGGAGATCGCGTACCGGCCGGGGCGGGCGTACACGTGCGACGCGCCGGTGGATCCGCTGCCAAGGACCTCGACGGGCGTCCCGTCGCCCCAGTCCACGCGCCATTCGGTCACGCGGTCGTCGCCCGGATCGGTCGCCGCGAACCCGAGCGCGTAGGCCGCGAGGGCCGGCACGGTCGGCGCCCCGGAGGTCGTCACCGCGGGCAGCGTGTTCGAGACGAACAGCGTCGCGAAACCTTCCGCCTCTGCCCCATCGCCGTTCACCGCGCGGGCGCCGATGGCGTACCGGCCGTCGTCGTCGATGCCGAGGTCCTGCAACTGCGCCCAAGTGAGCGTGACGCTGTCGCCGAAGGCGTCGTCGTAGCGACCGTCGCCGTCGATGTCCCACGCCAGCGGTTCGCGCAGCGCGTTCGTCGTCCCGCGCGGGATGACCGACGAGCTGAACGTGACGCTGTCGCCCTCGCGGATGGCGGGTGCGGTGATCCGCACGTCCGGTGCCGCGAGGACCTGCAGGCCCTCGAAGGTGTCGTAGAAGAGCGTGCCGGCTACCTGCTGGCGGAACCCGAAGGGCAGCAGCAGGCGCGCCGACGCGACCGACCCTGCAGGCAGCGACGGGCTCGCCGGCGTCACCGTGAAGCCGTCCTGCGGATCGAAGATCAGCGTGTCGCCGGGCAGCGAGGACGGGTCGTCGCCGTGCGCCCGGGCGGTCGTCCCGAGCGGCAGGCCGAGTCCGGAAACGCGCACCGTGTCGCGGCCGTTGCCGCCGAAGATCTCGAGGTTGGTCCCGAAGCCGATCTGCTGCAGGAACAGCTGATCGTCGTCGTCACCACCGCGCAGGTTGATGTTGGCGATATCCGTCGTGCGGATGCGCCCCTCGTCGTTGCCGGCGCCCAGGCGGATGTCGGTGGCGCCCCGCGCCCCCAGGACCAGGACGCTGTCGTCGCCGTCGCCCGTGTCGACCTGCGTCGTGCCCACCTCCACGCCGGGCGCGGACCGGAGGGCGATGTCGTCGTTGCCGCGGGCGGTGAAGATGCCGATGTTCTCGACGTTCGCGAAGGTCGTGATCTGACGGGTGCGGGCGGGCACCACGGTCGCCTGGATCGAGTAGGTCCGGGCGAGCACGGCCTCCGTCGTCACGACGCCGCCGACGGCGAGCGGGCCGGCGCCCGGCGCGAGCAGGATGGCACCGCCGTCCGGGCCCGCCGCGAACTCGACGCTGCCCGCATCGGGGTTCGCGCGGTCCGGCGTGTCGTACAGCCAGCCGAAGGTGCGGCCCGACGCGCGGTCGCTGCCGGAGACCGTGCCGAACTCGAAGGTCTGGCGACCCGCGGTGGTCACCGTGCGCGTGGTCCCGATGCCGGTGATGGTCCAGCGGTCACCGTTCCGTTCGAGGATCACAGGCGTGATGCGGCGACCGGCCGCGGCCGGGTCGTCCACGAACAGGCTCCATTGGGCGACGCGGCCATCGAACGCAGGCATGGCGGTGCCGAGGGCGAAGAGCAGGCCGGCCGCCGTGTCGATCGCCGGGCGATCGGCGAGCGTGCCGCCCTCGAGCGTCTCGTTATCGAACACCGCGACGCCACCCGCAAGACCTGGCCCCCGGCCTCCGCTTCCGACGTACAGCCGACCCGTGGTCGGGTCGATGGCGAGGGCGAGCGGCGCATGCAGTCCGTCGTTGCCCCCGACGTCCTGACGCAGCGACTGCGCGAAGGCCAGGCGACCGGTCGCGGGATCCCGGGCGAAGACCGCGAGCGCGTCGCTACCGGTGCCGGCCACAACGACGAAGCGTCCGTCGGCCGTGACCGTGACGTCGGTGGCACCGACCAGACTGCGGACGCCGTCGACACCCTGGCGCAGCGTCTGGATCAGCGTGTGCCGCAGCGTGGCGGGATCGCGCGTGAGGACGTGGATCGCACTGCCGTCACGCGCGGTCACGTAGACGTGGCCGCCATCGGCACTGGTGGCGACGGCGCTGGCGCCGTCGAACCCGGGAAGGTTCTGAACGATCATGAGATCGCCGGAACGTAGCACCCCCACGATATCCGCGGTGGCGGACAGCCCGTACAGCACGGCGCCGTCCGCGGACAGGTCGATCTGCGTGTAGGGGAGTGCGCCGCCCAGCGTGAGAACACCGCTGCCGCCGATCACGTCACCATTCGCATCGAGGTCGAAGCGCTGCACGGCGCCGTTGCCGGCGACGAAGAGCCGGGTGCCGTCCGAGGAGACCTCGAGGGATTGCGCGGGGCCCGACCCCGGCAGCCCCCGGAAGGTGCGGATGAACGTGAGGTTGCCGTTCGCGGGGTCGCGATCGAAGAGTGCGACGGTGGCCGAACCGCCGGCGACGTAGACGCTGCCACCGTTCGGATTCACTGCGATGTCGCGCAGGTCCGCGATTCCGGGCACATCCCGGAACAGCTGCCGCTCGGTCAGCCCGTCGGCATTCACCACGGCGAGCGCGTTGCGCGTCGGGTCGACGCCGTACAGCGTACGGCCGTCGGCGCTCAGCACCATCGCTGTGAGGCCGGGGAGTTGTGGCGGCGTCGTGAGATCCGGGCGGCTGGCCCGGACATAGACGATCTCGGAGGTCGTGAGCGCGCGTGATCCTCCCGTGGAGCCGCCCTCGAGCGAAGCACTCACCGTGACCGCGCCTTCCGGCACCAGCGTCACCCAGGCTTCTCCTGGGCGCAGCACGCCGAGCGTCGCCGGCGTTCCGGTGGCCCCGAAGCCGCGACCTGCTGCCACGCCGCCCGTCAGCAGTCCAGTCGAGAAGGTCGTGCCCGCACCACCGACCGTCAGGCCGATGGACGGCGCCCGCAGATCCCGATCGGACACGTTGACGAACGCCACCATGTCGAATCCGACGTAGTTCTGCGCCGAGTTGGTGCCCGCCAGTCCGGTGTCGAGCCGGATGATGGCCGCCAGCGCATCGGGCTGAGCGTTCGGGCCGCTCGTCGGGAACGCCTGCAGGCCAGCGACCGTGGGCAGGAAATCGAACAGCGTCCGACCCGAGGCGAGCGGAGCACCGGAGGCGCCTGCCGTCAGCAGCCCGAACACGTCGGCGCCACCGGACAGTCCTGCGATGGTCGGCGTGAGCGGTGCCCCAGCGACGAAACTGTTGGCCCCACGCGGGCCCGCGAGATCGGTCTGCAGCCGCGTCTGCGTTGCCGGGACCGTCGGCCGCGCAGCGCTGCCGCTCGGTCCGAAGGCCGTGTTGCTCCCGAGCACGACACGGCCCTTGCGGGCGTCGGCGATGAACGGTTCGCCGGTCGCAAAGGCTCCGGCCGCCGAGAGGGTTGCAGTGCCGGCACTCACCACGGTGCCCTGGAGTGCGATCGTGCCCCCGGCACCCGCCCCTCCCAGACCGCCGAATCCCCCCTTGCCTCCGGAGCCGCCGTTGCCGCCGTTGCCGCCAGTCCCGCCAGTGCCCCCCGTCCCGCCGATCACGCGGTCGACGCTCGTCCCGCCCGTGCTGCCCGCCGCGCCGGCCGCGCCAGCGCCACCGGCCACGCCTCCGGCGCCGGCCGGATCGCCCGTGGCCGATCCGGCACCCGCGCCGGGCCCGGCGCCATCGGCGTAGATCGAGGCGGCCCCGGCGATCGTCACCGAGCCCCGGGCAGTGATCCCGATCGCACCGCCCCCACCCCCGCCGACGCCACCCAGCCCGCCTCCCAGGCCGCGCC
>JALHMS010000050.1 GCA_022843925.1 Burkholderiales bacterium
TACACTCGACACTGGGCTATGTGAGCCCAATGAAGTTCGAAGCAAGCTGGCACGCGGCACAGCCGAAGGAAGCCGCGTAACCGAACGGCTAAGGACTACGTTGGACAGGGGCAAGGTCAACGATCGCTGTCGCGGCCATGGGCCGCTCCTACAAGAACTTGACCCGCTCCTACAAATTCGGAACCACTCGTCGCGATCGGAGCGCCCTGTAGGAGGGGCCCACGGCCCCGAAAGCGGTCGATGTTGCGCAAGCGCTTCGACCGGAACGATCGCTTTCGCGGCCATGGGCCGCTCCTACAGATTCGGAACCACTCGTCGCGATCGGAGCGCCCTGTAGGAGGGGCCCATGGCCCCGAAAGCGGTCGATGCCGCGCAAACGCTTCGACCGGAACGATCGCTTTCGCGGCCATGGGCCGCTCCTACAAGAGCATGGCCCGCTCCTTCAGGCGGTGATCCATCCACTGGGGGATATACAAGGGGGCCTCCCCTTGTTCGTACACCACGCGGGCTCCCCGCCGCGGGCCAACGGCCCGAGAGGCGGCCATGGGCCGCTCCTACAAGAGCATGGGCCGCTCCTACACGGCAGCCGAGTCTTCGACCCCCGCGAAGGCGCATTGCGCGATTCCCCATTCCGCCGCGCCCCGGGCATGTCTACCATGGCGGGCCTCACAGGATGCCTTCGCCCCATGCCCAACGCTGCGCCGCCCGACCAGTACCAGGATCTCCGTGACGCCATCCGGGATCTCTGCGCCACCTTTCCCGCCGAGTACTTCCGCGACGTCGATGCGAAGCGCGCCTACCCCGAGGCGTTCGTCGACGCGCTCACGAAGGCCGGCTGGCTCGCGGCGCTGATCCCGCAGGAGTTCGGCGGATCCGGCCTGGGGCTCGCCGAGGCTTCGGTCATCATGGAAGAGATCAACCGCTGCGGCGGCAACGCGGGTGCCTGCCATGGGCAGATGTACAACATGGGCACGCTGCTGCGGCACGGATCGGAAGCACAGAAGCGCGCCATCCTCCCGAAGATCGCAAGTGGCGAACTGCGCCTGCAGTCGATGGGGGTCACGGAGCCCACCACCGGCACCGACACCACGAAGCTGAAGACCACCGCGGTGAAGCGCGGAGACCGGTACGTGGTGAACGGGCAGAAGGTCTGGATCTCGCGGGTGCAGCACTCGGACCTCATGATCCTGCTCGCCCGGACCACGCCGCTCGCCGAGGTGAAGCGCAAGTCGGAGGGGATGTCGATCTTCCTCGTCGATCTGCGCGAGGCCGTGGGCCACGGACTCACCGTGCGGCCGATTCCCAACATGGTGAACCACGAGACGAACGAACTCTTCTTCGAGAACCTCGAGATCCCTGCAGAGAACCTCATTGGCGAGGAGGGCCAGGGCTTCCGCTACATCCTCGACGGGCTGAATGCGGAGCGCGTGCTGATCGGCGCGGAATGCATCGGCGACGGCTACTGGTTCGTCGAAAAGGTGTCGAAGTACGTGTCGGAGCGCGAAGTCTTCGGGCGCCCCATCGGGCAGAACCAAGGGGTCCAGTTCCCGATCGCCGAGTCGTACATCGAGCTGGAGGCCGCGAACCTCATGCGCTGGAAGGCGTGCTCGCTGTACGACGCGCACCTGCCGTGCGGCGCCGAGGCGAACATGACGAAATACCTCGCGGCGAAGGCCTCGTGGGAGGCCGCCAACGCGTGCCTGCAGTTCCACGGCGGCTTCGGCTTCGCGTGCGAATACGATGTCGAGCGCAAGTTCCGCGAGACGCGGCTGTACCAGGTGGCGCCCATCTCCACCAACCTGATCCTGTCCTACGTCGCCGAGCACGTGCTCGGGATGCCCCGATCCTTCTAGGTCGAAGAACCCATGACTCTCGGAACCCGCCCCCTCGAGGGCATCACGGTCGTCGCGCTGGAACACGTCATCGCGGCGCCCTTCTGTACCCGGCAGCTCGCCGATCTCGGCGCGCGCATCATCAAGATCGAGCGTCCCGGCGTGGGCGACCCCGCGCGGCAGTACGACACGCGCGTCCGCGGCCAGTCGTCGCACTTCGTGTGGACCAACCGTTCGAAGGAAAGCCTCTCGCTCGATCTGAAGCACGACGAAGCGAAGGTGATCCTCGCGCGGCTGCTCGAGAACGCCGACGTGCTCATCCAGAACCTCGCGCCGGGTGCCGCGGACCGCATGGGCTATTCGTACGAGAAGCTGTCGGCGACGCATCCGCGGCTCATCGTGTGCGACATCTCGGGCTACGGTGCCGACGGCCCGTATCGCGACAAGAAGGCGTACGACCTGCTGATCCAGAGCGAGTCCGGGCTCCTGTCGGTGACCGGCACGGAGGCGGAACCCGCGAAGGCGGGCTGCTCCATCGTCGACATCGCCGCGGGCATGTACGCGTACAGCAACATCCTCGCGGCGCTGATCCAGCGCGGACGCACGGGCCGCGGCTGCCGCATCGACATCTCGATGCTCGAAGCCATGGCCGAGTGGATGAGCTTCCCGCTCTACTACGCGTACGACGGCGCCGCGCCGCCACCGCGGGCTGGCGCGTCGCACGCCACCATCTACCCATACGGTCCATTCCCCGCGGGGGACGGCCGCCGCGTCATGCTGGGCCTGCAAAACGAACGCGAATGGGCCACGTTCTGCCAGAAGGTCGTGCGCATGCCGCAACTCGAGACGGACCCGCGCTTCTCGTCGAACCCGAAGCGGTCGGCCGCGCGTGAGGAGCTGCGCGCGATCATCGTCGAGGTGTTCTCGCACCTGTCGGCCGAGGACGTCGTGGCGCGGCTCGACGAGGCGCAGATCGGCAACGCGCGGATGAACGACATGCACGAGGTCTGGAACCACGCGCAGCTCGCTGCACGCGGTCGGTGGCGCGATGTGGACACGCCCGCGGGCCCGGTGAAGGCGATGCTGCCGCCGGGCATGCCCGAGAGCTTCTCGCCGCGGATGGACCCGATCCCCGCCGTGGGCCAGCACACCGACGCGATCCTCGCGGAACTCGGCTACGACGCCGACGCCATCACCCGCCTCCGCGCGGAAAAAGCCATCTGACGCCCATGAACAAGACCATCGCCCACTCGTATCTCTTCGTCCCCGCGAACCGCCCCGAGCGCTTCGACCGGGCCTGCAGCTCCGGCGCCGACGCGGTGATCGTCGACCTGGAAGACGCCGTGCCGCCCTCGGAGAAGGACGCCGCCCGCGTCTCGCTCGCCGGCTGGCTCGGGTCCGCACCGCGGAGCGTGTACGTGCGCATCAACGCGGCCGACACGCCGTGGCACGAGGGTGACGTCGCGCTGTGCCGCCTGCCGGGGGTCGCGGGCGTGATCCTGCCGAAGGCGGAGAACGTCGGGCAGGCGCTCGTGGACGTCTGCACGGAGCGCAATCTGCCGCTGCTGCCGCTCATCGAGACCGCGCTGGGTTTCCAGAACGCCGCGAAGATCGCAGCGGGCAAGCAGGTGCAGCGCCTCGTCTTCGGGACCATCGATTTCCAGGTGGATGTGGGCATCGACGGCGACGGCGACGAGCTGCTCTTCTTCCGGTCGCAGCTCGTGCTGATATCGCGGCTCGCGGGTCTGCAGCCGCCCGTCGACGGCGTGTGCACGGAGATCGACGAACCCGAGCAGCTGAACGACGACACCATGCGCGCGAAGCGGCTGGGCTTCAGCGCGAAGCTGTGCATCCATCCGCGTCAGGTGCCGCTGGTGAACGTGTGCTTCGCGCCGACGCAGGAGGAGGTCATGTGGGCCGAGCGCGTGGTCACGGCCGCACGCAAGGCCGACGGCGCGGCGATCGCGCTGGACGGGAAGATGGTGGACCGCCCGGTGATCATGAAGGCCGAGCGCATCCTGAGATCCGCACGGCGGTAGGAACGCCAGACGTTGTAACGCCAAAGGAAGCGGCCGGCCACTTCCGCCAGGAAGTGCCGGCCGCGTTCGATACCGACGGCAGCAGGATCAGATCACTTCGAGAACGCCGCCACCGGCAGGCTCGGCACCTCGGCGAAGTGCTTCGGCACGTCGCCCGTGAGGCTGCCGAGGAACGCGACGATGTCGGCCACGTCGCCCGCCGGCAGATCGCGGCCCAACTGCACTTTCGCCATCACGCGCACCGCATCGTCCAGCTTCGCGACCGAGCCGTCGTGGAAGTACGGCGGGGTCACGGCCACGTTGCGCAGCTGCTGCACCTTGAAGATGAACGCGTCGGCCTCGTTCTTCGTGTCGTGGAAGCGGCCCTTGTCGCGGCCCTTCAGGAGTTCCTGCTCGGTGCTGCCCGTGGCGAGCCAGTAGTCCTGCGTCAGACCGAACTTCTGGTACATCTGCCCGCCCACGGTCGCCCCGCTGTGACAGCCCGCGCAACCCGTCGCGATGAACTTGTCGAGACCGCGCTTCTGCGTCGCGTCGAGCGCCGTGGTGTCACCGGCGAGATACCGATCGAACGGTGCCGGCGTGATGAGGGTGCGCTCGAAGGCGCCGATGGCGAGGCCCCAGTTGACGGCCGTGACGGGCTCGGCGTCGCCGGGGAACGCCTTCTCGAACATCGCGCGGTAGCCCGCGATCGCGCGGAGCTTGCCTTCGGCCTCCGCGTAGTCCTTGTTGCCGTAGGCGAGCGGGCTCAGGAGCGCCTTGACGGCCTGCTCCTCCACGTCCACCCGGTTGCCGCCGTAGTGCTGCACGAACTGCAGGGCGGTGTTGAACACCGTCGGCGCGTTGCGAGGCAGCACGCGGCCCGCGATGCCGACGGACCCCGGCAGGGCATCGGTGCCGTACAGCGACGGCTGATGGCAGCTGGCACAACTCCCCTTGCCGTCCGCCGAGAGGCGCGTCTCGTGGAAGAGCACGCGCCCGAGTTCGACGCGCTCCGGCGTGAGCGGACGGTCGGGGGCAGTGGCCGCCTCGGGCAGTGGGGCGAAGATGGCCTGTGCGCGGGCGAGCAGACCGGCCTCGCCATCATCGGCGGAAACCGCCGCGATGCCTGCCAGAAGTGCAGTCGCGCCCAGGGTGGCGGCGATGGCGTGAAGTCGTTGGGACATGGTTCCTCCAGTTCTTGGGTTCTGCGCCGGTCGCGCCTCGGGGCAGCGAGGCGATGATGAAGCGATGGCGGGGCCGGATGCGGTGCTTCCGACCGCGATGATCGCACCGGTCGCGGTCGGGTGCAGCGTCTTCCTCGATCTGCATGCAGGCTTGCCAAAACCGGAATGCCACGACCCCTTCCACGCCGCGGGCATCGCGCGATAATCGCCCGACGAGACTGCGGCATCCGCCCGCGGCCGGAGGGGAGGACTGCATGGACAAGCTGCAGATGTACATCGACGGCCGCTACACCGACGCCGCGAACGGCGAGTGGTTCGAATCCGACAACCCGTTCACCGGCCAGCCGTGGGCGCTGATCGCCAAGGGCGGACCCGACGACGTGGAACTCGCGGTGCAGGCGGCGCACCGCGCCTTCACGACCGGGCCGTGGCCCGAGATGACGGCAAGCCAGCGCGGGCATCTGCTTCGCAAGCTGGGCGATCTCGTGGCGCGGGACGCGAAGCGGCTGGCCGACCTGGAAGTGCAGGACAACGGCAAACTGATCGCCGAGATGCAGGCCCAGTGCAACTACGTGCCCCAGTGGTACTACTACTTCGGCGGCCTCGCGGACAAGATCCAAGGCGCGGTGGTGCCGCTCGACAAGAAGGGCTACTTCAACTTCACGCGCCACGAGCCGCTCGGCGTCGCGGCGCTCATCACCGCCTGGAACTCGCCGCTGCTGCTGCTCGCGTGGAAACTCGCGCCGGCCCTCGCCGCAGGCTGCACGGCCGTGGTGAAGCCGTCCGAGTTCACGTCCGCTTCCACGCTCGCGTTCGTGAAGCTCGTCGAGGAAGCCGGCTTCCCGCCGGGCGTCGTGAACGTCGTGACGGGCTTCGGCCGCGATGTCGGCAACGCGCTCGTCGGACACCCGCTCGTGCGCAAGGTCGCATTCACGGGTTCGGACGCGACGGGCCGCGCGATCAACGAACTCGCGGCGAAGCAGTTCAAGCGCGTGACGCTCGAACTCGGCGGGAAGTCCCCGAACATCGTCTTCAACGACGCGAAGCTGGACGACGCAGTGAACGGTGCCGTGTCGGGCATCTTCGCCGCCACCGGCCAGACGTGCATCGCGGGTTCGCGCCTGCTGCTGCAGGAAGACATCCACGACCAGTTCGTCGAGAAGCTGCTCGCGCTCGCGAAGACGGCGCGCATGGGCGACCCGAAGAGCCTCGAGACGCAGGTGGGCCCCATCACGACGCGCCCGCAGTACGAGAAGGTGCTGGGCTACATCGACGTCGCGAAGAACGACGGCGCCGAATTGCTGATGGGCGGCGGGCCTGCCACGCGGCCGGAGTGCGGCAACGGCTGGTTCGTGGAACCCACGGTGTTCTCCGGCGTGAAGAACGACATGCGCATCGCGCAGGAGGAGGTCTTCGGCCCGGTGCTCTCGGTCATCAAGTTCCGCGACGAGGAGGAAGCCCTGGCGATCGCCAACGGCGTGCGCTTCGGCCTCGGTGCCGGCGTGTGGACGAACGACATCGGCCGCGCGATCCGCATGTCGGAACGCATCCAGGCGGGCACCGTGTGGGTCAACACCTACCGCGCGGTGAGCTACATGACCCCGTTCGGCGGCTACAAGGATTCCGGCATCGGCCGCGAGAACGGCCAGGACGCCATCCGCGAGTACCTGCAGGTGAAGAGCACCTGGATCAACACCGGGGCGCCCTCGGGCAACCCCTTCGTGCTCAAGTAGTGAAGGGGACGCTACCCCCAGAGAGCTGCAAGCCTGTGTCCGAGCACCAAGGCGGCGGCATGACCGAATCAACCAGGAGGAGAGAGAACAATGAAAGGCGTCGTATTCCCCGGTGAACGGCAGGTGCAGATCCTCGACTTTCCGGACCCTACTCCCGGACCGGGCGAGGTGGTGCTGGAGATCAAGGCCTCCGGCATGTGCGGCAGCGATCTGAAGTTCTATCGCGCGAAGGGCGGCCCGGCCGCGCTCGGTTTCAAGATGGCCGGCGGCCCCGTGGTCGCGGGACACGAGCCCTGCGGCGTCGTGGTCGCGGTTGGACCCGGCGTCTCGGAGAAACAGGCGTGGGTCGGCATGCGCGCGATGCAGCACCACTATCGCGGCTGCGGCGTGTGCCCGCATTGTTCGACGGGATGGATGCAGCTCTGCGTGGAGGGCGTCGCCGAGGTCTACGGCATCACCGGTAACGGCGGTCACGCGAAGTACATGAAAGCGCCCGCGCGCACGCTGGTGGAACTGCCCGAGGAACTCTCGTTCGAGACGGGCGCCGCCATCGCGTGCGGCACGGGCACGGCGTGGGGCGCGCTGCAGCGACTCGGCCTGCAGGGCGACCACACGATCGCGATCTTCGGGCAGGGTCCGGTCGGCCTTTCGGCCACGCAGCTCGCATCGCACATGGGCGCCCGCGTGATCGCGCTCGACACGAGCGACGAACGCCTCGCCCGCGCGAAGGGCATGGGCGCCGACCTGCTCATCAACCCCGCGCAGACGGAGAACGTCGTGCAGGCGATCCGCGATGCGACGCACGGGCTCGGCGCCCACGCGTCGCTCGACGCGTCGTCGTCGCCGCAGGCGCGTGCGCAGGCGGTGCGGTGCGTGCGGACGTGGGGCAAGGCGTGCTTCGTGGGCGAAGGCGACACGGTGACGCTCGACGTGAGCAACGACATGCTGCGCCGGCAGGTGACGCTGATCGGTTCGTGGACGTTCTCCACCGTGGGCCAGGCCGAGTGCGCGCGCTACATCGCGGATCGCGGCGTGAAGGTGGACGATCTGTTCACGCACCGATGGCGCCTCGACCAGGCGGAGGAGGCCTATCGTCTGTTCGACACGCAGACGTCGGGCAAGGGCGTCATCCTGCCGAACTGACCGGTGCGGTCGGTGCGCGGTATCCTCCGGCGTCGCCCATCCCCATACCCGCGATGCATTCGCGGGCCCTCGACATGTTCGAAGGTTTCGAGCTGACCACCCTGGACGCCGACGGCATGCGCCTGCGCGCACGCGTCGGAGGGTCCGGGCCGCCGCTGCTGCTGCTCCACGGCAATCCGCAGACGCACGTCATGTGGCACAAGATCGCGCCGGCGCTCGCGGAACGCTTCACGGTGGTCGCCACCGATCTCACCGGCTACGGCCGCAGCACCAAGCCGCCATCGACGCCCAATCACGGGCCGTACGCGAAGCGCTCGATGGCGCTCGACCAGGTCGCCGCCATGCGGAGCCTGGGCTACGAGACGTTCCACGTGGCCGGCCACGATCGCGGCGGACGCGTCGGTTACCGGATGGCCATCGATCACCCTGAAGCCGTCACGAAGCTCGCGGTGCTCGACATCATCCCGACCGGCGAAGCCTTCGGGCGCGGCGGTCGCGACTTCGGGATCGGCTACTACCACTGGTTCTTCCTGGCACAGCCTTCCCCGCTGCCGGAGCAACTGATCGGCGCCGACCCCGAATGGTTCTGGCGCTGGCACACCCAGCGCGGTCAGGGAGCGCACGTCTTCACACCCGAGGCAATGGAGGACTACCTCGCGTGCTTCCGGGACCCCGAGACCGTGCGCGCCATCTGCGAGGACTACCGGGCCGCGGCCACGGTGGATTGCGAACACGACGAATCCGATCGCCGCATGGGACGCCGCATCGCGTGCCCTGTGCTCGCGCTCTGGGGCGCGCAAGCGCGATTGGAGAGTTGGTACGACACGCTGGACGTCTGGCGCGAATGGGCGACGAACGTCCGCGGCCGCGCGCTCCCCGGTGGGCACTATTTGCCCGAAGAGTGCCCGGAGGAAACGTTGGGAGAACTGCTCGCCTTCTTCGGCGACGCACCGGAAGAAAAGGGGCTCCGCGACCGCGGGCCAGGCGATCGACGCCACGGAGACCGGCGCCGAACCGACGCGCACAGGGACAAGACATGAAGATCGCAGTGATGGGTTGTGGCGCCATGGGATGCGTGTACGCGGCGCTCCTGCAGGACGCCGGGCACGAGGTGTGGGCCATCGACACGTGGGCAGAGCACGTCGCCGCCATGCAGGCGAACGGTCTCCGCCTGGAAGGCGCGTCCGGCGATCGGACGGTAAAGCTGCACGCGACGCGGAACGCCGCGGATGTCGGCGTGTGCGACCTCGTCATCATCGCGACGAAGGCGATGCACGTCGCGCCTGCTGCGACGGCCGCGCAGGCGCTCATCGGCCCCGACACCGTTGTGCTGTCGATCCAGAACGGCCTCGGCGGCCCCGACACCGCCGCCGGCATCCTCGGTCGGGACCGGCTGCTCGTGGGCGTGGTGGGCGGCTTCGGCGCGTCGATGAGAGCGCCCGGCCACGCGCATCACAACGGATGGGAACTGGTGCGCCTGGGCGAACTGTCCGGCCCCGTGACACCCCGGCTCGAACAGGTCGCCGAAGTCTGGCGCTCGGGCGGCTTCCGCGTGAAGTGCTTCGACGACATCGACCAGCTCGTGTGGGAGAAGCTGATCTGCAACGTGACGTTCTCGGGCCCCTGCGCGATCACCGACCGCACGATCGGCGAGGTGATGGGCGACGCGGACCTCTGGTCCATCGCCTCCGGCTGCGCGAAGGAAGCGTTCGCGGTGGCGAAGGCGAAGGGCGTGCACCTCGATTTCGACGATGCCGTCGCCTACGTGCGCGACTTCGGTTCGAAGATCCCGAACGCGCGTCCGTCAATGCTGCTGGACCACATGGCGGGCCGTGCATCGGAGATCGACGCGATCAACGGCGCGATCCCGCGGGTGGGCGCGACGCTCGGCGTGGCAACGCCGACGAACGATGTGGTGTGTGCGCTGGTGCGGGCAAAGGAGCGGAGGATGGGGGTGCGTTCTTAGGCGCCGCCAGACGACCCTGTAGGAGCGGGCCATGCCCGCGAAAGCGGTCGATGCAAGGAAGCGCTTCAACCGGAACCATCGCTTTCGCGGCCATGGGTCGCTCCTACAGAAAGCGTGTCCCATTCCAGCGTCAAGTGACGCATCCACCGCCCCTGTAGGAGGGGGCCATGCCCCCGAAAGCGGTGGATGCAAGGAAGCGCTTCAACCGGAACCATCGCTTTCGCGGCCATGGGCCGCTCCTACAGAAAGCGTGGCCCATTCCCACGGCGGGTGGCGCATCCCACCGCCCCTGTAGGAGCGGGCCACGCCCGCGAAAGCGGTGGATGCAAGGAAGCGCTTCAACCGGAACAGGCGCTTTCGCGGCCATGGGCCGCTCCCACAGAAAGCGTGGCCCATTCCGGCGTCAAGTGACGCATCCACCGCCCCTGTAGGAGGGGGCCATGCCCCCGAAAGCGGTGGATGCAAGGAAGCGCTTCAACCGGAACCAACGCTTTCGCGGCCATGGGCCGCTCCTACAAACACCATCCGGTACTTTTCCGCGAGCGTGAGAAACGCCGACAACGACGCACCAGCATCGAACGCTTCCCCCAACTCCTCCGCGACGATCTCCGCCACGCGCGGCGCTGCCGTCGCCGCGGCGCGTGCATCGAGGAACAACAACCTGGACCGACGTGCGAGCACGTCTTCCACGGTCCGCGCGTACTCGTGACGGACCGCGAAGCGGACCATCGCCTCCGACAAACCGGGCGTGATCTCCACATCGGCGCCTGGCAACGCACTGACCGTGCTGGCCTCCGTCCCGTACAGATGCAACCCCGGCGCCTCGACCATCGATCGCGTCGACGACGCCGGTGCGCCGACGACCGGCAGACGCAACGTCGCGCCCGCCGGACGATCCGCGATCAGTCCGGCCGCGGCGCAGCGCGCGAGGACGTCCTCGGCCATCGCGCGGTACGTCGTCCACTTGCCGCCGGTCACGGTAACGAGGCCGGAGCGTGCGACGAGCACGGTGTGTTCGCGCGAGATCGACTTCGTCTCAGCGTCGTCGGGCGGACGCACCAGCGGTCGGAGGCCCACCCACACCGAGCGCACGTCGGCGCGGGCCGGCGCCTTTGCGAGATGACGCCCGGCCTCGCGCAGGATGAAGTCCACCTCTTCCCGGAACGGCGCGGGTTCGGTGGCGATGTCGTCGCGCGGTGTATCGGTGGTGCCGAGCAGCGTGCTGCCCAGCCAGGGCACCGCGAAGAGCACGCGGCCGTCGGCGGTGCGCGGCACGAGGATGGCGTGATCGCCGGGCAGGAAGGCCCGGTCTACGACGAGGTGTACGCCCTGACTCGGCGCGACGAGATCACCTCCGTGACTGCGATCCATGCGGCGCACGGCATCGACCCACACGCCGGTCGCGTTCACGACGCAGCGGGTGGAGAGCGCGTATCGCGTGCCGGTCTCGCGGTCCTCGACGATCACGCCGCGGACGTGACCGGCATCGTGTTCGAGCGCGACGGCGGCGCAGCGATTCACGACCGCCGCGCCGCGTTCCATGGCCGTCCGCGCGAGCGCGACCGCGAGACGGGCATCGTCGAACTGACCGTCGCGATAGATGACGCCACCGGTCAGCCCATCGGCGCACAGGCCCGGCGCGAGGGCGAGCGCCGCGTCGCGCCCGAGCAGGCGCGTGCCGCCCAGGCCAGCGGAACCCGCAAGTCCGTCGTAGAGCGCGAGACCCGCGCCGTAGAACCAGCGATCGAACCAGCGCCCGCGGGCGCCGTACACCGGCAGCACGAACGACAACGGGCCAGCGAGATGGGGCGCGTTGCGCAGCAGCGTCGCGCGCTCGCGCAATGCTTCTCGGACGAGCGCGACGTTGCCCTGCGCGAGATAGCGGACGCCGCCGTGCACGAGCTTCGTGGCGCGCGACGACGTGCCCTTGGCGAAGTCCTCGGCCTCGACGAGCGCCACTGACAACCCGCGCGCTGCCGCATCGAGGGCCACCCCGAGACCCGTGGCGCCGCCGCCGATCACGACGATGTCGAACGCGGGGGCGTCGGCGAACCGCGCCAACATTGACGTCCGCGACTTCGGACCGCGCAGCGACGGCGCGTCGGCCGTGGCGTGCAGGCCCTGGGCGGAGGCAGTGATCATGGGCATGCATGCTTCGCGACCGGCGCCGTACGTGTCAAGGCCGCTTGCCCGCGCCACGGCGAAGTCGCACCATCCGGCCGCGCGGCGCCGTGGGCGCGCCGGGGCATCTCCGAGGGCGAGACATCGTGAACGATCACGGCCACGTCCTGGCCATCGACCAGGGCACCACCAGCACGCGCGCCATCGTGTTCGACGCGCGGTTCCGCGTCTGCGGCATCGGCCAGCAGGAGTTCCCCCAGCACTTCCCGGATTCGGGATGGGTCGAGCACGCCCCTGCGGACCTGTGGCACACGACGCTCGCCACCGTGCGCGAGGCGATCGACCGCGCCGGTGTGCCCGCGGCGGGCATCGCAGGCATCGGCATCACCAACCAGCGCGAGACGACCGTCGTGTGGGATCGCGCCACGGGCGAGCCGGTGCACCGCGCGATCGTCTGGCAGGACCGCCGAACCGCGGACGTCTGCGCGCGCCTGCGGGCCGACGGACTGGAGCCGATGGTGTCGTCGCGGACGGGACTCCTGCTCGATCCGTACTTCTCGGGCACCAAGATCGCGTGGATCCTCGACCACGTCCCCGGCGCCCGCGCGCGCGCCGAGCGCGGCGACCTCGCATTCGGAACAGTCGACACCTTCCTGCTGTGGCATCTCACCGGCGGACGCGTGCACGCCACCGACGCGACGAACGCGTCGCGCACGCTGCTCTACGACATCCGCGCGAATGCGTGGGACGACGCACTGCTCACCGCGCTGCGCGTGCCGCGCGCGCTGCTTCCGGAGGTGCGCGACAGCGCAGCGGATTTCGGTGCCACGGACCCTGCGCTCTTCGGCGCCGCGATCCCGATCCGCGGCATCGCGGGCGACCAGCAGGCGGCGACGATCGGCCAGGCGTGCTTCGAACCCGGCATGACGAAGTCCACGTACGGCACCGGGTGCTTCGCGGTGCTCAACACCGGCGCAGACATCGTCGCGTCGAGGCAGCGACTCCTGTCGACCATCGCCTACCGCCTGCGCGGCCGAACCACTTACGCGCTCGAGGGCTCGATCTTCGTCGCGGGTGCCGCCGTGCAGTGGCTGCGTGACGGCCTCGGTGTGATCGACTCCGCCGCGGCGTCAGGCGTGCTCGCAGCGCAGGCGGATCCGCATCAGCGGGTGTACCTCGTCCCCGCGTTCACGGGGCTCGGCGCGCCGTGGTGGGACGCCGAGGCGCGCGGTGCGATGTTCGGCATCACGCGCGGCACGGGGCCCAAGGAACTCGCGTGCGCGGCGCTGGAGTCGGTGTGCTATCAGACGTGGGATCTCGTCGATGCGATGCGCAAGGACTGGTCCGGCGCCGCACAGACGGTGCTGCGCGTCGACGGCGGCATGGTCGCCTCCGACTGGACGATGCAGCGCCTCGCGGATCTGATCGCGGCGCCGGTGGATCGCCCCGCCGTGCTGGAGACGACCGCGCTCGGCGCCGCATGGCTCGCGGGCATGCAGGCCGGCGTGTGGCCCGACGAGGCCGGCTTCGCGACATCGTGGCGGCTGGAGCGGCGCTTCACGCCGACGATGGACGAAGCGGATCGCACGCAGCGCATCGCGGGCTGGCGCGACGCCGTGCGACGGACGCTTTCAACGTCCCACGGGAACTGAGGCGGAAGCGCGGCGGCCGCGCCTGCGTTGCAGCGCCCTAAGGCGCCGTCCAGCCGCCGTCCACAAGCAGCGCCGAGCCGGTGACCATCGAGGCTGCCGGCGACGCGAGGTACACCGCTGCGGCCATGACGTCCTCGATGCTCGCGAGGTGACCCATCGGGATGCGCGCGTGGATGAAGGCGCGCTTCTCAGGCGTGTTCACCACGCGTTGCACGAGGGGCGTGTCGACGAATGTGGGCGCGATGCTCACGACGCGGATGCCCTGCGGCGCCAGCTCCACGGCCATCGCCTTCGTGAGCCCTTCGACCGCGTGCTTCGTCATGCAGTACGTCGTGCGGTTGGGCGAACCCACATGGCCCATCTGCGACGACATGTTGATGATCACGCCACCGCGCTCAAGGCGGTCCGGCGCCTCCAGCATCTTGCGCACGGCGGCCTGCGCGGCGACGTAGACCGACTTCACGTTGAGGTCGAGCATGATGTCGAGGTGCTCGTCGCTCACGTCGACGATGGGCTCGGGGAAGTTCGTGCCGGCGTTGTTCACGAGGATGTCGAGCCGCGGCAGCCCGGCGATGGCGGCGCGCAGCGCGGGCGTGTCGGTGACGTCGCAGGCGATGGCCGAGGCCTTGCCGCCGCGGGCGGTGATCTTCGCGACGAGATCGTCGAGCGCCGATCGCGTGCGCGCCATGATGACAACCTCGGCACCCGCCTCGGCGAAGCCCATCGCGATGCCGGCACCGAGGCCGGCGCTGGCCCCGGTGACGAGCGCCACGCGCCCGTCGAGCCGGAAGGACGGCAGTTTCCAGCCGCCGTCGTCGTTCGTGTCGTTGCCCACGCTCTGCACCCCCGCTTCGTGAAAGACGGCGAGTATCGGCGGGAGCGGGGGCGGCGGTCCAGTGCTCCGGACCGCCTTCGGGCCGCTACTTGAACCCGACGATCGCGTGCGGCACGTAGGGTTCCTCGAGGGCCGCGATCTCCTCGGGCGTGAGCTTGATGGACAGCGCAGCCACGGCGTCCTCCAGGTGATGCGGCTTGGAGGCGCCGACGATCGGTGCGGTGACGGCGGGCTTCGACAGCACCCACGCGAGCGCGATCTGCGCCCGCGGCACGCCGCGCTTCGCCGCCACCTCGGCGACACGCTCGACCACACGGCGGTCGGCGTCCTCGGTGCTGGCGTACAGCACCGGCATGAGGTCGTCGGTGCCGGACCGCTCGGTCTCGGTGTTCCACTCGCGGGTGAGCCGACCGCGTGCGAGCGGACTCCATGGGATCACGCCGATGCCCTCGTCGACGCAGAGCGGGTGCATCTCACGCTCCTCCTCCCGGTTCAGCAGGTTGTAGTAGTCCTGCATCGTCACGAAGCGCGTCCAGCCGTGCTTCTCGGCGGTGTGCAGCGCCTTCGCGAACTGCCACGCGAACATCGACGACGCGCCGATGTATCGCGCCTTGCCGGCCTTCACGACGTCGTGCAACGCCTCCATCGTCTCTTCGATGGGCGTCTCGTAGTCCCAGCGATGGATCTGGTAGAGGTCGACGTGGTCGGTGCCCAGACGCTTCAGGCTGGCGTCGATGTCCTCGAAGATCGCCTTCCGCGAGAGGCCGCCGGCATTCGCGCCCTTGCGAACGGGGAAGAACACCTTGGTCGCGATGACCACCTCGTCACGCTTGGCGAAGTCGCGCAGCGCACGGCCCACGATCTCCTCGCTGGTGCCTTCGGAATAGGCGTTCGCGGTGTCGAAGAAGTTGATGCCGAGCTCCAGCGCGCGGCGGATGAAGGGGCGGCTCTTCTCCTCGTCGAGGGTCCACGGGTGCCGGCCCTGGTCGGGCGCGCCGTAGGTCATGCACCCCAGGCACAGGCGGGACACCTTCAGGCCGGTGCGGCCGAGTCTCACGTATTCCAATGCAGTCTCTCCTCTGGTTTCCAGTCTCTCGACTCTTGTGCGGCGTCGCGATGCGGACCCGGCCTCCGAACCGGTATCCTCCTTCGACTGTACCTCCACAACGTGTCCGCTGCAGTGCCTGCCCCACCTCCCACCCTCGTCGACTTTCCCGCGCGCCCGGGGGACCCCGCGTCGCCACGCCTGCGTCTCGAATTCGGTTCGCCCTTGCGCTGGCACGTGGCGCGGCGGATGGTCGATGTCGAGCGCGTCATCGATGCCGCACACGCGGAATCCGTCGCCGGCCGCTGGTGCGTCGGCTGGATCGCGTACGAGGCAGCACCGGCGTTCGACCGCGGCCTCGTCGGCGGAGAGCACGTGCATGCGCTGCCGGACGGCAGCATCCTCGCCGCCTTCGCGGTGTTCGACGCGCCCACGGAACACTCAACGCCCGTCGACGGCGACTGGCGCGCCGACGAATGGCGCGATGCGACGGGCGCCGACTTTGCCACCTGCATCGCGGACATCCGCTCGCGGATCGCCGACGGGGATTTCTATCAGGTGAACCTCACGACACGCCTGGACAGCACGCTGCGCGGCGACGCGCTCGCGTACTTCCGCGCCCTGCAACGCAGCCAGCCCGGCGGCTATGCGATCCATCTGCCGCATGCGCTGGACGGTGTGGCGGCACGCATCGCGAGCGTGTCACCGGAACTCTTCTTCGACTGGCGCGACGGCCGCGTGACGACGCAACCGATGAAGGGGACGGCGGCGCGCGGGTCCACGGCCGCATCCGACGCCGAAGCCGGCGAACGCCTGCGGACCACACCGAAGGAGCGCGCCGAGAATCTGATGATCGTGGATCTGCTGCGCAACGATCTCGCGCGCGTGGCGGTCACGGGATCGATACGCGCGTCGCGGCTCTTCGAGCTGCACGCGCTGCCGACGGTGTGGCAGATGACGTCGACGATCGAGGCACGCACACGGCCGGGGCTGCGTCTTGCGGAACTGTGTGCCGCGCTCTTCCCGTGCGGATCGGTGACTGGCGCGCCGAAGCGCGCGGCGATGGCGGGGATCCGCAGGCTGGAGAAGGAACCGCGCGGTGTGTACTGCGGCGCTCTCGGAGTGATGCAACCGGGCGGCGCGGTGACGTTCAACGTACCGATCCGAACGGTGACGTTGCGGGAGACTGACGGTGGCAGATGGACGATGCGGTGCGGCGTCGGCAGCGGCATCACGCATGACTCCGACGCCCTGGGGGAAGCGCGCGAATGGCACGACAAGCAGGCGTTCCTCAGGCGTGCCTCACGTCCATTCGAACTGCTGGAGTCATTGCGACTGGAGGATGGGCGCTACTGGCTGCTGGACGGGCATCTCGCGCGCTTGACGCGGGCCGCGGCGGCATTCGGTTTCCCGATGGAGCCCACGCGGGTGAGGCGCGCGCTCGCGGCCTTGGCGGACGCGGCAGGGGCGGGTGTCCAGAAGGTCCGGCTGCGGGTCACCGCGAACGGCGAAACACTCGTCGATTCGAGCCCGCTCGGGTCAACGCCGTCGCCAGCACGCCTCGCCCTCGGGGACCGTCCGATGCCGGCCCCCGACGACTTCATCCGCCAGAAGACCACGTGGCGCGATGCCTACGAAGCGTTCGTACCGACACCGGGCAGCGGCGTCTTCGACACGCTGCTCTGGAATGCCAAGGGCGAGTTGACCGAGACGACGATCGGAAACATCGCGGTGAAGATCGGGGGCCGATGGCTCACGCCGCCGGTGACGGCGGGGTTGCTGCCCGGCGTGTACCGCGAGGCGCTGCTCGCGGAGGGGCGCCTCGCGGAGGGGACGCTGCGGATCGAGGACCTGCAGATTGCTGAGGGCGTCGCGATGCTCAACAGCGTGCGGGGGTGGGTGGAGGCGGTGGTGGTGTCGGACAAGCGGTGACGATGCCTCACCCGGAACCGGCGCTTTCGCGGCCATGGGCCGCTCTCCTACAACAGCGTGAACATTCCCAAGGCGGGTGGCACGTCGGCTCCCCCTGTAGGAGGGACCCATGGCCCCGAAAGCGATCGATGAACGGATACGCCCCACCTGGAACCGACGCTCTCGCGGCCATGGGCCGCTC
>JALHMS010000051.1:0-5177 GCA_022843925.1 Burkholderiales bacterium
AGTACACGGGCGGCACCACCGGCGTGTCGAAGGGCGCGATGCTGAGACACCGCAACGTGGTGGCGAACGTCGAGCAGATGCGCCTCTACTTCTCGCCCGTGGTGAACGAGGGCGAGGAGATCGCGGTCGCGGCGCTGCCGTTCTATCACATCCTCGCCCTCGTCCTGAACTGCATGCTCTTCTTCCGGCTGGGCGGGCGGCAGATCCTCATCACGAACCCGAAGGACATCCCGCGCTTCGTCGCGACGCTGAAGGACAGCCGGTTCTCGTTCATCGTCGGCGTGAACACGCTGTACAACGCGCTCGTGAACAACCCCGACTTCGCCGCCGTCGACTTCAGTCGGTTGAAGATCGCGGGCGGTGGCGGGGCGCCGCTCCAGCTCGCAGTGGCGAAGCGCTGGAAGGAGATCACCGGCAAGACGCTCGTCGAGGGCTACGGCCTCACCGAGACCTCAGGGGCGTCGTCGTGCAACCTCCCGACGATCACCGAGCACACGGGCACCACCGGCCTGCCGCTGCCCGGTGTCGACATCGAGATCCGCGACGATCTCGGTCATGGGCTCCCGCAGGGGGAGGTCGGGCAGGTGTTCATCCGTGGTCCGAACATCATGAAGGGCTACTGGCAGCGCCCCGAGGACACCGCGCAGGTGCTCGGCGACGACGGCTTCCTCGCCACCGGCGACATGGGGCTCGTCACGCCCGAGGGCTATCTCAAGATCGTCGACCGCCTGAAGGACATGGTGCTGGTGTCCGGCTTCAACGTTTACCCGAACGAAATCGAGGATGTGCTCGCGGGCCATCCTGGGATCCTCGAGTCGGCGGTGATCGGCGTTCCCGACGAGCAGTCGGGCGAGGCCGTGAAGGCCGTGGTCGTGCGGAAGGACCCGGCGCTCGACGAAAAAGCGATCATCGCCTTCTGCCGCGAGCGGATGACGGGCTACAAGGTTCCGCGTCACATAGAGTTCCGCGACACGCTGCCCAAGAGTCCGGTCGGCAAGATCCTTCGAAGAGAACTGCGCGCGAAATGATCGCCAACCTGACTCCGAGCCTCCCGCCGCCGCGCCCCGGCGGCGGTGAACCCACCCCGGCGCAGGAAGCTGCCGTCGAACGCATGGTCCGCCGCTTCTACGAGCGCGGCCTCGCCGACGCCGTGCTCGGCCCGACGTTCTTCGAGCACATCAAGGAATGGGAGCCGCACATCGCCCTCGTCCGCGATTTCTGGCTTGGCGCGATCCACGGCAGCACCCGCTATCGCGGCAACGCCTTCGCACCGCACATGAAGGTGGACTTCGAGCCCGAGGCGTTCGCCCACTGGCTCGACTGCTTCGAACGCTCGGCCCACGAGTGCCTTGCGCCCGAGGACGCCGCCGTCGCGGTACGCGTCGCGCGGCACATGGCGACCAGCTTCCGGTCCGGCCTCTTCCCTTTCACCGACGCCAACGGTCGTCCTGCGCGCAAGCCGGGCTGACCGGTTCTCCGAAAGTCGCCGGCCCGGCGCGGGCGGCTCCGCCGCCTGACCTCTTCCTGACCGCCTCTCACGGGGCAGGCACCCCCCGATTTCTGCCGAAGTCGGGCGATCCGCTTGCACATCACGAGGGATGGCGCAGCGCAGCAAAAATGTCGGCGCCGGACGCCTCTCATTGCCTGCGATTTGCACCATCCGCAGGCGTGGCGTGCGTGTCGTTGCAACCGGTCGTCATGCGGCACTCCAGCATCTTTTCCCATGGCTTCCGCAGGAAAAAAACCCGCTGCAATTCGACTGCACGTAGAAGCTGGACGGGAAGACTCCCTATGTTATTGTCCGTGCCCATCTGTGCCAGACGCTTCGCTGCGCGGATGCATGGATCACAGATATTGAGCCGCAAAGGCTCGCCTCACGACCACTGGGAGGAACCGCAATGCAAGTCAAAGTGAACAAACAGGACCGGAAGTACGAAGGCGATCCGCAGATGCCACTGATGTGGTATCTCCGCGACGAACTCGGCCTGACCGGCACGAAGTTCGGCTGCGGTGTGGGCCTGTGCGGTGCATGCACCGTGCACGTCAACGGCAAGGCCGTGCGCTCCTGTGCCACGTCCATGAAGGACGTCGCAGGCCAGGCAGTCACGACGATCGAGGGCCTGTCCCCCGATGGCAATCACCCGATCCAGAAGGCATGGCGCGCCGAGAACGTGCCCCAGTGCGGCTACTGCCAGCCCGGCCAGATCATGCAAGGTGCCGCCCTGCTGATCGAGAACAAGAAGCCCTCCGACGAGGAGATCAAGTCGACCATGGCGGGGAACATCTGCCGCTGCGGTTGCTACCAGCGCATTTTCGCGGCCGTCAAAGCCGCTTCGAAGGAGGCCTGAGATGAAATCCTTCAAGAACACGATCATCGAGAACGTCAGCCGTCGTGACCTCCTCAAGGGGGTCGTTTCCGCCGGCGGCCTCGTGCTCGCCGTGCAGTTCCTGCCTCGCGATGCAGTGGCCGGTCAGAACGCCGCTGATCAGTACGCCACCGGCGCGGGCGGCATGCCCGGCGGCGCCGTCTGGGATCCGCGCGTCTTCGTGTCGATCGCGACCGATGGCACGGTGAGCATCATCACGCACCGCTCGGAAATGGGTACGGGCTCGCGCACCAGCCTGCCGATGGCCGTGGCCGACGAGATGGAAGCCGACTGGTCCAAGGTCAAGATCGTCCAGGCCCCCGGCGACGAGCAGAAGTACGGCAACCAGGACACCGACGGTTCCCGCAGCATCCGCCACTTCATCCAGCCGATGCGTGCCTGCGGCGCTGCCGCGCGTCAGATGCTGGAGAAGGCGGCCGCCATCGCGTGGTCGGTTCCCGACACCGAAGTGAGCGCGATGAATCACTTCGTCGTGCACACGCCCTCGGGCAAGAAGATGGGCTACGGCGAGTTGGCTGCCGCGGCGGCTGCGCTGCCCACGCCCGAACTGAAGCGGGTCACGCTGAAGGATCCCTCCGAGTTCCGCTACATCGGCAAGGGCAACGTCCAGATCACGGACATGCGCGACATCACGATGGGCAAGGCCATGTACGCGCAGGACATCAGCGTTCCCGGCATGGTGTACGCCGTGGTCGCCCGTCCGCCCGTGGTCGGTGGCAAGGTGAAGTCGTTCGATGCAGCCGCCGCCATGAAGGTCCCCGGCGTGCTGAAGGTCGTGCAGATCCCCGCGACGCCCGCGCCCGCCAAGTTCGCCCCCAAGGGCGGCGTGGCGGTGATCGCGAAGAACACGTGGGCCGCCCTGCGTGGTCGTGAAGCCCTCAACGTCACGTGGAACGACGGCCCCAACGCCGACTACGACTCCGACACGTTCAAGGCCCAGATGGCCGCCAACGCCCGCAAGCCCGGCAACGTCGAGCGGAACGAAGGCGATGTCGATGCGGCACTCGCCGGCGCGAAGAAGGTCATCGAGCGCGAGTACTACATCCCGCACGGTCACCATGCCACGATGGAACCCCCGGCAGCAGTGGCGAAGGTTGCGGGCGGCAAGGCCGAAGTCTGGGCCTGCGTGCAGAGCCCCGGCGGTACGCGCGGCGACGTCGCCGGTGCCATGGGCATGAAGGAAGCCGATGTCACCGTGAACGTCACGCTCCTGGGCGGCGGCTTCGGCCGGAAGTCCAAGTGCGACTTCGCACTGGAGGCGGCACTCCTGTCCCGCGACATGGGCGGCACGCCGGTGAAGGTGGTCTGGACGCGTGAAGACGACATCCAGCATGGCTTCTACCACTCGGTGTCGTACCAGCATGTCACGGCCGGCCTCGACGCGAACAACAAGGTCGTGGCGTGGCGTCATCGCAGCGTCTCGCCGTCGCTCATGTCCAACTTCATGCCCGATCCGAAGCGCGAGAGCGCCCTGGAACTGGGTCTGGGCCTGATCGACACGCCGTTCAATGTGCCGAACCTGCGCCTCGAAACCGGCGAAGCCGTCTCCAAGACGCGCATCGGCTGGTTCCGTTCCGTGAACAACATCCCGCACGCCTTCGCGATGCAGTCGATGGTGGCCGAACTGGCCGCCGAACTCGGCCGCGACCCGAAGGACTTCCTGCTCGAGATGATCGGGCCGGCCCGCATCGTCGACCCGCGCAAGACGGTCACGAGCGAGCTGTGGAACTACGGTGACCCGTGGGAGACCTACCCGGTCGATACGGGCCGTCTGCGTCGCGTGGTGGAGCGTGCTGCCAAGGAAGCCGGCTGGGGTCGCAAGCTGCCCGCCGGTCACGGCATGGGCATCGCGGTCCAGCGCAGCTTCCTGACGTACGTCGCCACGGTCGTGGAAGTCGCAGTGGACAAGGACGGCACGGTCAGCGTCCCCCGCGTCGACACCGCGATCGATGCCGGCTTCATCGTCAACCCGGAACGCGTCCGCTCGCAGGTCGAGGGCGCGGCGGTGATGGGTCTCAGCATCGCGAAGTACACGGAGATCACGTTCAAGAACGGTCGTGTGCAGCAGAGCAACTTCGGCGACTACCGCGTGCTGCGGATCGGCGAAGGCGCCATGGACGTGCGGACGCACATCATCGCCAACGGCATCGAAGTGCCGTCGAGCGGTGTGGGCGAGCCGGGCGTTCCGCCTTTCGCACCGGCCTTCACGAACGCGGTGTTCGCGGCCACCGGCAAGCGCATCCGCAACCTGCCGCTGGGCGAGCAGCTGTCCGCCTGAAGTCAGGGGTAGGAACCACCCGGCATCACTGCCGGGTGGCGCTGCAAGACATGCTCGAAACCCGCTCCCTTGGGAGCGGGTTTTTTTTCGTGTGTCGTTGCTGCGCGGGGGGCCCGTGGGTCGGGTTTCGCCCGACGCCTGCGTTCCTGGATTCGCCGCTGAGCCCAAGTCCACGCAGCGTCGAGCGAAGCTCGACACACGAAGGGCACTCGCGACAGGATGCCTCGACGCTGAAAGCAACCCCCGTGGGTCGAGCTTCGCTCGACGCGCGTGTTCCTGGACTCGCCGCTGAGCCCAAGCCCACGCAGCGTCGAGCGATGCTCGACCCACGAAGGGCTTCGCCACTGGATTCCTCGGCGCTGAAAACAACCCCCGTGGGTCGAGCTTCGCTCGACGCCCGCGTTCCTGGATTCGTCGCTGTGCCCACGCCAGCGCTGCGTCGAGCCATGGCTCGACCCACGAAGGGCCTCGCCATTGGATTCCTCGGCGCTGAGAACAACCCCCGTGGGTCG
>JALHMS010000051.1:5187-17432 GCA_022843925.1 Burkholderiales bacterium
ACGCCCGCGTTCCTGGATTCGTCGCTGTGCCCACGCCAGCGCTGCGTCGAGCCATGGCTCGACCCACGAAGGGCCTCGCCATTGGATTCCTCGGCGCTGAGAACAACCCCCGTGGGTCGAGCTTCGCTCGACGCCCGCGTTCCTGGATTCGTCGCTGTGCCCACGCCAGCGCTGCGTCGAGCCATGGCTCGACCCACGAAGGGCCTCGCCATTGGATTCCTCGGCGCTGAGAACAACCCCCGTGGGTCGGGCTCCGCCCGACGCCCGCGTTCCTGGATTCGCCGCTGTGCCCGTGGAAGCGCTGCGTCGAGCGATGCTCGACCCACGAACCCCTTCGACGCTGCGCCCACGCCATCGCCGCGCAGTGCTACAGATCCTTCGTCGAATCCCGCACAATCGCGTCGGCCAAGCACCGCGGGCCGGGGCTCCCGAGTCGCACGCCGTGCTCTCTTGTAGAGCACCGATGTGCCCCGCAGTCCGGCCCTCCGCGTAGCGCCGTCGTCCCACAAGCCATCGACATTCCCATATGCCGCAACCGAGATCGAATCCATCGGACGACCGCGTGGAGCTCTTCTACTCCGCGCCCATCCTCATCGTGGCGACGATCGCCGTCATCTACGTGGCGGGCTGGATCGGCTTCTGGATGTATGCAGGGCTCGCCGGCGGGCACATCCTCGCGCAGGTCATCGGCGCGGCGGCGTTGCTCGTCATGCTGCCCTTGCTGACGCCCTTCGTCTTGGCCGTCGTTCGCGCCTGGCGCCACAAGGGGCCCGTCGTGACCATGGATGCGACGGGCATCACCGACGTTCGCAAGAAATGCCAGTTCATCCCGTGGACGGATGTCGACGTGGTGAAGCTCGGGCTCGGCAATACCGCATCGGACCTGTGCATCGAGTTCCGCAAGCCCGATCGCGCGCGTGAGGACGGTCCGGTGTTCTTCTGGTTCGGCGCGGCCCTCAAGCGATCGCGCGCGCTCGGGGACTGGAACGTCAGCCTGCGGATGCTTTCCTGCCGGAGGACGGAAGTCCTGCGCGCAGCACAGCGCATGCGCCAGAAAGGACTGCGGCAGCAGATCGTCGAGATGAACAAGCACGATCGGAACGGCTGGTCGGGTACCCTGTAGGGACTCCCGGCGCGACTGCCGGCGGCGCGCTCACGTTCCCAGCGCGCTCCGCCGGAACTCGATCGGCGTCACGCCTTCCATCCGCCGGAAGAACTTCACGAAGTTGGTCGGCTCGGCGAATCCGAGCTGGTGGCCGATCTGCGCCGCCGTGGCCTGGCTGTGCACCAGCAGCCGTTTCGCTTCCAGCGCGATGCGCAGATCGATGGTCTCCTTCGCGGTCCGGCCCACCGTCGCCACGCACGCGCGGGACAGCGTGCTCTCCGAGTAGCCGAGGCGTTTCGCGTAGTCGAGCACCGACAGACGCTTGTGGAACCCCGCTTCGAGTTCGTGGGCGAAGAGTCGATGGATTTCGGCCTCACGCGTGGCTCCCGACCGCGTGGCGCCCGCGCGCACGTCGCGCGCCAGCCGCAGCAGCAAAGCGAGCAACGTGTGCCGCAGAATCGCGGCCTCGATCTCGCTTCCCTCGAATCGCTCGACGTCGGCGCGCATGTGGACGATCTCCGCCATGGCTTCCGCGAACAAGCCATCCTCGAGAAAAGCTGTCGGTGGCCATTCGTCGAGTGCCAGGAGCTTCATGTCGATTTCGGCACGGGCGATCGACGGTGCCAGCGCCTCGGCCGAGACCAGCACGACGTGACCATGCAGGCGATCGTTCATGTGCCACTGCTGTACTTGTCCCGGACGTACGAATGCCATGCAACCGGGGCGCAAGGTGACTTTGCCGAAATCGATCATGTGTCGCCCGCGACCTTCACGGATCAGCAGCAGCATCAGGAAGTCAACGCGCTGCGGCCCGACCAGACTCGCCCGCGCCCGCGTCCGCAACTCTGCGAGCGTCAACACGTCGATGCCGACACGCGTGAGACGCGGATTGTGGAAGCGGATCTGCTTCACCGAGGCTGAGGTCCTGCGCATGGAAGAGACTCCGTGGGCGATGGCGCGGAGCCTGGTTTTGATCATCCACTGCGCCGCTTTGATCTTGTTCCTGACGGTACGAAGTCTACAGTTCTTCCTGCCAGAGCCAGTGGTTTCCATCGCGGTTCTACACGTCGACGTTTCGATCATCCGCTCTCAATAGGAAGAATAATGACCATCGCCATATCCCGTGCCGGCCGGACCTTCTCCAGCATGCTCGTCGCCGCGACCTTCGCGGTTGGCGCGTATGCCGCCGATTCGAAGTCCACGAAGGAAACTCCCATGTCCGCCCAGAAGCAGCAGGTGGTCTCCCTGCTGAAGAGCATCGAGACGGGCGACGCCGCACCCGCAGCGAGCGTGAACCCGACCAAGTACATCCAGCACAACCTCGCCGTCGGCGATGGGCTCGCCGGTTTCGGCGCGGTGCTGCAAGCACTCCCGAAGGGCTCCGCGAAGGTGAACACGGTGCGCGTCTTCCAGGATGGCGATCACGTGTTCACGCACACGGCGTACAACTTCTTCGGGCCGAAGATCGGCTTCGACATCTTCCGTTTCGAGAACGGGAAGATCGTCGAGCACTGGGACAACTTGCAGGAGACGCCGACGTCGCCGAACCCCAGCGGCCGCACGATGATCGACGGGCCGAGCGTGGCGACCGACCTCGACCGCACTGACGAAAACAAGCGCCTCGTGCTGGCATTCGTCGACGACATCCTCGTGAACGGCCGCCTCGAGAAACTCGCGGGCTACTACGACGGCGACGCGTACGTGCAGCACAACCCGCAGATTGCCGACGGACTCTCGGGACTCGGCGCAGCCCTGCAGGCGATGGCGAAGGCGGGCATCACGATGAAGTACGACCGCATCCACAAGGTGCTGGGTGAAGGCAACTTCGTCCTCGTCGTGAGCGAGGGGCAGTTCGCCGGGAAGCACACCGCCTTCTACGATCTCTTCCGCGTGCAGAACGGGAAGATCGCCGAGCACTGGGACACCATCGAAGCCATCCCGCCGAAGGCCGAGTGGAAGAACGCGAACGGCAAGTTCTGATCGCCGACGCCGCGGGGAGTCTCTGGTCCGCCGACGTGACCTGCCGTCGAGAAACGTACTCCATGGCTGGTCATTGGAATGCAGACATGGAGTACGCGAGACCAGCAAGCAAGAGAGCAAGGTCAGTTCCGGTTCAAGCGCTTTCTAGCGCTCACCGCTTTCGGGGCCATGGGCCCCTCCTACAGAAAACCGTCGCTTCGATCACGGAACGTCGCGCGCCACCCTCTGTAGGAGCGGGGCATGCCCGCGAAAGCGATGATTCCGGTTGAAGCGTTTCCAGGGCATCGACTGCTTTTGGGGCCATGGGCCCCTCCTACAGAAAATCGCCGCTTCGATCACGGAAAGTCGTGCGCCACCCTCTGTAGGAGCGGGCCATGCCCGCGAAAGCGATGGTTCCGGTTGAAGCGTCTCCATGGCATCGACCGCTTTCGGGGCCGTGGGCCCCTCCTGCAGGGCGGTTGTACCGGTCGCGGTGCGAGGCGGCCGCGACGGACGAAGGCACAGCGCCGACAGTCGCTCCTCGCTCCAACTGGGCTGGTCTTGTTTCATCCCGAACCGCGGCGGGGCACGGCCTGCGGCACCTGACACCGCAGGCACTCTGACGCGGACGCTTAGCGACGAATCCCTGCCCCGCCAAGGGAATCCACCGCGGGAGAGTGTTACGTGGGTCGAACCCCGACGTGCGAAGTGCCCGCGAGCCATCCCTCCGCTGCCCCGAGTAAACTCGGAACTCGCGATGGAGGTGACCCATGATCGACATTCAATCGCTCAGCCCCGCTCAACGTCTCGAACTCATCGAACTCCTCTGGGACAGTCTGGCGTCTACGCCGGAGGCTATTCCGTTCACGGAGGCACAGCGTGCCGAACTCGATCGGCGCCTCGACGAGCTCGACCGGGATGGACCTTCCGGTGTGCCAGCTGAAAGTGTGCTTAGCGGCCTGGATCGTCTTCGGACATGACTGTGGTGCTGTTTCGGGCAGCGGCGGAAGCTGATGTCCAGAGTGCCTACCGATGGTACGAAGAGCAACGCCCAGGACTCGGTGAAGCTTTTCGGCGCGAACTTCGCGCGACGTTGGAACGAATCGAGGAAAGCCCGGATGCCTTTCAGACTGTGCATCGAAACACGCGACGTTCGCCGATGAGGAGGTTTCCCTATTTCGTGCTTTACCGCGTGTACCCCGATTCGATCATCGTTGTGGCCTGCATGCATGGTCGGCGAGATCCTGCCCGCTGGACCGGGCGCAGCGAGGCTTGACCAGTGGCTCGAGTCGACGGCCAGCAGCGTTGAACGGCTGATGTCGCGATAGGTGAGCGTCCCACTGAATCCGACGGCAGCAGGCAGTCCCGATCCCTTGGGCGATTTCATCGGAGCGCACGTTGAAGGTCTACGGCTATGGCAACGAAACACAAGCAGGAGACGCGAGCGGGCCGGTCGAGTTGGCTGAAGTAACGCTCGTCGCCACCCCGGACGAGCTTCGGCGGATCGCGATGTTCCTCGAGCGCTGCGCGGAGGGAATGCAGGCGCACGGAAAGTCCTGGGAGCACGAACACCTGTCCGAGGAGGATCGCCCGATCGCCGACTCTCCTCGGTTCATCGTGTTCAATTCGGAGTGCGGGCGATGACCTCTTCGATTGCGGTCGCCATGAAAGGAAGCAATTCAAGCCTTCTCCGCGAGCGCTGCCATCGACCCTTACTTCAAGGCGCTCGAACTGATGGGCGAATGCCTGCTGGCGCTCGGGAGGCCGATTCAGGCGGTGGTGCCGCTTGCGGCAGCCTCGGCGCTCAACGATCAGGTCCGCGCGCCGTTCCTTCTTTCACAGTCGTTCCTCGCCATCGGCGACTACGAGCGCGCCGCCAAGTGGGCGGCTACAGTGCTCGCCCGGTCACCGGGGAACCGCGTGTCGCGGGCCGTTGCAGAGAATCCGTTCGTGCAGCGAGTGCTGATGGACGGCGGCGGCGCGTTGCGGCGGCGTGAGCGTTGATATTCACCAGGATCTTTGCCGCGATCGCCGATCGCCTCGGCAACCGGCGCGTGGCCTTGCTCGCGCCGGCCATCGCAGCGTCGAGCCATTGCTCGACCCACGAGAGACTTCGCCACCGGACCCATCGACGCGGAGAATATCCCCCGTGGGTCGAACTGCAGCTCGACGCCCATCTCGGCGTGGCCACCCCGCGTGCACGGAACCGAGGCCTATCCCCGATCTGATGCCGGCTTCGTTCTGCGAGCCCGTACGCCATGCGCGTCTCAGTCCACGGGCCTTCCTCAACCCCTCCCACGCTCGCAGAACGTCGGCCCTGACCGTGCCCGTTTCGCGGCGAACATCGCTTCGTCGGCCCGACGCATCAACGTGTCACCGTCCGCCGTCCCGTCGTACACGGCGATGCCGATGCTCGGGCGTACGCGCAGACGCAGGCCGCCGAGCGAGATGGGCGCGACGATCGCGTCGTACAGCGCACCCGCCAGGCTCTGCAGTCGTTCGCGCCCGGGGACGCCCGTCATCACGCACGCGAACTCGTCGCCAGTGGCGTGGCCGTGGGTGTCGTTGATGGGCTTGAATCCGTCGAGGTCGAGCACGAGCACCGCCAGCGTGCCGCCCTCTTCGGGATTTCTCAGGGCCTCGGCGAGCCGGCTGCGGAAGAAGGCGCCGTTGGGGAGCGCGGTGAGGCTGTCGTGCAGCGCGCTGTGGCGGGCCTGGTTTTCCTGGCGCCGCGAAACGGCAAGTGCGGATCGGGTGGATGCCAGCAGCGCCTGTGTGTCGGCCGGCAGACGCTTCATGTCGGCATGCGCGCGCCGCTCAGCGTCCAGCAGGTCTCGCAGACGGTCCAGCATCCGCGTGGCACTGGCGGGAAAGTCCGGGCGGAAGAGCAATGGCGACCTGGCCGCGTCGATCATCTTTCCCCCGTCTTCCACGGGCGTCGACGAGGGCGGTGCAGCCGCATCGAAGCGGTGAAGCAATCGAGCGATGGCGATCGAGTCGGTCATCGCGCACCACCGGCGACGTGGAGTGCGGCGTCAGGCATCAGCGGGCGGCACATCTCGGTCATCGCGGCGTAGCACTCGCAGCTGCACCGTTCGATGCCGGAACGGTCGAGCACCGAGATGTGTCCGCGTCGGTATCGGATGAGGCCTGCGTGTTGCAGCCGAAGCGCCCCTGCCGTGACGCCCTCGCGGCGCACGCCCAGCATCTGGGCGATGCGCTCGTGCGTCATCACGAGTCCTGCACCGCGCACACGATCCAGATTCAGCAGCAGCCAGCGGCACAGCTGTTGGTCCAGGGAGTGGTGGCGGGTGCAGGCTGCCGTCTGGGCCATCTGTACCAGCAGAGACTGGGTGTAGCGCAGCAGCACGCGTGCGACGACCGCTGAGCGAGCGAACGCCGCGGCCACCACCGCTGCCGGCACGCGCAGTCCGAGGCCCGCTGTGTGAACGACGCAGTTACCCAGGGCCGTGCTGCCCCCGAGGAAGGCGCTGACCCCCACCACGCCCTCGGGGCCCACGGCCGCGGCTTCGACGCTGCCGCCATCCTCCATCACCGAAAGCAGAGAGACGATTCCCGTGGTCGGGAAGTGCACGTGAGCCAGGTGATGTTGAAGCCCATCGTAGGCGAGCGGCGGTGCAGCTCCCACAACGAGTCGCGTTGGAAGACGCAGAAGGCCGCGTCGGTGAGCGTATCGACGCCGTGGGCGGCGGCGTCCCCCATCTTCTGCGGCACGCCGATGAAGTCGCCGGCCAGCAGGAAGCTGAGGATCTGCCGGCGGCCGTCGCTCAGCGTCTTGTAGCGGAACGCCCAGCCTTCGAGCAGCGTGTAGAGGGGCGCGTCGGTCTGACCTTCGTGGATCAAGGTTTCGCCGGCCTGCAGACGATGCTCGCGCTTCTTCAGCGACTGCACGAGTTCGATCTCCTCACCGGTCGGCTCCTCGAAGAGAGCATGCCGACGCAGCGGGCAGGCGTTGCAGCGTGCCTCGACCGGCGGGGCGGCAGGGGCGGCAGGGGCGACGGCGTCGTCGTTCGGCGGCGTGGTTGGCACGGCGCGCTACGACATCGGGACACCGCGAGACGCCGGCTCCAGCGGCGCCCCTGCACGCATCCGCTGAATCGCGTTCACGTCGATCCCCTGGATCCACCGCCGTTGACATAGGCCAGCAGGATTATCAGGACAGCGCCGATGAACAGAACGTGGATGAGACCGCCCAGCAACGTGGTGGTGACGAGACCGAACAGCCAGAGGATCAGGAGGACGATGGCGATGGTTTCGAGCACGGGAGGCTCCTGACTGGCGACGGGCCGTGGGAAGGCCTCCGTTATAGCGTCGCCCGGCGGCCCGGTCGGTGCAGTGGCGCACGTGGCGCGTGCCTCCGCCGCTCGGGAGCGGGTCCGCGCCTGCGATGTGGAACCGAGCAGCGTTGCCGCGTGGAGAGACCCGGACCGTCTGGCAGGTGCGGTGAACCTGCATGGACTCGGATCCCGCTTCCCTTCGGACCCCCGTGATTCAGCTCAGGCAAACTCTCGCAGGAGAGCGTGGCCGCCGCCGTGCAGCCTGCATCCGATCATCCCTCGTTCCACGAGAGCGCATCATGGAATCCTTGTTCCGCATGTTGTTCGGCGTCGTACTCATCTTCTGGCTCGGATGCGGTGTGGCCGCCGCGGAAACGACGGAGGCGAACCTCGATCGCCTGGCAAGCCTCCACGACATGCGTCTTCCGGACGCATGGACCACGCTGTACGTGCGCCAGAAGATTCTCGAGCGCGTGCGCCGCCACCTGGGAGATGCCGGGCGCGAAGAGAGGCTGGGTCCGCAATGGACCCGGACCGCCCCCGAATGGCAGCAGGCCGAACGGGAGTTGAGCGAGGTCATGTGGGCGGGCGCCCTCGCGGAGCTTCCGGACGCCGCGTGGTTCCAGGCCCGATGGCGTGGCGCCGCACGGGAGGTCCTGAACGACCGGGAGATCGACGCGCTCGCAGCGCAACTGGACTCGGCCCCCGGACCCCATCTCGCGGCAACGATGGATTGGACGATCGCCGAGCTGGTCATGACGAGACTGACGTTCACGGATCGGGTGCGGATGGATTTCCCCGGCACGGAGAAGGAGGCCTCCGCGATCCAGTCGGCCGTGCATCGGAAGCAGGACGCGATGGCGTTCGACTACGGACCCTATCCGTGGGCGGCCCTGTTCGCGTGGCACGATCCCGGGCGAAAGTACTTCCGAGACGTGGGGTTCCGCATCGTCACCGAACTGAATGCGCGCATGGACGCCGGCGTCGCCGCCGCGCAGGCCGCTTTCGATCGAGAAGCGGTTCGGGTGGAACCGTTCATCGAGGCTTTCCGGCGGCGGGTTGGCGGGAGCGCGGAGTAGTGCGGCGCTGCGTGGTCCGGGAGCAAGGCGCTTGTCCCGTCGTGTATTGCACGGCGGCTTGGCCGCAGGGCGTACCGACAAGCGGAGGGTCCCTTGTATATCCCCCGTGGTGCGCGACCGACGTTTGATTGGACCGTGCCGTTGTAGGAGCGGCCCATGGCCGCGAAAGCGATGGGTCCGGGTGCGGCGTGTCCGTGCATCCTCCGCTTTCGGGGCCATGGGCCCCTCCTACAGGGCCATGGGCCCCGCCCACAGGAACCGTCCCGTCGATCGTGCAGGGGCTCCTGGGAGAAGGCCGGGGTACCCTACGGTTTCACGGGGCGCGCCGTCGTCCTGCGTCACAGACCATCTTGGAGCGTCGTCATGAAGGGAACACTGGTTGCACTGGCCGTCTGGATCGGCCTGGCCGCCACCCCGGCATCGGTCACTGCGGAAAGCGGTGAAACGACCCGGGAATTGAACGGCACGCGCATCACCTATCTCTACTCGAGTGGTCGCTCCTACAACGTCAGTTTCGAGGAGGCCGGGGTGAGCTACCGCTATCTCACCGGATCGAAGCCGGATGCCTGGTGGGGGCCGTTCCCGTACCAGGCCATGCGCGTCGGTCCAGGGGTCTACTTCCTGTCGTGGTTCGAGAAGGGGTATGGCGACCACGTCACTCTCCTGGTCGACTTCGGCAAGCGCATCCTGTTCGGCAGCGCGCTCATCGCGGGCGACGAGGTGCATTTTCACCAGGCGAAGATCGTCGATGCCGTCCGGCCCTGAAGTCCCCGAGCGGAGGATGTCGCGCCGGGGGCTGCCCGACGTCAGTGGTTTCAGACGCACGATCTCGGAACCACAATCTTGACCCTCGCCCGTCAGGATCACTCTGCGTGGCCCCCTGCGCGACCAGATCGGCGCCGGTAGCGACGTGACGCCCTCGAAGCGCTAGCGATCGTTCCCTAAGGTCGTCGCTTCGACATCGGTCATGTCATCGCGCTCCGCGCCCCGCGACTCGAGCCCGTCCAGACGCCGAATCCGCTGCTCGGCGCGCCGAACTTGCAGGGCTGGCTCCGGCGGCGCCGGCCCGCGGTGGCGAGGACATGCGCTCCGGTCGAAGTGCTTCCTTGCATCGATCGCTTTCGGGGCCATGGGCCCCTCCTACAAAGGCGGTGGATGCGCCACCTGCCGTGGGAACGGGACACGCTGTTGTAGGAGCAGGCCATGCCCGCGAAAGCGCCGATTCCTGTTGGGACGCTTCCAGGGCATTCACCGCTTTCGGGGCCATGGGCCCCTCCTACAGGGCCATGGGTCCCTCCTACAAGGCCATGGGTTCCGCCCACAGGGCCGTGGGCCCACGCCTTCATCGTGTGGCACGATCCGACCGGAGATCCCGTCATGCGCGTCCGCATTCTCGGCGCCGGCCCTGCCGGCCTCTTGTTCGCCCGGCTCCCGAAGCGGCGCCAACCGCATTGGGCATCTGCGTCCTCGAGCGGACGGCGCCGGAAGCCACCTTCGGATTCGCGGTGGTCTTTTTCGAGGGCGGACTCGCCGGCGGTGGCTCCGAGCCGGTGCTGGTGAACACGCTCTCCACCGCTGATCTCGTCGCGCACTACACGTTCGAGAGCTACGATCTGCGGGTGCTCGACATCCGCGAGGACGACATCGTGTTCTCGCCGCCGAAGATCTTCTTCGCCTACGGGTTCGGCAACTCGTGCACGTTCCCCTTCTCGGTGGGCGCGGCGGCCGGGTTGCTGTCGGGGGATGCCTTTCGCGAATGGCAGCGGCGCACCGGCCTCGCCATCGTCGAAGGGCTGGGTTCCACCGAGGTGCCGCGCATCTACGTCTCAAACCGGCTCGACCGGCAGGTCTCCGGTGCAAGCGGCGCGCGGGTGCCCGGCTACGAACTGAACTCACCGACGTCGACAGTACGCTCGTGGAGGTCGAAGGCTGCGCCGCCGAGCACGCTGCTATCCGCGCATGCGCCGTTCACCCGCACGCTCCAGACCTTCGTGAAGCAGCGCCTTGTGCCCTGCAAGTACTCGAGGGTGATCGACTACTCGACCGTTCTTCCCAAGGCGGGCGTGGTAAAGATCGATCGGCAGGCTTTGAAGCGGGGCGGTTGAGCCGCCGACGGCAAAGGCGGGAATAAGTCGTGTGTGTCAGCGTCTTCGGGACTGGAGGCCTGCCTCCACCCACGCTGCGCCGACACAGCCCATGAGACGTCCCGATACGTCCGTCCAGGTTGTCCGGTTCTGCGTGCGATCAGAGAGCACCCAGACCCACGAGACGACCATGAAGTTTCTTTCGCCACTCTTGCCACTCGTTCTGCTGACCGTGCTGTCGTCCACCGTTCGCGCTGGCGATCCGGGCGCGCCGGAGTCCACTCTGCCAGCGGGTCGGACGCTGCACATCGACTTCTCCATCGAGGCCCCGACGCTGGCGCTCGTGGAGGCCGATGGTCCCAACGTCGACAGCCTTATCCCGCCGCAGCCAAGCATCACCTCCGTCGGTGTGGTGGCAGAGCGCGGGTCCTTCGGCACGAACCTCGCGGGCGGGTGCGTGCTCGCCGGTCTCGGCCTGTGGCGGAATCGTCGCGTCGTATCCGCAGGTTGCTTTTCGGGGGCGCGGCGCATCCGGCATCCGGACTCCTGAAGGGGAGGGTGCCGCTCGGCGCGCGGTCGAACGTCACAGGTCTCCGCGGTTCGGGCAACATCCGCGACGGGGCAGGACGCAGCGCTTCGCGGGTGGCTGCCTGCCCAGGACCCCCGTGGCTCGACGCCACCATCAGGAGAGGCAAGACATGGAACTCGCAGGCAAGGTCGCGATCGTGACCGGAGGGAACGGCGGCCTGGGCCGCAGGATCTGCGAAGCGCTGGCTCGGGCCGGGTGCCATGTGGCGGTCGTCTACGCGCGGAGCCGCGAGCCGGCGGAGGAAGTGGCAGCCGCGCTGCGCGGTCTCGGCGTGAAGAGCGAAGCGGTCCCCTGCGATCTGGCCGACCCGGCGGCAGTGACTGCGATGGTCGACGCCGTCGAGCGGGCGTTCGGACGCATCGACATCCTCGTGAACGATGCGGCCTACAACAAGTGGATCCCGTTCCCCGATCTCGACGCGCTGACGCTCGAGGACTGGCAGACGATCCTGACCATCAACCTCACGGGCCCGATGCTCACGACGAAGGCGGTGGCACCGGCGATGCGGCGACAGGGCGGCGGGCGCATCGTGAACATCTCATCGGTCGCGGGGCTGTCACCGTCGGGGTCGTCGATTCCGTATGCGGTGTCGAAGGCGGGCCTGATCCACCTGACGAAGTGCATGGCTGTGGCGCTGGCGCCCGAGGTGCTCGTGAATTGCGTGGCGCCCGGATACATCGAGGACACCCGCGCGACGTCGAACCTCGACCCGGCCTATCGACAGCGGTCGCGCGACACGGCGTTGTTGAAGCGGGCGGCGGACAAGGACGACATCGCCGACCAGGTGGTGGCGTTCTGCCGGACGGAGAGCATCACGGGGCAGACGATCGCGATCGATGCAGGGCGCGTGTTCCACTGAGGGTGATACGAGGCGAGCGGAAGAATCGACGATCCCCGTGGGTCGGGCTTCGCCCGACGCGTGCGTTCCTGTATGCGTCGCGGTGCCCAAGCCCTCGCTGTGTCGAGCTGCAGCTCGACCCACGAACACCGTCGCCACTGGACGCGCGGGCGGTGAGAACAACCCCCGTGGGTCGGGCTTCGCCCGACGCCTGCGTTCCTGGATGCGTCGCGGTGCCCAAGCCCTCGCCGCGTCGAGCTGCAGCTCGACCCACGAACACCGTCGCCACTGGA
>JALHMS010000052.1 GCA_022843925.1 Burkholderiales bacterium
TCGACAGTACCGTCGTGATCGCCGCCGTCAGCGTCGTCTTCCCATGGTCCACGTGTCCAATCGTGCCCACGTTCACGTGCGGCTTCGTACGCTCGAATTTGCCCTTAGCCATGATGTCGTCCTTGAATACCGAGATTAATTCTTGTTGATGACCGCTTCCGCGACGTGCCCGGGCGCCTCGGAGTACCGCTTGAACTCCATCGAGTAAGTGGCGCGTCCCTGCGTCGCTGACCGCAATGATGTGGAATACCCGAACATTTCCCGCAAAGGCACTTCGGCATGGATGACCTTGGTGCCTGACATGGGATCGTCCATTCCCAGGATCATGCCGCGACGGGCGTGGAGATCACCCATCACGCTGCCCATGTATTCTTCCGGCGTCTCGACCTTCACCGCCATCATCGGCTCGAGAAGAACGGGGCGCGCTCGGCGCATCCCATCCTTGAACGCAATGGCTGCTGCCATCCGGAAGGCACTATCTTTGGCGTCCGCCGTCCGATGGGATCCAGTCCGATGGGATCCATCGAGGAACGTCACCTTCACACCCGTGACGGGAAACCCCGCCAGCACGCCGTCTGCAAGAGCCTCTCCAAGCCCCTGCCTAACCGACGAAATGTACTCTCTTGGAGGCGTCTCGTCCCGCGTTCCGTCAACAAACTCGAAACTCGCACCGTAAGCAATCGGCTCGAGCCTGCAATTCACACGACAGGAATGCGTATCGTCGCCAGCCGCACCACCGGACTCCCCCGAACACTCCACGGACTCGCGAATGCCCTCCCGGTAGGCAACCCGCGGAGTACCGACTCTCGCAGCCACTCCGTGCTCACGCCGCAGGCGATCAACCACGACTTCGAGATGCAACTCGCCCATGCCGGAAATGACAACCTGTCCGGACTCGTCATCGGTCCGGTAACGGAACGTCGGATCTTCCTGGGCGATACGCCCGAGTGCCGACGCCAGGTTCTCTTGATCCACCTGGGTCCTGGGCTCGAGCGACATATGCATGACGGGTTCGGGAAACGCCATCCGCTCGTACGCGATCACGTCTGCCGGCGAGCACAGGGTGTCACCGGTCGATACATCAATCAGCCCCGAGGACGCGGCAATATCCCCTGCGAATACCTCACCCACCTCATCCCGGTCGTTCGCATGCATCTGCATGATGGCACCGATCGATTCCGTCGTGCCCTTGGCGGGATTGAACACCGCGTCGCCGGTCGCCACGGCACCGGAGTACACCCGGAAGAACACCAGACGACCCTCGATCGGATCGGTCTGCACCTTGAACGCCAGGGCGGAGAAGGGCGCACCGTCGTCGGCCTGCCGCCGGTCTGGATGGCCGCCGATGCCAAAACCGCTCATGGGCGGCACGTCCACCGGCGAGGGGAGGTACCCGATCACTGCATCCAGGACTGCCTGGACCCCCTTGTTCCTGAACGCGGAACCACAGAGCATCGGGAAGATCTCGCCCCCGAGCGTGCGCGCCCGCAAGCCAGCCACGATGTCGTCCTCGGAGAGATCGCCGCATTCGAGGTACTTGTCCGTCAGCTCCTCGGTCGCTTCAGCGGCCGCCTCGACCATGCGTTCGCGCCAGACTCCAGCGTGTTCACGCAGCTGCGCCGGAATCTCGCGAACGTCGAATCGCATCCCCTGGCTCGATTCATCCCAATAGATCGCCCGCATTTTCACGAGATCGATGACGCCTTCGAAGGACGCTTCCGCGCCGATCGGCACCTGGATCGGGACGGCCGAAGCGTGCAGCCTCTCCTGGACCTGATCTCGCACGCGCATGAAGTTGGCGCCGACGCGATCCATCTTGTTGACGAAGACCAGGCGCGGGACACCGTACTTGTCGCCCTGCCGCCACACCGTTTCCGTCTGGGACTGCACGCCACCCACCGCACACACCACCGCACAGGCGCCGTCGAGGACGCGGAGGCTGCGCTCGACCTCCACCGTGAAATCCACGTGCCCGGGCGTATCGATGATGTTGATCCGATGCTCGGGGAACTGCCCGTCCATCCCCTTCCAGAAACAGGTCGTCGCCGCGGACGTGATGGTGATGCCACGTTCCCGCTCCTGCTCCATCCAGTCCATCACCGAAGCACCGTCGTGCACTTCACCCATCCGGCGAGAAACGCCGGTGTAGAAGAGGATGCGTTCGGTGGTCGTGGTCTTCCCCGCATCGATGTGCGCCATGATGCCGATGTTCCGGTATCGGTCGATGGGCGTGGCGCGCGGCATGGGAAGGGGAACCGGGGTTGCGAGGATCAGAAACGGTAGTGCGAGAAGGCCTTGTTGGCCTCTGCCATACGGTGCACTTCTTCCCGCTTCTTCATCGCCCCGCCGCGGCCTTCCGCAGCCTCGGCCAATTCGCTCCCAAGACGCGCGCCCATCGACTTCTCGGAACGTTTGCGGGCCGCCTCGCGGAGCCAGCGCATGGCGAGCGCCGTGCGGCGAACAGTGCGAACTTCGACCGGGACTTGGTAGTTCGCCCCGCCGACCCGGCGACTCTTCACTTCGACCACCGGTCGGACGTTCTGCAGCGCCTGGTTGAACACCTCGACGGCGTCCTTGCCGGTCTTCTTGTGGATGTGCTCGAGCGCACCGTACATGATGCTTTCCGCGACGGACTTCTTGCCGCTGGACATCAGCACGTTGATGAACTTGGAAACGTCCTGGCTGGAGAATTTCGGATCCGGGAGGATCTCACGGCGCTGTACTTCACGACGACGCGGCATGGCGGGATGACTCCGTTATTCGTTGGTGCGGTTGACGACCGATCAGCCCTGCTTCGGGCGCTTGGCGCCGTACTTGGAGCGCGACTGCTTCCGGTCCTTGACGCCCTGCGTGTCGAGACTGCCGCGGACGATGTGGTAGCGAACGCCGGGCAGGTCCTTCACCCGGCCGCCGCGGATCAGCACGACCGAGTGCTCCTGGAGGTTGTGCCCCTCACCGCCGATGTAGCTGATGACCTCGAAGCCGTTGGTCAGCCGCACTTTCGCCACTTTCCGAAGCGCCGAGTTCGGCTTCTTGGGGGTGGTGGTATAGACGCGGGTGCAAACGCCGCGGCGCTGCGGCGAGCCGGCCAGTGCCGGCACTTTGCTCTTGGCAGGACTACGCTCGCGCGGGTGGCGCACTAGTTGGCTGATCGTCGGCATTTCTTGGCGTCCAAAAAACCGGGACGGCCGTGTGAGCCGTCCCGGATGTGCTGGTTTCGTCGGGTTCCAAGGAAGGAACCCGGGGAAAAAGACCGCAAATTCTATGGAGATGGCAAGCCGCCGTCAAGCAACCTGCTGATTCTCCGTCCCTGCATCCGTCTCGACTGCGGTCGTATCGTCGATGAAGACCTGATCCTCGGTGAGCTGAGTCTGCTTCTTGCGGGCGTTGTGGTACGCGAGGCCCGTCCCGGCAGGGATGAGTCGACCCACGATGACGTTCTCCTTGAGGCCCCGGAGATCGTCCTTCTTGCCCATGATCGCAGCCTCCGTGAGCACCCGGGTGGTCTCCTGGAAGGAGGCCGCCGAGATGAACGAGTCCGTGGACAACGAGGCCTTGGTGATACCGAGCAGCACGAAGTCGTAGGTGGCGGGGTCCTTCCCCTCGGCCGCCATCTTGTCGTTCTCGTCGAGCAGATCCGCACGCTCCACCTGCTCGCCCGGGATGAACCGGGTATCCCCGGCATCCACGACCTGAACGCGACGCAGCATCTGGCGCACGATGACTTCGATGTGCTTGTCGTTGATCTTCACGCCCTGGAGGCGGTAGACCTCCTGCACCTCGTCGGTGATGTAGCGAGCGAGTGCCTCGACGCCGAGCAGACGCAGGATGTCGTGCGGGTCCGGATCGCCGTCGACGATCATTTCGCCCTTGTTCACCACCTGACCGTCGTGCACGGTGACGTGCTTGTCCTTCGAGATGAGGGATTCGTGCGCGATGCCGTCGAGATCCGTGATCACCAGACGCTGCTTGCCCTTGGTGTCCTTGCCGAACGATACGGTACCCGTGACGTCCGCCAGCATGCCCGCATCCTTCGGCGAGCGCGCTTCGAATAGCTCGGCCACGCGCGGCAGACCACCGGTGATGTCCTTCGTCTTGGCCGACTCCTGCGGAATCCGCGCCATCACCTCGCCCACGCCCACCTGCTGACCGTCCTTCACCGTGATGATCGAGTGGATCTGGAAGGTGTACAGGACGGGCTGATCGGTGGTCGGCAGCTTGACGTCGTTACCGGCCTCGTCGATCAGCCGAACCTGCGGCCGGACACCCTTGGCCTGGGCACCACCGCGACGCTTCGGGTCGATCACGACGAGCGTGGAAAGGCCCGTGACTTCGTCGATCTGCTTCGCGACGGTGACGCCGTCCTCGACGTTCTCGAACTTCACGCGACCGGCGTACTCGGTGATGATCGGACGGGTGTGGGGATCCCAGGTGGCCAGCACGCCGCCGGCCTTCACCTTGGTTCCATCGCCCGCCAGAAGCGTGGCGCCGTAGGGCACCTTGTGGCGCTCGCGCTCGCGGCCGTTGTCGTCGAGGATCAGCACTTCGCCGGAACGGGAGATCGCGATCTGCTCGTTCCGGGCGCTGGTGACATAGCGCATCAGCGGAGAGAACCGCACGGTACCGTTCGACTTGCTTTCGATCTGGCTCGCCACCGCGGTACGCGATGCCGCGCCACCGATGTGGAACGTACGCATCGTGAGCTGCGTGCCGGGTTCACCGATGGACTGCGCCGCAATGACGCCGACGGCCTCGCCCACGTTGACCAGCACGCCGCGCCCGAGGTCGCGTCCGTAGCAACGCGCGCAGAGGCCATAGCGGGTTTCGCACGTGAGGGGCGTCCTGACCTTGACCTCATCGATGCCGAGGCGCTCGATGGTGTCGACGGAGTCTTCGTCCAGCAGCGTCCCCGCGTAGAACAGCGTCGAGGAGTCCTCGGGATTCACGACGTCGACGGCACACACGCGACCGAGAATCCGCTCGCGCAGCGCCTCGACGACCTCACCGCCTTCGACCAGCGCCTTCATGGCGACGCCGTTGCTCGTCCCGCAGTCGTCCTCGGTCACCACCAGATCCTGCGTGACGTCCACGAGACGACGCGTGAGGTAGCCGGAGTTCGCCGTCTTCAGCGCGGTGTCGGCAAGGCCCTTCCGCGCACCGTGGGTCGAAATGAAGTACTGCAGAACGTTCAGGCCTTCGCGGAAGTTCGTCGTGATCGGCGTCTCGATGATCGAGCCGTCGGGCTTGGCCATCAGGCCGCGCATCCCCGCCAGCTGACGGATCTGGGCAGCGGAGCCGCGGGCACCGGAGTCGGCCATCATGTAGATGGAGTTGAACGACTCCTGATTCATGGGCTTGCCCTGCTTGTCCAACATCTGGACCAGCTCGCCGGTCTGCTCGTCCTTCACCATCACGGGCTCGGTGCCGAGCTGCTCCATCATCGCCTTGGCGACCATGTCGCCGGCGCGGCCCCAGATGTCGACGACCTTGTTGTAGCGCTCACCCTGCGTCACGAGGCCGGAGGTGTACTGGGCTTCGATCTCCTGCACTTCCTTCTCGGAGGCAGCGATGATCTCGTCCTTCTGCGGCGGCACACGCATGTCGTCGACGCAGATCGAGACGCCCGCACGGGTGGCCATCGTGAAGCCGGTGTACATCAGCTTGTCGGCGAAGATCACCGTCTCGCGCAGACCGCAACGACGGAACGCGCCGTTGATCAGCTTCGAGATCTCCTTCTTCTTGAGCGCCTTGTTGATGTTCGAGAACGGCAGGCCCGGGGGCAGGATCTCGGACAGCAGCGAACGACCCACGGTCGTCTCGTAGCGCGTGACCTTCTCGCGCAACGAGCCGTCCTCGGCGCGCTCCATCTCGCGGATGCGCACCGTGATCTTCGCGTTCACGTCGACCTGGCGGGATTCGTAGGCGCGGGAGACTTCGCCCACGTCGGAGAACATCATCCCTTCGCCGCGCGCGTTCACGCGCTCGCGGGTCACGTAGTAGAGCCCGAGCACGATGTCCTGCGACGGAACAATGATCGGGTCACCGTTGGCGGGCGACAGCACATTGTTGGAGGACAGCATCAACGTGCGCGCCTCCATCTGTGCCTCGAGCGACAGCGGTACGTGCACGGCCATCTGGTCGCCGTCGAAGTCGGCGTTGAACGCTGCGCAGACCAGCGGATGCAGCTGGATCGCCTTGCCCTCGATCAGCACCGGCTCGAAGGCCTGGATGCCGAGACGGTGGAGCGTGGGCGCGCGGTTCAGCAGGACCGGATGCTCGCGGATGACTTCCTCGAGGATGTCCCACACTTCCGGAACTTCCGCTTCGACGAGGCGCTTGGCCGCCTTGATCGTCGTGGCAAGCCCCAGCACTTCGAGCTTGTGGAAGATGAACGGCTTGAACAGCTCGAGCGCCATCTTCTTCGGCAGGCCGCACTGGTGCAGCTTGAGCTGCGGGCCCACCACGATCACGGAACGGCCCGAGTAGTCGACGCGCTTGCCCAGCAGGTTCTGACGGAAGCGACCGCCCTTGCCCTTGATCATGTCGGCCAGGGACTTCAGCGGACGCTTGTTGGCGCCCGTCATGGCCTTGCCGCGACGGCCGTTGTCGAGCAGCGAGTCGACGGCCTCCTGCAGCATGCGCTTCTCGTTGCGCACGATGATCTCCGGCGCCTTCAGCTCGAGGAGTCGCTTCAGCCGGTTGTTGCGGTTGATCACCCGGCGATAGAGGTCGTTCAGGTCGGAGGTCGCGAAGCGGCCGCCGTCGAGCGGCACGAGCGGACGCAGCTCGGGCGGCAGGACGGGCAGCACTTCCATGACCATCCAGTCCGGCTTGATGCCGGATTTCTGGAAGGCCTCGAGCACCTTCAGGCGCTTGGCGATCTTCTTGATCTTCGTCTCGGAGTCCGTGGCGGCGAGGTCCTTGCGGAGCTTCTCCACTTCACGATTGAGATCGAGATTGCGCAGCAGGGCACGGATACCCTCGGCACCCATGGCGGCCGAGAACTCGTCGCCGTACTCCTCGACCTTCGCGAGGTAGTCGTCCTCGGACAGCAGCTGACCCGCCTGCAGCGGCGTCATGCCGGGGTGCGTCACGACATACGCTTCGAAGTACAGGACGCGCTCGATGTCCCGCAGCGTCATGTCGAGCACCATCCCGAGCCGGGACGGCAGCGACTTCAGGAACCAGATGTGGGCGACGGGGCTGGCCAGTTCGATGTGGCCCATGCGCTCGCGACGCACCTTCGACAGCGTGACCTCGACGCCGCACTTCTCGCAGATCACGCCGCGATGCTTCAGCCGCTTGTACTTGCCGCACAGGCACTCGTAGTCCTTCACGGGGCCGAAGATCTTGGCGCAGAAGAGACCGTCGCGCTCGGGCTTGAAGGTCCGGTAGTTGATGGTTTCCGGCTTCTTCACTTCGCCGTAGGACCAAGACCGGATCTTCTCGGGAGAGGCGAGCCCGATCTTGATCGAGTCGAACTCCTCTTCCTGCGTGACCTGCTTGAACAAATCGAGTAGCGCTTTCATGTGCGACTCCTTCGTTACGGCCGGGACCGGACTTCAGGTGGCACGGGGAACGTCGCCCCCTCGCATCCACCGCAATGTTCCGATCCCGCACCTTGCATCAAACCGCTTCCGCTCACGGGATCCGCCCTGCGATCCCGCCCGTTGCCCTGCACCCTTCGCCCTCAATAGCGATCGAGATCGATGTCGATCGCGAGGGAGCGGATTTCCTTCACCAGCACGTTGAAGGACTCCGGCATGCCGGCGTCTATCCTGTGCTCGCCCTTGACGATGTTCTCGTACACCTTCGTACGACCCGTGACGTCGTCGGACTTGACCGTCAGCATCTCCTGCAGCGTGTACGACGCGCCGTATGCCTCGAGCGCCCACACTTCCATCTCACCGAAGCGCTGGCCACCGAACTGCGCCTTGCCGCCCAACGGCTGCTGGGTGACGAGGGAGTACGGGCCGGTGGAACGCGCATGCATCTTGTCGTCGACCAGGTGGTGCAGCTTCAGGACGTGCATGTAGCCAACGGTCACCGGGCGCTCGAAGCTCTCGCCGGTGCGACCGTCGTACAGGGCGACCTGACCGGATCGCGGCAGGCCCGCGAGTTCGAGCATCGCCTTGATCTCGTCTTCCGTCGCGCCATCGAACACCGGTGTCGCGAAGGGCACGCCCTTCTCGAGGTTCCGGCAGAGCTCCACCACTTCGACGTCGGTCAGCGACTTGATGTCCTCGCTGCGGCCGCTGCTGTTGTAGATGAGTTCGAGCGTCTTGCGCAGTTCCGCCATCTTGGCCTGGGCCTTCAGCATCGCGCCGATGCGTTGTCCGAGACCCTTCGCCGCCCAGCCGAGGTGGGTCTCGAGAATCTGACCCACGTTCATCCGCGACGGCACGCCGAGCGGATTCAGCACGATGTCCATCGGGACACCTTCGGCGGTGTGCGGCATGTCCTCCACCGGCACGATCTTGGAGATCACACCCTTGTTGCCGTGGCGACCGGCCATCTTGTCGCCGGGCTGGAGGCGACGCTTCACCGCGAGGTACACCTTGACCATCTTCTGCACGCCGGGGGGCAGCTCATCGCCGCTCGTCAGCTTGCGCTTCTTCTCTTCGTAGGCCGCATCGAACTCGGCCCGCTTCTGGTCGAGACCGTCCTTCAGCTGCTCGAGCTGGGTCTGGGCGTCGTCATCGGCGAGGCGGATGTCGAACCACGAATGCTTCTCGACGTCGTCGAGATACGCCTTGGTGATCTTCGTGCCCTTCGCGAGCTTCTTCGGACCGCCGTTGGCCACCTTGCCGCCTAGCATCCGTTCGATACGCGAGAACATGTCGGCTTCCACGATGCGCAGCTGGTCATGGAGGTCCGTCTTGTAGCGCTTCAGCTCGTCGTCGATGATCTGCTGGGCCCGCTTGTCGCGCTCGATGCCTTCGCGGGTGAACACTTGTACGTCGATGACCGTGCCCGACATGCCGGACGGCACGCGCAGGCTGGTGTCCTTCACGTCCGAGGCCTTCTCTCCGAAGATCGCGCGGAGCAGCTTCTCTTCCGGCGTGAGCTGCGTCTCGCCCTTCGGCGTGACCTTGCCCACGAGCACGTCGCCGGCTTCAACCTCGGCACCGATGTAGACGATGCCCGACTCGTCGAGGCGCGCCAGCTGCGCTTCGGACAGGTTCGAGATGTCGCGCGTGATCTCTTCCGGACCGAGCTTCGTGTCGCGCGCCACCACCGAGAGTTCCTCGATGTGGATCGACGTGAAGCGATCTTCGGCCACCACGCGCTCGGAGATGAGGATCGAGTCCTCGAAGTTGTATCCGTTCCAGGGCATGAACGCGACCAGCAGGTTCTGGCCCAGCGCCAGCTCACCCATGTCGGTCGAAGCACCGTCGGCGATCACGTCGCCGCGGGCCACGATGTCGCCGGCCTTCACCACCGGACGCTGGTTGATGTTCGTGTTCTGGTTGGAACGCGTGTACTTCGTGAGGTTGTAGATGTCGACGCCGACATCGCCGGCGATGGCTTCCTCGTCGTTCACGCGGATCACGATCCGACCTGCGTCGACGAAATCGACCACACCACCCCGCAGCGCCTGCACGGCAGTCCCGGAGTCGACCGCGACCGTACGCTCGATGCCGGTTCCGACGAGCGGCTTCTCGGCACGCAGGCAGGGCACCGCCTGGCGCTGCATGTTCGAACCCATCAAGGCGCGGTTCGCGTCGTCGTGCTCGAGGAACGGGATCAGCGATGCGGCAACGGACACGATCTGCGAGGGCGCCACGTCCATGTACTGCACCTTCTCCGGACCGGCGAGCGTGAACTCGTTGCGGTTCCGGCAGGAGACGAGTTCGTCGATCAGCTTGCCCTTCTTGTCGACGGTGGCGTTCGCCTGGGCGATCACGTACTGCCCTTCCTCGATGGCCGACAGGAAGTGGATCTCGTCGGTCACCACGTGATCGTTCACGACGCGGTACGGGGTTTCGAGGAAGCCGTACTCGTTCGTGCGGGCGTAAAGCGCGAGCGAGTTGATCAGACCGATGTTCGGGCCTTCCGGCGTCTCGATGGGGCACACCCGGCCGTAGTGGGTCGGATGCACGTCACGGACCTCGAAGCCGGCGCGTTCACGCGTCAGACCGCCCGGTCCGAGGGCCGAGACGCGACGCTTGTGCGTCACTTCGGACAGCGGATTCGTCTGGTCCATGAACTGCGACAGCTGGCTCGAGCCGAAGAACTCACGCACCGCGGCACTGACCGGCTTCGCGTTGATGAGGTCGTGCGGCATGAGGTTCTCTGACTCGGCCTGGGACAGGCGTTCCTTCACCGCGCGCTCCACACGAACCAGACCCGCGCGGAACTGGTTCTCCGCCAGTTCACCCACCGAGCGGACGCGACGGTTGCCGAGGTGGTCGATGTCGTCCACCTCGCCACGGCCGTTGCGCAGTTCCACCAGGATGCGGATCACCGAAATGATGTCGGTGTTGGAGAGCGTGGGAAGACCCAACAGTTCGTCGCGTCCGACGCGGCGGTTGAACTTCATCCGGCCGACGGCCGAGAGGTCGTAGCGCTCGTCGTTGTAGAAGAGGCCGTGGAAGAGGGTCTTGACGGCATCCTCCGTGGGCGGCTCCCCGGGGCGCATCATCCTGTAGATGGCGACCTGGGCCGTCATCTGATCCACCGAGTCGTCGATGCGCAGGGTCTGCGAGATGTACGGGCCCTGGTCCAGATCGTTCGTGTAGATCACGTTGAACTTCTGGACGCCGGCGGCGTGCAGCTTGCCGAGGAGATCGACGGTGATCTCGTCGTTGGCGTTGCCGACGATCTCGCCGGTCTCGGGATTGATGACGTTGTGCGCCAGTACACGACCCAGGATGATTTCGTCGGGCACCGGGATCTGCTTGACGCCGGCCTCCTCGAGCTCGCGCACGTGCCGCGCGGTGATCCGCTTGTCGCGCTGCACGACCGTCTTTCCCGCCTTCGTCACGATGTCGAAGCGCGCGATCTCACCGCGGAGTCGTTCGGGCACCAGCTCCATCTCGACGGCGTTGTTGCCGAGATGGAAGGTGTCGAACAGGAAGAACTCCTTCAGGATCTGCTCGGGCGACATGCCGATCGCCTTCAGCAGAATCGTGACCGGCATCTTGCGGCGACGGTCGACGCGGAAATACAGGTAGTCCTTCGGGTCGAATTCGAAGTCGAGCCACGAGCCGCGGTAGGGAATGATCCGTGCGGAGAAAAGCAGTTTGCCCGAGCTGTGCGTCTTGCCGCGATCGTGCTCGAAGAACACGCCCGGCGAACGATGCAGCTGGGAGACGATCACGCGCTCCGTGCCGTTGATGATGAAGGATCCGGTGTGGGTCATGAGCGGGATCTCTCCCATGTAGACCTCCTGCTCCTTCACCTCCTTGACGGTGGGCTTCGGCGCCTCCTTGTCCATGATCGTCAGGCGCACCTTGGCGCGCAGCGGTGCCGCGAAAGTCAGGCCCCGCTGCTGGCACTCCTTCACGTCGAACGGCGGAGTCCCGAGCACGTAGCTCACGTAGTCGAGACGCGCGTTGCCCGAGTGGGAAACGATCGGGAAGATGGACGTGAAGGCGGCCTGGAGTCCCTGGTTCTTCCTGCTATCCGCAGGCGCGTCGGCCTGCAGGAACTGGGCATGGGACTCGATCTGCGTGGCGAGCAGATAAGGCACTTCCTGAACGACTTCGCGCTTGGCGAAGCTCTTCCGGATACGTTTCTTCTCGGTGAAGGAATAGCTCATGGTCACTCCACGGGAGAGTTGAGGGAGGCGGCAGGACTACCCGGGTGCGGCACGGACAAGGACATCCGATGCCGCACGGAGCGGGAAAACATTCTGCGGAACAACGAAATGCGGGGAATCGACGTACTCGCTTGCAATGACGGGCACTGCACCGACAGGCATGACAAAACGCCCCCCGACACCACCGGAGAACTGGGTGGTTCGTACGTCGTGAAGGGAGGTATGCGCTGTGTGATGACTGTTGGCCTCAAAGATGCGAAAAGGCTGGCGGTTCCCCGCCAGCCTGTTTCCAGGTTCCGAACGCCTTCTATTACTTGATCTCGGCGGTCGCGCCCGCTTCGGTCAGCTTCTTCGCGATCGACTCGGCTTCCGCCTTCGGGATCGCTTCCTTCACCGGCTTCGGTGCGCCATCGACCAGGTCCTTCGCTTCCTTCAGACCCAGACCCGTCACTTCGCGCACTGCCTTGATGACGTTCACCTTGTTCTCGCCGATCTTCGAGAGAATCACGGTGAACTCGGTCTGCTCTTCCGCGGCGGGGGCGGCACCGCCACCCGCGGGCGCGGCGACTGCGACTGCAGCGGCTGCGGCGGACACGCCGAACTTTTCTTCCATCTCCTTGATCATTTCGGAGAGTTCGAGAACGGTCATGCCGGCGATCGCGTCGAGAATCTCAGCCTTCGAAATTGCCATGTCGTATTGCTCCTGATGCGTTGTCGTGTCGCCGGCGATTCTTGGTCGATTCGCCGGCAGAAGTTACGTTCGGACGGTGGTCGTCCAGTGCCCTACGCCGGCTGCTCTGCCTTCTGATCGCGAACCGCGGCGACCGTGCGCACGAATCGACCCGGCACCTCGTTGAGGGTACGGACGAATGTGGCGATCGGGGCCTGCATGGTTCCCAACAGCTTGGACAGCAGCTCCTCGCGGCTCGGCATCGTGGCGAGCTGCGCCACGTCCTTGGGTGCCATCACCAGATTGGCCATGGCACCACCGCGAATGACGAACTTGTCGTTCGACTTGGCGTACTCGTGCATCACCTTCGCTGCGGCGACCGGATCGGTCGAGATGCCGTACGCCAGCGGACCACTCATCTGAGCGGCCAACCCGGCGAACGGCGTGCCCTCGACGGCACGGCGGGCAAGCGTGTTCCGCAGCACCCGGAAGTACACACCCGATTCGCGCGCCTTCGCACGAAGCTTGGTCATGTCCCCCACGTTGACGCCGCGGTACTCGGCGATGACGATGGCCTGCGCGCTCGCCACACGGGCGCTCACGTCGGCCACCACCGCCTTCTTCTGCTCCAGATTCAGACCCAAGGTCTTACCTCCTTGCGCTTTAACGATGAAGCCGGGTTCGGCGCGTGGTGCTTGCGCTCCATCCGACTTCCCCTGTCACGGCGACCTTCGATCAGGGTAGCTTCCCCTGCAGCCGCACCGTTGCCGGCATGGCTGCAGGAACACGTCCCGCTTCGGGTGCACCGTCTGCGTAGGATTCGGGATCGCCCGGCCAGAAAGTCCGGATGAGTCCGTCGATTAAGCGCCTTCGCGCACCTACGGTCTTTGACGCGTCGATCGGCATGCTGCCGTCCGTCGACCCCAAAGTTCTGCAACGCCGCACCTCGGGCGGCGCCATCAATCCTTACTGCGTCTGCTGCAGGCTCGACTGGTCCACACGCACACCCGCGCCCATCGTGCTGGACAGGGAGATCTTGCGCAGGTAGATGCCCTTGGCTGCAGCCGGCCTTGCCTTGTTGAGCGCATCGACCAACGCCAGGAGGTTGTCACGCAGTGCTGCGGGCTCGAAATTGGCCCGACCGATGGTGCACTGGATGATGCCCCCCTTGTCGGTACGGTACTGGACCTGGCCCGCCTTGGCGTTCTTCACGGCCTCCGCCACGTTGGGCGTGACCGTTCCGACCTTCGGGTTGGGCATCAGGCCGCGGGGACCGAGAATCTGACCGAGGGCACCCACGACGCGCATGGCATCCGGGGCGGCGATACATACGTCGAAGGCGATCGTGCCACCCTTCACCTGCTCGGCGAGATCCTCCATGCCGACCAGTTCCGCGCCGGCCGCCAGTGCAGCCTGGGCCGCCGCGCCCTGGGCGAACACGGCGACACGCACGGATTTGCCGGTACCGCGGGGAAGCACGACGGAGCCACGTACCACCTGGTCGGACTTCTTGGCATCGACGCCGAGATTGATGGCGACATCAATGGACTCATTGAACTTCGCCGTGGCGTTCTGCTTCACCAGCCCGATGGCTTCGTCGATCCCGTAGGCCTTCGAACGGTCCACCGTGGCTTGCACTGCCTTGAGGCGCTTGGAAACGTGTGCCATCTCAGAAGCCCTCCACCGTGACGCCGATGCTGCGAGCGCTGCCGGCGATGGTTCGGACGGCGGCGTCCATGTCGGATGCAGTCAGGTCGGGCATCTTCATCTTCGCGATCTCTTCCGCCTGAGCGCGCGTGAGGCTGCCCACCTTGTCGGTATGCGGCTTGGGGGAACCCTTCTGCACGCCGGCCGCCTTCTTGATGAAATAGGTGGCGGGCGGGGTCTTCAGCTTGAACGTGAAGCTCTTGTCGGCAAAGGCGGTGATCTCGACGGGAATCGGCATTCCGACTTCCATCCCCTGGGTCTGCGCATTGAACGCCTTGCAGAACTCCATGATGTTGAGGCCGCGCTGACCGAGTGCCGGGCCGATGGGCGGCGACGGGTTCGCCTTCCCTGCGGGCACCTGGAGCTTGATGTATCCGGTGATCTTCTTTGCCATGATGGCTCCTGAGCGGGTGATGGCGCGCCGTCAGTCCGACGCTCCCCTTGCGTTCGCGGTCCGTACCATTTCAGCGGCATCGCGACTCCGACACCAACGAGCAGCCCCGGACCGCCCCGGGCTGCTCGCTTCGAAACCTTGCCAGACGGTGTGGCGCCTAGGCCTTCTCGACCTGGCTGAACTCGAGTTCGACCGGAGTCGCCCGTCCGAAGATCGAAACGGACACCCTCAGCTTGCTCTTGTCGTAGTTGACCTCTTCGACACTGCCGTGGAAATCGGTGAACGGGCCTTCCTTGACGCGGACGGCCTCTCCCACCTCGAACAGAACCTTGGGCTTGGGCTTCTCCACACCCTCCTGGATCTGCTGGAGGATCGCTTTCACTTCGCGCTCGGTGATCGGCGTCGGCCGATGGGCGCTACCACCCACGAAACCGGTGACCTTCGGGGTGTTCTTGACCAGGTGCCAGCTGTCGTCGGTCATTTCCATCTCGACGAGCACGTACCCGGGGAAGAATTTCCGCTCGGAGATGCTCTTCTGGCCGGCACGCATCTCGACGACCTCTTCGACAGGCACAAGGATCTGCCCGAACTGCTCCTGCATGCTGGCGCGCTCGATCCGCTCCAACAAGGCCTTGCGAACGTTCTTCTCGAAGCCAGAGTAGGCGTGTACGACGTACCAGTGCTTGGCCATGACTTACTCCCGTCCCATCATCATGCGGACCAGCCAAACCAACGACCCATCCACCACCCAGAGAAAAATGGCCATCACGACCACGAATGCCATCACGATCCCGGTTGTCTGGATCGTTTCCTTGCGGGTCGGCCAAACCACCTTGCGTGTTTCGGCCACGGCCTCCTGCGCGAAGACGTAAAACGTCTTGCCGGGAGTCGAAGTCCAGGCGACGGCAGCCGCCCCCAGCACCCCGACCACCACGGAGAGAACGCGGACGATCATGAGGCTGTCGGCAAGCCAATAGAAACCCGCGACACCAGCGATCACGAGGAGGATCGCTACGGCGAGTTTTACCTTGTCAACCATGGATGAGGAATGCGCTTCCAAGGCGTGGCGCAATGTGGCCACGAGTCACGTT
>JALHMS010000053.1 GCA_022843925.1 Burkholderiales bacterium
TTCCATCTTGCAGTAACCTCGCGATTGACGATCCATCGGCCCCTCGGGCGAGGGGATGAGGCTGCATTGTGAAATCAGATCAGTGGCGCCGTTTCCTCCGCGTAGCGGCTTCGTCCAACTATCAGTTCTACAGCAAGGAGATGAACTCGCGGGCGCTGGAACGGCTGGCGATGGAATCCAAGCTTCGCCGCGCCATCGAACGCAACGAGTTCGAACTCCACTATCAGCCCAAGCTGGATCTCCGCTCCGATACGGTGACCGGCGTCGAGGCCCTCATCCGATGGCGGCACCCGGAACTGGGTCTCATACCACCCATGGAGTTCACTCCCATCGCCGAGGAGTCCGGCCTCATCGTCCTGATCGGGGAGTGGGTGCTTCAGGAGGCCGTGCGTCAGATCCGAAAGTGGAAACACGAGGGCCTGCCGGAGCTACACGTCGCCGTGAACATCGCGGGCCCCCATTTCCAGCAACCCGGCTTCACCGAATTCGTGTACCGGACCCTGGAAGGCGCCGACGTGTCACCCTCGTTGCTGGAGCTGGAAGTCACCGAAAGCATGCTGATGGACGACCGCACCACCACCTTCGCCACCATGAGCACGCTGAAGACGATGGGCCTGCGGTTGTCGATCGACGACTTCGGTACCGGCTACTCGTCGCTCGCCTATCTGAAGCGGTTTCCCGTCCACGCGCTCAAGGTGGACCGGTCGTTCGTGAAGGACATGCCGGGAGCCGAGGACGACTCCGCCATCACCTCGGCCATCATCGCCATGGCCCACAGCCTTCGACTCGAGGTGGTCGCGGAGGGCGTCGAGACCACCGAACAACTGAACTACCTGAACATGCGCCATTGCGACTACGCGCAGGGGTATCTGATCAGCCGACCGGTCCCGGCAGCCGACCTCTCGCAATTCGTGAGGGACCGACTGGCGGCGAAGGTCTGCGCCACCTGACCATAACGGCAATCGGCCGCCACCGCCTTTGGCCGAGTGTGCCCGCCCAGGCGCCGTGACCGATCCGCTGAGACAGGCGACGCCGGCATGTCCGCCAGCCTCCAGACGTGGCAACGGGCCGGAGAACCGGCCCGTCATCGCGATACCGCACTGCTCTTCCGCCCCGGGGCCCCACGGGCCCGCTAGCAACTCAGGCGGCATCCTGCTCCGTGTCGACCGCTTCGCCACCTTCAGGACGGTCCAGCAGTTCGACCAGCGCCATGGGCGCGTTGTCTCCCTTGCGAAACCCGTACTTCAGAATTCGAAGGTAGCCACCCGGCCGGGTGGCGTAACGAGGCCCGAGCACATCGAACAACTTCACGACGATGTCACGATCGCGAAGTCTGTCGAATGCAAGCCGCCGATTGGCCACGGTGGCAGTCTTGGCGAGCGTGATCATGGGTTCCGCCACACGCCGCAACTCCTTCGCCTTGGGCAACGTGGTCTTGATGACCTCGTGGCGCAGCAGGGCGACGGTCAGGTTGCGGAGCATCGCGAGCCGATGGCTGCTCGTGCGATTGAGTTTTCTGAGTCCCAGACGGTGACGCATGTGGCACCTCGTTGTGCTTGATCGGGAAGGTCCGTCAGACCTTCTCGAGGCCGGCAGGCGGCCAGTTCTCGAGCTTCATCCCCAGCGTGAGGCCGCGGGAGGCGAGCACTTCCTTGATCTCGTTCAGCGACTTCCGACCGAGATTCGGTGTCTTCAGCAACTCCGTCTCCGTGCGCTGGATGAGATCACCGATGTAATAGATGTTCTCGGCCTTGAGACAATTGGCCGAACGCACCGTGAGTTCTAGGTCATCCACCGGCCGCAGCAGAATGGGATCCACCGTCGGCGTCTTGGGGCTTTCCGTCTTTGCAGGCGTGCCCTTCAGGTCGGCGAACTCCTGGAACTGGTCCATGAGGATGCGGGCCGCGTAACGGATCGCCTCCTCCGGTTCGACGACGCCGTTCGTCTCGATATCCATGATGAGCTTGTCCAGGTCGGTGCGCTGTTCCACCCGCGCACTCTCCACGGCATAGCTCACCCGCTTCACCGGGCTGAACGAAGCGTCCATCAGAACCGATCCGATGCTCCGCGTCTCGCGGTTAGCCGGTCGCTGGCTGGCGGGTTCGTACCCGCGACCCTGCTCGACGGTGATCTGCATGTCGATCTTGCCGCCGGCGGCCAGGTGCGCGATGACGTGATCCGGGTTGATGATCTCGACGTCGTGCGACGTTTCGATATCGCCGGCGGTCACCAACCCTTCGCCTTCCTTCTTGAGCGTCAGGATCGCGTGCTCGCGGGCGTGCAGCTTGAGCACGATGCCCTTGAGATTCAGAAGCACATCGACCACGTCTTCCCGCACGCCGTCGATGGTCGAGTACTCGTGGAGCACACCGGCGATCTTCACTTCGGTCGGTGCGAAGCCCGGCATGGACGAGAGCAGGACACGCCGCAGGGCGTTCCCCAGCGTGTAGCCATAGCCCCGCTCGAACGGCTCCATGGTGACCTTCGCGTGGAAGGCACCAACCTGCTGGACGTCCACGATGCGCGGCTTCAAGAGAGCGCTGCTTGCCATGTGCTGTTCCCTTGGTGTCGGAGGATGAGACCGGCGACGACGATCGGCCGCCGCCGGAAACAATTACTTCGAATACAGTTCGACGACGAGCGACTCGTTGATCGTCGACGGCAGTTCGGAGCGTTGGGGTTTCGCCTTGAAGGTACCCTTGAGGGCCTTCGCGTCGACTTCCATCCACTCGGGGAACCCGCGACCCTCGGCAGCTTCGGCGGCCGCCTTGATGCGGAGATGTCCCTTCGCCTTGTCGGCCACGGCCACCACGTCACCGGGACGAACCTGGAACGACGGGATGTTCACCCGACGCCCGTTCACCGTGATGCCGTTGTGACGGACCACCTGACGGGCTTCCGTGCGCGAAGCACCGAATCCCATCCGGTAAGCCACCGTGTCGAGCCGGCTTTCGAGCAGCTGAAGGAGGTTCTCGCCAGTGATGCCCTTCAGGCGATCGGCCTCCTTGTACGTCCTGCGGAACTGACGTTCGAGCACGCCGTAAATACGACGCACCTTCTGTTTTTCGCGGAGCTGCACGCCGTAGTCCGAGGGGCGATTGTTCTTCTGACCGTGCTGACCGGGCGCATAGCTTCTACGCTCGATCGAACACTTGTCGGTGAAGCACTTCTCGCCCTTGAGGAAGAGCTTCTCTCCCTCACGCCGGCACTGGCGGCACTTCGCGTCGAGATTCCTGGCCATCGATCAACTCCTCGCCATCAGATACGGCGCTTCTTGGGCGGGCGGCAGCCGTTGTGGGGAACGGGCGTGACATCCGCGATGCTGGTGATCTTGAAACCCACCGAGTTCAGTGCGCGCACGGCAGACTCGCGACCGGGACCGGGACCCTTGATCCGGACTTCGAGGTTCTTCACGCCGCATTCCTGAGCAGCCTTCCCCGCTGCTTCCGCCGCCACCTGCGCCGCGAACGGTGTGGACTTGCGCGAACCCTTGAAGCCCGCTCCGCCCGAAGTGGCCCAGGAGAGCGCGTTGCCCTGTCGGTCCGTGATCGTCACGATGGTGTTGTTGAAGGAAGCATGAATGTGGGCGATACCTTCCGCCACATTCTTCTTCACCTTCTTTCGCACCCGTGTCTGTGCCTTTGCCATTTGCGCCTGTCCTTAAGCTGTGAGTCTGGTCGCGCTCATCGTCGCGCGTTTACTTGGTCGCCCGGACGGCCTTGCGCGGACCCTTGCGGGTACGGGCATTCGTCCGCGTGCGCTGTCCGCGCACCGGGAGACCGCGACGGTGACGTACGCCGCGATAGCAGCCGAGATCCATCAATCTCTTGATGCTCATCGACACTTCGCGACGGAGATCACCCTCGACGGTGTAGCGACCGACCTGCTCGCGCAGTCGATCCATGTCCGCATCCGACAGATCCTTCATCTTGGCTGTCGGTGCGACGGCTGCGTCTGCGCAAATCTTCTTCGCCCGCGTCCGCCCGATGCCGTAGATGGCGGTCAACGCGATCTCGGCGTGCTGGTGGTTCGGGATGTTCACCCCTGCGATGCGTGCCATGCTTGAACCTGTTCGCTAGTTGGGTCTGGTGCGACCGGATGTGCTGTGAATCAGCCCTGGCGCTGCTTGTGGCGCGGATCTTCGCAGATCACGCGCACCACCCGGTTGCGCCGGATGATCTTGCACTTGCGGCAGATCTTCTTGACCGATGCCTGAACTCTCATGCTTCTTCTCCTCGTACCGCAGCGCGCTGCTACTTGGCCCGGAACACGATGCGCGCGCGCGACAGATCGTAGGGCGTCAACTCGACGGTGACCTTGTCACCGGGCAGGATCCGGATGTAGTGCATCCGCATCTTTCCGGAGATGTGACCGAGCACCACATGCCCGTTCTCCAGCTTCACCCGGAAGGTCGCATTCGGGAGCGTCTCGAGGACCTCTCCCTGCATCTGAATCGTTTCTTCCTTGCTCATGCGCGTCGTCCTCTATCGCGTCGGGAACGCGCCGCCCTTGAAATTGGCCTTCTTAAGCAGGCTTTCGTACTGGTGGGACATCATGTAGGCCTGCACCTGCGCCATGAAGTCCATCGTCACCACAACAATGATCAGCAGGCTGGTCCCGCCGAAATAGAAGGGCACGTTCCATTTCACGATCAGGAATTCCGGGAGCAGACACACCACCGTGATGTAGATCGCGCCAGCCAGCGTGAGACGGGTGATGATCCGCTCGATGTACCGGGCCGTCTGGTCTCCAGGACGAATTCCCGGGACGAAGGCCCCACCCTTCTTCAAGTTCTCCGCCGTCTCTTTCGGGTTGAAGACAAGAGCGGTGTAGAAGAAACAAAAGAACATGATCGCGCCGGCGTAGAGGAGCACGTAGATCGGCTGCCCCGGATGGAGCGTTGCACCGATGTCACGCAACCACGCCATGTTCTCCCCGGACCCGAACCAACCGGCCAGCGTTGCGGGGAACAGAATGATGCTCGAAGCAAAAATGGGCGGAATCACCCCGGCCATGTTCAACTTGAGCGGCAGATGGGAGCTCTGCCCGCCATACACCTTCTTGCCGACCTGCCGCTTCGCGTAATTGACCAGGATCTTGCGTTGTCCGCGCTCCACGAACACCACGAGTGCCGTGACGAGAATGGCAAGGGCGAACAGGAACAGCACCACGGGAATCGAAAACGAGCCCGTCCGCGTCAACTCGAGCGTACCCCCGATCGCACGGGGCAAACCTGCTGCGATACCCGCGAAGATGATGAGCGATATCCCGTTGCCGATGCCGCGCTCGGTGATCTGCTCACCCAGCCACATGAGGAACATCGTTCCCGTCACCAGAGTGATGGCCGTCGTCAGACGGAACAGCATCCCGGGGTCTATCACCAAGCCCCGCTGCGCCTCGAGCGCTACGGCGATGCCGAAACCCTGGAAGCTCGCGAGCACAAGAGTGAAGTATCGCGTGTACTGCGTGATCTTCCGCCGACCGGCCTCCCCCTCCTTCTTCATCGCTTCCAGCGGCGGATACACCACAGTCATGAGCTGGATGATGATCGAGGCCGAGATGTACGGCATGATCCCGAGCGCGAAGATCGTGAACCGCGACAGAGCGCCACCCGAGAACATGTTGAACATGTCCAGGATACCGCCCTGCTGGGACTTGAAGAGTTCCGCCAGCTGCACCGGATCGATACCCGGCACCGGCACGTGCGCGCCGATGCGGTAGACGATCAGGGCTCCCAGCAGAAAGATAAGGCGACGCTTCAAGTCGCCGAACTTTGCGCCAGACCCCGGCAGTGACTTTTCGTTGGCCAATGCGATGTCCCGGTCAGGCCTCGACGACGCTGCCGCCGGCGGCCTCGATCGCGGACCTGGCACCCTTGGTGACCTTGATGCCCGCGAGCTTCACGGCCTTCTCGATCGTCCCGGCCAGGATCACCTTGGCCGCGAGCGCCCCACGCGGAACAATGCCCGCGGCGCGCAGGACCGCCATGTCGATGGTTTCGACCTCGAGCGCCTGAAGGGCACCAAGGCGGACCTCAACGGTGTCTTCGTGCGTGAGCGAGGTGAATCCGCGCTTAGGCAGACGACGCTGCAAAGGCATCTGACCGCCCTCGAAACCCACCTTGTGGAAGCCGCCGGAGCGTGATTTCTGACCGTTGTGGCCGCGACCGGACGTCTTGCCAAGTCCGCTGCCGATACCGCGACCGACGCGGCGTCGGCCGCGCTTTGCGCCCTCGGCGGGCTTGATTCCATTGAGCTTCATCGTCATCCCTCGGCCTTCACCAGATAGTCGACCTTGTGAATCATCCCCCGTACCGCCGGCGTATCCTCGAGGATCACGGATTGCCGGATCTTGCGGAGGCCGAGACCGCGGACAGTCGCCCGATGGGACTCCCGCGTACCGATCACGCTGCGAACCAGCGTGACCTTCACAGTCTTCTTGGAGTCGTTGCCTGCCATGGTCTTTATCCCAGGATCTCTTCGACCGACTTGCCACGTTTCGCGGCTATCTCGGACGGCGTGTTCATCGCGAGCAGACCGTTGATGGTCGCGCGCACCACGTTGTAGGGGTTCGTCGAGCCGATGCACTTGGCAAGGACGTTCGTCACACCCATCACTTCGAAAATGGCGCGCATCGGGCCGCCGGCGATGATGCCGGTGCCTTCGGACGCCGGCTGGATCAGCACTTTCGCCGCCCCATGCTCTCCGATCACGGCGTGCTGGAGTGTGCCGTTCTTGAGGCTGACCTTCACGAGACGCCGCCGGGCCTCGTCCATGGCCTTCTGCACGGCAACCGGCACTTCGCGCGCCTTCCCCTTGCCCATGCCGATGCCACCGTCGCCGTCGCCGACGACTGTCAGTGCAGCGAAGCCGAGGATCCGGCCACCTTTGACGACCTTCGTGACCCGGTTGACCGCGACCATCTTCTCGCGAAGCCCGTCGCCACGATCTTCCTGCTGGATATTCTTCGGATTTCTCGCCATTGCGTCCGACTCCTCAGAACTGCAGACCGGCTTCGCGGGCCGCGTCAGCCAAAGCCTTCACACGACCGTGGTACCGGAAACCGGAACGGTCGAACGCCACCTGACTCACGCCCTTGGCCTTCGCCTTCTCTGCAATGCGCTGACCGACGATGCGCGCTGCTTCCACGGTGGACCCACGCTTCACCTGGCTCTTGACGTCCGCCTCGTTCGTCGACGCGGAGGCCAGCACCTGCCCACCAGTCGCATCGATCACCTGCGCATAGATGTGGAGGTTGGAGCGATGCACACATAGACGCAGAGCTCGCAATTCGGAGATCTTCGCCCGGGTCTGCTTTGCGCGACGCATCCGCGCTTCTTTCTTGGTAAACATGTCCGCGCCCTCGATTACTTCTTCTTGGTTTCCTTAAGCGCCACGACCTCGTTGGCGTAGCGCACACCCTTGCCCTTGTAGGGCTCCGGGGGACGGTAAGCGCGGATCTGGGCTGCCACCTGACCGACCTTCTGCTTGTCGGACCCCTTCAACAGGATCTCGGTCTGCGTGGGCGTCTCGGCCTTCACGCCATTGGGCATCTTGTGCGCGACCGGATGGGAGAATCCGAGCGTGAGATTCAACACTTCACCCTGCGCCTGGGCACGATAACCCACGCCCACCAGGGTCAGCTTGCGCTCGAAACCCTTGGTGACTCCGGTCACCATGTTCGAGACGAGTGCGCGCAGTGTTCCGGACATCGCACCTGCGTGCTTGCTGTCGTTGGCAGCCTTGAAGGTCAGCTGCCCGCCTTCTTCCACGATCTGCACGTCGCCGGTCAGTGATTGAACCAGCGTCCCGAGCGGACCCTTCACGGAGATCTGTGTCGGTTCGATGGCGACCTGGACTCCGCCAGGGATCGCCACCGGATACTTGGCAATGCGAGACATGGTGGTTTCCTCAGGCGACGATGCAGAGAACTTCGCCGCCGATGCCGCTGGCACGCGCCTTACGGTCCGTCATCACACCTTGCGACGTGGACACGATGGCGATACCGAGACCGTTCATCACCTGCGGAATGTCCTTGGCACCTTTGTAGATGCGAAGTCCGGGGCGGCTGACGCGCTCGATGCGCTCGATCACCGGGCTTCCGGCGTAATACTTCAGTGCGATCTCGAGGGTCGGCTTCCCGTCGTTCGCGTGCGTTGCGAACTCCTCGATGTAGCCCTCGTCCTTCAGGACGCTCGCGATGGCCGACTTCAACTTGGAAGCGGGCATTGCGACGGACGGCTTCTCCGAACTCTGCGCATTGCGAATTCGGGTCAGCATGTCCGCGATGGGATCGCTCATGCTCATCTCGATCCTCCTTTTACCAGCTGGCCTTGGTGAGGCCGGGAATCTCGCCTCGCATCGCGATCTCTCGCACCTTGTTCCGTGCGAGACCGAATTTGCGGTAGAAACCGCGCGGGCGACCCGTCAGGGCGCACCGGTTGCGAAGACGCACAGGACTCGCGTCTCGCGGCATCTTCTGGATCGCATCCCGCGCCGCAGCCTTGTCCTCTTCCGAAGCCTTGCCATCCTGGATGATGGCAGTGAGCGCGGCGCGCTTGCCTGCATATTTCGCAACGAGCGCGCGGCGCTTGGCCTCACGATTGATCAGCGAAGTCTTGGCCATGCTAGCTCCTGAAGGGGAAACGGAAAGCCATCAGCAGCGCCTTGGCTTCGTCGTCGGTCTTGGCCGTGGTGGTGAACGTGATGTTCATACCCCGAAGCGCGTCCACCTTGTCGTAGTCGATCTCGGGGAAAATGATCTGTTCCTTGATGCCCATGTTGAAGTTGCCACGGCCATCGAATCCGCGCGGGGAGATGCCGCGGAAGTCCCGCACCCGAGGCAACGCGATCGACACGAAACGATCGAGAAACTCATACATCTGGCCGCGGCGCAGCGTAACGGTGCAACCGACCGGGTAGCCCTCACGGATCTTGAAGCCCGCGATAGCCTTGCGAGCCTTGGTCACGATCGGCTTCTGACCCGCGATCTTGGTCATGTCGCCCACGGCGTTGTCCATGACCTTCTTATCGGCCACCGCCTCGCCGACTCCCATATTGAGGACGATCTTCTCGATCCTCGGCACCTGCATCACCGACTTGTACCCGAACTGCTCGACGAGCTTGGGGACAATGGTTTCGCGGTAGATCTGTTGCATACGGACCATGATCCCTCCTTAGGCGTCGACCATTTCGCCGTTCGACTTGAAGACGCGCACCTTGCGACCGTCGTCAAGAATCCGGAAGCCAACCCGATCGGCCTGCTGCGTAGCCGGGTTCAGGATGGCCACGTTCGACACGTGGATCGACTTTTCCATCTCGACGATGCCGCCGGGCGCGTTCTTCATCGGATTGGGGCGCTGATGCTTCTTCACGCGATTCACCCCTTCCACGACGACCCGCTCGGCATCCACCGTCACGAGCACGGAACCCCGCTTGCCCTTGTCCTTGCCGGCGATCACGACCACGTTGTCGCCCTTTCGAATCTTGCGCATTTCCGCAGCCTCCTCAGAGCACTTCAGGCGCGAGCGACACGATCTTCATGAATCGCTCCGTCCGCAGCTCACGGGTCACCGGTCCGAAAATGCGGGTCCCGATGGGCTCGAGTTTGTTGTTCAGGAGCACCGCCGCGTTGGCATCGAACCGGACGAGGGACCCGTCCTGGCGCCGCACTCCCTTCGCCGTCCGCACCACCACAGCGTTGTAGATCTCGCCCTTCTTGACGCGCCCGCGCGGGGCTGCGTCCTTGATGCTGACCTTGATCACATCACCGATGCCGGCGTAGCGCCGCTTGGAGCCGCCGAGCACCTTGATGCACATAACAGAACGCGCCCCGGTATTGTCGGCGACGTCCAGAATGGACTGCATCTGAATCATGGTTGTCCTCGCTCCAACTTACCCCGCAATCCCTGGAAGGGCGATGCGGGCAGTCTTGGATCCCGTTCGGGTGGAACCGGCGTCGAAGTTAACCGCCGGTAGAAAAGCCCAGCATTGTACGGGCCGAAGGGCCCGTACGCAACCGATATCAGGCGCCGTCCTTGGCCTTCTCCACCAGGCGCACGACAGTCCACGCCTTGGTTCTGGAAAGAGGCCGACATTCTTCGATCGTCACCAGGTCGCCGGGGCGGAACTCGTTGTTCTCGTCGTGGGCGTGATACTTCCTGGACCGGATCATCACCTTGCCGTACAGCGGGTGCTTCACACGCCGCTCCACGAGAACAGTGACCGTCTTCTGCATCTTGTCGCTCACCACCTTGCCCGTGAGCCGCCGGGACACGCTGCTGGTTTCGCTCATACCTTCCTCGCCGCCTCGGTCATCAGCGTCCTGACGCGCGCGATGTCCTTGCGCACCTTCGGGATCTCGCTGTTGTTCGACAGTTGTTGCGTCGCGTGTTGCATGCGCAGACTGAACTGCGCGCGCAGCAACGATTCCAGTTCCTGCCCCAGTTCCTGCGGGCTCTTCGCCCGGAGATCTTTCGCCTTCATGCGCCCACCTGTCTGGTGACGAACGTCGTGGCAATCGGAAGCTTGGCGGCTGCAAGGCGGAATGCCTCGCGTGCCAGCACTTCGTCCACACCGTCCATTTCGTAGAGCACCTTGCCAGGCTGGATCTCCGCCACAAAGTACTCGGGATTGCCCTTGCCGTTACCCATGCGAACTTCGGCGGGCTTCGAGGAAATCGGCTTGTCCGGGAAGATCCGGATCCAGATGCGTCCGCCCCGCTTGATGTGACGGGTCATCGCGCGTCGTGCGGCCTCGATCTGACGGGCGGTCAGGCGGCCACGACCCACGGCCTTCAGACCGAACTCTCCGAAGCTGACCTTGTTGCCACGGGTGGCGATACCGGTATTCCGCCCCTTCTGCTGTTTCCGGTACTTTGTTCTAGCTGGTTGCAGCATTCTTGGCTCCCGACTTGCGGCCCTTCTTTTCCGGCTCCGTCGACACCGGTGCCACGGGCTGTTCGCCGCGACCGAGGACTTCACCCTTGAATACCCAGACCTTGATACCGATGACGCCGTACGTCGTCTTGGCTTCCGAGAAGCCGTAGTCGATGTCGGCGCGGAGGGTGTGCAACGGCACACGGCCCTCGCGGTACCACTCGGTCCGGGCGATCTCGATTCCGTTCAGACGCCCTGCGCTCATGATCTTGATGCCTTGAGCACCGAGACGCATGGCGTTCTGCATCGCCCGCTTCATCGCCCGGCGGAACATGATCCGCTTCTCGAGCTGGGCACCGATGGAGTCGGCGACGAGCTGCGCATCGAGCTCGGGCTTGCGAACCTCTTCAATGTTCACGTGCACCGGGACGCCCATCAGCTTCTGGAGCTGGCCACGCAACGACTCGATGTCCTCGCCCTTCTTGCCGATGACCACACCCGGGCGGGCGGAGTACACGGTGATGCGCGCATTCTTGGCGGGGCGCTCGATGACCACGCGGCTCACCGCCGCGTGCGACAGCTTCTTCTTCAGAAACGCGCGGACCTTGATGTCCTCCTTCAGCATTTCCGGGAAGTTCTTGCTGTTCGCATACCACTTGGACGACCAGTTCCGTTGCACTGCCAAGCGGAATCCGGTCGGATGAATCTTCTGTCCCATGAAGGTCCCCTTACGCCCTGGCGCGCTTCGGCTCGTCGCCGACGGTCAGGAAGATGTGGCAGGTGGGCTTCGAGATCCGGTTGCCCCGGCCCTTGGCACGTGCGGTGAATCGCTTCAACGTGGGACCCTGCTCCACGGTGATGCTCGTCACTCTGAGTTCGTCGATGTCGGCACCTTCGTTGTGCTCGGCATTGGCAATCGCCGATTCGAGCACCTTGCGGATGATCACCGCGCCCTTCTTCGGGCTGAAGCTCAGGATGTTGAGCGCGCGGTCCACCGGCAGACCGCGGATCTGATCGGCCACGAGCCGACCCTTCTGCGCCGAGAGTCGGACGCCCCACAGTGTGGATTTGACGTTCATGCCCATACCCTCACCTCTTGCCCGCGGCCTTCTTGTCCGCGGCGTGGCCCTTGAAGGTCCGCGTCGGGGCGAATTCGCCGAGCTTGTGACCGACCATGTTCTCGGTCACGAACACGGGGACGTGCTGGCGACCGTTATGGACGGCAATTGTGAGCCCGACGAAGTCGGGCAGAATCGTGGACCGACGGGACCACGTCTTGATGGGACGCTTGTCGTTGCCCGAACGCGCGGTGTCCACCTTGTCGATCAGGTGCAGGTCAACGAACGGGCCTTTCTTGATTGAGCGAGCCATGTCCTAACCCTTATTTCTGGTGGCGCGTGCGCACGATCATGCCGCGCGTGCGCTTGTTGTTGCGCGTCTTCTTGCCCTTGGTCTGGATGCCCCACGGACTGACAGGATGCCGACCGGCTGCGGTCTTGCCCTCGCCGCCACCGTGCGGGTGATCGACCGGGTTCATGGCAACGCCTCGCACCGTAGGACGGATACCACGCCAACGCACAGCGCCTGCCTTGCCGATCCGGCGAAGGTTGTTCTCTTCGTTGCCGACCTCACCGAGGGTGGCGCGACATTCGACATGCACCTTCCGCATCTCGCCGGAACGCAGTCGCAGGGTGGCGTATGCGCCTTCCCGCGCCTGCAGCTGGGCGGAAGTGCCGGCGGCACGGGCGATCTGCGCGCCCTTGCCGGGCTGCATTTCGATGCAGTGGATCGTGGAGCCGATCGGGATATTGCGCAGCGGCAGGGTGTTCCCCGCCTTGATGGGCGCATCGATGCCGCTCATCAACACTGCGCCGACCACGACACCCTTGGGAGCAATGATGTACCGACGTTCGCCGTCCGCGTAGCACAGGAGAGCCAGGTGCGCGCTTCGGTTGGGGTCGTACTCGATACGCTCGACCTTGGCCTGCAGCCCATCCTTGTTCCGACGGAAATCGACGACGCGATAGTGGTGCTTGTGCCCACCACCCTTGTGACGCGTCGTGATGTGACCCTTGCTGTTGCGACCGGCGTTCTGCTTCTGCTTCTCGGTGAGTGCGGCTACCGGCCGACCCTTCCAGAGGTCCTTGTGGACAACCTTGACGACGCCGCGCCGCCCTGCCGATGTCGGCTTGACCTTGACGAGTGCCATTTACTTGACCTCCCCGGCGGTGAAATCGATCTCCTGACCGGCTTTCAGGCACACATATGCCTTCTTCCAGTGGTCGCGGCGGCCAATGAAGCGGCCGAAGCGCTTCTGCTTGCCCTTCACATTGGAGATCTGCACGGACTTCACCTCGACCTTGAAGAGCATCTCGACCGCGGCTTTCACCTCGGGCTTGGTGGCGTCGCGCGCCACCTTGAAGATGACCTGGTCGTGCTTGTCCGCAACGTAGGTGCTCTTTTCCGAAATCTGCGGCGCGAGCAACACCTGAAGCAGGCGCTCCGACTTGAACGTGGTCGTCATGCCAGCATCTCCTCGAACTTGGCGACCGCCGCCTTGGTCATCAGCGTCCGGTCGAACTTGAGCAGTGTCACCGGATCCGCGTGACGGGGCTCGAGCACCAGCACGTTGGTGAGGTTGCGGGCCGACAGGTACAGGTTGTCATCGATCTCGTCGGTGATGATCAGCACCTGCTCGAACCCCATGCCCTTGATCTTCTGGGCAAGCAACTTCGTCTTGGGCGAATCGATGCTGATCTCGTCGACGACCGAGATCCGGCCGTCGCGCGCCAACTGCGAGAGGATCGAGCACATGCCGGCCCGATACATCTTGCGGTTGATCTTGTGCGTGAAGTTCTCGTCGGGCAGGTTCGGAAACACCTTGCCGCCGCCACGCCACAACGGGCTCGACGCACGACCCGCGCGGGCGCGACCGGTGCCCTTCTGCTTCCAGGGCTTCTTCGTGCTCTTGTTGATGTCGGCGCGACCCTTCTGGGCACGCGTCCCCTGGCGTGCATTCGCCAGGAAACCGGTGACCAGCTGGTGGATCAGCGCTTCGTTGTAGTCCCGCGCGAACAGTGCGTCGGAGGCGCTCACGCTTCCGCTCGTCTGCCCCTGGGCATCGATGAGGTTCAATTCCATCAGACACCCCCTTTTGCGGCGGCACTGATGATCACGTTTCCGCCCTTGGCGGAAGGCACGGAACCCCTGACGAGCAGGAGTTGGCGCTCTTCATCGACGCGAATCACTTTGAGGTTCTGCGCGGTCCGCGTGACGTTGCCCAGCTGACCCGCCATGCGCTTGCCCGGGAACACGCGACCGGGATCCTGCGCCATGCCGATCGAGCCAGGGACGTTGTGCGACTTCGAGTTACCGTGCGATGCACGGTTGGACGAGAAGTGGTGGCGCTTGATGACACCACTGAAGCCCTTGCCGGACGTGGTGCCCTGCACGTCCACCATCTGACCGACCTTGAACAGGCTGAGAGCGACCTTGCCGCCCACCTGCAGGCCGGCGGCTTCGTCGGCGCTGATGCGGAATTCGCGAAGCACGGAACCCGCTTCGACACCCGCCTTGGCATAGTGCCCGGCGACCGCTTTCGTGACGCGGGAAGCGCGTCTCTTGCCGAATGCCACCTGCACGGCCGTGTAGCCGTCGGTGTTCGGTGACTTTATCTGGACCACGCGGTTGTCAGACACATCCAGCACTGTCACCGGGACGGAATCACCGTCGTCAGTGAACAGGCGGGTCATGCCCACCTTCCGCCCGAGAAGACCCAGGCTCATGTTTTTACCCTCGATAAGGGGGCCGGCATCGATTGGCCGGCGCGGTTTATATAACGTGGACGTTATTCATGCTCCGCCACGGCACAGCAACAAAAAAACTTACAGCTTGATTTCCACGTCCACACCGGCCGGCAGATCCAGCTTCATCAGTGCATCGACGGTCTTGTCCGTGGGATCCACGATGTCCATCAGGCGGAGATGCGTACGAATCTCGAACTGGTCACGCGACGTCTTGTTCACGTGCGGAGAGCGCAACACATCGAACCGCTCGATGCGCGTGGGCAGGGGCACAGGCCCCCGGACCACGGCGCCCGTACGCTTCGCAGTCTCGACGATCTCGAGCGACGACTGGTCGATGAGGCGATAGTCGAACGCCTTGAGTCGGATGCGGATTTTCTGGCTTTGCATGTCGTTTCCCGTGACTGGCCGGTGGGCCTGTTACTCGATGATCTTGGACACCACGCCGGCGCCCACCGTGCGGCCACCTTCGCGGATCGCGAAGCGCAGCCCTTCCTCCATCGCGATCGGCTGGATCAGCGCCACCGTGATCGCCACGTT
>JALHMS010000054.1 GCA_022843925.1 Burkholderiales bacterium
GATCTGATGCGGAAGGAATGGCGCCTGGCCGGATGGAGCGAGATTCCGCTCGAGGAGTACCGCGCCTCGATATCGGTGATCGAGATGGAGCCGCGGCTCTCGATGGTGGTCTGGCAGTCACGGTTCGAGGTGCGGGACAACTCTGCCGCGGACATGGACGCCGTAGAGGCGCTCATCGAAGGGATGTACCGGAGCGGGCTCCTGCGCCTCAAGTTTCTCTGCGAAAACCCTGGCGCCGACTGAGCAGCCGGGCGCAGAACGCGGAAGCGCTCCTCAGCCCTCGCCCGCTTCCCCGTAGACGATGATCGAAAGGAAACGGATCGGCACCTCGAGAAGCTTCTCGGGACCGTGCGGGACCTCACCCCGGAACGTGAGCGCATCGCCGGGGCCAAGCAGGTAGGTCTGCTGGCCGTGGCGGTACTCGATGCGGCCCTGAAGCATGTAGATGAACTCGGTCCCGGGGTGCTCGAAGCTCTGGAAGATCTCGCTGCTGTCGTCCATGGAGATCAGGAAGGGCTCGAAGCTCTTCCGCGGGCCCTTGTCGTAGGCGAGCAGCTGATAGGTGTGCCCGCGCTTGGTACCGCGACGCACGACCTCCATGCCTGCATCGCTCTTGACCAGCTGCGCACCTCCATCGGGCCGGTCGTAGTCGCGGAACAGGTGCGCCATCGAGACGCCGAGCACGCTGGACAGCTTGGCAAGCGTATCGAGACTCGTGGAGGCCTGCCCATTCTCGATCTTCGAGAGCATGCCGCGGCTGATCTGCGCCTGCGACGCGACGTCGGCAATCGTGAGTCGCTGCTGCAAACGGAGGTCCCGAACCACGTTCCCGATATGCCGCTCGAGGCTCTTGTCCTCAGGGCTCGGTGTGGACACGACAGTGGGGTCCGGGAAGATGGAGACGGCAGGCTTTGCGACCATGGGAGGCGGGAAGATGTCGACGGGTGTGGGAAGAGTCGTAGAACCAGCCCCCGGTTCCCCTCCGATCAGGGGCCGGGACCGGGTTGGATCCAAGCGCAAGACGACACCCATTATAGCCACCCTCCCCTCGGTTCCCTGCACGCTCGTGGAGCACCTGCACGGACGATGTACCCGTGGTTGGGTGCGCGCCCAGCCTGTGTTCGATCCCTGACGCAACCCCCATTCACGACCCTCCCGATGCCGGAAGCGCGATCCGGGATATCTGCAATCCGTCGTCCGGCACCGCGGCGCCGGGAACGATCGCCGCCACGATCAGCGACCTGACTCACCAACCGCCGAAGCCATCGCCTGGACCGGCAATCCCGTCTGACGATCGGCCGCCAGCGGCGGGCGCGTGGCAGCGCTCTTCCTGAACAGAAAAGCAAACGTCGCTCCCTCGTCTTCGACGGCCGGGACCCGCCCGTCGGCATGGAGCACCTCGACGAAGTAGCGAACGATCGTGATCGTGGCGCGGTTGGTGAGGGCCGGCTTGTAGATCCAGGGCTCCTCGTCGGAGCGCACCCCGTGCACCTCGAAGAGCGCCTGTTCCGGATCAGCGGCCGCGCCCACGTACCAGTCGCCGAAGGCCCCGCCCAGCCCCTTCATGTAGAGCAGGAACTCGTACTTGATCTGCTGCACGCTGTAGACGGTCATGCGTCCTCCCTGACGTTCGTCATCACGGGCCACCGCAGCGGTCCCGGGGTCGGGCCTCCCGTGCCCCGTCGCGCCCCGCACCGCCCGCGCCGGTGGCGCGCCAGAAGTTTCCCTGCACTAATCATTTATACGCCAATACGAGCGATAAGTTTCTCCATGAGAAACTAAGGTGCATGAATTCATCCATGCACCAAGAAAGTGCCGGGACTATCCGACGGCTTATTCGCAACCCATTGATTTATATGCGTCACTGCACAACTCTTGATTTGGCATCTAAGTTGCCTACAATGCAACATGCGTGCTTCTGGTGAAACACGCGATCCCCACCAATCGGAACTAGGAGACGCACAGCTATGAAAGGCTCTAGGAGATCGTTCCTGAAATCGAGCGCTGCGCTCGGCACCGTGGCTGGCGCGAGCGCCATCGGCGGTTTTCCGCAGCTGCTCATCAAGGACGCGAACGCGCAGTCGCAGCCGTGGGTGAAGAAGGGCGGCACGATCAAGGTGGGCGTCCTGTTCTCGCTCACGGGCAGTCTCGCCGTGGTCGAAACGGATTCGAACCAGGTGGTTCAGTTCGCGATCGACAAGATCAACAAGGCAGGCGGGATCATGGGCATGAAGGTCGAGCCGGTGATCATCGATGCCAAATCGGACATCAAGGTCTACTCCGAGAAGATCAGCCAGCTGATCCTCAAGGACCGGGTGATCGCCACGTTCGGCGGCTACACCTCGGCAAGCCGTCGCGCCATGGCGCCGATCGTCATGTCGCGCGACCACCTGCTCTACTACCCGACCTGCTACGAAGGCCGGGAATGCACGCAGAACATCGTGAACACCGGGCCGCTGGCGAACCAGCACTCGCAGGACCTGATCCCGTTCATGGTGAAGAACTTCGGCAAGAAGGTGTACTTCGTCGGCTCCAACTACATCTGGCCGAAGGAATCGAACAAGAACGCGAAGGTGTGGCTCGAGAAGGCCGGCGGCGAACTGCTCGGCGAGGAGTACGTGGAACTGGGCGGCTCCGACTTCACCTCGATCTTCAACAAGATCCGCCAGACGAAGCCCGACTTCATCTTCTCGACGGTGGTCGGCGACTCCGATATCGCGCTTCACAAGCAGTTCAAGCAGGAAGGCTTCAAGGTGGACAAGATGCCGATCGCCGCCCTCACGACGGGTGAGATCGAGATCCGCGCCATGGGTGCCGAGTTCGGTGCCGGGCACTTCCTCTCCGCCCCTTACTTCGAGGCCCTCGATACGCCCACGAACAAGAAGTTCGTCGACGAGTACCTGTCCAGCAAGTACGGCAAGGGCGGTGTCACGCACTACAACATGGAGGAGACCTACCTCTCCGTCTATGCCTTCAAGGCCGCGTTCGAGAAGGCCGCCGCGAAGGCCGGCAGCGTCGAAGCCGTGACGCCCCGGATGCTGCGTGATGTCACCCCCGGCATCCGCATCGAGGACGACGTCTCGCCCGAAGGTCTGGTGTGGTTCGACGAGACCTGCCACCTCTACATGAAGCCGAAGATCGGCCAGTGCGGCGGCGACGGCCAGTTCAAGATCGTCCAGGCTGCGAAGGAGCATATCGCCCCGGATCCGTTCGTGATCTATCCGGAACGCGGTGTGTGCAAGTTCGATGGGTTGCACACGAAGGACGGGAAGATTCTGAAGAGCGTTTTGTAGCAGGTGACGGCGCCGCGCCGGCGGGGTCGGACTTCCCCCCGACCTCGCCGTCCCCGCGGCGCACCCCGCATCCCGTCGGACGGATCCATCCCATGAGCGTCAATCACTTCTGGACCGCCTTCGCGTTCGAGCCGTTCATGAACGCACTGCTGATCGGTCTCAGCATGGCGAGCATCTGGCTCATCGCCGCCCTAGGCCTCGCCATCGTGTACGGCACGATGGGTGTCATCAACATGGCGCACGGCGAGTTCGTGATGCTGGGCGCCTACACGACCTACCTGCTGCAGTCGGCGTTCGGTCTGCCCTTCCTGCTGTGCGTTCCTTGCGCCTTCCTGATCGTGGCAGCCATCGGAGCGATCATCGAGAAGCTGCTGATCCGCCATCTGTACAAGCGACCGCTCGACACGCTGCTCGCGACGTGGGGGTTGTCGCTGGTGCTCGTCCAGGGCGTGCGACTCATGGTCGGCCCCGAACCCAAGAACGTGGCCAGCCCCGCGTTCCTGAACGCGTCGATGCAGTTCTGGGTGTTCGAACTGTCCTGGTTCCGCGTCTTCATCTTCGGCGTGACGATCGCCGCCTTCGTCGTCACGTGGTGGCTGCTGCAGAAGACGCGCGTCGGCCTCATGGTCCGCGCCGTGACGCAGAACAAGGAGATCGCAGCGGCCCACGGCATCGACGCCGGTCGGGTCTACACCCTCACTTTCGCCTACGGCGCCGGGCTCGCCGGACTCGCCGGTGCCATGTTCGGCGCCATCAAGAACGTATTTCCCGACATGGGCGCCGGCTACATCGTCGAGGCCTTCCTGGTCGTGGTGGTCGGCGGGGTCGGCTCCCTCGCGGGAAGCCTGGTGAGTGCCCTCGGTCTGGGCGAGATCTACTCGGTGTTCGCTTATTTCACCAACGGGACCTTCGCCAAGTTCTGGCTCTTCCTGCTGGTGGTGATCTTCCTGCGATTCCGGCCGCAGGGGCTCTTCTCCGAGGCGCTCGCGCGTCGCTGACCCCACCCGACACCATGCACACGAACTCCCGGGACCCGATCAGATGAGCAACCCGTATCACAACCCCAAGGCGCAATGGGCCGCCTACCTCGTGTTCTTCACGGTGCTGGCCTGCGTGCCGCTGATGGTCGAGAACACGTTCACGGTGAACCTTCTCGCGCGCTTCCTCGTGCTCGGCATGCTCGCGCTGTCGGTGAGTCTCGTGTGGGGTTACGGAGGCATCCTGAGCCTCGGTCAGGGCATCGCGTTCGGCCTCGCCGCCTACGGCATGGGCATGACCATGCAGATGCAGGCGCAGGACCCCGAGAACATGCCCATCCCCAGTTTCATGCTCACCAACGAGCTGACCGAACTGCCGGCGCTCTGGGAGCCCTTCTGGCACGCACCCACCGGCATCGCCCTGGCCCTGATCGTCCCGACCCTCTTCTTCGCGGCCCTCGGCACGATCATGTTCCAGGCGCGGGTGGCTGGCGTGTTCGTCGCGATCGTGACGCTCGCCATGCTGTCCGCCTGGTACAGCATGGCGTTCGACATGCAGCCCTACACCGCAGGCTTCAACGGGATCTCGCCTCCGAATCCGCTGCAGCTGGGCGGGTACTCCGTCGACCCCTACAGCGCGACGGCGTACTGGATCGCACTCGCGTGCCTGACGGCGCTCACCCTGGGGCTGAAGGCGCTGCTCCACAGCAAGTTCGGCCTCATCATCCAGGCGGTCCGCGAGGACCCGGAGCGCGCGCGCTTCCTGGGCTACAGCGTCGCCGCGTACCAGGTCTCGGTCTTCACCCTCTCCGGTTTCGTCGCTGCCGTGGCGGGCGTGCTGTGGGTCATGATCGTCCAGTACGTGTCGCCGACCGCCCTCGAAGTCTCGTTCAGCGTGACGATGGTGATCTGGGCCGCGGTCGGCGGACGCATGTCGCTCATCGGCGCGATCATCGGCGCGTTCCTGGTGAACGGCATGCAGAGCTTCCTCGGCGACGAGCTGCTCTACGGCTTCCTGCTCGTGCTGGGCGGGCTCTTCATCGTGATCGTGCGGTTCCTCCCGAACGGGCTCGCCGGCCTTCTCGAATCCGTGCTCGGCCGCTTCGGAAAGCGTGCCGCATCCTCCGACGCGGGAGGGCCGGTCTGATGGCGCTGCTGGAGCTGAAGGGCGTCACCAAGGCCTACGACCAGCTCAAGGTCGTCGACAACTTCGATCTGAAGGTGCATCGCGGCGAACTGCGCTGCCTGCTCGGACCCAACGGTGCCGGCAAGACCACCACCATCGACCTCATCACGGGTCGCCAGAAGATCACCGGTGGGGTGATCTCCCTGGAAGGCAGTGTCATCACGCACTGGCCCGAGCACATGCGGGTGCGGGCGGGCCTGTCGCGGAAGTTCCAGGTGCCTGCCGTGTTCAAGGGTCTCACCGTGCGGCAGAACCTCGAGGCCGCCTTCACCCGGCACACGAACCCGGTGCGCAACATGTTCGTGTTCCGCGACCGCGAAGCCCGCGAGCGAGTGGAGGAAGTGGCGCTTCGGGTCAACCTCGCCAGCCGCCTCGGCGTGCGCGCCGACTTCCTCTCGCACGGCGAAACGCAGTGGCTGGAGATCGGCATGGTGCTCACGCAGAACCCGCGCATCCTGCTCATGGACGAACCCACCGCCGGCATGACGGTGCAGGAGACCCATCGCACCGGCGAGATCTTCAACACGCTGAAGGGCACGCACACGCTGCTCGTCGTGGAGCACGACATGGGCTTCGTGCGGCAGATCGCCGACCGCGTCACCGTCATGCACATGGGCCGCTTCCTCGCCGAAGGCACGATCGAGGAGATCGAACGCAACGAGGACGTGAAGCGCGTCTACCTCGGAGGGGGCAAGCACCATGCTCACGCTTGAGCACGTCACCTCGTACTACGGCAACACGCCCATCCTCCAGGACGTCTCGTTCACCCTGAACGAAGGTGACCTGCTGTCCGTGGTGGGCCGCAACGGCGTCGGCAAGACGACGCTCGCCCGGACCATCATGGGGCTCACGACCCGCACGACGGGTGCGATCCGCGTCCGCGATGTCGACGTCTCGACGCTGCCCACGCACCAGCGCGCCGCCTCGGGCATCGGCTACATCCCGCAGGGCCGGGGCATCCTGCCGAAGTTCTCCGTGCGCGAGAACATCCTGCTCGGCACCTTCGCGCGGAAGGATCGCGCCGAGCAGGTGCCGCCGAACGTGCTGGAACTGTTCCCGTATCTCGCCGACAACCTCGACAAGCGCGCCGGGACGCTCTCCGGTGGCCAGGCCCAGCAGCTCGCCATCGCGCGCGCCCTCGCCACGGATCCGAAGCTGCTGATCCTCGACGAGCCCACGGAAGGCATCCAGCCCAACATCGTCGAGCAGATCCAGGAACTCGTGATCCGGCTCAACCGCGAGCTTGGGCTCACGGTGATCCTCGTCGAGCAGAACGTCGAGTTCGCGAAGGAGGCCGGCACCCGGTTCCTGATCATGGACAAGGGCGCGATCGCCGCGGAGGGGGACATCGATGCACTCACCGATGCGCTCATCGACCGCCATCTGACGATCTAGCGATGAGCGCGGCTGCACTCTCTCCCCTTCCCGTTGTACCGCCCGTCGGACGCACGCCCCGTGCGCTCCGCGGGCGCTCCAGCTCCGTCCGCCGTCAGCGCCCGCGCGCCGGATCGACGGAACACCACGGCCTGCGTGCCCGCGCGCATCGCCCGTCCGACCCAGTCAATCCATCCAAGCCATGAGGAGGTAGCGATGATTTCGATCCCCCGCAAGGGAACGCCGGAGTACGACCGGCTGGTCAAGGAACACAAGGCCTGCATCGATTCCATGAAGGGCGTCGCAGGTTGCTCGATCCTGCGCTGCGCCACACCCGGCGACACCACCGAGATCTCCGGTGGCATCCACGAGGACTTCCTGCTGAATCGCGTGCTCCTGCGCATGCGTGCGCTGCCCGCCAAGGGGAAGCTGGTCGTCATCTGCACGAAGGTCGAGAAGGAATGGCGCATCGGTCGCCTGTCGGGCATCCGCGGCGTGCCGCCGGTGTTCGTCGACGACCGAACGTTCAGCGACGAACAGGAGGTGCAGCACGAGATCTTCCTGATGCGCCTCGAGGAGATGGCCGAGTCGGATGGCATGCCCGAGCACTTCCACGAGGGCTGGAAGCGCCGCGCCGACAACTGGACCGCGACTTGAACGCCCGCGCGGACGCCATCCACACCATCACACAGGAGACACAGAGATGATGCGACTCACAGGGTACGCGGACAAATTCGGCGTACACCCCGGCGAAACGATCAAGTTCTACGTGAACTGCGACGGCCCCAAGAAGTACAAGGCCGAGATCGTGAAGATGATCAACGGCGACACCAACCCGCGCGGCCCCGGCTTCATCGAGAAGCCGGTGAGCGTCTCGGTGAACGGCGAGTATCCGGGCAAGAAGCAGGTGATCCAGAGCGGATCCTACGGCTTCGTGACCGACAACCCGAACTTCCGCGTCGAGAGCTTCACACTGCAGTGCTGGGTCTGGCCGACCACACCGAAGACCCACCCGAAGTACTGGAAGCATGGCGCCCAGGGCCTGCTTTCCAAGTGGACCCCGGCCGACGGCGGCTACGGACTCTTCATCAACGAGGACGGCTGCCCCGAGCTGCGGATCAACGGTGAACGCGTCACCACCGGTGCCCCGCTGCGCGATCACGCCTGGCACTTCCTCGCAGCGACCTTCGATGCGAAGACCGGCGAGGCCGTGCTCTACCACGAGCCCCAGATCACCTACGCGCTCGACCCCGAGATCCCACCCGCGGTGCGCACGGTGCGCGAGAAGATCCGTCAGAGCACAGCGCCCTTCGTGATCGCCGGCTACACCGGTGCGATCGACGGCGGTCCGCTCGCAGCCTCGTCGCTGCCCAAGGGGATGCTGATCTCCGGTCACTACAACGGCAAGATCGACAGCCCGCGCGTGTGCAACCGCGCGCTCTCGCGCGTCGAGATCGAGACCATGAAGCAGGGTGCCCAGACCGGCGGTGACGAGCGCCGTGGCAGCGGCCCGACGCCGAAGCTGTCGGAATGCCTCGTCGCCTCGTGGGACTTCGGCGCCGGCATCGACACGATCTACGCGCACGACAAGGGTCCGTACCTGCACCACGCCCGCATCGTGAACTGCCCCACGCGCGCCATGACCGGCTACAACTGGGACGGCCACAGCTTCGACTGGAAGCACGCGAAGAGCGAGTACGGTGCGATCCACTTCCACGACGACGACGTCGACGATGCCCGCTGGGATGTCGACTTCGCCTGGGACGTCCCCGCGGATCTGAAGAGCGCCTGCTACGCCGCGAAGCTCACGACCGCGGAAGGCGACGAGGACTACATCCCGTTCTTCGTCGTGCCGCACGTCGGCAAGGAGACGGCCAAGATCGCGGTGATGATTCCGACGATCAGCTACATGGCGTACGCCAACGAACACCTGGCGAACAACGCCGGCGGCGCGGAGTTGCTCGTGTACCGCGTGCCGATCATGCAGCACCAGAACATGTTCCTGTCGGAGCACCGCGAGTACGGCGGATCGATCTACGACACGCACACCGACGGAAGCGGCCTGTGCCTCTCGACGCGGCTGCGGCCCATCCTCAGCGTGCGTCCGAAGTACGACCACTTCCTGATGCAGGCGCCGTGGCAGTACCCCGCCGACCTCCACCTCATCTACTGGCTGGAAGTGAACGGGTACAACTACGACGTGATCACCGACGAGGACGTGAACTACGACGGCCTCGCGCGGCTGAAGGGCTACAACGTGGTGATCACGGGCTCGCATCCGGAGCACAACTCGGGTCCGCAGCTCGACGCGCTCCACAACTACACGCAGCAGGGCGGACGCCTGATGTACATGGGGGCGGACGGATGGTACTGGGTGCACTCGTTCCATCCCGCCTACGACCATCTCGGCCGCGGGATCATCACCGAGATGCGCCGTTGCGAATCCGGCATCCGCACCTGGCGCGCCGACCCGGGCGAGTACTACCACCAGTCCACCGGTGAGCTGGGCGGGATGTGGCGTTATCGCGGCCGCTATCTGCACACGGTCGCCGGCACGGGCATGTCGTCCGAAGGCTTCGACATCTCCACGTGGTACAGCCGCACACCCGAGAGCAACGACCCGCGCGTCGCGTGGGCCTTCGAGGGCATCGGCTACGACGAGAAGCTCGGCAACTTCGGTCTCGTCGGGGGCGGCGCCGCGGGCACGGAACTGGACATCGTCGACACGATGCTCGGCTCTCCGCCCCACACGCTGGTCGTCGCCACGTCGGCCGGTCGCCACACGGAAGGCTATCTGCTCGTGATGGAGGACTTCGGCTTCAACCAGCAGGGTCTGGACGGCACGCAGCATCCACGCATTCGTTCGGACATCGCGTACCACGAGACGCCCAACGGCGGCGGGTGCTTCGCGTTCAGCTCCATCGCGTTCTGCGGCTCGCTGCCGTGGAACAACGGGGATCCCGCGAAGAACAACATCTCGCGCCTCGTGAAGAACGTGCTCGACCGCTTCATGAAGGACGGTCCGCTGCCGCCTCCGCCCGCCGACGCCTACAAGCATCGCGGTCGGGCCGACTACGATCCGCCCGGCAACAAGGTGTCGACCGCACGCGGCGTGTAAGAACCCGCTGTGATCGCCAGCCTGCAACACGGGCGCGGGCGGCAGGATCGCCCGCGTCCACCGTGCGGCGGCGCCGGAGACACGGTGCCGCCGCACCCCCATTCCATGGAGGATGACCGATGAGTGCGCAACCCATCCTCGGCTTCTTCGAGGGCCACCGGGACCTCCGGGCGCCGGCGCTCTACGCGGCGGCGCAAGCCGACTTCGGCCAGGCCACGCTGCTGCCGCGCCTCGCGTACCGCTCGAAGGCGTTCGCGGATCTCGAGGACGAGTCCGTGTGGACCCGCGGATGGATCTGCGTCGGCCATCACGACCGCATCCCCGCCATCGGTGATCTGCTGCCGCACACCGTGGGCAACCACGGCGTCCACGTGCTCCGTCGTCCGGACGGAGGGCTCGCGGCCCACTTCAACTTCGCCCAGCACGGCGGCTGCAGGTTCGTGCCGCACCAATGCCAGACCGGCAAGAAGACGTCGTGCTTCTACACGTCGTGCGGACACTCCCGTGATCGGGATGTGATCGCCGCCGACCCCGACGGGAACGACGTTCCCGAGATGTACATGTTCATCGGGAACAACCCGAACAAGCTGGTGCCGATCCGCGTCGCTTCGATCGGCACGCTGACCTTCGTGAATCTCGACGCGGGCGATGATCTTCCCGACGCCTCGTTCGCCGAGTACGCGGCGCCGCTGCGGGCCCTGGTGGAGGGCGATCTCGTCCGCATCGGACGCTTCCAGGCCGAAGGGCGTTTCAACTGGAAACTTCTCGGCAAGGTCGCGACCCGCACCACGACCTCGAGCGCGACCGCGACGCCGTCGACGCTGATCTCGGAAGAACAGCCGGCCGGGTTCTCGACATCGGACGCTGCCGATGCCACGGGGGCACCCGTCGGCGTCGCATGGATCTTCCCGAACCTGCTGATCCGCGTGTTCCACGATGTCGTGATGACCAGCATCGTGCAGCCCACCGGTCTCACCGAGACGCTGGAGACCTGCGACGTCTTCGCGCGGACAGCGCCGGATGACATCGAGGCCTGCATTGCACGGCTGACCGAGCTGGTCCGCCGCGATCAAGGTGAAGCCGAATCCTTGCACCGGACCGTCGCAGGCGCAGCGAACCCCTCCCCTTTCATCCCGCAGGCCGTGGACGACTCGCCCGCGCCGCGCGAGGAGAACCTGCTCGCGTGGAGCTTCCAGCAGATGCTCATCGCGCGCGTGCTGGCCCGCCACACGTACATCGACCAGCCGCTGTACGGCCGGCCTGGCAGATCGCTGAACGCGGGCGTGAACGCCTGAGCTGGCGCACCTGCGCGCGCGGCACAACCAACCTTCAGTACGAGGAGAACTCACGATGAATGCCAACGAAGCCTTCGAGAAGTACCGCCAGGGTGACTACGCCGGTGCGCTGTCGTGCTGGCTCCCGCTCGCGGAGGCGGGCGACACCGACAGCCAGGCCTGGATCGGGACGCTGTACGAGAACGGCCAGGGTGTCGACGTCAGCGATGCCGAAGCCTTTCAGTGGTATCTGCGTTCCGCTGAGGGCGGCAACTGCCTCGCCCAGAACAACGTCGGCGCGATGTACGGGCTCGGGAAGGGCGTCGCACAGGACTTCACCGAGGCGGCCCGATGGCTCGAACGCGCAGCGGAACAGGGCGACACGCACGCGATGTTCAACCTCGCCGTGCTGTGCGCGAAGGGCAAGGGCGTGGCGCAGGACATGGATCGCGCGCTCATGTGGTACACGCGGGCCGGCGAGTGCGGCCACGCGCCCGCGCAGGCAAGGCTCGGATACCTCTACTGCGGCAACGACGGTGTCACGAAGGACCGCGTGACGGCCTTCGTATGGCTGACGCTCGCGAGCCAGCACGGCGCCGGGAATGCGCTGAACGCGCTGGAGCCGCTCGTGGAGCAGATGTCAGCGGAAGAGAAGCAGGAGGCGCAGCACCGCCTGGCGGCCTTCCGCGGCCAGCGGGCCCTGGACGCAGCGGCGACGGGAACGGGAATGCGGCACTGACCCGCATCGAAGTAGCAGTGGGTCCGGTCGAAGCGATCCGGTGCATCGACCGCGCCTGCAGACCCCGGTGTGCCGTTGTAGGAGGGGCCCATGGTCCCGACAGCGGTCGATGTACGGAAGTACCCCGCCCGGAACCATCGCTTTCGCGGGCATGGCCTGCTCCTACAGAATCATCACCCGGTGTGCCGTTGTAGGAGGGGCCCATGGCCCCGAAAGCGGTAGATGCTGCAGAAGCGCGTCACCCGGAACGATCGCTTTCGCGGCCATGGGCCGCTCCTACGACAGCGTGACCTTTTCCCATCCCCCGCCCCTGTAGGAGGGGCCCATGGCCCCGAAAGCGGTAGATGCTGCAGAAGCGCGTCACCCGGAACGATCGCTTTCGCGGCCATGGGCCGCTCCTACAACAGCGTGACCTTTTCCCATCCCCCGCCCCCGTAGGAGGGGCCCATGGCCCCGACAGCGGCCGATGCGCGATAACGCTCCATCCGGAACCATCACTGTCGAGGGCGTGGCTCGCGCCGGCAGTTCGTGGCGCATCCGCCGGCATCACGCAAACACCACCGTCTTCTGCCCATTGAGGATCACGCGATCCTCGATGTGATATCGCACGGCCCGCGACAGCACGCGGCGTTCGATGTCGCGCCCCTTCCGAACCAGGTCGTCCGGGGAGTCGTCGTGCGACACGCGTTCCACGTCCTGATCGATGATGGGGCCTTCGTCGAGGTCCGTGGTCACGTAGTGCGCCGTGGCGCCGATCAGCTTCACGCCGCGCGCGTGCGCCTGGTGATACGGTCGCGCGCCCTTGAACCCTGGCAGGAACGAATGGTGGATGTTGATGCACCGGCCACTCAGCTTCGCGGAGAGACCGTCCGACAGCACCTGCATGTAGCGCGCGAGCACGACCATCTCGCTGCGGGTCTGGACGATCAACTCCCAGATGCGGGCCTCCTGCTCCATCTTCGTCTCGGGGGTCACCGGCAGGTGGTGAAACGGGACGTCCTCGAACGCGATGTGCGGATGCGCTTCGCGCGGATGGTTCGACACGATCGCCGTGAGGTCCATCGGCAGTTCCCCGATGCGTCGGCGATACAGCAGATCCACCAGGCAGTGGTCGAGCTTCGACACCAGGATCAGCACGCGCCGACGGTCGGACCGCGCACGCAGCGTCCACTGCATGTCGAACGTCTCGGCGATCGGAACGAAGTTCGCCGTGAGGTCCGCTGCCGACAAGCCGGGCCTCACGGTGTTGAGGACGAGGCGCATGAAGAAGCGCCCGCTGTGGGTCTCGTCGAACTGGCGCGCATCCAGGATGTTGCAGCCCGCTTCGAAGAGGAATGTCGATACCGCGGCGACGATGCCCGGCCGGTTGGGGCAGGACAGTTTCAGGGTGAAGGTGTCTTCGGACATGCTGGGGACTCGACAGGACGCCGCGCGGTCCGCTGACCGGTGGCG
>JALHMS010000055.1 GCA_022843925.1 Burkholderiales bacterium
TTCACGTCCGGCAGCGTCGGCTGCGAGGCGGGCCGGATGTCGGTCGCGAACGTGGTGACGAGCGGTGACGACCTCACGATGTTCGCGGACGGCTCGCTCGACTTCGTCGTCGCCCGCCACAACCTCGAGCACTACCACGATCCGGTGCGCACGCTGCGCGAGTGGAAGCGCGTGCTGCGGCCCGGTGGCCGCATCGGCGTGGTCGTGCCCGATCACGACAAGGTGGACACCTATGCCCTCGACCCCACGCACTACTGCCACTTCACGCGCGACTCGCTCGCGCAGCTGGCGCAGCAGGTGGGGGAACTCCAGGTACGCAAGTTGGACGTGTGCGTGCCGAACTGGAGCCTCGTGGGCATTTTCGAGAAGGCAGCGGCCTGAAGGGCCGGAGGAACGACCATGGACCGCATCCACTTCGTCTGGGAACTCCTGTCGCACAAGGGAGACGCCACCAACTACCCCGACTCCGCCCGACCCGAGCTGACGGCACTCATCGCCGAGCCGCCGAAGCGCGTCCTTGAATTGGGCTGCCACAAGGGCGCCATGGGCGCCGCGATCAAGCAGCGCTTCCCCGGCGTCCACTACACGGGCATCGAGATCAACCCGGACACGGCCGCCATCGCCCGCACCCGCCTCGACGAGGTGCTGTGCGAGGACCTGCTCGCGCTCGACACCGATGCGCATCCGGCCTTCGCCCAGAAGTTCGACGCGCTCATGCTGGCCGACGTGCTCGAGCACCTGTACGACCCGTGGGCGAACCTCGTGAAGCTGGGGCGGCATCTCGCCCCCGGCGGCAAGGTCTACGCGAGCATCCCGAACGCCCGCAACTACTGGCTCATCTCGGAACTCATCCAGGGCCGTTGGACGTATCAGAGCGCCGGCCTGCTCGACGTCACGCACATCCGGTTCTTCACGCTGCGGGAGTGCCAGCGCATGTTCGCGGAGACGGGCTACCAGGTGGAGAAGATCGTCTCGGTGCGCGATCCGCGCGTGACGCTCGAAGGCCAGTTCAAGGCGCCGGTCACGCTCATGGACAAGTGGTTCTCGCTGCACGACGTCGACCAGCAGACCGCGACGGAACTCGCCACGATGCAATTTCTCTTCGTGCTGGGTCGTCCGGGAGCGGGAGGCGCTGCGTGACCTCCTTCCGGATCGTCATCATCTCGCCGCCGGGCTACCGGCACGCGGCGGCGTTCCACGAGGTGGCGGAGACGCTCTACCACGCCATCCGCAGCCAGGGGTATCCCGTGGCCGTGGACTACAACCGGTTCATGGCCGGCGCCGTGCACATCGTGCTCGGCGCCAATCTCGTCACACCGGCCGCGGCGGTCAGCATTCCCCCGGACTCGATCATCTACAACCTGGAGCAGGTCGACCCCGAATCGCGCTGGTGGCACGAGGGCCTGAAGCATCTGGTGACCCAGTGCGAGACGTGGGACTTCAGCGAACGGAACGTGAAGACGTTCGCGTCGCTGGGCGTGACCCGCCCCGTCCTGCACGTGCCGCTCGGCTTCGTTCCCGAACTGTCGCGCATCACGATGGCGATGGAAGAGGCCATCGACGTCCTCTTCTACGGTTCCGGCAACCAGCGACGCCAGCACATCATCGACGCGCTCCGCGAGCGCGGACTGCGGGTGACCCATCTGTTCGGCATCTATGGTCGCGAGCGCGACGCGGCCATCGCGCGCGCGAAGGTGGTGCTGTCGATGCACCTCCACCCCGCCCAGATTCTCGAGACGGTGCGCATCGGCTATCTGCTCGCCAACCACAAGGCCGTGGTGGCCGAGTGCGGACCGGACACCACCATCGAACCCGGCATCGAGACGGCCGTGCGGCTGGCCCGCTACGAGGGGCTGGTGGATGCCTGCGTGGATCTCGTGAGCCGCCCCGCGGAGCGTGCGCAACTCGCCTACGCCGGCTACCGCTGGGTGACGCGCCGGCCGATGGCGGCCGTGCTGGCGCCGCACCTCGAACGCATCGTGAACGCCCGGCAGGCGGTGCAGCTGCCCGCGCCGCCGCCGCAGTTGAAGCTGGGCGGATTCAACACGCCGCTCGAGGGGTGGCTCTGCGTGGACGAAGCCAACCCGGCGGCGGACATCGTGCTGCGCGCCGACGGCCCCCTGCCGCTCGGGCGCACACGCGACACCCTGCGCTACGGTCGGGTGGCCCTCGAGGCGGAGAGCTTCGACGTCATCGACGCCGGTGACTGGCCCATGCGAACCGATGACTTCGAAAGCTTCATGCGCGACTGCGCGCGCCTGCTGCGCTTCGGCGGGAAGCTCTCGATCCGCGTGCCGCACGAGCTCTCGGGCGAGGCCTGGGGCGACCCCCGTACCCGCCGGGCATTCTCGGACCGCAGCTTCGGTGTCTTCGGCGACGCCCACGCGAGTCTCGGCTGGGGGGATGCCGCGCTGGAACTCACCGATCTGCAACTCGAACTTACGCCATTGGGATCGGACCTCAAGGCGCAGGGCGCCGATGTCGATAACCTCTCCCGTACGCCGCGTGCCGTGGAGAGGATCCGCGTGACGCTGACGCGCCGGGGCTACCGCGCCCTGCCCGGCGCGGATCACTGAAAACAACGAGACCCGAACCATGCGCGAGCTGCTGTGGAAACAACGCCGTCTGTTCTATGCGGTGGCCATCTTCAGCTTCTTCGTCAATCTGCTGCAGCTGGGACCGTCGTTCTACTGGATGGCGGTGTTCGATCGCGTCATGACCTCGCGCAGCGAGGCCACGCTCTTCTACCTGACGATCGGCGTGGCGGGCACCCTGCTGCTCATCATGATGCTGGAGATCCTGCGATCCCGGCTGCTGGTGGTGATCACCATCTGGATCGACAAGAACGTGGCGCCGGTCATCTTCGATGCGCTGGTCACGCAGGGGGGCCGACCCGAGGTCGCCGCCTACCCGGAGGGCATGCGCGATCTCCACACGTTCCGCAACTACATCACCGGCAGCGGCGTCTTCGCGCTCTTCGACGCGCCCTGGCTGCCGATCTACATCGTCATCATCTTCATCTTCTCGTCCACGCTCGGTTACTTCGCGCTGGGCGGGGTGGGGATCCTGATCCTGGTCGGCCTCGTCAACGAGTCGCTCTCGCGCGATGCGATGGGCACGATGCACAAGGAGATGGCGACGTCGTCCCGCTTCGTCGACACGGTGTCGCGCAATGCGGAGAGCGTGCTGACGCTCGGCATGCTGCCCAACGTCCGGGATCGCTGGGCCAGCCTCAACGATCTCTCGCTGTCCCATCAGGCCGTCACGGCCAACGTCGTCGGCTCCACCGTCAGCCTCACGCGTCTCGTCCGCCAGGTGGTGCAGATCATGATGCTCTGCGCCGGTGCGTGGCTCATCCTCGAACAGAACACGTCGCCGGGCGTGATGATGGCGGCGACCTTCATCGCGTCACGTGCCCTGGTGCCGGTCGAGATGATCCTCTCGTCCTGGACGCAGCTCTCCGAGGCCCGTTCGGCCTACCGCAGGCTCGACGACTTCATCGCCTCCCTCCCGCCCCGGTTGCTCGAGGAGCAGATGGAGCTGGAGCCCCCCAAGGGCAACGTGGCGGTGGAGCGTCTGGTCTTCATGGTGCCCGGTCGGCCGGAGCCGGTGTTGCGCGGGCTCACTTTCGAAGTCAAGGCCGGGGAGTCCATCGGGATCATCGGTCCGTCGGGTTCCGGCAAATCCACGCTGGCGAGACTGCTCGTGGGCCTGTGGACACCGACCGCGGGCACCGTGCGCTTCGACGGCGCCGAGCTGGACCACTGGTCGCGCGACGCGCTGGGCAAGCACATCGCGTATCTGCCGCAGACCATCGAACTCTTCTCCGGCACGATCGCCGAGAACATCGCCCGCATGGGCAAGGTGGACGCGAAGGAGGTCGTGAAGGCCGCCACGCAGGCCGGCGTGCACGACCTGATCGTCCGTCTGCCGCGCGGCTACATGACCAAGGTGTCGGACGGCAACAGCGGCCTCTCCGGCGGGCAGAAGCAACGCATCGCGCTCGCGCGTGCCCTCTTCGGCGATCCGCGGCTCGTGGTGCTGGACGAACCCAACTCCAACCTCGACGCCGAGGGCGAAGCGATGCTCCAGACGGTGATGACGGAGCTGAAGGCGCGGGGGGTCACGACCTTCGTCGTCGCGCACCGCCCGTCGGTGCTGGCGAACGTGGACCGCATCCTCGTCCTGCGCGACGGCGTGGTCGAGCGCTTCGCGCCGCGCAATGAGATCCTGGGCCAGTACGCCGGCGGCGCCCCCGCGCCCGCGCCGGCCGTCGCACCGCCCGTCGTCCGCGCCGCCTGAGCACGGTGAAGAACGCCTTCCACAAGCTCTTCCGGATCGGCCAGTCGGGCGAACTGCCCGACGATCCGAAACCGATCCTGCGATTCGGCTTCGGCCTCATCGTGGTGTTCGTGTTCGGCGGCATCGCGTGGATCTCGCTCGCACCGCTGGAAGGTGCCATCGTGGGGAACGGCGTGGTGAAGGTGCTGAACGAACGCATGCCCATCCAGCATCCGAAAGGCGGCGTGGTGAGCGCGATGCACGTGAAGGACGGCGCCCCCGTGAAGGCCGGCCAGGCGCTCTTCGAGATCTCGGAACCCACGCGACTCGCAGGCTTCCAGTCGTCCCGCTACCAGCACATCTCGGAGGTGGCGCGCAACGCCCGCCTGCGCTCCGAGCAGATGTTCGCCCCCCGGGTGATCTTTCCGGCGCAGGTGCTCTCGCGGCTGACCGACCCCGAGGTCGTGGCGATCATGCAGCAGGAGGAGACCGTGTACCGCAACCGACGGGACGCCCTCCAGCAGGCCGAGAGCGCGATGCGCTACGAGCAGTCCCTCATTCGCAAGGAACTGGTGCAGCTGGACGACCGCGCCGCCATGCAGCGGGAGGCCGTCGACCTGGCCGGTCAGACGCTGGCGGCGAACGAGGATCTCGTTGCGCAGGGCTTCGTGTCGCGGCAACGCGTGCTGGAACTGAAGCGCGCGCACGTGGCGGAGGAATCCGGCCTCGGCGCCCTGGAGGGCGACAGGCTGCGCGCCGACCAGCGCCTCGCCGATCTCTCGCGCCGGGTCGCCGAGCTGCGCAACCGCTTCCAGGAGAGCGTCGCGCAGGAGTTGAAAGCGAGCGACGAACGCCTGCACCAGCTGGAGCAGAGCGTGTCCGCGCAGCAGTCGGAAGTGCAGCGCGACAGCATCACGGCGCCCATTGCCGGGACCGTCATCAACATGCGCGCACTGTCCGTCGGCACCGCCGTGGGCCCGCTGCAGACCGTCATGGAGCTGGTTCCCACGGACGACTCGATGTTCATCGAGGCGCCCGTGGAGCCCAAGGACATCCGCTACGTGCACGTCGGCACCATCGCCGACATCCAGGTGACGGGATGGAACCGCCGCACGATGCCGATGCTGAAGGCCGTGGTCGACTACGTCTCCGCCGACGCGATCCGCGTGAGCGAGGAGAAGACGGCCTACATCGTCCGGCTGAAGGTCGACAAGCCGGCCTCGCCCGGTGTCGTGGAGCCGCTGAAACCCGGCATGCAGACGATCGTGTACCTCCGCACCCCGGCGCGCACGATTCTCGACTACCTCCTCGAACCGCTCATCGATTCGATGCGCACAGCGTTCCGCGAGCCAACGGGCACACCGGCGAAATAGCGTCCCGCCTGCGCTTCGCGGCTTGCATTTTCCCGCGCGACGATGCAATTTCGCGTGAGTGCAGCGCGCCCTTCCCCGCGCGTCCCGCCGGCCCCCGTCACCGCCGCGTGACGAGACCACCCGCCATCGACTGGCACGGCGTGGTCGGGAGAATCTCAGTGACACCCAACAGCCTTCATTCCGCCTCGGCGCGTGCCTTCCTGCACGACGAGGATTTCCAGCATCGCGTCCTCGATCATCTGTTCGCGTTCGTCGGCGTCCTCGCCGTCGACGGAACGGTGCTCGATGCCAACCGTGCGCCGCTCGATGCGGCAGGCCTCACGCTCGACGATGTCCTAGGGCGGAAGTTCTGGGACTGCCACTGGTGGAGCCACGATCCCGCGGTGCAGGATCAGCTCCGCGTCGCCATCGCCCGGGCTGCGGCCGGAGAGTCGAGTCGGTACGACGTCTCGGTCCGCCTCGCGGACGACGCCAGAATCACCATCGACTTCATGCTGGCACCGATGCGCGATTCCGCCGGCCGCATCACGCATCTGGTCCCCTCCGCCATCGACATCAGCGCCCGGAAGGCGGCGGATGCAGCCCTTCGCGCCAGCGAGGCGCGCCACCGCGCGCTGCTCGACGAGGCGCCGGTAGGGATCGCCGAGGTGGGGCTCGACGGGCGCTGGATCGAGGTGAACCGCAGGATGCTGGCGATCGTCGGCTATACGCGCGAAGAACTGCTCGCACTGACCTTCCAGGACATCACCCATCCAGACGATCTCGACACCGACGTGCACGAGATGCGACGCCTCCTCGCCGGCGAGACCACCGGGTACACGCTCGACAAGCGGTACGTTCGGAAGGACGGCACGCCGGTGTGGATCCGCCTCACCGGCACGATCGTGCGGGACGCCGGCGGTGAACCCACCCACTTCATCGCGGTGGTCGAGGACATCAGCGAGCGCCGCGCCGCTGAGCAGGCCCGCCGGCACTCGGAGGCTCTGTTCCGGGAAGTGGTCGAACTGGCACCCAGCGGACTGCTGATGGTCGACGGCGACGGCCGCATCGTGCTCGCCAACGAGGCCGCGACGCAGATGTTCGGATACACGCGGGAAGAGATCCTCGGGCAGGCCGTCGAGGCGTTGGTGCCCGCCGCCGCCCGCGACCGGCACGTCGACGACCGCATCGCGTTCCAGGCCGGTGCCACCCGCCGCGCGATGGGTCTGGGTCGCGAACTGCATGCGATCCGCCGCGATGGCACGGCGTTCCCGGTGGAGATCGGCCTCAACCCGGTGGTGACCGACAGCGGCGCGTGGGTCCTCTCAGCCATCCTCGACGTGTCGGCGCGACACGCGGCGCAGGCACAGTTGGAGGCCGCACTAGCCGAGAAGACGGTGCTGCTGAACGAGGTGCATCACCGCGTGAAGAACAATCTGCAGGTGGTGTCGAGCCTGCTGAGCCTCCAGGCGATGCATGCCCCCGCGGAGGTGCGTTCGGCCCTTGGAACGAGTCAGGGCCGGCTCCGCGCGATGGGGCTCATCCACCAGCTTCTCTACGAGAGCAAGGACTACCGCCGCGTGCAGCTCGGCGACTACCTGCAGCGCCTGGCGAACCTGCTGCGCGAGCTGCACGGCGACGCGCGAAGCGACATCGTCCTCACACTCACCGACGACGGCGTGCCCGCGGCGCTCGATCTGCATCGCGCGGTGCCGTGCGGCCTCATCGTCACCGAGCTGGTGGCCAACGCGTTCAAGCACGCCTTTCCCGCGGGGCGTGCGGGTCGCATCGACATCACGCTCGGTTGGCGGGACGGCGGTCTCACCATCGTCGTCGCGGACAACGGCGTCGGACTGCCGGACGATTTCCGGCTCTCAGGCATCCGGTCGCTCGGCTACCGCCTCGTCCCCGTGCTGGTCGAGCAGTTGCACGGCACGCTCGATGTCGGTCCGGGTCCGGGTACATCGATCACCATCGCGCTGCCGCCCGAGCGCGAGGCTGCGTCGTCATGACCATGCCGCGCATCCTCATCGTCGAGGACGAACGCATCCTCGCCCTGGATCTCGAGGCGCGCCTGGAGGCCAACGGCTTCCCGGTCGTCGGCACGACGGCGACGGCGGATGGCGCCGTCGCGCTAGCGTCGAGCTGCCGGCCGGACGTGATCCTCATGGACATCAACCTCGACGGTGAGCGCGACGGTATCTCGGCCGCCCGGGAAATCCAGGCCACGCTGCGGATCCCGGTCGTGTTTCTCACCGCGTACGCCGAGAACGAGATCATCGCGCGGGCCCGGGAGAGCCTGCCGTTCGGCTATCTCGTGAAGCCGTGCAACACGCGCGAGCTGGTGGCGACGCTGCAGATCGCGGCGACGCGCCGCGAAGCGGAACTGGCCGTCGAGTCGAGCGAGCGACGGTTGCGTCTCGCCCTGGATGCGGCGTCGCTCGGCGTCTGGGAATGGCAACCGGACACCGGCGAGTTCACCACGGGCGGCGCGATCGACGGCATCTTCGGTCAGATGCCGGAAGCGGTGGCCGACTCCGTGGAGCGCTTCATCGACCGGTTCGCCAGTGCGGAGCGCGATGCGATCCGGCGCGCCCTGTTCGATGGTGCGAGCACCTCGGGCATCCACCGATGCATCCGTACCGACGGCAGCGACGGCTGGATCGAGGTCCATGCGAAGGTCTTTCCCGAGCAGTCCGGCAGGGTGGTGGGGGTGGTGAAGGACATCACCGAGCGGCGCCAGATCGAGGCACGCCTCCGGCAGGCCAAGGTGGTCTTCGACAACACGGACGAGGGCATCGTGATCACCGACGCGGCGCGGCGCGTGGTCTCGACGAACCCGGCCTTCCTCGCATTGACGGGTTACGACGAAGCGGACCTGACCGGGGCCGACGCCGACGCACTGGTGTTCGCGGAGCCGCACGGCGCGAGCTTCTACGACGGTCTCGCCGACCGGCCGCGCGGCGCGTGGCAGGCCGAGGTGCTCTGCCGCCGGGCGGACGGGACGCGGTTCGTGGCCTGGGCGCACCTCTCGGTGGTGCTGGACGGTGCCGGTGCACCCGGACATGTCGTCTTCACGCTCACCGACGTCAGCGCCATCCGGGCGGTGGAGGCACAACTGGAGTACCTCGCCCACCATGACCCGCTCACCGGACTGCCGAACCGCATCCTTCTGCAGGACCGCATGCAGCAGGAGATCGCGAGGGCGCAGCGCGATGGGGGTTGCTTCGCGCTGCTCTTCATCGATCTCGACAACTTCAAGGTCATCAACGACACGCTCGGCCACGACGCCGGCGACGCGCTGCTGCGCACCGTGGCGCAACGGCTGCGCGAGGAACTGCGGCTGGTGGACACGGTGGCGCGGCTGGGCGGCGACGAGTTCACCGTGGTCGTGGGCCGTGCGGACGATGCCGCCGCGGTGGCACTGCTCGGGCACAAGCTGCTGGAGTCCGTGGCCCGCCCGATGAACCTCGGCAGCGAGACCGTGACGATCACAGCCAGCATCGGCGTCGCGTTCTTCCCGGCCGACGGCGAGGACTCGCAGTCGCTGCTGAAGGCGGCGGACAGCGCCATGTACCACGCGAAGGGCGAGGGCCGGAACGGCGTCGCCTTCTACGCCGAGGACATGGCCGAGCGCGCCAGCGAGCGCCTCGCGATCGACCAGGGCCTGCGCGTGGCGCTGGCCTCGTCGCAGCTCGCCCTGCACTTCCAGCCGGTGGTGGAACTCGGCACGGGCCGCGTCGTCGGCGCCGAGGTGTTGCTGCGGTGGCGGCATCCTGTGCACGGGATGATCTCGCCGGCACGGTTCATCCCGGTGGCCGAACAGAGTTCGCTCATCGACCAGATCGGCGCGTGGGTGCTCGACGCCGCCGTGCGCCAGGCCCGCGAATGGGACGCCCAGGGCCTGCATCCGTTCCGGCTGGCGGTGAACGTGTCGACGCGCCAGTTCGTGCGCGATGGCCTGGAGACCGTGGTGCGCGACGTGATCGCGCGCCACGGCATGCCGAACGGCGGGCTCGAGCTCGAGATCACGGAGAGCGCCCTGCAGGCCGTGGACCGCAGCCGCCCGCTGCTGCTCGCGCTGCGCCAGCTCGGCGTACAGCTCGCGATCGACGACTTCGGCACCGGCTTCTCGTCTCTCAGCCTGCTGCAGCACCTGCCCATCGACCGTCTGAAGATCGACCGCAGCTTCATCTCAGCGCTGTCGGAGCGCAGCAGCAGCCTCGCGATCGTCCGCGCCGTCGTCGGCCTCGGCCACACGCTGGGCCTGCGCGTCGTCGCCGAAGGCGTCGAGACCACCGAGCAGCTCGCGCTGCTGCGGCACACGGGGTGTGAGGACGCGCAGGGGTACTACGTCTGCCATCCGCTGCCGGCGGACCAGTTCGCGGCGTGGTTGCGGGGGCGGCGGGTGTGAGCCTGACCCGTGCCGATCAGCCGCCCACGCGCTCCGCGATCAACGTCTCGAAATGCCGCTCCGCCGCGCGCATGAAGAGCGATGGCGAGCACAGCGGCGACACGCGGAGCTGGTCGCGGAGACTGTGCCGGAGGCGGTCCAGTGCGGGGATGTCCCCGGCAAGGCGCGCCGCGATGTCGACGTAAGCCTCGGTGTCGTGCCCCACGAGTTCCGGCAGCCCCGCGGCGTGGAGGTGCGCAGTGGTGTGGTTCGACGCGAACCGGGTGCCGCGCAGCGTGACCACCGGCACGCCCATCCAGAGCGCGTCGCACGTGGTCGCACCGCCCGAGAACGGCATCGGGTCGAGGGCGATGTCGATGTCCGCGTACTCGGCGAGCATCGCCTCGTGCGGCGAGGCATCCCGGAAGATCACCCGCTCGGGTGCGATGTCGCGACGGGCGAACTCGCTCAGGATGCGGTCGCGCGCGAAGCCGTGGGTCGCATGTCGCCACTTGATGAGGAGCTTCGCATCCGGAACGCGATGCAGCAGGTCGGACCACGCCGCGAGCGTCGTCGGGCCGAGCTTGGCGAGCTTGTTGAAGCAGCCGAACGTCACGTAGCCGTTGCGCAACGCGGGCGTCGGCGCCACGGCGGGTGCGTAGTCGGGTGCCACGTAGCACGCGAAATCGAAGGGCAGGCGCACCACGCGCTCGGTGTAGCAATCGTCGATGCCGGGCGGTGCCGTGTGCGGATCGGTGAAGACGGCGTCCATGTTCGGTAGGCGCGTCGGCCCCTCGTAACCCAGCCACGACACCTGCACCGGCGCGCAGCGTGCAGCGAACGCGGGGAGGCGATGGCCGCCGGTGTACCCGTTGAGATCCACGAGCACATGGATGCGCGAATCGCGGAGGAAGCTCACGAGGGCATCGATGCCGAGGCCGGACACGTCGTGCCACGCATCCACGTGCGGACGCATCGTCGCCGTGACTGCATCGCCATGCCCGCCGGACGTCGACAACGCCCACACCTCGAAGCGCGAGCGGTCGTGCCCCGCGAGAATGCCGCGGATGAAGAAACCCGCCGCACTCACACGGAAGTCGGACGACAGGTATGCGATGCGGATGCGCTCGCCCGGACCAGGCAGGGTGGGCACGAAGCCGGCCGCGAGGGCCTCCGGGACGCGTGCGGCGATGCGCTGTCCGGCCCGGCGCGCGAGTTCCGAGAGATCGCCCTCGGACACCAGTTCGGAGAACTGGCTGACGAGCAGCAGATTGGTGGCGAGCAGCGGGTTGTCGGGGTCGGAGGCCAGCGACTTCTGGAAGGCGGAGATCGCGGCCTCGGTGTGGCCCATCTCCCAAAGCAGCTTGCCGCATTGGTTGTAGGCGCTGCCCGAATCGGGCGCGAGCGCGATGGCCTCGTCGACGGCGGCGAGGGCGACGTCGATGCGGCCCGCGTTGAACGCCACGCCCGACATCGTGACCAGCAGTGCTGCGCGGTCCGCGGCCGGCCGGGCCGGGCCCTTCAGCGCATGGCTGTAGGCCTCCAGCGCGACATCGTTCCGGCCCACCGCCGCGTAGAGGTTGCCGAGGTTCTGCCACGCCTCCGGATACTCCGGCAGGAGGGCGATGGCCTGGCGGTAGGACGACTCCGCCTCGGTGAGCTTGCCGAGCGCCCGCGCTGCGACGCCGCGCACGAGCCAGCCGTCGGGCCGCTTCGCCCACTGGGGTCGCGAGTCGTCGAGGGTCTGCACGCAGCCCGCGGCATCGCCGCGGCGGTACGCCTCGAACGCCGCGGCGAGCGGATCGCCTGCGACCTCGGTCGCGCTCATGTCAGTGGATCCCGAAGACGTGCCGACGGCGCTGCAGGAACGCCTGGTCCGACATCAGTTTGCGAAGCATCTCCACGTGCTCCGCCTTCGCATGGCGGCCGATGCCGACGAAGTAGAGGTCGTGGACGATGTGGTCCTCGACGAACGTCCAGAAGCCGAAGCGGCTGTCGAGGTCGATGCCCGCGAAGTCCTCGGGTGCGAGGTTGCGGTAGTAGTCCTCGCCGCTGGCCGGCGGATACCGGCGGGTCTCGTGCTGCCGCCGACCGTAGCCCGCACAGCCCACGACCATGAGGCCGTCGGCCTTCAGCATGCGCACCGCATTCGTGAACGCATCGCGCCACGAGGGCAGATGCTCCAGCGTCTCGCAACTCACGATCGTGTCGTAGCTCTCGCTGCCTGCCGGATACACCTCGGC
>JALHMS010000056.1 GCA_022843925.1 Burkholderiales bacterium
TCGCTGTACTCGGCCACCTTCGCGTAGTACGGCATCATCGCGAAGGTGCCGACGTACCCCCCCATCAGGCCGCGCGCAGCGTAGAGCAGTGCATTGGATCCGTCGGTGCGCGCCGCGAAGTTGATCGCGTACGAGAGCAGGTTGGTGCCGGCGCCGCCATCCGACGGATCCACCCGCAACAGGGTGTGACCGTAGGCCGATGACGGACTGTTGAGGTACGCGCTCGCGAAGACCAGGGTGACGCGACCGGGGTCCAGGGCGCGGCGCCATTGCTCGAAGCGGACGCACGGCTGGCGCACCATCCGCTCGCCGTCGAAGCGAAGGCGCGCATCGAGCCACGCGAAACGTGCGCGGAACCGGCACTGGGGGTTCTGCGTGGTGTCGGTTTCACGCTCGTCCGAGAAGAAGGCGGCGAGCGTTGCCGCAAGCTCCGCGGCCGCGTCGGTCCTGCCGCGAGGAGAGAGGAAGAAGTTCGGGCTGTCGGGCAGCGCCCGCGAGGGCAGCACGCCGAGGCGCGGCTGGTAGTGCAGCAAGGCGCGCCACTCGGGGCTCTCGGCGAGGCGGAGGTCACGCGCCTGGGCGATCAACGCATCGAGATACCCGTCGGCCCGTGCCGACAGCGCGACCATGAGCAGCAGGGCGCCGGCGAGGATCCGGGCGAGTCGGCACTGCGGTGACGGCGTGGAGGCGGCCAAGCGGCGAGATCCCATCGGACGGACCCATAAAAAAAGACACCCGGTGGCGAACCACCGGGTGTCCGGGTGCATTGCTACGCGATCAGATGCGCGCGGAGTAGGCCGAGAGGCGCTCGTCGGAGGCCACGACCTGCTTCAGCCCATCCAGCACGGCCTGGGTGTCGGCCTGGTCGGAGGGGAAGATGCGGTCGAAGTTCTGCTTGGTGGTGGTGTAGAAGTGCGCCTTGTCGGCGTCGGCCACACCCATCACCTTGGCCAGGGCATCCAGCGTCTCGCCGTTGCCGCGCGACATGTCGCGGGCCAGCTTCGCCTTGTTGCCGTCGATGAAGGCGGCCGTCTTCCAGGTGGAGGAGACGGCGCCGTCCTGCGTGCAACCGGACGTGCCGAACGTGATGCCGAACGTCTGATTACCGAAAGTGCCGTTGGTCGTCGCCGCGAGCACCTGGGGTGCAACACCGCTCTGCCCGTCGAACACCTTGGAACCCCAGCCGCAGGTGCCGACGTTGTTGCCGGCCGCCATGGCCGAAAGGGGTGCCACCAGAAGAGCAGCGAAAAGGGCCTTCGTTCCGATATTCATTCAACATTCTCCTTGCCAGGCGATGAGGGGGCGCGCTTTGGTGCGCATCCCGGATTAGGGCGCACGGCACGCGTACGGTCAACCATTAAACACCGCACCGGCTCAACGACCTCGTCTCCGACCACTTGAGCGCATTCGTCCCGATATTCGTCCCCATGCCGGGTCGAAACGGTCCGGCGGACTGCCCCCGCTTCTCCGCGCCGCTGTAAAGCACTATCCTCCATATCTCTTTACAAACGACGCCAGAGCCCAGGGAACCGCCGCCATGACTCCGCTCGATTCGCATCCGCCAGCCGCGCCCGCGGCGCCCCACGTTGCCGCCGCATCCTCCGGATCCACCTCGCCGGCCGCCGTCCGGTGGACCACCGAGGCCGTCCAGGCCCTGCTCGATCTGCCCCTGCCGGAACTGCTCTTCCGGGCGCAGTCGGTACACCGGGAGCACTTCGATCCGACCCGCGTGCAGCTCTCGACGCTGCTGTCGATCAAGACCGGCGGCTGCCCCGAGGACTGCGCCTACTGCCCGCAGTCGAAGCGCTTCGACACGGGCGTGGAAGACTCGGCGCTGATGAAGCTCGGCGACGTCCTCGGCGCGGCCAAGGCCGCCAAGGCGGCTGGGGCGAGCCGGTTCTGCATGGGGGCCGCCTGGCGGGGGCCGAAGCAGCGGGACCTCGAACCGGTGCTCGAGATGGTGAAGGAGGTGAAGGCCCTCGGCCTCGAGACCTGCGCCACGCTGGGTCTGCTGAAGGACGGCCAGGCGGAACAGCTTCGCGATGCCGGCCTCGACTACTACAACCACAATCTGGACACCTCGCCCGAGTTCTACGGCGACATCATCTCGACGCGCGAGTACCAGGATCGCCTCGCCACCCTCGGGCGCGTGCGCGATGCCGGGCTGAACGTGTGCTGCGGCGGGATCGTCGGCATGGGTGAGTCGGTCCGCGACCGCGCGGGGCTCGTCGCGCAGCTCGCCAACCTGGATCCGTATCCGGAGTCCGTCCCCATCAACGCCCTCGTGCAGGTCGAGGGCACGCCGCTCGCCGAGACCGTACCGCCGGTCGACGTCCTCGATTTCGTGCGGGTGATCGCCGCGGCGCGCATCACGATGCCGAAGGCGTTCGTGCGGCTCTCCGCCGGGCGCACCCAGATGTCCGACGAGGGGCAGGCGATGTGTTTCCTCGCCGGCGCGAACTCCATCTTCTACGGCGACCGGCTCCTGACGACCGGCAACCCCGACGCCGATCGCGACCGCCACCTGCTCGGCCGCCTCGGCATGCAGCCTCTGTAGGGCCCGGTCGTGCGCGACTTCACCGCCGGGCTGCAGGCGCTCGACGAAGCCGGACTGCGTCGCCGCCGCCGCACGGTCGATGGGCCGCAGGGCGCGGTTCTCGATGTCGACGGCCGGCCGCTCATCGCCTTCGCCTCGAACGACTACCTCGGCCTCGCGAACCATCCGGCCATCGCGGACGCCGCGATCCACGCCATCCAGCGCTACGGTGTCGGCGCCGGTGCCTCGCACCTCATCTCCGGCCACCACGCCGAGCACGCACGGCTAGAGGACGAACTCGCAGCCTTCGTGGGCGCGGAGCGCGCGCTCTACTTCTCGACGGGCTACATGGCCAACACGGGCATCGTCCCGGCGCTGGCCGGGCGCGGCGACGCGGTGTTCTCCGACGCCCTCAACCACGCCTGCCTCATCGACGGTGCCCGGCTGTCCCGCGCGGACCTGCACGTCTACCCGCATGCGGACATGGCGGCGCTCGACGCCGCGCTGCGCGCCAGCCCGGCCAGCCATCGGCTGATCCTCTCCGACGCCGTGTTCAGCATGGACGGCGACATCGCGCCGCTGCACGAACTCGCGGCCCTCGCGGAGCGGCACGACGCACTCGTCCTTCTCGACGACGCCCACGGATTCGGCGTTCTCGGACCGCACGGCGAGGGCGCACTCGCACACGCCGGCGTTCGCTCGGACCGCATCCTCTACCTGGGCACCCTCGGCAAGGCGGCGGGCGTGTCGGGCGCCTTCGTCGCGGGCCGCGCCGACATCGTCGAATGGCTCGTGCAGCGGGCGCGCACCTACATCTTCACGACCGCGACACCGCCGATGCTGGCGGCCGCCGTCCGCGCGAGTCTCGAGGTGATCCGTGCGGACGACTGGCGCCGCGATCGACTCCGCGCCCATGCCCGACGCCTGCGCGACGGACTCGCCGGCCTGCCCTGGCGGCTGCTGCCGTCGGAAGGCGCCATCCAGCCGCTCGTGATCGGCGAGAACACCGCCGCGCTGCGCGTGATGGCGTCGCTGCTGGACCGCGGCTGCTGGGCCCCCGCGATCCGTCCGCCCACGGTACCGGCGGGGACCGCGCGGCTGCGGATCACGCTGTCGGCGGCGCACACGGATCTCCACGTCGACACCCTCGTGTCCGCCCTCGTCGACACCGCTGCATCCGCGACGACAGCGGCACGCGCCGCATGAGCACCTGGTCCGGCACCCGCAACGCGGCACTCACCGCGCGCAGCCTCCGCGCGGTCTGGCATCCGGCCACGCAGATGAAGGCGCACGAGACCGTGCCGCTGATCCCGATGGTGTCGGGGGACGGACCATGGCTCACCGACGCCGACGGTCGCCGCTATCTCGACGCCATCTCGTCGTGGTGGGTGAACCTCTTCGGGCATCGCGCACCGCGCATCGTCGCGGCGATCCGCGACCAGCTCGATCAACTGGAACACGTGATCCTCGCGGGCTTCACCCACGAGCCCGTCGTCGCCCTGTCGGAGCGGCTGTCGGCCGCCACGGACGGCGCCCTCGGGCACGCCTTCTACGCCTCCGACGGCGCCTCGGCCACCGAGATCGCGCTGAAGATGAGCGCGCACTATTGGCGCAATGCGGGACGCCCCGGCAAGCACGGCTTCCTGTGCGTCGAAGGCGGCTATCACGGCGAGACCATGGGCGCGCTCGGCGTGACCGACGTGCCACTCTTCCGCCGTGCGTACGAGCCGCTGGTGCGCGCGGCCGTGACGATGCCCACCCCCGACTGGCGCCGCGCGACGCCCGGCGAGTCGAACGCCGAGTGCGCGATCCGCGCGGCTTCCGCCGTTGAACGGCACCTGGCCGCGCACGCGGACGAGATCGCCGCGATCATCGTCGAGCCCCTCATCCAGTGCGCCGGCGGCATGGCGATGCACGATCCCGAGTATCTCCGCCGGCTGAGGGCGATCTGCGATCGCTTCGACGTGCACCTCGTGGCGGACGAGATCGCCGTGGGCTTCGGCCGCACCGGGACGCTCTTCGCGCACGAGCAGGCCGGCATCCGTCCCGACTTTCTTTGCCTGTCGAAGGGCCTCACCGGCGGCTTCCTCCCGCTCTCGGTCGTGCTCGCCACCGATCGGATCTACGACGCCTTCTACGACGACGACGCCACGCGCGGTTTCCTGCACTCGCATTCGTACACGGGCAATCCGCTCGCGTGCCGCGCCGCGCTCGCCGTGCTCGACATCTTCGCGGACGACAACGTGATCGCGGTGAACCGCCGCAAGGCAGCGCGCTTCGATGCGATCGCAGCGCCGCTCGCGAGCGATCCGCGCATCGCGTGGTTCCGCCGTACGGGCATGATCTGGGCGTTCGACGTGCCCTCGGCGCCGCGTGGATTCGCACGACGCTTCTCGACGGCGGCGCTGGAGGCCGGCGCGCTGCTCGTGCCGCTCGGCCGCACGGTCTACCTGATGCCGCCCTACGGGGTGGACGACGCGGAGTTCGCGATGATCGTCGCAGCCGCGCAGACCGCGCTCGACGCCGCGTTCACGGACTGACCATGGCGCGCGGACTGTTCGTCACGGGAACGGATACGGGCGTGGGGAAGACCGTGGTGGCCGCCGCGCTCGTGCGTCGCCTCGCGCGGACGGGTGCGCGCGTGGTCGGCATGAAGCCCGTCGCTGCGGGCGGGCTCCTGGCCACGCCAGATGGACTCGTGAACGAGGACGTCATCGCGCTGCGTGCGGCAGGCAATGTCGATGCGCCACTCGCCGCGGTGAACCCCTACGTGTTCGAGGCACCCATCGCCCCGCACATCGGCGCCGCCTGGGCAGGCGTCGAGATCTCCCTGGATCGGATCCGCGACGCGCACACCGCGCTGGCGGCGGACGCCGACGCCGTGGTGGTGGAAGGTGCCGGCGGGTTCCTCGTACCGCTGTCCGACACGCTGAGCTTCGCGGATGTCGCCGTGGCGCTGGGGCTGCCGGTCGTGCTGGTGGTGGGGATGCGGCTCGGGTGTCTCAACCACGCGCTACTCACCCGCGAGGCGGTGCTGGCCCGCGGCCTACGGCTCGCCGGGTGGGTGGCCAACCGCATCGACCCCGGGATGGCAGCCTTCGACGACAACCTCGCCACCCTGACGGCGCGGATGCAGGCCCCGCGCCTCGCAGTCGTCCCGCACCTTGCGGCGATGGAGACGTCGTCGGTGACCATCGACTGGCCACCGGGCGACTGACACCTCCCGCGACCAACCCCCGCCCCGGGCGGGAACTCAGTTGGCGCGCTTCAGGAGCTTCTGCTTGATGCGGTCGAACTCGTCGCGGGTGACGGCGCCGGCGTCGTAGGCCTTCTGGAGGTCCTTCAACTCCCAGCCCTTCGAGATCTGCGTCGACTGTTCGACCTTCACGACGGTGTCACCGCCGCAGGCGGAGAGTCCGGCGGCGAGGAAAACGCCCGCAACGAGCGCGGTCGCGGTGCGGAGGGGATGCATGCTTTTCATGGTTCGGATTCCGTACCGGTCACTGGATGCTGTCGATGAGGGCCTTCTTCTGCCGCGCATACTCCTTCTCGCTGAGGGCGCCGACATCGCGCGCCTCCTTCAGCTCGATGAGTTGCTGACCGATCGTGACGTCGATGCGCGGCCCTGCCGGCTTGGGCGAACTGCACGCCGCGAGCACGCATGCCGCAACGATGGCGACCAGGCTGTGGCTCAGTTTCATGGATGGGTCTCCTGAGTTGGATGAACGGTGTGCTGCAACCGACGATACGGCGGGTGCGCACGGCACCGGTACTGCAAACTTTGACAAGCCCGCCGTACGATAGCTGGCCCGCGGACGCCACGCGCCCGACGACCTTCGGCGGCTTGCCGCAACTTCCTTCGACTCCCGCGACTGGTCACGACCTCCCGCGACCTGCCGGGACCTACCCCGACTTGCGAAATCGATGCCTGGGGGCGCGGCATTATGACCACCATCGAGGCTGCGTCCGTTTCCGGGGGCGCGTGGCAGAATCGGCCGTCGACGCGATCCCGTCTCTCCGCCGACCTGGACCCAAGCTCCCTTCCCCCAAGCGGCCGCATCATCCCTTCCCGGGTCTTACCGCTGCAATACCGAACTGCACATACGGAGATATTTCTTGCAGCGACGCATCCCCCTCCCCGCCCTCCTCGCCTTCCTCGCCCTCATCCTGGGCGCCCTGGCCCTGCGCGTGCACGCCGCGGAGCCCCTCCCCGTGGCCGGGCGTGTGGACTTCATCGTGGGCGACGTCCGGTTCGTCGATGACGCGCGGCGCGCGAGGACGCCCGTGAAGGGCGACACGCTCCTCGCCACCGAGACCATCGTCACGGGCCGGTCGGGGGAGATCCACCTCGACATGGAGGACGGCGGCTATCTGGCCGTCCGATCGAACTCCAGCGTCCGCGTGAAGGAGTACCGGGCGAAGGGCGATGCCGGCGACCGCAGCGTGCTGCAGCTGCTGGTCGGCTCGCTGCGCGTGTTCACCGGGTGGATCCCGCGGCTGTCGCCCAAGAGTTACCGCATCGAGACCCTCACCGCCACCATCGGCGTCCGCGGCACCGACCACGAGCCGTACTTCATCCCCGTCGGCAGCGACGTCGGAATCCCCGGCACCTACGATCGCGTGAACGAGGGCTCGATCTTCATCGAGACGCCGGAGGGGACGGTCGACGTGGTCGACCGCGATCGGGCCGGCTTCGCGCCGTTCGGCAAGAGCAGCAAGCCGACGCTTCTCGACCGCGTCCCGGATTTCTTCAAGGGCTCGATCAACGAGAAGCTGCTGGATGGCCGGCACCAGAAGGTGCTCGACAAGCTCGAGGAGAAGCTGAACCTGCGGCGCAGCGCCCCCCGCCCCGACAGCGTGCCGGGCGCCGATGCCGCCGGCGGCTCCGCGCTCGGCGTGCCGGAAGTTCCGCTGCCGATCGTACCTCCGCCGATTCTTCCCGGTGGCGGTGGCGGCGGCGTGCCCGGCCTGCCGTCGACGGGCATCGGCGCCACACCGGTGGAGCCGCTCCCGGCCGCGCCGCCGGCACCTCCTGCGCCACCTGCGCCGCCCGCGCCGCCCGCGCCACCAGTGGCGGACAAGCCATCGGCGTCGACGCCTCCACCCGCAGCACGCCCGCGGGACGGCCGGGCCGTCGCAGGTCCGCGCGGGATCCCGGAAACCGGTCAGCCTTCCACGAAGCCGCAGGACGACTCGGCGCCGAAGGACCGGGCGACGCAACTGCAGGAGCAGCGGTTGAAGGAACTGCGGGACCGCGAGACCCGCTACGAGATAGAGCGCGAACGCAAGCTGCTCCGGGACCTCGGTCGCGAGAGCGACGCCGAGGAGCGGGCGGTTAAGAGGAACCGCGAGCGGCGGTGACAGGCAGTATCGATCGGCTCAGAACTTCCCGAACTTCACGTACGCCTCCTGCGGGTCCATCCCCGACAGGATCGCCGTGCGCACGCGGTTCTCCTGCAACTGCACCTCTTCCGTCTTCTGCACGACCTCGGCCGCGATCGCGCCGGGAATGATCACCACGCCATCGCGGTCGGCCAGCAGCCAGTCGCCTGTCGAGACTGTCACGCCACCGATCGTGATCGGTTCGCCCAGGCGGTCGGGCACCCAGCGGCCCACGATGTCCTTCGGCGTATGGAAGCTGCAATACACGGGGAAGCCCAGCGTCAGGATGAAGTCGGTGTCGCGGCAGCCGCCGTCCACGACGTAGCCGCGCACGCCCCGGAAATGCAGCGTCTCGGCGGAGAGTTCGCCCATCAGCGCGATGTCGTGGGTGTTCGGCTGACAGACGACGACCTTCCCGGCGTGTGCCTTTCCGAGGAGCCCTGTCCACGCGAGCAGCGTGTCGTGGGGATCGCGCGTGTTGTCCACGTGGCCGCTCACCGTCCAGATCTCCCCCGCGAGACGACGCGACGGATCCAGCGCGCGGATGCCGGCCGGCAGCACGCAGTTGCCGTGGCCCATGCCGCGCAGGACATCGTGCACCGCGGCGGCGTAGCAGGCTTCGAGACGTTGGGTGAGATCGGCGGGATCGGGGGTCATGGGGTCATCCTCCAGGAGCCTGTCGGGCTTGGGTGGTCGATAGCGAAACGGTGGGAGAGCGAGGACAGATTTCGGCGATTTCGACGAACGTATCGGGAATACGTGAGGAGAAAGCGGCGAGATATGGACCGCTCTCCCGCCGTTGCAGCCGAATCATCCCAAGTCCGACAGGCTCCTAGCAGTGAGGGGCCTCGCGCGCGGTGCGCGCATGCCCACGAGCGTGTTGATCGCAAGCGCGGCAATCACGACCGTGCCGCCGATCAGCGCCATGGGGCTCGGCACCTCACCCACGAAGAACCAGGTGGAGGCGACGCCGATCACGGTCTCCAGTTCGGCGAGCAAGCCGATCTCGGCCGCCGAGAGCACCCGGGTCGCCACGACCATCAGCATGCACCCCACGCCGAGCTGAACCACGCCGAGCGCGACGAGATTCGGGAGGTCGGCCCCGCGCACATCGAAGGGCAGCGCGAAGGGCAGCACCAGTGCCGCCGAGATCACGCCGGAGACGAGCACCGTGGGGACCATGTCGACGGCCGCGTGCATCTTGCGGTTGAGCACCACGTTCACGCCGAAGGCGACGGGGATCACCAGCGCGATCAGAGTTCCCGCCGCACCCTCGGTGCCGAGGCTCTCGACGAACATGAGGACGATGCCGGCGATGGCTGCGGCCATGGCGACCCAGGTGCGCACGGGCACGCGCTCGCCCAGGAAGATGCGGCCGAAGAGCGCCGCCATGAAGGGCGAGATGCTGCACACCACCAGAGTGTTCGCGACGGTCGTGCGCGACAGCGCGACGATGAAGCACACGTACATCACCGACCACAGGCACGCGGACACGAGCCCGCCCACACCGGTGGCGGCGATGCGATGCCAGACGTTGCCGCGGTACTGCACGGCAAGGACACCGAAGAGAAAGATCGCCATGAAGAACGAGCGCCAGAACGTGATCTCCCACGGATCGGTGACGCCCTGGCTGCGCACGAGCACGCCGGCACTGCCCCAGCAGAACGTCGCCCCGATCATCAG
>JALHMS010000057.1 GCA_022843925.1 Burkholderiales bacterium
GTGGGGAGACTGCACGTCTCATCGCCCGCCGAGGATGGCGATGTAGTCCGACACCCAGCGGTAGTACGGCACGCAGCCCTTCGGGTCGGCGCACTTCGCGACCGGCGTGCGCCAGAACGAGATGCGTTCGAACTCCTTGTAGCCGTTGTTCTCGCAACCACCGTCGCCCAGCAGCGGATTGCCCTTGCACGCGGCCGGCACGGCGGGGACGGAACCGAACCAGGCGGCGAGATCACCCTGCAGCTTCGGGTTCACCGAGTGCTCCATCCACATGTAGGCGCAGTTCGGATGCTTGGCATTGGCGTGGAGCATCGTGGTGTCGGCCCAGCCCGAGGCGCCCTCGACCGGGACGACGCTGGCGATGGGCTGCTTGTCACCCTGGAGCAGGTTCACCTGGAAGCCCCAGGAGGACGAGGCGACGACACCTTCGTTCTTGAAGTCGTCGATCTGGACCATCGCATCGTGCCAGTACCGCGCCACGAGCTTGCGCTGCTGGCGGAGCAGGTCGAGCGCGGCCTTGTACTGGTCCTCGTTCAGCTCGTAGGGGTCCTTGATGCCCAGCTCGGGCTTCGTCGCCTTCAGGTACAGCGCGGCGTCCGCGATGTAGATCGGACCGTCGAAGGCCTGCACGCGGCCCTTGTTCGACTTGCCGTCGTCGAGCGTCATCTCCTCGAAGACGACCTTCCAGCTGGTGGGCGCGGTCTTGAAGGCCTTGGTGTTGTACGCCAGAACGTTGTAGCCCCACTGGTACGGCACGCCGTAGTGCTTGCCGTCGACGTAGTGCCAGCGGGCCTTCTGCAGGCGCGGGTCCACGGTCTTGTAGCTGGGGATCAGATCGACGTTGATCTCCTGCACGCGCTTGCCCGCGATGAGCCGCATGCTGGCGTCGCCCGAGGCCGTGACGAGGTCGAAACCGCCCTCGTTCATCAGCGCCACCATTTCGTCGGAGGTGCCCGCGGTCTTCACCTTCACCTTGCACCCGGTCTTCTTCTCGAAACCCGTGACCCAGTCGAAACCCTTGTCGGTCTCGCCGCGCTCGATGTAGCCGGGCCACGCGACGATGTCGACCTGCCCTTCTCCCTTGCCGACCTTGGACAGGGGACCTGCGTGGGCGACGCTCAGACCGACGCCCAGTGCCGCGGCGACGGCGACGACGGAAGTCCGCACGAGCTTGCGGGTGAACGAACGGGACTGGCGGGAGGATGCTGCGTGGTTCATGACGAATCTCCTGGGGTGGCTGGAACGAACCTGTCAGGGCTGGGGACTGTCGGCGCCGGACGCGCCTGTCTCCGGACAACAGGGAGCAGGTGCGGCGAAAGGTACGACGGAACCGCTGGTGTGAACACGCCTCTGCGGGCGCTGCCGGGGCGAAGGATACGGGTCGGGTGCATGGGGGGCCGGACGATCTTCGGGCGCTATTCCGCCCGCGCCGTCGCGAAGGTGACGGGCTTCAACCGGAACACCGGCCTGGGGCTGCGATCCTCGAAGTAGGGAAGCATCTGCGGCACCAGGGCAGCCAGCGCCTCCTGGCGCTTCTCGGGCGCCGGGTGGGTGCTCAGGAAGTCGCTCTTGCCCGAACCACCGGAGACCTTGGCCATCTTCTGCCAGAGGGTCACGGCCGAGCGCGGGTCGTAGCCGGCGCGCGCCGCCAGCTCGATGCCGATGCGGTCGGCCTCGGATTCCGCCTCACGACTGTTGGGCAGCGTGAGCGCGACCTGGGCGGCCGAATTGGCCGCCTGCATCGCGAGCCCGGAGAACTTGGGCCCCGCGAGCACCCCGACGACATTGAGCCCGACCTGCTTGGCCATGGTCTGCGACATCTTCTCGGCCTGGTGTTTTGCGAGGGCGTGCGCGATCTCGTGCCCCATCACCTGCGCGATCTCGTCGTCGGTCGGCTTCAGCGCCACGATGAGACCCGTGTAGAAGGCCATCCGCCCCCCCGCCATGCACCAGGCGTTGACGGTCTTGGGGTCGTCGATGACCTTCACGCTCCACTGCCAGTCGGCAGTCTCGGGGCGGTAGTTGATCGCGTGGGGCACGAGCCGCTCGGTGATCGTGACGATCCGCTTGGTGACGGCGGGGTCGTTGTCGAGCTTTCCCTGCTTCTCCAGGGGGGAAAGCATCTGCAGGTACGCCGTCTTGGAGGACGCGATCGCCGTCTCCTCGGGCACGATGAGGAGCTGGCTGCGACCGGTGACCGGGGCACTCTGGCACGCAGCGAGCGCCAGGGCAGCAAGGACCGGCACGATGGCCGCGCGGCGCGCGACCCGAAGGCCGGCGCGGTGGACTGCGCTCGAGGCGGCGGCAAGGATGGCAGGGCCGATGGAGGCGGTCGCCGGGGCAATGCGTGGCATGAAGGCTTTCCTGTTCAAGCGTGGAGACGGCTGTATCGCGGCACCTTCGCCATGAGGTACTGCATCTGGTCCTGCAGGATCCTGCGATTCTGGAGGATGAGGTGTTCGTGCCGGTTGGGCACGTAGGGGGCGTAGAGGAGCGGCATCCCCGCCGCCTCCGGGGTACGCCCGCCCTTGCGGATGTTGCAGACCCGGCAGGCGGTGACGACGTTCATCCAGCGGTCACGGCCGCCGCGGTACACCGGAACGACGTGATCCCGGGAGAGGTCGCGCTCCCGATAGTGATCTCCACAGTAGGCGCAGAGATGGCGATCGCGGGCGAAGAGGGCCACGTTCGTGAGGGGAGGTTCCCCATGGAGCGCCCCCGGAAGCTCCGACGCGCCCTTGATCGCGATGATGCTGGAGGTGCTGAGCGACGAGCGCTCGCCCGTGAGGCGGGAGACTCCGCCGTGATAGGTCGCCACGACATCGCCGAGCGACCACGCGACCATGCGTCGCGCGTGATAGGTGATGGCCTCCTCGATGAGCAGCCAGCGCCCCGGCTGGCCAGCCATGTCGAGCGCGAGAATCAACGCCACGTTCCGGTCTCCTGCTTGGTCGGTCGTCTTGTTCTGATCCGGGATTCGCGGGACGCCGATACCGCGCGCCCGGATCCGCGCCGGCCACGCTGCGTCGCCCCCGCGACGGGTTCGAGTATAAGGTCTGCCTACGGCCGTGCAAACGGTCGAAACGCGGTCGAAACGCGGTGGAAAAGCAGCCCGGAAGGCGTCGAAAGGCGGTGGAGAGGCGGACGCGATCCGCCCTGCCGTGATCGCTAGGGCAGCGCCTCGACCACGGGGGTGACGCGCTGGATCGTGATGGCGTTGACCGGGCATGCCGCCTCGCATCGGCCGCAGCGGACGCACTGATCCTGGTCGATCCAGAGACGGTTGTAGTAGAGCGAATCGGTTTCGCCCTCGCGGATCCGCTCGTGGCCCGTGATGCGCCCCGCGTCATCGCGCAGGAGCGCGGCCACTTCCACGATGCAGCCCTCCACGGGCTTCACCTTGATGCACTCGTCGCACAGGACGCACTTGCTGTCGATGATCTCGAACTTGTAATGGCAGAGGTAGCAGCGGGACGCCGCCTCGCGCGCCACGTTCGCCGGATAGCCGGTCTCGACCTCGTCGAGCAACCCTCTCGCGGCCCGCGGGAGCACGGGCATCGGATGGATCGGGATATCGTTCATTGCAGCCGTCCGACCGGTGGTGCGTGCGCCCGGCCCCTTCGACAGGAACGCCGGCTCGACCTGGATGCGTTCGCGCAGTCGATCGCGCCCGCTCAGGAACCGGTCGACCGCCTGGACGCATTCCTTCGCATGGCCGATCGCGCGAATGAGGGTCGTCGCACCCAGGGCGAAATCCCCGGCCACGAAGAGCCCCGGAACCCGCGTGTCGCGGGCCTTGCCCGAGGCGAGCCAGCCCTCGCCGTCGACGATCTCGGAAGCCAGCGCGGCGTCGATCCAGCCGGTGTCCGGCACCTGCCCCGTCGCGAAGATGACCCGGTCGGCCGGCATGTCGAACTCGCTCCCCGGGATGGCTTCGAAGCCGCGCCGGCCATCGGCACCGGTGACCGTCGCCCGCGTACGCGCGAAGCGCACCGCAACGACACGGCCCGTCGCGTCGCCCAGAACGGCGACAGGCGCGACGTCGTTCTCCAGCCGCCCGCCCTCCTCCAGGTACTCCTCGATCTCGCCCGGAAGCACGACCATGTCGGCCCGCGGGCGCCGATAGCAGACGGTGACGTCCGCCCCGAGGCGCACGGCCGTCCGCGCACAATCCATGGCCGTGTAGCCGCCGCCGATCACGAGCGTGCCGTGCCCGGCATCGCGGCGTCCGCGCTCGTTCACCTGCAGCAGGAAATCGAGCCCGTGTTCGACACCATCGAGATCGGCCCCGGGGATCGCGGGCCGGTGGGGTCGCAGGGTGCCGGCTGCCAGCACCACGGCGTCGTTCTCCGCGAGCAACTGCGCGAGGGTCACGTCGCGCCCGACGTCCACGCCGCAGCGCAGGTCGACGCCGTTCGCCAGCGTCTGCGCCACTTCGCGATCGACGAGATCCCGCGGGAGGCGGAAGGCGGGGATGCCCTGGTTCAGCATGCCGCCGGGCCGGTCGTGCTTCTCGAGGACGGTGACGCGATGCCCGCGACGGGCGAGTTCCCGTGCGACGGTGAGCCCCGCGACGCCCGCCCCGATCACCGTCACGCGCCGGCCGCTGTCGGCAAAGAGCGAAGGCAGGGTCGCGGGCGGCAGATCGGAGAGGTCGGCGGCGGACCGCTTCGAGAAGCAGATCGCGACGGTCTCGCCGTTGCCCGGGCGCCCGTGCCGGCAGGCATCCTCGCAGGGGCGCGAGCAGACGCGACCGAGGATGCCGGGGAAGACGTTGTCGCGCAGATTGATTTCGTAGGCGTCGGCGTGACGCCCTTCGTGGATCGCTTCGAGATAGCCCGGGATGTCGGTCCCGGCCGGACACGCCGTCCGGCAGGGGATGTTGCGTTCGAGCCAGTGGATGTCCTGCGGGGCGTCCGACCGGACCGTCACCGTCGAGGCCGGGCTCACCGTGAGCGCCGTCAGCGCCTTGAAGACCGTGCGATCCCGTTGCATGGCGATGCCCTCTAAAAAAGTCCGACCACGCGGCCGTCCGCCCCGAGCCCGATCTTGGTGGCCGACGGCACCTTGGGCAGACCGGGCATCGTCATGATGTCGCCGCACACGGCCACCACGAACTCGGCACCCGCCGACAGCCGGATCTCGCGTACATGGACGGTGTGCCCGGAGGGTGCGCCACGGGCGGTCGCGTCGGTCGAGAACGAGTACTGCGTCTTCGCGATGCAGACCGGGTAATGACCGAAACCGTCCTCCTGCAGCCGCTGCAGCTGGGTACGCACCTTCGCGTCGGCCGTGATGCCAGTCGCCCCGTAGATCTTGCGGGCCACCGACTCGATCTTCTCCCAGAGCGGCGCGCTGTCCTCGTAGACGAACTTCATCGCGCCGGGCGCGTTCTCGATCACGTCGACGACGGCATGGGCGAGGTCCTCTGCCCCCTTGCCGCCCTCCGCCCAGTGGCGCGCGAGGACCACCCGCACGCCGAGGGCCTCCATGCGTGCCTGGATCGCCGCGTGTTCGGCCGCGGTGTCGTTCGTGAAATGGTTGATGGCGACGACGCATGCGAGGCCGTAGTGCTCGCGGACATTGCGCACGTGCCGTTCGAGATTGGCGAGCCCGCGCTCGACGGCAGCGACGTTCTCCTCGTCGAGGGCCTTCTTCTCGACGCCACCGTGGTACTTGAGGGCACGGACGGTGGCCACGACCACCGCGACACTGGGACGCAGACCGGACTTGCGGCACTTGATGTCGACGAACTTCTCGGCGCCCAGATCGGCCCCGAAGCCGGCTTCCGTCACGACATAGTCCGCGAGCTTCAGCGCGCTGCGCGTGGCGATGACCGAATTGCAGCCGTGCGCGATGTTCGCGAAGGGACCGCCGTGGATGAACGCCGGGTTGTTCTCGAGCGTCTGCACCAGGTTGGGCTTGAGGGCGTCCTTCAGCAGCACCGTCATGGCGCCGTCGGCCTCGAGGTCGCGGGCGCGGACGGGTGTCTGGTCACGGGTGTAGCCCACCACGATGTTGCCGAGGCGCTCGCCGAGATCCTTCAGCGATGTCGCGAGGCAGAAGATCGCCATCACCTCGGACGCCACGACGATGTCGAAGCCGTCCTCGCGCGGGAAGCCGTTCGCCGTGCCGCCCAGGGCCACGACCGTGTCGCGCAGCGCCCTGTCGTTCATGTCGAGCACGCGCTTCCACGTGATGCGGCGGATGTCGATGCCCAGCTCATTCCCATGGTGGATGTGGTTGTCGATCAGTGCCGCCAGCAGATTGTTGGCGAGCTGGATGGCATTGAAGTCCCCGGTGAAATGGAGGTTGATGTCCTCCATGGGCACCACCTGCGCACGCCCCCCGCCCGCCGCCCCGCCCTTGATGCCGAAGACCGGCCCCAGCGAGGGTTCCCGCAGGCAGATGAGCGCGCGCTTGCCGATGCGATTCAGCGCGTCGCCGAGCCCCACCGTGGTGGTGGTCTTGCCCTCCCCCGCCGGGGTCGGGCTGATGGCGGTGACGAGGATCAGCTTGCCGTCGGGGCGATCGGCGAGCGACTCGAGATAGTCGAGCGAGACCTTCGCCTTGTAGTGCCCGTAGGGCTCGAGATGCTCGTCAGGGATGCCGAGGCGCTTCTCGGCGAGGGGGATGATGCGTTCGAGCCGGGCCCGCTGCGCGATGTCGATGTCGGAGAGCACGATTCTTCCTGTTGGCCCCGGCCGCGCGGTGCGGCGCCAGGGGTGGAGGCGTGGAGAGGCAAGGAGCGGCAGGGACTGAAGGCAGCCCCCACCCGTCGACGCAGAGGTCGGGCGGCACCGCATGCGCCGCACGGCCTCCGCGTGGTCAGTCCTTGCGCTTCAGGCCGTTGCCGGTGCGGCCGAGGTCGGGGGCGAAGAACGTGGTGCCGCTCGGACCGATGCCGGCGATCTGGACGATCACCTCGTCGTCCTTCGCGCCGTCGTAGTGGCCCTCGCCGGCCGGGTGCTTCATGAAGCTGCCCGCGGGGAGCGGCACGGTGTCCCACGGTTCGAAGGTCTCGCCGGTGCCGGAATACCAGGTGCCCTTGATGACCGTCACGAGGCGGTCCTCGGGATGCAGGTGGGGCATGCTCATCGTGCCCTTGGCGAACTTCACGCGGATCACGTACGGCCCCGGCTTGCTCGGATCCCCCTCGAGGACCATGCGCTGGATGCCCGGGATGCCGGGGTACTCGGTCCAGACCTCTTCACCCGGCTTCACGATCACGAAGCCGTGGCTGTCGGGCACGACATCCGCCGCGAACGCCTGGCTGGCGGGAAGAACGAGGCTGACGGCGAGGCTCGCGCCGAGCAGACACGGGAACAGCTTCATGGATTGGCTCCTCTGCGAAAGCGCGCGAGTGTAGCGCAGGGCGTCGTGGCGCCCCGGATCGGTGCGCGTCAGGGTTTCACGAACTTGATCGTCATGCGATCGCTCTCGCCGATGGCGAGGTACTTCTCGCGATCCTTGTCCCCCAGCGCGAGGGTCGGCGGCAGGGTCCAGACGCCGGACGGGTGGTCCTTGGTGTCCTTCGGATTCGCGTTGATCTCCGACTTGCCGGCGAACCGGAAGCCCGCCCGCTCGGCCGCCTCGATCACGTATTGCTCGGTCATGTAGCCCGTCTTGATCTGGTCCTCGACCGAGGTGCCGGGCTTCGCACGGTGCTCCTCGACGCCGAGGATGCCGCCGGTCCGCAGCAACCCGTGGAACGCGGCGAACATCGCATCGGTGCGACCGGCCTTCGCCCAGTTGTGGACGTTGCGGAAGGTCAGCACGAGATCCGCGCTGCCCTTGGGCGCGGCATCCGTGAAGTCCGGGGCGAGCAGTTCGGTCGGCACGACGCTGCCATAGACATCCGGTCGGGCGGCGAGGCCGGCGACGAACACCTTGTCGCGGGTCTTCAGCATCTCGGGTGCCTTCTCCCAGCTGACGGCGTAGCGCGCCGCGTAGAGCTTTCCGCGACCGAGCACGACCGGCGCGATCACCTCGGTGAACCAGCCGGCGGAGGGCCAGATCTCGACCACGGTCTGTTCGGGCCGGAGCCCGAAGAACATCAGGGTCTCCTTCGGATGGCGGAACGCGTCGCGGGCCCGGTTGGCGTCGCTGCGGTGATCACCGGCGAGCGCCCGGTCGATGAGAGGGCCCACGTCGTCCGCGGCCTGCAGGGACGGCGGCACGAGGGAGCAGACCAGTGCCAGTGCGGCGAGACGGAATCGGAACATGACGGCAATCCTCCAGGGGGCGTTGCGCGGGCTGCGCGCATCGGGAGGCCGAGTCTAACGACGGGAGCCGTCCCGGGTCCACCGCCGGCAGGCCGACCGGAGGGGCCCGGCGGCGGGGCTACAATCCGGGTCCGATTCACTGCCCCGCCCCCGGAGTGGCAGAACGCTGACCGCGAGGCGGTCCCTGCCATCCCACCCCACCGAGCCACCCCGACCGTCCATGAATGCCCCCGCCCATCGCGCCATCCCGGTCACGGTGCTCACCGGCTTCCTCGGCAGCGGCAAGACCACGCTGCTGAACCGGCTTCTGGCGGATCACCACGGGCAGCGCCTGGCGGTGATCGAGAACGAGTTCGGAGCCGTGGGCGTGGATGGCCGCATCCTGGTCCGGGATGCCGCCGAGGAGGTGGTCGAGACGGAGAATGGCTGCCTGTGCTGCACGGTCCGGGGGGATCTGAAACGGGGACTCGTGGATCTGCACAAGCGGCGGATGGCCGGCGAGATCGCGTTCGACCGGGTCGTGATCGAGACGAGCGGCCTGGCGCAACCGGCGCCGGTGGTTCAGACCCTCCTGGTGGACGCCTACCTGGGCGCCCACTACCGGCTGGACGGCATCGTGACGCTCGTGGACGCCCGCCATGGGCCGGAACAGCTCGACCGGCATCCCGAGGCCCAGGAGCAGGTGGGATTCGCCGACCGGCTGATCCTCACCAAGCC
>JALHMS010000058.1 GCA_022843925.1 Burkholderiales bacterium
GTGGCGCTGACGTTCTCCAGCACGATCATCATCGTCAAGCTGCTGTCCGACAAGCGCGAACTCGATTCCCTGCACGGCCGCATCGCCGTCGGCTTCCTCATCGTCCAGGACCTCGCGGTTGTCCTGGCGATGATGACCATGAGTGCCCTGCGCGGCAGCGGGGAGGCCGGGCTGATCGAGGTGGCGGTTTCCCTCGGATGGCGCGTCGGTGCGGCCGCGGTGTCGATGTTCGTGCTGATGCGATACATCCTGCCGCGGGTGGTATCGCTGATGGCGCGTTCTCAGGAACTGCTGCTCGTGTTCGCGATCGCCTGGGGCACGGGCCTGGCGGCGCTTGGCGAGTGGGCCGGATTCTCGAAGGAGGCCGGCGCCTTCCTGGCCGGTTTCTCGCTCGCCTCCACGGTCTACCGGGATGCCATCAACGCGCGGCTCTCCGGTCTCCGCGATTTCCTGCTGCTCTTCTTCTTCATCGATCTCGGCGCCAAGCTCGATTTCTCGACCCTGGGCGGCGAAGTCTGGCCGGCCCTCGCGCTGTCACTGTTCGTCCTGGTGGGCAATCCGCTCATCGTGCTGGCGATCATGGGTTACATGGGCTATCGCAAGCGGACGGGGTTTCTCGCCGGCCTGACCGTCGCGCAGATCAGCGAGTTCTCGATCGTGTTCGTCGCCATGGGCATTTCGCTCGGACACATCGGCGTCGAGGCGCTCGGGCTCACGACGCTCGTCGGGCTCATCACGATCGCCGTATCGACGTACATGATTCTCTATTCGCATCCCTTGTACGAGAAGCTGTCCCCCTGGTTGTCGGTGTTCGAGCGCCGTCATCCCCACCGGGAGTTGGCGGCGGAGAACGGGCCCCAGGGCGCAAGTCGGCCGGACATCATCGTGATGGGCCTCGGTCGGTACGGGAGCCGGCTGGCTGCAGGCCTGCGCGCCGAGGGCGTCGAAGTGCTCGGCGTGGACTTCGATCCGGAGCTGATCCTGGATCTTCGTCGGCAGGGGCTGCCGGTCCGCTTCGGCGATGGCATGGAGGCCGAGTTCGTCGGGAGCCTTCCGCTGGCCGGTGTCCCCTGGGTGGTGAGCACATTGCCCGATGTCGAATCGAATCGCGGGCTGATGCACGCGCTTCGCGAGCACGGCTTCACCGGGCGGTTGTCCGTCGTTGCGCGCGATGATCCGGTGGGCATTGCGCTGGAGAAGCTGGGTGTCCCGAGTGTGCTCTATCCCATGAACAACGCGGTCGACCACGCCGTCGGGATCCTCAAGGACCTGATCCACCCCAGGGAGAAGCTTCCATGACCTCGCTCCAGCACATCCTCGCCGCGACCGATCTCTCCACGACGTCACTGCACGCCGTGGATCGCGGATTCCTGATCGCAGCGCAGAGCGGAGCGCGCTTCACCGTGCTGCATGCGATGGGGCTGGATGCCCTCGCGCCGCTGCGGGAGATGCTCGGGGAGCACGCGGTGGCGGTGTCCCGAAAGGTGGAGAGCGAGCGTCGGGAGGCGCTGCAGCGCGTCCTCGGCGACACCACCCGCAACCGCGGTGTCGCGGCGGATCTGCACCTGGAGGCGGGGATGGCCACCCAGGTGGTGCCCGATGTCGCTCGGGCGCTCGATATCGGATTGATCCTCGTGGGTGCGCACGGCCGGCACTTCCTGCAGCGCTTCCTGCTCGGTTCCACGGCATCGCGCCTGCTGCGCAAGAGCACGTGCCCGGTGCTGGTCGTCAAGGAACCTGCGCGCGAACCGTATCGGCGCGTCCTCGTGGCGATCGATTTCTCGCCCGGTGCCGCGCTGGCGCTGCAGACCGCGCGGGCCATCGCGCCCGGCGCCGAGATCATCCTGCTGCACTCGTCCCACATCCCCTTCGAGGCGACCATGCATTACGCCGGTGTCAGCGAGGAGACGATCCACCGCTACCGCATCGATGCGCGCGATCGCGCGCTGGCGCAACTGCATCGGATGGCGAAGGGGGGCGGGCTCCCCGAGGGTGGGTACACGGTCACCGTGACGCCCGGGGATCCCACGCGGGAGATCCTCGCGCAGGAGGACGCCTACGACTGCGACCTCATCGTCGCGGGGAAGCATGGGACCAACGTCACCGAGGAACTGCTCATCGGGAGCGTGACCAAGCGGGTGCTGGCCGAGTCCCGGTCGGACGTTCTCGTGGTGGTCGACAGCCGCATTCCCGTGGACGGCGCCGGGCTCCCATAGCGGATGTCCGGCGGCTTCTCGCGAGAAAGGGAGTTCTCAGCGCTCCGGATCGTGGGGCTCGAACGCCCGGCAGCGCCCGAGAATGGTTGCGACGACGACGGCATCCTGCACGCGGCGCGGATCGCCGAGCAGTGCGCGCCGGGAATGGCGCCTGATCCTCGGAGGCGCTGCCTGCTCCTGCACCGGCCGCAGCGGGACGTACGCGGGGTGATGCGCAACCGGTTCCACGGGCGCGGCAAGGGGCGCGAACCCCTGCGCATCGTCGTCCTCTTCGAAGTCCATGACCGATTCGTCGCCCGACTCGGCCAACGGCGGGGGGCGCCTCGCGGCCTGCCGCCGGCGATAGATCTGCATGAAGAGCTGCCCCAGCACGACGGCGGCGAACAGCAGGATGGACACCACGTCCATGGAGATACCGTTCATGGCGGTGCCGCCTACTTCCTGGGCCCGGCGGGGAGTGGATCGTCGCCGTGGGCGATCTCCTCGCGCATGGCCGTGTCCGCCTGCAGATTCTTCATCCGGTAGTAGTCCATGATTCCGAGGTTGCCCTCGCGGAAGGCTTCGGCCATGGCACGCGGCACCTCGGCCTCGGCCTCGACCACCCGGGCGCGCATCTCCTGCTCGAGCGCGACGGCCATGGCGCGCCGCTCCTCGGCCTTCGCCTGGGCGATCTGCTTGTCGGCGTTGGCCTGATCGATCTGCAGCTTCGCGCCGATGTTCTCGCCGACATCGACGTCCGCGATGTCGATCGACAGGATCTCGTAGGCCGTACCCGCATCGAGTCCCTTGCTGAGCACATGCTTCGAGATGTGATCCGGGTTCTCCAGCACATCCTTGTGGCTGTTGGCGGAGCCGATCGTGCTCACCATGCCTTCTCCCACGCGGGCGATGATGGTCTCCTCGCCCGCACCGCCCACGAGGCGGTCGATGTTCGTCCGCACGGTGACGCGGCACACGGCGATGAGCTGGATGCCGTCCTTCGCGACCGCAGCGATCTTGGGGGTCTCGATCACCTTGGGAAGCACCGACATCTGGACGGCCTCGAGCACGTTGCGGCCGGCAAGATCGATGGCCGCCGCGCGCTTGAAGGGCAGGGGGATGTTCGCCTTGTCGGCGGAGATCATGGCGTTGACGGTCCGCACGACGTCGCCACCCGCGAGGAAGTGCGCTTCGAGGTCGTTGATGGTGACCTCGATGCCGGCCTTGACCGCGCTGATGCGCGCAGTGATGACGGTACCCGGTGGCACACGCCGGAGCCGCATGCCGATCAGGTCGAGCAGGCCCACGTAGGCGCCCGAAGCCCAAGCGGCGATCCACAGCCGGACCGGCACCAGGTACATCAAGAGGCCGAGGCCCGCGATGATGAGAATGAGCAGGCCGAGGCCGCTCGTGACGCCGGTATCGATACCCATTGTTGTTCTATCCCCCGTTGACTGCGTGATTCGAACGTCGGACGACGATCCTGTTGCCGTCGACGCGGACGACCTCGATGGCTTCGCCGGGATCGACGGGTTCCCCCGTCGACACCACGTCCACTCGTTGGCCGTCGATCTCTGCGATGCCCGCCGGATGCAGTGGCGTGCTCGCGATTCCGGTCCTGCCCATCCACTGGCTGTCCTGCGCTGGTGCCGATGCGTATCCGTCGCGGGCCGACAGTCCTGTCTCGAGGACGAGCCTCCGACCGAACCGCGTGTGCGGAAGGAACCGCATCAGCACGAAGCTCGCGACGATCGCGAGGAGCAGCGACAGCGACACGCGCATCGCGGCCTCGAGCACTGTCTCCAGGGAATCCTGCGCGCCCACCAGACTGAGAGCGAGCCCGCCCAGGATCATCGCGATGCCCAGGGCTCCGACGACGCCGAAACCGGGTATGGCGAAGATCTCCACCCCGAGCAGCACGATCCCCGCCGTCACGAGCAGCATCTCTTCCCAACCGGCGAGCTGCACCAGCGACTGCCCCCAGAAGAAGAGCCCAAGACTGAGGATGCCGAGCGCGCCCGGGATGCCGAATCCGGGCGTGCGCAGTTCGACGACGATGCCGAGGATGCCCACGGTGATCAGCAGGGAGCTGAGGATCGGATGCGTCAGGAACCGGACGAGATTCTCGGCCCAGTTGGGCTGGGCGACGCGCAGCTCCGCGCCGGCGAGTCCGGTCTGCTCGAGCACGGCCTCGAGAGTGTCTGCGCGGTGGTCGGCCACCTTGTTCTTCACGGCCTCGTCCGTGGTGAGCGTCAGCAGCTTCCCCTTGCCCACGATGCCCGGTACGACCACGTCGGCGTCGACCATGGCCTCGGCGATGAGGAGCGGACGCTTGCGATACTCGGCCGTGGCGCGGAACTCCTTCCGAACGTAGGAGACCGTCTTCTCGTCCACGGGCTTGGAGGCCTCGCCGGGCTGACCCGCCTGCACCGGGGTGGCGGCGCCGATGGTGGCCCCTTCCGCCATGACCAGGATCTCGGTGGCGAGGCTGATGAGCGCGCCGGCGGAGATCGCGCGCTTGTTCACGAACGCGATGGTCCGGACCTTCGACTTCAGCAACGCGTCGCGGATGATGACGGCGGCGTCGACACGCCCCCCGAAGGTATTGATGTCGAGGATCACGGCGGCGGCGCCGTCGCGCTGCGCTTCATCGAGGACACGCTGCAGGTAGGGGGCCAGGCCGAGATCGATCATTCCTTCGATGGGCGCCACGTGGACGACCCGGCCGGATCCGTCGGCATGGGCGGAAAGGATCGTCGCGATGAGCGCGAGGCACAGTAACGCGTGTCGGACCAAGCGCTGCGTGAAGTTGGCGAGCATGGATGGTGTCGGGGGTTCCTGGCGGTGGGTGCGGATGCGCTCGTCGAGTGTCCGACGACCTTGCATGCTACGCCCTTGCATCCCGGCAGGGGTGGCGATGGCGTCGCAACCTGTGCACACGCGAACCATGGCGCTCACAGCGTTCGCTTGTGGAAGGCGCGCGCCAGTCGGTATCCTGACGCGCCATGAAAACCGATGCGGACACAGTGGACGTCGATCGCGAGCGAGCGTCCTTCGCATCGGCGTGGTTCCGCATCCCGTTCGCGCTCCGGATGGCCGGTGCCATCTGCCTGGGCCTCGGTACGGGGCTGCTGCTGGGCCAGGATGCGCACGTCCTGAACCTCCCGGCGAAGATCGTCCTGCGACTCCTCGGCGCGCTGGCCCTGCCGCTGGTCATGTTCGCCATCCTCCGTGCCGTGCTACGCGCGTCGGCCGGTGCCGGTGATGCGGCGCGCCTCACGGGGATTCTTCTTTCCAACACGACCGTCGCCATTCTCATCGGCCTCGTGCTCGCGAATGTGCTCGCCCCCGGCGCCGGCGCGGTGCTGGCGGGTGCCGATCCGAAGGGGGGGCCGGCGCTCGTGGGGAGCGGCCTGCTCGATCTCATCCCGCGCAGCGTGCTGGGGCCGCTCGGGGATCAAGGCAGCGTGCTGCAGGTCGCGATGCTAGCGCTCGTCCTGGGGCTGGCGATGCGCGAGGTGCGCGACACACCGATGCGCACCGTGGGTGACCTCGTCGATATCGGGTTCGCAACCATGCTGCGCGTGCTGTTGTGGATCATCGAGCTGCTGCCGCTCGCGGTGTTCTGCGTGACGGCGGTCATCGCGGGGACGAAGGGCCTGCGCGGCTTCGGGCCGCTCGGCGCTTTCGTGGGCACGGTGATCCTGGCGCTCATTCTGCAGGCGGCCTTCTACCTCGCGAGGGTCCGGCTGGGCTCGGACGTTCCGCCGCTGCGCATGCTGCAGGCGACGCGCGGCGCGCTTCTCTCCGCGTTCTCGACCGCCAGCTCGGCGGCGACGATGCCGGTGACGTACGGCAATCTCACTCGGAATCTCGGTGTCAGCGACCGCTCGGCGACACTCGCCGCCCTGGTCGGCACGAACTTCAACAACGATGGCACGGCGCTCTACGAGGCTGTCGCGGCGCTCTTCGTTGCCCAGGCGCTGGGCATCGACCTCACGATCTGGCAGCAGGTGGTCGTGATGCTCGCGAGCATCACCGCGTCGGTGGGTGCGGCTGTCCCGGAAGCAGGGATCGTCAGCATGACGCTCGTGTTCGGCGCGGTCGGGCTCCCCACCGAGGCGATCGGCACGCTGCTGGTCGTCGACTGGTTGCTGGACCGTTGCCGGACGGCAACCAATGTACTGGGCGATATCGCGACGGCCTGCCTGCTCGATGGCCGGCGCGCTCCGGAGATTCCGCCATGAAGACGTTTCGACTGCCGTTCGTTGCTGCGTTGCTGGGGTTGGCGCTGACGATATCGACCCTGCCGTCCGCCCTGGCCGAGGTGTTCGACACGGTGATCCGCAACGGCCGGGTGATCGATCCCGAGTCCGGACTGGATGGCATCCGTTCCGTCGGCATCCAGGGCGGCGTGATCCGCGCGGTGTCGACCGGGTTCCTGGAGGGTCGCCACGTCGTCGACGCCACGGGGCTCGTGGTGGCGCCGGGCTTCATCGATCTGCACTGGCACGGCGTCGAACCGGCTTCGCATCGCTACCAGGCGATGGATGGCGTCACGGCATCCTTCGAGCTGGAGGTCGGCGTGCTGGACATCGATCGGTGGTACGCCGAGAGGGAAGGCAGGGAGCCCATCCACTACGGTGCCGCCATCGGCCACATCCCGGTCCGCATGGCCGTGAAGGGCGATCGCGGAGAGTTCCTGCCGAGCGGACCCGGGGCCAAGGCCGGCGTCACGCCGGACGAACTGGCAGACATCGTCCGGCGCATCGATCACGGGTTGCGCCGCGGCGCCGTCGCCGTGGGCCTGGGAGTCGTCTACACCCCGGCTGCGCAGACGTGGGAACTGCTCGAAGTGTTCCGACTCGCGGCGAGGTACAACACGTTTACGCACGTCCACGTGCGTGGCGCCTCCAGTGCGGCCGGGGTGGGCGCAGATCGCGAGGCCGGGTTGCTGGAGGTGATCGCGTTGTCGGCATCGACCGGCGCACCCGTGCACGTCGCGCACATCCAGAGCAGCGGTCAGGGCTCGACCGGGCGGATGCTCGGCATCATCGCCGACGCGCGCCAACGTGGCATCGACGTGACAACCGAGTGCTATCCGTACACGGCCGGTGCGACGCGGATCGAATCGTTTCTCTTCGACAGCTGGTACGACCGCTCTGACGCCGACTACGCGAAGCTCCAGTGGGTGCGTACCGGCGAGCGGCTCACGCGGGAGTCGTTCCGGCGGTACCGCGAGGTGGGCGGACTGGTGCTGATCCACGCGAACACCGAAGAGGTGATCCGGACCGCCGTGGCGCATCCGCTGACGATGATCGCCAGCGACGGTTTCGACGTGGCGCCGGGGGAGGGCCATCCGCGCTCGGCAGGCACGTTCTCCCGGGTGCTCGGCCGGTACGTCCGCGAAGCGGGCCTGCTTTCTCTGCCGGAGGCGATCCGGAAGATGACCCTCGAGCCGGCCCGTCGCCTGGAAGGGCGGGTCCCCAGCATGCGCAACAAGGGCCGCATCCGCGAGGGGGCGGACGCTGACCTCACGGTGTTCGACCCGATGCGGATCATCGACCGCGCGACCTTCGAGCAGCCGGCGCAGTTCTCGGAAGGCATCGCGCACGTGCTGGTGGAGGGGCAGTTCGTGGTCCGCGGCGGGCGTCTCGACGAAGCGGCGGCGCCGGGGCGGGCCATCCGGGCGCCTATCCTCGACGCGCCCTGAGTGGGCCGGACCTCGCATCTTCGTCGCGGTTCAGTCCTCCCTGCGGTACGATCCGCCCATGGACATCGAAACCGGCAGGATGCAGGAAAGAATCTCCCTCGAACTGCTTCAACTCAACGCTGCCACGGCGGAGTCGGCACTTTCGTCGGGCGCGGCTGGACTCGATCCGGCGAGCGTCGCGGCGATTTCGCGCATGAATGCGCTCCGGGAGCGGCAGTTGACACGGGGGCGGAAGCTGGGCGCCGCCCTGGCGCGAATCGATGCCGGTACGTACGGCTTGTGCTGCCAGTGCGAAGCCGAAGTCGACGCAAGCTTGCTCGAGGAGGACCCGGCAGCGGTGTTCTGCGCCTCCTGCAGCGCGGAACGCGACGCCCGCTGACCTTACGGCAGGGACCCGTCCGTTCCGGCCG
>JALHMS010000059.1 GCA_022843925.1 Burkholderiales bacterium
CAGGACGACATGGACACCCTGCTCACGCTGCTCGGCACGGCCGGCGTGAACTACATCATGGGCGTGCCGGGCGCCGACGACATCATGCTCAACTACCAGAGCACCTCGTTCCACGACACGCTGTACCTCCGCCAGACCCTCGGGCTCCGCCCGGCGCCGGAGTTCGAGGACTGGCTCGCGCGGATGGGGATCCTGGAAGACGGGCTCCGGCTCGCCCCGGCGAACGCTTCGCATCCGTTGCTCGCCCTCGCCGACGCGGCGGCGGCATGAGCGACGTCCCGCGCAAGCCTGCGGGCCCCGTCGGCCTCCCCGACCCCTGGAACATCCTCGGCAAGTTCACCGCGGCGCGCATCGGACTGGGACGCGCCGGCGGGAGCGTGCCGACACGCCCCCTGCTCCACTTCCAGCTCTCGCACGCCCGCGCCCGCGACGCCGTGCAGCACACCCTGGATGCCGACGCCCTGGCGGTGCGGCTTCGCGAGACCGGAGGCGAAGTGCTGACCCTCGCGAGCGCCGCGCCCGACCGGGCGACCTTCATCGCGCGCCCCGATCTCGGCCGCATCCTGGGCGCTTCATCCAAGGCGGCCCTGGAGAACCGGGAACCGCCGAACGAGCCCTTCGACGTCGCCTTCGTCGTGGCGGACGGACTCTCCGCCATGGCCGTCGAGGCCCACGCCGCCGCGTTCCTCGACACGATCCTCCCGCGCCTCGACGCCGACGGATGGCGCATCGCACCGCTGGCGATCGTGGCGCAGGGCCGCGTGGCGGTGGCCGACGAGGTCGGTGCGCTGCTGCACGCGAAGCTGTCGGTGATCCTGATCGGCGAACGCCCGGGGCTCTCGTCGCCCGACAGTCTGGGCCTCTACCTCACGTGGGATCCGCTACCGGGCCGCAGCAATGCCGAGCGCAACTGCATCTCGAACATCCGCCCGCCCGAGGGACTGTCGTACGCGCTTGCCGCCCACAAACTGCACTTCCTGATGACGGAATCACGGCGTCGCAAACTCTCAGGGGTAGATCTCAAGGAAGACGCACCGGCGCTCGCTTCGGCGGGCGCGCCGGACCGGCTGGAACAGGCGGGCTGACCGGCGGCCCCGGCGGCGGCGCCGCGGGCGATTCAATCGACCTTGAAGGCGTGCACGCAATAGCCTTCGCGCAGGGTCCGCCGGAACCACCGCATCGTCCACGCGCGCGCCGGGATCGCCCGGTACTCCGAGGCCGTCAGCGCGATCGAGACGCGGGCGGCCTCGCGGTAGCCGAGCGAAGTGAACAGCGCCGCGGGATCCTTCGGCGTCCAGGTGAACCGGGCGCCGAGGCGTTCGATCTCGGCGTGGATCTCCTGACCGTACTGCCGGAAGAACTTCTCCGACATGACGTCGCACAGCAGGGTGTGGTTCGGGAAGAGCTTCATGAGCACACCGCAGGTCCGCCGGATGGTGGGCTCGTCGAGGTACATGAGCACGCCTTCCATCACGATGCTCATCCGCTGGGTCGTCGCGAAGGGCGCGAGCTTCGCCTCGAGGGAATCGGCGGAGAAATCGATGGCGATCCGCGTGAGGGACATCGGGCATGTCGACGCCGGGAGCAGCCGTTCCTTGCGTTCGATGATCGGGGCTTCGTCCAGCTCGACCCAGCGCCCCGAGCCGAGCCGGAACGGCCGGCTGTCGAGGCCGGCACCGAGCAGCACGGTGAGGCGCAGCGGCTGTCCCTTGAACCGGTCGCGCAGCATGTCGTCGAGGATGCGATGGCGGGTGACGTTGCTGCCGTTCTGGCTCGCGAACCGTTCGAAGGCCGCGAAGATGCGCCGGCCGTCGTCACCCATCAGTGTCGCGGCGTGGCGGTCGCCCACCACGGGTACGGGGTTCTCCGCATCGGCCATGCGCACGCCGCCGCAGTAGAAGGCCGTCGGCGACACCGGGTTGCTCATCCACATCCTCCTTGGGTCATCGGCGGGGCGTGTCAGACGGCGTCGCCCGGATGACAGTTCGCGCCGCACACGATCACGCCGACGCGCTCGCCCGGCGCCGCGACATAGCGGCCGGACAGCAGCGCCGCGGTGGCGGCAGCCCCACCCGGCTCGGCGACGACGCGGAGGTCGCGCCACAGGAGCCGGCGCGCGGCGATGATGTCCGCGTCGTCCACCAGCACGACACGTTCCACCTGCGTGCGCGCGATCTTGAAGGCGATCGATCCGATACGGCGGGCGCCGAGGGAGTCCGCAGCGACGCCCGAAACCGGGACGTCCACCGGATTGCCGGCCTCGAGCGCCGCGTGCAGCGCTCGCGATGTCGTCGGCTCGACACCGACCACCTTCACGCGCCCGTCGAACCACGCGGCCACGCCACCGATCAGCCCGCCGCCGCCCACCGCGACGAGGACGGTGTCCAGGTCCGGTGCCTGGGCGTCGAATTCCCGCCCGGTGGTGCCCTGCCCGGCCACGACTTCCGGCTGATCGTAGGCATGCACCCGCAGGGCCCCCGTCTCGGCCCGTCGCGCCTCGCTCGCCTCGTAGGCCTCGCCGTAGTCCCGGCCGACCACGTTCACCGTGGCGCCCTGCGCCTTCAGGGCTTCGATCTTCACCGGGTTGGAGATCTCGGGCACGAAGATCTCGGCGCGATGGCCCAGCACGCGGGCTGCGTAGGCGACGGCGAGGCCGTGGTTCCCGCCGGACGCGGCGATGACGCCCGCCGCCACTGCATCGGCGCCCAGGATGCGGTTGAAGGCACCGCGCGCCTTGAACGAACCGGTGTGCTGCAACTGCTCCAGCTTGAGCGTGACGTCGGCCGGCGTGAGGTCTGCCCAGACCCCCGGGCGGATGACCGGCGTGACGCGTACATGCCCGGCGATCCGCGCCGCCGCTGCCTCGATGACATCGCGCCCGATCATGCCGTCGGGCCCGCCACGGCAAGCGCCTCTTCCATCGCATCGACCAGCACTTCGGCCGGCTGCGCACCCGACACGGCCAGACGGCGCTCGAAGATGAAGAACGGGACGCCCTGCACGCCGATCTGCCGGGCCATGTGCTCGTCGGCCGCGACGTCGTCGAGCAGCGCGTCCGACTGCAGGAAGGCCAGCGCGGCGTCGGCGTCGAGCCCGGCTTCGCCGGCCAGCGCCGCGAGCACCTGGTCGTCCGTGAAATCCCGCGCCTCCAGGAAGTAGCCGCGGAAGAGCGCTTCCACGAGGGGCCCGGCGTCGCCTGCCTGCGTCGCCCATGCCACCAGACGATGGGCCTGGATCGTGTTGGGCTGGATCTGCATCCGCGCGAACTCGAACGGGATGCCCACGTCGCGGCCGGCCTGTTCGACGCGGGCGTAGATCTCGCGCGCTCGCGCGGGTCCGCCGAACTTCTGCTCGAGATAGTCCTTGCGACCGACGCCGGCGCGGGGCATGTCGGGGTTCAGCTGGTAGGCGTGCCACGTCACGGTGACCGGCGTGTCGGGATGCCGCTTCTCCCAGAGCGCGAGCGCCTGTTCGAGGCGGCGCTTGCCGATGTAGCACCACGGGCAGACCACGTCGGACACGATGTCGAGGGCGAGCGCCATGCGCGAAGCTCCAGTAGGGGAAGTGGGCGTCGATGATACCCGTCGCCCATTCACGAAAATCGCCTGGAGCCTGTCGGGCTTGGGTGGTCGAGAGCGAGACGGCGGGAGAGCGAGGACAGATCTTGACGATTTCGACGAACGTATCGGGAATACGTGAGGAGAAAGCGGCGGGATATGGACCGCTCCCCCACCGTCGCAGCCGACGCATCCCAAGTCCGACAGGCTCCCAAGGAAACGCTATGATGCCGACGCCTTCACGCCCCGGAACGCTCCGCATGCCGCACCGGACTCCACCGTCCCGCATCGTTCGGCTCCACCTTGCACGGTTCGTCATCGCATCGTTGCTGACCGCCCTGGCGTGGATGGCCGGCACGCCGATGGCGCAGGCGGCAAAGGTCTATCGCTGCCCCGACGGCTCGTATGCCGACAAGCCCTGCGGCGAAGGTCAGCGCGTGGTGACGACGACACGGCGCTACACGGCCGTCCCCGGCGAGGACAAGGAATGCGTGGCGATGGCCGACGACGCCGAGGAGCTCGCCAACGCGAAGGCGGGCGGCGTCACCTCCGCCCAGGCGTTGAAGCGCGTCGACGAGGCCGGCCTCCCCTACGAGCAGCGCACGCTGCGCAAGAGGTTCGTCGTGAAGATCTACCAGACGAACGGATCGCCCGCCGAGGTCCGCTCCATCGTCGAGGCCGACTGCGTCTCCGACAAGAAGGCCGCCGCGAAAGCCGCCGCCGACCGCGCGGCGGCAGACAAGGCCGCTGCCGAGCAGGCTGCCCGCGCCGCCGGCACCCAGACCGCGAACGCCGGGACCGCGACGCCCGCCGGCGGCCCCAGCAAGGCCCAGTGCGAGGAACTGAAACGCACGCTTGCCGCGCTCCGCAACCGGCAGCGGGACGGTGGCGCCGGCGCCGACATGGAGCAGATGAAGGGCGACCAGCGCGACGCCGAGAAACAACTCGCGGGGCTCTGTCCACCGTGACCGCCGCCGCCCCCGCCTACGAACGCGCCACGAGCCTTGCGCTCGCGCTGGACCGACTCGGCGCCGGGGGCGTCACCGTCATCGCCGGCGGGACGGACTACTACCCCTCCCGCGTCGGGCGCCCCACCGACGCCGCGCTGCTCGACATCGCCGACCTCCCGGAACTCCGGGGCATCACGAGCGAGATCGACCACTGGCGCATCGGCGCCGCAGCCACCTGGGCCGATCTGCTCGAAGCGCCGCTGCCCCCCGCATTCGACGGCCTGCGCCAGGCCGCGCGCGAGGTGGGTGGCCTCCAGATCCAGAACGCCGGCACGATCGGCGGCAACCTCTGCAACGCATCCCCGGCCGCCGACGGCATCCCCGCCCTCCTCGCCCTCGATGCGACCGTCGAACTCCGCTCCAGCGCCGCTACGACGACCATCCCGCTCTCGTCGTTCATCCTCGGGCCGCGCCGCACGCGCCGCACGCCGGACCAGCTGGTCACCGCCGTGCTCGTCCCGCATCCGCGGCATCGCGTCACCAGCCGCTTCGTGAAGTTGGGCGCGCGCCGCTACCTGGTGATCTCGATCGTGATGGCCTCGGCCTGTCTCGAAGTGAACGACGCCGGGAAGATCACCGCCGCCCGCGTCGCCGTGGGCGCCTGTTCGCCCGTGGCGCGGCGTCTGCCGACGCTGGAAGAGCGTCTTGTCGGCACGCCCTTCGGAACGGGCCTGGGCGGTCTCGTCGCCCACGATCACCTGGCCCCGCTCTCCCCCATCGATGACGTGCGAGCCAGCCGGGCCTACCGCCTCGACGCGGCGCGCACCGTGGTCGCCCGACTGCTCGACGATCTGCCGACACCGCGATGAACGCTCCGACCCCTCCCACCGCCCTCGCCTGGACCGTCAACGGTCGCACCGCGGCCCTTCCTGCCGACGGGCGCCGTCGCCTCGCCGACGTCCTCCGCGACGACCTCGGCCTCACCGGCACGAAGATCGGCTGCAACGCCGGCGACTGCGGCGCCTGTACCGTGCTGCTCGACGGACGCCAGGTGTGCGCGTGCCTCACGCCCGTGGGGCGCGTGGCCGGCCGCGAGGTCACCACCATCGAAGGCTTCGCGGACCAGCCCGACCTCGCGCGGCTGCAGCGCGCCTTCCACGTGCACCTCGCCACGCAGTGCGGCATCTGCACGCCCGGGATGATCGTCGCCGCCGCCGACCTCCTGCGTCGCGACCCGAACCCCGACGAGGCCGCGATCCTCGATGCGCTCGGCGGCGTCCTGTGCCGCTGCACCGGTTACCGTAACATCATCGCGGCCGTGCAGGCGTGCGTCGCCGAGGTAGAGATGCCGCCCGCGCCCGCCGCTGGTCACGCGCTCGGAAGCCGGGCTGCGAAGGTCGACGGCGCCGCGAGGGTCACGGGCGCAGAGCGCTTCGGCGCCGACGGCATTCCGGCCGACGCCCTCTGGCTGCGTGTCGTGCGCTCGCCCCACGCGCGGGCCCGCTTCACCCTCGGCGATCTCGACGCCATGCAGGCGCGCTTTCCCGGGCTCGTGCGCATCCTCACCGCGGCCGACATCCCATCGAACGGCTACGGCATCTACCCCGACGTGAAGGACCAGCCCGTGCTCGCGGACGGCCAGGTACGCCATCGCGGCGAGGCCGTCGTCGCGCTCGTCGGGCCGCGCGTGGTGGTCGAGGCGATCCCCGACGACGCCGTGCCGATCCGCTACGACATCGAGACCCCCGTCATCGGCCTCGACGCCGCCATGCGCGACGGCGCACCGCTCGTGCAGGCCGCGAAGCCCGGCAACTTCCTCGTGAAGGGGCGCGTGCATCGCGGCGACCCCGCCGGCGCATTCGCGAACTGCGCGGCCATCGCCGAGGGCACGTTCACCACACGCTACGTTGAGCACGCGTACATCGAACCCGAGGCCGGCTGGGCGAAGCGCGTCGGCGACCGCGTCGAGATCCACGTCACCACGCAGACGCCGTACATGGACCGCGACGAGGTCGCGATCGTGATGCGCATGGCGCCGGACCAGATCCGCATCGTGCCCACCGCGTGCGGCGGCGGCTTCGGCGGCAAGCTTGATCTCTCGGTGCAGCCGCTCATCGCGCTCGCGGCGTGGCTCACCGACCAGCCGGTGGCGTGCGTCTACACCCGCCCGGAAAGCATGATGGCCACGACGAAGCGGCACCCGGCGCGCATCCGCGCCCGTTTCGGTGCCGACAGCTCGGGGCGCCTGCAGGCCGTCGACGTCGACGCGCTCTTCGACACCGGCGCCTACGCGAGCTGGGGGCCGACGGTCGCGAACCGCGTCCCGGTGCACGCGACCGGCCCCTACGCCGTCCCGAACGTCACTACGCGCGGCCGCGCGTTCCTCACCAACGAACCGGTGGCCGGCGCCTTCCGCGGCTTCGGCGTCCCGCAGGGCGCCATCGCGCACGAAGCGCTGATGGACGACCTCGCGGCACAACTCGACATCGATCGCCTCGAGATCCGCCGCCGCAACGCGCTGCGCGTCGGCGACACCACCGCCACCGGCCAGCGCCTCGACGCCAGCTGCGGCCTCGTCGCCTGCCTCGATGCGCTCGAACCGCACTGGCACGCCGCCCTCGCTGCCGCCGCACGCTTCAACGAGACCGGCACACGCACGCGCCGCGGCGTCGGCATCGGCTGCATGTGGTACGGCATCGGGAACACCGCGCTGTCGAACCCCTCGACCATGCGCATCGGCATCGCGGCAGACGGCACCGTCACGTTCTACAACGGCTGCGCCGACATCGGTCAGGGCACCACGACCACGATGCTGCAGGTCGTCGCCGACGGCGCAGGCCTGCCGATGGACACCATCCGCTCCGTGGTCGCCGACACCGACCTCACGCTCGACGCCGGCAAGTCGTCGGCGTCACGCCAAGCATTCGTGTCAGGCAAGGCCGCGGAACTCGCCGGCCGCGCGCTGCGCGAACAAATCCTCGAACGCGTCGGCGCCGTCGAACCCGCAACCATCACCATCGACGGCCCCCGCCTCGTCGTCCAAGACCCCGCAGGCGAACACCTCTTCGACCTCGCAGCGCTGATCCCCAACGAACGCGGCGACGTCCTCGAAGGCATCGGCCGCTTCGACCCGCCCACGACCCCGCTCGACGCCGACGGCCAGGGCGTCCC
>JALHMS010000060.1 GCA_022843925.1 Burkholderiales bacterium
TTGCATCCACCGCTTTCGGGGGCATGGCCCCCTCCTACAGGGGCATGGCCCGCGGCGGCTTGGCCGCGCGGTGTACCAACAAGGGGAGGGCCCCTTGTATATCCCCCCGCGGATGCGCCACTACCGAGGGAACGGGCCGCGCATTTGTAGGAGCGGGCCATGCCCGCGAAAGCGCTGGCTCCGGTTGAGGCGTTTCCTTGCATCCACCGCTTTCGGGGGCATGGCCCCCTCCTACAGGGGCGTGGCCCGCCTCTCGGGCCTGACGGCCCGCGGCGGCTTGGCCGCGCGGTGTACCAACCAGGGGAGGGCCCCTTGTATAGCCCCGTGTCCCGAAGACGCAGCCTCCCAAAGCGGTCGATGCAAGGAAACGCGTCGACCTTCGCCGCCAGCCTCAAGCCACCCCGTTCCTCGGCTTGTAGTCCACCACCAGCCGCCGTTCGATCCATGGGTCCATCATCGCCAGTACGGCCCGATGGTCCGGATGGTCGACGTAGCGGTCGCGGGCGGCGAGGTTGTCGAAGGTCACGAGGAAGCAGTGGGAGAAGCCCGCCGCCAGGTTCTCGCGACTGGCGTTCAGGCCCCACTCGAGTTCGCGGATTTCGTCGATCTGCTGTCGCAGCGCGGTGAACGCAGTCTCGAACGCCCGCAGGCGCTCGGCCGGGACGCCCTCCCGGAAGGCCACGAGGACCACCTCGCGGATCATGCGGGTCCGTCCTTGGCGGATGCCGTGCCGCGCGGGGACTGTGGATGCCTTGACAGTGGTTCGTTCATGCAGGTGCTCCGCGGGAGGGGCATGGCAGGGCGCGCGCACGGTCGCTTGCGAGCGGGGCGGAGGCACCGAGGATCGGGGCCAGGCGGACCCATGATGCCACGCCCCTCGGCACGCACGTCGTACGGATGACGCGGTGCCGCACCGAATCGTCGTTGCCGCGCACGCTTCGCGGACGCGCACGGTGATATGGTGGCGGCCGCGTGCCACTGTCGGTCGCCCCTTCGAAGGCGTTCCCATGAACCAGGAAGACCTCTGCTTCACGCCGGCCACGGAGCTGGCCCGCCGTATCCGTGACCGGAGTCTGTCGCCCGTCGAGATCATGGACGCCGTGCTCGCCCGCGCGGAGGTGCTCGAGCCGAAGCTGAACGCCATCTGCACGCCGACGTTCGACTCCGCCCGAGCCGCTGCCCGCGCCGCCGAGACCGCCGTCATGCGGGGCGATGCGCTCGGTGCGTTGCACGGCCTGCCCCTCACCATCAAGGATCTCGCGCTCACGAAGGGCGTGCGCAGCATGGGCGGTTCGTGGATCCATCACGACCGCGTGCCGGCCATCGATCACGTGCACGTGGAGCGCCTGGCGGCCGCCGGAGGCATCAGCATCGGCAAGACGACCGTGCCGGAGCTGGGGTGGAAGGGCAACGGCGACAGCCCCGTCACCGGCATCACCCACAACCCGTGGAAGCACGGCATGAATGCCGGCGGATCCAGCGCGGGCGCGGCGGCGTGCGCAGCGGCCGGGATCGCACCGCTGCATCAGGGGTCCGACGGCGCCGGCTCCATCCGCATGCCCGCGGCGTTCTGCGGGATCTACGGTCTGAAGCCCACGTTCGGTCGCATCCCCTACTGGCCGATGCCGAGCAACGGTGGCATCTCCCACGTGGGCCCGATGACCCGCACCGTGGCGGATGCGGCGCTGATGCTCCAGGTGATGTCCGGCCCCGACGACCGCGACCAGGCGAGCCTCGAGGCCACGCCGGAGGACTTCATGGGCCGTCTCGACGACGGCATCGCGGGGCTCCGCATCGCGTACAGCCCCGACCTCGGCTACCTGCCCGTGGATCGCGAAGTGGCCGACCGCGTGAAGGTCGCCGCGCTGGCGTTCGAATCGCTCGGTTGCAACGTGGAGGAGGTGAACCCCGGTTGGGGCGACGCGATCGACCTCGTGCACTGCCACTTCTCGTCGAACTATGCGGGGATGCTGGGAAACCTGCTGGACCAGTGGGCGGATCGCATGGACCCGGGCCTCGTCGCGATCACGCGCCATGGCCTCACCTACTCCGCCGCCGACTACTGCCGGGCCCAGGCCGAGCGCCTCGCCTACTACGACCGCGTGAACGCGTTCTTCCAGCGCTACGATCTGCTGCTCACGCCGTCGCTGTCCGTCGCGGCCTTCGACGCCACTCGGCTCATCCCGGCGCATTGGGAGCAGCATCCGTGGGACTGGCTGCGCTGGGCCGGCTTCAGCTATCCGTTCAACCTGACCGGGTTGCCTGCGGCCACGGTGCCCTGCGGGTTCACCGATGCCGGCCTCCCGGTGGGGCTGCAGATCGCCGCCGGGCGCTTCCGGGATCTCCGGGTGCTGCAGGCTTCGCGCGCGTTCGAGGAGGCGCGTCCCTGGACCCACGTGCGTCCGCCCGCGTGATTCATGCACATCGTCATTCCAAACACGGAGCAACTGCCATGAGAGTGTTGTGCATCACCCTGTTCGCCTGGATCGCCGCCATCGCGATGCCGGTGGGAGCCGCCGAGCCGATCCGCATCGGTGTCGTCGCCGAGGTCACCGGAACGCAGGCAGAGGCGGGCCAGTTCACGCTGAACGGCATCAAGCTCGCGCTGGACGAGATCAACAGGTCGGGCGGAGCACTCGGCCGTCCGCTCGAACTCCACATCGAGGACAACGCGAGCACCAACCCCGGCACCGTCCTCGCGTTCTCCAAACTCATCAGCGGCGGTGGCATCGCCGGGATCATCGGACCGATCCGCAGTACGCAGATCCAGGCGGCGTCGCCCACCATCGCGAAGGCCGGCATCCCGACGATGATCGGCGGCAGCGACATCAGCCTCACGCACGTGAACAATCGCTGGGTGTTCCGCATCCGTCCGAACGACAGCTACTCGTCCCGCGTGATCGCCGACTTCGGGGCCAACACGCTCAAGCTGAAGAAGTGGGCGATCGTGCATTCCACCGATGCGTTCGGAGCAGGCGGCAGGACGGCGCTGGTCGCGGAGCTGGAGAAGCTCGGGATCAAGCCGCTGCTGGTGCAGGGCTACACGAACAACTCGCAGGACTTCACGCCCATCGTGCTCGCGGTGAAGAAGTCCGGCGCCGACGTCATGGGCACCTACATGACCAACCCGAACGACCAGGGCATCTTCGCGAAGCAGATGCGCCAGCTCGGCGTGAACGTCGCCTGGATCGGATCGCCGACGACCATCGCCGTGACGACGCTGAATCTTGCCGGTGAGGCGCTGCACGGTTCGTACTCCATCACCGACTTCACCACGGACGCCACCGACGCCACGCGCGCCTTCACCAAGAAGTATCGCGAGCGCTACGGCGTCAACCCGGACACCTTCGCGAGCTGGTCGTACGACGCCATGCACATCCTGGCGAACGCCATCCGCAGCGCGAACTCCACTGCGCCGGAGAGCGTGCGCAACGCCGTCCTCGCAGTGAAGGGGTACACGGGCGTGGAGGGCAACTACGTGTTCGACAAGTACGGCGACGGCCTGCACGGCTACCGCATCGTCCGCAACGAGGGCGGACGCATCGTGTTCATGAAGCACGTCGAGTTTCCGCCGGAAGCGCCCTGAGTCATGACCACCACCGACAGAACCGTTTCGCCCTGGGCCCCCATCCTCCACGCCGCGCTGCTGGCGGCGGACGTGCGTCACGTGACGTACGTCCCCGATGCCGGCCACGCGCGCCTCATCGAAATGTTGCGCGACACGCCGGATGTCGTCACGACCGTGCTGACCACCGAGGAGGAGGGCGTCGCCATCGCCGCCGGCGCGTGGGCGGGCGGGCAGCGTGCCGCACTGCTGATGCAGTCGAGCGGGGTGGGCAACTGCATCAACATGCTCTCGCTGATCGCCGCCTGCCGGATGCCGTTCCTCGCCGTCGTGACCATGCGTGGCGAGTTCTCGGAGTTCAATCCGTGGCAGGTGCCGATGGGCAGCGCCACCGAGCCGTCGCTGAAGCTGATGGGTGTACGCACCCTCCGCATCGACCGGCTGGAGGATCTCGCCGCGCAGATGGCGTCGGCCACGACGATGGCGTTCAACGGCGATCAGGCGATCGCGATCCTCTTGTCGCAGCAACTGCTGGGAGCGAAGAAATGGCTGAAGGAATGAGTGGCGCCCTGCCAGCGCCGGCGCCGGGAAAGCTCGACCGGCGCAAGGCCGTCGCGGCGCTGCTGGAGAACCGCGGGCCGATGCTCGTGGTGAGCGGTCTCGGCTCGCCCACCTACGACACGTTCGCGGCGGGCGATCACGACGGCAACTTCTATCTCTGGGGTGCGATGGGCGGCGCGGCGCTGATGGGCCTCGGGCTGGCACTCGCGCAGCCGGATCGCCCTGTCACTGTCATCACGGGCGACGGCGAGCAGCTGATGGGTCTCGGCGGCCTCGCGACCATCGCGGTGCGTGCACCGAAGAACCTGTCGATCGTCGTGCTCGACAACGGCCATTACGGCGAGACGGGTGGCCAGCTCAGTCACAGCGGCGCAGGGATCGATCTGGGCCGCGTGGCGGCGGCCACCGGTTTCACGGCGGTGATGGATGTCGTCGAGGAATCCGACCTCGCCGCGGCGCGTGAAGCGATCGGGACGGTCGGCGGCGGCCCGCGCTTCATCACCGTGCGCATCGCGCATGTCGAAACGCCGCGGGCGTTGCCGGCGCGGGACGGTAGCTGGATCAAGTCGCGCTTCCGCGGGCATCTGGGATTCGGACCGAACTGACCGTCCGTCGCGAGGCTATGAAGCGAGCAGCAGGCCGACGCCCATCGACACCGGCGTCGCCAGGTTGATCGCGACGTTGAGCGCCATCGCCGGCATCAGCGCCGGCATGTCGTCGGCGTCGCGAAGCGCCCGCCGGACAGCTGCGTAGCCGAGTGGGGCGGCGAGCAGTCCCGCTGCGCAGCCCATCGGCAGCAGGCCTGCGAGCACCGCGATCGCCAACCATCCGAAGGCCGCCCCCACCAGGCCCGCGTAGATGCCCGCGGCGCGCGGCCGCCCCAGGAGCATCGGCAGGTGTCGGCGTCCGACGCGCCGGTCGGCCTCCACGTCCGGGAACTGGTTGAGCAGCAGCAGGGCGTTCACGAGAAAGAACGGCACGACCGACGCGATCCAGGGCGTCGCCGCATGAGCCCCCGTCAGCGCCACGTGCGTGCCCACGCCCATGGCCGGGCCGAAGCCGATGCCCGGTGCGAGCAGGCAGGCGATCGGATGCCGCGTGGCCCAGGGCGTGTACGCCACGACGACGGCGATCCCCAGCAGGCCCACCGGCAGGAGTGCCGTCCCGCGCAGCATCACGAACCGGATCCCCACGGCGCAGGCGATCGCCAGGGCGACGCACGCCAGCGCGAGCGTCGCAGGGGCGAGGTCCGGCCTGGCGGGCAGGGCGCCGCTGCCGCCGCTGAACGGCGTGCGATCGGTCATGGCATCGAGACCGCTGCGGAAGTCGAAGTATTCATTGAGGGCGTTGACGGCAGCGTGCGCCGCGATGCCGCCGAGCAGCGCCAGCAGGATGTCGATCGCGGTGACCGGCACGCCGCTGCGGATGGCCGTTCCGATACCGACGAGCATGCAGGCGGGCGCCAGCAGCAGGAACGCCGGCCGCGTGGTGGCGATCAGCGTGGCAGCGGTGCCGGGGCGCCCCATGGGGGTGTGGCCTCAGCGCGCGGCACGTTCCGCGAGGACTTCCTCGAACTTCACGAGGGCGTCCCACATGGCCGGATACCCCGCATACGCGGCCACGACGAACAGCGCCTCGAAGATCTCCTCGATCGATGCCCCGTTGTTCATCGCCATCTCGAAGTTGAGCTTCAGTGCGTTGGTCCGGCCCTGGGCGGCCAGCGTGCAGATGCTGCAGAGCGAGCGGGTCTTCAGATCGATGCCGCCGCGGGCCCACATGCGACCGCCCACGACCGAAAAGACCTCCGTGCGGAAGTCCGGGCACACGGCCCCGAAGCGCGCGACCAGCGCGTCGATGCGGTCGTCTCCGACCATCTTCCTGAACATCTCGTAACCGCGCTGGTAGTCGTCCATGCCTCGCGTCTCGCTTCGTGGGTGGGGGTGGGGCGGATGATACGAGACCCTCGGCGCCGTGCGGCCATCGTCCGACGTGATCGGAAGTCCCGATTGCCATGCGCGGCGGCGGCCGATACGCTCGACGACCCGACTTGAGCGCACGACCCATGCAACCCCCTCCCGAACATCAGCGCGAATGGGACGCCGGCGACCTCGGTTGCGGCGACCTCGTCATCCAACTGCGTTTCCTGATGAAGGAGATGGCAGCCGGCGAGGTGATCCGCGTGCACGCGACCGATGCCGGCGCGCGCCACGATCTGCCTGCGTGGTGCCGCATGACCCGCGAGACGCTCGTGCACCACGATCCCGATCTTCATCTCTACTGGATCCGGCGCGGCGGGTGAGTCCGACCCGCGCGCGATCCGTTCCCACGTCAACTCAAGGAGCCTCACCATGGCCGGTACCGGAAAGTTCTGCGTCTCCCTCAGCTTCTCGCTCGACAACACCGACAAGGCGACCGTCGCGTTCGTCGTCGCCAATGCCGCCGTCGCATCGAACCAGGACACCCTCGTGTTCCTGTCCATCGAGGGTGTGCGCCTCTCGCAGAAGGGTGTCGCCGGGACCATCCACGAGGAAGGCTTCGCGCCGCTGGGTGAACTCGTCGCCAACTTCGTGAAGGCCGGCGGCAAGATCTGGGTCTGCTCGCCCTGCTTCAAGAAGCGCAAGCTGGACGAGGGCGCGCTGATCGAGGGTGCGACCATCGTCGGCGGCGCCAAGCTGGTCGAGTTCCTGTCGGACGGCACGCCCTGCCTGTCGTTCTGATCGACGATGACGGCAGCCCATCCCCATCCGCCGGACACCAGCTTCGACGGCGGCGATCTCGACTGCGGCAACGGATTGCTGCTCATGATCCGCAGCCACATCGACCCGCTACCGAGAGGTGGCCTGCTGGAGATCCTCTCCACCGAGACGTCGGTGCGCGAGGATCTCCCGGCGTGGTGCCGCATGACCGGCAACGAGCTCGTGTCGGTGGCAGCGGCGGGGGCGGGAACGTCGTTCCTCGTGTGCAAGGGCGCACTGGCGGAGCGGAAGGTCGTCGCCGCGCCCGTCGTCGCGACGAGCCCGATCGTGCAGCCGGTGAAGGCGATCGTCATTCCCGACCGCCTGCCCGACGCAGCACCCGCACCGACGATCCCGGACCTCGGCGTGATGGGGCTCGGCAGCTGGCCCCGACCGCGCTGGATGGTGCAGGCGCTGCACGAACGCATGGAGGGGCGCCTGCCCGAGGCGGACTTCGAGGCGACGGCCGACGACGCCGTGCGGCTCGTGGTCGAGGCGCAACT
>JALHMS010000061.1 GCA_022843925.1 Burkholderiales bacterium
GGGCAGCGGCGTCGGTTGATCACGCTGGAATCACACTGAGCGCACAACGTATGCGAATGCGGGGCGCACGATGTTCGACGGGCGAACAGCAGGCGCGGGCGTAGCGGGAGGCGGAGCGGACGTCCACGACTGCAGACGAACGATCCGGGCATCGAGCAATTACTTGCGCAGTCCGAGCCGGGCGATCAGCTTGCGATAACCTTCGCTGTCGTTCGACCGGAGGTAATCCAGGAGCTTGCGACGGCGGCTCACCATCTTGAGCAGGCCGCGGCGGGAATGGTGATCCTTCATGTGGGCTTTGAAGTGATCGGTAAGTCCGTTGATGCGAGCGGTCAGAAGCGCAACCTGCACTTCGGGGGAGCCCGTATCGCCCGTCGCGCGCTGATACTCGCTCACGAGTTGGGCCTTGGCGGCAGTGGTCACAGCCATGTCAGTCATCTCTCCTTCTTCGAAGCGCGCGATTGTATCGGGGTCACGCCCGGAATCCAAGCCAATTTAGCGAGTTAGCCATCATTTCCGCCGGTGCGTCCGCCCCCGGTCGCGAGCAACCGCACGGGCTGGACCTGTCCGGTGCCATCGACCTCGCCCAACCCCAGAAACACGCGGCCGGGTGCATAGAATCGCACCCGTCCAGGCGCCAATCCCGGCGTTGCCGACACCGCCCTTCCCTGCCGGATCGATGCGGCCGTCGCTGGATCGACATCCCAGTCCGGGATGCCCCGCAGAAGCGCATCGGGTGGAAACAGGCGGGCTTCCCGGTCGGCCATGGGGAGCTGTTCCAGCGCATCCGGCGAGATGGCGTCCTCGACACCGAAACCGCCCGATGCCGTCCGTCTCAGCGCCGATAGATGTCCGACGGTGCCGAGCGCCACCGACAGGTCCTCGGCGAGGCTGCGGACGTAGGTCCCGCTGCTACAGGTGACCTCGAATCCAAGCCTGTCGTGTGCGAGCGGCGCGATGGACAGCGCATGAATGGTGATCGACCGGGGCTTCGCTGCGACCGGTGTACCGGCGCGAGCATATTCGTACAGCGGCCTACCCTGGTGCTTCAGCGCGCTGTAGTTCGGAGGTTGCTGCGTGATCTCGCCGGTGAAGCGCCGGGCCAGCGCATCGAGTGCGGGGGGAAGGGGTCGTACAGCCGCGGTTTCGATCACCGCCCCTTCGGCATCACCGGTATCTGTGCGGGCGCCCAACTGGATCTCGCCGGTGTAGGTCTTGCCACCTTCGAGCAACTGGCCGGAGAACTTGGTGGCCTCTCCGAAACACACGACCAACAGCCCGGTGGCCAGCGGATCGAGGGTCCCACCGTGTCCGGCCTTGCTCGCATTGAGCAGGTACCGGACGCGCTGGAGAATGGTGTTGGAGGATCCACCGCGCGGCTTGTCCACCAGGAGGACGCCGTCGATGTCACGGCGCCGTCGGCGAACGCCACGGTCCGCCGACGCCTCACCCACCGGATCCGTCACGACTCGTGCCCGGGATCCGAACGAACGGCATCGTCGATGAGCTGCGACAGCCGGCTGCCGTGGGCCACCGATTCGTCGTAGTGGAAGTGCAACTCCGGCACAGTACGGGTCTTGAGGCCGTGGGCCAGCGCCGAACGAAGGAATCCTCCCGCCCGCTGCAGACCGTGCGTCGCCTCGGCGATGCGGGCCTCGTCGCCCATCACGGTGAAGTGGATCTTGGCGTGCGTATGGTCCGAACTCAGGTCCACGCCCGTCACGGTCACGAGGCCGACGCGGGGGTCCTTCACTTCGAGGCGGATCAGTTCGGCGAGGTCTCGCTGGATCTGATCCGCCAGTCTGGCCGTTCTAGGAGATGCAGGCCGTTGCGCCATGAATATGGAAACCGTATCGCCTGCCAGACGCTACGAGAGCGTCCGGGCGACTTCCACGATTTCGTAGGCCTCGACCTGATCACCCACACGAAGGTCGTCGAAGTTCTTGATGGAGAGACCGCACTCGAAGCCGCCCTTCACTTCCCGGACGTCATCCTTGAAACGCTTGAGCGAGTCGAGCTCACCCGTGTAGACCACGACGTTGTCCCGGATGAGCCGGATGAGCGAGCTGCGCTTGACGATGCCTTCGAGCACGTAGCAGCCGGCAACCGTACCGATCTTGGAGATCTTGAAGACTTGTCGGATCTCGACCATCCCGGTGATGCTTTCCTTCCGCTCGGGCGCAAGCATCCCGGACAGCGCCGCCTTGACCTCATCCACCGCATCGTAGATCACCTGGTAGTAGCGGAGATCGATGCCGTGCGCGGCGACGAGCTTCCGGGCCGTGGCATCCGCCCGGGTGTTGAAGCCGATCAGAACCGCGTTCGAAGCCAGTGCGAGGTTGACGTCGGACTCGGTGATCGCACCCACGCCGCTGTGGACGATGTTGACCTTGACCTCAGCAGTGGAGAGCTTCTCCAGAGCATTCTGCAATGCTTCGTACGAGCCCTGCACGTCGGCCTTCACGATGAGCGACAACGTCTTCACGCCGGAGGCCATCTGCTCGAACATCGTGTCGAGCTTGGTGGACTGCTGGCGCGACAGCTTCACATCGCGGTATTTGCCTTGACGGAACAGTGCGATCTCGCGCGCCTTGCGTTCGTCCGCGACCACGATCACCTCTTCGCCGGCCACCGGGACTTCCGACAGACCGAGAATCTCGACAGGGATCGAAGGGCCCGCTTCCTGAACGGTATGGCCGGCCTCGTCGATGAGCGCGCGGACGCGACCGAACACGGCACCCGCCAGGACCATGTCACCACGTCGCAGCGTGCCCGACTGGACCAGGATCGTCGCCACCGGACCGCGTCCCTTGTCGAGCCGCGCCTCGATGACGATGCCCTTCGCCGGGGTGTTCTTCGCCGCCGTCAGTTCGAGCACTTCCGCCTGCAGCAGGATGCTTTCCAGCAGGGTTTCGACGCCCTGCCCCGTCTTGGCGGAGACCTCCACGAACATCGTGTCGCCGCCCCAGTCTTCGGGGACCACTTCCCGCTGGACCAGCTCCTGGCGAACGCGCTCGGAGTTCGCTTCGGGTTTGTCGATCTTGTTGACCGCCACCACGATCGGCACCTTCGCCGCCTTGGCGTGGGCGACGGCTTCCACCGTCTGCGGCATCACGCCGTCGTCCGCCGCTACGACCAGTACCACGATGTCCGTGACCTTCGCACCGCGCGCCCGCATGGCGGTGAATGCCTCGTGGCCGGGCGTGTCGAGGAAGGTGATCATTCCGCGCGGCGTGTCCACATGGTAGGCGCCGATGTGCTGCGTGATTCCGCCCGCCTCACCACTGGCCACGCGAGTGCGCCGGATGTAGTCCAGCAGAGACGTCTTGCCGTGGTCGACGTGACCCATGACAGTCACCACCGGCGCGCGATGCTCCTCGACCGCCTCTTCCCGAGGCGCCGCTTCGCTCAGGTACGACTCGGGATCATCGAGCTTGGCCTGGATCGGCTGGTGCCCCATCTCCTCCACGAGAATCATGGCGGTTTCCTGGTCGAGCACCTGGTTGATGGTGACCATCGAACCCATCTTCATCAGCGCCTTGATCAACTCGGCTGCCTTGACGGACATCTTCGCCGCCAGGTTGGCCACCGTGATGGTCTCGGGCACCGGGATCTCGCGGACCACGGGTTCCGTCGGCGCAGAGAATTGGTGGCTTCCGTCGCTCCGACCGCGATCGTGACCCTTCTTGGCACGCCAACCGTCTGCTCCGCCCGAGTCGCCACGGGTCTTGAGGCGACGCTTGCCGCTCTCGTTCTTCCAGGCGCCGGCGTCCTTGGTCGGTTTGCGAACCGCGGGCTTCTTGTCATCCGCGGGCTTGGCGGCAGGTCGATGCAGTGTCGTGCCTGCACCGGGCGCCGTCGCGGGTGTCTTCGGCACTTCGGCCTTCACCTCCGCCACCACCGGCTCAACGACAGCGGGCTTGGGAGCCGTCGCGACGACCGGCGCGGCGGCCTTCTCCGCTGCGGCGGTGCGCTTGGCCTTTTCGCGGTCCTTCTTGTCCTGCAGTTCCTTCGCCTGGATGGCTCTCAGTTCGCGCTGACGACGCTCCTCTTCCTCGCGAATGGCACGTTGCTCTGCGTTGATCGGAGAGAACGGCACGTTCTTCCGGGCGGGCGTCGGCGCGGCTGCTTCTGCGGCCAGTTCCGTCGAGGCCTCGGGGACAGGCTCCGGCTCCGGCTCCGGTTCGGGCTCGGGTTCCGGCTCGGGTTCCGGTTCCGGGATCGGCTCGGGTTCCGGTTCCGGGGCCGGTTCCGGCATCGGCTCGGGTACCGGTTCGGGAACGACGGCTGCCTCGGCGACCGGCACAGGCATTGCACTTGCTGGCTCGACTTCGGCATCCGCCAACAGGGACGAGTCGACGACCACCGGCTCCTCGCCGCCGGCCTGAGGCTCGATCTTCACGAAAGTGCGCTTCTTGCGAACCTCGACCTGGATGGTGCGGGACCGGCCAGAACCATCGGGCTGCTTGATTTCCGTCGTCTCGCGTCGCGTCAGGGTGATCTTCTTCCGCGGCTCGGAACCCCCGTGAACGCGATGGAGGTACTCGAGTAGCTGCGACTTGTCGTGCTCGCTCAGGCTGGCGTCGAGCGTGGACTTGTCCACTCCGGCGGCCTTGAGCTGCTCGAGAAGCCGTCCGGGCTCGACCTTGAGCTCGGTGGCGAATTGCGCGACGGTCATCTGGGCCATTAAACAGTTCCTGAAACGCTTAGGCGAACCACGGCGCACGCGCCGTCATGATGAGCTGCTTCGCCCGCTCGGCATCCATGCCGGTCAGCTCGACGAGGTCGTCGACCGCGAGATCGGCCAATTCTTCCTGGGTATGCACACCCTTGCCGGCGAGCAGGCGCGCGGTCTGATCATCCATCCCCTCCAGCCCGAGAAGGTCCTGCGCAAGGCTCTCGACCTGCTCCTCGCTGGCGATCGCCTGGGTCAACAATGCGTTCCGGGCGCGGCTCCGCAGTTCGTTCACGGTGTCCTCGTCGAGTGCCTCGATCTCCAGCATCTCGCTGATGGGGACGTACGCCACTTCCTCCAGCGTGTTGAAACCTTCCTGGACGAGGATCTCCGCCACCTCCTCGTCGACGTCGAGCTTCTCCATGAACAGGGTCTTGACCTGCACGGTCTCGGCCTCCTGCTTCTGGTTCGACTCGGTCTCCGTCATGAGGTTGAGTTCCCAGCCGGAGAGTTCGGTCGCGAGGCGAACGTTCTGCCCACTGCGACCGATGGCCTGGGCGAGATTGTCCTCGTCCACGACGACGTCCATGCTGTGGGAGTCCTCGTCGACGACAATGCTGACGACCTCCGCGGGCATCAGCGCATTGATGACGAACTGCGCCGGTTCGGGAGACCAGAGAATGATATCCACCCGCTCGCCCGCCAGCTCCTGCGTGACCGCTTGCACCCGTGAGCCACGCATGCCCACACAGGTGCCGATCGGATCGATGCGCTGATCGTTCGACTTGACCGCAATCTTGGCGCGCGATCCGGGATCCCGCGCTGCCGCCTTGATCTCGAGCAGCCCCTCCTCGATCTCCGGCACCTCCAGTTCGAACAGCTTGATGAGGAACGCGGGAGAAATCCGTGACAGGATGAGTTGCGGACCGCGGCTGCTGCGATCGATTTTGAGAAGGAACGCGCGGACCCGGTCACCAACCCGCAGATTCTCCTTGGGGATCATCTGATCCCGAGGCAGCACGCATTCCAACCGCCCCGATTCGATGATGGCGCTGCCCCGTTCCATGCGCTTGATGGTCCCCGTGACCATGTGCTCTTTTCTTTCGAGGAAGTCATTCAGGATCTGCTCGCGCTCCGCATCGCGGATACGTTGCAGGATGACCTGCTTGGCCGCCTGGGCGCCGATACGCCCGAACTCCACGGGCTCGAGTTCCTCCTCGACATAGTCGCCGAGCTTCGCATCGGGGTCGTCGACGAGCGACTCCTCCAGAAGCATGTGCACGGCGGAGTCCAGGAACTGATCTTCGGGGACGATCTGCCAGCGCCGGAACGAGCGGTAGTCGCCCGTGACACGATCGACGCTGACGCGCACGTCCGCCTCGTCCTTGAAGCGGCGCTTCGTGGCGGAAGCCAGGGCGAGTTCGAGGGCGCCGAACACGGTTTCCTTGTCGACGTTCTTTTCCCGCGCCAGGGCATCGACGAGCATCAGAATCTCGCGACTCACGACAACCTCCATTCAGATATCGGGCTTGAGCCGGGCCTTGTCCATTTCGGACAGGTCAAAAACAAGTTCGCCGGCCTCGCAGTCGAGGCGTACGCGACCCTGCTCGTCGGCACCCAGAATCGTGCCCGTGAAGCGTTTGCGGCCCTCGATCGGCAACCGCATCGACACCGACGCCTGCGCGCCGGTGAAACGCATGAAATCCTCGATTCGCTTGAGCGGTCTGTCCAGGCCGGGGGAAGACACCTCCAACCGGTCGTAGTCGACGCCTTCAACCGCATAGACACGGGTCAGTTGGTGGCTCACGGTGGCGCAGTCCTCGACCGTGATTCCCGCCGGCTTGTCAATGAAGACGCGCAGCAGCCTTTGCTGGCCGCTGCCCACCTGAAAGTCCACGAGCTCGTACCCGTGGACCTCGATTGCCCGTTTTGTGATTGATTCTGCGTCCACGCCGCCCAAAAACAAAAATGGGCCCTCAGCCCATTTCCCCGAATTCGCACAGGGGCGGCATGTTAACAGACTGTTGCATCGAAGAAAATGCAGACGTAGTGAACGT
>JALHMS010000062.1 GCA_022843925.1 Burkholderiales bacterium
TGGTGGCCGAACCAGCAGAGGATTCCGATCTCGAACGGGTTCACCGTGAGCAACCAGTGGAGCATCGGCTCGTCGCTGCCCGACGGGTCCGACGTCCAGGTGATCTCGACCGGCGGGTTCCAGCCGTACGACCTGGATCTGCAGGGCAACCTCGTCTACTGGACCGACCAGAACAGCAATGTCATTCGTCGCTTCGACGTGACAACGGCGCGCAGGACTTCCTCGAACTTCCTCACAGACTTGACGTCCCCGTTCGCGATCGACGTCACTGCAGACGCCGTCTACTGGAGCGAGGTGGGCACGTCGAACCGCATCATGCGTTCGGACAGCGATGGCTCGAACATCACGACGTTGATCACCGGCATCAACTCGTACGACTTCGAGGTCGTGGGCAGCCAGATCTACTACACGACGACTGGCGGCACGGTGCTGCGCTCCGCCCTCGACGGCACCGGGCTCACGACCCTCGCGAGCGGACTCGGCTTCCTGAACGGCATCGACGTCACCGACGACGCGATCTACGTGTCCGCCCTGCAGGGCATCTTCGAGGGACCAGGCTTCACGACGCTCGGCGCCGGCCGGATCAGCCGCCTCAATCTCGACGGCAGCGGCGCCGAAGTCGTGCACATCGCGCCGCAGGCCTTCACGTCGGGCGTGCCCTTCGATCCGTCGCTGGTACGCGGCGTTGCGGTCGTGACCGCGCCGGTTCCGGAACCCGGGGCATACGCGCTGATGCTCGCGGGCATCGCGATGGTGGCCGGCGTCGTGCGTCGCCGCCGCTGATCGTCGCGGGATCGCACCATGAAAAAGGGGCGCCTCCGGGCGCCCCTTCTCGTTGCAAGACGCCTCAGGGACTCAGTAGAACGCGCCGCGCCCCGCGATCGGCCAGATCGATTCCACGCGGCCGTGGCGGTGGCAGACCAACCAGTCGTAGAGATTGACCGTCGGATCGCAATGGCCCGGCACCAGCTTCAGCTTCGATCCGAGCGGCATCTCCATGCCGTCCGGTACGGACACCAGCCCGTGCTCGTCGGACGCCCGCAGGTACTCCGCGCCGGCGGGTTCGTCGATGCGCGGCATGCCGGAATCGACCGAGTGCGCCTTGAGGCCGACGTCCACCACGGCGCGGGATGCCGACGGGCGGCTCATCACGGTGGCGAGGATGTGCAGGCTCTGGCGGAAGAGGCCCACGGAATCGCCTGCAGGGTCCCCGTTGCGGGCGTAGTCGGCATCCATGAAGACGTACGAGCCCGGCTGCAGCTCTCCGTACACGCCGCTGCCGGCTTCGAGCAGGAAGGTGCCGGTGCCGGCGCCCGTGACGATCGGGACTTTGAGGCCTGACTGCTCCATCGCCGCGATGCTGTCCTTCACCATCGCGACGGCCTTCGCGATCGCGGCCTCGCGTTCCGCCGGGGTGCGCATGTGCTGGGCGCCGCCCTGGTAGGCGTGGATGCCGCCGAACGTGAGCCCGGGCTGAGCGGCGATGTGGCGGGCGAGGGCTGCGGCGGGTTCGCCCGGTGCCACGCCACAGCGACCGGCGCCGACGTCGACCTCCACGAGCACCGCGATCGTCGAGCCCTCGGCTTGCGCGGCGTGCGAGAGCGCGGTCACGGCGTCGGGATGGTCGGCGAGCACGCTCACTTCGGCGCGTTTCGCGAGGCGCGCGAGGCGCGCCAGTTTCGGCGCACCGACGACCTCGTTGGTGACGAGCACGTTGCGGACGCCGCCGTCCACGAGCGCTTCGGCCTCGCTGACCTTCTGCGAGCACACACCCACCGCGCCGCGCTGCATCTGCGCGAGGGCGATGGGCGGGCACTTGTGGCTCTTGGCGTGGGGGCGCAGGCGCATGCCGCTGCCGGCCGTCACGCGCACCATCGTGTCGAGGTTGTGTTCGAAGGCGTCGAGGTCGAGCAGCAGCGCGGGCGTGTCGACGTCGGCGATGGCGTCGCCGATGCGGGCGGGGGGCGGGAGGGTGCTCATCACTTCTTCGCCCGGCCGGATTCGCAGTCGCCGCGGATCACGGCGCCCGCGCTTGCGACCCCGAGATTGCGCCCGAGGTTGCCGTAGAGGATGTAGACGACGTCGGTGAGGTTGGTCTTCTCCACCGGATCGCCGTAGGTGCGCGTCTCGAGCGCGGCGAGGGCATCCTCCTTGGAGCGGCCCTCCTTCTTGGCGGCCATCACCTCCGAAGCGAACTTGCCCATGTCGTCGCACGTGAGCGTGCCGAGCGGATAGTCCGCGGCGCAGGCCTCCGTGCCGACCGCGAGGAGGAGGGATATCAGCAGTGGTCTCATGGATCGTTCCGTGGGGATCTTCTCGTGATGATGCCGGTCGGACGGCGCGGCCATCGAGTCGATAGAATCGAGCCCCGTGGCCAGTCCGGACGCGGAATCCGACGACGCGCCATCCGAATGCACTACCGGCCGATTGTAGGCAAACCCGACGTCCCCCGCATTTCCACCGACGCCCGCCCCTCCAGCAGAACCTGCATGACCGGACACCCACCGATCCGCCAGTACGGCCCGCCCGTGACCGCCGGCCTGCGTCGCGATGCGCTCTCGAACCTCGTGAGCGGCCTGCGCGCCGTCTTCCTCCTGCGGGCCCGTCCGGGAGGCTGGCGTCCGTTCGCCGACCAGCTGATCCTGTTCACCGTCGTGGACGTCGTGCTCACCGTGATCGTGTCGTGGCTCCAGGTCGAGGGGCCCGGCGGCATGAACTGGTCGGCGCTCCCGCGCTTGTCGCTGCAGCTTCCGCTGGGCCTGCTGGCCGGTTGGCTCGTGGCGCGCAGGTCCGGCGATCCGTCGCTGCTGCCGCTGCTCGCGACGGTCGTGGTGGTGCTCACCTGTCTGCTCGACATCGCGGGCGACGTCCTCCTGCTCGCCTCGCTGTGGCAGGTCTGGCCGGACGGCATCGGCACGGCGCGGGTGTCCATGGCGATCTTCGCGTGGTGGGCGTTGTCGTGCGGGGTCGCCGCCTTCCGGTTGGCGCGGGGCACCCGGATCGCCCGCGCGGCCTACTTCGGCTGGACGGCGGTCGTGCTCGCGCTGCCGCTGTGGTTCATCCCGTACGTGCCGCCGTGGCAGGCGGTCGAGGTGGGCGATTCCGACGACGCCTTCGCCGCGGCGAGCGAGGAGGTCCTCTACTCCCAGGGGCGGCTGCTCGATCAGATCGGGCAGCGCATCGCACCGCAACGCCCCGGGGTGCCGGAACTCTTCTTCCTGGGCGCGGCCGGCTACGCGTCCGAGAACGTCTTCCTGAACGAGGTGTCGCTCGCCTCCGAGATCGTGCGCACACGTCTCGGGGCGGAAGGCCGCGCGGCGATCCTCGTGAACAACCCCGGCACGCTTCGCACGCTGCCCGTCGCCACCGCGACGAGTCTCGGCCACATGCTGAAGGTGGTGGGCCGGACCATGGACACCGAGGAGGACGTCCTCTTCCTGTTCCTGACGAGCCACGGGTCGGAGGATCATCGACTCGCGATGGAGTTCTGGCCGCTGCGGCTGGCCGCCATCAACCCCGGCATGCTGAAGCAGATGCTCGACGCGTCCGGCATCCGCTGGCGCGTGATCGTGATCTCTGCCTGCTATGCCGGCGGGTTCATCGCGCCGCTGAAGGACAGCCGCACCCTCATCATCACTGCGGCCGATCCGGAGCACAGCTCGTTCGGCTGCGGCGCGGATTCCGATCTCACCTACTTCGGGAAGGCCTATTTCGACGAGGCGCTGCGCGGTACGCGATCGCTCACCGCCGCCTTCGAGCAGGCACGCGTGGCGATCGCCGGCCGCGAGAGTGCCGAGGGCTTCCCGGCATCGAACCCCCAGATCTTCCTCGGGGACGAGATCGCCGTGAAGCTCGAGCAGATGGGACTCCACGGCCCGTCATCGCCGGCGAAGTAGCAGTCCGCACTCTTGTGACTCGATCCCGGCGCGGGCACACTGACAGCCGCCGGGGGTGGCGCTGGAGCAATGTCCGATGAGCCTTGCATTTCCTTCTTTCGTGGTCGCCGCGGTGGCAGTGATTCTCGGGGCCACCGCCGTACCCATCCCCGCCGGTGCGGCGGACGACTGGCGTCCGATGAGTCGCGCCAAGGCGCTGGAGCGCACGACCAGCACGCAGATCGAGCAGCGCCGCCAGGCGTACGCGCGGCTGGGCGAGGTGGGCACGATGGACGACGTTCCCGTGCTCCTGTCCGCGCTGCAGGACGACGAGGATCTCATCCGCGGTGTCGCGGAGTTGTCGGTCTGGGGCATCTGGATGCGCATCAACGATTCCACCGTTGATCCCATGTTCCAGGTCGCGATGGATCTCACGCAGCAGATGAAGCTCGCCGAGGCCGAGGCCGGTTTCGATGCGGTGATCGACCTCCGGCCCGATTTCGCCGAGGCCTGGCATCGTCGTGCGGAGGTCAAGGTGCTCGGCGATCGCTGGAAGGCTGCAGCGGCCGACTTCACCCACGCCCTCGAGTTGAACCCCTATCACTTCGGCGCGCTGGAGGGGTTGGGGCACTGCAACATGCGTCTCGGCCGTGCATCGGAGGCGGTGAAACTGTTCCAGCAGGCGCTCGACATCAATCCGTATCTGGAAGGTGTCTACGAGGCCCTCAAGCGGGCCCGCGACATGGCCGAGCGCGAACGCACCTGAGCTGCCGGGCGCCCTGCGGTGCGGCGCCCTGCGGTCGGGGAGGAAGAACCACGAGGAGGAAGCTTCCATGACGGTCGATCCCCGCAAGCCCTGGCTCGCGCTCTACCCGCCGGGTGTCCCGGCCGACTATCCGCCCCCCGAGCACGACACGGTGGCGGGGCTCATGCAGGCCGCGGCCGCCCGCTTCGGCGAGCGGCCCGCCTTCGAGAACTTCGGCGTCACGGCGAGCTTCGCCGACATCGATCGGCACGCCAAGGCGCTCGCGGCGTACTTCCAGTCGGTGCTCGGCCTGAAGAAGGGCGATCGCGTCGCGATCATGATGCCCAACCTCATCGACTATCCCGTGGCGCTCTTCGCCATTTTCCGCGCCGGGCTCGTCGTCGTGAGCGTGAATCCGCTCTACACCGCGCGCGAGCTGGAGCACACGCTGAAGGATTCCGGGGCGATCGCGATCGTGATCTACGAGGGGGCTGCGCACACCCTGCAGGAGATCATCGCGCGCACGCCGGTGAAGCACGTGGTCACGGCGTCAGTGGGCGGGATGCTCGGTTTTCCCAAGGGATGGATCCTCAACCTCGTGCTCCGGCACGTGAAGAAGATGGTTCCCGCGTGGTCGATTCCGGGCGCGGTGGCGTTCCGCGATGCGCTCAAGCAGGGGGCCGGCCGCCCGTTCACGCCGCCCGCGGTCAGCGGCGAAGACCTCGCGATCCTGCAGTACACGGGCGGCACCACCGGCGTGTCGAAGGGCGCGATGCTGAGACACCGCAACGTGGTGGCGAACGTCGAGCAGATGCGCCTCTACTTCTCGCCCGTGGTGAACGAGGGCGAGGAG
>JALHMS010000063.1:0-2150 GCA_022843925.1 Burkholderiales bacterium
ATGGATGGGCAGGACGAAGGCATCATTGCAGGGGCGCGGGCATGAGCGACGAGCAGTTCGACGAAGAGACACTGATGGCGTACGCGGACGGGGAACTCGACCCCGAGCGGGCGGCCGCGGTCGAAGCGGCCATGGCCCGCGACCCGGCCGTCGCGAGGACGGTACGCCTGTTCCGCAGCACTGCCGTCGCAGCGCGCACCGCCGTGGAGGCCGGGACGCCACCCGTCCCCGACGCGTTGCGGGCCAGCGTCGAACAGGCGATCGCCCGGGCCGGCGCGGCTACGGGGCGCGGACCTGCAGAGGGCATGGTCCCGCCACCTTTCGTCACGGTGCCGTCCCGGTCCGCCGCGAACAACCCGTCGTACGCGATCGCCGCGTCGGCTGCGATCATCGCCGTCGCCGTCGGCGCCTACTTCGCGGGGGCCCATCGGGGTGATCTGCCGCGCCCGACCGGTCTCGCGGTCGTCACGCCGATGGAGCACGCGGTGTTCGAAGACGCACTGTCCGCCGCCCCCGCCGGGAGCGCCCGTCCGCTGCAGTCCGGCAGTTCGGTCGCGCTGACCGCCACCTTCCGGGACGGCGGCGGTCAGCTCTGCCGGGAGTTCCGGGTGGAGCGGGAGGGTACGGACGCCGTGGCGGGCGTCGCCTGCCGGGCAGGCGGAAAGTGGACCGTGGCCTTCGCCGTCACCCAGCCCGCTGGCGGTGACACCTTCAGCCCCGCAGCCGGCAACACCCTGGTCGATGCGTTCCTGGCGGAGCGCGGCGCCACCCCACCTCTGGATGGCGAGGACGAAGCCGCCGCGTTGCGCGGAACCGATCCACCCCGCTGATCGCCGGGAACGGGGGCGGCAGCGTATATTCGGTGCCAGCCCTCTTCCCGGAGATCCTCGCCTTGACCCGCTCGCGCCCCGGCATCCCCCCATCGTCTGCGGGATGGCCCGCCGCCCTGCTCGCCCTCGCGACGTTCTCCCCTCTCCAGGCGCATGCCCAGACCACATTCAGCGGTGGCCTGGAAATGCGCCGCGGCGACTACGGTCGCAGCAGCAGCACCGAGGAACTCCGCCTTCCGTTTGCCATCCGCCACGCAACCGGATCCTGGGTCCTTCGCGCCGGCGCGGACTTTTCGCGCGTCCAGGGTGTGGCCAACGCGATCGAACGGGAGGCGAGGCGGACCGCCGATCCGACGCTGGACCCCGACGACGATGACGATGACGACGATGACGATGACGATGACGGCGGCGGCGGTGGAGGCGGTGGCGGCAGCCCTGCAGTCAGTGCTGCAGAGGCCGCCCGCAGTGCGACGGGTCTGGGCGACGGGCAGTTTTCCGCGTTCTACAAGGCACTTTCGCCCGCCGAGGCCGGCATCGGACTCGAGGTGGGTACCCGGGTGAAGGTGCCGCTGTCGTCCGCCGACGAGTGTTTCATCACCAACGGCGAAGTCGACTACTCGGTGGAAGCGCGGGTCTCGCGACCGGTGGGGCGCATCGAGCCGTCGTTCACGCTCGGATGGACGAAGCGCGGCGACCCGGTCCGCCGGGATTCCCGCTGCCAGCCCATCGGCAATCGCCGCGTGGACTTCCGGGATCCGTTCTACTTCGGGATAGGCGTCGGCGCCGATCTCTCGGCCATGACAACGCTGGATATCGATTACTTCTACCGGGAAAAACTCCTGCCCCAGAGCGCCCCGTTGAGCCTGCTGCGCGCGACGTTGCAGTTCCGGCTGTCCGACGTGATGCGAGTCGGCGTGTACGGCGCCACGGGGTTCACGGACGCCTCGCCCGACTGGATCCTCGGCACGAGCGTCGGCGTCCGGTTCTGAAATTGGTGGCGTGGCGGGCCGTTGGACCGCGAAGGGGGCCCGCGTCGCTGTGGACGCGCGAGGGAACGGACCACGGGTTTGTAGGAGCGGCCCATGGCCGCGAAAGCGATCGTTCCGGTCGATGCGCTTCCTGGCATCCACCGCTTTCGGGGCCATGGGCCCCTCCTACAGAACCTGCGCCCATTGCCACCGCTGGTCGCGCGCCACAGGGGATATACAAGGGGCCCTCCCCTTGTTGGTACTCCACGCGGCCATGCCGCCGCGGGCCGACAGGCCCGAGAGGTGGCCATGGGCCCCTCCTACAGAACCTGCGCCCATTGCCACCGCTGGT
>JALHMS010000063.1:2160-5384 GCA_022843925.1 Burkholderiales bacterium
ATATACAAGGGGCCCTCCCCTTGTTGGTACTCCACGCGGCCATGCCGCCGCGGGCCGACAGGCCCGAGAGGTGGCCATGGGCCCCTCCTACAGAACCTGCGCCCATTGCCACCGCTGGTCGCGCACCACGGGGGATATACAAGGGGCCCTCCCCTTGTTGGTACTCCACGCGGCCATGCCGCCGCGGGCCGACAGGCCCGAGAGGTGGCCATGGGCCCCTCCTACAGAACCTGCGCCCATTGCCACCGCTGGTGGCGCGCCACGGGGGCCCCCTACCCCGGCCCGTCTTCCCACGGGTTCAGGGCGATGCCCGCATCCCCGAAGACGCGGCGAACCGCACTCTCAAGGGGCCCCGGCACGGTCACCTCCACGTTCTTCGCGAGAAGACCCAGCCACTTCCGTCGCTCGTACGCCTTCACCCACAGACCCCATTCGCCAACGCCGGGTCGGCCACCTTCGCCTTGCTCGGAAAGGTTGTAGACGGCAATCTCGAACGGCGCATCTGCACCGACGGCTGCAGTCACCAACCAGCCCCAATCCTCATCGAGGAAGGTTGCTGGGATGCCCGCAGCGGTCAGACCCTGCGCCAGCCATTCGGCGACATCGCGACCGTAGAAGCGGTTGCAGGCATTGAAGGTCTCAGGAAGCTCGCTGCGGAAATCGAATCGCTCGGAGGCGAAGCGCAAAGAGAGCGAGTCCGGCATGGCGTCATCCCTCGAGGTGGCTGTGGCGGTCGCGCAGCAGGGCTTAGCAGAAATCGCACACGACCCGGAAATCGTTGAACCGGCGGAAGACGTCGGTCAACGCGCCTTCGGCGACAAACAGTTGCTCACACGCGTTGCACCACGCCTGGAGATCGTCGGGGTCGGCGCTGTTCTCCACGAAGCCGACAGCCTGGTCCTGCGATTCCAGATGGTGACGGCACACCGCCGCCGAGACCCGATCGCCGTGGGTACCGCACCTCGGATGGGACTTCGAATCGGTGGCCATGGGCTCACATCGAAAACATCAACCCGGCACCAGGAACGCCCGCACCGCGGCCAGCGAGACCTCAGGCGCCTCCTCCTGCGGGATGTGCCCCACGCCCGGAAACGTCACCAATTGCGTGCTCTTCATCACCTTCCGGTAGTCGGCAGCGTTCGACGCCGGAATGAGGGCGTCCTTCTCTCCCCACATCAGCAGTGTGGGCGCGGTGATCGACGCCAGCTTCGCCACGGGATCGTGCTTCACCACCTGCGCCAAGCGTTCCAGGAGTGCGGCGCGCACACCGGGCAGCAGCATCAGATCGTGGTACCGGGTCACGACGTCGTCGGAGAGCTTGTCCGGGTCCGCGTACGCCGGCACGAGGTTCATGCGCAGGAGCGCCTTGGGCATCGCGTACCGCATGAGCTGCATCGCTGACGGGACGTCGGGCTTCCTGTCGTACTCGAAGCCCGGACTCGCGAAGCCGTCCGGGGCCACGAGCACCAGACGATCGACCCGATCGGGATGCTCCGCCGCGAACCGCCATGCGACGCGCCCGCCCATCGAGTGCCCCACGATGCTGGCCCTCGCGATGCCGAGACGGTCCATGAGGGCGATGAGCAACTGCATCGCGCGCTCGTCAGTGTAGTCGCCGGTGGGATCAGGGCCGGTGAGGCCGCCACCCGTGAGGTCGTAGCGGACCACGCGAAGGTGCTCCGCCAGGGGCGCGGCCCAGGGCTCCCACGTATGGAGACTCGCCCCGAAACCGTGGAGCAGGATCACCGCCGGGGCGTCCTTCGGCCCGCTGTCGCGCACGTGCAGCCGCACGCCTCCCGCATCGACGAAGTCCGTCGGCCCATTGGCGTAGCGTGCCTCCAGTTCGGCGCGGCTCTTGTCGGGGGTCCATAGCCACAAACCCAGTACGCCCAGCACGACCGAGACCAGACCGGCCCCGATCGCGAACCTTCGACCGGAAAACTTCAATCGTCGACTCCATGGATATGCCATGCGATTCGACCACAACGGCGGCGGGTGCGCGAGTGCCGGAACAGCGTCGGATTCCGCGCCCTGCCCCCGGCGGAGTCGGATACGGGTCGTCAAACCTGCGCTGCGATATCCGAGAGACGTGCGGCGTTGGAGGCACAGATCGCCCGGAACGCCTCGCTGATCCGCCCATCCTTCGCCGCAAGAGTCCAGAAGGGGATCGCGGCGGTGCATGCCGCCAGCCAGTGCGCTCGCACCGCTGGCAGGGGCAATGGCGGATCGAACGTTCGCACCGGCACCTCCCCGCCCGCCAGCGGCGCGTAGAGCATCGGCACCATGTCGTAGGTGGGTGCCAGTGCCAGCGTTCCGGCAGGTCGGAAGCCGAGGTTGCCGAGGTGCATATCGGTGTTGGCGATGAGGCGGCCGAACCACCAGAGATGTCGCACCCGGTCGACATCCACTGCCGACAGCAGACCCATCAGAGCCAGACGATCGGCGAGCGCCGGCCAGTCCGTCGACGAGGCGCCGAGCAGCGCCGCATTCAGCGTCTCGAGACTGACGAGGCGGGACCGCCCGTGCAGGCCGTGCCGGTCGAACCGCTCCACCTCGAGGAATGTGCGACCCGCCGCCTGCAAGATCCGGCTGGCCGCGCTGACGACCCCGGGCAGCGTCGCAGCCGTCTGCAGTGCCAGATGCTCGCAAACGAGAAGATCCGACCAGCGCGTGACGGCCGCCGAACCGTCGGCACCCGAGAACTTCACAATGACGTGGGGCGTGCCGCTCTCGGGGAGTACTCGCAGAGCTGTGAACTTCGGGAATTCACCCGCGGCACTCGACCCTGCCACGCCCGTCGCGATCGCTGCCTCCGCGAGGGCGGCGTATTCCACCGCCACGCGATTCGTGCGGAGCGGCGCGGGTGGCGCCACCTTGGCCGTCATCCAGCGTTCAGCGGAGGCATCTCCGACGATCAGGCTGCCACTCAGATCTTGCCCGAGGCGGGAGAGGACCACGAGTACATCGTCGTCGGACCACGCGTTCGGATCGGACGGCACGCCCAGGGCATCGTGCTGACTGCGCGCGAACTGGCGCCCCATGTAGCCCTGCGGCCGCATGTCGTGGAAGGGATACGGCAACCCGTGCCACCAGCCGTCGCGCGAAGCCTCGGGCACCGGCCAGCCGGAGGAGGCAAGATCCAGCCATGTCCCCTCGGGATACACGGGGGCGAGCGTTCCCACCTGACTTGCGCGACCATCGGCATCGACTTCGTGCACCGCCAG
>JALHMS010000064.1 GCA_022843925.1 Burkholderiales bacterium
GCCTCGGGCACCGGCCAGCCGGAGGAGGCAAGATCCAGCCATGTCCCCTCGGGATACACGGGGGCGAGCGTTCCCACCTGACTTGCGCGACCATCGGCATCGACTTCGTGCACCGCCAGACCCGCCAGATCGCCGCGCAGCGGACGCCGGAGGGCATACCGGGCACGACGGGCGCGGCCCGCCGCCACCACGTGGCTTCCCGCCTCGGCCAGCAGCCGATGCAGCGTGGCGACGCTCACGCCCACCTGGGTCGCGAGCGTCGCTGCGCCAGACATACCCTCGCGCGCCAGCACGGCGTAGAGTCGATCCCGGGTGGCTTGATTCTTCGTTCGCATGGCGATAATGAGAAGATTTTCGAGAACATTTTATCGACGGCCCTCGTCGCAACGCGAGTCCTTTCATCGGCGATTATGAGAAGATTTTCCAGCCTATTCTCTGCCAGATGGACCGGCTCTGGACCGGGCGCGGTTCGATGAGTGCCGCGTCGCCGCCCGGCCCTGCCGGCGACAGCCTCCCCGCCCCCCGCCTCCACCTCCACCAGGGCCCCATCGACCTGATCATCGAGGCCTTCGCGGACGACGCCACGGCCGTCGACGCCGCCTACGCCGCCGCCCGCGCGCGCTTCGAAGAAATCCTCACCGTCCTCGTCTCGGAACTCCCTCTGCTGCGTAAGCCGCTCGGCGTCGAACCACCGCTGCTCGCGGGCCCCGTCGCCCGCCGCATGCTCGCCGCCTGCTGGCCGCATCGCGGCTTGTTCATCACGCCCATGGCAGCCGTCGCCGGATCGGTCGCGGACGAGGTGCTCGCGGCGATGGTTGCAAGCGCCGGTCTCCGCCGCGCGTACGTGAACAACGGCGGCGACATCGCCCTGCACCTTGCGCCGGGCGAATCCTTCCGCGTCGGGCTCGCCGGCATCGAGGACGCCGCCCTGCACGGCACCCTGGATCTGCGAGCGGACGACGCCGCGCGGGGCGTCGCCACCTCGGGCTGGCGTGGGCGATCGATGTCGATGGGCATCGCCGACGCCGTGACGGTGGTGGCCGCCGATGCGGCTGCCGCGGACGCCGCGGCCACGCTTGTCGCCAATGCCGTGAACGTGGATCATCGGTCGATCGAACGTCGGCCCGCCTGCGACGTCCGCGACGACACCGATCTCGGCGCGTTGCCGGTCACGGTCGCCGTGGGCACGCTGCCCGAAGTTGCCGTGCACGAAGCTCTGGCGCGCGGCGTTGCGAGGGCGCAGGGGATGGTCGATCGCGGCCTGATCCGCGCGGCCTGCCTGCGGCTCGCGGGCGAAGTGCGCGTCGTCGGCATCGCGTCCGGCAAGCTCGTTCCGGGTTCGATCGTCACAGTCAACGGAGAAACGCTCGCATGAGCACCAGCACCGCTGCATCGTCCGCCCTCCCCGCCGTCGAAGTCCGCAAGGTGTGCACGATCGTCGAGGAGGCCTTCCACGACGGCGGGCCGCCCTCTTCCACGCCGCGCCGCAAGGGCGCCGTGGTCGCCGTGATCCGCAACCCGTTCGCGGGCCGCTACGTCGAGACGATCGAACCCTTCATGGAGGCACTGAAGCCGCTGGGCCTGGAAATGGCCCAGCGCCTTTTGGCCGCGCTCGGCGGGGATCCGAAGCGCATCGAGTCGTACGGCAAGGGCACGATCGTCGGCGTGAACGGCGAACACGAGCACGGCGCGTTCTGGCACGTGCCCGGCGGGTACGCGATGCGCGAGGCCCTGGGCGGCGCGAAGGCCATCGTGCCGTCGACCACCAAGCTCGCGAGTGCCGGCGCGCGCCTCGACGTGCCGCTCCACCACATCAACGCCGCGTACGTCCGCAGCCACTTCGACGCGATGGAGGTCGGCGTGTCCGACGGGCCGCGTCCCGATGAACTCGCGCTGATCCTCGTCATGGGCGACGGCCCGCGCGTCCACGCCCGCATGGGTGGCCTGAAGGCCGGCGACATCAGCGTCTGGGACGGTCAGCGATGAACATGCGCCGCACCTTGCTCACCCTGGCGCTGGCCGCGCTCTGCACCACCGGCACGGCCCGCGCCGAGGACGCCATCCGCATCGGCGAACTCAATTCGTACAAGGCCTTCCCCGCCTTCCTCGAGCCCTACCGCAAGGGCTGGACGCTCGCACTGGAGGAGATCAACGCGGCGGGCGGCGTGAACGGTCGGAAGATCGAAGTCATCTCGCGTGACGACAACGGCAACCCCGGCGACGCCGTGCGCGTGGCCGAGGAACTCGTGAGCCGCGAACAGGTGTCGATGCTGATGGGCACCTTCGCGAGCAACGTGGGCCTCGCCGTCAGCGACCTCGCGAAGCAGCGCAAGCTCCCCTTCCTCGCCGCCGAACCGCTCTCGGACAAGCTCACCTGGGAGAACGGCAACCGCTACACGTTCCGGCTGCGCGCCTCGACGTACATGCAGACGGCGATGCTGATCCCCGAGGCCGCCGCGTTGAAGAAGAAGCGCTGGGCACTCGTGTATCCGAACTACGAGTACGGACAGTCGGCGGCCAACGCCTTCAAGAAGTTGCTGAAGGCCCGCCAGCCCGACGTCGAGTTCGTGCTGGAGCAGGCGCCGCCGCTCGGCAAGCTCGATGCCGGCGCGACCGTCCAGGCGCTCTCCGCCGCGAAGCCCGACGCCATCTTCAGCGCCCTCTTCGGCCCCGACCTCGCGAAGTTCGTGCGCGAGGGCAACACGCGCGGTCTGTTCCGCGGTCGCGAGGTCTTCAACCTCCTGGGCGGCGAACCGGAGTACCTCGACCCGCTGAAGGACGAGACGCCGGCCGGCTGGTACGTGACGGGCTATCCGTGGGCCGACATCGCATCGCCGGAGCACAAGCGCTTCCTCGCGGCGTACCAGAAGCGCTGGAGCGACTATCCGCGCCTCGGGTCCGTCGTCGGCTACAGCGCGATGCAGAGCGTGGCAGCGGCGATGAAGAAGGCCGGCGGCACCGACACCGAGAAGGTCATCGCCGCGATGAAGGGTCTCGCCGTCGAAACACCGTTCGGCAAGGTCACGTACCGCGCGATCGATCATCAGTCGACGATGGGCGCCTACGTCGGGCGTCTCGCGAAGCGCGACGGCAAGGGCGTGATGGTGGACTGGGTGTACCGCGACGGGCAGAGCTACCTGCCGCCCGACGACGAGGTGAAGAAGCTGCGCATCGAGTAGTTCAGCGGTTCTACCGCGCTGGCGGAGAATCCGGCCGCACGATGCGATCAGGATCCCGTCCCCGCGCCGCCGCCAGCATCAGCAGCCACGCGTAGGCCGAGTGCGTCGTCACGAACGGTTGCAGCCACGGGTGGATGCCCGGCGCCACCCGTGTGCCGATGCGGACGACCGGCGACCCGGCCTCGACGAATCGCGCCACCGCCGCCTCGACCGAGGCACGCGTGGCCGCATCCGGCTCGAACACGATCACCGGCAACTGCGTTGACGCCAGCGCGATCGGGCCGTGGAGCACCTCGGCGGCGCTGAACGCCTCGGCGTGGATGCCGCACACCTCCTTCAGCTTCAGTGCCAGCTCCCGCGCCATCGGCAACGCCGGCCCTCGGGCGATCACGTACGCGCTCTCGCGCTTCGCGAGGGTCGTGAGCAGCGCATCGCGCGCAGGCTCGGTGGTGTCGGCGAGCGCCTCGTGCATCCGCGCGAGCGACGCCGAGAGCGCCGCGCCGCCGGACCACGTCGCGACCAGTTGTGCGAGCGTGAACGCCGTCAGGACGAAGGTCCGCGTGGCGATGGCTGACGTCTCCTCGCCGGCACCGATCTCGAGCACGTCGTCCGCCATGGCCTCGACGGGAGACCCGGACACGTTCACGAGTCCGAGGGCACTGGCGCCCCCGCGCTTCACCATCCCGATCGATGTCAGCAGGTCGGCGCTCTCCCCGACAGGCGCCACCGCGATCGCGAGGGCGCGCTCCAGGCGGAGCGTTCGTGCGTGCGCAGAGGCCAGCACCATCGGCAGCGGCGCGGTGGGCAGGCCGAGACGCAATTCAGCGAGCGCCGCACCGTACGCGGCGGCGTGATGGGCGCTTCCCCGGGCGAGCGTGACGAGGAGCGTGGGCGCCATCGCCCGGAGACGCTCCACCAGCGGGGGCAGCACCATCGCCAGCGTCGCATGGTGATCCGCGACCAGATCGGGAATCCCGGCCACGTCGACCTGCATGCGGGACCGGGGGATGGGGATACGCATCAGGTGTCGATGGTGCGGATGGGGGATGCGGCGTCGGCCGGGGTCCTGGAGGCGGGGCGATCCCCCGCGGCGCGTTCACCGTTCATGCGCCATATCGTCGCACACGCGATCGGCATGCTGCGAGGGGCAAGCGAGCGGTTCCCCGCCCTGGCGGGACGTCTGTCGTGGATCGGGCTTCGCCCGACGCGGTGGTCATGGGAAGCAACGCCGGCAGGCCAAGAGCGCGCTTCTCGTGGGTCGAGCAGCAGCTCGACGCGGTGGCTATTGGAAGCAACCCAGGCGTGCCGCAGGCGCGTCGAGCGGAGCTCGACCCACGGGATTGCTTCAGCGGCCAGGCATCCCGTCGCGAGGACTTTCGTGGGTCGAGCTACGCTCGACACGGCGATGGCTTGGAGACGACGGCGCATCCAGGCCGCGTCGGGCAGTGCCCGACCCACGAACACCATCGCCCCGATCAAGTCGCGCGGCAGCCAGATGCTCCCGTGGGTCGGGCTTCGCCCGACGCGACGCTGATTGGAAGCTACATCGGCATGCCAAGAGAGCACTTCTCGTGGGTCGAGCATCAGCTCGACGCGGTGGTTATTGGAAGCAACCCAGCGATGCCACAGCCGCGTCGAGCGGAGCTCGACCCACGGGATTGCTTTCAGCGGCGAGGCATCCCGTCGCGAGGACTTTCGTGAGTCGAACAACGCTCGACACGGCGATGGCTTGGAGACGACAGCGCATTCAGGCCGCGTCGGGCAGTGCCCGACCCACCAACACCATCGCCCCGATCAAGTCGCGCGGCAGCCAGATGCTCCCGTGGGTCGGGCTTCGCCCGACGCGGCGCTGATTGGAAGCTACATCGGCATGCCAAGAGAGCACTTCTCGTGGGTCGAGCAGCAGCTCGACGCAGTGGGTATTGGAAGCAACCCAGCGATG